>CAWHUL010000005.1:0-147601 GCA_963832365.1 uncultured Acidobacteriota bacterium | reverse complement strand
CCACCCCACTCCACGCCGCTAAGAAGAAGTCTGAAGAAGGCGACAGCAAAATGGCCGCTCCAGCTCCTCAAGGAGAAAAACATTGATTCCGCGATCGAACATTTTGAGAGTGGACTGGAGCTTCAGCCGATGTGGCCGGCGGGCTGGTTCAACCTGGCGATCATTTATGCCGAGCAGAACAACTATGCCGAAGCCACTGATCGCATGAAGCACTATCTCGAACTGCTTCCCGATGCCCCAGACGCCAAAGATGCGGCGCGAGCAAATGATCATTTGGGAAGACAAGGCGAAACGCTGAACTGCTTTCAACGACGATGGAGAATCAAATGAGCAGAAAGAATATATGGTGCGCGCTGGTTACGTTGCTAATGATCGGAATTGCCGTTGCAGTCGGACCGCCGGCCCAGGCTCAAGGGGGCAATGCCGCGCCACAGACAGATACAAGTGGGCAGGCGGCAACAGCCGGTTCGCAAACACCTTCACCACAGCCAGGCTCGATAGGAGTCGGTTTTAAAGCCGCCAGCACAGAGGGTCAGGGTATCAAGCTCATCGAAATCCTCAAGAACGGTCCCGCCGATAAAGCAGGCCTGAAGTTCGGTGATGTGATTGTTGCCGCCAATAATACCCCGGTGGGAAAGCCCGAGGAGCTGCAAAGAATCATCAACTCGTTCAAACCTGGTACGACGATCACCGTCACCTACCTGCGCAAGGGAGAAAAGAAGCAATCGGCCGTTACTGTGCTCGAGCGCAACAAGGTCATCAACAAAGATACGGTTGGACTGGATGCGGACGCTTTTCGAGTTTTCGCCGAGCAAGGCGACGCTGACGCGCAGCTTAGCTTAGGAGTGCTGTACGCCAACGGCAAAGGTGTCCCACAGGATAACGCTCAGGCTGCTTCCTGGTACCGTAAGGCGGCGGACCAAGGCAATGCTGGCGCGCAGCTCCAGTTAGGCGTGCTGTACGTCCGCGGCACAGGCGTGCCGCAAGACTACGCCCAGGCTGCGTCTTGGTACCGCAAGGCGGCAGACCAAGGCAATACGTACGCACAGTTTAATTTAGGCGTGCTGTACGCCAATGGCGAGGGAGTGCAACGGGACCACGCTCAGACCGCTTCTTGGTACCGTAAGTCGGCGGATCAGGGCAATGCTGACGCGCAGCTTAATCTAGGCGCGCTGTACTTCGTGGGCGAGGGTGTGCCAAGGGACTATGTTCAAGCTGCGTCCTGGTACCGCAAGGCGGCAGATCAGGGTAACCCCGCCGCACAGAACGATCTCGGCTGGATGTACGAAAACGGCCGGGGCGTACCACAGAACTACGCCGAAGCGGTACGCTGGTATCGTAAGGCTGCGGATCAGGGAACCCCTAGCTCACAATACAACCTCGGCATAATGTACCGGGATGCAAAAGGCGTGCCGCAGGATTATGCCGAAGCAATGCGCTGGTTTCGAAAGGCGGCGGATCAGGGTAACGCGCTCGGCCAGGTCAATCTTGGCGCGCTGTACGAGAAGGGCTGGGGCGTACGCCAAGATTTTGCTCAGGCGATTACCTGGTACCGCAAGGCTGCCGAACAGGGCTACACCGATGCGCAAAAAGCCCTTGTCGTTGTTTACAGGCATGGGATGAAGGGCGTGCCCAAGGAGGAAAGCCAAGCCGCGTACTGGGAGACGAAGATTTTCGATCAGTTTCGGCAACACGCCGCAGCTTGGCGCGCCATGAGCTCTCGGCCTTCGCTGCCGGAAGGAGCGGTCAAGGAACGCATACTAGCGGAGAATGCTGTCCAGGAGAAAAACTTCGAGAGCGCTGTTCAGCATTACCGGAACGGGCTGGCAGCATTCGATACTTGGCCGGAGGGCTGGTTCAATCTGGCACTTATTAGTGGCGAGTTGAAACACTACGCAGACGCTGCCGATGGCATGAAGCACTATCTCGAACTGGTTCCCGACGCACCAGACGCCAAAGACGCTCGCATGCAAATGATCATCTGGGAGGATAAGGCAAAGCATTGAAAGTAATCATTCAAATCCTCTGGCGAGGCGCAAACAAAGTGCCAAGCCATCATTCTCCGGAACGGCGTACACACAACGCGGTTAAGGCGTAGCTGCCGGTGGCGAGTGCATAAGGGCGCCGCCGCCCAGTGCTGAAGCAGAAGAACCAAGCGTCCACCAACCCGTGATCTTGACTGGTGCTACTGCTCCAAATGCATGGATACGAAAGCTTGATGCCGCGCTTAATATGGTAGTGAATGCTTTCGCCTAGGCTTTCCAAAACAGAATCTTGTGTCGGATCGTATATCGCAGCCAGCTCGTCAATCGTCGGCAGCCGCCAACCAGAATAGCCGCCAAGGCGCAGATTTTGGCAGTAAGTTTTCGCCTGGTTCCAATCCACGTGCCCGCTGTCCTGCCTTATCCACGTCAATTTGTCTTGCCAAATGATGAGTTGATCGCGGGCCCCTTCAGCATCTGGGGCATCGGGAACCAGTTCGAGGTAGGCCCGCATGTGCCAAACAGCTTTGTTGTAGTCTTCCAGCTCGGCGTACAGCAAAGCGGCATTAAATTGGCCTTCCGGCCACAGCGGATTCATCTTCAACCCAGCCTCGTAGTGGTCGACAGCGGAACTGAGCTGCTTCTCGCGGAAGGCATTCTCTGCCAGCACTCGCTCCCGTCTTACATTTTCGGACAGCGCGGGCTTCACCGGAAGCGCCCGCCAGGCCGCCGCTTTCTGCTGGAAATCAGTCCATGCGGCGGTGTCCTGCGCACGCAGCGGACAAACCGCGGCGAAGAGAATTAACACCGGCACAGATGCGCATGCAGTCCATCTTCTGTAACTCATCTCGGTGTTCTTCCTATTTAAACTCGCAAACTAAGGTGTCCCAACCTCAACATTTCTGCCGCCGCCTTCTATTTTGCTGGCGCCATTGCCTGCTGCTTGGCCTTGCCTTGCCAGAGAAGCATCTGATCGCGGGCGTCTTGAGCATCCGGCGCATTGGGCAAGAGTTCCAGATAACAGCGCATGTGCCAAGAGGCGTCTTCGTAGGCTTTCATTTCGGCATCGAGTAACGCGGCGTTGAAATGACCCTCTGGCCACAACGGATTGATCTCCAGCCCCGCCTCATACTCCGCGGCGGCGACGGCAAACTGCTTCTGGTTCAAAGCATCCTCGGCCACCAGCCGGTGCTGCTTGACGTCGTCCGAAATCGGAGGTCTGCTGGGGAGCGCGCGCCACGTGGCGGCCCTCTCCTGAAACTCTGCCCAGAAGCGCTTCTTTGTGTCTTTGTCTGCGAAACAAACGGGAGAAGGGCCGCGAGAGGCATCGTAAGCGCGAGCAGAGAGCCGCAAAGAGTTGATCGCGTTGGCGAAGGCTTGGGCTGCTTTTTCGTCTTGTAACCACCAGAGTAACCCGAGAACACCGGCGTTGGACAGGTTTCCCTTTGCGAAGGGGCTTCTGCCGTCGATTTCTATGTATGATATCCGCGGGTCAGCATTCCAGATTTTGTGTGTAGCCTCTCCGAGAATCTTCAGATCAACCGTGTAGAGACCCGGAGGAAAGAGTTTCTTGGGAACGGCGTAAACCATGTAGGCATTGGGTCCGTCGTGGTTGGGAACAGCCTGGAACTCAAGTTCTCCTAGTTTGAACGCAATGCCGGTGGGCGTCGAATTCAACCGGCCCCAGTAGCCTGTCAATACCCGTTGCAGTTTCGCCACAACCGTTCCTCTCGCCTGGCAGACGGACATCGCCGGCGTTGCCGGTCCCTGGGCAAGAACTGCCGGAGCCGCTGCCGCAAGAAACAGCAGGATGAATTGACCCGCGATATCCCTAAAGCGAGTCATGCGATTCCCCCGTGCTGAAGGCGGATACTGGATTGTCCCTCCCTCACTTCTTCCTCTTTGGACCAGGCGTTTGGGGTTGGTCTTGCATGCTCTCGCGAGCTTTCTCCGTGGCCTTGTCTTGCCAGATCACAATCTGGTCTCGTGCAGATGGCGCGTCGGGCGAATCGGGCACCAGTTCCAAATACGCGCGCATGTGCTCGACTGCTTCGCTGTAGAACTTCAATTCAGCCGCCATCAAAGCGGCATTGAAACGGCCTTCGGGCCATACGGGATAGAGTTCCACGCCGTTTTCGTAGTGATACAGGGCCTTTCCGAGTTTCCCTTCTTTGAATGCGGTCTCGGCGAGCAACCGTTGTGCCCGGACCTCTTCCGGAAGCTCAGGTTTTGGCGAAAGCGCTCGCCATGCTGCCGCTGCCTGGGGGAGATTGCGCAGGGCGAGGCCCTGCTCGCCAGCCATGTTCCGCAAATGGTTGATGGCCTTCGCAACCGACTCGGCGGGCTCCTGGCATTGCCATGCCAGATGGTTGACGGGAAAATCCTTTCCGGCCTCGTCCTTTAGCTTATACACTCCAAAACCGCGTTTTACGGAAACCTGCGGCAGGCTCTTCATATCCACCTTGTAATGCTGGAAATCTTTGCCCCATCGCGATCTCGCGTCGAATTCAAAGCTGTCGAAGCTGAACCTGAAACTGCCGGGATCGCCGACGATGCCCAAAGAACAGGTCTGGAACCCAGTTACAACCATCTTGCGTGCCTGCCAGAGAGTCATCCGGCCAAAATCCTGGTTGACCTCGCCAGCGGATTGTTCCGCCTCCGGCGTGGCGCTAGCCCTTGCTGGCTTGCTTGGTCTTTCTTTAACAGCGGCGCTGTGTGCGTGAAGAGTTCCGAACACAAACAGGAAAATAACCATGGTGGCAACACTTCTAATCATGTGAATCATAGACCCCCTTGTCGGACTGACGCGATGGCTTGACCACACTGGTCGAAATAATCAAGACGGCTTACAGGAGCAAGTAATCAGCTCGGATTTTGTGTTGCGCTACCGCCGCTGTCAAGCTGCAAAGAGGATTCCCGCATCCAAAACGAGATTTACGACACACCTCTGCAGACGGGTTCAGGAGTGACGGGGTGTGCCGCTTGACCGTCTTGCTCCCGGCGGCCCTTCGCCAAGCCAGTCCAGGATTCTGGGGAGTTAGCCGTGGGTCAGTTGATCGATGCGACTGCCATTGGCGAAACCTACAGCCCGACGGCCAGCCCGATGGCGAACGAACTTACAAGCACTTAGCGGAAGTTAGCAGCCCCAGTGAGCACTTGTAAATTATTGTAAACATTAGTAGTTATAGATTCACACGGTGGAAGTCACAGGTTCAAATCCTGTAGCGCCCACCATCTCTAAGTTTTTACCGCACAGCCACTTACGAGTGGCTGTTGTTTTTGATTGGCTAAAACTCACGAACTGTTCATCCCGTCCGCAGCAACACTCACTTCGGCGCAGTTGTCGTGTCGACGTCAAGAGTTGGTGAAACGTAAACAAGGTGGACTCGGCGATTCTCCTGCCAGCAGGCATTATCCTGTTCGGCGCAAATTAGAAATTCTAAGCTGTAATTTGAACTCGCCTTAGTACCTTTATCGGAGTTCCTTCAGTGCCACGGGCCTTTATTCTCCGAAAACGGCGGAGATTCTCCATTCCTCAGATAACGATCAAGACGGGCTTCATCACGCCGGACGGGACCGAAGAACTGCTCGCCGAATATTTCTGTGATCACCCCGGTTGTCCCAATATTGCTACCCATGTGCTCGGACGGGTGGCGGAAGTCCGCCTAGTCGCTGTCGTATGCGACGAGCACGCACCTAACCCTCGCTCCTAACGAGTGCTTCCCCACAAAATCAGTTAGTTAGGTCGCTTGTCGCTATGGGCCGAGGTGTCATGCTGCCCAAAGCAGGCGTAACGCAAAGGCTGCACATTCTGACAGTTATCTCGAGAGGGGAGGAGTCCTATCCTTAATGGCGGAATTGGGACGTGTCGGTTCTTTTCACCATTGGGCAAACGCGTTCAAGACTTCAGTAAGGAAGGAATACTCCCCATGAATGACCGAGATCAGATTCAGAGAACAGTTTTGCCGATTCCGGATCAACCACACATCGGTTTGACAACCTACGACGCCAAGGATCCGGAGACGAAGTATCCCCCCATTGAGCAGTTGCGCCCGCCCAAAGGCGCGCCCAATGTGCTGATCATCCTCATCGACGATGCCGGGTTCGGTTCGTCCAGCGCCTTCGGCGGTCCATGCGCGACGCCCACCGCGGAAAAACTGGCGGCGGATGGCCTGAAGTACAACCGCTTCCACACCACCGCCCTGTGCTCGCCGACACGGCAGGCGCTGCTGACCGGGCGCAACCACCATTCTGCCGGCATGGGCTGTATCACCGAGATCGCCAGCGGCGCGCCGGGCTACAACTCGGTGCTGCCCAACACCATGTCGCCGCTCGCGCGGACGCTGAAGCTCAACGGCTACAACACGGCTCAGTTCGGCAAGTGCCACGAAGTGCCGGTGTGGGAGACAAGCCCGGTGGGACCGTTCGACGCATGGCCCACGGGCGGCGGCGGCTTCGAGTACTTCTACGGCTTCATCGGCGGCGAGGCGAACCAGTGGTATCCCACGCTCTACGAGGGCACCACTCCGGTCGAGCTGAAGAGGACGCCCGAAGAGGGCTACCACTTGATGGAGGACATGACCGACAAGGCCATGGCTTGGATGTCGCAGCAGAAGGCCCTAGCACCCGACAAGCCCTTCTTCGTTTACTTCGCACCTGGCGCAACCCACGCCCCTCACCACGTGCCCAAGGAATGGGCCGATAAATACAAGGGCAAGTTTGATGGCGGCTGGGACAAACTGCGCGAAGAGACCTTTGCCCGGCAGAAAAAACTGGGCGTCATCCCGGCGGACTGCAAACTCACGCCGCGTCACAAGGAGATCCCGGCTTTCGACGACATGCCTGAGGCGCTCAAACCGGTGCTGCGCCGGGAGATGGAAGTCTACGCGGGTTTCATGGAGTACACCGACTACCATATCGGCCGGCTGCTCGATGGCCTGAAGAAGCTGGAAATCCTTGACGACACGCTCGTGTTCTACATTATCGGCGACAACGGCGCTTCGGCCGAGGGTACGATAAATGGCACGTTCAACGAGATGCTGAACTTCAACGGGATGCACGCCCTTGAGACGCCGGAATTTCTCATGGCCCGAATCGATAAAATCGGCGGACCCGAGTCTTACCCCCATTACGCCGTGGGCTGGGCGCATGCCTGCGACACTCCCTACCAGTGGACCAAACAGGTCGCTTCGCACTGGGGCGGAACACGCAACGGAACGATCATCCACTGGCCGGAGGGAATCAAGGCGAAGGGCGAGATGCGGTGGCAGTTCAGCCACATCATCGACGTTGCGCCGACGATCCTGGAGGCGGCCGGGCTCCCCGAGCCGACCTTTGTGAACGGCGTGCAGCAGCATCCCATTGAGGGTGTGAGTATGCTGTACTCGTTCAACGACGCTAAGGCGGCGGAGCGGCACGAGACGCAGTATTTCGAGATGTTCGGAAACCGCGCCATCTACCACAAGGGGTGGACGGCGGTGACGCGGCACAAGACGCCCTGGCTGCTCATCGGGGAGAAAACCCCCGCCTTCGACGACGACGTCTGGGAACTCTATGACACGGAGAAGGACTGGAGCCAGGCGAACGACCTGTCAAAGCAATTCCCGGAGAAACTCCACGAGTTGCAACGCCTCTGGATGATCGAGGCAGTCAAGTACAACGTATTGCCGTTGAACGACGACCTCATGGGGCGCATGAACCCGGACACCGCAGGCAGGCCGGTGCTGATCAAAGGCAAGACTCAGTTGCTCTTCAGCGGTATGGGCCGCCTGTCGGAGAACTGCGTCGTCAACATCAAGAACAAATCCCACTCAGTGACCGCCGAGATCGTAGTGCCGAAGTCGGGCGCCAAGGGTGTGATCGTCGCCCAGGGTGCGAATATTGGCGGCTGGAGTTTGTACGCCAACAACGGCAAGCTCAAGTACTGCTACAACCTTGGCGGGGTTAAGCTATTCTACGTCGAGGCCGCGAGCCCTCTGCCTGGGGGCGAGCACCAGGTAAGGATGGAGTTCGCCTACGCCGGCGGCGGCCTGGGTAAGGGCGGCAAGGTAACCCTGTACACCGACGGTAAGAAGGTCGGCGAAGGGGAAGTTCCGATGACACTCGCGATGGTCTTCTCGGCCGATGACGGCTGCGACGTTGGCGAGGACAGCGGGGCTCCTGTCTCCCCGGACTACAGCTCCACGGGCAACGCCTTCAACGGCCGCATCAAGGGGGTGCAGATCGCCATCGCCGACGCTGCCGAGAGCGTGGATCACCTGGTCTCGAAAGAGGATGCCATTCGCATCGCCATGGCGCGGCAATAAACAACACTCACGGCCGGCAGTCCAAACCGGGCTGCCGGTCGTTTCAAAAGCTGCAATCCGGAAGTTCGAGAACTAGCTTGCGGGTATCTCACAGAATCTCCAGCGGGACCACCTCACCCGATCGCAGCCGACCCCGGAGCTGCCCATGATCCGCCTGAGCCGGACCCGATTCGCGGAGGCAGACTCCGGGGAAACCGCCCTGGCCGGCGCTGCACGCGGTGTCGTTTTCGCGCCGAAATCCGTTGACGTGAATACCCGTGCGTTGTACCGTTGGTGCTCGCGATCAAATCGACTGAAAATCTTCAGAAGGGGAGTGTGCAAATGCAGCGCAAATGGCTGAGGCGCGGGTTCGTCCTTGTAATGTTGCTTTCCGTTAGTTGTCTCGTGGCGTGCACCGGCACGGAGCCGCAGACAATCAAAGTGGGTCACGCGGTAGCGCTGACCGGCGATGCGTCGGTGTTTGGTCAGTCGGAGCATACCGGCCTTAAGATTGCCGTTGATGAAATCAACAGCAAGGGCGGGGTCCTCGGCAAGAAGATTCAATTGGTGGCAGTCGATACTCGGGCCGATCCGGCGGAAACCGTAAACGCCGTTCGCCGTTTAGTCGACCAGGAAAAAGTCGTGGCCGTGATCGGTGTCGCGCAGAGTGGAGTGGCGATGGCGGCTACTCCGGTCGTGATGGCGGCCAAGGTGCCGATGATCTCGACCACAGCCAGCAATCCGTATGTGACCGCCAGCAAGGCCGGTGAAACCTACAAGTACGTCTTTCGCGTTTGCTTCATCGACACCTACCAGGGAACCGTGGGCGCCGAATTTGCCTACGACCGGCTGAAGGCGCGCAAGGTGGCCGTGCTGTATGACGTTGGGAGCGACTACTCTCAATGGCTCTCTCGATATTTCGAAGATGCCTTCGTCAAGGCAGGCGGGAAGGTAGTCGGCAAAGAGGCGTATCGGACCGGCGAATTGGATTTCCGCGCGCCGCTGGGCAAGATCAAAGAGAGCAATCCGGATGTGCTGTTCCTGCCATTGACCCAAAAGGATGCTGCGCTGGCCGCCAAGCAGGCTCGCGACCTGGGTATTAAGGCTATTTTGATGGGTGGCGATAACTGGGCCAGTCCTGACATTCTGAGCCTCGGCGGTGCCGCTCTGAACGGCTCTTACTTCATTAATTCAGCGTCGTTCGAAGAGCCAAACGTGAAGAAGTGGGTCGAGGCCAACCAGAAACAGTTCGGAGGACCGATCGTTCGCAATGCTCTGCTGGTCAACGACGCGATGTTCGCGCTGGTGGATGCGATCAAGCGGGCCAATTCCACGGATGGCGACAAGATCGTCGCCGCCCTCGAGCAGACCAAGGACCTGCCGGTCTTGACGACGGACAAGTTCACCCTCGATGCGAAGACTCACAATCCGCTGAACCGTCCGGCGTATTTCAACCAGATCAAAGATGGGAAGTTCGTTTTTGTGGAGACGTTCGCCGCAAAATGATGTTGATCGGATTGCCGTGGCACTCGATTGCTGAGTGCCACGGACCCTTAATCCTGTCGTGCCGGTTCCGCATCGCCCCTGCGGTTATTCTGCTGTTATTCCTGATCGGCTCGAGAACTACAGCGACCCGGGTCAATGGCGAATCCATGCCGAACGAGACGACAAGAAACGATTTTCGAGATTGCTGCGGGGCAGAGAGGGTGTGAACCATGGATGCTGCATTTCTTACCGGTAGGCGGATAAGCAGAGTTCCTTTCGCCGGCATTCGCAAAGCGTTTGAGAGAGCGAACGAACTGGCGGCCCGCGGTGTCAAGGTTATCCACTTCGAGATCGGCAGGCCCGACTTCGACACGCCGGCGCATATCAAAGAGGCTGCCAAAAGCGCTCTGGACCAGGGGTTCGTTCACTATGCGCCGAATGCCGGAGTGCCCGCTCTCCGCGAGGCGCTCGCCGCGAACGTGAAGCGGCACAAGGGAATCAGTTATCAGGCTGACAAGGAAATCATCGTCACGGCCGGCGGACAGGAAGCGTTATATCTGACCTTGATGAGCATTCTCGATCCCGGCGATGAGGTGCTCATCCCGAATCCTGCCTTCGGGCCTTTTCCCTGGACGGTGCATTTGGCCGGCGGCGTTCCAATTGCCATCGACCTTGTCCCTTCCGACAATTTTATGTTCGACCCCGAAGCCGCGGCCAGGGCCATTACGCCACGGACGAAGGCCATGATCGTCAACTCGCCGCACAACCCCACCGGCAGCGTGCTTACGCGCGAGCAACTGGAGAAGATCGCGGCCTTTTGCACCCGGCATAACCTGATCCTGGTCTCGGACGAAGCCTACGATAGGATGGTCTATGACGGACACGTCCACTACTCGCCGGCGGGCTTGTCGGGGATGCGGGAAAGGACCATTGTCTGTGGTTCGTTGTCGAAAACCTATGCCATGACCGGGTGGCGCATCGGCTACATTGCCGGACCTGAAGCGGTGGTTAGCGCAGCCACCCGGGTGCAGCAGAATGTGATGCTGTCGCTTTGCTCGTTCGCGCAAATGGGAGCGATCGCGGGTTTGACTCAGAGCGAAGCCTTCACCGAAACGATGATGCAGGAGTTCGCGCGCCGGCGAAAGCTGATGCTCGATATTTTGCCGCAAGTGCCTGGGCTTGAGTTGGAAAGCGCTCCCAACGGAACCTTCTTCCTCTTCCCGAAGATAACGCTGCCGGGAATGTCTTCCGCACAGCTTGCGGACCACTTACTCGAGAACGCCGGCATTGCCTTGGTCGATGGCGCCGTGTTCGGCGCCAATGGCAACGGCCATCTGCGCATCTCCTACGCCTGCTCGTACGATAACTGCAGCGAGGGCATGGAGCGACTCGCGGTGGCCATGAGCAAACTGGTTGCCGGCAAGGAAGCTGTCGCACGGTAGCGGCTGCTGAATTAGAATTTGCAGACGGTGAACCGGCGTGCGGCACGCTTGCGCCCGTTGGGCAAAATTACGTTGGAGACTAACTTGGAAATCTTCGTTACTTCGAGCGATTTTGGCATCAATTCCCAACCGGCAATCGACGCGCTGCTTGGTTCGCGAGACATACAACTGGTTCGCCACCCTACGTGCGGCCCCATGAGCGAATCGGACATGCTGGCGCTGCCGGCGCACTACGCTGCGCTCATTAACTACTCCAGCCACGACGTTTTTAACGCTCGCGTGATGGATCATTTTCCGGGCCTGAAGATCATTGCCCGCCATGGAGTTGGATACGACACTATTGACGTACAGGCGGCGGCGGACCGCGGTATCTACGTCACCACCACCCGCGAGGGTGCGGGAGAAGAGAAGGCGGTGTCCGATCTGACGATGGCGATGCTGCTGGCGCTCACCCGCGACCTGATTGGATTTTCCGCAAAGACAAAACTCGGAGCATGGGAGCGGCCCCTGAGCCGGGATTTGGACGGGCAGACGCTCGGAATCGTTGGGCTCGGCAAGATCGGCAAGATGACCGCCCGCAAGGCGCGCGCCTTCGGGCTCCAGGTGCTGGCTTACGATGTGATGGAAGATGCGACCTTCGCGGCGGAGCACCAGGTACGCTACGTTTCGTTGGACGAGCTCCTGTCGAATTCCGATTTCATCTCTTTGCACTGTCCCATGAGCGAGGAAAACCGGGGATTGATTGGAACCAGGGAATTCGCGCGGATGAAAAACGGCGTCATTTTCCTCAACTGCGCACGCGGCCAACTGGTGGATGAAGCAGCACTCTATGAAGCGGCTCGATCCGGCAAGCTCGGCGGTGTTGGACTCGACGTCTATTGCCAGGAGCCGCCCGTGGGAAATCCATTGCTTGAGTTGCCGAATGTGATTGCCACGCCGCATGTCGCCGCCTATACAACGGCTACTATGACCGGCATGGATATGCTCGTCGTCCGTGCTTGCGTGGATGCGATCCTGGGAAAGATTCCGGAGAACTTGGTGAACCAGATCCGACCGAGAGCGGCAGGCACGGCTCCGTCCCAGTAGAGACGAGCTTCTTCTTCAAAGCTCAAGGGCTGCGCCTGCCTCGGTGGGCTAGTTGCCTGATACCGCCGTGTCGTCGGTCATAACGCTCTTCACGCCCAGATAGGCTGCGCGAACGTGCTCGCTTGCCAGCAGATTTTTCGCCGTATCTTCAGCCGTAATCCGACCGGCCTCGATGACGTATGCCCTGTGGGCCACACTGAGTGCTTTGAAGGCGTTTTGTTCTGAAAGCAGAATTGTGACGCCGCGACGGTTCACCTCGACGATCTTCTCGAACAGCTGCGAGGTAAGCAGCGGCGACAGGCCGAGCGACGGCTCGTCAAGAAGCAGCAGCTTGGGACGTCGCATCAGTGCCCGTGCAATCGCCAGCATCTGCTGTTCGCCGCCCGACAATGTTCCGGCATACTGCTCCCCGCGTTCGGCCAGCACCGGAAAGAGCTGGTACATCGCTTCTTCGTCAGCCCTGACGCCCTCCGGGTCCTTACGGAGATAGGCCCCCATCTTCAAGTTATCTTTCACCGTGAGGTTAGGAAACAGTCGCCGCCGTTCCGGCGACAGACTGATCCCCATCTTGGCGACAACGTGAGGCTGCGCGGGCGCAACCTTATCTTCCACAAGAATTTTTCCGGCGACAGGCTTCAGCACGCCGGCAACTGTCCAAATTAGGGTGGATTTCCCGGCTCCGTTAGCCCCAATCAGAGCGACCACCTCACCCTGATGGACTTCAAGCGACACCGAACTCAGAGCCTGTATCTTGCCGTAAAAGACGGAGACGCCACTAACCTGCAACATTGGCATAGTCACCTCCGAGATACGCCTGTAATACGGCAGGATTGGTCTGAACCTCTTGCTGTGTTCCTTCCGTCAACTTGGTTCCAAAATTGAGGACCACCAATCGCGGGCAGATCGCCATGACAAGGTCCATGCGATGTTCGATCAAAACAATGGTTAGCTTGAAGTCGCGATGAACGCGTGCGATCAAATCGCGGAGGTCCACGATTTCATCAGGATTCATACCAGCGGCAGGCTCATCCAGCAGAAGCAGTTTCGGCGACAGGGCCAGTGCTCGCGCGATTTCCAGGCGCCGGGCCAGCCCGTAGGGCAGTCCGCCGGCGCGCATCATGGCCCTGTCGGAAAGCCCCATCAAGTCCAGAAACTCCATCGCCGTCTTGACCACGGCCTGGTTCTGCCGGCGCGTCGAGGGAAGTCCGAGCATTGCGCTCAGAAACCCGTAGGAGGGCACGTTGTGCAAGGCGAGCTTCACATTCTCCAGAACCGAAAGGTTGTTAAACAGCCGAATATTCTGGAAGGTACGCGCAATACCCTTGCCGACCACTTTGTGCGGCGGGAGCTGATGAATCGGCTCTCCGGCGAAATAGATCTCGCCGGAATCCGGCTTGTAGACGCTCGTGATCAGGTTGAAGACCGTGGTCTTTCCTGCCCCATTCGGCCCGATCAAGCCGACAATTTCGTGCTCTTCGACCGCCATGTCGAAAACGTCAACGGCCTTGATGCCCCCGAACGTCTTCGCCACCTGCCTGAGTTCAAGAAGCACTTGTTCTCCCCCTTCCGCTAAACCGCTGCCAGAGGCGAAGAACCGGTTTCAGAGAAAATTCCCGATAGCCCATCAGCCCGGCTGGACGAAAAATCATGATCAGGATCAGCATCAGCCCGTAAATTACGAGACGCCACATGTTAGCCAACCGCAGGAACTCCGGAAGCATTACGAAGACGGCGGCGGCCAGAATTGGCCCAGTCAAACTGCCTATCCCGCCGGCCACGACCGCGGTAATCAATGCCGTCGACTGCACCCCGGTAAACATCGCCGGTTGAATGAACATGAGGTAGTGCGCCATCAGCGCGCCGGCAACTCCGCATAAGGCAGCGCTGCATGCCAGCGATGTCAACTTCGTTTGGAAAACGTTGACGCCAATCATCTCTGCGGCAATTGCGTCCTCCCGCACGGCCACTGCCCGCCATCCATAGCGGGAGCGGACGAAATCCCGCGCCAGCCAGGCGGTGATGGCCAGTGCCACCAAGGCCACCGGAAGATCCGTCAGCCGCGCAATGCCCGGCAGTCCGCGCGCGCCCTGTGTGATCTCCAAATTCTCCAGCAGAACCCGGACTGCCTCGCCGAATCCCAATGTGGCGATCGCGAAGTAGTCGCTGCGGAGTTTGGCTTTCAGGGTAGGGACGCCGATCACAAGCGAACTTGCGGCTGCGAAGATTGCGCCTGCCAGGATCGCGAGCAGAAAGGAAACACCATAGAAGTGCGTAAGAATCGCCGCCGTATAGGCGCCAATTGCCATGAAGGCGGCGTGCCCCAGCGAAAACTGGCCGGTGAAGCCGGTGAACAGCGCCAGCCCGGTGGTCGCAATCGCCTGGACGGCGCTAAGAATTATGACTCCGACAACATATCCCATCCGCTTGATGCTCCTGGACGAGCGTGCGAAGGTAAATCCTGGCTTCGCCCAGCCCGCTCGACCATTCCGCGACTAAACTTTTTCGTCCAACGTCTTGCCGAACAGGCCTGAAGGACGGAACAACAGCAGCACAATCAGGAAGGTGAAACTGAATACGTCCCGCAATGCGGTCGACAGGTAAACCGAAACAAAGCTTTCGACGACCCCTAAAATAATGCCGCCAACCACCGATCCCGGAAGGCTGCCAATGCCGCCAATCACCGCGGCAATGTAGGCCTTGTTCGTGATCCAGCCCATGGTTGGATAGACCAGGTACTTGATCCCGAGGAACACGCCGGCCATACCTGCGAACAGCCCTGCAATGGAAAACACCACCATCAAAAGACTGTCGATATTGACCCCAAGCGTTCCGAGGACCGTCATGTCGCGGGAGGCCGCCCTGATCGCGATGCCGAGCTTCGCCTTGCTGAGGAAGAGCGTCAAGCAGGTGATCGCGACGGCAGACAGCGACAGAGCTCCTATATCCAAAAGGCCGAGGTTCGATTTCCCGATCTGAACCGATTGCTGCAGAAATGCCGGGTAGCTGAAGAAATGCGCCCCCACCGAAACGTATACGAGATTCTCAAGAAAGATAGCCGCGCCCATCGCGCTGATCATGAAATACAAGGGCACAGCGCGTTTCAGGCGCAGCGGACGGTAGGCCAGTTTCTCGACCACAACCGCCAGGACTGCGGTTCCGACCATCGCGCCCACCATCGAAACCAGAACAGGCGCGTGGAACCATTCGCACGCGTAGAAGCCGAAGTATGCGCCGAGCATGATAATGACGCCGTGCGCAAAATTACTGAAGTTGAGAATGCTGAATACAAGGGAGTAGCCCACTGCCATGAGCGCGTAAATCCCACCAATCGCAATCCCGGTTATCAACGTCTGCAAAAACACACGATTCTCCTGCTTGGGGACGAAGGGCGTCACTTCGCCGCCTGACAAATAAGCCGCCACGATACTTGAGACCATAGGCTGCAAGTAGCATGGCGGCTCAACGTCCTATAGTGTCATCTCGCTGCGTAGCTTTCAACAAAGATAAATTTTGCGTCTTTGACCGTGAAAAAGAATGCCGGACGATTTAGCGGGTCATGAGTCTTGGCATCGACGGTGAACTTGTCCGTGGTCAGCACCGGGAGATCTTTAGTCTGCTCGAGTGCGGCCACGACCTTCTCGCCATCGGTAGTTCCGGCTCGCTTAATCGCATCGACCAGCCAGATGATCGCATCATTGACCAGGAGAGCGTTGCGGACGACAGGCCCGCCGAACCGCTTTTCATTCTGGGCGACCCATTGCTGGACCTTGGGGACTTCAAAGGAAGTAAGGTTCGTAAAATACGCGCCCTCAAGAGCCTTGCCGCCAAGCGGCAGAATGTCGGGGCTGGCCCAGGTATCGCCGCCCATGATGGTTGCGGTGATCCCCAAGTCGCGAACCTGTTTCGCCGCCAGCGCCCCATCCTTCTGGGTCAACGGCAGAAAGACGATGTCCGGACGGGTCTCTTTGATCTTCCCGAGCGGTGCCCGGAAGTCCAATTCGCCGGTTCGATACGCCTCTTTCGCAACGATCGTCCCGCCGCGCTTTACGAAGGCTTCTTCAAAATACTTTGCCAGCCACTGCGAGTAATCGCTGCCAACGTCGTAAAGGATGGCCGCTTTCCTCGACTTCAGCCGGTCATATACGAAGTCGGCAATGACAATGCCCTGGTAAGTATCGATAAAGCAAACGCGGAATATATATTTATAGGTTTGCCCCGTTTGCTTGCTCACCGTGACGTATGGGTTGCTGGCTGCCGCCGCAATCAGCGGAATTTTCGCCGCGGTCACGATCGGGGTCGCGGCCAGCGTCGATCCGCTCTGCGAAGGACCCAGCACGAAACTCACTTTGTCCTGGTCCACCAGGCGCCGCACGGCATTCGCGGCCTCGGCCGGGTCGCTTCGGGTATCCACGGAAATCAGTTCAAGCTGTTTACCCAGAACGCCGCCGTTCTTGTTGATTTCTTCGACCGCGATCTTCAGGCCGGTGGCCTCCGATTGACCGAACACGGAGTTGTCGCCGGTTAGCGACGCGGCGTGGCCAATCTTGATGGTCTTGGAGTCGGAACCTTGCTGGCATCCCGTTGCAAAAACCAAGGAGATAAGCAGAATCAGGGTAAATCCCAACTGCCACCTGTGCTTCATCGGACACGTCCCCCTTCTCATGTTGCGCTGGTATTTGGAATTTTCGAGAAACAGAAGCTTAGATCAGCGGCCAGAGCACGTCAATAGGGAAAACCCTGTCCCGAAGACACCAACGTCGACTTATATCCCGAATTTGAGTACGGGGCCTAATGGATCATCGCCGGTGCAAGTGCCCATAAGGATGCCGAAGCAACGATGGGGACTACGTCAGAGCGAGTCAGTCGCTCCGACGCTGCGCCCTTTGCACTTGGGCTCTTTAATCCCGTGGCAAATACTGGCGCACCGCTTCTCTGCGCGGAGATTTGAGCACAGTGGAGGAGACGATTTGCGGACTGACCGTTTCCGGCCCGGAATTCAGGCCAACGCCCTTCCCGCTCGCAGAATCCCACCCTGAGTCCGCCAAACGCCGGTATGAGTCGGCGGCAATCCGAAGTTTATTGCTGTAGCTCAAGCGTGCCCAATAACTCTGGTGGCACGGTGCCAGAAGTCAAAGTGGTTTGCGGGCCAAGGCTCATGAGGTACACGATAGTGTTGTCAACAGGGTACAACACCACCGAGACGCCCGAACTGCTACCCATCGCACGTCCATTCACAAGAGCAAAGGTTCCGGCCACCGGAAAGTTGGGTTGCGGGTTGTTCGGCACGTTGGCATCTATGGTTCCTGTGATGTTCCCCGCTCCATTCGCAGTCACCTGTCCAAGCCAGATGCCACGAGCAGGCCCGCTCGGAATGCTGGGGAAGGAGTACATTAGCGCAAAACCTGAAGTTGCGTATGCGCCCGAAATCATTGCCAGAGATGGTGCTGCCGCCTGTTTTTGCAGTACACCCGACGCAGTTTCGTTTTGTGCGACTTCAACTACACGCCCTCGGGCACTGGATTCCAATACCAATGATAAGACGAGGCTCCCGCTTGACTTGTTCGGCAGGTTTGCACTTGCCACGTTCAACGTCACTTGACCACGCCCGTCTGTGCCGATCGTGTAGCTGCCAGTAAGCTGTTCCGGCGTTTGCGGGCTGGCAGTTGCGCCATTGTTCAAATCGAACTGACCGCTGGTAATCGTGCCGCTCCCGTCGCTTGTGAGCGTGCCAATCATGGAATAGGTGTAGGGGGTGATATTGGAACGGCCTTCCGCATGCAACCTGAAAACGTATGTGCCGCTCAAGCTTGCATTGCTGTAAGTCGGCGAAACGGGCGTTGGTGAAGGAGTCTGCGCGGTTGCGCAAACACTTCCCCATACAAGGCCTAAGCCTACAAGCAACACCAGAATTCGTCTCATTGTCTTTTCCTTTTCTCCCAGGACAGTTCAGTGCCGGACGTTGCCGCTCCTCGGCTTCCATGGATGTGCGGATAACAGCCAGTTCGGCCCGGAAATCGGCATTCCGGATGTCGTTCTGCCCGAGTTCTCGATGTTTAAAGTTATGTTTTTGGATGCGGAGAATAGCGATATGCTGCCTACGCTGGTACTCCTGCCAACACGTTGACTAATTCGTTCTGCCTGCGACGATGATCCTCGTGCGAACGGCAGCGGAAGCCACGAGTGCGTCTTGGAACTGTGCTCAGGCCTTCCAACTCAGATTGGTCAATCTGCAGAAGTACAACTGCGAAGGGAATTGATTAGGAGTGCGGAAGGAAGTTGCTGACCCTGCCAAAGTCGTCACGGTAGACACATGCAATCGTTGATCCTCTTCGGCAAACATCCGTGCTTCCCCTGCCCGTCAATGATTGTCGAGAGTGGAAGCGATGCAGAGCCGGCCCAGTAGAGATTCACAACTAGCTGAATAGAAGGCACTTTCGAGGAATATCTTTTCTGGTTACCATACTCCCCGGTGTGCGTCCGAAAGAGTGTAGCAGCTCCACATCGTCTATATGGCACCTTGGTCGGATGTTTTTCGGCCCGGCAGACTTGCACCTATCAGGCATAATTGATGAAGAATATTCTGCTTCTCACCCCGGACTCTGGATGGATTTGAGAGACACCAATCGGCCGACGGTCAATTTCCTCTCCGGACCCGACTCTGATCCAAGCGGAGATAACCCGAAACTTTCGGATGCCGACGGTGTTCCATCGGATATGGGCAGCGCAGCGTTTGAGCGGGTAATGCCTGCGGGATATGTCGGCCAGCAAGGCCCAGGGGATGCGGTTCGCGCCCAACAGGGTGGCGCTCCTGCTGCTGACCTGAGTGACGCCGACATTATGCTCCGGGTCAAAGCCGGAGATGATGCCGCGTTCAATTACCTGATCGAGAAGTACCGTCGCGCAATGATCAGTTTTATGTACCGGATGGTGCATAACTCGGCAATCGCCGAGGAGCTGGCGCAAGAGGTTTTCCTCCGCGTTTATCGTTCGCGGGAAGGTTATGCCGCAAGCGCGAAGTTCACCACCTGGCTCTACCGGATCGCGACCAACCTTGCTGTGAATCATGCCCGCGACAACAAGCACGAGCGCCCGGAGACCAAGGTTAGTCTGGACGAAACCGACGAGGACACCGGGCTTTCGATTGATGTGGCCGATGGTACGCTGAACGTCGAGCAACAGATGCTTCGCCGTGAGCGGTTGGCCGCAATTCGCCGTCATGTGGAAGAACTGCCGGAGCGGCAGCGCATGGCGGTTCTTATGCACAAGTATCAGGACATGGACTATCGCCAAATCGCCGGAGTATTGCACCTGAGCGAGTCAGCGACCAAATCACTATTATTCCGCGCGTACCAGACTTTGCGGGACAAGCTGCAGGACTTTATCTAGGGGCTGTTATGAATTGCACGGATGTTCGCGAACAACTGCTGGAAGTGGCGGTGGAAGGCGGGCCGGCTTCACCGGAAATTCAGTTGCATTGCTCGGCTTGCGATCCATGCGCGCTCGAGTTGGAGCAGATCAGAAGGACAATGGCACTGCTCGACGAGTGGCAGTCGCCGGAGCCGTCGCCGTATTTCGACGTCAAGCTCCAGGCCCGGCTGCGCGAAGAGCAGCAAAAGTCTACCGTGGGATGGTTCGGCTGGTTCCGCAAACCGGCCGCTGTCGCTCTCGCAGCCACTATTCTGCTTGCCTTGGGCGTGGGGTCATTCCTGGGCCGGCAAAGCGGTGCCAATAGCGCGGATCATTCGGTTGCGGCAGTCAGGGGCACAGCTGTGGGCGATTTGCAATATCTGGAAAAGCACTCTGACCTGTTACAGGAATTCGAGGCACTTGACGTTTTGGACAATGGCGACAGCAGAGGCACTGCAAATTAATTGAATTTGCAGAAGGTGTTGATCCTGCTCTGGAAGCTGAGGGACACGGGAAAGTGATCACGTCTCACCCTATCGTGCTGTTGGTCGTGCTTTTTTGTCCTGTGCTCTTGCCGTCCCGCCGCCGGCGGCAGCGTCCGCTCCCAGGTCCGCGCCACCGGCGAGCCATGTAGGGGCGCATGTGGCGGGCGGGGCCCACGCAATGCCGCCGATAAGGTTCCGCCCGGCGGAGCGGAGACTGCAACTGGCGCAATCAGTGGGCAGACCCGGGCCTCCGCCCGGTAGTCAGCAGGGATTGCAGCCTCGCAGCCCCGGGCCGCATCGTGGCGATTGGCTTCGCCGGTACGGCAACTTACCTTCCGACCAGATGAGGAAACAGCTCGAACAGGACAAGGACTTTCGGGGTCTTTCCGCAGAGCGTCAACAACGGCTACGGCAGCACCTCGATCACTTCAGCAGTTTGCCGCCTGAGGCGAGGCAGCGGGTTTTGAACCGCATGGACATGCTTGAGCGCATGCCCCCGGAGCAGCAGCAACGGGTGGAGGGTTTGTTCCAGCAGTTCCGAGGCCTTGGGCCCGATCGCCGGCAGGCCGTGGTGCAGCAGTTGCGTCAACTGCGCACTCTGCCGCCGGAGCAAAGACGCAGAGCGCTTGATTCCATACCGTTCAGGTCGGGCTTCAGTCCACAGGAGCAGCAGATTATTCGCGGGCTTGACGCAATCCAGGTTCCCGGCCGGTAAAGGGTTCTACGGCGGATTTGCCGCCAACCCGCGGGAGGCCGTCCCCGATTTCAGCGTTCTGATTTCATTGCTTCCTCGACAATGAACAAGTACACATCGTCCAGGTTCTGAACTCCCAACTCCTTTTCACCAAAGCCGGAGCACCGAAGTTCATTACGAACTACGGTGGCAAATTGAAAGTGTCCTCTGGCCGCGATCACGGCCTTCGAACGATGGCTGGGCTCCGCCGCCACTTCCTCATCGTGCAAGTGAAAAATCCACCCGTAATGACCGTGCTCGCTGATGATCTTACGGAGGTGTTGACGATCCGGTGTCGGCAACCAGGAGCGTAGATGCGCTGAAGCTGCCCGTACTTTTTCCGGATCGATCGTGGCGAAAATCTCCTCGCATTCGTGGGGGGTACGATAACTACTGGCCATTCGTAAATTCCTTTTCAAAAAGCTTAGTGATCTGCCGCAACGATTAAGAGGATCTTCCGGTTGGAAGAACGAGATTGATTGGAGAGAATTTACCACTGAAGCGGGTGAGAATCAATCGTCTGGCAAGGCAAAAGTGCGCCTCGCTTCAAAAAACATCAGAATTGCTGGAGTAAGCGATGCAGATTTGCCAGCCAGCATTTCGCAACGGCTTGACCATCCCGCCGAATCCAGTGCGGGAGCGGCCGTGCAATCAAACGTCAGCCGCCGTTGGCTTTACGTTGTCCGCAACGGCAACCGTAAAGGCATAGTTGCCGTCCAGAAATTGCTGTACGTAACGCTGCATCACCGCATTGCTGGTCATGTACATATCCAGTTGGCTGGCGCAAGCCATGAGACGCCCAATGATATTCAGTCGAATTTCAGTCTCGTCCGCGGGCCCCTTTTTGAACCACGCGTTCACCAGGTCATTCCGGCGGTCCACCAGGAATCCATAGTGCGCCAGGCAAGCCTCGATGAAACAGGCGCGGAGATTGCGGCGATATGGAGTGGCGCCCCCTCCGGCGAAGCGGAAGGAGATGTAGTTGTGGCTCGTGATTTGCGATAGACAGGCATCGACGAGCGTAAAGTGATAGGCCAACCGCGTGTTGAGGTTGATGTACTCGTCGGCCACCAGCAGGTAGCTGCGATCGCCCAGTGCCCGCATGGCTCCCGTGGTGGTCGCGGTAATCGAATTCGCCACCACCGACGCCAGATCGCTGAGGCTGGCAGGCATCCCGCGCTGCCAGGTAACGCCCGGATGCGTCAATCCCTGCCATAGCGCTTGAAAAGGCCATGAGACGATCTCCGAGGGCCGGACCTCCGGCGACGCTGGATCTTCCTGCGCCAAACCGCCTCCGAGGTCGAGCACATAGATGTTCACCGGCACCGGCGTCATCAATTTTTTCGAGCAGGTCAGATCGCCTTCCAAGGCATTGTCGTTCACGGCGAACATCGCTTCGACCGCCTTCTCGTGACAATACCGCAGCACGTCATGCGCTGATTTGCAGCCCGCCGGGCGAAAATCCGAAGACGAGGTATCCAGCAGATGAAGCACCAGCAACCGCCGGTTAATTGGGTCGGCTTTGACGCTGGATTCCTGGTAGCGTTCCCGGATTTCGGGTTCAATGACCCTGGGCGGCCACAATATTCCGGAATAGATTCTGGGCTGCACCGCGTCCAGACTGATAGGATCGCCGTTCTTAACATGCTCGAAGGCGCTGCCCAACTCGAATATCGAAGGAATCTTGGCTTCTCGCAGCAGGGAGGCGGCGTGGCCCGCCACACTGCCCATCTCGGCCACCACCCCTGAAACGCGGGGAAAAACCGTCACCATTTCAGGCGATGATTTACGTAAGAAGAGAATTGCGCCTTGCGGCGTATCGCCCAAGGTCTTTAAGTCGTTGACCAGGAATGCAGGACCGGAAACTCTGCCGGGATAAACCGTGCGGCCACCGGCGAGCAGCGGCTCGGCTTTTACCCGTGCCTTGCTTCGTGTCTGCGGCGAGTCCACCAGCGCCAACGGACGTGCTTGCACAATCCAGACCTGCCCGCGCTCGTCCCGCGCCCATTCGATATCCTGCGGGACGCCGAAGTGTTTTTCGATGCGCAGCGACCAATCCGCCAGTAGCGCCAGTTCTCGCGGGTTGAGGCTGGGGGTCGAAGCCTCTTCAGGCGAGGTGGGGCGGCGAAGCACCCCGCCGTTCTCCGCCAGCACAACCGCTTCCTCTTTAGCGACGATGCTTTGCTCCACCACGCGATGCGGCCATTCGCGCTCCACCACGAACAAGTCCGCGGGCACCTGGCCGCTTGCGATGTCCAATCCCAGTCCTCGCGTGGCGGTGATCCAGAGGGCATCGAGCTTGCGATCCTTCGGATCTCTGGTGTAGAGAATCCCCGCCGATTGCGCCCGTATCACTCCGAGGCAGAGCACCGCCATCGGGCTTTCCACTTCCGGCAGTCCGGCGGACAAGCGGTAGAACAACGCTCGTTCACTGAAACGCCCCGCAACCACCCGTTTGTAAGCGTCGACAACCTGATCGACGGGAACATTGAGATAACTGGTGAACTGGCCGGCAAATGTCTTTTCGCCGCCTTCGCCCACGGCGCTGGATCGGACCGCAATCGCCATTCCCGCCCGCTGCAGTGCAAGCGCGCGCTCCGTGAGAGCGACTTCAATCGCGCGCGGTACCGGCGCGGCCATCACCAAGTCCGTTAGTTCGGTGGAAACCTTGCGCAGAAGATTCAGGTCATTGAGATCCAGGTTTCGCGTGCTATCGCGGAAGTGCCGCCACAGCGGTATTCCGCAAAATTGCCGGTAGGCGTGCGCGGTCAGAACAAAACCATTGGGCACGGGCAATTTCAGCTTGTTCTTGATCTCGCCCAACACGGCGGCCTTGGCTCCGACTTCGGCGCCGGAGGCTGCATTCACCTCGGACAGCGAGGCCGAAAAGTTCGTGGGCCGCAGGTCATCCGCCGCGATATACCTCTCGACTTCCTGGCGCTGCGCCTGCACCGATGTGAGAAGCACATGATTGTCGTAGCCGGTCAGCCGTTCCAGCGTTCGAACCACCTCGGCGGTCTTATCGAAGACGCAACCCACGCGATCGCTCAGTAACTCCCGGGTGCGTGGAGCGTATTGCAGGTCTTCCTGAATGCTGGCCAGCAACTCCAGACAATCGTTATTGAGGGAGAGCAGTTCGCGAAAATTGACGTAGCGGCCCCGAACCCTGTCCTGCAGGGAACCTGCTGGTTCCGTCGGCTTCCTCTTCTTCCACCACGGCCACGGCATCGAGTGTCACTCCTGGTTCGGCCTGCGAGCCTCGGCATCTTACGGGGTTCCCGCCCGCGACCGCCGTGGCGAAGTCCCGCAAGGGACCTCAAGATTGTGACACAGTAGCGATTCCGCCGTCTTTCGAGGTCGAAGTTCGAGTAGTGGGTCAGTGGATGTTGCTCCAGGTTCGGCGCCGCCAAGGGCTGTGCCGCCTGTAGTGAAAGGCTACTTTGGTTGGCGAATACATACGGCTGCGGCCTTCCTTGCGGGGCAAGTGTTCAACTTAGCCACGCAAGAAAAACCGCTTGGAGCCCGAAGGATAAGGGCTATCCACGATTGCTTTCCGGTCTTATCCCTTCATCACGTCGGTCGCGCTGACATTCATCAGACGGAGTGCCTGTCCTGGCTTCTTGTAGTAGTAACGGACATCGTCTCCGGCTTTCCATGTGTCATCGGGAAGCGCGAAATACTCGTCAGCCACCGTGAACTTCACCAGTTTCCTGTCACGAGATGAATAAAGAGTGATTGCCTTGTTCTGCCGATCGACAATAGGGAACTGCACGCCCTTGACGCGAGCATCGTCTTTGGCTACGTTCGACACCTCCAACAGCGGCGTGTAGGTAATTGTCTTAATGCTGCCGGCAATCGCGTCGTACACTACGACCTTCTTGCTTTCCGTATCGAACAACAACCGTTTACCCGCCGCCGGGTGCGGTCCCATCTCGTCTGGGTCGGGTGGAATCTTGATGGTGACGGGCGGCAGCAGGTCATACGAGGGCTTGTTCGTCGTACCTGCCGAGTCGCGAATCACGGTGGCTAACCCTTTTTCCTTATCGAACGCGATGACACGCCCCTGATCGACCTTCCCGTAATTACTGCATCCCAAGCTGAACAGCACAGGGGCACATGCCAGAAGCAGCGTTAACATCTTCTTGCTAATTGTCATGGTTTGCTCCTTTCTAGTCAGCATGAGCTGAGGTCACTTTTGGGGGTTTTCGTTGCGCCCGTTCGTCCCGGACGCCTTTCAGGAACGCAATCAGGATGTAGATTGAAATTGCCGATACTGCGCCGAGAACGATGACCGTCGCGGCCTGGTCCGTAATCGTCTTAACGTTAGGAAAGATGCCGGACATCAACTTCATAATGATCGAGAGCTCACAGCCCACTACAGCCAAGCCGAAGAAGATTCGGATGCCGTAGCCTTTGACGTACTTGGTGGCCACCGTGCCGATCTGCGCTCCGACCGCCGCGCCGCACAACATAATGAGAGCTGCAAACAGTTCAACTCGGCCTTTGTAGCTATAGGTGGCCGCACCGTAGAGACCCGAGATCGCTACTTCAAACAGATCCGTGCCGACAGCGATGTGCGTTGGAATTCCGAGCAGGTAAATCAATGCCGGCATGCGAACCAGTCCGCCACCGATACCCAGGATGCCCGCTAACCATCCCGTCAGGAAGCTGATGCTGATTGGCAGCCAAGCCGAGCAGCGAATCCCCGAAACCTTAAAGTTGATCATCGGTGGAATCTGAATCTTATGTAACTTCTTGTGCCATTCCAGCCCGGTTGTCAGGGGATCCAGTGCCTGGCCGGACGCCGCCGCAGCGCGCTCTTTTTTCTTTCTCTTAGCGACATCGGTAAATACCATCCAGGCGATCAGGGTCAAGAGCAGCACGTACAACCACCGGACAACAACGTTGATTTGCCCGATGCGTTCCAGCCACATAATCATTTGGGCCCCGACTTCAAACCCGCCGATGGTGCCGAAAACCATGATGAATCCCAGCCGATAATCCACATTGCCGAACTTCGAATGCCGCATCGTGGCGATGAGAGACTTGCCGGCCATGTGCGCGACATCCGTGCCGATCGCAAAGGCCATTGGGAAACCGAGAATATTCAGTCCAGGCGTTACCATCCAAGCTCCGCCCATCCCGAAAAACCCTCCGATGATGCCGACGCCGAAGCCCAGAATAATCAACCCTGGCCAAAAAATCG
The DNA here is from genome assembly GCA_963832365.1 of uncultured Acidobacteriota bacterium. Taxonomy (GTDB): domain Bacteria; phylum Acidobacteriota; class Terriglobia; order Terriglobales; family Acidobacteriaceae; genus CAWBRT01. Next base: position 121,491 of record CAWHUL010000005.1, on the reverse strand, counting down.
GGACGCCGGCAATAGGCATGAGCGTATGCAGCCAATCCATATTCGTCTCCTCGCCGAAGCGCCACGATTAATGTTCGGCCAGCGCTCTGTTCTTCAAGTCGATGCCGATTCGCGACATCACCAAATCTGCCAGCAACCCAAGGACCGCGCCAGCCACCGGAATGACGATCGTGGTGATGAGTGCAAACTCAAGATGCCCTTCGTTATATATGTTTCCCCACCACGCTTCCCAGCCTGAATACTTTCGTGTATCAGCCACCAAGACCATTAGTTTCGGTAAATCCGCCCCGCCGGACGCGAATAATTGCGTCGGCAAAAGCAGCAGTACCGTTATAAGGCCCAGCAATCTTGAACAACACTTGGTCATGGCTCCTCCTTTCGTCCGTCCTCGATGAAACAGGGCCGCCCGCCTGAAGGCAAGCGGCCCGGACCTGCGGATCGTTTCGCAGAGTGAAAGCCCCATCTAGCTAGCTGAAACGGAAAATCCTACTTCTCTCCCGTTGCGGCCTTGTGCAGTTTCACCTCCACCTTATTTTCTAGCTTGTCGTAATACTCGTTGAGGACGGCAATCACTTCCGGCTTCGAGAACTCCGGCGGAACCTGCTTGCCTTCACTCATAAGTTTCCGCAGCAGCGTGCCGGATAGCATCAACCGGGCGCCGCCCTGGTACTTCCCGTTATCGTCGATGACGGCCTTGGTCGTGTGCGGGCAGGTCTTCATCGAAGCCATGGAGCCGCACTCGTAGCAGTAGAAGGTCCAATCCAACGGCAGCGGCTGAATCTGCAGCGCGTTGGCTGGAATTTCCTTGAAGATCTTCTGCGCATCGAACGGGCCGTAATAGTCGCCAACTCCGGCATGATCCCGCCCAACGATCAGGTGCGAGCAGCCGAAGTTCTGTCTGAACAACGCATGCAGCAAGGCCTCGCGTGGACCGGCGTACCGCATTTCCATGGGGTAGCCGCCCTGGATGACCCGCTCCTTGCGGAAATACTTGCTGACCAGAGCATCAATGGCGCGCACGCGCACATCGGCCGGGATGTCGCCGGGCTTCAACTTACCAAGCAACTGGTGGATGTACATGCCGTCGCAGATCTCGATGGCAATCCAAGCCAGGTAGGCATGCGAATTGTGCATCGGATTGCGTAGCTGCAGGGCAGCCACCGAATTCCAGCCACGCTCTTCGAACTGCTTGCGGGCTTCGGCCGGACGCTCATAGATACCCTTGAAGGTCTCAGGGAAGTCCAGTTCCGACACGACCTTGACGGGGCCGGCCAGGTTGATCGCGCCCTGCTCCATCACTTTCTGCACGCCCGGGTGGGCCGGATCGTTGGTCGCGAATACCGTCTTGCACTCGTGAGCCTTGTCGATGCTGTATTTTTCGGTGACCTTCATCGTGGCCACCAGTTCATTGCTCTCGCTGTCGATCAGTGCGACTTCTTCGTTCAGCGCGATCGTCTTCGCGACTTCTTCCGTCGTCGATAGCGTGATCGGAATGGGCCAGAACAGGTTGTTCTTGGTAGGCATCTGGAATTTGTCGCAGATTCCCTGCCAGTCAGCCTTGCCCATGAAGCCATCGAGTGGCGTGAATGCCCCAATGCCCATCATGATCAAGTCGCCGCTTTCGCGGCTGGTGACCTGTACTTTTTTCATTGTTTGCGCGCGCTTGACTTCCGCGGCTCTGGCATCGCCCTCTAAAAGAAGGCATTTCAGTTCGGCGCTTCCATGCGGTGGAACGAGCTTACTCATAAGTTCTCCTAAGGATTATGAAGTCCCGTTCATGTCGACATTCCTTCAGGCCAACGGCCTTCGCAAATCCCGACAGGAGCGGCATACACCAACCGGTGTTGTTTTCTTACGCTGCCGCCATCGCCGTTATGAAACGAAAAAGCCGGCAAGACGGCACGCTCAGCAGCAAGCAAATATGAAACCTGAAGCACACATCGGCGGCTCAAACAGTTCTAGCCGCAAACCTCGGGTCCTCCTTCGCGATTCGAACTTCAACGATTGCTGACCAACGCTGAGCAGGCAACGGCCGTCGCGTCGCTCGCGGATACCAGAGCCTGTTTTTTCACCGCCGCAACAAAGATTCCGAGCGGCCTGTACAGCAGGTGCGACCACTTGCCGAACGGAACTTCCACAACCAGCATCGGCACCGCAATTGCCATGTGTACGACGTACGTGACGTAGGTCGCCATGGGCAGATTCGATAGCCGGAAAATGTTGACCAAAATTCCCGTCAGTGCCGTGAGAAATAGCAGGATGGGAAACAACCAGTCGGAGAGATGGCTGAAGCGGTGCATCTCAGTCCGCTTATTGATTCTGTCCAGCAACATCCATGCCGTCGTCACCAGCAGAATCGCCGTCGAGTAGTAGCCCAGAATACTGGTCCAGTGGAAACTGCTGTCCTCGATCTGGAACCACGGCAGGAAAAGCACGATCAGCGTAAAGATCGTCACGTAGCCGCTAACCAGAAACAGATGGCGTATCCAGTTTCGGCTGGCGTCGCTGTCCTTGCAGCTCTTCCATTGCATTTGCGTGACGCCCTGAAGAATCAGCGTGCCGAGCTGTGCCAGATAGGCGCTGGCCGGAATTTTGTCGTCGCGCGTCAGTCCGATGAACATGCGCGCGGCGTTCGACAGCAGGAACAAACTCAGCAGCGTCGCCATGATCGCGTCGCCCAGGTGAACCATCTCCTTCGGCGCGAACTTGTCGAGCATCACGGTGGACAAAGGCAGCGGGCCGGAATGGTTCAGCAGTCCGAAGCCGAAATTCTGCGGCAGCGTGAACAGGCCCACAACAAACGCCGCCACCAGCGCGAGAACCCCGATCTCCCAGAAGGCCGAGCGGTACATCAGGCGCGAGAGCCCCGTCCAGTCGTACTGCGTCGTCAGGTATCGGCGCAGCCCCATCATCGTCTCGCCGGGGTTGGCCTCCCGGGGACACGACTTCGAGCACTCGCCGCAATAGAAGCATTGCCAGGGCGCGGGGTCTTTCAGTAATTCTTTCTTCAGGCCCCACTGCGCCAGCAGCATCTGTTTGCGCGGAAAGGTGCTCTCGTCGGACGAGAGCGAACAGGTGGCGGCGCACGTCGCGCACTGAAAACACTTCTTCAGGTCGCCTCCGCCCGCCTCCATCACCTCGCGGATTAACTCAGTATCGGGTTCGACCAGGATCAGGTTGCCCATGGCTAAAAGCCTTTATATGGATTCGGCCCAATCTCGCGAATACGGGCCGCAAACTCGTTAATGATTTCCGGCAGCCGGGCGTAGTCGTCAATGCCAAGCTGCGTCAGGTGAATACGCTCGGACTCCAGTTGCAACCGCTGCAAGGTTTCCTTCACGTTTTCCAGGCGGCGGTTCGCCAGTTCACTGCCGCGCATGAAGTGGCACTCATAGTCGTCGCCAAATCTGCATCCCAGCAGCAACACTCCGTCGATGCCGCGCGACAGGGCATCGGCGATCCACACGATATTCATCGAGCCCAGGCAGCGAAGCGGGATAATGCGCACGCTCGCGTCATACTGCTGGCGGCCCTGGCCGGCCATGTCGAGCGCCGGATAGGCGTCGTTCTCGCACGCCAGCACCAGGATGCGCGGCTTCTCTTCGAATTCGTCGGGAACCTCGATCGACTTCACCATGCTGGCGATCATGTCCACCGAATAATTCTTGAAGGAAACAATCCGCTCCGGACAAGCGCCCATGCAGATTCCGCAGCGCCGGCAACGGTAGGGGTTGAATTTCGGCGTGCCCTTCTCGTCTTCGTCGAGCGCACCGAACGGGCACTCCTCGGTGCAGCGTTTACATTGCGTGCAGCGTTGCAGGTTGAAGCTGGGGTAAGAAAGATCTCCCGTACGCGGATGCACCGCCTGGCCTCGGCTGGCCAGTTCGACGCACTGAATAGCCTTCATCACCGCTCCGCCAGCGTCTTCTTCTGTCAGCGCCGCGTCCATCGGTGCGCGCACCGTTCCCGCCGCGTAGATGCCGGTCCGCATGCTCTCGTAAGGGAAGCAGATAAACTTGGAATCGGCGAATCCACCTTGCAGCACGGGCAGGTCGGGTCCCTGACGGTAGTTAAGGTTCAGGATTTCCGTGCCCTCGTGCCGCTTCATCAGGTCGATGGTCGCCTGTGCATCCTTGCACTGCGTCTCGGACTCATTGCGGGCCAATTTCGCATTGGCGTCGCGCAAAGCGCGTATGCCCGGACCATCGGCGGAGTTTGGCACCATGCCGGTTGCCAGCACCACCAAGTCGACCGTCACCTGCATCGGCGCGCCCAGCAATTCGCTGTCCAGGCTCACCTGCACCCGGTCATCCGCCGCTGCCGCAACCTGGGTTACCTTGCCCTTCATGAAAAAATTCAACGGGTGGTCCTGAACCTTCCGGTAATACTTCTCGTAAGGTCCGGGGGTAACGATGTCGCGGTAAATAACGAAGACCTCGGCTTGCGAGTCCTGCTCGCGGATGTACTCGGCCTGCTTCAGGGTTGTCATGCAGCAAACCGAGGAACAGTAGGCCAGGTGATCCTGCTCGCGAGAGCCGGCGCATTGCAGGAACAACACGCGCTTGGCCTGCTTTCCATCCGATGGCCGCGTAATTTGTCCGCGTGCCGCCATCTGCTCCAACTCGACGTTGGTGACCACGTTCGGCAATCCGTAGCCGAGCGGTCCCAGCTTGGTCGCATCGTATGGCTGCCAGCCGGTTGCCATGATGATCGCGCCCACGCGCTCGACCGACGTATCCGCCGCTCCCTCGAGGGTCACGTCGAACATGCCGGGCTGGCCTTCGGTCTTCACGATCCGTGTCGAGCAGAACACCTTGATGCGCGGGTTCGAGAGCACCGCTTCAAGTTTGCTCGTGAGCCCGTCAGCGGACGCATCCGTATATGGCGCGCGCGTCGGGAATGCCTTCTTGAGGCCCTTCATGAAGCCGCCGAGCTGCGGTTGTTTTTCGACGAGCACAACCTCGTATCCAGTAGCGGCTGCGTCCAGTGCCGCGCTGATGCCGGCGATGCCGCCGCCCACAACCATCACGGTCTTGGAGATGGTGTCTTCCGGCAACTGCTCCAGCGGTTCCATCTTGCCGGCCTTCGTCAGGCCCATCCGGATGTAATCTTCGGCCAGCGCCTGGGTATCCTCGTGTTTCGCTTCGTGACACCAGGCGACCTGTTCGCGCAAATTGATGCGCTCAAGCACCATCCGGGGATCGAATGAGAAGCACTCGGCTTTGACGCGCGGCGAGCATGCGGCAATGACTACCGCATCGACCGTGCCGCGATCGACGTCGCGGCGGATAATCGCCGCGCCCTCATCGCCGCAGAGAAATGCGTGGGTTTGGCATATCGCCGGCTTGTATTCCTTCGTCGCCAGAATCGCCAGCTTGTCCACGTCTACCGTGTCGCCGATCGAACAGCCGCTGCAAATGTAGAGTCCTAGTTTCTTATCCATTGTGCGCGGCCCCCATTCCGATCTGTAGCGCCTTCAGTGCCGCCCCGGTCGCGTCGCGAACGGTAGCGGAAACTTCCGCCGGCCGTTTGGCGCAGCCGGCGCCTATGAGTCCGGGCGAGCCATTCATCATGAAGCCGAACTCGTCCAGTTTGAAATCCGCGGGCAACCCGTCGGTCTGGGGTACGATTCCGGTGGCCAAAACCACCAGATCGAAGCTCCGCGTCATCTTCTTGCCACCGATCACATCCTCGACGGTGACTTGCAGGTCCTTGGTCTGCGGGTCCTCTTCGACCTTGGCGACCTTCCCTTTGACCAGTTCCACCGCTTCGTCGGCGCGCACCTTGGAGGCAAAATCCTCCAATTGCCCGGGCGTCCTGACATCGATGTAAAAGATCGTGACCTTTGCTTCGGGATAAAGTTTGCGAACGTAGGTGGTCTGCTTCATTGAAGCCAGACAGCATACCGCTGAACAGTAGGGCAGGTGGTTCTGGTCGCGCGAACCGGCGCACTGCACGAAGGCCACCGATTTCGGCGCTTTGCCGTCGGAGGGCCGCAGCAGCTTGCCGCCGGACGGTCCGTCCATCGCCGCCATCCGCTCCATCATCACGTTGGTGACGACGTTGGCGCACTTGCCGAAGCCGAGATTGTCGAGCTTGGCCGCGTCATACGGCTTCCAACCGGTCGCCACAATCACCGAGCCGACGCGAACCGTCTTGCGCTCGATGCCCTGGGCAAGGTTGATTGCCCCATACTTGCATGCGTCCACGCAGGCATGGCAGTCGGTGGCGCAGGCAGCGCGGTCCAACGCATACGTTGCCGGAAACGCGGCCAATCGGCGCGCGTGTACCGCCTTCGTCTGCATTAATCCGAACTCCAGCGGATCGGCAATTTCCGACCGGCAGACGTCGACGCAGTCGCCGCACAATGTGCAAGCCGAGCTCACGTATCGCGGCGCAATCTTGATCACCGCGTCGTATTGCCCCGGCGAGCCTGACAGCTTTTCCAGCTCCGCCTGTGTTAGCACGGTAATCCGCGGATTGTTCCGCAGACGCCTGAAGTTGATCTCCAGTCCGCATGAGGGTGGGCAGAGCTTGGGGAAGTAGTTGTGGAACCCGGCTACACGGCCGCCGAGGTAAGGTGATTTCTCAATCAGGATGACATCGAGTCCTGTCTCGGCTGCATCGAGCGCCGCAGTCAGTCCCGCGATGCCACCTCCGATCACGAGTAGGGCCTTGCTGTTTCCGTTTGCGGTTTCCGTAGTAGGCATAATTTTTTAGGCCGGTGAGGCTTCGTTGGCGCATGCTTCGGGCCCAGGGACTTGCCGTTGGGCTGCGGTCTTGCTCATCCGCATCACTTTTTGTTGGAACAGGCTGAAGGCAAGCCATTCGACTGCCAGCGCCAGCAGTTCTTCGTCGTCGGTATGGAGCGCGTGGACCCGCGCTTCGTCGACGTCAAACAAATTCAGGAAGCGAGTCTCGAATACGAAGCGCCGAAAGCGGTCGACATCGTAGAGTGCCATGTAATACATGGCGCATTGGTCTTCCGTCAGCGCTTTCTCCTGTTCGGCGGCCAACGCCAACAAGCGGCGGAACGGCCCCTGCATCACGTCGTAGGGCTCGACTCCCTGGCCGTCGATGAACTCGCCAACCTTGCATTCAGCGCCCCTGCCGTGACCGTGGCACAAATCTTCCTTCAACACAAAATAAAATCGCTCGGCGGCCGCCTGCGATGTTCCCCGCTCGGCCATTCCCAGCGGATACATGCGGCATGCCCATGGACGGCTGGTGTAAACCCCACAGCCTTTGTCACTGATAAACTGGCACTTCTTGTCGTCTTCGTTCATCTTGAGAAACACCACCGGCACCCGCTTCTCCGCGGAGTACGCAATCGAGGTGTATTTCTCCATGAACTCGGAGGAATTGATCCCCAGCGCTTTCTTCATGCGCATCACGTCGTATGGGGTCAGCAGGATGGAAACGTCTTGACAGCAGTGCCCAAAACAATCGTGAGTCGGATCACATTGGAATGTGAATCGGTCGTCAAGGCCCAGGCGAGGCGTGTTTTGTACAACATTTAATTCAGGGGATTCAGCCTCAGCCATAGCAGGGCCTCCTTAATTCTGTTCGTAATTCTTATTCGGTCGTCAAAATATTGCTGCGTAAAGCGTTCTTGGACCACACGGGCAGCGGTCCGCGTTCTCCCGTGGCCGGATCGAAGCGGTAACGGTAAGAAGCCTTCTTATTGAATTTTTCCAGCATCCAATTCCAGCCCCGCACGAAGTAGGGACATTCATCGTTGAAGCATACGTATTGGTATTCGCCGCTCCAGGAGTTCAGTTCCGGGTTCTCCCACTTTGTCAGTGGTTCGTTACAGTCGGGACAACGGGGTGTGTTCAACGTATCCAAGGGACCTCTTTACTCACGCGATGGATTGCGGTTCCCGGCGAGTTGCACTCACTCGGGTGATCGAAAAACCGGGTGGGAACCCCGATGCTTCGGGGTCCCCACCCTTTGACACTACTTTGCAGCTACCTGGGCTTTGTCTTCGAAGATCCGGATGATGGGCTTTGTAAACACATCCCACTTTCCGCTCTTCGGATCGCACCGGCAGTTCGCGAAGACGTGCCACTTTTCTTCGTCGATCTTCGGTGTGTCGGACCGGAAGTAGTAGCCCGGCCAACGCGTTTCTTCACGGAACAGCACCGTGTACACGTGGGCTTCGGCCTGCCACATACGGTGAATGTTTTCCCAGCACCGCATCAGTTCGTTCGCATCGCCGGCTGCCAGCTTCTCGGAGTCTTCCTTCAAGAAAGCCAACAGTTCCAACGCCCGCTCGAGAGAAGGCTTGTTGGTGGAGAACTGCGCCGAAACGCCGCCAGCATACTCGTCCATGATCTTCTGCAGACGAAGCATGAACATGCGCGGCTTGATGTAGTTGGGGTTGACATCCGGGTCTGATGTCGCCTTCTGGAATGCCTCGAAGGTATCCATCGGCTTCATCATGTCCTTGATCTGCGCGTCTACCACGGCCTGATCCAGCTTGGGCGCGGTATTGTTTTCCACGATGAACTTAATCGCGGACTTGGCAGCGATGCGGCCTTCAGCATGCGAGCCGGATGAGAACTTATGGCTCGAAGCGCCGGAAGCATCGCCCGCACAGAACAGGCCCTTGACGGTTGACATATTCTCGTAGCCCCAGAAGTACTGAGACTTGGTCTCAGAAGTCTGGAGGTCCTCGGGACCGCTGACCCAGGCGCCGGTAGCGCCGGAGTGCGAACCGATAAAGAGCGGCTCAGAGGGGGCGATTTCCGAAGACTTCTGTTCGGGCTGCACGTTGGTGCCGGCCCACAACAGAGCCTGTGAAATCGTCATATCCAGGAAGTCTTCCCAGGCCTCTGATTCCAGTTCCTTCATCTTCTTCGCATAAGCCTTGGGATCGCCCTTGTACTGCTCGGCGATGGCAGCCATGGCTTCTTCAGTCCGCATCGACAGTGGGCCCTTGCCCTCTGCGATATCGAGCATGCCAAGGTAGTTGCGCAGGTTCGCCGGGACGGGCTTTACTCGTCCGTAGGGTCCCCACTTCGTCAACTCTTCCTTGCGCTCGATCATGTAGTTACCGCCCATGGCATTGGTCGCGCGCGATTTGAACAGCAGGAACCATGCGCCCACCGGACCGTAGGCATCCTTGAAGCGCACGGGGATGAAGCGAACTTCCTGGCAGGTCATTTCCGCGCCGGCCTTCAGCGTGAAATACGCCGATGAGCCGGTGTTGAACGGTGGATACCAGGCGCGGCCAAAGCCCTCGCCCGAGCTCCGCGGCTTGAACACGTGGACGGCGCCGCCCATCGCCACCAGGGTGGCCTTGGACTTGAACACGTACACTTTGTTCTCGCGCACAGAGAACCCAACCGCACCCGCGCAACGGTCGCCATCCATCAGCGGACCGGTAATGAAGACGCGCTCGTAGATTTCTCCAACGCCGGTCTTCAGCAGTGCGTTCTTGGCGGCTTCCGCCACCACAACCTTGTAGGACTCGCCGTTGATCATGAGCTGCCAGCGGCCTTCATGAACATAGGCGCCCTTCTCGTCTTTCCAGATCGGCAGGCCCCATTTTTCGAATAGGTGCACGGAGGAGTCAACGTGACGGGCAATGTTGGCCACTAGGTCTTCGCGCGTGACACCCATCAGATCGTTGCGGACGTAGTCCACATAGTCCTTGATGGAGTTCGCGCCGTCCCGCAGGCCGACGTACTGGTTGATGGCCGAGAGGCCCTGAGATACGGCGCCGGAACGGTCTACCGCGGCCTTGTCGACCAGCGTGACCTTCAACCCGTTCGCCTTGGCCCAGTGAGCCGCTTCGACGGCTGCTCCGCACGCGGCCATTCCGCCGCCCACGATAAGTAGATCGGTTTCGACGATGACAGTCTCAAACTTAGGCATTAATTGCCTCCCTTCAGGCTGAACACCGCAGGCAATCCCAGGGCTTCCGGCTCGGAATACAGCGCGTTGCTCTTGAGATCCGCGTGAGACTTGTACCCGCCGTCTGGTACGGCAGTGCCTTCTGGCGTTGTGCGGATGGGGAACTTGAACCGTTTCAGCGTGCCATTCCGGAATTTCACTGTCCACATGATCGAGTCCGTGGAGCGCAGTGGCGTCGCGGAAGCGCCGAGGGGAACGAAGTCCGCATAGCCGCGAACTTCCACAGCCTGCGTCGGGCAAATCTTGACGCAGTTGTAGCATTCCCAGCACAGTTCGGGACTGCGGTTGTACGCCTTCATTTTTTCTTTATCAAGAACCATGAGGTCGTTGGGACAAATGTACTGGCATGCAGTTTTATCCAGTGCTTTGCACCCGTCACATTTATCGGGAATCACATAACTTGGCACTAATCACCTCCAGGCCATCGTTTTGATCGATGAAGCCCTGATTTAGACCGGCCGAATTGAGTCGAGCCTCGTTCTTCCAAAATCCGAATTGCCCGAGGCCTGTAGCGTGTCCACTGCCGGCGACCGAACAGCAACAAAAGAGAGACAAGCTAAGAACCTGTCGCCATTTGCCGTGAACCCGGACATCCGCAGAGGGGTGGATGAATGAAGTGCGATACGATCAAAAAGTGGCCGCGCGAGGCAGTCATCACTCTGCTCCGGAAACGCCGATTCATACCGCCCTCGAAACTGAAAGGCAGAATCGGAGCCCGGTAGAGAACCGCTGATGCGTACTCCGCGCCGGGAGGACTTCAGAACGTGCCCGCGGAATACGGACATCCAACCTCCGGTAGCTTCAACTTGATCGCGGACACATCATGCCCTCCCTGAGTATTTTGTTCGGTGAGCTGAGTCACATCACACTATGCCAGTGATCACGATCACGCGTGCGGAGGCAGGATCGGCGCTATCTTGCTTAACCAGTCCGAACACCGATGGAGGAAAGCATGGAAGCACAATGGTGGTTACCACCGGTCGCCGCTTTCGTCATTTCTTTCTTTACCTCCATGGTCGGCATCTCGGGCGCATTCCTGCTGTTGCCTATCCAGATTAGCTTTCTCGGTCTCACCGGCCCCGCCGTCAGCGCCACCAATTTAGTGTTTAACCTGATCGCGATTCCGGCCGGCGTTTACCGCTACTGGCGGGAGAAGCGCATCCTGTGGCCCTTGGCATTGATCGTGGTGGCCGGCACCACCCCCGGCGTCATCGTCGGCGGATTCATCCGCCTTACCGTCTTGGCCGATGCCGAACGGTTCAAAGCGTTCGTCGGTTGCGTGTTGCTGTGGGTCGGCGCGCGCATGGTGGCAGACATATTCAAGTCGCGCAAAAAAACCGAGGCCTCAGGCGCTCAAGGGGAATCGCACGTCCACCTGCTGAAATTCACCGTCCGCGAATTGGTGTTTGAGTTTCGGCAGCACCAGTACCAGTGCAGTACGGGCGGCATTTTCATGCTGAGCCTGATCGTCGGCTTAATCGGCGGGATCTACGGCATCGGCGGAGGCGCAATCATCGCTCCCTTCTTCGTCGCGATCTATGGATTGCCCGTGCATACCATCGCCGGTGCAACCCTGATGGGCACCTTTGCCACTTCGGTGGTCGGGGTTGGCTTCTATCAGTCCGTGGCGCCTTTCTACCAGACGCACGGAATGCTCGTGGCCCCGGACTGGGCTCTGGGCATCCGCTTCGGACTCGGTGGAATTGCCGGAATGTATCTCGGCGCACGAACCCAGCGTTTCATCCCTGCGCGCTATCTGAAGATCATGCTGGCGATCATTCTCTTCGGCGTGAGCCTTGCCTACATCTGGGGTTTTCTGCGGACGCACCCGCAATCCGGCTATGCGGCGCTGCCGTTAGTGGCCGTGCTGGCGTACTTCTGTGTCAGGCGCAGGCGCACCCTGAAAGCCAAATCGCGCGCCGCAGCGATACGCTAGGGTGCTTCCGCACTTCTGCCGTATTTGCTGCGGGTTGTCTTTCAATTACCTTGGTATCCGCCCCGATTCAGCCTAGAAAGTGGGTGTTACCTTGCTCCGGCCGCCATCGCGTGAGGCTTGTTCTGTATAGGGCTCTCGGAGCCTGCGCCAAACAAGACGCGGGCAATCGCGCTGACCTCCCGTATGAACTCGGGCCATGCCTCAAGTTTCAGACGTGTGCACGGACGGTAGGCGAAGACCCAATCGGAGCTCGACTCAATGCAAAGGTTCTTTGCATATCCTTCAAGTTCCGAGAGCTTGCGTGGCGTTAGAAAGCCATCAGCTTTGTCTTTCGCCGCACACTGCAGGACACAGCGTTTGCCGAACGCACATTCCGTTTCGCCGTTCGCGTCCGGGCCGGCGATACGTGTCTTCAGACCTTGCAGTACGTCTTTCGCGCCAATCCGGAACAGTGGGAGCGTTCCTGCGGGAGAGCGGAAGGCGGCAATCGTGACCGCATTGACCGATTGGCAGTGCTGGCCATAGCAAATCAGGTTGAAAATGACCGCCGGGCTGTTGCCGATCTTGCCGGTCATCATTCGGCTGACTATGGCCGAGGGATCACATCGCAAAACCGAGAGTCCGCGTACCTCGGAGCCCTCGAACGGGCTGCCGTTGTCGTCGAAGGAAAAGCCCAGCTCCAGGGCTTGCTCGTCGAGTGTTCTTAGGTGGCGCCGTCGATACCTGCCGATAACAACCGCAGCCGCTATGAGCAGGACCACCCAGCAGCCGATAAGTATAAGGCCGAACATCTGAGCCCCTCCGCCGTGAATCGCCTCAGCTCGGCGAACTCACTCTGTACAAGAGTCTCGGAACCATCCGCACCTTGGTGCGACGGTATTAAAACCGTGACTATCTATATAACTCCGCCTGATCGTATAACCGTGATAGTAGTCATAACTTCTTGTGACTGAGGGCGAAATCGAGTGATGCGATATGCAACAGGTAGCGCCCGACAACCGCTTGGCTAGACACGGGCGGGGTGGTCCGCACCCACCGTCTGGACGGCCCGTAGTCTCTCTGGGATGGGATGGCGAAGATGTTGCCGCAGGGGCCGTGGGTGTAAAATCCGCTTCTCGGATCATGCGCTAATCGATTCAGGGGGAAACATGCGGGCTCGGCGCAAGATAGTGGTTCTGGCTGCGGCTATCGTCGTTGTCATGTCCATCGGAACCCTGGGCTTTCACGTCCTTGAAGGCACGTCCCTGTTCGATTCGTTCTACCTGGTGCTCACCACCTTCACCACCATTGGCTACCAGGGGCCGGCCTCGCATGCTGGCCGTGTGTTCAACGTCTTTGTCATTATTATGGGTGTGGGCCTGGTCTTCCTGCTGCTCGGGGCGGTGACTCAGGCTTTGCTAGAATTCGAGTTCAGAGAATTGCTCGGCAGGCGAAAAATGGAACGCGACATCAGCCGTCTGAAGGATCATTACATTATCTGCGGTGCCGGACGCGTCGGGCGGAGTGTGGCGCGCGAACTGGCGCGGCGTCCCGTTCCCTTCGTCATGATCGAGAGCGACCAGGCGAAAGCAGATCGTTATCACGACCAGTTTTTAATACTTGCCGGCGACGCTTCGAACGAAAGTGTGCTGCGGCAGGCGGGTATCGAGCATGCCGCCGGACTGGTCGCCGCAACCACCACGGATGCCGCCAATACCTACATCGTGCTGGCGGCGCGCAGCTTGAACGCAAGTTTGAAGATCATTGCCCGTGAAAGCGAGGAGCACGCGGAGAAGCATCTGCGTTCGGCTGGGGCCGACGAAGTCGTTTCTCCCTACGCCTTTATCGGCTACCGCATTGCGCACTCCTTCCTTCGTCCCAACGTGCTGGATTTCATGAAACTGGCCATGATTCAGGAAGAAGAGTTGGGCCTCGATATCGAAGAGGTCCGCGTGGGCGAAGGCAGCACTTTTGTCGGCAAGACGGTTCACACCTCGAAGTTGCGCCAGGATTTTGGAATCATCGTTTTGGCCATCAAGCGCGAAGGCCAAAAGATGCAATTCAACCCCAAATCGACCGACCCGATTCTGGCGGGCGACTTCCTGGTGGTCATGGGAGATCCCGCCAAACTCCGCGAGGTGTTGAGCCTGGCAGAGGCGCGCTCATGAAGATCACACCCGGATATCAACAAGATCGACATTGCGGATGGCCCGGCTCGCGAGGGTCGCGCTCATGAAGATCACCACTGCGGCGGAGATGCGGGAAATCGATCGGCTAACCACCGAGCGCTTCGGCGTCCATTCGCTGACGCTGATGGAAAATGCCGGCTCGGCGGTCGCCAGTGTGGCGCGCGAGCGCTTTCCCGAGGCGTCGCGAATCGCAATCGTTTGCGGCAAAGGCAACAACGGTGGAGACGGCTTCGTTGCCGCCCGCAAGCTTCACCAGGCCGGCAAGGTGGTCGAGGTGCTGCTGCTCGCCGACCCGGCTGAATTGCGGGGCGATGCCGCCAAAATGTTCGCCCGCCTGCCCTTGCGTCCGGTCGTCATTCGTAACGAGCAGGAGCTCGCCAACGAACTTTCGCGCGGTCTGGGCAATGCCGAACTGATTATCGATGCGATTCTCGGAACCGGTTTCCATCCGCCGGTAACCGGCCTTTACGCCAAGGCAATCGAGGCCATAAATGGCGCCTCCGCCCAGGTGCTGGCCGTGGACATCCCCTCCGGTGCCGATTCCGACGCGCTTACGGCGCAGGTTGGCACAATTGCACGGGCAGACGCGGTTGTAACCTTCACCGCTCCCCGACCCGCGCATCTCTTCGGAAACCTCGCATCGGGTCCCGTCCTGGTGGCTCCCATCGGTTCGCCCGAGGAGGCAATCCAGTCCGCCTTGAACCTGTTCGCCATCACCGCCCAGGATGTGGTTCCGCTGCTTGCCGCTCGTGCCCCCGATGCCAACAAAGGGCGCTTCGGTCACGTGCTGGTGATTGGCGGTTCGCTGGGAAAGTCCGGCGCGCCTGCCATGGCGGGCATGGCGGCCTTGCGCGCTGGAGCCGGCCTGGTGACGGTGGCAACGGCCCGTTCGTCCTTGCCACTGGTGGCCGGACACGCGCCGGAGCTGATGACCGAACCGCTTTCGGAGACGGCAACCGGAGCTCTCGGACGGCTTGCTTTGGGCGATTTGCCCGACGTGATGAAGGCAAAGACGGTGATTGCCATCGGTCCCGGTCTCGGACGCCATATCGAAACCGCCGAACTGGTGCGCGATGTCGCACTGAACACCACCGTGCCCACCGTGATCGACGCCGACGGCCTGAACGCATTCGAGGGCTTGGCGAAGATGCTGAACGGCGAGAAGCGTACGTTGGTTCTCACTCCGCATCCCGGCGAGATGGCGAGATTGACCGCAATGTCGGTGAGCCAGGTACAGGCCGACCGCCTCGGCGTGGCGCGCGGCTTTGCCCGCGAGCATGCCTGCATCATGGTTCTCAAAGGACACAGGAGCGTTGTGGCTTTGCCGAACGGTGAGGCTTGGATCAATCCTACCGGCAATGCCGGCATGGCAACCGGGGGTACCGGCGATGTTCTCACCGGGATGATCGCCGGATTTTTGGCGCAGTTCCCCGAGCGCCCCGACCTGGCGGTTTGCGCGGCAGTGTATCTGCATGGCATGGCCGGCGACGTGGCGCGCGATCAGGGGGGCGAGCTTTCGCTCATCGCCACCGACCTGCTGCATACCTTGCCGGAAGCGATGCGCCGCGCGATTGCCTGGTCGCGCCAGAAGCCGATGCGCATCTCATAAAATATGCACAAGTTTTTTGGCAATTGATTGGGTAGGGGTAACTTGAGTCCGGTGCCCCACGTCCCGTCCTGTTGTTGGACTGACGTGGGGTAGTTGCTGCGAGTCGGCATGATGCGAAAGCAATTTCTGACACATTCCGCGGAAGAGACGATTGAGCTGGGGCGCAAACTCGCTCCGCTGTTGCGCGACTCCAGAATCGTGTTGCTGCGCGGCGATCTCGGAACCGGAAAAACTACCGTGGTAAAGGGAATTGCCGAAGCCTTCGATGCCGCCGAGCAGGAAGACGTTACCAGTCCCACGTTTACTCTTGTCCACGAGTACCACGGTTCAGAGCGCAGTCTCTTCCACATCGATCTCTACCGCATTGAAACCCTGCGCGAACTGGAGACACTTGGCCTCGACGACCTCATCCGCGAGGAAGGCAATATCCTGCTCATCGAGTGGGGAGAAAAATTCGAGCGCCTGGTCCGTGAACGCGATGTCGAGATCGCCATCGAGCGCCTCGGCTACGAGGATCGCCGCTTCACCGTCGACCAGCGACAGCAGGGCGAAACCCACCACCCCACCATCGCACAAAGATAGAACCTGCGAGATGCAGACCACTGACTCATCCTATTTTCCTCCGCCTCCGGCTCCGCTGCCCCCGTTGCCCCCTAAATCGCCTTGGTCGCGGAGTTCCTCTACGATAATCGCGCTCTGGACTGTCTTAGCCAGGTCCTCTTGCTCTTGTGGAGTGAATGTTGCGCTCACATGTTGGTTCATGTGTGTAACGAAAATGTCCGGGTTGGAGATCGCTGTGACTTCGCCCTGATCGTTAATGAACACAACATCACCGTTCTTCTCCATGCAAGTTGGATCGCAGGTGGCACCGTTATTGTTCTGTACAA
This sequence comes from uncultured Acidobacteriota bacterium, assembly GCA_963832365.1. GTDB lineage: Bacteria > Acidobacteriota > Terriglobia > Terriglobales > Acidobacteriaceae > CAWBRT01. Next base: position 104,970 of record CAWHUL010000005.1, on the reverse strand, counting down.
CGCACTTCGAGGCGCAAACCCAGCCGGTCATTGTGTTGGTGTTGTCTTCTGCATTCAGCAAGACCGCTGAACACAGAACTGCCAAAAACAGCCAAGCCAGTCGCTTCATCCTTCTTTACCTCCTGCACGAGTGCCAAGCGGGTCCCCTCGTGATTCATTTTGTGGATATGCGGATGTAGATGCGTCGACTCGCGCGTCTGTTTCCCTTTACAGGCCGGGATTCTCCAAAGAAAAGCCTCTAGTCGGGCGAGCGGCTCTCGCCCTGGCAGTCTGAATTTGCGGAGCCGCGGGCGGAGCTAGCGTGGAGGTGTTTCGGGCTCGATGAGTACACTCGAAGGCGCGCCCAGGCTTTCGCCCGGCGATCTGAATATCCGGATCATGGTCGAAATGTTGATGACGGCAATCGTCGATTCCAGCATGATACCGCCGATGGACCTGCTAAGAATGTTGTTGGCCAGCCACATCAGGCAGCTGCACAGCAAAACCAGCCGCATCGGAATGTCTCGCATGAAGAACAAGGCCAGCGTGGCGAGGCACGAGCCGAGCACCGGAAGCCACCCTGCCCCGGTTCCCGCAAAGGCGATGCCGACTGCCATATAGACGCCGAGGATCGCTGCGGCCAGCCAGGGCGAGCGGGTTCTCATTGACATGAACGAACGGAAGCACGAGATCAGCGCACTGGCTGATGCGGGAAAATTGCCCAACAACGCAAAATGCAAGCCATAAGCAATGCTTACGCTCGCCAGAAGAAACTTCAGGCGCCGGTCGATCTTTTGAAGAAAGGCCGCTACTCCCAAAACAAAAGCGACGTATCCCAGACACTGGGCGAGCGAAAATAATTCCATCTTTAGAAGTAGGTTACCAACCAGTCCGGCACGATCACAATTCAATTCGAGCGTGAAGGTGCCCCATACGCCCTGGCAACAGATGTGGGTGGTTGCGCAACCGGCGTTCTTCAGAATCCCATGATGTTGTAACCGCAATCCACGTAGATGGTTTCGCCGGTAATTCCGGCGGCGCCCCTGCCGGCGAGAAATGCGGCGGTAGCTGCAACCTCTTCGACATCGACGTTGCGCTGTAGCGGAGAGCGTGTGGCGTGTGCCTTGAGCATCTCGCCGAGGCCGGCGATGCCTCGTCCGGCGAGCGTCTTAATCGGACCGGCGGAGATGGCGTTGACGCGGATGTTCCTCTTGCCCAGATCGTATGCCAGGTAGCGCACGGTAGATTCCAGCGCAGCCTTAGCCACGCCCATCACGTTATAGTTCGGCACCACTTTTTCGGCGCCAAAGTAGGTGAGCGTGATTATGCTGCCCCCCTGGCTCATCAGCGGAGCGGCGGCGCGCGCCAGTGCAATCAGCGAGTAGACGCTGATCTCGTGCGCAATCCTGAAGCCCTCGCGGCTGGTCATCACAAAGTCGTTGCGCAACTCCTCAATGGGAGCATAGGCGATGGAGTGGACGAGCGCGTCGATGCGGCCGTAGCGGCGCTTCAGTTGCTCGAAGAGCGAATCGATCTCGTCGTCGCTCGACACATCGCACTGGAACGGATCTCCGGGCAGGCTCAGGATCATCTCCTCGGCCTCCTGCCTGATCCGCTCGTTCTGATAAGTGATGGCCAGCTTCGCGCCGCCGGCCTGGAGCTGCTGTGCGATGGCCCAGGCAATGCTGCGCTTGTTGGCGACCCCAAACACCACGGCCGTACAGTCTTCCAGAGGATGCGACATTTGCAGGTACTCACCCCGGCGGCAATAGTCTACAAATCAGCAGGATACAGAATATCAGCATCGTGCCGGATACCGCGGCGGTTGCCCGGTGTTGCGGTTTTCAGCAGTGTTTTCGGGCGTGCGCACATTTTCCCTGTGTAAGGGCTCACAGAATTTCCTATAAATTCCGCCCTATACTCCGTGTATGGCCACCTCTGTCATGCAAACGCCCAACACCGTGGAGCAACCGCCACAACGAGGAGCGTGCGTCGAGTTCGTGAAGTTCTGCAAGGAGCAGCATCTGCGCGCTCAAGCAGCCGAGACCTTCATTCGCATGCTCCACAATCACGCCTGGAACGTGGAGTGCCAGCACATCCGCGAAGCTATGCGCCCCGAGATCGACAACATGTTTGCGCCGATCGAGAGGGACATTGCGCAGGGAGCGAACTGCCAGGAACTTCTCAAGAAACTTGTCACCCTCTTGTCAGAGCACAAGATGGGAGGCTGATCGAACTGAAAGCATTCATCTGCAAGTCGTATCTCGAAGCCCGCATTGGCGGGCTTCTTTATTTTCGACCGGATTCGCCAACTCACCCCGCTTAATGGCCAGAGTTGTTGTATATTGCTTTTCACGTGGGGTGTTCGCTGGATTTCTGCATCGCCATAGCTAGAGGGAGAATCGAAAATTCATGGTCACGGCAGCAGTATGGACAGGAGTCGAATACCGCGAGTCGCCGCCGGATGTCGCAAGAATAAATTTTGAAACCAGTGCCGGGCGGGTTCTGGCCGACCCCGAACTCCGCCTGCTCCTCTCGGCGTGCAGCCGCGACCTGCGATTCGAATTGCCTGTGCGGCTGGACAACGGCGAACTGCGTCTGTTCCAGGCCTTTCGCACCCACCACAATGTGGGACGCGGGCCGCATCTGGGAGGCTTGCGGTTTTCTCCCGCCATATCGAGCGGCCTGCTGTTTGCGCTGGCCCAAACGCTGACCTGGAAGGCTGCTCTGGTGGGGGTACACTTCGGCGGCTCCATGGGCGGTGTCCTTTGCAATCCCGCTGAGCTGTCCATCGCGGAAATGGAGAGGATTACGCGTACCTACGTCGCCCGCTTGCTGCCACTGCTGGGTCCGTTCCAGGATGTTCTGCAACCAGAGCCGGCTTCAAGTTCGCAGATCGCCAATTGGATACACAGCGAGTACGCTGCTCGTCTCAACCCGATCGCCGCTGCGGGCCGCGATGCCGGTGAACCTGCGGTGCTCGCCTGCGTAGTGGGTAAGCCTGAAACCGGCGGCGGCATCGCCAATCGCGAGCAGGCCGTTGCCTGCGGGATACTGGCTTTGCTGAGGCGGATTGCCGAAGAGAAAGGGAAAGCCCCAGGCGAGTTGTCGGTTGCCCTGCATAGCTGCACCGATGCGAGCCGCGATCTGGCGTTGGCAGTGCGCCGGATGGGATGCAAATGGATTGAACCGGACGCCGCGCAAACCCTGCAGTCCGCTTGCGACGTGCTCATCCTTGCTGACGACGAGTTTGCCGTGTATGCCGGCGACGCGGCAAAGATCGTTGCTCCTGTGATCATCGAAGCGGCCGATCTCTCGATTACTCCGCTGGCCGACATGGTTCTCGCGCAGAAGGGCACGCTGGTAATCCCCAGTTTGGTGGCCAACGCCGGAGTGGTCATTGCGGCGCATCTGGAGTGGGACGCCAATCTGCGGCAAGTCAGCATCGACACCGAAGCTGTTGGCAGCGAAATCGAAGCGCGGGTCTTGAAGGCCTATGACGAGGTGCGGCAGCGATCCACTGACCGGCGCCAAACTCTGCGGGCGGCAGCTTACGATATCGCTATCGAGCGAGTCGCCACCGTCGAGCGCCTCCGCCTACCATAGCTTGCGTCATCAACATCTCTGCTTCCGGTGCCCCACGTTCGCCGTAGTCGGCAGATGTGGGAACTGAACTCTTCACATGGCCGGGTGCCCCACGTTCGCCCGTCGTTGGCTAACGTGGGGTAGTTGCTTGAACTGCCGCGCTCCGCCACAAAAGATCATTTCGCCAGTTCGCCTGAAAGCAGGCTGGCCTTCATCGCCAGGTTGTAAGCGCGTTCCAGATCGCCCTCCTGGCTCGCGGAACGCGACTGGGCAATGTAATTGCGAGCCTGCCGCAGCATTGCCTCTTCGCCGCCCGAGAGCTGGCGAGTGACTTTGCGCAGATTTCCCTCGGCGGCTTGCAGCAGTTGTTCCGTATTCTGAGCCGTGCCTTGCGGCGCTTGCGCGGCAATCTGCACCTGCACGTCGCTTGGGGGCTTCTGCGGAGCAGGCTGCACCGGTGGTGCAGGCTGTACGGCTTGAACCGGCGGGGTCTGCTTGGCGGGGGCCGGAACGCTCGTGCGGACGGAGTTTTTCTGCGGCTTCGGTTTGGCGCGGCTGGCAGAGGGTTGCCGAATCGCTCCCGTCTGCGCGCTCGTGGCCGGCGGCGGAGTGGTCTGCACCGGCGGCGCGGGGCGTTGTCCAGCCTGTGCTGTCGGCGGAACGGTGATGAGTGGCACGTTTGCCTGCGGCGGAAGCTGCCCCTTCTTGTTCCGGTTGCATCCCGCGGCAAACGTCAGCGTCAGCGCCAGCAGCAGTGCGAGCCCGCAGAAGCGGATCATCCGCCAGCCCTGCTTCTCCGGCATCCTATGCGCCTTGGGATTCAGCTGCGATCTCATTGCCACGTGCATCGGCTCCCATCGTAAGTGGCAGAATGAAGCGGAAGGTCGTTCCCTTACCAGCTTCCGATTCGAATTCGAGCGTACCATTGTGCAGTTGCAGTACTCGATAGCTTACCGCCAACCCGATTCCGCTGCCTGACTTCTTGGTGGTGAAATATAAGTTGAAAATTTTATCGCGAATCTCCGGATCGATTCCGCCGCCTTGGTCACGAATCTCCAGCTTTGCCGAGCTGTCGTGCGCCTGGCTCGATAGCGAGAGCGTGCCGCCTTGCGGCATGGCTTGCACGCCGTTGAGCACCACATTGAGCAGGGCCTGTTTGACGAGGTCCGAATCGATCCGTGCCACCAGCGGGCGTGCGTCCTCCCGGCGAACGATCTTCACCGCGTGCAGTCGCGCCTCGGGTTCGGCCAGCGACGCCACCTCCTCCATCAGTTTGCGCAGGTCGACCTCCGCCAAGCGCAGATCGATTGGTCGCGTGAAGTCCACCAGCGTCTGCACCACCCGGTCAAGACGTTGAATCTCGCTGGCGATAATATCCATGTGGCGCCGCGTTTCCGGGTCCAGTTGCAGCAGGCGTTCGCGGAGAATTTCCAGATGAATCACGATTGCGTTGATCGGGTTCTTGACCTCGTGGGCCACCCCCGATGTCAGCCTTCCGATGGCGGCCAGGCGGCGTGAGAGTTCAATCTCATTCTCGATGCGATGAACCGATTCGGCGTCGCGCATGGTGAGCAAAGCGCCGATCGGCTGGCCGCGTTCGGCGATGAAGTCGAGCGAAAGTTGAATGCGGCGCCCGTCCTCGATTTCGATTTCGCGCTGCGGAATCGGCTGGTGCAGAGCGAACGCGTCGAGCACGATGCGCCCCAGTCGGGTGGAATCGTTGAAGATCTCATCCACTCTCCTACCCAGGATATCCGCCCTGTGCCGTCCGGCGAAGCGTTCGGCCGAAGCGCTCACCAACACCACGTTCTCCTCGCGCGTGAACAGCATCAGGCCGTCCTGCAACGTGCCCATGATCTGATCGAGGTTTTCCTTGAGGGCCGAGAAAATTTCTTTTACATCGCGGATCTTGCGTCCCAGGCGGTCGATCTTGGTATTCACCGCGCCGTACTCGTCGGTTTTCCGGGGCGGCTCGGGCTCGATGGGGGAGACCTCGACAGTCATCGCATCCAGACGGCGCGCGATCGCTTCCAGCGGTTGCAGCGCCCGGCTGGATAATCCCGCGGCCAACAACAGCGAGATCAATACCGACACGGCCGAAAATATCAGGGCGCGGTTCAGTGTAGGCTTCAGCTCGCTCTTGAGGAAAACCGTCGAAAGCCCGATGCGGATTTCGCCAAACGGAGTGCCGTCGCGCTGAATCGGCAGCCGCACCTCATACACGGTCGGTTGGCCGTAGATGACCGCAATTTGCCGCGCGAATCCACCGTGAATCAATCTCTGGAAATTGGCTCGCGCGGGCAATGGCTTCCCCAAGGTTGCCGCGTCGCTGTGCAGCATCGCCCGGCCGCTGCTGTCCACGATGGCCACATCGTATATCGTCGGCGAATAGCCGATGACCGATTGCAAAAGCGAGTTCAGCCCCGCATCTTTTTGCAGAATCGCAGCGATAGTCTCGTGCAGCTTCGCCGGATCGGCGCTGTCGACCCCCGGCCCCAGATCGGTTTCCAGCGCTTTGCGCGCCGAATCCAGTACCTGGTGGGCGACGAAAAAAGCGTTCGAATCGGCCTCGGTCAGACGCTGGTCGATCAATTGCGAGACATAGATGCACGAAAGCGCAAGCACCAAGGCAAACACCATCCCGGTGATCGCCAGCACCAGCTTCGTCTTCAACTTAAGTCTCGGCATAAGAAAAAAACAGTTTCAAGTTTCTAGAAAAGCAGTTTCAAGTTTCGAGTTTCAAGTTTCAAGTTAAGAAACAGTTTCAAGTTTCGAGTGGTGATGGGATACATCCGAGACGCGAAACCTTTCCAGCTCTTCCCGATAAAGACGCCAAAACGATGCGCAACGTGCAACTTGAAACTCGAAACGTGAAACCTTCGGTGATGGAAAACTTTCTTCCAACTTAAAAACTTGAAACTCGAAACTTGAAACTTTTTTCTATCCTCCCGGCTGCGAGCCCTGAACGCCGTACTCTTTCAACTTATTGTGCAACGTCTTCAGGCTGATGCCGAGAATCTCGGCGGCGCGCGTCTTGTTATTGTGCGTGCTCTCCAGCGTTTTCAAAATCAACTGCTTCTCCGCGTCCTCGACCGTGGTTCCCACTCCCACGCGGATGGCGTTGGCGTCATTGAGCGCCGTATGCGCCGTGATGGCGCCGAACCCCGGCGGCAGGTGGCGCAGCTCGATGACCGCGGAATCGCACACGATCACCGCGCGCTCCAGCGCGTTGCGCAACTCGCGCACGTTTCCCGGCCATGAGTGATTCTGGAACAGGCTCATCACCGCTTCACCGGCAGCGCGGATATCGCGCGAATGCTTGCGGTTCATGTCCTTAAGAATGATTTCCACCAGTGTGGGAATATCTTCCTTGTGCCCGCGCAATGGCGGCATGTCGATGTTGAAAACGTTGAGCCGGTAGTAAAGATCGTTGCGCAACTGTCCCTTGGCGACCGCCTGCTCCGGAACCTTGTTGGTGGCGGCCAGCACCCGCACGTCGACCGTCGTTTCCACCTTGCTGCCCAGTCGACGCAGCTTGCGGTCTTCCAGAACCCGCAGCAACTTGGCCTGCGTGCCGATCGGCATCTCGCCGATTTCATCCAGCAGCAGCGTGCCGCCCTCGGCCAGCTCGAAGCAGCCGGTGCGGCGCTCCAGAGCGCCGGTGAACGCGCCCTTCTCGTGGCCAAAAATTTCGCTTTCCATCAGCGTGTCCGGAATCGCGGCGCAGTTGATGGGGACGAACGGCTTTGACGCCCGCGGGCTGAGCTCGTGAATGGTTCGCGCCGCCAGCTCCTTGCCGGTGCCGCTTTCACCCGTAATCAGAACCGACGCGGTGCTGGGAGCCACCAGCTCAATCAGCCGAAAAACCTCCTGCATCGATTTGGACGCGCCCGTCAGCGATCCTAGTTCGCCCTTGTCCCGGAGCTGCCGCTTGGCGACCTCCAGTTCGCGCTGGGTTCCGCGCTGCCGCGCCGCGTTCTGCAGGATGGCGCGCAGCCTCGTCGGATTGACCGGCTTTTCAATGAAATCGTAAGCGCCCAACTTCATGGCCGAGACCGCCGCATCGATGCTCCCCTGAGCCGTCAGCAGGATTACGGCAACCTCGTTCGGATGGGTTGAGATTTTTTGCAGCAGCTCCATGCCGTCCATGCGCGGCATGCGAAGATCGGTCACCACAATTCCGGGGCTCCACTCCAAAACCTTTTCGAGACCCTCGACCCCATCGCCGGCAACTTCCGTGCGGTATCCCCAGGCGGTGATCAGCTCAGCCAGCCCGATCCTTTCGTTTTCCTCATCCTCGACGATCAGAACCTTCTCGGAATTCATCGGCTTGTACTTGCCTCTTTCAAGCAGTGATTCGCGCCCACCAGATTATTTGCGACGCTTCGAAGGTGCCCCATATCTGCCCGCTTTCGGCGGATGTGGGAGCTGCGTCCCGTCCCGTGGTGGCCCACATTTGCCCGCTGTTGGCTAATGTGGGAACGAAGTGCTTGGTGCCGGGTACCCGTGTCCGACGTCTGGTACCTCCCAAAGAGATTGGTACCCCAAGTCCCGTCCCGCCAGTGGACTGACGTGGTGTAGTCACGCGCAGGACTAACCGATCGGCGCTAACATGCCGGCAGTTCCTTCGCTGAAACCCCCATCCCAAAGTGGATATCCCACCTCTTTGTGAGATGCCGCCGGCTGTAGCTATGTAACTTTTTCCACCCTCTTCAGTGTATTCCAAATGCAGCATTCAAAAGTGAAGGCAGCTATCGCCTCTGCAGAAAACGATTCAGCGGGTGGCCCCATTCTAGCCTGCTGGCTAGAGGGGGGCAGTTCTTCGGCCCCGCAGTGCGGATTGCCGAGTCGCCGCCGCACACACCATTCCCGCTTCCGGAATCGGCCCGCCCGTTTTGGCAATCGATTCAAAGCGCTGCGGTTGAGGCGAATTCTTGGCCTCTGGTGCATCCTCGGTTCCCATTACGGGAGACGGCACTTGCCGCATGTGCTCGTAGCACACCAAAACGGGGACGGTGCCGCATGCGCAAACCCCTGTGTTTATCGCCCAATTTCGAACATTGGGATTCTCTTTCCAGCTTTGGTACGAGGTTTGCTTATGGGAATAGCGTATTCATTCTTTAATGCCGGACCATGCCAGACCATGCCGGACCATGACAAAGATGAGCAAGTTGAATTCTGAAACTGCGGGCTTGAACCAGGTGCGGTGTTTGGAGCTGCGGAAACTCATGCACGAGTTGAGCAGCATTACCACCGGCATATTAATTTCCTCCGGTCTGCTGGCGCAGTTGCATGCCGGCGATAAGCACCGCCGCTACTGCGAGCAGATCAATGAGGCCGGCGAGCGCACTGCGGCTCTGGTGCGTCAGGCACGCGCCCTGCTTTACCCGGGGGGAGCATTTGTGAGCCGTCAAGGCAGCTAATCGTGACGGGGTGGCAAATCGTGATAAAGCAATCGGCATTTACGGATCATCGCAGCGGCAAGGATTATTCAAGGGAGCTGGCAATGGCAGAGGGTAGAGATACGGTTATTGCGATTCGAGGTTCGTCGGTAGTGCCATTTAGGGAAGAAATCACTACCATTTTGGAACCTAATGCAACTATTATGTTTGCTGCTGAACCAACCATGACAGATACGGCCAGGGCCGAAGCGAATCTGTTGAACCTGCTGATCGTCGACGACGAGCGGGCGATTCGCGACGGATGCCGCGAAATCGCCCAGACCATCGGTTTCTCCACCTTTATTGCCGATAACGCCGAGCACGCCTACCGCGTCCTGGAAACCACCGGGATCGATGTTGCGCTGGTCGATTTACGGCTGCCGGGAACCGGCGGCCTGGAAGTCTTGCGCGAGATCAAGCGCCGCCGTCCGGAAACCGTGGTCGTCGTGATCACCGGCTACGCCACCGTGCAGTCGGCGGTGCAGGCGATGAAGAACGGCGCCTACGATTACGTCACCAAGCCGTTCAACCTGGAAGAGCTCCGTCTGTTGCTGGAGCGCGTGGTCGGGCATTTGCAACTGACCAGCGAAAACCGCATCCTGCGCGAGCAGGTCAAGTCCAAGGAAGGTTTCGGCTCGATTGTCGGCCGCTCGCCGGAGATGGAGAAGCTTTATCGCATCATCTCCAAGGCGGCGCACAGCTCGCACCCGGTGCTGATTCTGGGCGAGAGCGGCACGGGCAAGGAGCTGGTGGCGCGCTCGATTCATTTCTCCGGGCCGCACCGCGACCAGCCTTTTGTTCCGGTGGACTGCGGCTCGCTGGTTCCCACCCTCATCGAGAGCGAGTTGTTCGGCTACGTCAAGGGCGCCTTCACCGGCGCAAACAAGGCAAAGGATGGGCTGCTGGCGGTTGCCGAGGGCGGTACGGTGTTTCTCGACGAAGTCGGCGAGTTGCCGATCGATTTGCAAGCCAAGCTGCTGCGCGCCCTGCAGGAGAAAGAGATTCGTCCGGTCGGCGGCACCAAGGCCATTCCCATCAACGCGCGGATTCTGGCGGCCACCAATCGCGACCTGGAGCAGGCGGTCGCCCAGGGAAATTTCCGCCGCGATCTCTACTTCCGTCTGAACGTGCTCACGCTGCGCATTCCCCCCTTGTGCAGCCGCAAGCAGGACGTTCCGCTGCTGGTTGGGCACTTCCTGGAACGCATGACGCGCAGCACCGGCGTGCAGCGCAACGTCAGCGACGATGCTTTGAAGCTGATGCTCGCCTACGACTGGCCGGGCAACGTGCGCGAATTGCAGAACAGCCTCGAAAGGGCCTGCGCCCTGACTTCGGGGCCGACGATCCATGCCGCCGATCTGCCTACGCAGATCCAGAACTGGCGTTCGCAGGTGGAATCGGCCGCTGCCGCCGAGCATGCCAAGGCGGCTCACGGCATCCTGCCGATTGCGGAGATGGAAAAGTGCGCCATCCTGGGTGCGATTGAGCAGTTGCACGGCGACAAACTGGAAGCCGCGCGCCTGCTTGGCATCGGCAAGACTACCCTTTACCGCAAACTGAAAGAGTACGGAGCGCTGCAGTAGAAACGCGAGTCGAAGTGATTCGGCCCGCGTACGCACTCCTGAAGCCTCGGCCAGTTTCGCCCGCTGGCCGGGAGAACGTGGTGGTGTGTCCGTTACTAACTTTGCCAGCTGAGCCTAAAGCTGTGCCCAACATTCGAAAGATATGTGAGGCGACAATGATTTTGCTAGTTACTGCTTCCAAGCGTGGCGTCGAGTGCGCCACAGTGCTGCAACAGGCTCTGGCCGAGCCTGTACAGCTGGCCGATAATCTTCGCCGCGCAACCTCAATGTTGCGAAATGACGAATACGGTGCGGTCGTGCTGGACGATGCCATGGTCGACGCCGACCCCGACGCGGTTGAGATTCTGCTCAACACCTCCGGGATGGCGGTACCCGTCTACGTCAATCTGGGCCTCAGCAACTCCGCCCGCGTCGCGCGCGAGGTGCGTCTGGCGCTGCGGCGGTACGATGAGGCGCGCGCGATTGCCATGCGTGCCGCCGAGTCTCTGCTGCGCAGCGAGCTGCGCGGCGCGGTAACCGGAATTCTGCTTTCGACGGAGCTGGTTCTGAATTCGCAGGCACTGCCGCTCGAAGCCGAAGAAAAGCTAAAACTGGTCTGCCAGTTGGCCTCGCAGATGCGTGGCCGGCTGGAAACCGTGCAGTAGCCGGACATCACGCTAATGCAGCAGGATTTCTTCTGCATCGGGAACTAGACCTGTTGCCGGGTGCCCCACGTTCGCCTGTCTTTGGCTAACGTGGGGTAGTTCCGTCCGCCTTTCACGGCAGAGAGAACTTCCCAAGAATAATCCGGCTGAGTCACATGAAACGGACGGCAAACCGCATGGAGGTTGCGCCGCAGACCGCCTTATGCTCGCGGCAGCGTAAGGATATGGTAAAGCGGAAACCACAGCAGGAGCATGGCGATCACCAGCAGTCCAACCCGCACACCACGAGTCTTAAAATGCTGGCTGATCGCAATCAGCAGCAGCACAGTTGCCAGGGTCACGGTTGTTCGCACGTATTGGTCGGAGTGTTGACGGGCTTGGGTGCCGTGCCGGAAGACTTCTGTGGCTTGGTCATTCAACCTAGCAGCCTCTTCCGTCTTGGCGCTTCTATATTCCGCCACCAACTGAGGACCCGCCCGAGCATTGGGGTTGTTGACTGGGTCAGTCTTCTTCCAAGCTTCAAAGGCGGGACGAAACTCGGGAAGGAAACGCCGTTCAAAAATATCGGCGAGTTTCTTATCGCCGTGAGCTTCTGCCTTCAGCCACTCAACCACGGTCGAAGAGTTATACAGAAACTCCTGATGGGCATATGTGGCGACTCCCTCGGCTTCAACCCGCAGTTTGCTCGCCTGCCCGTACAGTTCTGCCTGATGTCCAGTCCAGAGCGCTGCCTGATAGCCACTCCAGGCAGTGGCGATAGCGATTACCGCGAGCAAAACGGCCTCCGCGATCTCTATTGTTTCGTGTTCCAAAGACTGCGACGATACTTTGTGCTCACTGAGATGCTGGGCGACTTCGATGTTGGAACCTCCAGCTTCGGACATTGAGAAGGCCTCCTAAGCGATCAAAAGAGAACTCGCAGGACAGGCAATTCCAGCTGCGCTGTTACTTCTTGGCACCTTTCCGATAAACCTCCACCCCGGACGGTAGGCCGAACAAGAGATAGGTGACAACTGGCACTTATAACAGTGCGACAAAACGAAGGAAGTAAGCATGTCAGCCGGGAGCCCCACGTTCGGCGGACGCTGAGGGGCTACCCGCCTGAGCCAGGTGATTTCCTTGTCACTTGCGGCGCTAACCAGGGCTGCTAAACTTGACCACCATCCGGCCAATTAATTACGGCGGTCGAGGCAGGGAAGTACATTCGTATGTGCCGCCGTGTCTTGCCTAACCAGCAATGCGCCGAAACGGTGTATTGCTGATTTCGCTCAACCGTTTATCCGGCCAAATCGAAGAGGAAAATAGGAAAACTATGGGGAGACACGTCTATCTCAGCCTTGCACTGTTGTCATTGTTGCTCAACATGATGGGTTGCGCCGCCGCCGGCGGCGGACAAACGCAAGAGCAGATTTTTGTTTCGGATGCGGGAAATAACCGCCTTCTTATCTACAACGCGCCGCTCTCCACGGGGCATAACGCCAGCGTAGTGCTGGGGCAAGCCGCCTTTGACGCACAGGCGGCGCCTATTCCTCCCACGGCACAATCAATGAATCTGCCGTTTGGGGTCGCCCTGGACAGCTCAGGCAATCTCTATGTTGCCGATAGCGGCAACTGCCGTGTGCTGCAATTCAGCCCTCCTTTCACCAATGGCCAAGCGGCAAATTTTGCCCTCGGCCAAGCGAGCGGGGCAACTAATCTAACCACTAACGTTTGCGACGTCGGCTGGGCGGGCATTGGCCAGCCAAGTGGGATGGCCTTCGATAGCACCGGCAATCTCTGGGTGGCGGATGGAGGTAATAGCCGCGTGCTGATGTACCCGAAAGCTAATTTGGTTGCTGGTGGAAGTGCGACTGTCGTGCTCGGGCAGACGGACCAGTCGGGTTCGTCCTGTAATCAGGGATCCATCGCTATGAACCCCGCGACCCCAAAAACCCTCTGCCTTGGGCTGTTTTTCGGCGGCTCCGGCGGGGGGATTGCCTTCGACTCATCGGGCAATCTGTGGGTCAGCGACACCAGCAATAGCCGTGTAGTGATGTACCCGCCGGCAAACCAGGTAACGAATGGAGCTGCCACCGTGGAGCTGGGCCAGCCGGCTGGCGCGCTAGCCTTCAACTCAGCTGATTCCAATAACGGCGGCGTCACTGCCAACACCTTGGCGTACCCAGCGGGTCTTGCCTTCGATTCCTCAGGAAATCTTTGGACGGCCGATGCAATAAACAGCCGTGTCCTAATGTATCCGAAAGCGAACCTGGGAACCAACGGCGCTGCCGCTACCCTGGTACTGGGACAGCCTGCCTTTGCTCCCATGTTTCCCCTATCGTCCTGCAATGCCGACAGTAGTATTGGGCCGAGCACACTGGCGATTCCGATCGGGGTCGGTTTTGATAAGAGCGGCAATCTCTTAGTGATGGACTCTGCCAACAATCGCATGCTGCAATTTATGTCTCCGTTCAAGAACAGCATGAATGCCACGCTGGCACTGGGACAGCAAGCGCTCACCAATGGTGACCCTAATGGAGGCGGTGAGAGCGCAGCCACCCTGTACACCGGCCTCGCCCCGTACTGCCTCTTGGTTGACTACGGGTTCTAAACCAGCGCCATGAGTTTCGATGCTACCCTGGTAGTTCTGGACTTCGCGAAAAGACCCACATCTGCTGAATACAGCAGATGTGGGCATCGCTAAGGCTTCGATCACGTTCACGGAATAACTATCGCTAAGTCGCCATCTCACCAGTTATGCCAGCGGTTCGCCCTTTGCGCTTTATGTGTGTCCCAGGCCAGGCGGGCACGAAAATTCGCAGCAGCCAACCTCGGATGTCCAGTTTTGCTCTTACTGTGAAATGCTTGCGGAACGAGGTGGTTGGTCAGCCCTCACTGTCGGAGTAAAACGCTATGCTCTGGACCATTTTTGCGATCCTGCTGATTCTGTGGATGCTGGGTTGGGGATTCCAGGTCGCCGGCGCCATGATCCACCTTTTGCTGGTACTGGCGATCATTGTGGCGATCATCAACCTGGTGACCGGCCGGCGGATGGTATGACTTGCCCTGAAGTTGCCGTTCGTAATTCGCCTCCCGAATGCCTGGAGTGCCGTCGCCCGTAACCGGACTGGGAGGTCATCGCTCAGGCACCACTCGGCGCCAAACACCACTAAAGAGGCTCGCATCGCACCCCGCCCCGCTCAGGCATCCCAAGTACCGCAACCGCGCCTCTAAGCTCTGGACGGTGGTCGGCTTAGGTTCAATTCCAGCCAGGGCAACGGGCCGGATTGCCTCGGGCTCTATGCCGGTAACGACTCATGTCAATGCATCTCCATGGAGTTCCACAGCACACGGACACAGCCCCGCGTCCCCAAGACGCCGGCGAAGTGCTTGCGCAGCGTATTCAGGAGCTGGGTGAGTGGTTTCATAACATGAATCTGCACGGCATCTGGACCGCACCCCAGCACTTCCTCGGCGACTTCCCGAACGTGAAGTGGAAGCACATCGAGCCGGCGATTCCAAGGGATCTGGCGGGCGCCAGCGTGCTCGATATCGGCTGCAACGGCGGCTTCTATTCCATTCAGATGAAGCAGCGCGGCGCCGGGCGGGTGCTCGGCGTCGACATTGACGACCGATATCTCAATCAGGCCCGTTTTGCCACTGCAACCCTGGGGTTGGAGATCGAGTTCCAAAAGTGCTCGGTCTACGATGTCGATCAGCTCGCGGGGCAGTTCGATTATGTGATCTTCATGGGCCTGCTCTACCACCTGCGCTATCCGCTTTTCGCCCTCGATAAAGTGGTCAAAAAGGTGCGCGGCCGGCTGCTCTTCCAGACCATGATTCGCGGCTCCGAGCAGGTGCGCGAGTGGGAGAAGGACTACCACTTCTGGAATAAAGAAATATTCAGCGACCCTGAGTTTCCCCAGATGTACTTCATCGAGAACAGCTACGCCAACGACCAGACGAACTGGTGGATTCCCAACCGCGCCGCCGCCGAAGCCATGCTGCGCAGCGCCGGGCTGGAGATCGTGGCCCATCCTGAATCGGAGACGTGGATTTGTGAGCCGCGCAATGTCACTCGCGACGGCCAGTATGTGCTGGATTTGGAGTTGGCGGGGACCCTCTAGACGAGCACGCTAAGCGAGCGAAAGGAAGTTCATGGTTGAAGCCGTGATGCTCTGGAACGAGCCCAATAATCTCTCGCATTGGGATTTCAAGCTCGATCCCGAGTGGAAGCAGTTCGCCGAGATGGTTCTCGCCGCGGCCAAGGCGATCCGCGCCGTCAATCCCGAATTGAAGCTGGCGCTGGGCGGAATTTCGCCGATCGATCCTAATTTTGTGAAGTTGCTGGACTCCTATGGCGTGATCGACGCCATCGACGTGGTCTCGGTCCACGGCTTTCCGCTCGACTGGAATCATTGGAGCATTCATGACTGGCCGCGAAAGATCGATGAGATCCGCTCTGTGGCACGCGGCAAGCCCGTCTGGGTTTCCGAAGCCGGGGCATCGTCGTTCGGGGCGGAAGAGGTGCAGATTTTCGGGCTGCTGAAGACCGCCGAACTGCTGCTGCCGCTGGTCGAACGCGTGCACTGGTACAGCCTCTTCGATTTGCCCTCCACCTGGACGGCAACCACTCGCCATCGCGAAGCCGAGGGCAGCGCCTACTACCGGCACTACTACATGGGATTGGTTCGCGAGGATGGCAGCCCGAAGCCCGCCATCTCGCAGTTTCCCGCGGGCATGGGCATCTGCCAATGGTTCCACTATGAAGATCCCCGGCTCGATTCGGCAGTCGAGTGGCTGCGCAAGCTGGGGGTGCGGCATCTGCGCACCGGCATCAGTTGGGCCGACTGGTATCGCGAACACTCCGAGCTGTGGTTCGACCGCCAAATGGGCGCGCTGGCCGAATTTGACACCACCATGACCCTCTGCTTCACGCCGGAGCATCTGGGAGTCGCTCCGCATTACACCAGCCCGCCCAGAAACGCCGGGGACTTCGCCGACTTCGCTGCCTGGGCAGTCGGCCGTTATGCGCCGCCGCATGGGCGTGCCAATGCGGTTCAGCACCGGCAGAGGCCGTCTCCCATGGGAGCGCCCGCGCCGGTAGGAGCCAGCGAATGAGCAAGAGAATCTTGGTAACCGGCGGCGCCGGATTTGTCGGATCGCATACGGTGGACGCGCTGGTGCGCGCCGGGCACAAGGTTCGCGTCTTTGACAATCTCGCCCCTCAGGTTCACCCGAACGGTTTGCCTGCTTATCTGCGCCCCGACGTGGAGATGATGCAGGGCGACATGCGCGACCTCTCCGCCGTGCGGCGCGCGACGCAGGGCATGGAGGTGATTTATCACCTCGCGGCTGCCGTGGGCGTGGGGCAGTCGATGTACGAGATCGCGCATTACATGGAATCGAACACCCAGGGCACGGCGAACCTGCTGCAAGCCCTGCTGGATCGCAAGCTGCAATTCGAGAAGCTGATCGTGGCCTCCTCGATGTCGATTTACGGCGAAGGGCAGTATTGTTGCCCCGAACACGGCGAGACCGCGCCGGCCCCGCGCGAGCAGTCGCAACTGCGGGCAAAACAATGGGAGTTGCACTGCCCGATATGCGGAGCCGACATGGCGCCGGTTGCCACGCCTGAGAGCAAGCCGCTGCAATGCACCTCGATTTACGCTCTCTCCAAGAAGGACCAGGAGGAGATGACGCTGCTTTTTGGCAGGACCTATGGCGTGCCGGTAGTGGCCTTGCGCTACTTCAATATTTACGGCACACGGCAGTCGCTCTCGAACCCGTACACCGGCGTGGCGGCCATTTTCGCGTCGCGTCTGCTGAATCGAAATACACCGATGATCTTCGAAGATGGGCGGCAGCAGCGTGACTTCGTCAGCGTTCATGACATCGTGCGGGCCAACCTGCTCGCCATGGAGCGGAGCGAGGCCGATGGCATGGCGCTCAACATTGGTTCGGGCGAAGCGGTAACCATCGAGGGCGTCGCCCGCACCTTGTCCAAGTGCATGGCCATTGAGCTTGCGGCGGAGATTACCGGAAAATATCGCGCCGGCGACATTCGTCACTGCTTCGCGGATATCTCGGCGGCGCGTCGGGTGCTGGGCTACGAGCCGAAATTCCATTTCAGCCAGGGAGTGGCGGAACTGGTCGCCTGGCTGCGTGAGCAAACGGCGGTGGACAGGGTGCAGCAGGCTGCCCAGGAGCTCGATCGCTACGGTCTGACCGCCTGAGCGTCGCGGAGAAATCATTTGCGCGGGTGCGGTGGAATTCGGGTGCCCCACGTCCCGCCCGTATTTGGCTGACGTGGGTAAGGGTGCGGTGCCACATTGATTTGGTGGCCCACATTTGCCCGCCTTTGGCTAATGTGGGAACGAAGAGGCCGGGTGGCCCATTCAAGCCCGCAGTTGGCTTGAGTGGGGTAGTTAGCAACAGACTTTGGAAGTCAGGGACGCTGGTTGCAATGCATGTGCTGGTAACGGCCGACACGGTCGGTGGGGTCTGGGTCTATACGCGTGAACTGGTCGCGGGGCTGGCGCGGCGGGGCGTTCGTGTGACCCTGGTCAGCTTCGGTGAGATCCCGACTGCCGCGCAAACGGAGTGGCTGGAGGGACTTCGAGGAGTCGATTTTCATCCCACGGGTTTTCGCCTGGAGTGGATGCAGGATGCGAAGCAGGACATCGGCTACTCCAGCCAGTACCTGATGTCGCTCATCGAAGAGGTTCGTCCCGATGTGCTTCACCTCAATCAGTTCGCTTATGGAGCGCTGCCGGCCGGTATTCCGAAGTTGGTGGTGGCGCACAGCGATGTGGTGAGCTGGTGGGAGAACGTGAACGGAATGCAGCCTCCGGAGGACCATTGGACAAGTTGGTATCGCCGCACCGTGGCGGCCGGTTTGAACGCCGCGACTGCGGTGGTGGCGCCCACGCAATGGATGTTGCGATACGTCGAGACGCTTTACGGTGTGCCCCGGGTACGCGCCGTGATCCACAATGGGCGCACCCCGGCACTGTTCAACCCATACTGCGACAAGCAGGACGTCGTGCTTTCCGTCGGACGCGTATGGGATGCGGGTAAGCAGGTGAATCTTTTGACCGAGTCTGAAATGCAAGTGCCGGTATGCATCGTTGGCGAAGAGCGGCACGCGGATGAAACGCTGCGGCAAGTGCCCTTTGCGCAGCGCGGCAGCCACGGAGTAGAGTTCCGCGGACCTCAGAGCGAGCGCGAGCTTTGCCGCCTGTATAGCCGCGCGGCGATTTACGCCGCCACTTCGTGTTACGAGCCATTCGGCCTGGCGCCTCTGGAGGCTGCGCTTTCCCGTTGCGCCGTGGTCGCCAATGACATCCCCACGTTCCACGAACTTTGGGGACACACGGCGTGCTACTTCCGCCGAAATGACGCTTCCAGCCTGGCTGAAACGATCGAGCGTTTGCGTGCCGATCGCGAGTTGCGGCTTACGTATGCGAATCTCGCTTACAACCGCGCACGGCAGCGCTTCACGGCCGGCCGCATGGTGGATGAGTATATGGCCCTATACAGGTCGATGATTGCCGAGGGAGTTGCCGCGGCATGAATACGAAATACAAATTCCGCTTCTTCGCGCACTCATGGGTCAGCGACTGGAATCACGGCAACGCGCATTTTCTCCGCGGCCTCGCCCGTGAGCTAACGCGCCTGGGGCACGAAGTCCGATGTTATGAGGAGCTGGGCTCCTGGTCGCTCACCAACCTGGTGAACCACGAAGGCACGGCGGCGATCAGCGCCATCGATGATTTCCGCAGGACGTATCCCGAACTCAACATCCATTTTTATCAACGCGGCCCCAGCTTTGAGGAGTTCCTGGACCAGGAGCTGAAGGACGCGGATTTCGTCATCATCCACGAGTGGAATGCCCCGGAGGTAGTCAACGCAATTCTGCAGCGCAAGTGCAAAGAGGGATTCCTCGCGCTGCTGCACGATACTCACCATCGGGTTTATTCCAGAGCTCACGAAATCCTCAAATTTCACTTGCACCGCTTCGATGGCGTGCTCGCATTTGGCGAAGTGATTCGCAAGATCTATCAAGACGGTCTTGGCATCGAGCGCGTGTGGACATTCCACGAGGCGGCTGATGTTTCTGTGTTCAATCCGCAAGGGAATGGTGCTAAGACGACGGACGTGGTCTGGATCGGCAACTGGGGAGACGAAGAGCGCACGAAGGAGCTGACGGAGTTCCTGGTGGGCCCCGCCTCCGCTTCCAAGGGCCGAAAGATCGTCGCTCACGGGGTACGCTATCCGGATGAAGCCGTGGATGCTCTTCAGCGGGCCGGCATCGACTTTCGCGGCTACCTGCCGAATCTGGAGACGCCGCGGGTTTACGGCCAGAGCCGCCTTGCCCTGCATGTGCCGAGGCGGCAGTATTCAAACGGCTTGAGCGGCATTCCGACCATCCGCGTATTCGAAGCGATGGCCTGCGGCATTCCGCTGCTTTGCTCCCCCTGGAACGACATCGAGCACCTTTTCCGTCCGGGCGAAGACTACATCGTTGCAGCCGACGGGAAGCAGATGGCGGGCGAAATCGATACCCTGCTTCGTGACCATCGGGCGCGCGCGGAAATGGCGGCCAACGGTCTGGAGACGATTCGCAAGCGGCACACTTGTGCGCATCGCGCCGCGCAGCTCCTCGAGATCTGCGAGGAAGTCCGGAGATGAGAATTTTTGTCTTCGGATCGAGCATTACTTCCTGTTACTGGAACGGAGCCGCGACCTACTATCGCGGTATTTACAAAAACCTTGCCGCTCTGGGCCACGAAATCACCTTCGCCGAGCCCGACATCTACGGACGCCGGCAGAATCGCGACCAGCACGAAGTGAACTATGCGGATGTGATTGTTTACCGCACTCCCGGCGACATCGATGGACTCCTCGCCCAAGCCGCCGGCGCGGACCTTGTCGT
The DNA here is from genome assembly GCA_963832365.1 of uncultured Acidobacteriota bacterium. Taxonomy (GTDB): domain Bacteria; phylum Acidobacteriota; class Terriglobia; order Terriglobales; family Acidobacteriaceae; genus CAWBRT01. Next base: position 84,821 of record CAWHUL010000005.1, on the reverse strand, counting down.
CAAGCACAGCGGTGTTGGAGCGGACGACGAACTGCTCGAGGCGCGTGTGCTCGAGTGCCGCTCCGCGCGCACCCAGGTGGCTTTCTGGGACGTCGACGCGCCCGCAACCCTGGCTCGCGTGGAGGCCGATTCCGGCGATCCCTTTCGCCGCCTGCATCCCGCAATACGATTTCATCTTCACGTACGGCGGCGGCGCTCCCGTCGTGCGGCATTACCTTGCCCTGGGAGCGCGCAACTGCCATCCGGTTTACAACGCGCTCGAATCCCATACGCACCACCCGGTCCCGCCCGATCCCGCGTTGGCCTGCGATCTGTTGTTCGTGGGCAATCGCCTGCCCGACCGCGAGCAACGTGTGGACGAATTCTTCTTCCGCGCGGCCGAGCTGGCTCCGGAAATGAATTTCATTCTCGGAGGCGAAGGCTGGAGTTCCAAGTCTCTGCCGCCCAATGTGCGCTACATCGGCCACGTCCCCACCGACCGGCACAACAGCCTCAACGGTTCGGCGCGGATGGTTCTGAACGTGAATCGCGAATCCATGGCGAAGGTCGGCTTCTCGCCGCCCACGCGCGTCTTCGAGGCTGCCGGCGCGGCGGCCTGTCTGGTCACCGACCACTGGGCGGGCATCGAAACCTTTTTCGTCCCCGGCAGGGAAGTGCTGGTGGCGGCCAGCGCGGCGGATGTGGTGGTTTATTTGCGGGGCATCGGCCCTCGCGAGGCTCAATCCATCGGCGGCGCGATGCGCGAACGTGCTCTGCGGGAGCATACTTACGCGTTGCGGGCGCAACAGGTGCATGGCATCCTGCAAGCCTCGCGTAGCAGCCGTCCCGAACCGGCGCCGCAGCGCCCGCGGCCTGAAGCAACGCCCCTGCGTGCCAGTTCGTTTAAGCTCGTTATCTTCGGCCTCTCGATCACCTCTTCGTGGGGCAATGGCCATGCCACCACCTTCCGCGCTCTTGCCCGGGCGCTCCACGGCCGCGGACATCGCGTGGTGTTCTACGAGCGCAATGAAAAGTGGTACGCCTCGAATCGCGATCTGCCGGCCCCGGAGTATTGCGAGCTCAAACTCTACGACGATTGGACCTCGATCCTGCCCGAGGTTCGGCGGGATTTGAATGACTGCGACGTGGCGATGGTCGGCTCCTACTGTCCGGATGGAATCCGCGCCATCGAAGAGCTGGCGCTCTCCCGCGTTCCGGTCAAGACCTTTTACGACATCGACACGCCGGTAACTCTCGCAGCCTTGCGACAACGCGGCGAGACCGGGTATCTCAAAGCGGCGCAGATTCCGCTCTTCGATCTCTATTTCAGCTTTACCGGCGGTCCCATCCTCAAGGAAATCGAGCAGCGTTTTGGTGCCCCCGTGGCGCTGCCGCTGTATTGCAGCGTCGATCCGGACAAGTATTACAGGCATTCGGTCGCAAAACGATATACCTGCCAGATGAGCTACATGGGAACCTATGCCGCCGACCGCCAGCCGAAGCTGGACTCCATGCTTTGCCGGGCGGCGCTGCAGTTGCCGGACCGCAATTTCATTGTGGCCGGACCACAGTACCCGAAATCCATCCAGTGGCCCGCGAACGTGCATCGGATCATGCACCTCAATCCGCGATGGCATCCGCACCTGTACTCGTCATCGCGGCTGACGCTGAACGTCACCCGGCGCGACATGGTTGCCGCCGGTTATTCGCCTTCGGTGCGCCTCTTCGAGGCCGCCGCCTGCGCCGCCGCCATGGTTTCCGACCAGTGGCCAGGATTGGAGAACTTCTTCACCCCCGGATGCGAGATCCTGCTGCCTGCCGACTCCGCCGAAATTGTTTCCTGCATCCGCGACATGCCTGATAGTGAACTGCAAAAGATCGGTGCGCGGGCCCAGCAGCGTGTGCTGGCCGAACACACCAACTTCAAGCGTGCCGAGCAGTTCGAGCGCGCGGTCGAGAGCATGCGCCATCTCAGACTCTCCCACGATGCGCATCGCAGCGAAGCAACAGTTCGGTAGGTGGCTCACCCCAATCCCGATGGCACGGGTGCCCCATTCAAGCCCGCAGTTGGCTTGGGTGGGGTGGTTTCCTAGGCCCCGATCTCTAGCGCGATTTCGTTTTGGCCGGGTGCCCCAGGTTCCGCGCCGTGCAGTTCGGCGCTAACCTGGGTATTTTCCTGAGCCCCGCTCAACGGAATGATTTGGCGGACATAGTGGACTCCCTTCGCGAAAACCCACCCCCATGCGCCGCGCATCCTAGTCGCTAAACAGCAAGACAAAAACATCGAGAGGGTCAGCCAGACCTCGAGGTCCAATGAAAATTGCTTTGATTGCTTCACCATTTATCGGGGTGCCTCCCGCGCGCTACGGCGGCACCGAGTTGTTTATTGCTCGTTTGGCCGAGGGTTTGACGAATCGAGGGTTCAAGGTCATTCTCTACGCCAACGGTGAGTCCACGGTCAGTTGTGAGCTGCGCTACCTCTATCCTCACGCCGAGTGGCCCATCGATGGCGAGATCAACTCCAGCACCAAAGACCTGAATCACACTTCCTGGGCAATCCACGATTGCTGGCATGAGGCGGACATTGTCCACCTGAACAATGTTCCGGGACTCGCCTTCGCCAGGTTCACGGGGCCGCGGTTTGCCTACACCCTGCATCATCCCCACGATCCTGCGTTAAGCCGGTTCTATTCTTATTTTCCTGAAGTGGAGTTTGTCGCCATCAGCCATTTCCAGCAGCAGAGAGAAGCTCTATCCCATGTGCGAACCATCCACCACGGCGTGGATATGCGCGATTACAAGTTGAAGACGCGCAAGCAGCCCTACTTTTGTTTTCTCAGCAGAATCGCTCCCATGAAGGGAACGCATCTGGCCATCGAGGTGGCCAAGCGGACGGGGATCCCGCTGAAGATTGCCGGGGAAGTCCAGCCGATCTTCCGTGACTATTTCGAATCGCAAATCAAGCCGCATGTCGACGGCAAGTTCATCGAATTTCTCGGCGAGGCCAATCTGGCGGAAAAGAATGAACTGCTCGGCAATGCCACGGCCATGCTCTTCCCGATTCAGTGGAACGAACCGTTCGGCCTGGTGATGATCGAAGCCATGGCCACTGGAACTCCAGTTCTTGCGCTCTCCGGCGGGGCTGTGCGCGAGGTGGTAGCCGACGGCATCTCCGGATACGTGTGTTCTACATTTCCGGAACTGTTGGAGAAAGCGCGCTGTGCCGCCGACTCGGCCTTCAATCCATTATGTGTGCGTCGCTACGTGGAAAAGCACTTTTCCGCCCAACGCATGGCCGATAAGTATGCGATGCTTTACCGCGAGATGGTTGGCGGCGAACAAAGTGAGGTCAACTTCAGGCTGGAGGCCGGCGATGAACTCGCTCAGCTTCCAGCAGAACCGGAGGAACCGCGGGCGATAGCATGACGAAGCTCGAAATGATTCCTGAACACCTGCTGGTTCCGGTCGAGTCGCCGCACGTTGAGCCCAGGATTGCTCATCAGGCGCTTGAGCCGCGCAAGGTCAACAACCTCACGCTGATTGATGGCAAGACCTTTCTCTCGACCACGGTTGCCGGAGACATTCATCCTCCAGGCGCGCTCGATGTCGGATTCTTTCATCAGGACACGAGGTTCTTGAGTCAGCTCGAGTTGCGCATCGATGGCCATCGGGCCGTCGTGCTTTCCTCCAGCGCCGAGAAAACTTTTGCTTCGCAGATCGAACTTACAACCGGAAACATCACCTTGCGCGACTCATTCGATCTGCCGGAGAACACGATCCACATTCGTCGCGAACAGTTGCTGGGCCCCGATGTGTTCTTCGATCGCTTCAGCTTCGAAAACTTCAACATGGCAGCCGTCGACCTGGCTGTCGAACTGGTTTTCGATGCCGATTTTGTCGACGTTTTTCAGGTTCGCGGCATTGCCCGGAGCATGCACGGGCAGTATTACCAGCCAATTGTCGGCGACGACTGCCTCACGTTTGCTTATTGCGGATTGGACAAAGTATTCCGCCAGACCTCGGTTGCCATGTCGCCGAAGCCGCACGCCATTCGAGAGCAGACGCCGCGCTGGGATTTGCACCTGGAGCCACTCAAGCAGTTCCATGTCGAAGTCACCGTGACGCCGCTCGTGGAAGGCTACCCGACGCGCGTCAAGGATTTCAGCTTCGCCAACAATCTCCAGAAGAGAAGGGAAGCGTTTCGCGAATTCGAGAACCACTCTACACAGTTCAAGAGCAGCAACGACGAATTCGATGCCGCACTGCGCACCGCCATCGGCGATTTTCACGCGCTCCGCGTTCCAGAGGGAGACGAGCACATCATCGCCGCCGGCATTCCCTGGTTCGCCACCGTCTTCGGGCGAGACTCGATCCTTGCGGCTTATCAAACCCTGGCGCTCAATCCGCGCCTTGCCGTGGATACCTTGCGTATTCTCGCCCGCCATCAGGGCCGCGAGGTCAATGACTGGCGCGACGAGGACCCGGGCAAGATTCTGCATGAGTACCGCGAAGGAGAGATGACGCGCTGCGGTGAAATGCCTTTCGGCCCCTATTACGGCACCGTCGACGCGACCCCGTTATTTCTCATCCTGTTGAGCGAAACCTATAACTGGACCGCCGACGAGAAATTCGTGCGCGAGATGCTGCCGGCCGCCTACAAGGCTCTGGAGTGGATCGACAAGTATGGCGATCTGGACAAAGACGGCTTTGTGGAATACAAGCGCCGTTCTTCCAAGGGCCTGGTAAACCAGGGCTGGAAGGACTCGTGGGACGCGAACATACACCGCGACGGATCATTGGCCGAGCCGCCCATCGCGCTGGTTGAGGTGCAAGGATACGTCTACGACGCCAAGTACCGGATGGCCTCTCTGCTGCGCACTTTCGGCGATGCCAGCTACGGCGGATCGTCTGAAGCGCGACTGCGCCGAACTGGTCAAGCGCTTCGACAAGGCTTACTGGATGCCGGAGCAAGGCTTCTATGCCATGGCTCTCGACGGCCGGAAGCAGCAGCTTCAGGTCATTGCCTCCAACGCCGGGCATCTGCTCTGGAGCCGCATTATCAATCGCGAGCGCTCGCGCATCGTCACCCAGCGCCTCATGCGCGAAGACATGTTCTCGGGTTGGGGATGGCGCACCATGTCGCGGCAAGAGCGCGTTTTCAATCCTCTCAGCTACCATCGCGGCTCGGTGTGGCCGCATGATAATTCGCTCATCGCTCATGGCATGGCCCTCAACGAAAACCGCGAGCCCGCGCTGCTTGTGCTGAACGCGCTCTACCAGGTGGCTCTCAACTTTCGCGACTACCGCCTGCCGGAGCTCTTCTGCGGCGTTCAGCGCCGCGACCATGATGACCCGGTCCACTATCCGGTTTCGTGTTCGCCGCAGGCGTGGGCTTCCGGCGCATTGATTCTCATGCTGCTTTCGGTGCTGGGCGTCCGCCCCTCGGCGCAACGCAAGGAGCTGAACATCATCAATCCAGCCCTGCCGGAGTGGCTTGATTCGCTGCACATTCGCAATCTGCGGGTGGGAAACTCGCGCGTCGGGCTTGATTTCAGCCGCCGCAACCAGCGCACGTTCTGCAACGTGGTCGACGTCCAAGGCGAAAAGCTGCTGGTCAATGTATCATTCCGAAAGTAGGGTTCGTCGGGTGGCCCACATTTCTTTGGGTGGCCCATTCTAGCCCGCGTTGGCTAGAGTGGGGCAGTTTCCTCTGGTCGGATGATAGTTCCTTGAAGTCAGGTGGCCCACATTTGCCGCAGTTTGGCTAATGTGGGGTTCGAAAATGCCGCACCCAGATTCGCCCATACCATAAAGCAAGCACTCGGAGGTGACAGATGACGGTGAAAATTACGATTGCGCCCCAACGGCCCTTACAAAGTAGAAGACCCCGACGGCGTAATCGAGCTGATCGATCCCACCGGCAAGAAGATTGACCTCACCGGCAAGCCCGTGATCGCCCTCTGCCGTTGCGGCGCCAGCGTGAATAAGCCTTTTTGCGACGGCACGCATTCCAAGATCGGCTTCCAGGCCGCTGAGGCCGCCGTAGCAGCCGAGAAACCAAAGCCGTAAAGCAAGGTTCCCGGCGTGTTCGGGTGCCCCACGTCCCGTCCGGCTTTTGGACTGACGTGGGGTAGTTTCTGCCTGAATCGTAACGCTATTCCTGGGCACGTACCTCACATCCGTCATCCCGACCGAAGCGGAGGGATCTTGTGTTTTCCGTGTGTGCCCTGCAGCCGGGTGCCCCAGGTTCGCCCGTCTTTGGCTAACCTGGGGTAGTTCCCCTAGTGGATCGTCTTCGTCTTGCGTGACATGTAATCCATCAGCAGATATTCGCCCAGCGTATACGGAGTGGTGAAGTATGCCTTACCGCGGCACATCTCCGTCACCTTCTGCACAAACTGCACCAGTCCGTAGTCGGAAGCGAGCATGAAGGTATTGATCATGACCCCGGCGCGCTTGCACTTGGAAACCTCTTCCAGCGTCTTGCTCACCACCAGCGGATCAAGCCCGAAGGCGTTTTTGTAAATGCGCCCGTCCTCCATAGTGAGGGCCGAAGGCTTGCCGTCGGTGATCATCACGATCTGCTTCATGTCCTTGCGCTGCCGTTGCAGGATGCGCTGCGCCACGCGCAGTCCCTCGCGGGTGTTGGTGTAGTAAGGGCCCACGCGAACCCGGGCCAGTTGCGAAACCGGCATCTCCTCCGCCGAATCGTGAAACAGCACCAGCGAAAGCGAATCTCCCGGATATTGCGTCCGGATCAGATGCGACAGTGCCATCGCGACTTTCTTGGCCGGCGTGAAGCGGTCCTCGCCGTAGAGAATCATCGAGTGCGAGCAGTCCAGCATCAGCACCGTGGCGCAGGATGACTGGTACTCGCACTGATGCACCTGCAGGTCGGAATACTCTATATTCAGCGGCAGCTTCAACCCCTCGCGATCGATGGCCGAAGCCAGCGTCGCCGTAATATCCAGATTCAGCGTGTCGCCAAATTCATAAGGCTTGCTGGCGCCGCTGGTCTCGATTCCCGTCGCCTGATCGCGGGTGTCGTGACGGCCGAAGCTGGACTTGCCGAGCGAACCGAGCAGGTCGCGCAGCGCGCGATAGCCCAGGAAGTCCAGCGCTTTGTCGGTCACCTCGAAGTGCGGCTCCGCCTGCGGTTTGCCAATCTGCCCACCCACCGACGATTGCCGGGACGGATCATGCGGCGGCGAAATCGAGATATAATCCTCGTCCTCCATCCGCTCGATGATCTGCTCGATCAGCTCGTCGAGTTTGCCTTCAGCCTGCATCTGTTCAAGCTGTTGGCGCATTTCCTCATCCATCAGGTCGCTGTTCAGCAGTGCCTTGCGAATCGCCTCGCGCAGTGCCTCCATGGTCTGATCGCGCTCGCCCGCCTGCTGGTATCGCGCGAACTGGTCCTCGAAACCGCTCTGCAAAAGATGGTCGGCAAGCGCCTGCATCAGGTCTTCCATGCTGATTTCATCAGTCAGATCGGCAACGTACTTCGAATAGCGAATTCGACGCATAAAAGCGTTTCCTGCTTTCAATCCCTAGCTCGGTGAACTTTAAAGTTGGAGCGCCTATTTTGAAGGCGCTTCTTGCCCTTGTTTTTAGATGTCATGCTGAGCGGAGCGAAGCATCCCCGGAACCTGTCCCATCCAGTGCCGCTCGGGCTTTCGAAGAAAACCTTCGGCTACGCCTTAGCCCCACGCGGTACAGGGATTCTTCGCTCCCTTTGGTCGCTCAGAATGACACCCTAAACGCCCTCTGCACGGGTGCTCCTCGCCCGCTGTTGGCTAACGTGGGGTAGTTCCGTCCGCAAGGTCAGCCCTCCGAAACGCGCTCCCCTGCTAGTTAAACGGCCTGCGGTTCCGTCGCCGCGCTTCGAAGTCGTCTTGCACTTCGGCCTTGTACTCCCGTTCGGGAGGCTTCTTCTCGCCCGCCGAGAACAAGCGCTCCTCCGACCGTCCGATCTTCTTGTGCGCGTGCAGTCCCTCCAGCACGAACTCGGCGGCGGAGACCTGCGCCTCGGGCACCTCGGGATTCTCCATCTTCAAAACCGAAGTCTTTTCGAGAAGTCCCTGGATGTTGTGCAGCGTATTCACCAGCTCAGCCGGGTTCGCCGATTCCAGTAACTGGATTTCTCCTCCCAGTTCGAACCATTGCACCACCTGCTTCAGGTCGGCGTTCGCGAAGTACTGATCGAAGACCCGCGCGATCGAAGTCTTAATGATTTCGCGCACCACCTGGTCGGCCCCGCGCACTTCGCCTTCATATTCCAATTCCAGCTTGCCGGTAATCGAGGGCAGAGCAGCAAACACGTCGGCAATCCGCGGCACCACATATTCGGAATCCTGAAACACCGCCCGCCGCTCGGCGTTCGAGATGACGTTTTCAATCGCGCTGATCGGCAGCCTCTGGCTGACCCCTGAGCGCTTGTCGATGTGCTTGTCCTCGCGCGCCACAAAGGCTATCTGCTCGATCACTTCCTGAATGAATTGCGGAACCTGCAAATGCAGGCCATTGCGCTTCGTCCACGCCTCTTGCGCTGTAATCTCGATTCCCTCATGGATCGACGCCGGGTAGTGCGTGCGCACCTCCGAACCAATCCGGTCCTTCAGCGGCGTCACGATCTTGCCGCGCGCCGTGTAGTCTTCGGGGTTGGCGCTGAACACCAGAGCAACATCGAGCGGCAGTCGCACCGGGTAACCTTTGATCTGCACATCGCCTTCCTGCATGATGTTGAACAGACCTACCTGGATTTTGCCGGCGAGGTCGGGCAACTCGTTGATGGCGAAGATGCCGCGATTGGCCCTCGGCAGCAACCCGTAATGCACGGTGAGTTCGTTGCTCAGCTCGTGTCCACCCTTGGCCGCCTTGATCGGGTCGATGTCGCCAATCAAATCGGCGATGGTCACGTCGGGAGTCGCCAGTTTCTCCACATACCGCTCGTCCGGCCCGAGATAAGCGATCGGAGTCTTGTCTCCAATTTCGGCGATCAGCTCACGACAATAGCGGCAGAGCGGCTCGTACGGGTTGTCGCGGATCTCACATCCGGCAACGTACGGCAGTTGCGGGTCGAGCAGCGCGGTCAACGCGCGCAGTATGCGGCTCTTAGCCTGCCCTCGCAGTCCCAGCAAAATAAAATTGTGGCGCGACAGGATGGCGTTGACGACCTGAGGCGTTACCGTGTCCTCATAGCCGATGATGCCGGGAAACACCGGCCCTCCCTGCCGCAGACGCGCAATCAGGTTTTCCCGCAGCTCATCTTTCACATGCCGGGTGCGAAGTCTGTTTTCACAAAACGCACTCTGCCGTAGTTCGCCCAACGTCCGGGGCAGATTCATATCAGAACAACCCTCCGCTCTCGCCTTCGTGAGAGCCCGTTCGCACCTGCGTCAGCGCCTCGTATCCAGCAAAGTTGCAGGTTGACCCGGCGCTAGCTCTTTGGACGTTCCTAACCGTCCGCTGGTTGCAGCAACTTCACCCCGCACGATTTGGCCGCACGCAAGCTGAGTGTCAGGCCCAGCAGTAGGGTCGGATTACCCCACTCTTTCCCGAAGTGTCATTCTGAACGAGCGCAGCGAGCGAAGAATCTATGTAGTTGATTTGTCTGGTGGCCAACATCTACCGTTGGTGACCCATATCTGCCGCAGTTAGCAGATGTGGGACTCTGGCGTTTCAAGTTTCACGTTTTACAGTGCGGGTGCCCCACGTCACACCCCTCTGCTGGGTTGACGTGGGGTTGTTGCTCCACGACCTAAACTTGACTTTTTCCGCCGAAGAACTTAAAAAACTGCTCCATGGACCTCTCAAAGAAAGTAGTGGTCATTACCGGCGCATCCATGGGCATCGGCGAGGCAATCGCCAAAATCTTCGCCGACCACGGTGCGTCCATCGTCTTTTCCTCGCGCGACCTGGCAAGGGCGGAAGCCGCTCGCGCCAGGGTTGGACACCAGCAGAAGTCATTGGCAGTTGCTTGTGATGTCTGCGACCCCGCGCAGATTGCAGCTCTGCTGCGCGCCACCTCGGAGCGCTTCGGCCGGGTGGATGTCTGGGTGAACAACGCCGGCTTCGGCCTGATCGATTCCATCGAGCACATGGAGCGCGAAGCGTATCGCCGGATGTTTGAAACCAATTTGTTTGGCGCCATCGAAGCCATGCAGCAGGTGATCCCGGTGATGAAGCGCCAGCAATCCGGGTGCATCATCAACATCTCCAGCGTGGCCGGCTACATTGCGGTGCCCTACATGGGCGCTTACGGCGCAACCAAGCGCGCGCTGAATGGGATCAGTCGCGCCGCCCGTCTCGAACTCGAAGGCACGGGCGTCTCCGTGGTCAATATCTGCCCCGGTTACGTGAAGACCGATTTCGGCGAGAATGCCGTGCACGGCGCGGAAGGGAAGCGCATCTCCGCCGGCGTTCGCCGCGGAATTACCGCCGAGCGCGTTGCCCAGGCTGTGCTGCGTGCTTACCAGTGCGATATCACTGAGACCGTCGTCCCCTGGACGAACCGCATAGCTATTGGCTTGGCAGTCCTGGCGCCGTTCGTCATTAATTTCGCCCTTAGGCGCCTGCTCAAGGACCAGAGCAAGCCGGCGGCCTGAATTGCTGTTGGTGCCCCACATCTGCCGCAGTGAGCAGATGTGGGACTGTTTCTGCGAAACAACTCCCGTGCTGTCATGTTGAGCGTAGCGAAACATCCCCGGAAATCGTCCCACTCCGCGCCGCTCTCGGTTTTGACGAAATCCTTCGGCGGCGGGTGCCCCGTTCTAGCCCGCATCGGGGTCCCCGACGAGGCTCGGCCCGTTGGGGTGAATCGGTTGGCCAGGGCGGGCTAGTTCCTTCCTGAGAATCGCGCGTGGGGTTTACCGCTCCAGATCGTCAAGCATGAGCTGCATCTCGGATGCCGCGTGCTGATTTCCGCTGCGCTTGGCGGCGGTAATTCCATCCCGAAGCATTTGCCCCGCCTCGGCGCCACGATCCGCGCCCGCCAGCGATTGCGCGGCCATGAAGTAAGCGTTGGCGTAATCGGGATTCTTTTCGAGCAGCAGCTTGAACTCGGCGACCGCCGCGTCGACGTTGCCGGAGTTAGAGTACTCCATCGCCAGCGCGTAGCGGGTCAACAGGTTGTTCGTGTCCTGAGCAAGGATTTCCTTGAGTTGCTCCACTCGACTCTGCGCCATCTGCATCCTCGACATACCTGGATTCCCTGCATCCGCGGTGGTTGCGTGTGCCGGGGTGAACCGCCCGCGGTTGTGCGCCGCCGGCAACATCTATCGTACTCCGGCCCGTCCCAAGAAGCTTCTGGTGCCCCACACTGTCGCGGTTAGCTTTGCCGGGTGCCCTACCCTTGCGCCATGATTTTCGGCGCAGGGTGGGGCTTTGGCTTTGTTCTTGCTGGGTGCCCCAGGTTCGCCTGCGTCGGGGTCCCCAACGAGGCTCGGCTCGTTGGGGTGAGTGGGGCTAACCTGGGGTAGTTTCCTTGCCCCCGCATGACCGTCGCTTATTGTCCCTCCTCCCCGCACCGTCTGTAGAATTCTGTAGAATAGCGTTACCCGGCGAGTTCCCGCCGCGGCTGCGGTTCCGCCGAGACACGTTCTATGTGTTGCCCTTACTTCATTCCGGACCAGCGTCATGATGCCGATCTGTGGCAGTGGCGGCAGCGCCTGCCCTTGGGTGACGCCTTTCGGGGCTGCTGTTCGGCTCCCGGGCATCAACGAGAGCAACCGGATGACGAAGCTTTGAAGCAGTGTAACCTCGGCTACGCACGCTGTTCATGGCTTCCCGCCGAACGCGTCGCCGATGCCGTACGCTTCTGTGTGTCGTGCGATGAACCGGCGCTTCTGCGGATTCTCTACGCCACGGAATTGAACCACGCACCCGGCGAATCCGGAGTGCTGGAATTCTCGCGGGCATCTTCCTCCTGGCTGAACTCTCATCGGGATGAGCGGCTTCAGCACCAGGCAGAATGCTTTCTGGCCGCATACCTCAGCCGCCACCCGGACCCGCGTCACGCGTCGTAGTCGCCCACGGCCCCGCAGTTGAGCTTGTTGGAATCGATATTTTCGGGCATGAAAAGGATCGTCTGGTGAGCACCGAAAGCGAAAAGGAATCCCGGTTTGACGTATTCCTAAGCCCTAAGCCGGTTGCCGAGTCGGCCTCCGAGATGGTGCAGTTCGTCCTTCCCAACGATGCCAACCCGCTAGGCTCCCTGCTCGGTGGACGGCTCATGCACTGGATCGATCTGGCAGCGGCGCTGGCGGCGCACCGGCACTCACGCAGCTATGTCGTCACGGCGTCTCTCGATCACCTCGATTTTCTCGTGCCGGGTCGTGTCGGCGACCTGGTGCTGTTGCAGTCCTCGGTCAACCGGGTCTTTCGCACCTCGCTGGAGGTCGGCGTAAAGGTATGGGTGGAGCATTACTTGTCGAACGAGCGAAGCCACGTCAGTAGCGCTTACCTGACTTTCGTGGCCGTAGACCGCCATGGGCGCAAACTCCAGGTGCCGCCGGTGCTGCCGGAGACCGAGGACGAGAAGCGCCGTTATGAGGATGCCGGGCGACGCCGCGAAATCCGGCAGGCGGAAAAGATTCGCAAACTGGAGCGCGTCAAACCCTGAGCATTTCGCATCTGCGAGCCCTCGGCCCGCGCCGTTGTCACGTGTATTGGGCCAGATTTGTTGCATAAATATTTCTATGAAGGGGCGCGGCTTTACAGGCTGCTAAAACTCTTTTCCGAGGTGTCATCCTGAGCGAAGCGAAGGATCCCAGCACGGCGCGGAGCTGAGACGCAGCCGAAGGACTTCGTAAAAGCTCAAGAGGCGTGAGTTGGGGCAGTTTTCATGGGATGTTTCGCTACGCTCAACATGACACTTCGTGGAAGTTAGTTTATGGCAGGTATTTCCGGGACACGACACTAGATTTTGTTGCATAAGTCTTCTTGAAGGGGCGCGGCTTACATGACAGCTCTTCGCTACGGGCTTAATGCGTCGAGGCATCATTCCAGCCTCAAAGGAGTTCATGGTCAGCCGCGCCGAAGAGAGGCTGAATACATTGGCCTTTAGGCCCTGAGGGATCGTCCCTCAGCCCAAGGTGAACGTCACATGGACAGCGCTGAATTCATACATCGTCTGCATTTCGCCTTCACCGTTACCTATCACTACCTCTTCCCGCAGCTCACCATGGGACTGGCACCGCTCATCGTGGTGCTGAAGACCCTTGCGCTATGGAAGAAAGATCCGCTCTACGACGACGCCGCGCGCTTCTGGGCGAAGATCTTCGGCATCTCCTTCGTCTTCGGCGTGGTCACTGGAATCCCGATGGAGTTCCAGTTCGGCACCAACTGGTCGCATTTTTCCAAGTACGCCGGCGGCGTCATCGGACAAACCCTCGCCATGGAAGGCACCTTCGCCTTCTTTCTGGAGTCGGCTTTCCTGGGACTGTTTCTCTACGGCGAAAAGCGTCTCAGCAGAATCGCCCACTGGTGGTCGGCCATGGCCGTGTTTGTCGGCTCCTGGCTGTCGGGCTACTTCATCGTCGCCACCGATGCCTGGATGCAGCATCCTGTGGCCTATGCGCGCACCGCAGATGGCTCCGTGACGCTCACCAGCTTCTGGGGCCTGGTGCTGAATCCGTGGGCCATCTGGCAGTACGCGCACAACATGACCGGCGCGGGGGTGACCGGTGCTTTTGTCATGATGGCTATGGGCGCTTTCTATCTGCTCAGCAAGCAGCACGTCGAGCAGGCAAAAATCTATCTGAAGGTTGGCGTGGTCGCCGCGCTGATCTTTGTCATCCCGTTGATCGGGCCCACCGGCGACGGCCAGGGACGCAACCTGGCCGAGCATCAACCGGTCACGCTGGCCGCCATGGAAGCCTTGTTCGAATCGCGTCAGGGCGCTCCGCTGGTCATCATCGGCCAGCCCGATGTTGAGAAGAGGCGGATCGACAATCCGATTGTGATTCCGCGCATTCTCAGCTACCTTGCCTACCGCGACTGGGGAGCCCACATGAAGGGGCTGGATGCCTTTCCGCAGTCGGAGTGGCCGGATAACATTCCGCTTGCTCTATTTCAGCTACCACATCATGGTGGGCCTGGGGACGATCTTCATGGCCGTCGTCGTAATCGCCGCCTTGCTGCTTTGGCGCAAGCAGCTCTTCGAATCGCGCTGGATGCTCTGGATTCTGATGCTGAGCTTCCCCTTGCCCTTCATCGCCAACACGGCGGGCTGGGTGACCGCCGAGATCGGGCGGCAGCCCTATCTTGTCTACGGATTGCTGCGCACCGCCAACGGCTACTCCAAGTCGGTTTCGGCGGGCAATGGCTGGTTCACGCTGCTCGGTTTCCTGGGAATGTACACGCTGCTTTCGATTCTCTTCCTCTTCCTCGTACGCCGCGAAATTGAGCACGGCCCTGAGCTGCGCGCGGAGGTGAAATAGCCATGCCGACACTCTGGTTCTGCATTATCTCCGTAATGCTCGCCTGTTACGTCATTCTCGATGGCTTCGACATCGGTGCCGGGGCCATTCACCTGTTTGCCGCCCGTACCGATCAGGAGCGCAAGCAGGTGATCCGCGCCATTGGCCCGGTGTGGGATGGCAATGAGGTCTGGTTGCTGGCCACCGGCGGCGTGCTCTACTTTGTGTTTCCGCAGCTTTATGCTTCCAGCTTCAGCGGCTTCTACCTGCCGCTGATGATGGTGCTGTGGCTGCTCATGCTGCGCGCCATCGGCATCGAGTTCCGCGCCCACATCGAGCACGATGTCTGGAAGACATTCTTCGACGGCATCTTCGCTCTCGCCAGTGTTTTGCTGGCTATCTTCTACGGGGCTGCGCTGGGCAACGTGGTGCGCGGCGTGCCGCTCGGCCCGGATCATTACTTTTTTCTGCCGCTGTTCACCAATTGGCGGGTTGGGCCGGAGCCCGGCATTCTCGATTGGTACACCGTTCTCTCCGGCGTGCTGGCGCTGGTGGCGCTGGCGAACCACGGAGCCCACTACGTCGCCGTAAAGACCGAGGCCGAGTTAAACCAGCGGGCGCACAAGATCGCGTCCATACTTTGGCCCGCGCAACTCGCGCTCACCTTGCTCAGCCTCGTGGCGACCCTGTGGATTCGTCCCGAACTGCTAGCCAACTACCAGGCTGCGCCCGTCGGATTCATCATTCCGTTGGCGGTCTTCGGAAGCATCGTCGGCATGTTCGTCCTCAGCCGCAAGGGCAACGATCTGGGTGCATTTATTGCCTCGTCGCTTTATCTGGCCTTCATGCTGGTCGGAGCCGTCTTCGCGCTGTATCCGGTCATCCTGCCGGCCGTGGACCCGCGCCACAACCTCACCATTCAGAACTCGGTCACCTCCAGTTACGCGCTGGGCGTGGGACTGGTTTGGTGGAGCGTGGGCATCGTGCTGGCTCTCGGCTACTTCGTCTTCATCTACCGCATGTTCCGCGGCAAAGTAAAGCTGGACGACAGCGGCGAGCACGGCTACTGATTACATTGAAGTGTCATCCTGAGCGTAGCGAAGGATCTGCTTTTTTCGGGTGCCCCATTCTAGCCCGCTGTTGGCTAGGGTGGGGTAGTTTCTTCTAATCACTAACGCCCGACCGTGGAACGTAGCCCCTTCACGCGGCCGGGTGCCCCAGGTTCCGCGCCATGCAGTTCGGCGCTAACCTGGGGTAGTTCTTTCGCGCAGTTCACGCCGCTCGTGGCTCCACAATCTCCTCGTCGATGTAACACCAGTGCCAGTCCTCGCCCGGCTCAAACGAGCGGATGATCGGGTGCTTGGTTTTGTGAAAGTGCTTGGTCGCGTGTTTGTTGGGTGAAGAGTCGCAGCAGCCCACGTGTCCGCAGATTTCGCACATGCGCAGGTGGACCCATGTGCTACCCATTTCCAGACACTCTTTGCAGCCTTTGCCGCTCGGTCGCACGGTAGGATTGATCAGTCCGAGATGAGTGCAGTCCGGCATTCTTTTCTCCTGGTTTCTTTCCTGTCGGCTTGGATTCCGCGCGAGCGCCCGCCGTCGCCAAAAATCAGCGCACCACGAACCCAAGCTGATCAAAGTGCGCGATCGGTCATGCGGTTTTCTTCAGTCGCGACCGCGTTTCATCTGGAAGGAAGATTGAAAATACAGTTCCCGTTTGTGGCCCGTCAGCGCGAGACCGAACCCGAATTGATCCGCTGTGATTGTCGATGATCTGCTTCACAACCCACAGTCCCAGGCCGTTGCCATTTGACTTGGTCGTATAGAACGGCTCAAAGAGCCGGGGCAGATGGTGTGCGGCGATGCCGCTTCCGTTGTCCGCCAACGTAATGCGAACTCCGTTACGTTCATCGCGCGGATGATGGCATCTGGAAACCCGCACGCGAATCAGACCGCCTCTGGGGATTGCGTCGATACTGTTTCCCAGCAGGTTCCAACACACTTGCCGGATCTCCGATGCCACGCCCCATACTTCGCCATCGTACCGGTACTCGTTCTTCAAGAGAGCGTCCTTTTCTCCGAACTTTCGATGTACCAGCACCAGCACGGTGTCTAAGACTTCGGCAGGACGGAACGGACCAAACGTGTCCCCACCCCTGGATAGCCCGAGGACCTGCCTGGTGATGTCAGCGAGACGATTCACCTCACCATCCGCCATTTCTGCATACTTGCGGACCGTCTCCGTGTCGGAAGGATTGCTGGTGATCATGTACAACAGGTTCTTCAGGCCCTCCAGCGGGTTGTTGATCTCGTGGGCCACAGTGGTGGACAACCGGCCAAGGCTGGCCAGCTTTTCACTCCGAATCAGGGCGTGCTCGGTTCGCATCCGGTGCGTGATGTCTCGCAGGATGACGGTGTAGCGCTTCTGGTCGCCTTCACCAACCTGTGAGATCGTGGCTTCAATTGGGAACTGTTCGCCATTGCTCCGAACTGCGCTAAGCGTGGCAGGCGAACGCATGGATCGGCTGGTAACTCCCGTTGCGCCAAACCGGGCGATGTGTTGCCGATGGGCCTCCCTGAATTCTTCGGGCAGGAAGTGGTCAAGAGGCTTTCCCAGAGCTTCAGCGGCGGAGCATCCAAAAATCTGCTCGGCTGCTCGATTGAACAGCACAACCCGTTGCTGCGCATCGACGCTAATGATGGCGTCCATAGCCGAATCAATAATTGCTTCAAATTGTTCGGCGCTGCCACGTATCGGCTCGGCTTCGAACTTTTGCTGTCCGATGCCTTCGGCCGCAAACTGAAGGAGATGTGTTTCGAGATAATGGTGAATAGACGCCGACAATTGCCACAACAGCGCGTCGTTGAATCGAGCCATATCGGGCATAAGGCGGCTCAGGTCCAGAGAAAGCAGGTTTTCGTAGAAGACCTTGCTGACTACCTGCTCTACGATCCGCTTGCTCTGGACGATCATGCCCAGTTGGTGCTTTTGCCGCTGCCGGGGCTGGCTGCTGTGAGCGGCAACGTTCAACTGCGCCGGTCCGCCCGCATCCAGAATATCAGCCAGTTCCCCCAGAGCGTCTGCCAGTCCCTCGATACGCTGGCCGTCAGTCAAAGGCAAAGCACCTAGATCGTGGTCCTCCTTCATCGCGACCAATGTGCGCTCGATGATCAGAGGAATGTTCTCACGCAATATCATCGAGAGACGTTTGTTCGCCGTGATATCAGGAGTTCTGCTCTTGCTGAGCTTCTCGTCTATGGTTGATAGCAATTGCTTGATATCCGCCGGCTTGATCAGGTACGCGTCCACTTGCTCACGAATCGCCCGGAGAGCGGTTTCAAACCCGGGATAGCCAGTCAGTAAGAAAGTGACGCAGTCCGGGTTAGTGCGCCGCATGGCGGAAACCACAATAAATCCATCGGCAGGATGACCGATGTTCAGGTCGGAAATAAGAAGGTCGAAACGCTCAGTTGTTATACGGGCAAGGGCTTCGGCAACGGTGGCGGCAGCAACAACGGTGTGCCCCCGCATGGCAAGTATTTTGGGCAGGGTCTCACGGATGGCGGGTTCATCATCGACGAACAGAATATGGGCCATGCAGATCCACAGATCCATTGGAATAGATGCCTGCCATGAGTGTTTCGGTTCGCTGGTGTCTGTAGATGATCAAGAGGTTGTACCTGGATCGGCGCGGCTGATTGGCGGGTGGCCCATTCAAGCCCGCTGTTGGCTTGAGTGGGGGTAGTCTCTTCTAACTAACTTCCCCCTGAGTGTCATGTTGAGCGTAGCGAAACATCCCATGAAAACTGCCCCAACCCGCGCCGCTCTGAGCTTTTATGATGCCCTTTGGCTGCGTCTCAGCTCCGCGCCGTGCTGGGATTCTTCGCTTCGCTCAGAATGACATCCTTAAACTTATGCAAAGCCCGCCACGCCTCGGAAAGCCCCGGACTTTCCGGCGTATATAATCGAAGTCTATCTCGACAAAAGGGGACCCCATCTTGTCTCACACTCACGAGCATGGCGCTGCTCCGCAGGCGCAAACACCGCAAGCTATTCCAGGCGTTCAATCGATTATCGCTGTCGGCTCCGGCAAGGGCGGCGTGGGAAAGACCACGCTGGCGGTGAATCTCGCCATCGCTCTGGCTCGCATGGGACACAAGGTCGGCCTGCTGGATGCCGACGTTTACGGACCCAACGTCCCTCTCATGTTCGGCACCAACGAGGCGCCGCAGATTGCCACAGGCGATCGCATCGTGCCCATCGAGCGTTATGGCGTCCGGGTGATCTCGGTCGGGTTCCTGAACCCGGGAGACAAGCCTCTGGTTTGGCGCGGACCCATGCTGCACTCCATCATTCGCCAGTTCCTTGGACAGGTCGAATGGGGAGAACTGGATTACCTGGTGGTCGACTTGCCTCCGGGCACCGGCGATGTGGCGATTTCGCTCATCCAGACCGTACCGCTCAGCGGAGCCATCGTGGTGACCACGCCCAGCGATGTTGCCCTACAGGACGCGCGCAAGGCGATTGAGATGCTCCACACCATGAAGGTCGACATCATCGGCATGGTCGAAAACATGAGCTACTTCCAATGCCCGCACTGCCATAAGGAGATCGATATTTTCTCCAAGGGCGGCGGAGAGCGGACCGCTCAGCAATTTGACTTGCCGTTCCTCGGCCGCATAGAGCTCGATCCGCAGATTCGCCAAGGCGGGGACAGTGGACATCCGGTGACGCTCGAGGGAGAAGAGTCCGAGCACGCCCGCTCGATGTTTGCTTTTGCCCGAAACGTCCTTGAGCGTGTCAATGAACTGAACTCCACTCAGGGCGGAAATATCATCGAGGTGCAGTAACCATCGGTAGTGGGTCATTTTGAATTTTCCATAAGAACGGGTGCCCCCGGTGTCCCAGGTCGCCCGCGTGTCTCACGACATCCTTCACTGAGGCGGGTGCCCCAGGTTCGCCCTTTTTTGGCTAACCTGGGGTAGTTTTTCCCCTGAATCGAAACGCTTTCCCTTGGGCAGATACCCACCACATCCGTCATCCCGACCGGAGTGGAGGGATCTTGCGTTTTCCGTGGTGGCTTATTCAGAGGGCGTAAGATTCCGCCGGTGTGAGCGTCTGCGCATTATCGGACATAGCTCCCGCTAATTTGCCTTACCAAATCGTGCAAAAACGTGTTTAATAGCAACCGGCAATTCGGCCCGGAGCGGAGCATATCTGTGCCCTCTAAGCGACAGATAAGGCGTAGGTTAGCGTCTCATTGACGCATTGGCTGTCACTCTTTGGCTGCGAGTGCCAACAACGGTGGTAAAATAAGAATTCCAAGACCTCTCCTCAGTCCCCTCGCCGGGGTGGCAGCAATGCGATTTACCTGGAATCCGGCGCGTAACTGGCTGCATCTAAAGAGGATGTCTGGAGCCTTTGCATGGCCGACTCTCCTCAAATCGGAAGGCGCGAGCAGGAAATTCTGACCGCCATCGTCGAGACTTACATCTCGACCGGTGAGCCGGTTGGTTCCCGCACCATAGCCCGCCGCAACCTGGAAGGGTTAAGTGCGGCCAGTATCCGCAATGTTATGGCGGACTTGGCGGAGGCTGGCCTGCTTGAGCAGCCGCACACTTCCTCCGGGCGTGTCCCGAGTGTTCACGGATACCGCTACTACGTGGAGACGCTATCGGGCACTGCAAGCATCTCGCCCGAGGATGAGCAAACCATGCAGAAGTTCTTCCACGGCGTCAACGATGTGCAGGAATTTATGGAGAGGACCACGCACGTGCTTTCGCTGGTTTCGCGCGGAGTCGGTGTCGCGGTTACCAGCGGAGGCCCGAAGAACGCGCTGGAACACGTCCACTTCCAGAGACTTGCGGACCAGAAGGTTCTCGCCGTCGTCGTGATGCGTAGCGGCCTCGTGCGTGATCGCATGTTGCGAGTGGGTCGCGCGCTTTCCCAGGCCGATCTCGATATGGCCTCCCGCTACATCAACGAAAATTTTCGCGGATGGACGCTGGATTCCTTGCGCGCGGAACTGGAGCGGCGCATTGAGAAGGAACGCAGCGAGTACGACCAGTTGATGTGCTCGATCGAGCAGTTGTACAGGAATGGCGCTTTGGCCGGCGATCACGGGGGAGAAGCGGTCTTCGTCGAGGGCACGGCGAACCTCATTTCGCGCGATAATGATTCGGATAGGCTGCGGCAGTTGCTGCAAGCGCTGGAAGAAAAGCAGCGCGTCTGTGAACTTCTCGCCGCCTATCTTGACGCGCGGCAGGAAGCTGTGCGCGTCGTGATCGGGTTGGAACAGGAGATGCCTGACCTGAAGAACTTTGTGCTGATCGGAGCTCCGGCGCGCTCCGGAGACGAGATGCTCGGGCGCCTGGCCGTGATTGGTCCCACACGCATGGACTATCAGCACACCATCACCGCGGTTTCCTACATTGCGACTCTGTTTGACAGATTACTCAACGAAACTGAATAAGCATTATGACCAAAGGCAACGGAAAGATCAGGCAGAAGGGAATCGATCAACTGGACCCGGAGCGTGAATTACCTGAAAGCGATGAGTCGTCCAGCGAACAGCAGGACACTCAGGAGGGTCAGGCGCAAACGACCGCAACCCCGACCAGCGAGTTCGAAGCTCAGACCGAGAAGCTGCGCGCCGAATGTGGTGCTTATCTGGACCGCCTCGCTCGCCTGCAAGCCGAATTCGACAATTTTCGCAAGCGCGCCACGCGGGAGCAGCAGGAGTATCGCGAGTACGCTCTGGCCGAGGCGCTGAAGCTGTTGCTGCCGATTCTCGACAGCCTCGACCGCGCGCTCAAGACTGGAACGGCCGGCGCCGAGGACTTTCGTTCGGGCATCGACTTGATCGACCGGCAGTTCCATGACGTGCTTGCCAAACTCGGCGTGGAACCGGTCCCCGCCAAAGGGATGGCGTTCGATCCCAACATTCATCAGGCGGTTCAGATGATCCCGACCACCGAGGTTCCCGAAAACCACGTGGTTGAGGAGTTGCTCCGCGGATACAAGCTGCGTGATCGACTTCTGCGCCCGGCGATGGTGTTGGTGGCGCAGAAACCCGGAAGCTAAATTCAGTAAGACCCCACGAGGAAGAAGACTCTGGCTACTCAGACTAAACGCGATTACTACGAAGTTCTTGAAATCTCCCGCACCGCCGAGGATCAGGAGATCAAGAGCGCATACCGCAAGATGGCGCTGCAACATCACCCGGACCGCAATCCGGGGAACCCCTCGTCCGAAGATAAGTTCAAGGAGTGCAGCGAAGCCTACGCAATCCTGAGCGATCCGCAGAAGCGCGCCAATTACGACCGTTTTGGCCATGCAGGCGTCAACGGCATGGGCGGGGGCTTTGGCGGCGGCTTTGACCCAGGCACAATCGATTTCGCGGAGATATTCGGCGACTTGTTTGGCTTCGGCGACGCTTTCGGCGGAGGCGGCCGGCGCCGCTCACGCGCGCAACGCGGCGGTGACCTGCGCGAAGATATCACCATCGAGTTTGTGGAAGCGGTCTTCGGATGCGAAAGAGAAGTTACTTTTCGCCGGCGCGAGCTCTGCGACGACTGCCGGGGCAAAGGCACCACGGCAGGCAAGGCGCCGGTACAATGCCGGCAATGTGCAGGCCGCGGCCAGATACGCTTCCAGAATGGCTTCCTGACCATGGCGCGGACGTGTCCGGCGTGCCAGGGCATGGGAACGGTGATTCAGGACCCCTGCAAGCGCTGCAAAGGTGAGGGTGTCGTCATCCAGCAGCACGCGCTGAAGGTTGAGGTTCCCGCCGGCGTTGAAGAGGGGACGCGCATGCTCTTCACGGGCGCTGGCGATGCGGGCATGCACGGCGGACCGAGCGGCGATGTCTACGTTGTGCTGCACGTCAAGGAGCACGCGGTTTTCGAACGCGAGGGCAAAGACCTTTTTTGCGCCGTTCCCATCTCGTTTGCGCAAGCGTCGCTCGGGGCGGAAATCAAGATCCCCACACTCGAGGGCGAGGCGACCATCAAGATTGCCGAGGGAACGCAGACAGGCACTTCCTTCCGGCTGCGGCACAAGGGCGTGCCCGTGCTCAACGGCGGAGGCCGCGGCGATCTTTACGTCGAGGTCAAGGTCCATACTCCGACCAAGCTGACCAAGCGCCAGCGTGAAGTGTTGCAGGAACTGGATACGATCTCCGGCGTGGAGAACAAAATCGAGAAGCGCTCGCTATTCAGCAAGGTGAAAGACATGTTCGCCTGAGAGGCTGCGGGAATCTATTCTCCGAGATGTCATCCTGAGCGCAGGGAAGGATCCCGGAAGATTGTCCCACCCCGCGTCGCTCCGGACCCTAGGGCCAGCGCCGAAGGTGAACGACCCAAACATTTGTCAACAGATGCCAAATGTGGGCCACCCTGCCATAACTAACTTCTCCCTGAGTGTCATGTTGAGCGTAGCGAAACATCCCATGAAGACTGCCCCAACCCGCGCCGCTCTGAGCTTTTATGATGCTTTTTGGCTGCGTCTCAGCTCCGCGCCGTGCTGGGATTCTTCGCTTCGCTCAGAATGACGTCCTGAAACTTGTGCAACGAACTTGCGTCTCGGTACCCCACGTTCGCCCGTTCTTGGCTAACGTGGGGTAGTTCGACTGTGCCCAAGTCCTACATCTGCTAACTGCGGCAGATGTGGGGCACCCTCCGAAATCCCCCGGAAGAGTCCGCCCCGTCGCTCTAGGACTTTTGGAAGAAATTCTTCGGCTGTGCCTCAGCCCCATGCCGCGTTGGGATTCTGAGTTCCTTCGCTCCGCTCAGGATTTCGGCAGGCGGCTCAGACGCCGCCTCAACGCCTCAACTTCGCTCCCTGCGGTCGCTCAGGATGACGTACGTAAAACCAATGGCAATAACGGCTATCGCTGCTGGTATTGTTGAATGCATGACGCGACGCCGCTGGATCGCCGATGAGGTCAGGGACAACCGCGCATATCTTTTCGGTGCCCATGCAGGACATCTTTCGCGGGTGCTGCGCGCGCGGGTGGGGCAGGAGTTTGAAATTTCCGCGGGCGATCAACTCCGCCTCGGGCGGGTGCTCTCGGTGGCCGATGACCGCGTGGAATTCGAGCTCGGCGAGATTGTCGAGGCCCCTTCAGCGCCGCAAATCACGGTGTTGCTCTCCGTAATAAAGTTCGACCGCATGGAATGGGCGATTGAGAAGCTCACCGAGTTGGGCGTTGCCGGCATCGTTCCGCTGGTGGCGCGCCGGACGGATGCGCATCTGCGCCGTCGCCGCCGCCAAGCGTGTCGAGCGCTGGCGGCGTATTGCCCTCGAGGCATCGGAGCAGTCCCGCCGTACGCGGCCTCCTGAGATCGCCGCGCCCTCCGCATTGAAAGACGTGTTGACGTTGGAGAGCGATTGCAAACTGTTGCTTAACGAGAACGAAGCTGATGTCTCGGTTGGCGAGTTGCTTGATCCAGGCCGCGCAAGGAGGAACTCGCTGGCACTCGCCGTTGGACCAGAGGGCGGCTGGACTGACGATGAGGTGAAGATGCTCGAAGGTGCCGGGTGGAGATCGGTCTCGCTG
This sequence comes from uncultured Acidobacteriota bacterium, assembly GCA_963832365.1. Classification (GTDB taxonomy): domain Bacteria; phylum Acidobacteriota; class Terriglobia; order Terriglobales; family Acidobacteriaceae; genus CAWBRT01. The sequence continues at coordinate 60,862 of CAWHUL010000005.1, read as the reverse complement.
GGAGAAACCATTCTGCGGACTGAAACCGCGGCCATTGTAGGGGTGGCAGCCGTGCTCGCTCTGGCAGACCGCTGAAGGTATCCTGAATCGCGCCCAAAAAACTAAGGGGGACGCTTTCGCGTCCCCCCTTCATAAGCGGAAGGCCAACTACTTCTTCTTCGCGGTCTTCTTTGCCGGTTTCTTTGCAGCCTTCTTTGCAGCCTTTTTCGTTGCCATTGCTATTCTCCCTTTCGATCATTGATCGAGTATTGATTGCAACGTTTCATCGTTGCAATTTTCTAGTTGTATAAGTTGATTGCATAAGTCATGTCAAGCAAAAAACGCAGGGGCAGAAGCGAACTCCTCAATGGACCGACCCCGTAGCCAGGAGAATTTTGCGCGAACGACTCCTCGCACGCGAGTCAATAAGATGGAAAAAAGCCTTCGGAGAAAATTCAACCGCTGAAGCTGGCATCGTTTTTACCCTGTTTTTATGCGGTCTCGCGCGATCGCAATGTTTTCAAATGCCGACCTCGAGGCAAAACCTCTCGCGAGTTGTAGACGCGGAAACGAGGTGAACGAAACTGAATTTGAGGCCCGCGCCGAAGAGAAACTCACTTCAAAAAAAAACGAAGCGCCAGCCCCATGATGCCGTCATGGAAGGCATGAGCGATCATTCCTGGACGAAGGCTTCGGCGGATATTTGCGAGCAAACCGAACAGCATTCCATAGAGACCCACCAGCATCATTCGGCCTGCGCCTTCGTACCCGTGCGCGGAGCCGAAGATCAACCCGGAGACGATGATTGCGACCCAGACATTCCTGGTCAGGGCAGCCAACTGGCGCTGCAGATAACCGCGGAAGATGACTTCTTCGCAGATTCCGGCCGTCATGCTGAGCAACATCCAAAGCACGACCTCGCGCGTGCCGCGAGGCACGAGGAACCCAAACTGCCTTCGCACGTCGTCGAGTTGATTGCCTCCCGAAAGATGCAGCAGGCGTGCTGCGAACCCCAGCACGACCATTGCCCCAACCCAGAAGCCGGCGGCCGTCAAGAGATCGATCAGCACGTCTTCGATCTCGCGCCATCGTCCGCCCACGAGCTCCCGCAGGCCGGTTCCGGATTTGCGCGCGCCCCAAATGCAAAAAGCGAATAGCAGCCACTCCCAGCTCAGTGTCAGGAGATATTGAAGGACCCGGGTGCGTGAGGTGGTGACCAGGTGTTGCCGGTGGCTGCCACCGACCGACATAAGCAGAATCGCGATGACGAGCACGGCTGTGTGCCAGAGTGGCGCTATACGTTGCGGGACACCGGACGGACCGGTCGGAGCAGCCGCAGCCTCCGCCGGGTTTCTCGCTTCGCTCATCGCAGCGCAATCTTATCAGGAGAGCCCGCATTGGCTGCCCCTTTGCTCGCGAGCCCGGAATCGGCGCGGGTTTTCCCGGATCGTCACAAGCGAACGTGACCAGGGGCACAGGGCGGGAGTAAAGGACGTGATACGGATAGTCGTTCCCTCTTGCGCATCCTTATGCTCTTCAAAACCCTTTCTGCCGCCGTTTTTGGCATCGACGCCAATCTGATCGATGTTGAAGTCGATGTTTCGGGCGTGAAGCTCGGAGAAGATCACTTCACGACCGTCGGCCTGCCCGATGCTGCCGTGCGTGAGAGCCGTGAGCGGATTCGCGCAGCGCTGAAGAACTCCGGGTACGACGTTCCGCCGACGCATATCACGGTCAACCTCGCTCCGGCTGACATGAAGAAGGAGGGATCGGGCTTCGATCTGCCCATGGCCCTCGGCATTCTGGGGGCGTATGGCGCGTTGAACAAGCGCGAGCTGAACAATTACGTGATGGTCGGCGAGTTGTCGCTTGACGGCAGCCTCCGCGGCGTCCGCGGCACGCTTCCCATCGCGGTAGCCGCACGCAACAAGAAGATCGCGAACCTGCTGGTGCCCGCGATCAACGCTCGCGAGGCGGCGGTGGTCGAGGGCGTGAACGTCTTTCCCGTGACCTCGCTGATGGAAGTGGTGCAGCTCATCAACACCGGAAACGGTGTGGCTCCGCTGAAGATCGCAGCCTCCGAGTTGCTTGGCGAGGGCGAGCACCTTGGCGTCGACTTCAAAGACGTACGCGGGCAGCACACCGCTAAGCGTGCCATGGAGGTCGCGTGCGCGGGCGGACACAACATCCTGATGATTGGTCCACCAGGCGGCGGCAAGACCATGCTCGCCAAACGCATGCCGACCATCATGCCTCCGCTGACCTTTGAAGAGGCTCTGGAGACCACCAAGATTCACAGCGTCGCCGGCGTGCTCGATCCGGGCGCGGGTCTGGTGTGCGTGCGTCCGTTCCGTTCGCCGCACCACACCATCAGCGACGCCGGGCTGATCGGTGGAGGGATGATTCCGCGCCCCGGCGAAGTCTCTCTCGCACACAATGGCGTGCTGTTCCTCGATGAGCTTCCCGAGTTTCCCCGCAACGTGCTGGAAGTGATGCGGCAACCCCTGGAAGACGGTACCGTTTCCATCGCGCGCGCCGCCATGTCGCTGACGTTTCCGGCGCGATTCATGCTCGCGGCTGCCATGAATCCATGCCCGTGCGGCTTATAACGTCCCCGCCGAAGGTAAGTTATTTATTCCCTTAGGGTTAGGTATATAAGAACTCACGGTATGACTGCGGAACGATTCAACTGGTTGTCCCAACAACAGTTGCGACAGCCCGAGTCCCAGGTCAGCTAAACTTCTGCCCTTCGGCTAGCGCGGCGCCGATACCGATGACAACCGGCTTACGCGCTACAACATCGACCCTGCCTCGAACGTCCCGGTCATTCGATAGCCCCCGAGGAACCCAAACGGCTCAATACCCGGATATTCCGCTACGCTCCAGCCGTGCGGGTGACTCGACCCTCTGGCCGCCGGGCCCGACTCCCGTCGATAAGGGCAAACACCTATCCCTGTTCCCTCAGTTTCGGCTCAATGCCGCTCGAACTCGATGTGCTACGCACCTGCAGTAGTAGCTTCCGCCCCCGCCGCCTCCCGCCCCAGTATCCGCGCGATTATCCCTAGGAAACCCCAGCACTGCTGCTGGCCTTCAGCCGCTCGCTTAATGCCACCCAAAGCGGCACTGCGCAAAATGTGACTGTCGACCTCGAAAGAGGACATGGAAGCGGTCGCCCGCAACTCCCTGGAAGAGCTCGAACTGCGCAACAGTCGTCCCCTCGACTCCGACCTGCCAGTCCTGTTTCCAGTCCTGTTTCTCGACGCCAAGTATGTCAAGGTCAAAGAGGGAGACCGCCTGCGCCCCACCTGTATTCACCTCGCCGTGGGCTTGGGCCGGGACGGCAAGAAGCGAGTCCTTGCCAGCCTGTCGCGCCCCGGGCGCGAGAATCTCGAGGAATGGAAGAATCTGTTACGCGGCTTGATCGAACGCGGCTTACGCCGCCTCCTGCTGATCTTCCACGACGATTTCTCGGGCCTGCTGCCGGTTACCCGGAGCCTGTTTCCCCAGGCAGACGTCCGGCTGTGCGTCGTTCACATGCAACGCAACGCCAAGAGTCACTTGAGCAAGACCGACGACGCCGAGTTCACCCAGCGACTGCGCGCTCTGAAAAGCGCCTGGAATAGCGAAGTGGCGGCCGCCCAGTTTGGGGACCTCTGCCAACACTTTGAACCACCTCCCCGGTGTTCATCGGCGAGATCCGCAAAAAGCGCCCGCACTACCTGGCTTCCTCAACTACCCAGACGCGATTCGCCGCGGCCTCTTAACCACCAACCTCGTTGAGGCCGTCAACGGCCAACTGGAAATCCTGCGCCGCAACAGCGGTGGCGATTTCCAATCGCAATAAACCCTCAACCTGAAACTGGGGATGGCAATCAACCGACTCTAAACCGGATGCTGGCGCCGTACCGCTGGTTCCGTCCAGAACGCACTCGATCAGTTCAATCTCCTGTTCCAGTCGCGTTTCGAGAGGGAGTCATGAGAAAAGTCAGGCACAACATATTTGACAAATGCCGAAACTCTGGCCCCTGCGATTTGTGAATGCTGGTCGCGTAGTCAAGCGAGATGTCGCGACAGAAACGAGCCACATATTTCAATCTGCTGTCGCGGACAGGTGGCAGCGCACTTTTGTAACCTCAGCGCAGGATGGCTAACAGGAAACTGGCTCGTGTGCTGTCCGAGGTCGTGACAGATTATACGGCCTTGGCGCCCGCCGCCGACGGAGATGGGCGGCTAGCGAGCATTAAGGACGTCAATCACAAATGCGGTTTAGCCGCAGGAGGATAAACACAATGGCTACTTACAAGATGGACGATGGTACGGTCGTCAAATCCGAAAACGCGACCGCACGCTATGGCGAAGATCAGGACTGGAACGGCTCCAACCACATTGGGCGTAGTTCCTGCTCGCAGTGGCACGACCAGACGCTTTACCGCTCCAAGAATGGTCGTTATTGGCTGGAGCACTCCTCTCGCGTCCAGGGCGAGCGTGACTGGGCCGAGTGGCTCAGCCCCGAGCAGGCGGCTACGTGGCTGCTGCACAACGATTACGAGATCCCCGACGAACTGAAAGAGGCCGCAAGCCGCGTCGAGGAGTAACCGCGCTACACCGGGGCCGCGCGTGGTACATGCGGCCCCGCGTCGAGGTCTGTAATGTTGGGAACTCTGATGAGTGCCTACCATGACCAAGTTTTGCAGATCGCAAGGCGTGCGCGTTGATACTCTGCGCCATGGCGCGATCCTTATGGCGTGATGGAGCAACTTGGAGCAACCGCCATCCACGGGAGGCTTTATGGCTAAAGACTACAGTGAGTTCTTCGAGACACAAGATGGCATAACAAGCAGGACGTTTTTGTTAACTGCCCTGACAGATGGGCGGATCAAGGCCGAGCGGATATTGACAGCCGATGATCCGAGACTGTCCTCCCCGAAGCCGTTCCTGCTCATTACCGTTGACACCTTTTTGCTTTCAGACCAGGAAGTCGCGGTGCTTGGCGATGTAAATAGGCTTATTGAAGGTGTCGGCATGACTCAAACCCTACGCCCCAAGCAGGCTAAACGACTCGGCATTGACACCAACGCATTCTACGAGGTTCTGCGCGATGAGACCGGCGACGTACTGCTGGAACCCGATGATGAGGTACCGCTTTGGGGTCCAGGATGGCACGTCGTGAGGTGACCGCGCGAACGCCGGGTATGGTGCGCCAAATTTGCTGATCGACTTAACAATGGTTAGGGTACATCGCGCCAAAGAATACAGGTACAGGAGGTATAGGCATGACAGCAGCAACTTTCAACACTAGGCGGAAGAAGCGAAAAAAGAACTCTCAGCTCGCTCGCCCGCTGCCTCCTGAGGTGTTACTTGAGATCGCGCGGCTTGTTCAGAGTTCGCAGTTGCCGCAGCAACCGCCCGACCTAGCGCCATTCGATGCGATAGTCGGGAAATTGGTGGCGGAGGCCTTCGCAGCAAGCGCCACCAGGCGTCTCTCTAAAGGTCAGTGGGAGTCCATCGCCGCTCAAGCCGACGCTGCAGGCTTCAGGCTCAAAGAGAATCTAGAACAACAGGCGAAACTCATTCTTGCGTCCTGGAACCAGCAGCAGATGCTCACCCCCGACAAACTGATCACGACATTCTTGCGGGCTCTCAAGTCCAAACAGCAAAAGCTGCGGCGCGGAGCGCTCCGTCGCTTGTATCGCGCGAAGGATAACTACCTCGGGATCCACTCTGAAATGTCCGGTAGTTAGCGCGGACAAGTATTTTAGGGCGCACGCAAAGTCTTTTGCTAACTGTTGTTAGACCACTTGAATTTGTCCGGCTAAGCATTCGGATAGTGGGTGAGATTGAATTCACTACCTATTTAGTTCACTATCCATTTCAGCCACGCGACACAAGACTCTGAGAGCTATTTGTGCAGCAGCAACGGCGCGCAATAGATGCAAGCGCGTATGAGTCCACAGCTCCGAATGGCTGGAGTAGTGAGTGGGAAGTAGCGCGCCTGACAAGACAATGCGCCACGCTCAAGCCCACGCCCGCAACGCAGTATTAACCATGTGACGGCTTGTCGCCGTTGCGTGTCGAATTCGAGAAAAGAGGAGCACATGACCTTTAAATCTATACCTTCGGATGACGCCACTGATGCCAGGTTGCAGCGCGGCATCGAGACCACTCTAGACAATGTCAGCAGCGGGACAATCAGGCGTTACGCGAGCGTAGACAACATGAGAGCTGCCATGTACTTAGGCGAAACACACCTGTGTATCGTAGCGTTAAATGACCCAACGTCTGGTCTAGTCCTGAGATCGGCGACCCCTGTAATGGACAATAACCAGATTTTTTGCTTTCCGCTCGGTGATCCCGACCCTGATTATCAAGTCGGTGACCCGCTGTTTTATTTTGCCACGCGGAAGGCGGATGGCGAGCTCAACGAGGCTGTCATTGCACTCGACGGGCATCCTTTATTACAACGACTGCGGGAAGTCGTTGCCAATCTCGTGCGGCAGGGCATCGATCTCCGGCACGCGTCTCTGGATCTCGCCGTTGTAACTGACAGTGGGTGGAAGCGGCGCCAGGTCAACCTGGGGCCACGATCAGCAGAAGCAACCGAAGCCAACACGATTGCTCGCGCGATCGAAACTACCCTGTCGAATGTCTCTAATGGCATCGTGTCTTCGAGTTACACCAGCCAGCAGGAGCTGCGCGAGGCAATGATGTATGACGGAGTGGTCGTTCTCGGCGTGGTGGCGCATAACGACCGCCATGGAGTCGCGATCAGGTTGCTGTCACATCGCTTTTCAGACGATTACGCTTGCGCCCCACGCTTTGCGATGTGCCGCGATCGCGAGCTCACCGTCGGTGATCTGGTATTTCACACAATGTCTGCGTTATCCGATGGATCGGTGCGCGAGACCATCATCACCCTGGAGGCGGCACGGGAGCGGACCTCATCCGATCCTGCCAGGTATTTTTCGGTCGAGAATGTGTGGTCCTCATATTCCGCGATGCTCACTCATATCAAAGCGTTCTTCGCATTGTTCCTCGCGGAAGACGTCGACCTGAAAAGGCTGTGGTTTGATCCAGCGACACTCAATAGCACCGCGCCGCTCAGGATTGCAGGGCGTATCGACCTCCGTGGCAATGCGGAGAATTGATCGTTTTCACACGCGCCCGCGCACCAATTATTAGGGAGGCGCTACTCAGCCATTCGCCGGTCCTCAACGTTAACGAGGACCGGCCAGGGGGGACAAAGATGAATATTTGTAAAAACATGATCACGATAATTGGGCTGCAGGAAGCACCCGAGCACTTTGTTAAGGCGCTTTCCAAAGCCATGTTTGACGTCGATCTCGACAACCTCGACCCAGCCAAGTGGGGCGAGGTTGCCACCGTGGATGGCGCGATGTGGTATGGAAGCCTGGTAGATGAGTATCGTCGCGAAGGCTCCTATGCGGCGAGGTACTGCATTCTGTACCCTGGCGAGCCGTACGACAACCTCGGCGTAAGGTTGCCGAGGTTCTATGTAGAATCGAAATGGAAGACGCCCCTTGAGGAAGTTCGCGCGGCCTCAAAGTTGTATCCCAGCCTAACGTTTGATGTTTGCTGGTGGGTACTCCAGGACGGCCCATCCGGAGAATTTGTATTACGCAATGGGCAGTTGTTGGAAGCGACTGAGAGACTTGCGAGTGGGTACCTCTTTGATTCTATTCTGCATCCTTCGATTGGTCTCCTATCTGCTCATTTGCCTCTTACGCTGACGCAACACGCGACTGCGCGCTTGCAGGATGCAATTAGCCTCGTCCGCGGCTTGATAGGTGTTCTAGAGGATGAGCGCTTCGTAAACTCACCTTACACGCCCTACAGCGACGTACGTGATCAGGACAAGACTGCCAAAGTGCACGCGCGGCTCACGGCTCTGCTGGAAACCATGACCCACCAGGTGGCGAACATCGACTTCACGAATGTGCTGCTGGAAAGGGAGGATCTGCCGGCGGCATACGCTCGGTCGCTGGAGTCGACCAGGCAGTTGATGACGGATCTTGGCTTGGATCCCCTCTTGCCGGCCGAGGGCAATACGCCGCGGTTTGCGATCCTGCCTCCACCCGTGGCAATCGTGTCAGATCCATACCGTGTCATCGTGCCAACTGTCTGCTATCGCAACGCAAACCCAGTGTCGGCCAAATACGATCGGAATTGTCTGGACGCTGATGGCTTCGCCATTGAGTGGGAGATCCGATACGCGTGCCTCACCCGGTTTGATCTGACTCAGATTCACAGATTGCCGGAACACGATGAAACGCCTGGCGACATTGACATCATCATGGTGCGCGCCGGGGAGCATTCAATTGGGCACCAGTTTCACAGGGCCTCCAAGGCCCGCTGGCAACAAAACCCTGAGATCGCACAAGCAGTAGAGAAGGCGGCGCGTGAAGCGTCGAGTGTCTTTGCAGCCGCGCTAGCGGACAAGCCCGGCGTAGCGATCTTCGAGGATTTTAAAGCCGCGCAGTCGTCGAGTCACGAGTCAGTGTAGGTATCGCGCTAACAGTAAAAGGAGAGCGACATGAATCAAACCGCAAACGGCAATAATAGGAATGATCATCGGCAATTTGCCATTCGAGTTATTGGCGCGACGAATGATGTCGCGCGGGTCGAGAAGGATCTAGCCGGCGTATTCGGCCCGTTCTGGAGCGAGGGTAGCCTCACTATCACAGCGCACTCTGACGGTGCTACGTACCGTACCTCGCATCCAACTTCACCCGCGGCACTAGAAGAAGTGTTTAGCGCTCATCCGGGCCTCATTTTCCTCATGTCGGTCCTGACTACAAAGAACAGATTACATTGGGAATTCGTGACGGCGTACGGATATCACGCCGAAAGTACTCTCGCTAGATACGAGCCGAACAGCAACATTCCCTTCGAGGAGACTCAACTGTCTTCGAAGATTTTTGGCCGATATCTTAGCCCTGCTACACGTCCCACTCCCGCGCAGGTAATGGCTGAGTTTGGAGCGAAAACCGAGAAGCTTCTTGAGAAGCGCAAGGCCACGCAGAAGGCGGCTGCCGCGAAAGCGCTGGCGGATACACAAAAGCCAAACGGAAGCCCCTGAGGTCATTTATGTGGGCATGGCCCTTGCCGCCGGCGACACGTAAATGCAGTTTGTCTTTAATAGGAGACAGCAACCTAACCAATCACGGTTTCCTTGACAGCAAAGGAATCCAATTTAGAAGGCGATATATGGCTGTGACTTGTGGACGGTCAGGCCGCCGATGCTCAGAATGCATCAGCGATACCGCAGACTGTACGTTAGGAACGCCGGTCAAGAAACACGGACCGTATATCGGAAAGTGAATTAGTAAATGCCGAATTTTTGTGAGTGTTCGTTAAAAATAACCGGTCCAAATCGTCAGGCGGTACTTGACCGGATCAAAGGCGAGCCCTATGAGGGCGAGCCCGTCTTCTTTGACGTTGAGAAGATCGTTCCACGTCCAAAAGACCTTGGAGAAAAGTGGCAAGACTGGGGCTATGACAATTGGGGCTGCCGAAACGTGTACCCGGACCGCCAATGGCATCAGAAGCAAGTGGATTCCGACGTGATCGGCTTTGATACGCCATGGAACCCGCCTCTTTATGCGATTAAGGCTTTGAGTGCAATGTACCCCGAGGTTACATTTCTCCTGCGGGATGGCGGATTCGATTTGCCCCACGGTACAACGATGTTTCGGGGCGGCAGAGGTTCGCATTATTACGTCATACCCGATTACAACAACAACACAGGCAAAACAGCCACTTTGTATGAAATCTTTTGTGCCGTCTTGAAACGGACGGGTGAGGTGGATGAGGCATTAGCCGAAGTCGAGCGGGTGAAGGCATTGCGGCTGGCACCCGGCACATCCGCAGAGTCTAACCAGATGTTATTGGAGGATGCTTTCGATCAGGATCATTACGATCCGGCTTTGGACGCCGAAGTCGAAGCTATCATCGCACCTTACCTTTATGATGCTTCGATGATTTCGGCTGAAGAGGAACGAATTGCTCAGCACATTGCAGAGATGCCTAAGCAGGCAGACCAATCGAAAGCTCGATCATCATCGAACGAGTGGCTCGACGGTCCCGATCTCGACGGTCTCGAATGATCCGAATCAATCCAGCGTCATCTAGCACTCGTCTGACCGGCTTTCAAGATGTGCCGGTCGACGGGGGCGGGATCTTTCCATGCGCGAGATGCAGTTACGCGGGCAGCACGGATATGGCCGGCGTGGCGAGGCTTCCGAAGCTGGGGCTGATTAACACCCTACCTGCGCGAATGCGCTGGAAGCATTGTGTAGAAGGAGGAGGACTGATGAGTCTACCGATATACCGCAGAGAACTAGTTTCAGGCACGGTGATGAGCCAACTTGAGGCCGAACCGTACATGGGAGTGCGCACCTGCATGACCATTCACCAGCTAGACGATTTGACAGAGCGCCAATGCGGCGCCCCGGCTGCGTGGGAAGTGGAATGGCAGGAGCCCGACGGCACGGGCGCATGGCTGTACTGCTGCGAGCCCTGCTTCGCCGATACCTGGCGCCCTACCTTCATCGCGGGCGGGGCACAGAGGATTCGTCGAGCCTTCGGGTGCGTGAAGTGCGGCAAGCCGGCCGAGCACTGCGTGATCGAGCTGGCCGACGGCCACATCTTGATCGACGAGCCGGACGGCCCGTGCAGCATCGACGCCACGAAGTACGCGCCGATATGCCAGGCCTGTCTGGATGCGGTCTACGCGCAGGTGAAAGAGGATGACAAAGAGTAAGGGGAGAAAGACTGACATGGCCATCCCTACTTTCCACAAGGAATTAGATCAGCAGTCTTGATCCGGATCAAGGATTCGAATGACCAGACCTATGGAAACCCGCAAGCAGTGTACGTACGTATTTTGGGACAACAGCAACATCTTTTTAGCAGGGCGTGAATACGCAGAAAACACAGAGGGCCCGGCCTTCGCTGCTGGCATGCGCATTCAATTCACACATCTACTCAGACTTGCACTGGCAGGTCGGCAGGCGGGAAAGATTATCTGCGTCGGTTCGGACTTCGCCGATCTGGCGGCTATGTGGCAGAAGCTTCGTGACACCGGCACCGAAGTCGAAATATTTGAGCCCGGCAACTCTTCGAGGCGCGAGCAAGGTGTGGATCAGTGTTTGCAGGTACACATGCTGCGCGCAGCGCTTGATGTCCAGCCGCCTGGTGTTGCTGTGCTACTCACAGGGGATGGAGCGGGGTTCAACGATGGCACTGGTTTCCATGCTGATCTCAAACGCTTACATGTAAAGGGTTGGGGCGTCGAAGTGTTGTCCTGGACACACTCATGCGGACGATCCCTGCGATCCTGGGCAGAGTCAGCTGGGGTTTTTGTGCCGATTGAACGTTACTACAAGTCTGTGACGTTTGTGACAGGCCTTCGTTATGCAAGTCCGCTTTCGCTGAAGAATAGAGCAATGGCACAGCCTAGTACACCAGTAGCGTGATTTGTCAGCTGAATGTTCCAGTAATCAAGTCAGGGCGCGTGCTCAGCGCTGAAACGGGGGCTGCGGGGCTATTGGTGATTGTTGAGAAGTTGCACAAAGACCGGGGTAGGTGACCGGATGTATCTTTGCTCATTACACGCAAAAACCCCGGCACTGCCCGCATGGCCGTTTTAAACGGAAATTCGAGGGCGGTGCGGTAGTGATCTAGGCATGTCCTGCACCGAAAAGCCTGGCAGAGAGCTTATTAACATAGGAGAAGATGTGTGGAGAAGCATATTTCTGAACCGAATCACAACCCCAACGCCAAGATCGATGACGCCATTCGCCAAGAAGTCATACGGATTGCTGCTGAATGGCTGTCTGATACCGATCCCAGCCGAAACACCGCCATCATAATGATCGCTGCGCTATTTTGCGGGCCTGACGTGGATGCCATCGCGACGACCATGGGGATCGATTCCGGATTTGTCCAATGCGTCGCCGATCGCATGCGCGCCTCCAAATTGTGGACCGTGGCCGGCGGCGTGGACTACGCGGATTGGCTTGCCGGCGACTACTTGGGCATTGCTAATTTTGCCTTGGACCTCGAGGTCGCAGAGGGTGTTTTTACCCGCGGCTTAGAAAAGGAGAACGGCCAATATGGGTACACGTTGGTCGCTGAGGGTCCTGATGCAACCCTCGACGAAAAATGGGATGGAGCAGTGTTCACAGACCCGAAGTCGTCGATCGATTAGGTAGATCACGGCGGTTGCCACCTATTTGCAAAAGGGTGAAAGCTATGGCTATGAAGGTATCTGTGTCGCCGGCGCGTCCAAGTGGCCAATGGTAAAGAGAAGAGTGGCCACAGGGCACGAGTAGGGGGAAGAAATGATCGGCATCTATCCAGCGTTATCTTGCACGCGCCTGAGCGAATGTAACTCTGAGACGCGCGAGTATAGTCCGGCTCTCCACGGAAAGTCAGACCGATACGAGCCTGCTAACGTCGGCAATCCATTCAGGACCGAGGGCTATCAGACCGGCGCAGTCGAACGCGCTGTCAATGCCGCTGCAACAACTAAAGTGCGAGAGGAATAACTTTGGCGATTCTGGCAGACGTACAGTACGGCATCCAGTCGATCTTTCAGCCCGGTCAGCTGACCGAGCTGCGGCTGCTCCTCGTTGACGGGAAGTGGGTCGGCTTCTTTTTCGATGACCATGATCGCCTGGCCGCAGCCATATGCGCGATGGACATTATCCATGATACCGTCAGGGGAATCTATTACATCTTCAATCGCATCAAGCGAAGTGCGCTTGAGTCGCCTCGTTGCAATCTCTACCTGAACCCCAACGACCTGGAAATGCGCGACGCTATTCTATGCCCAAATAAGAGGATGTGGCCGCTTACCACCAATGACGATATCGAGACGATCGAGTGGGCGATGATAGACATTGATCCGGTTCGCGCCGAAGGCTTCGATCATGAATCCGCCACCAAACAAGAGAAGAGCGCCGCAGCAGAGATCGCCAATAGGCTAGTCCAGTTTTGCCAGGATAAAGGTTGTACCGATCCACTATTAGCGAGTTCCGGCAACGGTTGGCACGCTCTGTATCGCGTGCATTTGGCGAATACACCAGAGAGCCACGCGCTCGTAGCCGGCTTTGTGCGGACATTGGGGTTTAAGTTTACCGACGCGAAGGTGGCCAAGGTTGACCAGGCCGTCAAGAATGCTGCACGCCTGACGCGCGCCTATGGCAGCTCTACTTGCAAGGGAACCAACAGCTACGAGCGTCCGTGGCGGATGAATAAGGTTCAGCAAAAAGCCAGCGACGCCCCATGCCCAGTGGAGGTCCTCAAGGCGATCGCCGCCCAAGCTCCTCCGATGCCGGCCAAAGCAAAGGGCAGCCTCGGTCTGCCGGAACTCCACGAAGACTTCGATCCTGACGAGTTCGTGGAATGGGTTGAAGCGGTCTGCCCTGTAGAGGCCGATTTTGAGAAGAGTGGCGTTCGATTCCTCGTCCTTCAAGAGTGTCTGAACGCGGAACGCCGTCATCGCGGCGACTGGAAAAAATCCGCCTTTATCATTGGCAAAACGCTCGGCTACAAGTGCCATAGCGACGATTGCGAAGACTTCAGAATTGGCGCGGCACTGAGCAAGCTGGCGCAGTTACACGAGGAGCCTTATCCTGGCGAAATCTTCGCCGGTGACTTTGCAGAAATCAACTGGGAGGAAATGGAGTCCGTTGAAATCGACGACCCCGAGCTTGCCAGCGTAGAGAGCATCGAGTCGGCAGTTGATCTTTCGCCGTTGCAGGTGCCAGCGCCCCTGCCCATTGCCGTACAACCCCTTGATCCCGAACCGGCAATTCCATCGCAAGCAGAAGACGTTCAGACCGATGAACCCCGGTACCAAGAGGAACCCCGGTACCAAGAGGAACGGTCGCAGCCGCAGGTCAAGTCCGCCGATGACATGAACCTGGTGGAGCAATTGCTGGCTTTGGTATTTTCGAACCCGAAAGAGGTTTTCCATGACTTTGCCTTGTACCGCAGCCGGCTGTGGTGGGTCGTTGAACAAAAAGCCTGGCACAAGGAATGGAAAGAGGTACTCAGGCAGCTTCTCGCATTTGAAATGGAAAACCGCCGTCTGCCGAGTAAAGACGAGTTTCTAATGCATCTCCGAAAATCTGGGGACGCGCCTTCCACCGGGTTGGTGGTCGGTATTGGGGCGATGGAGGAGAACCTCACCATCGACTGGGTATGTCAGAGCCTAATCGACAAAGCCCAGGTATTAGACGAAAAGCGGACAGCTGCTGCGTGGGTCAAAAAGTTGGGGCAGACCGCCAACGCAGTGGAAGCTCTCGCCGAACGCAAATTCGTCAAGGAACGCTGGGGAGCCGGGATCTCGACCAATGCCAAAGTCGTGAAAGGTTCCGTGCAGGAGCACCACGAGCAGATTTACGAACGTTACCGCCGCATGGTGGAGACCGACGACAACGACCCACTGGCGTTCAAAACGCTGTTTCCCGAAATCGACGATGTGATCATGTCGAGTGAGGAACGGTTCTTCGGATTGGCCGGTCCGCCGAACAATTTCAAGACCAGCATCATTCTCACCCTGGCGATCAATCTGGCACGCCAGAACAAGGGCGTCCTCATGGTGACCGGTGAGCACGATCCTGCTTTACTGGAAGACCGGGTCGCCTTGCTGCACGGGTATTTCCTGAGGCAGATGTTTCGGCTGCCGGCTTACAAGACCTGGCGCGATCACAAAGCAACCCTAGAGAACTTACAGGACATGCGGCTGTGTCTTGATGACCTGCATGCATTGCTGTCTTGCCCTGGTGCCATCGACATCAAGGGGATGGATTACTTCAACTACGATCTTGACGAGATTGTCGTCTATATGGAGAACAACCAGCAGAAGTATCAGTACAAAGTTCTGATTATCGATCCATTTGACATGCTTTTGTTGAACGCGGATGAGAAATTCAAGTTTGCAGCGGGGTCAAAGCTTATCTCTAAATTGTTGAGCCTGAAGACCACCTACTACAACAATTCTGGGCTGATCATTTTGACCAGTTTTCAAATGAAAAAAGCTGTTAAGGGCATGGTGGAAGAGCTGCAACGCGACCCGGATAGCACGCTGCTGGATTTCGAGACGGAGCTAGGCGCGAGCGAAATTGAGACGTTCTCGGCTGCTGTCCAGAAATTTGACATGCTGTGGGGCGTAGCGGCCAAGAACAAACTCGGCAACCGTGGCGTCATCACCTGTGCCCGTGTCCGCCACGGCCAGCCATTCGAGTCTTTTTGGTTTGAAGTAGACCGGGACAGTCACTATTGCTATGCCAAGCCGAGAGCTAATGCGTTCGTGATTGAAGTAGACCCAAATACGCTTGCGGAGTGTATCTAATGCGGAAAGAAGATGAAGTCAAGCAGGCGGCGCCCGAGGCCGAGAATATTATGTTTGAGCCACGTGAAATAGGCACCCTGCCGTGGTTCAAATTTTGGCCGCACCGCTGGCTTGGTTCAGCCACCGTACAGCGGATGTCGATGTCTGAACGCGGCCTGTATATCACGATGATGGCTTATCAGTGGGTGCTCGGCAGCCTGCCGCGCGACCCCTGGCAACTTGGAAAGTTACTGGGAGTTGACTGTAGAACTACTGTAAGATGGCTGGAACTTTACAGTGATCTTACAGTAAACTTACAGTCATCTTCCAGTCACTTTACACTGCCAAAACTCGAAGAATTAGCAGTGTTATTGCGAAAAAGTACCCCTGAGTCCGCGGGAGAAGAGAATAGATATAAGAATAAGAAGAGAATAGATTCTTATTCCGCTTCGCGGAAGCGAAATAAGGACAAACCCTCTGGCTCCGGTTCAGAATCTAAGCCGCAGCGAATCCCCGGTTTGACGGATCAGGAGTACGACCGCTTCATCCAGGGCTACGGTCGGGAGGATTGTTCCAGGTGCCAGGGCCGGGGCAATTATTTCCTCGATGACCCGATGACAACTTCGGTTCCTCGGATCGATCGCTGCGACTGTATTCCGGAGGCGTATCGATGACCTGGCTTGGTAGCGGTCCCGACATGGTGGGCGGCCATTCCTTCGCCACCGCTTTTCCTCCTGATTCGCCGGTGCTCGATTAGAGCCCGCTACAAGGGGTCGTATGAGGTCGCCCGAAGCCTTATTTAGGAAAATCGAATCATAGCCCTCGCGCGAGCGAAAACCCGTTTAAACGAGACGTTAGGCCGGCTCACGCCTATCGAGGCTGGCCACATGCCACAGCGTGCTCAGGCGACCAGGACACGCGCATCGGATTGGATTTGCTCCAGCTTCATCTGCAACTCCAGGCGCTTTGTCCCGGCTCAGGATCGCCTTCTCCAGAAAGGGCGCCGCGGTCGCCGTAATCGCTACCGCCGCTATCGGCCTTTTCCTTCGGCACCCGGCGCGCCCGGTCCTGCGCCGGTGGACTGGAGACGCGCGCCCGGCTATCTGCGCCTTTCGCAAAACACAAAGTGTAGCCGCCCGCGGCAGCCTTCCTGGAGGACTAAACGGCTCAGTCGCAGCGCCGTCGTTTAGAGCGTTAACTCTATGCCTTCTGGTCGTTGTGTTCCTTCAGGTGCGTGCCGCTGGTTCCCTCTTCGAGCATCCGCCCGACTAAATTAAGGATACGGGTGGCGGCTTTTCCAACGGGTACGCCCCGGGTGTGAATATTGGAGACCAGGTTGCGATCAGCATCGGTGTGCCCGGGACGCGGGCGGTAACCGAGATAGGCGGACAGGCTCTCAGCGGTCGCCAACCCGGGGCGTTCGCCAATGAGCAGCACTACCGCGCCCGGCGTCAGCAGTTCCCCGATGTGGTTCATGATGCCGACACGGCAGTGCCGGACTACAAAAGGCCGTCCCACGGTCCAATTCCGCTCTCGCCCGCCGTCGCATAGCAGCGGCAATAGTCCCGGGACCTGAGCCGCGACGGCGCTGACCGAAAGCCCGTCTCCGACCACGATCTGCACGTCTGGATCTTGTGGGCACTGCGCTCGTACGGAGGAGCGCGCCACCTCACCCAGAGTTCGTCCGAGATCGGGGCGCAACAGATACTCAGGCTTTGAGTTGGCTTCGGTTTGCACCTCGAACAACTTCCAGCGTCTGACGAACTCCCGGCTGAAATGTGCATTGAGATTGAGTTCTGCCCGAACCGCATCCCGGGCGGCGGCATGGTCGGCTCGCAGTTGAAGCAGCGTCGCCGTGCGATAGGAGGCTCCAGAACGGCCTTCCAGGAGTCGTGCCGGTGTTCGCTCGCGGATTCTATTCTCAAACTCTTGCCAGTCGGCGGGCTGATGGACGACTTTGGATTCACCTGCCATCAAGGGCCACGCCTTTCAACGCCGATTCCAGACCGCTCATTAGCTGCTTGTGAGCGTCCGATGCGTCCGCCGCTGGCTCAAGGTCACGGTAGATCCCCATCGTGTGCAACCACGCCAGGAACTCCGGCGCCGGACGCAAATGGAAGAGCCGGCGGAGCGCCATCGCATCGTGATAGCTGGTGGACTGGTAGTTGAGCATGACATCGTCGGAGCACGGCACGCCCATGAAATAGTTACAGCCCGCGGCGGCCAGCAGAAGCATGAGATTATCCGCCGAATTCTGATCCGCCTCAGCGTGGTTGGTGTAGCAGACGTCGCATCCCATGGGCAGTCCAAGAAGTTTGCCCATGAAATGATCTTCCAAGCCGGCGCGGATAATCTGGCGCTCGTCGTAGAGGTATTCCGGCCCGATAAAGCCGACGACGCTGTTGACGAGGAATGGGTCGAAGGCACGGGCTACGCCATAGGCACGAGCCTCCAGCGTGAGTTGGTCGATTCCGTGATGTGCCCCCGCCGAAAGTGCGCTTCCCTGGCCGGTTTCAAAGTACATCACTTGCGTCCCAGCCCAAGCGACGTCGCGTTCCGAGTGGTGTTCGAGAACGCGCTCACGGCCTTCGTGGAGCATGTTAAGCGAGATGCCGAAGCTTCGGTTGGCCGATTCCGTTCCAGCAATCGATTGGAACAGAAGGTCGATCGGTGCGCCACGCTCGAGACATTGGAGTTGAGTCGTGATGTGTGCCAAGCAGCAAGACTGCGTCGGGATCTGGTACCCCGCGATCAGGCGGTTGAGAGCATGCAGAATCGAGGAGACCACTTCGACGGAGTCTGTCGCAGGATTCACCCCGATGACCGCGTCGCCGCACCCGTAGAGCAGACCCTCGATGGTCGAAAGCAAGATGCCAGCTAGGTCGTCCGCCGGATGGTTCGGTTGCAGTCGGATTCCAAGTACCCCTTGCTCCCCCATGGTGTTCCGGCATCGAGTAATGTTGCGTATCCGCGAGCCCGCGAGGACGAGGTCGCGATTGCTCATAAGTTTGACTACGGCGGCGGCAATTTCCGGCGTGATGCCCCAGTGTATGGCCTTGATCGCGGAATCGGTGGTGGAGTCATCCAGAAGGTATTCCCGGAATTCACCGACGGTCAGCGAAGAAACAGGTTGGAACGCCGCTTCGTCCCACGTCTCCTGCAGTAACCGGCTGACTTCGTCTGCTTCGGGTCGGATCAGCGGCTGAGCGATGATGTCTCGCAGAGGCAAGTCAGCCAACGTACGCTTGGCGGCAATGCGCTCTTGCTCTGAGCGTGCAGCTATGCCGGCCAGTCGATCGCCGGATTTCTCCTCGTTTGCCTTGGCAAACACTTCGCTGAGGCCCGAGAATGTAAATCGCTCAGACATAACCGTTGCCATCCAATCTCACCGCGGAAACCGATACTGCTGCCGTGCAATAGGATGCATCTTGCATGCTCATTCGATGATAGTGCCACCAATGCTTTACGAGGAATAGCTGAAAACGCGCCGTGAGGCGCCCGTGCCAGCCGTCAGGCTCGCTCATGAAAGTGACATCACCGGGGTCAAGTCTACCCGGGGCTTCGGCTTGCTCTTGCCCTTGAGATTGAGCGCCACTGCAGCGCGGATGAGATCCTTCAAGGCCGCCTCATCGACCTTGTCGCCTTCGTGGATGTCGATGGCGCGCCTGACATTCCCGTCGAGGCTGGAGTTGAATAGACCTGAAGGGTCCTTCAACGCAGCTCCCTTGGCAAATGTCATCTTGACGACGTTCTTGTACGTCTCTCCCGTGCAGACGATGCCGCCGTGGGACAAGACGGGAGTCCCCATCCACTTCCACTCTTCGACGATCTCAGGGTCTGCCTCGTGTATGATTTCGCGCACTTTCGCGAGCGTCTTCCCGCGCCAGTCTCCAAGTTCCTTGATCTTCTCGTCGATGAATGCAGAGGCAGATTCCACCGGGACGGGCCTTTTCATGTACAGCTCCAACTCTCGCACCTAATTTAGCTGCGCTCAGCGTAACCTGCAACCTCCGCAAGTGGAAGCCTCTTCTGGTTCGATAGCAGTTCGGAAAGATGATAAAAGCATTACTACCGAGCGCATGATCGCTGATGCACTCATCGAGGCTGGATTAGTAACGGAAGCGGCTTGGGTCCGGCCAACTCCAGGTTAGCCCGTCATGCGACTGCAGTGCGCATCCTCTGCAGGCGATCCCGGAAGTAATCCTTCCAACTGTCCGGCAATGCGGCAACTCGCAGGGCGCGGCGCACCGAAGTCACGTCGTTCTCAGCGTACTTTTTCGCGATATACAGTCGAGTGACTTCCGAAACTGGAATGCCATTTGGATCACGACCAATCACTCTCATCTCGTCGCCGGCACCGACTTCGCCTTCGCGGCTGACGGCTAGGTAGAAACCCGTCCGCCCACTCGCCAGGAACCGCTTCACCATGTCATCGGACTGAAATCTCACGCCGAGTTTGTAACAAGGAAGACGAGGCTGCGTTACGATTACTTCTGCAGAACCGATAGAGACCTGGTCGCCAAGATAGACTGAGTCTTCCAGCAAGCCATCGGTTGTGAAGTTCTCGCCGAAAATGCCGATCGGCAACTCCCGGCCCGGCAGCGCTCTTTTCCAGTAGTCGTAGTGTGCGATCGGGTAGCAGTAAACGGCCTTATACTGTCCACCGTGGACTGTGAGATCTGCCTGACGGTCGCCGTCCAAATTGAGCTTGCGCAACGCGACGCGACCCGGGACCGGCTGTTTGAAGATCCCTGTGGTTACACTCCTACCGTGCCATATCACTTCGCGGGGAAGCCCTATGTTCACCGAGACAAGCTTCATCGCCTGCAGCCCCTCCCATGTCAGTTTTAGATTCGCCGGCTGTGGTTCTTCGGGCGTTGGCATACACCCCATCGGCGGCCAGATAGGCAGAGTATTAGCGCGTTATGCGACGTGCTCGTCCTCGTCGTTCAAGTACTCGGCGGGGACATCGTCTTCCGGCACTTGGCGCGTGGTCACCTCAGAAACGTCAGGATCCTTGGCGTCTTCCACCCCCAGGACAGCATCGGCTTCGAAGGCGTTGCCCTCTTCCACCAATTCCTCCACGCTCTCAGAATCTGCTTCAGGGGCATTCGGCACCTGCTGAATGTCGCCAGATTGTCCGGCTGACTCTGAGCCGAGTTCATCGTTTTGGCTTCGTCTTTTCTCAGCCATATTCACTCCGCGTTCTCAGATGCGCCCTGTGAACCCGGAGACCCTCAAAATTGCGAACAGCACGACCGGCATCAAACAAGCTGCTCTCGGTTTGAGGGAATCCAGATCATTGGCGATCAAGAAAGCAGCATGTCTTTACGCAGACTGTGCTAGTTCGTACCCTCCCCTGTCGTTTGCACCCCGGTCAGACTTGCCAGTGTTCCATCGTCCAGGCCATTTCCCAGGTCCGCCACTCGTAGCGGCTGCTCGTAAGGAACGCCGCTTCGAGATTCTGCAACTCGCGCTCCGACAAACCCTCAGTAATCCAATGCCAACTAGAACAGTGTTGACTGCGCAGGCCCCATGTAATCCACCTTGACGTAGAGGCGGGATGGAGTGGCGCCGGCAGTCGAGAGCCTAGCCTGAAGAATGTGTCGGCCCTCAACGGCCACATTGGCGCTAAAGGCAAGGGGGGCAAGGGGGCCGGCTGTTCCGCTTGGCGAGGCGATCGGAGCGCTCCCGGGCATGAGAAATTCGAAATCAACCTGCTGTGCTGCGTCCGCATAGACAGAGACATTGACCTGCGAAGCGGCAGCCGGCCATATCGCGCCCGCGACGCGAAATGCGCCGGGTACGGCCTTGCCCCCATACCCGAAGGTCGGGTTGTTATCGCCCAGGTCATCGTCCATTTCGAATTGCTGGACGGTGCGACGTGGCGCCGGAGCGAAGCCCCCGGTAACGCCCGCCGCACCCCAAACAGAGTAAGAGAGTGGCGGCTGATTGATGTACACCCAGCCATCCGCGTTGGTCCAAATATCGCCGGAGCAGGTGCCGCTGTAATCGTGAAGCTGAGTGTTGGGGAAGAAGGCGGTCGAGATCCATGCGCTGTGCCACGAAACGCCATCGTTGTTGATAACCACGATGGCGCGTGCTCCACGCTCCAGGATGAGAAGCTGCTGAGAGTTCTGGTAGCGGACAAAGTAATCGCCGCTCTTGAAAGCAAGCTTCTGATGGCACCAGACCAGATTTTCAAGCCACGGGCGAGTCGATATTGCGTTTGCTGTCGTGCTGACGACCCAGGGAGAAACGTTCCGGAAAAGATCCTCATAATAAAGTTGAGGACTGCCGTCTACGGTCATGGCAACGGCGTAGGCCAACGGCATACGAGGATTGTCGGGGTCGAGCAATGGTTGAATCTGGTTGTCGGCCGTGTCGTGATTATTCACAAACGGTACGGTCTTGAAGCGGTTCTGCTGCTGCTGGCTCGGCAAATTGCCCACGTCGCAGTAGCCGCCTGACTGGACCAGGTTGGCTAGGGCAAAGCGCAGCGGATAGTCGAAGGTCCCACAGCGATTTAGGGTGGCATCAGCCCAGGCGTCCACGGTGCTTTGTGAACCAGTCACGTATTCGCCTACCGCAAAATACTCCAAGCCGCTTCCCATCGCGTTGTACACAATGTCCTCGACTACCTCCGGCGGATAGCCGTCGACATCGTCAAAACGAAAGCCGTCGATCCCCGTTTGTTTTACAAACCACGTGAACCAGGCTCGGGCATTGCTCCGCGCTGCGCAGTTGGGATTGGCGTTGCCGGAATCGCTGCATCGGCCTTGGTAGCAGAAGTCCGCACCGAAGCTGTTCGCAGGGCTGGGAGTCCAGTCTCCAAGGGGATGCCAGTGTTGGGGGTTGTAATGGAAGTCAAGCCAGTTCTTCGGCCAGCGGCCCGTTCCGCTTCCCCCATATCCGTTCAGATGGAAACTCGTAAATTGCTGGCTTCCCGACTGGAATGGCGAAGAGGGGTCGGAATCGCCGCCCGCACAGTGGTCGAGTACGATGTCCGGATAAACCTCAAGGCCATTGGCATGAGCGACAGCCACCAGACGAAGGAAAGAGTCCATCGTGCCAAAGCGCGTGCCGATGGCACCTCTCTGATCCTTCTGGCCAATATCGTAGTGGTCGTACGGAGTATAGCCCATGTTGTTTTGGGCATTCGTGTCCTTGCATGGCGGCGGGGTCCAGATGCCGTCGAATCCCATCGCAGCAAGCCGCGGCGCAAGCTTCGCGAGATAGGTATACCAGTCAAACGGATAGTTGCCATTCCAGCAATTCCACCAAAACGTCTCGAGGACAACTTTTCCATTCCAAGGATTGGACATGGTCTCCCCTTTCGTTTCTCCGTCTTGGGTCAGATGGGCGAGGTAACTCGCAGGGTTTGACGTCGGCTAGAAAAGCGTCAGCAAAGGCCACTTCTTAACGAAAGCGTTCCGGAATCGCTGCTTGCAGCCGAGATATCACTGATGTTGGCACAGAGGGGAACGCATCTTTAACCGTGAACGCCGTTGTCGTCGCTGACACAGGCACCTATTTGAGAATGGGGTGCCCGATATCTGAGCCGCAACGAAAACAATATGCTCACATCCAATAGATCATGAGTTCATCGGATGCATCCCTGATCGCGTCGCCTGCCATCTCCGACTCGGACCATCCGTCCGTCCGGTTCGGCTTCGAAAACACCTATGCGCGGTTGCCGGAGCGCTTCTACGCACGCCTGGATCCGACCCCGGTGGCAGCCCCGCGTCTGATAAGGCTGAATGTGGAACTGGCCCGGAACCTGGGGCTGGATCCGGACGCTCTGGCGAGCGCACGCGGCGTGGAGATCCTGGCCGGCAATCGCGTGGCCGAAGGAGCCGAGCCTCTGGCGCTCGCTTATGCCGGACACCAGTTCGGGTCTTTCGTGCCTCAACTCGGCGACGGCCGCGCCATTCTGCTGGGAGAAGTGATGGCGCGTGACGGTGTGCGGTACGACATCCAGCTCAAAGGCTCCGGTCCGACCCCTTTCTCCCGAGGTGGCGACGGCAGAGCCGCACTCGGTCCGGTATTGCGCGAGTACATCGTTAGCGAGGCCATGGCAGCCCTTGGCGTGCCGACTACCCGGGCTTTGGCTGCGGTGACGACAGGAGAACGAGTGCTGCGCGAAACAGCCTTGCCTGGAGCCGTACTGACCCGGGTAGCGGCGAGCCACCTACGCGTGGGCACCTTCCAGTATTTTGCCGCACGAGGCGACACGGAAGGGATTCGCAGGCTGGCGGACCATGCGATCGCCCGGCACTATCCCGAGGCCGCGCCGGCGAAGCTGCCGTACCGGGCTCTGCTGGATGGCGTGATCGCAAGGCAGGCGCGCCTGGTCGCGCAGTGGATGCTCCTCGGCTTCATCCATGGCGTGATGAACACCGACAACACCTCCATCTCTGGCGAGACAATCGATTATGGCCCCTGTGCCTTCATGGAGGCATACGATCCGGCCATGGTGTTCAGCTCCATTGACCATGGTGACGCTATGCCTACGGCAACCAGCCCCCTGCCGCACACTGGAATCTGGCGCGACTCGCCGAGGCACTGCTGCCCGTTCTGGAGCAGGAGACGGCGAACGAAGAGGCTGCGCTGGCCTCGGCCAACGAAGCCCTCGCCGCGTTTGAGCCGCAATTCGAGGCAGCTCGCAATGCCGGCCTGCGGCGCAAGCTTGGCCTTTTCACGGAGCGCGAAAGCGATGCAGGGCTTGCTGAAGACCTGCTAAAGCGCATGTCCGCCAATCGGGCCGACTTCACCCTAACCTTCCGCCGGCTGTGTGGTGCCGCGGCAGGACCCGAAGGCGACGGTGGAGCACGCGCGCTGTTCGACGACCCCAACGATTATGACTCGTGGGCTTCCGCATGGCGCCGTCGCCTGAATGAAGAGCCAGGCTCGGGGCAGGCACGTGCTGCAGCCATGCGTGCGGTAAATCCGGCTTTCATTCCACGCAACCACGTGGTGGAAGCGGCGCTCGATGCCGCCGTCTGGCGACAGGACCTCCAGCCGTTCGAGGAATTGCTGGACGTCGTGTCACGCCCCTATGAGGACAGGCCGACCCTGGAGCGGTATGCCACGCCAGCCCGCCCCGAGGAGTGCGTCCGCCAGACTTTCTGCGGGACGTAAGCGCGGGACCAGACGGCAAAAAGGATCGAGAATTGAGCTTTAGAAGAAGCCGCCTCGAAATAGCATGATTCAGATCGCCGTCTGGGTCTGTTTCATCCTGCGGCGTTTCTCGGTACGAATCCCGAAAACCGGCGACTAACTTCCGGATTGCTCGTGACACGACAGAAATCCGGTTTCGAGCACGAAGACAAATCTGATCGCTTGAACCATTTGATTGGTTCATATTCCCCCCCCGATCGGTCAGGCCGATAAACCCACGAACTCGCTTCCGTCTGGTTCCGACCGGAAACATTGCGGCTCCGATGATTTTGTCGAGTCGGCGATCTAGTCGCAACCCTCTAGTATCGCGATTTCGGCGATCAGCATGGCACCAGCGGGAACAACTCCCGGAATTCCTCGGTCTCCGTAAGCCAGATGTGGCGCAATCTCCAGCCTGCGCGTTCCTCCGACTCTCATGCCTTCGACGCCATAAAACAAGCCGTTGATAAGTGAACGGCGGTCAATTCGTATCTCGGTTATCAATGTTTCGCCGTTGTCTTCGAGCCGCGCGAGATCCACAGGCCCCCAGGCAGTCTGCCATCGAATCGCTTCTCCCCGGTTCAGCCACAGACGAAGGCGGATTCGGTACTTGTGCTGTCGGCGCACCAAGTCCCCGGTTCCGGATATGTCAACGAGCAGCTTCAAACCGGATCTCAGGCGCCGGAGAAGCGGTTCACCCTTGCGCCCAAGTATCTCCGCAATTGCCGTTAAGCCAGCCACCGTTGCCATTTCGAGCGGCGTCTCGCACTCGTCGATCCGCGTACGTAGTTCAGGATCCGCACCGCCTTCGAGGAGGATTTGGATGGCAAGCGCGTCACGCGCAACGACGGCCTGGTGGAGCGGCGTGTAATCGTTGATGCCGCGTTGGTTCGGATCCGCGCCAAACCGTAACAACAGTCGCAGGATGTCATCTACGTCTGTGCGTCTTTTCGCGCCTGGCACATCAAGCGTGCAGCTCAGCGCTGCAATGAGCGGTGGGAAGCCGTCGTCCACGGGAGCATTCGGGTCGGCTCCAATCTCCAGCAGTGTGCGGATGAATGCAAGAGGGCTGTGATAGATTGCGTAAACCAGGCAAGCTCCGATGGTGTCCGGCATCCGGCCGTTCGGTATCACCGTGGGATCGTTGACTGCCGCGCGCAACGCATCCAGGTCACCCGTGCGAAAGGCCGCGTCGATCCGCTGGAATTCCTTCGCCTTGGCGCAGCGTTCTTTTTCGTTCGCCATTCCTTAGCGGCTCATCCGTATCGGACGTACACCGAATGCTCCTTCTGCCAAGGCTAGTGTAATGTGCACCTCATGGCTTTTCCAGCCACTCGCCGCTGCCGGCGCGGCACCTGCTCCACTAAGCGGATCGTCGGCTTGTGATCACAAATCATAAGGGGCGCCGATTTCGGCGATTCTTTTCGGGCGAGAGTGGCGAGGGATCCGCAAGCTATTAGGGTTGAGTTCTGTACCTCGCGCACGCACCTGGTGACGCCGGTCTGCAGCCGGAGCCATGCCACGGCGTTTGGGAGCTAATTTTTGGGAGCCATATCCTGCAGATCCTGAATGCGGAGCCAGTCCTCTCGTGGATCTGCAGTCGGGAAGATCTTCGGGTTTTCAGGCACAGCCATCATCTTCACGTGCTTGTTCATGTGTGATTTGCATATGTCTTGGTTGGCGATTCGCTGGACACTGCCTTGATCATCGACGAATACGGCGACTCCACTCTTCTTAGTGCATGTGGTGTTACACGTGGCTACGTTCCCCTGCTGTGTGACACACCGGGAGTCGCAAAGGGTGCCATTCATTTCCTTTGCCGTGTTCGAGTTCTGTGCGCACATCACTACCGCCAAACCCAGAACAAGTAGAAAGATCCCGCTGATTCGTCTCACTGTTCACCTCCGTCGGCGGCGAGATCGGCAGCGCATTAGGGCGCTACGCGGACGTTCTCGTCCTCGTCGTTCAGATACTCGGCAGGGGTCCGGCACTTGGCGAGTGGTCACCTCAGAAACGTCAGGATCCTTGGCGTCTTCCACCCCCAGAACAGCGTCGGTTCGAAGGCGTTGCCCTCTTCCGCCAATTCCTCCACGCTCTCAGAATCCGCCTCGGCGGCATTCGGCATCTGCTGAATGTCGCCAGATTGTCCGGCTGACTCTGAGCCGAGTTCATCGTCTTTGCTTCGTCTCTTCCCAGCCATATTCACTCCGCGTTCTCAGATGCGCCCTGTGAACCCGGAGACCCTCAAAATTGCGAACAGCCGATCTTGAATGAAGGTCGCTTTCTGCCCCGTGCTGCTAGCGCACCACGTACATACCGCAATCGATGTGTTCCTAGCTCCGCAATGCTCCAGAAGTGGATACTGGCGCCCGAGCTCTGTTTCACCCTCGGCAGAACCAATCAACACCAAAGCGCATCGATAACGTTCATGAGACCGCCATGCGATAACGCCATAATCCGGTCAGGGGCCGGCGGAGTTACGTGTGTCGCAGAAGCGAGGCTCTGGATACTAGTTGCAACCATTCTTGCGTCGAGCATGGCGTTTATCGATAGCACGGTCGTCAATGTCGCTTTGCCTGCGATTCAATCCCGCTTTCATGCAACCGTGGTGGATGTCCAATGGGTCGTCGAGTCTTACGGGCTCTTTCTGGGTGCGCTGATTCTAGTCGGCGGCTCGCTGGGCGATCTGTTTGGCCGCCGTTTGGTGTTCGTGGCAGGCGTGGCGCTTTTCGCCCTGGCTTCCTCGGGGTGTGGAGTTGCCATGACCATTCATCAACTGATCCTCGCCAGGAGCATTCAAGGCGTGGGTGCCGCACTCCTCGTGCCCGGCAGCCTTGCCATTATCAGTACATCATTTGACGAGAAAAGCCGCGGCCAAGCGATCGGTACGTGGTCTGGCTTTACGGCAATCACAACCGCGGTTGGACCCGTTCTTGGCGGCTGGCTTGTCGAGCATGCTTCCTGGCGCTGGGCATTCTTTATCAATGTCCCCCTGGCAGCGGCGGTGACTGCAATTTCCGTTTGGCGCATTCCGGAAAGCCGCAGCGATTCGACAACTGGTGTCGATTGGGCAGGAGCCCTTTTTGCCAGCCTCGGCTTGAGTGGCTTGGTTTACGGCTTTATCGAATCTACCAACCGAGGTTGGGGGCATCCTCTGGTATCTGGGAGCGTGGTCATCGGCTTCGGCTGCCTTGTTGGGTTCACATTCGTCGAATCCCGTGTCACTTCTCCCATGGTCCCACTCACGCTCTTCGAGTCCCGCAGCTTCACTGGCGCAAACCTGCTCACGCTATTTCTATATTCAGCAATTGGGATTTTCTTCTTCTTGTTCCCTCTGAACCTGATACAAGTTCAGGGATACTCCGCAACCGCAGCCGGTGCTGCCGTGCTCCCACTGATTTTGTTGATATTTCTACTTTCCCGCTGGTCTGGCGGACTCGTCGGCGCGCTATGGCGCGAGAGCTCCATTGACTGTCGGCCCCATTATTGCGGCGTTAGGCTTCGTTCTGTTCGCTGTGCCCTCCATTGGAGACGGCTACTGGACGGCCTTCTTCCCAGCAGTGGTTGTTCTGGGATTAGGGTTGGCGATTACGGTGGCGCCTCTCACCACAGTTGTTATGAATTCCGTGGGCCAAGACCGTGTCGGCACGGCTTCGGGAATCAACAATGCAGTTGCCCGAGTCGCGGGTGTGCTTGCTATTGCAGTCTTCGGGGTTGTAATGGTGGGCGCCTTTGCTTCTCGCCTGAATCACAGCCTGTCATACCTCTCGCTGCCGCCCAGCGTTCTGCAAGAGGTTCAAGAGGGGGAGATCAAACTGGCCGGATTGCAAGTCCCCGCTGGCCTGAGTCCCGGTACGAGAGACGCCATAAAGAAATCGATTGGGAATTCATTTGTATTTGGATTTCGAATCATCATGTTGATTTGCGCAAGCCTGTCCGCGACAAGCGCTACGGTCGCGTGGGCCGTGATTCGAAACCGTAGCGGTACTCCTCTGCCATGGCGAAACCCAAGAACCGAATCCGGGAGGACCGAATCCACGACGAGGCCATCATTGACCCGAACGGACCGGAAGCCCAAGCGGCTATAGCTGCCATGCTGGCATGCCTGGCATCCGCCCAACGGATCGGCGCGTCAAAGTCTCTGGACAGAGTGGGCACCGGCGCCCTGCTCGCGGAAACAACGGAACTGGTCGCCGCTTCAGGCTTGTGGCAGGTGAGGTCCACGGAAGCAGAGAACTTCGGCGCCGATTCACCCCGGAGATCAGGGCAAGAGGACTCCGTCTCGATTTTGCAAAACTTCGTTCGACGTATCAATAGAGCTCAGGTTTTATATCCGGTCGAGACCGTCCGGGAACCCAGTTCTTAGAACAAAAAATAAGGAGTTGTGACTATGCGGTTCATGATGCTGATGATCCCCAAAGGGTAACCGAATCCGCAACAGTTACCGTGAGTTTGGGGGAGGGCCGGATTGGTACTCCCCGCGGCCGAATAGCTGCCACGATGCCGGCGGCATTCAGCAGCGCCCGCCTCGCAGAGGCAGACTCTGACTTGTTCTACAATGTCGATTACTCAGGTGCTGACCTAAGCCATCAGGCCGCGGTTTTCGTAGATGTAGCCTTTCTGCTTTTGCCTCGACTTGATTGTTGCGGCCTGGGAGCAGCCGGGGAAAGTGCCCAACCTGTGACAAGAGCAAAGAGGAACACGAATACAGCTATGTAGACGAGAGACATGGCGTTCACCCCAAACAGTTGCAATGCTGGTTTCGTCTAGCTTTTCAAAGATGGTGTTGCAGAGAGCCCACGATAGTCGGACCTGCCACCCCAACAGAACCGATGCCGAGCATTGGGCAATTTGCAGTAGCGGATGGGGTTATCCAGGCGAATCGAGAACTGGTCGCTGACCTATCTCGTCCTTCCGACGGTGCAGCTGTCTCGTGCCTGGGCCACAGCCTCAAACTCCATACCCGGGGTAAAGAAGGAGGCTACGGCACGTGGTTTTGATAATATCCATGGGAGGAACCATCGATGATCGCCAGGGCGATCATGTGCCGATTGCGCCACCGTTCATCGTTTCTACAGACCAGATCGGTGAACTACAAGCTTTCCGGTGCCATTGACGCAGCGATCTAATCGGCTCGCAGGTTAAGCGATCGATAAGGTAACGATGAATGAGCAACAAGATTATTCTTACCATCGCTCCCACGGGGAATGTCCCTACTCGGGAGATGAACCCCAATGTGCCACTCACGCCGCAGGAAATAGCAGCTCAGATCTACGAATGCTGGAAAGAAGGAGCTGCGGTAGCCCATATTCACACCCGCGACAAACAAGGTGTCCCGACATCGGACGTCCAAGTCAATCGCGAAGTGCTGGCCGAACTGGATAAGTATCCCGAGTGCGACATCATTCGCCAGCTCTCCACTGGTGGGCGCGCCGGCAAGAACTACATGGAGCGTGGCCAAATGCTCTGCCTTGCTCCCGAGATGGCAAGTTTGGCGACTGGTTCGTCAAATTTTCCTACCAGAGGTAACTTCAATGATCCGGAGACCATATCCTATCTTGCCGGGGAGATGCGCAAGTACAAGATCAAGCCGGAGATCGAGGTGTTTGACACCGCGATGCTCTGGAGCGCTTTCAAGTTAGCGGAAAAGGGCGAGATCTCTACCCCTCTGCACATCAACCTTGTCATGGGCATGAACGGCTCACAGCCGGCTTCGGAAAAGGCGCTGCTATATCTTTA
The DNA here is from genome assembly GCA_963832365.1 of uncultured Acidobacteriota bacterium. Taxonomy (GTDB): domain Bacteria; phylum Acidobacteriota; class Terriglobia; order Terriglobales; family Acidobacteriaceae; genus CAWBRT01. The sequence goes on along the minus strand of CAWHUL010000005.1, from coordinate 30,624 downwards.
CGACCACCTGCCGAACGACTGTACTTGGGGCGTAACCATCATTGGCAAAGAGCACCTTAAGCTGTCGGTCATTGCCATGGTCCTTGGCGGACACGTTCGGGTGGGTCTTGAGGATAACATCTACCATATCAAGGGAGTTCTTGCCACTAACCTAGGGTTGCTGCGCCGCATGAAGCAGATTGCATTAGCGATCGGGAGGGAGTTGGCCACTCCAACTGAGGCTAGGCGAATGCTCGGATTGGTGCCAAAGACGATAACAACTGGACAATAGGATTGTTTTTCCCCGGTTGACTGAGCTGCGCGCCGGAAAGGAGATGCGTATCTACCGCTTGGTGCAAACCGCTGCTGAACCATGCATGAATGAAGCTCCGCCATTTTCCGAGGCTGCTCCTGCATGACCCGATCTTTAGTTCTGCGAAGTGCGGCTATTACGGTAGTACACACGTTTCGCGGGAGCAACTTCAAGCCGCTGCTTGGCTTGGAGAACGAGCGGAAAGTGATTGCCCGTTATCGAGCTCTGCGTGAGATCGATCACAACAACATCTAACTGAAAACAGATGAAGGCATAAGAATTCACGCTTTAGCGGCAAGCAGCAAAGGAGTTGAGCGGATTCCATCAACTAGGTCAGCCAACGTCGAAACGAGAGTTCTACCGAACATATCACGCGCTAAACGGAGTTCCCCGATTTTCTTCTTCGTTTTCTTGACAGTACGAACTTCTTTCTAGTATAAGCTATCGACATTGGCTCAGGACCGAAGCGATTCGGTTAAAGGGGTTCTTCTAAGAAAACGTAGGCAGCAGAACAGAGTGGATATCGGCACCATGCCCATGGCGTTAACGTTAAGCGATGGACATGTTGCCGAGTTCCATTCAGCTTTAGGTGCTGCTTTAATACTCCTAACTTGGTGCTTATGAAGTGGGCGGAGCAAGAGAGAATTCTACCGTAACGGAATAGTAGAAGCTTAACTATCTTCCACGTTAGGGGAAAGTTCATGAACAGGAACAGTGCTATCCCTCTGGAGCGGAAGTTTCCCCGTTTCAGCCAAGATCAGCCAGGCAGGAACCCTGCCTTGTGTATCATTGTTGCGGTCGTCTCGTTGTTGCTCTGTTTGGCTTCGGCAGCGGCTGCCCAGGAACCGATCAAGATCGGCGTTCTGTTGCCCAAGTCTGGAACCTACACGGTGCAAGGCGAGAATGGCCATAATGGAGCTATGCTCGCCGTGGAGGATTTCGGGGGCAAGGTTCTGGGCCGTCCTGTCCAGTTGATATGGGAAGATGAGTCCACTCCGCAGGCCTCGGTGCAGCGCATGCGGAAAATGATCGAAGTGGATAAAGTCGTTGCTATTGATGGAGGAATCAGCAGCGGCGACATCCTGGCCATGATGCCCGTCGCCTTGCAGAATAAGGTCCTGCTCATGGCCTCCGGGCCAAACGCGACGGAGATTACGGGGAAGGACTGTAACCGATACACCTTCCGGGTCGATCTGCCAAGCCACGTCACGGTACGAACCATCTTCCCATCCCTTTCGGACCAGGGGAAGAATAATCGGTGGTACTTCCTTTCAGCGTCATACGCTTGGGGAATTGACTCCTACAATCAGATGAGGGACTACCTTAAAGCGCAGGATCCTAAGGCCGCAATTGTGGGGCAGGATCAGGCGCCGTTAGGGACGACCGACTTCAGCGCGTTCCTGTTGAAGTTGCGAGGCGGTAACCCGCAGGTAGCGTTCGTGACGTTCGGCGGCAGCGACCTCACGAACTTTTTGAAGCAGTTCCAAGGCATCGGCATGACCGGCAAGGTCTTGATTTCCTCGCCCATTGTCAACGACTCCGACCTATGGGCTGCCGGGCCCCAGGCCGCGACCGGCATCTACCCGAAGCTGTGGAACTATACTGGTCGGTACAACGCAACGAAAAGTGAGGCGTTTGCCAAGAAATACCAGGCAAAGTTCGGCGCTCCTCCCGAGGTGGAAGGCTGGCAGGATTGGTTCGGCATGACGGCCATTCTGACGGCCATCCAGAAGACTGGCTCGACTGATTCGAAAAAATTGGTGGCGTTCCTCGAGGGACACAAGTTCGATGGCTTCAAAGACATGCCTATCTACTTCCGCTCATGGGACCACCAACTCCTCCAGCCGGTGCTCGTGGCCCGCGTGAAGCAGAAGATCACCGATAAGTACGACTACTTCGACATCCTTGACCAACTCCCGAAGGGTGGCGAGAAGGACCTGGAAGCCTTGTATGGGACGAAGCAGGAAGTTGGGTGCAGCCTGGGGCCGCTATAGTCATCAGCGCCCATTCCGAGCGCGCCAGCACTTGCTTTCGGAGCTGGCGCGTGTCTATTTTTCGTAGCGGCGATTAGCGAAAAAGGAACAGCGCATGTTTGGAGTCGTGCTTGCCCAGGTGATCAACGGGCTCGTCCTGGGCTTTCTCTATATCGTCATCGCGCAAGGCCTGTCCATCATCTTTGGCATGATTGGAATCGTGAACTTTGCTCACGGTGCGTTCTTCGCGTTAGGCGCGTATTTTGCTCTGACACTGCGACCGCTGGTTGGCGACGTGGCAATAATCGCCTTGGCGCCGTTTATCGTTGGCATCGCGGGCATGATTGTCGAAGCGACTCTCATGCGTCCTCTTTACAACAAGGAGCCCCTGCTAGGACTGCTGCTCACCTTCGGCCTGGCTCTGTTCTTGCAGGAGCTAATTCGGACCGTATGGGGTGCGCGCGGACATCCCTTCGACGCCCCACAATTTCTGGCGGGGTTTATCGTCTATGGTCCGATCCTGGTAACTAAGTACCGTTTGGCAGTGCTGGTTCTCACGATCCTGATCCTGATCGCGGTTTGGCTATTCCTGGAAAGAACACCCTGGGGTCGAGTGATTCGGGCTGGCAGCCGTGACCCGGAGATGGTCAGCATGCTCGGCATTAATCTCCGAACCATTTTCACCATCACCTTCGGGCTGGGTACGGCCTTGGCTGGCATCGCCGGCGTGCTCGCGGCTCCGCTGTGGAGCGTTGTTCCGTCGATGGCGGATCTGGCCATCATGCCAGCATTCGTGGTGGTTACCATCGGCGGGCTCGGCAGCTTCAGAGGGACGGTCATTGCCGGCCTCCTTGTCGGGGTGAGCGTAGCCCTGACCATACAGTTTTTCCCAGAGGCCTCTGGCGCTGTTATGTACATTCTTATGGCCTTCATCCTTTTGGTCCGGCCGCGCGGGCTGTTTGGAGAGAGATGGGAGCGCTTCGAATGAGTCCGTTGCGGCGCGTCGTCACCCATCCAATAGTTATTCTCTCTGTGGTCTTCGCGCTCCTCCCTTTTGCGCTGCCGCGGATCGGCTCAACTGTCAGCCTGGGAACGGAGATTGTTCTTTACACCCTCTACGGCATCGGGTACAACCTGCTGCTGGGCTACACCGGCCTGGTGTCGTTTGGTCCGTCAGCGTATTTCGGCATAGCTGCGTATGGCGCCGGCTTAGCGCAGCTTCACTTGGCGTCCAACGTTTACGTCGCGGTGGTGCTCGGAACGCTGACCGCCGGCTTGACCAGCATGGCGCTGGGCGCACTCATTCTGCGGCGCCGCGGTCTGTACTTTTCTCTCCTCACGCTTGCCTTTACGCAGCTATTTTACGAAATTGCCTTCCAGTGGACTCCGGTAACAGGCGGCGAGAATGGGCTGCAGGGGATGTCGCGGCCCGGTCTGGAAGGCAATTTGGCCTTTCACGCTTTTTGTTCATGCATCGTCATCGTCGCCATTTACCTCTTGTGGCGACTCGTACATTCGCCCTTCGGCCGTGTTCTCCAGGCGATCCGCGAGAACGAGCAGCGCGCCCGCTGCCTGGGGTATAACACGCATCGCTATAAATTCGTGGCGTTCGTCTTTTCAGCAACCTTCATGGGACTGGCCGGGAGCCTGCTCACCTTCCTCATCCAAGGTGTTTATGCGGACGTCATGAGCTGGCAGAACGCCGGCGATCCTGTGTTGATGACCGTCCTCGGCGGCATGCATCATTTTTTGGGGCCGTTGTGGGGAGCTCTCGGTTTCATCGTCCTCCGCGATCAGCTCAGCTCCTTCACCGAGCACTGGTGGCTTGTCTTCGGCGCGGTGCTCATCGGCTTTATATTGCTTTCGCCCGAAGGTCTCTCGGGCATTTTTGCCCGCCTGCGCAAAGGTCCCCGCTGGAACCTTACCCGCACAATTCTCCCGCCGCGGTCCAAATTGGTGCCTGCGACGGAGAACGGCCGATCAGCGGTCAAAGACGACCAGCCCGTGCTGTCGGTACGAGCGCTGTCCAAGCAGTTTGGGCATCTTGTGGTAGCCGATGGCATTAATCTGGAACTGCGGCAAGGGGAAATCTATAGCCTTATCGGTCCCAACGGAGCAGGCAAAACCACGTTTTTCAACATGGTGACGGGTCTGGTGCCGCGCGACCGAGGACAGATCCTGTTCAAGAATCGCGACATTGGTGATCTTCCGCCGAACCAGCGCGTCGATGCCGGGCTCGGCCGCTCGTTTCAGATTTTGAGCATCTTCAAGAACCTCACGGTCTTTGAGAACGTGCGGATCGCGGTTCAAGCACGCTCGAATCACCGCTTCGCATTTTGGCGAAATGCCTACAGCTTTCAGGATATCAACGAGCGCACGTGGAGCATTCTGGACTCCATGGGCCTGTCGGACCACGCGGATCAGACTGCCGTTGATCTACCGCATGGCGAGCAGCGTCTGCTGGAGATTGCCATCACGATCGGCACAGAGCCAGAGGTTTTGCTTCTTGACGAGCCGCTGGCTGGCCTCAGCCAGGAAGACCGGGAGCGAGTCAGTGCTCTCATACAGCGCCTCGCCGGTCGTCACAGCATTCTGCTGATCGAACACGACATCGATCGCGTCCTGGCAATTTCTAACCGGATCACCATCTTGCACCAAGGGCGAGTGATCGCCCAAGGAGCGCCGCAGGAAGTGATGAATCAGCCCGAGGTGGTCACGGCCTATCTAGGGCGCAAGCCAGCTCCTACAGGGGTCACGACTGGTGTCCGTGCTTCGCGGAGCGAGGCCGCGGCACCACTTCTCAAGTTGAAGGACGTTGTTGCCGGCTATGAGGGCAGCTCCGTTCTCCGCAACGTAAATCTGGAGGTTGGTGAAGGAGAAATCGTCGCCCTGCTCGGCCGCAATGGCGTCGGCAAAACCACCACCTTGCGGACGATCATCGGAACGCTCAGACCCATGGCAGGTGCGATCGAGTTTTCCGGCCGGCAAATAGGCGGGCGCCCCGCTTATCGAATCAATCGCCAGGGCATCTCCATTGTTCCCGAGGGACGGCGCATTTTTCCGAACCTGACCGTGCTAAACAACCTGCAACTGGCGCAGCGTGCTGGCGGCAGCAGCGTGGAGGAAGCATTTGAACTTTTCCCCAGGCTGCAGACGCTGCAGACCTCAAAAGGAGAGAACCTGAGTGGTGGCGAACTGCAGATGTTGGCGATTGCCCGCGCCCTCATGGCACCGACAAAACTTATGCTGCTTGACGAGCCCTTGGAAGGGCTGGCGCCCACCATCGTGAACGAAGTTGTACGGGCCATCGGTCTGCTTCGCGGGCGCACCAGCATTTTGATTGTCGAGCAGAATGATCTGGTTCTCCAAATGGCCGACCGTGCCTACGTGATGGTGAGCGGCCAGATTGCCTATGCCGGAGATGCCGAGGCTTTGCGGCAGGATGAGGCACTACAGCTCCGGTTGTTGGGCGTGTAAGGACAAAATGAGCTTGGCGGTTGCTTATGTTTCGCCGGGCGGATTCGCATTGGCCATGTCTGAGGACTGAATAGCATTATCATAAGGGCGGCAATGGGGGTGGCATTCATGAAGATGAAGACAGGCTACTTGTCAGATCTGAGCAAGGTCGAAGTAAAGGTATTTGAAGTGCCCGACGTGGACGAAGATAGCGTTCTGATGAAGGTGAAGGCCGCGGGAATTTGCGGATCCGACCTGCATGCATTTCGCGGGTCGCATCCGTTTCGCAAGCCACCCATGATCCTGGGCCACGAAGCCACTGGCGACGTAGTCAAAGTCGGAGCAAAAGTTAAAGGCTTAAATGTCGGGGACAGGATAACCGTTGAGCCAATCAAGGCCTGCGGCAAATGCTCGTATTGCCTCAGTGGAAGTTATAACCTATGTCCGGAAAGGGTCGGTGCAGGCGTTCGGGGCTGGCTCGGAACCTTTGCGGAATACTTCGCGGTTCCGGATATGCGGGCGTATAAATTGCCGCAAGAATTAGATTATGACTTAGGCGTGCTGGCAGAGCCACTGGCGGTTGGCACTCACGCAGTTCGATTAGCAAATATAAAAAAAGGATCGACGTGCGTTGTACTAGGGAGCGGAACCGTGGGCATGCTGGCTGGAGTTGCAGCGCAGGAAGCCGGTGCAGGTCGTGTCTATTGCACCGATCTCAATCGCTTTCGGTTACAAATTGCCGAGGGGTTCGGCCTGTATCCGATCAAGGCAGACGAGGTCTCGGTAGAAGAGATGGTTAAGTCGTTCACGCCCGATGGAGCGGACGTCGTCCTGGTGGCATTTACTTCTTCGCAGGTATTCGGTCAAGCCCTAAAACTAGTGAAGCGCGGTGGAACAATTATTGTAATCGCCCTATTTACCGATCCAGTCGCCATTGACATGAATACCCTTCAGGGAAATGAAATTAACCTCAAGGGCAGCCATATCTATACGAGGGAAGATTTCGAAAGCGCGATAAGGATCTTGGTCAAACGGAAAGGGGACTTACGAAAAGCGATTACGCATCACGTGAGTCTCGACGGGATCAGCGGCGCTCTTGAAATGCTAGCCGACCCAAACAATGTTGCCGTTAAGGTGATCGTTCAACCGTAATCTCGCTCGCAAAGATTCAAACACTGCTTTGCATCGGAGTGAAAGCGAAGGTTATCTTAAGTCTCTGCAAGATAATGTATGACGGACATTGTATTACTCTAACTGGTTCCTTATAGCACACTACTTTGAATGGGGAGGAGTTTCCATGGCTGAATATCTCAAGCAAGCAAAAGAAAAACCGGAAGAGGACATCCGAGCGGTACAGGACGCCGTGCGGGAGATCCTGACTAAGGTCAAGAAGGAAGGCGAGGCGGCGGTCCGCCACTACGCCAAGACCTTTGATAAATGGGAGCCAAAGAGCTTCAAAGTTTCTCAGGACGAGATGCGTGCCGTCAGGAAGCAACTGCCGGTAAGCGAGGTCGAGGACATCGACTTCTGCCAGGCGCAGATCAGGAACTTCGCCAAGGAGCAGATGAAGCGGCTGGTTGACTTCGAGGCGGAGACTCTTCCCGGCGTGCATTTGGGGCAGAAGGTCATTCCGGTGGCCTCCAGCGGCGCCTATGTTCCCGGCGGCCGCTACCCGATGCTGGGTTCGGCGCACATGACGGTGATCACGCCCAAGGTTGCCGGGGTGAAGCGCGTCGTTGCCTGCTCGCCTCCCAACAAGGGGCAGGGGCTGTGGCCGGCCACGCTCTATTCCATGGTCGCCGGCGGAGCCGATGAGGTCTATTGCATGGGTGGCGTTTACGCCCTGGCCGCCATGGCTTACGGCATGGAAGGCCTGGCCCCGGTCGACGTCATAGCTGGTGCCGGCAACAAGTACGTAGCCGAAGCTAAGAAACAGATATACGGCACAGTCGGCATCGACCTGCTAGCGGGGCCAACGGAAATCCTGGTGATCGCCGATGAGACCGCCGATCCCTTGATCGTGGCCGCCGACCTGCTCGGCCAGGCGGAGCACGATCCCAACGCGCGCCAGTGCCTCATTTCGCTCTCCAAGAAGATGGCGCAGGAAGTCATGAAGGAAGTCGACCGCCAGTTAATCGATCTTCCCACCCGCGACATCGCCAGCGTCGCTTGGCGCGACAACGGCGACGTCATCGTCGTCAACTCACCCGAAGAAGCCGTCAAGATCAGCGACGAGTGGGCGCCAGAGCACCTGGAAGTACAGACCAAGGACTGGAGATATTACCTCGACCACTGCCGCAACTACGGTTCGGTCTTTCTGGGCGAGGAGACCACGGTTGCCTATGGCGATAAGACCATCGGCACCAACCACGTGCTGCCCACCATGAAGGCCGCCCGCTACACCGGTGGACTGTCAGTTGGGAAGTTCGTTAAGACCGTGACTTACCAGTACGCCACCAAGGAAGCCTCGTACAAGATCGCCGATGTCTGCGAGCGGGCCTGCAACTACGAGAACATGCTGGCGCACGGCATCTCGTGCAAGGTAAGAAAAGAGAAATACGGAAAGCTCATCCAGAAGCCCGTTGCGAGGTGAAGCGGATGAATGGCGGAGTTGGCGGCGGAGAAGAAATGAAATACGTTGGCGGTCCGGGTTCTATTCATCTGCGGCTGGATGGGCTAACAGTTTTGGTGACAGGCGGGGGCCGCGGTATTGGCGCAGCCGCCGCTTGCACCCTTGCCAAAGCGGGAGCCCATGTAGTTGTGATGAGCCGAACTACTTCGGATCTGGAGCAAGTGGTGAACAACATCCAGGTGTGCGGCGGGCAAGCGTCCGCACTCGCCTGCGATGTCACCGACGGACACCGAGTGCGTGAAATGATCGCGGAGCTTTCCCGGTTGGATATTCTCATCAACAACGCCGGAATGAATATTCCCGAACCGTTCATCGACGTTTCCGAAGAGCACCTGGACACAGTGATCAACCTCAACCTGCGAGCGAACTTTTTGGTGGCTCAAGCCGCGGTTCGGAAGATGCTTGAAGCACCGAATCGCCGCGAGATTGGCGGCGCGGTCGTCAATGTTACTTCGCAAATGGGGCATGTTGGCGCACCCCGGCGAACCGTCTACTGCCTGACCAAGCACGCGGTCGAGGGGCTGACGAAAGCAATGGCGGTGGAACTTGCGCCTGAAAACATCCGCGTCAACTCGATCGCACCCACTTTTCTGGAGACGCCGATGACAGCTCCGTTCTTTCGCGACACAAACTTCAGGAATTGGGTGCTACAACGGATTCCGCTCGGCCGGCTGGGTCAACTAAACGAAGTTACGACAGCAATCCTGTTTTTGGTTTCTCCCGCCGCTTCGCTGATAACCGGAACCAGCCTTGTTGTGGATGGCGGCTGGACCGCTCAGTGAAGCATCTGGCTTTCCTGTCACTTCATCAAATCTTCGTGTTGCCGGCAAGAACTACCGCTCTCCACCGCAGGCAATCGCGGCCTTAGCAGGATGCTGGAAAACCACTCTCGTTTCCACAGCAGAAGATGGTAAGAAGAATGCACGAGCGCCAGCAAGGCTGAGTTTGAGCAGCATGTGCGACAATGCCAATGAAATGAAGCCGGAAGTCGATTGCTATTCCAGAAGGAAGGCGGACGAGCGCCCTGTTCGTTTTCGGCTTGATGGACGCGAGTACATGGTTGAGGAAGTGCTCGATCAATGGTACGGGCTAGAGGATGTCTTTTACAAAGTTCGCGCCGACGATGGGAATCTTTATATTTTGCGACAGCAAATATCGGCGCCTGACAAGCCATGGGATCTGGTGTCATTCCGGCAATTATCGGAAGATCGGGGGTGAGCGAAACCCCACCATGCCCATGCCGATGTACGGGCACATGTTTAACGTCTACGCCTAGCTCCAGATGACGGCCAACCCCGGTCGTCTTGCGGTTCTCGTCCGTCTCAAACAAGATTCAAAAACCCGCTATCTAACCCCAAATTTTGCCTCTTGCAGCGCCTGCCCTGAAAACACAGAACGCCATTCCGGCCATCGTCACGGTTTGCAGACGGATAGTTTTTTATTGCAGGGGTAGTTCAACGTCGCCACGACTTTTTGCACCAGGCTGCCGACCCCCTGTAGAGGCGACCGTGACCGTCCAGCCGACGAAGATTCCCTTGTTGATGGCAAAATCACGGTCGGTGACTGGGGAGGGTCGCCATTCGCCTGTTCGCGGCGACGGCGCCGGGTGCCTGTCACCACACTCGCAGCTCACGCGCATCTTTCCGAACCTAACTCGACTGCTAGCTCACCGCGGCTTGCCGGCGTCAGTGCTCCTCAGCCGCAGCCTCGCATTCGCCTCCACAAACCGGGCGCGTAAGTTTTCGTATGCAATCGAGACCGTCAGCTCCTCCAGTTCCGCCTCCGTGAAGTGTACCCGGAGCTCCCTAATGACCTGCGGATCGACATCGATCGGGGTGCGTGTCATGTCCGCCGCATACTGCAACAGCAGTGTTTCCGATTCGGAAAAGCACCCGCTTTTTGTGCCGAGCAACGTCGCCCCTATCTGCTCGCTCGACCACCCTTGTTCGCGGCACAAATCGGCACGGAGCTTTGTCTGTGCAGCCGACGCGATCTGCGATGCGACTCGCAGCTGCACCAAATCATGGATTCGTGGCGATACCGAACGCCTGAATAGATGTTCGCTGAAGTCTTGTACTGGAACAGTGCGGGGCGAGTCAACAACCGCCGACTGCGTGCTGCATGCCTGATTGTAAAGCCGCTGCCCGAAACGGAGTACGCGCCATCGATGCTGAAGTGCGCGTGCCATGTTCAGCAGCATCTTAATGAACCTGTTTTCTGAAGCAGTGCTGCAAAGTTGGTTCAGCGTTGCGTATCCAGACACGTTTCCTCCTCCACGGCGCGGAGTGAATTGGCTTGTGCCTTGGGATGCAACTCGACTTCCTTAGTTTGTTGACCATGTTGATCCCCCCTCTGCAAGTCAACGATAGCGAAGTCAAAAAGACTTTCTCCTCCGATCAGCCGAGTAGCAGTCTCGCGTGATTACAATCTGTGAGCCTGTATCAAATCTGCTGCTGATCTGCCGCGGTTAAGCAAAACTTACGCACTCCCGATGAACACAACCGCAGCTCGTAGAACTTGATGCCATAGTGCGAAGCCTTCGCCTTCGGCGACGGAGTCACCTTGACTTACAAAGGAGTAAAAAGGCAATGGGCGTACCGAATTCCTAGCCCCTTCGCATTTTCAGGCTAGTTTTCTATGTCGTCGGCAATGTATCTTGTTTCGCAGTGTAGAAAGGAAAGGAACGAAAGGTGGATACAACAAGACTGATAAGAGGTCTGCGGGGCGAGAAGGGACGGATTGAACGGGCGATTGCCGCGCTTGAGGCTTTGGGCAGCGACGGTGCTGGCTCCCAGATAATGCGGACTGCAGGTGCAAATAAACCTGGCCGGCGCAAGATGAGCCCCGCAGGCCGGAAACGCATCTCCGAGATGATGAAGAAACGGTGGGCCGCAAGACGGAAGGCGGCTAAGAAGGTTTAGCTTCACCGCCAGTGCGGGCCCGTTGCACGATCTTGAACGGGAACTGCCGGGTCCCCTTGCGGCCTATGAAGTCGCGATAGCGTGCTAGTCCCTCCTTTGCATCTGGCTCCCCATCGGCGATACTCACGATCGTCTCCACTTCCGTCCCATCGAGCGTCTTCGTCTCGATCAGGTCACGCGCGACCATGTTGATCGCTCGCCAGTTGCTGCGAACGAATGCGCGTGCTTTCCTGAACCACGGGGCAAATGTACCCTTCCCGCCGAGTCTGCGGTGGATGTCACGGGCCTTGGCAATGTCACTTTCGGCGCCGATCTTCGCCTGCGATTTAGACGCGGGATCCTTCTCAATCTCTGCCGCATATCCGGCGAGCAGTACGATCAATTGATACTTGGCTTGCTCTGGGTTGATCGTTGCGACCTCTCTGTTAGACTCGCGCTCATAGTCGTAATAATCGCCGTCGATACTCGTTTCGAGACCCAATGTTCCAACTTTTTTGCGCGGAACAATCGTCACGTGGGCACAATGAAATGCAAAACGCACATCGGCAACGGCGTGTCCAGCTTCATGGTAGGCGGTGCGGACCAAATTCCTTTTCAATGTCTCACCACTGCGGTCGGTTATTGTGATTTATCCTTCCCCGGAATGTCGGCCTGTGTACCCAGAGCACAGATGGTTCTCTGTGCAACAGCACGGAAGATATCGCTGCCCGTTTCTCCACGCAAGTTACGGCGGTAATGCTGGAGCTTGTTCTGTGCACACGAATTACAAGCATTACCGAGAGCCCGCTGGGTAAACCCAAAGAAACGTGGTCGAGCCTCGCCCGATATCCCCGCCGCCTCAAAAATCCATTCTTGATGGCAAAAGCGATGTCAGCGTGACTGGGTCGCCATTCCGAGCAACAATGACAAATGGTGGTGACATCCGATCTCGGCGGGTAGGACCCGTTCTCGAAGTTTCGCCGCTTCCCGGCCACGGAGACCATGCAGCGGTCTAACTGCTGCCGGCGATAGGGCTCTAGGTCTTTGACCGCGTAATGTGGTCTCTTTTGTAGCCGAACTTCCGGCGTGCTCTGTTACGCGTGAACCGCCAGTCGATGGTGACCCCATCACGGTTCATTCTCCGGTTCCAGGCCCTGGCTTCCCGCCGCGAGTCGCCGAGCGAGGGGATTCGTCGCTGGCCCAGACACTGCCGGGAGAACAGGCTGATCTCGATCTCGGCCTGATTTAGCCACGGCAGCCGCGAGGGTGAAGCCGGTCGTTTTTGCGACCTCGTAAAGGCCCAGCCAGCTCGTGAGCGCTTCATCGGGGCGCTGGCCAGCTTGATAGGCCATTGCCATGGCCTCGAGAAATGTGATCCTGGGGCATGGCAAGGACATTGCGGCCCGAAAGGAAGCCGGGCGCTGGAACAGGGGCGCACCATCTTCTGAAAGGCCATCCCGTGAGCGCTCCAAGAGCAAAATGCTTTCATTCAGCCTGCCCTTCTGGACATACCCCTGTGCAAGCGACGTCGAAGCCAGCATGAAGATCAAATAGTCGTCATGTTTAATGGCTAGTTCGCGGGCTGAGCTGGCGAGCTGAATCGCTTGATCGAGTTTTGACTTTTCAGCAGCGGTAATCCAGGCTAGATTAAGGAGGTGTCCCGCCTCCCAATCATAATGGTTGAGGCGGTCGATGCGGAGCGCTTCCTCTATGGAGGCCCGCGCCTCCGTAGGTTTACCCATGGCGAGCTGAATGGCTCCCAATTCCCCCAAGCAGCGGGACTGAATCCAGAGATTCTTGCTCTTGCGGGCCAAATCGAGGGCGCGGGTGGCTAGGTCGAACGCCTCATCCATCTTCCCAGAGGCCCGCGCCGGCGATGACAGTGCTATCAGTGTGTCGGCCTGCAAGACCGGATTTCCGGTCTTGGCCGAATCCTCGAAAGCACTCAAGAACTGCTGCTTCGCATCTTCCAGTTTCCCCTGCACGAAATAGGCGACCGCGAGCTTCGCTTCGAGCAGCGCCTTGTCGGCGAGCAATCCTTTCTGTGTACAAAGGACGAGAGCTTTCTGGAGTTGCTGAAAGACACCCGCGTAATCTCCGTCTTGCTGTAGCTTCTTAGCCGAATCGAGATAGGCTTTGACATCGGGGTCCGAGGCTTGCAATTCGGGAGGAACAGAATCCTGGAGCGCCTTCTCAGTTTGCCCGGACAAACTCAGTGGCGGAAGCAAGGGCTATGAGGAGACTGATGAATGCGAGAATTAACGGGAAACGATCCCGCTTGATCATGGTTGCCTCATTGGGCCAAGAATTGCGTTAAGGCTTGCAAGTATAGACTGCTTGGGTTCTCACATTGAAAAGTTATTTTGTGTTGGTGCGTGGAGCAATTCTGCATTACGTGGCGTTTCCAGTTTGAGCATACGCCACTTGATTTGCATTGTGGGCGGCACCGGTTTCACTACGTGCCGCTCACGGTAAATGGCATTCTCGAAAGTCCCCAGCAAGGGGGCGACTTCCTGGCAGCTTTCATCATGAGAACACGCAGCAAAGACCCGCGACATCGTGGCTTGAGCAAGAAAATCGGGATGGAAGTCGCTCTACAGGTTCTGCCTTCGGTGGGTAATCTGGGGGTGTCTTTGGATGGGAGCGCTTCCGGAAGACCGGAACCTGCGCGTTCTTGCCATATTGGCGCAGCATGAGAGGAATGAGGCAATGAAGGTCATCGGAGGATATACGAATTACGGGCAGTCTAGAAGAAGGATGCGGAAATCGGGATCAGAAACACTGAAGGCCGACATCCTCCCCAAGGTGTCAGTCTTGCGCGCCCAAATCTTCCAGATTCATGTGACAAATTGGCGGGCTATTCGTATACTGACGCCAACATCACGCGAAAGGGAATTCTTTATGTTCAAACCGACCGGTTCGTGGGTTGCAATTCCCACCCCTTACGATCAAAACGGCAACGTCGATTTTGGGGGTTTCAGGGAAATCGTTGACCACCAGATTGCTTACGGCACCTCCGAGCTGTTTGTAATGGGCTCAGCCGGCGAAGTGACGCTGCTTACCTCCGAAGAACGGAAGACCATAGTCAAGCAGGTCATCAAGATCGGCAAAGGCCGGATTCCCGTTTTCTTCAACGCTTCGCATCCCACCACGACAGATACCGTAAAGTTTGCCCAGTTTGCCGAAGCTGAGGGAGCCGACGGCTTGATCTTCACCGTTCCGCCGTATCTTCTGCCGCCTCAGTCAGCCGTGCTGGAGCACATGCGAGCCTGCATGAGAGCGGTTTCGATTCCCGTGGGTGTCTACAACAACCCCACACGTGTCGGCGTAAATCTCGATCCCGAAACGCTGGAGACACTGGCCAATGAAATACCCAATTTCATTGTCGACAAAGAGGCAATGCCGAACGTCTCTCAACTGGTGGAGGTCAAGCGGCGGCTCGGGGACAGGCTCAACATCCTCTGCTGCGATTTCCCCAAATACTCCATCGTCCTGCCGACCCTGGCGCTGGGTGGAAACGGCACGGCGAACATCGGCGGCAACATCATTCCCGAGGAAATGGCCCTGATTTCGCGGCCCTGGGACAGTTTGGAAAAGATGGAAGAATGCCGGAAATTGTATTTCCAATTCTATCCGCTGTTGCAGGCTCTCTATTGGTTCTCCAACCCCATCGTCATTAAGGCTGCGCTCAAGATTCTGGGCTTGCCGGCCGGTGGTATTCGCCGCCCCTATCCTGAACTTGAGGGAGAGAAGCTTGCGGAACTGCGCGTCATTATGACTGATTTGGGCGTCGTTGATAAGTACGGGCGGCGCAAAGCGGCGGCTGTTTGATACAACGGAACTGAAGTCGGACAGGCGAATAGCCAATTGATTGGACACAAAGAATGGACGCGCACGTTCCCGTGGCAGAAGTATCTAAGCTGACGCCATCCACTGCAAAAACATCCGCTTTCCGGTGGGTGGTCATGGCGCTGATTTTTCTGGTGTATACACTTGCCAACGCTGACCGTGCGAATCTCGGCGTCGCTCTGCCTTATATAAGAAAGGAGTTTCACTTCAGCAACACGGAAGCGGGCGTGATGATCAGCTTGTTCTTCGCGGTCTATGCCGTGGCCCAAATCCCCGTCGGCCTACTCTACCGAAAAATTGGCCCCCGCGTTCTGATGGCCATTTCCATGCTGCTGACGTCGCTTTCGACTTGGCTCATCGGGACCTCAGCCTCGCCTTTACACTTAAAACTCAGCCGGGCGCTCCTGGGATTTTCGGAAGCTCCGCTGCCGATCGGGTGCGGCACTACCATTGACCGCTGGTTCCCGCCAAGAGAAAAAGGCACTGCCGCCGGAATGTTTTGGGCGGCGTCGAAATCCGGACCGGTGATCTGCCCTCCGATATGCGTGGCGATTATCGGCTGGGCCGGATGGCGGCAAATTTTTCTCATCTTTGCAATCCCGGGGATTCTTCTTTCACTACTATGGATCCTTGTCGTCAGGAACAAACCTGAAGAAAGCCGGTTCGTTTCTCCGGCCGAACTTGAATATATTCGTGACAAGCAAGTGGCCGCCAAAACCAAGATGCGGAAACAACCGGGCTCGCATGAGGATCGCTACCCAAAATGGTTGGACAAGTTGATCAGGGTGAAGCGTCTTGAACCGGTGGACACGGTCGCCAAGGTGTTCCGCTCCTGGGACATCATGGGCAATACCATTGCCTGGCTCTGCATGGTCGGCATTGTAAATGTCATCATGGCTTGGATACCATCCTACCTGGTGACGGTAAAACACTTTACCGCGATCAAGATGGGCGCTCTGTCTTCCGCCCCTTTTGTCGGGGCGGTGTTGGGGAACCTGCTCGGTGGCTGGATTTCTGATCGGGTACTCAAAATGCGCCGCAAGCCGCTGATGATGGTCAGCGCCTTATCGACATCCATCACGATGTACAGTCTTATCTACGCGCCCAACAATGCCGTGTATCTCGGAGCCTTGCTGTTTGCCATGGGCTTTTTGTTGAGCCTTGGATATTCAGCTTTCACGGTCTACCCTATGGGGTTGGCGAACAAAGAAACATTTCCCGTGGCTTACAGCCTGGTCAATACCGGCGGCTCCATTGGTCCCTCGATATTTCCGTTGATTGCTGGTGTGATCCTAGATCACTACAACTGGAATGCTGTCTTCTTGTTTCTGGCCGCCTGCTCGTTCTTCTGCTTGCTTGTGCTCTTCACTATGCATGAACCCCTTCCCGAAAGAGAGGCGGAATCGGCACGACGAGCTGTGCTGTGCTGACCCGCGACTCCGGTGGTACGCGACCGAAGTAGGACGTTCGCTGGCCCATGCTGCGGAAAAGCTATAATAGCGGACTTACCAACGTTATGCGTACTCATTGACACAAAGAGCACTAACTGGGTTACTCTTGCTCTGATTTGCCCGTTGGTTGCCTTATTGCTAATATGGCTGCGCTAGGAGAATAGATGGAGACTCGCACGATACTTATTGACCTGAAGGCAGAGCTAAACCGCCTCAACCAAGCCATTGCCGCCCTTGAGTCACTCGATGGCACTGCAACAGCGACGACTCCGGCAGCCAAAGCCGTCCCAACCCAGGCGAAGAGGCGCGGCCTAACCCCCGCTGGCCGCAGAAGATTGTCAGCGATGATGAAGGCAAGGTGGGCGGCAAGGCGCAAGGCAACAGCAACGCCCGCGCCGAAAAACACCAGTGTTCGTCGCACCATGAGTGCAGCCGCCAGGAAGAAGATCGCCGACGCGCAGAGAAAACGATGGGCGGCTGTGAAGAAGGCGAAGGCGGTGTAGTAATTAGGGTATCGGTAGCACTGGGGCAGCAATCGCTGCCCTTGTCTTATTTGTCGCTCACGCAGGAGAGGGAATGGAGCGTGAACGCTTCACCAAAGTAGTCGAGGATGTAATCGACTCGCTCCCGAAGGAGTTCCGCACCCGCATACGCAATGTTGCCGTTCTAGTCGAGGATTTGCCGTCGAATCAGTCGGCAGCTCGGTCTGGACAGCTGGTTATGGGTATCTTCCACGGCGTGCCCATGACCCAAAAGAGCGTTTTCGACCTTTCCACGGGGCCCGATTACATCGTGCTGTACCAGAAGAACATAGAAGCGGTCTGTTCAACTGAGACAGAAGTTCTGGAACAGATCAAACGCACCGTCATCCATGAGCTCGGCCACTACTTCGGAATCACACGTGTTTAGAGTAGGGCGCAATCAAATCGATGCTGCGCTTCTTCAACCGCTATAGGCCGTCGTGTGCGGCGGTGAGCTTCCTTCAAACCGCAATCTGTCTCAGTGTTGCATTGCCATCGCCGCAGTCTTGTCGGCAGCAATCGGTTTTGCAAAGAACGCTACGGCCAGTGACCCGGCGAGTCCGAGACCAGCCGTCAGCAGAAAAGCGCTGGTAAACGAACCGGATCTTTGTACCAGAAAGCCCGTGGCGCTCGGACCGATAATGCCGGCGATATTGGACAGGAAGTGGACGAATCCGCCCACTCCACCGACATTCTCGCTACGCACTGTGTCCTGAATAATCGCCCAGTAACTCGATATGGTTGCATACATAAAGAACACGCCAATTGACATCAGGACGACCGCCGCGGAAGCGGATCTGGTGACGCCACAGAACCCGACACTAATCGCAGACCCGATCAAACACGGAACAATGACCAGCTTGCGGGAGCGCATAAGATTGCCGGTTATCTTATAGAAGTAGTCCGAAACGAATCCACCGCCAGCCTGGCCGATGGCCCCGATCAGCCACGGGATCATCGTGACGATGCTCATGTTCTTGAGGCTGACATTATGAGCCATCACCAGGTAGCTCGGGAACCATGTCAGGAAGAAGTAAATAATGTAGTTGCAGGCGAAAAAAGCGAGCGCCGTCGAAAGGATCGTGGGCTGCTTCAGAAAGAAGCTCAAAGGCCGGGCTGAACCTTGGGAGACGGATGCCTTTACCTGGCCACTTTCAATCTCTGATAACTCAGCGGGCAACACGCGCGAGTTCTGGCGCGGCAGATCCGTGCTCATCGTCAGCCAATAGACGGCCCAGAGAAGCCCCAGCAAAGTTAGTACAACGAAGGAAGTGCGCCAACCCCATTTCATGGCAATGAAGCCGACAACGGGACCAGTCAACGCGGCTCCGAGCGGCATTCCAGCAATCGATATTCCCACCGCCCTTGCTCGTTCTTTAGCCGGGAACCAGTTGTTGATCATCTTGTTGGTACCAGAACTGATTGGCCCCTCGCCCATCCCAAACAGCACTCTGAAAATAAACAGAGACGTAAATCCGCCACTGAAAATGGTCAGGCCGCTGAAGATCGACCACCACGACATAGCCACCCCGAACATCTTCTTGGGGCCATATACGTCGGCAAAATATCCGCCAATGAAGTTGAAGATCGCATAGCCGACAAAAAAGCTGCTGAAAATCATTCCCAGCATCGCGGCGTTGAGATGGAACTCCTTGGAAATATATGGAGCGGCGATGGACAGCGCAGCGCGATCGATATAGTTGATGAAAGACGCCACGAACAACATGAACAATATATGCCAGCGATATTTCATGTGCATAAGGTCCTCACTTTGGAACGAGCAGAGGCGACGGGTTACTCCATCACGGGATAACAGGAATGTTGGACGGTTGCGAAATCGTGCGAAGGGAGAACGAAATCGACGTCCGCAATCTTCCGGAACGAGCGATAGTAATCTTCCAGGTCGATGTGAATGCTCCCGCAGATATACCGCAGCTTCTGATCGCCTTCCCAGTTGGCAAACAGCGGAATGTGGTCGCCGGGAATAAGGTGAACCCCTTTTTGAGTTTCGACCAGCACGCCCATCGAGCCGGGTGTATGTCCCGGTAAAGTAATCAGATGTACGCCCTTGGCGAAATCGTGCAGGTCGCCTTCAATCGGCTGGATTTGCGAAAACACATCCATCCATAGCGGCTTATGGCCGGGGAGGCCGACCTCGTACTGACCGTTCTGGACAGGATTCGGCGCCACTGCATATTGCAATTCGGTCTTCTGCACGAAGAAAGTGGCGTTGGTGAACAACTTGCAATTGCTTACATGGTCCCAGTGCAAGTGCGTCAAGATAACGGTTTCGACCTCTTCGGGCTTAACGCCGACATTTTCCAGCGCAGTGCGTGGTTCCATTTCCGGCGTGCGCCGGACTGGCATGTGATACTTCGCCGAGGGATCTCCCGGACCGCAGGGGCCCGTATCGACCACAATCTTCTTTCCGCTTTCAAGCTCGATGACGTAAATCAGGATGGGGAATTCTCCCTTCTCTCCCTGACGCCGCTGATGCAGAAAGAGCGATACTTCGAAATTTGGGAATACCCCGACCACGATCGGTCTAATCAGCGGATAGTTAGGCACTTCTGTCTCCAAAACTGTGTTTAATTGAGTTTCCGGCGAGTTTACTCCGAAGTCAAGTCGAAACCTTTAGATCAGTTATCTACCTCAGATTCGATTCTTCTTGTGAGGCAGTGCACAAACAGTAGAGGTTGCCCATCATTCTCGAGGACGATCGCGATGCGATTTTCGCCGCTATGAAGACGTGCACCGCGCTGGATCTCAGTAAGGTCGGATTTGTCCGCATCAAGGGCAAGTTGCGCATTGGCGAGATCTATTTTCTGAGTTGCTGTTGGCTGAAGCCGCTACCAATCCGGAGATTGAAGTAGTAAGATCGCCTGCCGAGATGGTTTTCGGTGCGGCAGGAAACCTGATGGATCAGCCGGTTGAGATTGAGGCCACCGCCCGAGAGAAATCATCCTGCAGCAAGGAGAAGCGATGAGCACACAGAAATGCCGTCCGGCACGCGACCTTTGGTCGCAAGTAGATGCATTGCGAATGGGCATGAACTGGTCGGAAGAGGACACCAGTAAGCCACACATCCTTGTCGATGACGTTTGGGGGGAAAGCCACCCTGGCAGTTTCCACTTGAATACACTCAATGACGAAGCATCGATGGGGGTACACGAAGCAGGTGGCAGAGCTGCGCGGCATCATGTGACCGATATTTGTGACGGCTGGGGCCAAGGGCATGAGGGCATGAATTACATCCTGGCATCCAGGGAGGCCATAGCCAACATGGTTGAGCTACACGCTTCCGTAATTCCCTGGGACGGCATGATCCTGATATCCAGTTGCGACAAATCTATCCCCGCGCATCTGATGGCTGCGGCTCGCATGGACATCCCCGCCATCCATATTCCTGGCGGCTCAATGCGCCCCGCGCCTGGTATGAGCACCTCTGCAAAGTGCGGCGCATTGTCGGCGGCCTGGAAAAAAGGAGAAATCCCCGAGAAAGAGATTCGGCACTATCAGCGATCTGGTTGCCCCACGGTGGGCGCCTGCCAATTTATGGGAACGGCGAGCACCATGCAATGCATGTCTGAGGCGCTGGGTATGACCTTACCCGGCAGCGCGCTGATGCCGTCGACGTTTGCTGAAATCCGCCGCATTTCGCGCGTTGCGGGCGGACAAATCCTGAAGCTGGCTGCAAAAGGTATCACCGCCTCCACGGTGCTGACTCGCGCCAGCTTCGAGAATGCTATCAAGGTGCATGCCGCTATCGCCGGCAGCACGAATGCAATGATCCATTTCCCGGCCATCGCACACGAGTTGGGATGGGTGCTGGAGCCGGAGGCGTTCGACTGCGCTAGCCGCGAGATACCCTATCTGACCAATATTCAGCCGAGCGGAAAATTCGTGACCGAGATGCTCTGGTTTGCCGGCGGAATTCCCATGGTTCAATGGCTCATCAGGGACCATCTGGACCTGAATGTAATGACCGTGACCGGCAGGACACTCGGGGAGAATCTGCAGGAGCTCTGGGACAACGGCTTTTTCCGCCACTGTCATGAATATCTGGAGAACTTCAGGGTCTCCGTGGAAGAGGTTATTCGCAAGCCGGAGAATTCGCCGAAGAAAGGTTCGATTGCAATTCTCAGAGGTAATATCGCACCAGAGGGCTCGGTTATCAAATACGCCGCTGTCGCTCCTTCTATGCATCATCATGTTGGCCCCGCGGCCGTATTTGATTCGGAAGAAGGCGCTCAGGAGGCGATCGTCTCCGGCAAGATCAAGCCGGGCGATGTAATCTTCATTCGATATGAAGGACCAAAGGGATCCGGCGCCCCCGAGATGTTGATGACAACCGATGCGATTGTTTTTGATGCATCGCTCAATGGCAGTGTCGCGTTGATTACGGATGGAAGGTTCTCTGGTGCGACTAGCGGGCCATGCATCGGCCATGTTTCTCCTGAAGCTGTCGATGGTGGGCCAATCGCATTGGTGGAAAATGGGGACCTCATCGAGATCGACATCCCAAACCGGAAACTGAATGTCATCGGGACTGAGGGGCAAAGAAAGTCGCCGCAGCAGATTGAAGAAACGCTGCTCCAAAGGAGGAGCGCATGGAAATTGCCATCGCGCAAGCCTCGAAGAGGGGTGCTTCAGCAATTTACTGATCGTGCCACGTCGCTGATGTCTGGCGCTTATACCAACCGCTCTTTAAATGGGCAATAATCGTTTACCTTAATGTGATTCGGTGGCGTGATTATTTGCCACCGACAGGGCGCGGCCCAGCCGTCGAATAGGTTCACGATGGCTGGGTTGCGAAGCATGCGAAGGTTAAGGCTGTATAAGCTTCGTCGGCCTTTATGCTTCGGCAATCATCGGCGCCGTCTCTGGGGCCGTCGGCATCGCGTCATAGCCGGCGGCGGGGCGGAAGTATCATCTACATTGTTTCAGCGGCGAAGACCGAGGTGACCGCATCTTGACTGGCCTGCGCGGGAGGCCTTGTAACATCGGTCACGATACTGCCATCCCGCAAAGCCACTACTTGCCATATTCCCCAGTTTCCTTAAGGATGTCATTCGCCTTGGCGGCCTTTTCCTTCGCCATTCTTTCAAGAAATGGCGACTCGCCCTTGGTGTTGATCGATTCGATTACCAATTCACCGATCAGATCACGGACCTCGCCGACTGCACTCATGAATGGGCGGTCCAGTGGATTACCGTACTTGGCAGCAAAAGACCGAGTTTCGACGAGCTCGCGGCTGATCTTGGCCGCTACCGCCTTGTCTTGCCACACGGAGGAGCGCGCCATCGTGATGCCGGCAAGTACCCCCTTGCTAGCCATTTCCTTGCTCGTTGCCCACTGCAGGAACTTCATTGCCAAATCCTTGTGCTTCGATTGGCTGCCGATCGCCATGCCCCAGGCGGTAGCGAAGTACGGCGTGTTCATACTCGGACCGGCGGGGAAGTTGGCAATCCCGACATTGGCGGCTGCGACTTGCGTCTTGGCCGGATCAACGACCTGCCCGTAGAACACGGCCGTATCAGTCCACATAGCGATCTTGCCGGCTTGGAACAGCGGCAGGATACTTTCCCACGACATTGCCGTCACGCCCTTCGGACCATAGTTGCTCAGCAGCTTGCCGTAGAAGCGAATGGCATCAACAGCCGGCTTAGAATCAAAAACAGCAGTACCCTTGTCAAGATAATTTCCGCCATAGTTGTAGACGTAACTGGACAACTGGGTCACGGCGGCTGCGCCTTTCCCGCGCGAGGCAATTCCCGCAACGCCATCCGCGTTGAGCTTCCTGGCAGCAGCTTCAAGTTCGGTAAAGTTCTTGGGAACCTTGAGGCCGGCTTTCTGGAAAAGATCTTTCCGGTAATAAATCACTTCCCAGTCCATCACCAGCGGCACAATGTAGACTTTCCCTCCGAAGGTAACGGCGCTCATAACATTCTTCGGATAATCGGAGAAGTCCATGCTGAGCGGCTCCACCCAACTGTTCTTGTAGAACATCTTCACTTCCTGCAGGGGACGGGTCATGAACACATCGACAGTCGATGAGCGGGTGGCAAACTCGGTCGCTAGTTTCGTGCTGAGCTGGCTCTCCTGCAGTTGTTCGACCTTAACCCGGATCCCGGTCGCTTTCTCAAAATCGGGAATAGAGGCCTTTACCAGATCGCCGTAAGGATGATTTCCCAGCAGAACGCGAATCTCGTTGGTCTGAGCCAGAGCGCGCGTGGACAGGCAGAGCGAAAACAGAAACACCAGTGTGGTACCCAATATCTTTTTCATTAAATCCTCCGCGTATCGATAAAATACCGATCGGAAATATGTAGGCGCCTATTTACTCTTCCAGCTCGTGACCAGTGACCACGTCTATCCCCACTTCAACTAATTATTTGGGATAACTTTGATCAGTGGGCCGGGATCCTTGGCCAGTTTGGCGAAGAGCGCTTTCATGCTTCTACCCTTTCCTGCTCGGACGAGGATGGTTTCATCTGAAATCTCATTTTGAACTCTGAATCACGGGCATTGTACCGCTCGGGGCCGCCTTTGCAACCCCAAAAGTCCAAAATGCAGTTTTAGCCCAAATGCAATTTTGGTCTAGCAAACCCTCTCGCAAACGTTACAATGCGTGCGACGATTCAGAGCTGAAGAAGAAGATTCTGGTTAGACTGCGTCACACAGGTTATGAACTTGGAAGCCTGAGGGGGAAGATAACGATGAAAAAGACAAATTATCGTTGGTTTGTTGCCTCGTTTTTCATGCTCCTGGCGCTCATTTCTTATATGGACCGGGTAAACCTGTCGGTAGCAACTCCCATGATCATGAAGGAGTTCGGGTTTACCAAGGTCGACATGGGGGCGATACAGTCTGCTTTCTTTCTGGCTTACGCTGCCTTCTATATTCCCGGCGGCATGGCGGGAGAGTATTTCGGACCTCGTGTCGTCATCACCGTAGCCACCGGCTTGTGGTCGATTTTCACCGCGATTACAGGGCTGTGCAGCAGTTTCACAATGTTCATTGCGGCCAGATTTGCGTTTGGAGTCGGCGAAAGTCCGATTTTTCCGTCGATGAACACTGGCTGTCAAAAGTGGTTCCCGACCACCGAACGAGGTAAAGCTACGGCGATGATGGCAGGTGGCGCTTATATGGGTCCGATCTTTGGCCCGGCAATCGTTGTCGCCATCATGACGGTATGGGGCTGGCGCCCCGTTTTCTACCTATTCGGCGCCATCGGTGTCGTCGTCGCCATCGCCTATTATTTCCTGATCGCCAGCAACCCCAGTCAGAGCCGCTTCGTCAATCGTGCCGAACTCGAGCACATCGCGGAAGGCAGCTCTGTAGCGTTCGTCGAGAAGAAAGAGATCGCTCCGTGGAGCACGTTCATCGGCTCCACGCAATTCTGGGCGATTGCCGCGCAGTTCTTCGCCGTCGACTTTGTCACCTACGTGTTTCTGGCATGGCTTCCCGTCTACCTGATCGAAGCTCACGGCTTCTCGTTGCAGCAAATGGGATTCGCGGCTTCGTTACCGTGGATCGCTCTGACCGTTTGTCTGCTCGGGACCGGATATTTCTCCGACAAGATGCTGAAGGCCGGGATGAGGAAGAATGTGGTTCGTCCATTGTTCGGGATTGTTGGACTGGTTGTCTGTTGCATTGGGTTGAATGCGGGCGCATTTTCGAAAGGCAAATGGAGCACAGTCATGTTCCTGACGTTGGCTGCCGGCGGGTTGGGTCCGGTGTTCGCCGCCTCGTGGCCGGCGTGCATCGATCTCGGTGGCAAATTCACTGGTACGGTCAGCGGCTGGATGGGATGCTGGGGCAATATCGGTGGCGTTGTCGCGCCGGTGACGGCGGCTTGGATCGCGACGAAATTCGGCTGGGGTGTAACGCTGGTCTCCACATCCGCCGTCGCAGTGCTCGGAGCGGTGGCGTGGTTGTTGGTCAAACCCGATCAGCCATTGAAGGTGCCCAAGAGAGCTTCCGTCGAACTACCGGCGGAACCGTCAATTCGCGCCTAGCAGCGGTGTTTGTGTTGCGGCGGTGGGCATCATGTCGGAGAACCGTATTGCCATCGGTGTTGCTCACCGCGATCTACGCAAAGGGCAATTTGAGAGTAACTTGGGGAGGGACAGCCAAATGGACCTCAAGGGGCTTGCCTGCTTCCAGTTTACGGGCTCCGGCCTGGGGTCAAGCCTGTGGAATCCAATTTGAAATAACGTCGCTCGATAAACAAACTCATATTGCCGACCATGGATTCCGAGCATAGGTTTACCATGTTCGCCCCGGAGGAGGTTCGTATGGCTACGATCAGCTATTTGACGACGACGGAGTTCGGGTTCGGGAGCATAAAGCTTCTGGAGGCGGTTCGCACACGGATCGGAATGAAACAGCCTTTGATCGTCTCCGACCGCGGGTTGGAAAAAGCCGGAGTGCTGGCGCAGGCATTGCAGGATATCCCCCCGGCTCTGGCGCGAAATCTCTTTCTCGATACTCCGGAGAACCCGACCGAGCAGGCGGTCGACGCGGCGGTAGTTCAGTACCGCAGCCAAGAATGCGATGGGGTAATCGCCGTCGGCGGCGGCTCCTCCATTGATCTCGCCAAAGGAGTTGTCCTGCGCGCAACCCACGACGGGCCGCTGGAGCAGTATGCCGCCATCAACGGCGGCGTGGCTAGAATCACCTCCGGCGTGGCGCCGCTGATCGCCGTTCCCACCACCGCCGGCACAGGCAGCGAGGTCGGACGCGCCACCCTGATCGTCCTCAAGAACGGCCTGAAACTCGGGCTCATCAGCCCCTATCTGTTTCCGAAGATCGCAATTTGCGACCCGGCACTGACGTTGAACTTGCCTCCACTGCTCACCGCAGCCACCGGAATGGATGCCTTCACCCACTGCGTTGAAACCTATCTCTCGCCTCTGGTCAATCCGCCGGCAGACGCGATTGCTCTGGACGGCGTGGCGCGGGCGTGGAAGTGGATTGAATGTGCGGTCACTGATGGGAAGAACCAGGATGCCCGCTGGAATATGATGATGGCCGCGCTGGAGGGCGGGCTGACCTTCCAGAAAGGCCTGGGGCCGGTGCACTCGCTGTCGCATGCGCTTGGAGCCCTGCCTAAGCCGAAGCTGCATCATGGCACGTTGAATGCGATACTTTTGCCGGCCGTGCTGCGGTTCAACGACGGTTATGTGGGAGAGAAGTACGCGGAGCTGCGGCGGGTGATGAATCTTACGGACAAGGCTGATTTGGCCAGGACGATCAGTGCCAAAAACAAGTCAATCGGCTTGCCGCAAGGGTTGGGTGCTTTGGGAGTCGATAGCTCTATGTTTGAAGAGGTGGTGCGGAAGGCACTGATCGACCACTCCAACAATACAAGTCCAAGAAAGCCCACCGCCCAACAGTTTGCAGAACTGCTCAAGGAATCCATGTCCTGAGTCGACCCGAGGCGGATAGACCGCCTCTCACGCTGCAGCAGCCGGCGGGCTAGGCTATCGGCGATGACGCATTTCCCGCATCGTGCGGCGAAACTCAACAAAGAGAAAACAAAGAACGGACCTTGTCTTCAGCGACCTGCTAGCAAAGCGCCCATCTCACCTCGACGCGGGCCAGAAGTCTAGTTCTGGGAAGTTGCAACGATCTGGTTTCGAACGAGTCACCATTCGCGGAGTTCGTGCTTCCGATCCAAGACGGCAACGCGGTTTCGAACGCGGTTTCGAAGTCCCGACTCTGCTGTCGCTGCGGCTGCAGCTGCAGCTTGTCACGGTCATTTTGGCTCTGGAACGGGAATTTTGAAGCGCCGCTTGCAATTTCGCGATGGGTCGACTCTTCATCCGGTAAAATAGATTTCCCGATGGTCGACGCTAACTGCCTTCTACCGTGGCATCGCCGCGCAGGTTGCCCATCATTCTCGATCAGCCGGTTGAGATTGAGACCACCGCCTGAGAGAAATCATCCTGCAGCAAGGAGGAGCGATGAGCACACAGAAATGCCGTCCGGCACGCGACCTTTGGTCGCAAGTAGATGCATTGCGAATGGGCATGAACTGGTCGGAAGAGGATACCAGTAAGCCACACATCCTTGTCGATGACGTTTGGGGGGAAAGCCACCCTGGCAGTTTCCACTTGAATACACTCAATGACGAAGCATCGATGGGGGTACACGAAGCAGGTGGCAGAGCTGCGCGGCATCATGTGACCGATATTTGTGACGGCTGGGGCCAAGGGCATGAGGGCATGAATTACATACTGGCATCCAGGGAGGTCATAGCCAACATGGTTGAGCTACACGCTTCCGTAATTCCCTGGGACGGCATGATCCTGATATCCAGTTGCGACAAATCTATCCCCGCGCATCTGATGGCTGCGGCTCGCATGGACATCCCCGCTATCCATATTCCTGGCGGCTCAATGCGCCCCGCGCCTGGTATGAGCACCTCTGCAAAGTGCGGCGCATTGTCGGCGGCCTGGAAAAAAGGAGAAATCCCCGAGAAAGAGATTCGGCACTATCAGCGATCTGGTTGCCCCACGGTGGGCGCCTGCCAATTTATGGGAACGGCGAGCACCATGCAATGCATGTCTGAGGCGCTGGGTATGACCTTACCCGGCAGCGCGCTGATGCCGTCGACGTTTGCTGAAATCCGCCGCAGTTCGCGCGTCGCGGGCGGACAAATCCTGGAGCTGGCTGCAAAAGGTATCACCGCCTCCAAGGTGCTGACTCGCGCCAGCTTCGAGAATGCTATCAAGGTGCATGCCGCTATTGCCGGCAGCACGAATGCAATGATCCATTTCCCGGCGATCGCACACGAGCTGGGGTGGGTGCTGGAGCCGGAGACGTTCGACTGCCCAGCCGCGAGATACCCTATCTGACCAATATTCAGCCGAGCGGAAAATTCGTGACCGAGATGCTCTGGTTTGCCGGCGGAATTCCCATGGTTCAATCGGCTCATCAGGACCATCTGGACCTGAATGTAATGACCGTGACCGGCAGGACACTCGGGGAGAATCTGCAGGAGCTCTGGGACAACGGCTTTTTCCGCCACTGTCACGAATATCTGGAGAACTTCAGGGTCTCCGTGGAAGAGGTGATTCGCAAGCCGGAGAATTCGCCGAAGAAAGGTTCGATTGCAATTCTCAGAGGTAATAACGAACCGGAGGGCTCGGTTATCAAATACGCCGCTGTCGCTCCTTCTATGCATCATCATGTTGGCCCCGCGGCCGTATTTGATTCGGAAGAAGGCGCTCAGGACGCAATCGTCTCCGGCAAGATCAAGCCGGGCGATGTAATCTTCACTCGATATGAAGGACCAAAGGGAATTCCGGCGCCCCCGAGATGTTGATGACAACCGATGCGATTGTTCTTTGATGCATCGCTCAATGGCAGTGTCGCGTTGATTACGGATGGAAGGTTCTCTGGTGCGACTAGCGGGCCATGCATCGGCCATGTTTCTCCTGAAGCTGTCGATGGTGGGCCAATCGCATTGGTGGAAAATGGGGACCTCATCGAGATCGACATCCCAAACCGAAAACTGAATGTCATCGGGACTGAGGCGCAAAGAAAGTCGCCGCAGCAGATTGAAGAAACGCTGCTCCAAAGGAAGAGCGCATGGAAATTGCCATCGCGCAAGCCTCGAAGAGGGGTGCTTCAGCAATTTACTGATCGTGCCACGTCGCTGATGTCTGGCGCTTATACCAACCGCTCTTTAAATGGGCAATAATCGTTTACCTTAATGTGATTCCGTGGCGTGATTATCTGCAGCGAACCGACAGGGCGCGACCCAGCCGTCGAACAGGTTCACGATGGCTGGGTTGCGAAGTAGTCGAAGGTTAAGGCTGTATAAGCTTCGTCGTCTTCTCTGCTTCGGCAATCATCGGCGCCGTCTCTGGGGCCGTCGGCATCGCGTCATAGCCGGCGGCGGGGCGGAAGTATCATCCTGCGTGGCTTCAGCGGCGAAGACCGAGGTGACCGCATCTTGACAGGCCTGCGCGGGAGCCTGCGCGGAAGGCCTTGTAACATCGATCACGATACTGCACCCCGCAAAGCCACTACTTGCCATATTCCCCGGTTTCCTTAAGGATGTCATTCGCCTTGGCGGCCTTTTCCTTCGCCATTCTTTCAAGATTTGGCGACTCGCCCTTGGTGTTGATCGATTCGATTACCAATTCACCGATCAGATCACGGACCTCGCCGACTGCACCAATGAATGGGCGTCCAGTGATTACCGTACTTGGCCGCAAAAGCCGAGTCTCGACGAGCTCGCGGCTGATCTTGGCCGCTACCGCCTTGTCTTGCCATACGGAGGAGCGCGCCATCGTGATGCCGGCAAGTACCCCTCGCTAGCCATTTCCTTGCTCGTCGCCCACTGCAGGAACTTCATTGCCAAATCCTTGTGCTTCGATTGGCTGCCGATCGCCACCCCGCGAAGTACGGCGTGTTCATACTCGGACCGGCGGGGAAGTTGGCGATCCCGCACATTGGCGGTGCTACCGCGTCTCGGCCGGATCAACGACCTGCCCGTAAAACACGGCCGTATCAGTCCACATAGCGATCTTGCCGGCTTGGAACAGCGGCAGGATACTTTCCCAGGACATTGCCGCCACGCCTTTCGGACCATAGTTGCTCACCGAGCTTCGCCGTAGAAGCGAATGGCATCAACAGCCGGCTTGGAATCAAAAACAGCAGTACCCTTGTCAAGATAATTTCCGCCATAGTTGTAGACGTAACTGGACAACTGGGTCACGGCGGCTGCGCCTTTCCCGCGCGAGGCAAATCCCGCAACGCCATCCGCGTTGAGCTTCCTGGCAGCAGCTTCAAGTTCGGTAAAGTTCTTGGGAACCTTGAGGCCGGCTTTCTGGAAAAGATCTTTCCGGTAATAAATCACTTCCCAGTCCATCACCAGCGGCACAACGTAGACTTTCCCCCCGAAGGTAACGGCACTCATAACATTCTTCGGATAATCGGAGAAGTCCATGCTGAGCGGCTCCATCCAACCGTTCCTGTAGAACATCTTCACTTCCTGCAAGGGACGGGTCATGAACACATCGACAGTCGATGAGCGGGTGGCCAAACTCGGTCGCTAGTTTCGTGCTGAGCTGGCTCTCCTGCAGTTGTTCGACCTTAACTCGGATCCCGGTCGCTTTCTCAAATCGGGAATAGAGGCCTCTACCAGATCGCCGTAAGGATGATTTCCCAGCAGAACGCGAATCTCGTTGGTCTGAGCCAGAGCGCTCGTGGACAGGCAGAGCGAAAACAGAAACACCAGTGTGGTACCCAATATCTTTTTCATTAAATCCTCCGCGTATCGATAAAATACCGATCGGAAATGTAAGCGCCTATTTACTCTTCCAGCTCGCGACCAGTGACCCCGTCTATCCCCACTTCAACTAATTCTTTGGGATAACTTTGATCAGTGGGCCGGGGATCCTTGGCCAGTTTGGCGAAGAGCGCTTTCATGCTTCTGCCCTTTCCTGCTCGGACAAGGATGGTTTTATCTGAAATCTTATTTTGAACTCTGAATCACGGGCATTGTACCGCTCCGGGCCGCCTTTGCAACC
>CAWHUL010000004.1:0-564980 GCA_963832365.1 uncultured Acidobacteriota bacterium | reverse complement strand
CGGCGGCGCAATCTATGACGCCCTGCTAGGGTAGCTAAGCAAACAAGGACGGGAAGCGCTTGCGCACCGGGCTTAAGCTGGTATTGCTCGATGGCTAAGTGGGCGTTTACTGGGGCCGGGACCAATTCGCCCTGCGCCGGCGCTGTAGCCGCTCGAGTTGATCCATCGCTTTGTACAACTGGCGCAGCATGGGTTCCGGTTGAAGGGCGGTTTCGTCTGCTCGTCCGCCATCTTCAGGAAAAGAAGGTCAACTGCTCGGACGTAGTCGCCGTAGCTGGCCCGTCGTCACCGAGGCAGTAGTCCACAGCTTCTGGACGATCGCATTGCTCGGCATCGATTTCGGCTCAGGCCAGTGCCAATTCTTTTGTCTTTTCGGCGTGAGGAAACGGACGAATCTTCGGCTGTTTCCTCTTCCGCGCCTGCCAAAGGTCATGCTGCATCTGCATCTTCAGCCAGAACTCGGGCGAGCTGCCCAGCGCCGCCGAGAGCCGGAGCGACATCGCCGCCGAAACTCCGGCCCGCCCGTTCAGAATC
This sequence comes from uncultured Acidobacteriota bacterium, assembly GCA_963832365.1. Classification (GTDB taxonomy): domain Bacteria; phylum Acidobacteriota; class Terriglobia; order Terriglobales; family Acidobacteriaceae; genus CAWBRT01. The sequence goes on along the minus strand of CAWHUL010000004.1, from coordinate 564,446 downwards.
CGGGACAGATGCGCACGGGTCACACCCAACCTTGTTGCGGCCTCGGCAACCGTCATCTCGCCTAGGTAGTCTCTCAAAACCTCTCCGGGATGTGCTGGATTGAAAATCATGGCCTCGCCCTCCTAGTGATAATCCTGGTAGTCCACCAGTACCGCGTCTTCGCCTTCAAATAGAAATGTCAGCCGCCAGTTGCCACTCACGCCGACCGACCAATGCCCAGCAAGATTCCCTCTCAAAAGATGCAGATCATAGCCCGGTGCGTTCATATCCTCAGGGCGGCTCGCCACATCCAGCGCTGTCAGCAGCCGCCGCAGCCGCGGCGCATGTTTTGGCTGGATGCCGGCCTTCGATCCGGTCTCTGCAAACTGCTTCAGTCCCTTATGACGGAAGCTCTTGATCATACGTATAGCGTATAGCCTCACTATACGACGTGTCAAGATCGCAGTGAATGACTGCTTCATCCCGGGGGGATTGAGTCCGCCTATGTCTACGGATCGTCTGCCAAGAATGAAGCTGACGCTGCAAACGACGATCACTTGCAGGCGCCCGATCACAATCCATTGCACCGCTCGCTTTCCTGATTGCGGACGGATGCTACAGGCCGGCCCTGCGTGCAAAGTTGATGGGACGCTTTGCACGCAGGGCTTAAGCCGGGTCACGCTTCGATCGAGAGCTGGGCGGTGACAGGTGCTTCCCCGTGGCGCCGGCGCTGCAAGCGCTCGAGCTCATCCATCGCTTTGTACAACTGGCGCCGCAGCATGGGTTCGTAGCACAGAATCCGTTAACAGCGTACGCGTCGGGAAAAGCAGGATGAGTGTAGCTCGTGGCGCAACCTTATGGGCTTATCTTAAAGGGATTGTAAATCGACACACCAAGCGGCTCGAAGTCTCGCTCATTCCTGGTTGCAACGGTCAGTGCGTACACACGAGCGGTGGCGGCGATCATCGCATCCTCGAGCACTTGCTTAGACTTTCCCTCCATGAGACGAGCCCATTCCCGGAAGCAACGCGTGTCCATGGAAAGAATTTGGAAGGATTCAGCCAATTGGTCGACCCACAGCTCGATGGCGCGAGCCTTCTCCGGAGCTTGTCGTCGCGTGCGCTCAATGCCGGCCTGCAACTCTCCCAGCGTAACCACCGAGAGGAACAGTTGTTCCTCCTGCAAGCCGTTGATCCAGGCTACGACGCCGCCATGCGGCTTGGGCTTGCGCAGTTCGGAAATGATATTCGTGTCGAGCAGGTATTTTCTCACTTCAGATCCACCACGGGGCGGCGCTGGAAGCGCCGGCGCGCTGGCACCAAGTGCCCAAAGTGCGGCCCTGGGCCAAGGAGCACAGCCTTGAGGCCTGGCTGTGCGGCCTGCTGAAGGCGTCGCCATTGCTCGATGGGGACGAGAACCGCCGCCTCGACGCCCCGGCGTGTCACAACTTGAGGGCCCTGTTTTAAGGCCGTGTCGAGCAGCTCGCTGAAACGAGCTTTAGCGTCTTGCACCTGCCAAGAGGACATCTTCCACCTCCGAATCTCACTCTATCAACTAGTCATATGACTAGTCAATTCAGTGGAGGAAAGCCGGATGGGTGGTCAATACAATTTGATTCTAGGCTGTAGCGAGCTGGGGTGGGTTCAGCTCACTGGTGGTCAGGAGAAGTCCTTGTCCCGTGCGATCTCCAGATCATAATGGGTCTGAAGGTTCAGCCAGAACTCGGGTGTGGTCCCGAAGGAACGTGCCAAGCGAAGGGCGATATTGGAGGATATCGAGCGCTGTTCGTGAACAATCTATCGTCGCTGGCCGAGTGCAATGGAATCCGGCCCGGGCGGTGCAGATCAATGGCAGTCGATTCCTGCCACGTTAGGGATAGTTAGCGAGATGACTCAGAGTGGCGTTCAAGCCTGCCACGGGTCAACTATGGTGACGCCCATAGGCTGAAAGTGCTTTACATTGCGAGTCGCAACTGTCATGCCATGAACGAGCGCGGTGGCGGCGATGATCGCATCACGATCTGATCGGGGATTTGGCACATGAAGGGCCGCGCATCGTTGTGCAACTGCGGTGTCGATCGCCAGAATGCGACCGGCAAATGTGGGTAGAACGTGCTTGTCCATCCAGGCACGAAGAACGACACCCTGCTTTTGGTCACGCCGTTCAATAAGAAGGATTCCCATCTCCAGTTCCAGTATTGAAATTGCAGACAAGTATAGGCTCGAAGCAGGAAGCGCCTGAGCCCATGTTCTGACGTTTCGATGTGCTTTCGTCCCCTTCCGTAACTCGGAGACCACATTGGTATCGAGGAGGAACATCAGGACAGGTCCACTTCCTTGTGAAGATCACCACGCAAGCGAGGTGGCTCGAATTCAATTGCGGCGGCTTCGGGCATCGCCAGCAAATCCGCGACGCTCTTCTGCGCACCGGCGACTTCTCTCGTACTCCTCGGTGGTGAGCAGCACGTGGAGGGTGTCCGCGATCCGTGATGAAGACTGGCCCCTTCTTTGCCGCTCTCTTCGCCTTGCTTGTGTCCTGGTTGAACTCTCGACTGGATAACTTTGTAATGGCCATGCAGTGAACTCCCAGCGTAGCAACGTTGCTACATTGTACAACGTTTATAGGTTGCGCGCGAGTAGACGGTAGTAATCTGGAAGTCAATGTGCGACAGTGGCAGCATAATCCTGCACAGGGTGGCAGCAAAACGTTGCCGCCAACATTCAACTCTTGGGGGGTCGTTGCCAAGGTCTTTCTTCGCAAATCCATGAATAAAAACAGCCCGGCCTTTTTCTTTGAACAGGACCACCCGATCGCCCGTGGCATGAGGCGGCGCCAGCGTGCTCTAAAAGCATGCTGGCGTCGCCGAAACCCTATTCACCCTTCCGTCGGAGCTGTAGGCGCTCCAGCTCGTGCATCTTTCTGAAGAGGTTACGCTGGATAGTTGTCTCAAAGTGCAGTAGCTGCTCGGCGGCTTCTTTGCCGGGCAGATCGGGCAGGCGGAGCACACCCTGCAGCCACGGCAGGCGCAGCACCAATTCGCAAACTCCCCGCCAATCCAGCAGACGCTGTAACTCTTCGGCCAGCAGAACAGATACCTTGTTCTCCGGGGAGGGTGCCGCTCCTTTAAGAGGAGGCTCAACAACTACAACGACTTGGCGGTCTTCTTCTTTGGCCAACGCTAAACAGCGTTGGTAGATGTCGCCGGGCATCGATTGCAGCGCCTGCCACTCGGTCTGCTCCAAATATCCCTGCTCCAGCGCCAAGTGAAGGCACGCCTGCAGTTTCTCAATTAGCCCATCGAGTTCCAAGAGTGTCTGCTCGGGACTCACACGCAAACGTTCGAAAATGCCATCATCAATGTCATCCGCATTCGGATCGTCTGGTAGCTTATGGTTGCCAATCTGAATTGCTCGTCGGGTTTCCCGCAGTTCAAAGCGCAGTGACCGGGCCAATCGCCACCACTCGAGAGCAATATGCTGGACTAGCAGCTCTTCCGAAGTCCCCTCGGGCGCATAGTCCTTCCATAGGCCGGCTACCAGTTCTAGGAATTGCTGATGCGTCTCGGCGGGATTACGCAGATTGGCTAGGAAGATTTCGTTGGAGAAAATACCGTGTTTGACAGCGTTGAAACCGTAAAGATCTGGCTTTGCCTCCGGCAGTCCGAGGACCTGTCGACTTCTTGGAATTTTCGCGATTGGCAATCAGGCGCCGTTTTTGAGACACAACATATTTCGGAATTTCGCAGAACGGCTCTGGCAGGATACTTTGAGGTACAGTACTTTGAATTTCTGAGGTTACTGGCGTCGCGACGATTTGGGTTTCCTCTTTTGGGCTAGCTGGTTCTGATACTCCCGCTACACTGTTTGGTACGTTTTTGTTCACGGTGTTCTACCAAGCCACTAGTTGTGGCGAAAAAGGCATGTTCCACCTCCTTCGGCTTATAGATTTACCAATAAAGCCGTTCTTAACGATAACCTACCAGTTTTGATCATAGAAGAAAAGTACTTTCTTCCAATTGTGCAAGTATTACAAATACCCGCGATTTTACTGGGCGCGACTGCCCTCCTAGGGAAAAATCCAAGTGCAACTTGGTTGCACAAAGCCACGTCCTTCTCCTAAGCACCGCTATTTCTCAAATGAGCCAACACTCAGTGGGATGATGCAAAATTACGATCGACGGTTACATTCTTTCGAGCCCAAGGCGTGTATACCAACCGCGAAAATTGCCCTTCTATTAGTCGTCGGAGCTGCGAACATGCCGCTTCAGATATTTGGGGCCTTGGCGGTTGTAGCCTTCCACGCCAGCGCTGAGCAGCATCTCGCATATTTGGGTGGGGAAACACTGCGCTGTTCCTTCTCCGAAATTGCTTGGATTTGCTCCTTCAGCTCTGACGTAACGCGAAGTCCTATGAACTCTGGCTTTCGCTATTCATTGTGCCAGCAGAATGTCTCTCTTGTCGATCTGCATTGGGAGAGAACCAGACGTAATGAAAAAGCCGCCCAGGCATCGGGCGGCTTCATCTTGCTTCGGGAGGCGAAATTAGTGGTTCCGAAATCAAAAAACGCGGGCCGAAAATCAAAAACCCTTCGCTAACGCTATTTGCTGTTGTCTCTAGGCTCCCCGCCCACCCGTCTTGCACCATTGGGAACTTTGGCTACATTTCAGGAATGCCGTGCAGCGGGGGAGGCTCTTGTTGCAACTTCTCTCCTACTCCCGGCCGATCACTGCCGCGCTGCTTCTTGGCCTGTGAGCAACCATTCAATCGTCTTGCCGAACTCCCGGCGGATTCAGCAGAATTTCTGCCCCGATTTCGACCTTGCCGCGTTCCATATAAGAGAGGTAGTTCTGGCTTATCCCAATGTGAGTTGCAAACTGCTGCTGAGTCAGGTCGAATCCGCGCAGCTCTCTTATACGCCGTCCAACTGCAACCCAGTCGACTTTTTCCCATTTAGAAGCGCGTATTTTTGTTGACACGTATCTAGTTATTGATACAATATCTATATGTTGATAGATCGATAATCACTGGTATTTTTTTACATTCGTTTGGGTCTCCGAAAACAACAAAAACCAACTGTGAGCTGTCACGCATAAGTTAATGACGACCATATCTCAGAACACAGCGTTTAAAGAGGCGACACATGTCGCAAAAAGCCGTTGTTCCCAGTCGCGTTCAGAAAGCCTTAATGAGCGTCGACACATTCTGGCCCGGCCGGCTCGATGCTGTTCAAAAAGAACAGCTTTCGGCTTTGGTCGAGCAACACGAATTCTCCGTCGCCGCCGGCGACCTCACCCTCATCAATCGAAAATGGTACGTCACCCATTCCGGCCTGCTGCGGCTGGCGCGCAAGAACCGCTGCAGCGGCATTCAGACCGAGATGGTGACCGAGTTCTGCGACCCCGCCCAGAGCCGATGGGTCATCAAGGCTATCGTTTACAAGACAAGCCGCTCTAAAGGCTTCGTCGGCTACGGCGATGCCGATCCGAGCAACGTCTCCGCCCTCGTCCGCGGCGCGGAAATGCGCGTGGCCGAGACACGCGCCGTCAACCGGGCCCTCCGCAAGGCCTACGGCATCGGCCTCTGCTCGGTCGATGAGATTGGCAGTAGCCCCGAGCCGCCCTTCCCCGGACCGGTCGCACTTGCCTCCCCCAGGAACGGTTCCAACGGCGAGGAGAATGAAGCCGGCAACGGCCAACCGCGGCTGCGCGACCGGCTCTGCTTGCTGATTCGCCAGCACAACCTCGACGCTACCCAGGTTAAGCGTTACGCCGCCGACTTCTGCCAGGTAGGGCTCCCTGCGTAACGCCACCCGCGAGCAGATCGAACAATTTCTCCGCCATCTCACCGAGCTAGCCACCCAAGACTGTGACAAACTTCGGCACCATCTCGAGGCGTATGCCGATAATCCCGCGCAACCGCCGCAGGAGGCCGCATGAGACGCCACATTCCTGGCCTACACGAGAGCTGCCGGCAGGCCAGGAGCAGCAAATCCCCGACGGCTTCTTCCTCGTAACTGTCGAGAAAGCCACCTATCGCGCTTTCAAAGACAAGCCCTTTCTGACGCTGCAGCTTGCGGTGAACGAGCCGCAACAGTTCTGCCGATGCCGTTTTTCCGCCCGCCTCTATTGCACCAGCAAAGCGCTCTGGAAGCTCAACTGGTTCCTGCGCGACTTCGGCTACGACACCGATCTGCTCGGGCACGACGAGATCGACGACAAAGCGCTGGCAGGGCTCCAGGGGGTGGTCAAAATCAGCCACACCAACCTCAACGGGCGCAGCTACCTGAATCTCGACGGCTTCGCCCCAACCGCCAACTGGCACGACTTCCAGTTGGAGAAAGCCGGGTGAGATATGAACTTCAGTTACACCCAGATCAGCCAATTCCTCTCCTGCCCCGCCGGTACCGCTTCCAGTATCTCGACGGCTGGAAGGAAAAAGATACCCGCGCCGCCATGCTGTTCGGACGCGCCTTTGAAAAAGCCCTGGCCGCTTTCTTCCAGCGCGAGGATGCTTCCGAGGTCTTGTTCAACGAATGGGCTCAGTATCGCGATCTCGATCTTGCAGTACTCCGCCAATGACAACTGGGACAAAATGCTGCAGGGCGGGATGCAGCTGCTCGACCGCTTCGCCCAGGAAGATCGTGTCCGGATCCAGTCACCCGCAGAAGGACCTGCAAGTCAAGATCCTGCGCCCACTGGGCGGTAATAATGCCTTCGTTTCCTATGTCGATGCCATTGGAGAATTAGACCACGAGCTCTGCGTCATCGACTGGAAGACCAGTACGAGCTGCTATCCGACTGAGCCCGACGGGTCTGTGTGCCCTCGACCCGCAGATGATCTGCTACTCATGGATGACAGGCATTGAGCGGGTCGCACTGGTCGTCTTCGTCCGCAAGCGCATGCCCGAGATCCAATACCTGAAGGCCAGAATCAGCGAGGAGCAACGGCAGGAGTATGGGCGTTTGGTGGCAGAATCCGTTCGGCAGATCGAGGCGGCACAGTTCCTGCAACACAGCGGCATCCGCTTTCCCCAGAACCCGTGTCTGAGCTGCGCCTATCTTGGCCTGTGTCTCGACCGGCGGGAGATGGTCGATCTTCAGGCTAACACGCCAGCAAGGAGCCGAGCTTGATTGGCTTGACGAGCTTGATTTCTAGGAACCCGCCGATGGAGCCAAAGCTGAATCGCAAACGGGCCCAGTTCGTTCTGGCCAAAATCGATCAGATCCTCGGCTGGGAGCGACGGGTGAACCGCGACCGCGATACTCACTTTGTCGAGCTTGGGCGCTATCTGTGCGAAGTACGGGCGGGACAGTACTGGCGGGTGGAGAACTCTGAAGTCATTTGACGAGTTCTTGGAGCGCCGTTTCCCTGGCTCGCGGCGGAAGGCCTATTACCTGATGTCCATTCACGAACAACTGCCGAAGCAGGTGCGCAATCAACTCAAGGAGGTAGGCTGGAGCAAGGCGACGGAGCTGGCCAAGCTGGCGCGTCGCCAGGGCCAGGACTTCGATTGTGCAAAGTGGTTGCACAAAGCAAAGGACACTGCCGTTTGAGCCCTTCAAAGCAGGAAATCGAACGGGCGCTCAATGGACCGGATAGCGAGCCCTGGGACATGATCTACTTCAAGCTCTACAAGAGCCAAATCCCGGTCGTCGAACAGGCGCTGGAAACCGCCGCCCGGATGCTGGGCTCGGACAGGTCTCGCGGCTACTGCCTGGAGATGATCTGTGCCGATTTCCTGGCCGGGGCCAACGCCGATCACGGCGATCCCGAGACTCTGTATGTCTCCTTGTGCCGCCTGTTCCGCTTGCTGCCCGGTTCACACCGGCTTCGTTTTCTGCAGTACATCAAGAAAGACGCCGCATGAGTTCCCGAGCCCAAAGTCGGCAGAGAATCGCGCTGGCCGCCTACCAAGAACTTAAACGGCAGCTGTTGCAGCGCGACAACTGGCGCTGTCAGGCTTGCGGGAGCCGCACCGCTCTGGAGGTGCATCATGTAAAATTCCGCAGCCATCAAGGCGAGGATACCGAGCAAAATCTGATTGCCCTTTGCACGTCCTGCCACCGACAGATTCACGCGGGAACCGAAATTATATTTGGGTCGGAGAAGAGCAGGTAGCGTGGCGATTGTGCTGCAGCGCAGGCAAATGAAGTAGAGGAGGACCGCTGGTGGAAGAGATAAAAAGCGCAGAAAGCTGTGTACCCTCGGGCGTGATCTGTATCGACGAAATCCGCAATCGGCCTCGAAATCCGCTTAGCGCAATCCCGATGGGCCATCCGCCGGCTCTGCACAACGCGACCGACGAGAACAGACCGGTGCAGTCGGTCATCTATGTCTACGACGGCATGCGTCGATGGTGGCGAATCCGCAGGTTTCAATTAATAGCAGCATTGTTCTTTTGCATCGGGATCATCATAGGCATGGTAATGCTTGCAATAACCGTGGCCTGGAGCGGCTGAGCGCCCCAGTTCATTAGCATTCTGCGTAAATGCCTCGGCCATCTCAGCTTCCATTGACGTTCACTTGTTGAGCTTGTGATCTGCCCTCTGCTTCCGCACACATGCTGCATGGCGAAATGCATCTGCTCGACCGCATCGCCCAGGGAAACCGCATCCGGATCCAGTTGCCGCATATAGATTTACAGGTAAAATCCTGCCCGCTAGGCGCCAATAATGCCTTCGCCTCCTATATCGATGCCATCGGAGAACTGGACAACGAGCTCTGCGTCATTGACTGGAAAGTATTACCTAATGGCCATCCACGAACAGCTGCCAAAGACAGTACGGAGGAAGCTAAAGGAGGTAGGGTGGAGTAAGGCAACAGAGCTCGCCAAGCTGGCACGGCGCGATGGCCAGGACTTCGATTGTGCAAAGTGGTTGCACAAAGCTAAGAATTTGCCGAAGGAGGAATTCGAACAGGAGATCGAGCGCTGTTTGAATGGCCCAGACTCCGAGCCATGGGAGATCATTTACTTTAAATTGTACAAGAGTCAGTTGCCGGTGATCGAGCAGGCCATGGAAACTGCCGCCCGCATGCTGGGCTCAGACAAATCCCGCAGTTACTGCCTGGAGATGATCTGCGCGGATTTCCTGGCGGGAGCCAATCTGGAAGGAGGCGACTCGGAAATTCTGGTAAACGCCCTGTACCGATGCTTCTCTCTTATGCCCCATGCTCAACAAACGCACTTTCTGCAGCGGCTGCGGCAAGCAGCATGAGACCTGGCGGGCTCGATCGCGTCGAATACCAGAAGCTACATCGGCGTGTGCTCGAACGCGACGGCTGGCGGTGCCAATTCTGTGGAGCACGGACACAATTACAGGTCCACCACCTCCGATCGCGAGCGCAGCTCGGTGCAGACGTCGAGTCGAACTTGATCACGCTTTGTTCTAGCTGTCATAAGTCAGCGCATGCTTCCCGGTTTTTCGATCTTGCACCACCATGACGCCATTAGCCAGGCAGCGAGTGCCAGGATCACGGTCGTGACGTCTCCATAGCGGCCGGGAACACGGCGTTGAATTAGCTCCAGCCCAAAAACTAGAGGCAGTAATAACGTCGCGCCCAACTCGGCCGAGGAGAAGCGCGTGGAAAGGCGCAGATTGGCCAATGCAGCCAGTGCGACAAACGGCCACGTCGTTTCAAGAATCTCGGTGAATCCGTTCAACGTATTCGTGAACTCCCCGAGAAAGGGAATCCAGTTGAAGGCGTGGGTCGCGCCATTGGCAGAACGCAGTTCTGTCAGTACAAATCCAACCACAAGTGACAGGCAAGCGGCGACAGACCGGACCCGCGATCTGGCAATGATGGGCAACACGAGCAATGCGGCGGCGAGCCCGATGAGCGCCTCGAAAGAAAGTTGGCGGCTGTAGAAATTGGCCTTCAGCAGCAGGACCCCGGTGGCGCTGGCTACAAAAGGTAAGAAAAAAGGCCGAGCGGGTCGAACTAGCAGTGAAAACAACAGGCCCAGCCCGGTGATATTAAACGCATAGGCAGCCGCTTGTATCGGCTGGAACCGGGCGAGGTTGTGTAATGTCTGCCAAGCCGGGGATAGCGCACGCCAGATCGCACCAACATCCATCAGCGGAACCAGCGGGCTCCACTGCGACAAGACCCACAGCCCGAGTGCCACCAGACCGACATCCACTGTGCGGCCTGGAAAAAACCATTCCCGGCGCACGGAACGTAATTTGTCGCTGACAGGGCCTATCTCGACTAATTTCGCCAACATCGCGCCGGTGAGCGCGCCAACTGTGTTCGCCAGCAGATCGACCGTGGAGGCTTCGCGTACGGGCAAATAGGTCTGTAGCGACTCCATTGTGAAACTGAGTAGTGCACCGCCCAATGTGGCTTGAATCACCGAATGTAGCCGATGAGCGCCGCCGCGCCACCAACAATACAGGCATCCCGGTACAGCATAGGCGAGCAGATTAGTCGCAATATCAGAGCGCGAAACAGTACGTGGCCAGCTAAAAAGGAAACTCCAGAAAGGCACGCCGGGATCATGCCACCCAGTCAGCGGAAACAGACTCAGATAAATAATCAGCACAAAAGATGCGAACAGCAGGATTAGCCGCAATTTACGCTCGGCGCCGTCGATGCTTTCGCTGCGCGAAACATCCTGCCTGGGATTGCTCACCATAGGGAAAAATGCGTGCCGCTGAGCCTATCCTGGTTGCAGCCCGGCCTTGCTCGCCACCTGCATTCGACCGTGTACGAAATGTTGTTCAGTGCCGAGCCGCGACTGAGCGCATATTTTCGGATTCGGCCATTGCTACTCTTCGCGTCGGTAGGGGTCCTTTCGCGATTTCCATCCCTAGAACGTCGTTCATTGGTGCGAATCGGAACGTTGAAAGCAAGGATACTAGTCGATTCTCCATCGACTTTAGGTTCGTGTAGTGGCGTATTTTTGATTTCCAGCCCGCGGGAATGCGCGGCTGCCCCGGATCCAGCTCCCACGGATGAAAACAGACAACCGACGACGCATTCTCCTTAGTCGCAACTCGGTTGATCGCCCATCGGGAGTACCACAGAGAGGCAGCTCTTTGGCATAGAGCATTTTTTCCGAAGTAAACAATCAAGATTTTAGCTATTCACGGACATCACCACGAGTAGCTTTGCAATCCGTTTACCAGTCTGGAAGATGCTCGAATTGTGGAACAGGAGCCGCGGAATCGACTAGGCGTCCAGTCCGAACGCGCCTGCAAATGGAAATAGTTTTCTACTCTGTGAGAAAAGGATTTTCCGCGTATCGGTCGGACGGGAATGATCTGGCACTAAATAAGGCGGTTCGCCGCGATCTCCGATCTCTGCCAACCTTCAGGGGCCGGCGCCTACGGAAGGAACCGCACGCCTATTCCAGGTTGCGTGAAAAGATCGATCCTCGAAAAGAACGAGTACAGCTCGCGTTTTCCGCGTCAGGGCACGGCAACCGACTTGCAATTGAACTTTGAGTGCTCGCCATGACCACTCGATCATGATCGCAGATTAGTCTGGGAGTGAGTAAACTAATACATCGCCAAACCTGGAGGCAACATGTGCGGGATCTGCGGCACCTTTGAGTTTGAAAGGCAAGAAACCGTGCCACGCGAGTTGGTCCACCGCATGAACGATACCCTTCGACACCGCGGCCCCGACGACGAGGGGATATTCGTAGGCCCTGGTATTGGGTTAGGCCATCGTCGCCTAAGCATTATTGACGTCGCTGGCGGACATCAACCGCTCTCCAATGAGGATGGAACTATTTGGGTCCTTCTCAACGGTGAGATCTACAACTATTCGGAACTTCGCAGCGGGCTGATCGGCAAGGGCCACCAGTTCTCCACGAATTCGGACACCGAGGCGATCGTCCACTTATACGAGGAATACGGCGACCAATGTTTCACCCGTTTGCGCGGCATGTTCGCCATCGCCATTTGGGATTCACGCCAGCGCCGCTTGTTGCTGGCCAGGGATCGCGTCGGCAAGAAACCATTGTTCTACTCCTATACCAATGGGCGGATACTCTTCGGCTCGGAATTGAAAGCCGTGCTGGCAGCATCCGACATTTCCCGAGATATCGATACGTACGCGCTTTGCGATTACTTTTCGCTCGGCTATATTCCCGCTCCGAAGACTATTTATAAAGCAGTCCGGAAGGTGCTGCCTGGGAATTACGTTGTCGTTTCAAGTACTGGTTTGCGCGAAACTCAGTACTGGGACATATCTTTTGCTCGCGTGGAGGAACGTGGAGAAGAGGAATGGTGCTCAATCATTCGGGACGAACTCCGCGAGGCCTGCCGCATTCGGCTGATGAGCGAAGTCCCTCTAGGCGCGTTCCTCAGCGGAGGTGTTGACTCGTCTGCTGTTGTGGCAATGATGAGCGAGTCATCCAATAGCCCCGTCACCACGTGCTCCATTGGTTTCGCTGAAGATAGCTATGACGAGCGTGAATACGCCCGCGTCGTTGCCCGCCAGTTCCGTACGAATCACTACGAAGAGCTGGTCGCGCCGAATGCACTCGAAATTGTGGATAAACTCGCATGGCACTACGACGAGCCTTTCGCGGACTCTTCTGCCGTGCCCACGTACTATGTATCCAAGATAGCGCGGCAGCATGTCACCGTCGCATTGGGCGGAGACGGCGGAGACGAGAACTTCGGCGGCTATCGCCGTTACCGGTTCGATCGTTTCGAAAACCGCGTTCGGGCCATTCTCCCTGCTGGGTTGCGGGGTGGCATCTTCGGCCCGCTTGGCAGAGCGTACCCTCCGCTGGCTTGGGCCCCACGAATGTTCCGAGGGAGGGCAACATTTCAAAGCCTAGCGCGCTCTCCCATCGAAGGCTATTTCAACTCGGTTTCGATCTTCAGACCCGACGAGAAATCCCAATTATTCAGCCCTGATTTTCTCAACAGCTTGGGTGGATACGACTCCGCGGACGTTTTCCGCCACCACTATGACCGGGCAGACACAGAAGATCCGTTGTCGCGCATTCAATATGTGGATATGAAAACGTACCTGACCGACGATATTTTGACCAAGGTGGATCGTGCCAGCATGGCTGTATCGCTAGAAGTCCGCGCCCCCCTACTCGACCACAAACTAATGGAACTCGTCGCAAGTATCCCCTCCGCCCTAAAGGTGCGTGGAGACCAGGGAAAATACATTTTCAAGAAGGCCATGAGCACGACTCTTCCGCATGATCTGCTGTATCGACCCAAACAGGGCTTCTGCATCCCGGTCGACCAATGGTTCCGTCGCGAACTCCGCGAGTTTGCTTGTGACACAATTTTTGCGGATGCAGCGGGAATCCTGAACGTCGACTACATACGAACAGATTTGGGACGAACACCAAACTCATCGTGCTAACCGGGCAGCTCATCTCTGGACACTGATGATGTTCTTTCGATGGAAGCAGATGTTCCAGAATCAACTACGGTAAGAACCTTGCTGATCATGGCAACAGGAAGACAATGCGACTGATGGTGAGAATGATTCAATCATTCAGCCACCATCAACTCCCAGATACAGCTTGCGCCGTTACGTTGGCTTGTGAACACCCGTGTGAGCAGGCCGCCCTGAGCGAATCCAAGCACGCATTCGAGCAAGTTCGTCCGGTTCTGGGAATTTCGCAACCCAAAGGACGATGGGAAAAGAAATTACGCACAAGCCGCGGGCTAGTATGTTCATGCTAGAACCGGTCCAGCCACTGTGAGACCCGAGATAAAAGAGCAATAGAGCCGAACCGTACAGTTTGGCCAAGCGAGAGTATTCGTACGGAACTCTGAAGTACTTGTGCGAAACAAAAAATGTGAGCACTACAAAAACAAAAAATGAAATTACAGTCGCTACTGCGGCACCCACTGCACCATAGGGGGGAATAAGATATCGATACAGCAAGATGCATATAGCCGCCGCAGATGCGAATATAAGAGGCTTCAGGTGCGTCTTTCTCTCGACATACATGCCCGTGTCTGCCACTCCAGACAGGCACCAGAAACTATATGCCAGAACTATGATTGGGACGATCCGCTCAGCGCCCAAATACTTGGCGCCTGCGAATAGCCTCACAAAATCCGAGGCAAATAATGACAACGCGAGACCTGCTGAAAGGTACAGGAATGCCAGGTACGTGATTGCACGCCCCACTAACTTAGGGCCATCCGGCCCAGTGGCAGTACGAATCATGTTGGCGCCCCAAACGCTTGCAAATGGAACTGCGACAATGGCTTCGGCCATCCGACTCAGGCGGTAGCCCACCCCGTAGACGCCGACGACTGCCGCACCTTTGTACTCGAGGAGAAAATAACGATCGACATTGTCCAGTACAAAAAGGAATACGCTTCCAAGTACGAACGGAGCTCCGAATCGGGCCATTTCTCGCAGAAGCTTGATGTCAAAGCCCACACCTGATTGCCGCAGGGCTCGCCCGCAAGCAATCACTCCGAATACCGCACTGTGGCAGAGATTCGTAAGTAGAAGCCCTCTTAGTCCCCATCTCAGGAACAGTAGTAGATACAGATTCAAAGACAGGGCCAGCAACAGCCGCCCCGCGTGAAGAGCAACAAATACCTTTGATTTCAGAGAGACCTGCAGGTAGGTTACACTCATCCGGAACAGAAGTTCAAAAAAGGCAGTAACCAGAATGAGACGCACAGCCCAAGCATATGTTGCGTCACGGAGCAGTAACACCGAGATATTGGAAGACGAGTATTGCAGGACGGCTATCGTGAATGATGCAGTCACGCAGACAGCCCCTAGGGCCGTGCTAAACACCTTTCGCTGCCGGTCCGGCCGGGAACATTCGTACTGATAGAAGGATAGAGTGGCAATTGTCATACCGAACGTCAACGCAATGAGCAAGGCCTCCGTGCTCCGATCAAGCATTTCGAACAATCCGAACTCTGCGGGAGAGAGCCCTCGAGTGTAGATCGGCAACATCAGCAGTGACATTGCGCGTAGCGCAAGCACGCCTCCCGCGTAAACGAAGAAATGTTTGATCCAATCTCTCGCCGAGAGTATTGGAAGAGAGGGAGGCAACTTGTCGGTCTCGCGTGGTGCTGCAAGAGACGGATCTGCGGGATCTTTATTCATTCTGTACGATGTCAGCGATCAGCGCGGTACCTGTATTGATTCTAAACATAAGTACCCGGACGAGCAAATAGAATGTGTGTATGCGTCAGAGAAAGTACAGGATTGACGGCTTGGAGTTATGAGTGTTGGGCGGCCCAAGTGGAGGGCGTCATTTCTGCGACGCACTGGATCGAAACATCAGCGAGCCCGGGAAGGATAGTGCCCAGATAGTCGCGTGTAGATAACTTCATCCGGCGGTAGCTTTCCACGGAGAGGAGGGCGGCAGCAGGACCAACTTGTCCTCGACGATATGATCCACCAGCAGCTGATGGTGATGACGAAAGACTTCAAGAAGCCCTGGGACGATTCGAGCGTGCCGAACCGCAAGCGCAAACGACTGCTCGCCTACATCATCGAGGAGGCCACTGTGATCAAACTGCCGATGGAAGGAATCACCAAGATCCACGTCCGCTTCAAGGGCGGCAAGACCGAAACCCTGACGACGCTCAACCCCAAGTCATCCGCGCAACACGTCAGGACGGCGCCCACCGTCGTCGAGTTCGTCGATAAACTCCTCGACCAGTACATCTATTACGAAATCGCCGACATTCTGAACAAGCGGGCCTGCGTCCTGGCGGATCGGCTCGACCCAAACGCGGCAACGCTACTTTTACCGCCCTGCGCGTCGCCTAGCCAAAATGAAAAGTGGCTGAATGGTGTGCCCGACGCGTCTACGGGCACCCTGGCGCGATTGCGGTGGATTCCGCTTGCAATCCAAGCTGCTCAAGTGGAATTGCCGTCCAGCTTCTCTAGAACATATCTATGTCGGACTTGCGAGATGTCTTTGACGAATAAGCGCATTCCTGGTCTGGATGGCCTTCGCGCCATCTCCATCATCTTGGTGTTGGGCGGCCATCTGGCAGGCACCCGCAACTGCTACTCAGCAGCGCTTTATGGCAAGTTTGGTGATCTCGCCAACTTGGGCGTGCGCGTGTTTTTTGTCATTTCGGGTTATTTGATTACCACACTGCTACTGAAGGAGTACGCGAAAACACAGACTGTCTCGCTCAAGAACTTTTACATCCGGCGGACGCTGCGCATCTTCCCGGCGTTCTACACATTCCTGCTGGCAATGACGTTCGTTCAGGCGTGGGGATTGATTTCGCTGAAATCCGGCGACCTCCTACATGCGTTTACCTACACGACAAACTACCATTACGATTCGTCGTGGTGGATTGGGCACACGTGGTCGCTGTCGGTCGAAGAGCAATTTTACCTGCTATGGCCTGCGCTCCTCCTGCTACTGGGAATACGACGTGGCCTCTTCGCCGCCGGCGCCCTGGTGTTCATGGCGCCGGTGGTTCGCATTGCCGTTTGGTATCTCTGGCCAGCGCAACGCGCAGGAATCGGCTGGTCGTTTCCGACGATTGCGGATACGATTGCTACCGGGTGTCTGTTGGCTGGGACGCGAGGGAGGGTGGCTTGAACTGAAACCATGGTATCGCAAACTGTTGGACACCCGCTGGTTCGCGGTCGTCCCGCTTGTGATCATAGCGGTCAATGCCAAACCGGGAGGTCGCCTCAGGATGTCTGTGCTGGAGACCGTCGTCAACCTTCTGATCGCCGCTTGTGTGGCGAGGTGCACAGCTAAGACTGACGGTCCGGTAGCAATGTTCTTGAACTCCCGGCCGGCGGTGGCCATCGGGATTGTGAGCTACTCGCTGTACTTGTGGCAACAGCCTTTTTTGAACCGCCACTCGGCAGGTTGGTTCGCGGCATTCCCAGTCAACATTGTTCTCGCAGTGTTGGCCGCTCTGCTGTCATATCTTGTCGTAGAGAAGCCCCTTTTGGACTTGCGGGGCCGTTTCGGGGAGCGGAAGCACAAGGCAGCGCAAGCGACCGCGATTGTGCAAGCTGGATCTGGTAGTTGATGGTGGCTCATGATACTCGCGATCATCTATATAGTCCTTTTGTGATCGGACTACTTGTCCGGAAGCGGGTTGCGCTTTCTACTGATGCTTCCGAAATGAGGATTTTTATATCTATCGTTATGGCTTGTGTGGTGCTGCGGTATCGAATAGCATGGCACGCTGCGGCACTTGCATGCCAGCGATTGCGCAACAAGCAAATTGACTTGCCACTAGTGTTTCAAGTCCTGGGAGGAACTTTGGTAGGTCCCATTGCTGCTGCGTAGTTGAATCGCCAATGAACACGACACGTGTCAGGCCGGGCGAAAGTAAGGCGGCATTTGCGTCAGAAGTCGCATCCAAATGAAAAAATACATGCTTCCACAACAACTAACAGAGCGTCAACAACATGAACAGGATTACCACCGTGAGTTTGCGGCGAAGCATGGCGCACGTGCCGAAGAACCCGTGGCGATGGACATCATTTCCAATGGGCCGCGTCGTTGGTGGAACGCATTCTGGTCTATGTACGACCGCATCCTCGCCGCAGGGGTCGCTGGGAAGCTTGTGCTTATTCCTGGCTGTGGTTTCGGAGAAGACGCAATAAGGCTCAGCTTCTTGAAGGCGCAGGTTTCGGCCTTCGATCTCTCTCCGGAAATCGTTGATATTGCTGCACGGCGTGCCACTAATTTGGGCCGACATGACATTGATTTCCGCGTCATGACTTCCGAAAAAATAGACTATCCAGAGGATTACTTCGACGTCGTGTTGTTTGTCGACATCCTGCATCACGTCGACATCCCGGCAACCATACGCGAGGTCCAGCGCGTCCTGAAACCGGGTGGAATGGTGATTGGAGACGAACTCTACACGCACTCCGCCCTTCAGCGCATACGTGAGAGCAAATGGATCGCACAACGCATTTACCCGTTGATGCAACGGTGGATATATCGCACTGACAAGCCATACATCACGGAAGATGAACGCAAGATTAACGAACGCGAGTTTCAGATCATACGCGACTGCTTGGTCGAGTGTAATGCCGATTATTTCGGTATGCTTGACGGGCGTCTCTTCCCCAACACTATCAAATGGGCGTCCTGCCTAGATAGGCTCGTGATGCGCGCCGCTGCACCGATCGCGCCGCTCATGGGTAGCCGAATCGTGTTTTGGGGTGAAGTGCGCAAGCCTCGGTAGGTCGCCCACCGCGGCGGACAATCTCCAAGTCATCGCGCTGCTGCCCGAAGACTCAACGACGGTCACGTCAATATGAGCTGTGCCTGTGCCGGTTTGCACCATATCCGCAGCCTGCGCTGCATCGAAGTCGCTTGTGTTCGTTATTCCCGGAGGTGGTGAAGTCCGCACGGAGTCACCGGGAAGCAAGCGCCAGCTCGGCAAGTCCCCGGACGCTCATGTCGAACTGGTAGCCGATTCCACGTTCTTCCAACACTCACCCCAAGGCCAATCTGCCACGGATGTTGGAGAGATCTGTAGCTTCAGCTTGGCGAAGCTGACGGTGTTATCGCGGTTGACGATGCGCTCCTGCTGCACCGAGAAGATGCGCTCCAGATCCTGGCCGCACCAAGGCACAAACGCCGGTCCCGTCTCGGCCCCTGTTACCTGGAACCGGCGGTTGCTGGTTGGCCTCCTCGGCCCGGTTTTGAAACTCCTTAAGCTTTGTACCTTCAAAGACATGCCGCACATTGCCTCCTGAACGTGAAGTGGAACCTGAGTTGATTATCGGGGGTTGGCGAGGAGATCGGATTCGCTCCTTTTGTGTCGCAGCCGCCACGAACGGCTTGCATAGGAACCTCACGAACACCGACACAACGTCTTCGGACTGCATCAAGCAGAACCTCGGACGATACGTGATTTGCATGTATGGCGTCGGTGGACGCTCAGCGAGACCGACTACCGGGGAAGGTAATTCGTTTACCCCTCTTTGCTGTTCACGTTGTGATTCCGCTGTGCGTTTCAAAGGTGGGAAGCGTCCATAGCTAAGGCCTGCGCTAAACAAAAAATCTGAAAATTGCGCACTTACCTGTACTCAGGTACAGGTAGAGGACAGGTGCGCACCTGTCCTTAATCCCTCCCTCTGATCAGTAGTTCCGCACAGCCATATTGCCGATGATCTTCTATGGGCGAAAGCGCTCCGAGGCTTGGTTTCTATGTGGCTAAAAAAAATACTCATAGCAACATTGACATTGATGGCTACGGCCTCGATCGCCAGTTGTGGAGGCGCAGTCAGCCGGGGCTCGACCGGAACCGGTACTTCCAGCAGCAGTAGCAGTAGCGCAGCTCTCAGCATCGCGGCAGTCACCCCTACTACAGCGCTCGTCTCCAGCGCGGTCGATTTGCAGGTCAGCGGATCCGGGTTCAATGCCGATTCGGTCATCCTGTGGAACGGAACGCCTGCGGCAACCACTGTTGTCGATAGTTCTACCGTTGCTACCCGACTAAGCGCGTCCGCTCTAGCGCAACCTGGCGATGTCGAAGTACTTGTCCAAGATTCAAAAAGCTCGCTGCAATCAAACCGCATCAAGTTCCACGTTTTTGCGCCGTTGTCGATTACAACCACCAGCGTGCCCAGCGCAAGTGCCGGCACCGTTTACTCAGCGACCTTGGCGGCGACTGGCGGTCAGAGCCCCTACATGTGGAGCCTCGTCTCCGGCACCTTGCCCACCGGCATGACCTTGAGCACGTCAGGCGCGCTCGCAGGAACACCTTCACAGAGCGGAACTTTTAACTTCTCTGTGTCCGCCATGGATTCCGAAGCTACCCCGTTGGTGGCCAGCCAATCACTAGCTCTCCTCGTCCAAGCGGCGACGCCACCTCCGCTTTCGATCACGACCTCCAGTCTGGCCAACGCCACCTCCGGCGTCGCGTACTCCGCAACGCTGGCGGCCACTGGCGGTCAGAGCCCCTACAAGTGGAGCCTCGCCTCCGGCACCTTGCCCACCGGCATGACCTTGAACACCGCAGGCGTGCTCGCGGGAACGCCTTCGCAGAGCGGCACCTTTAATTTCACAATCTCGGCCACCGACTCCGAAGCCACCCCGGCGGTAGCTAGCCAATCGCTTAGCCTCGTCGTCCAGGCTGCCGTAACGGCGCTGTCGATCACGACTGCCAGCCTCTCCAACGCCACCTCTGGAACCGTATACTCGACGACCTTGACAGCCACCGGCGGTCAAAGCCCGTATACCTGGGCCCTCGCCTCCGGCACCTTGCCCGCGGGCTTAACGCTGATCTCGACTTCTGGCGTGCTTTCGGGAACCCCATCGCAAAGCGGCACTTTCAACTTCACCGTCTCCGCCACCGACTCGGAAGCCACACCGAAAATAGCCAGCAAATCGCTCAGCCTGATCGTTCAGGCTGCCGTACCGGCGCTGTCGATCACGACTGCCAGCCTCTCCAACGCCACCTCTGGAACCGCATACTCGACGACCTTGGCAGCCACCGGCGGCCAAAGCCCGTATACCTGGGCCCTCGCCTCCGGCACCTTGCCCGCGGGCTTAACGCTGAACTCGACTTCTGGCGTGCTTTCGGGAACCCCATCGCAAAGCGGCACTTTCAACTTTACCGTCTCCGCCACCGACTCGGAAGCCACACCGAAAGTAGCCAGCAAGTCGCTCAGCCTGATCGTTCAAGCTGCCGTGCCGGCGCTGTCGATCACGACTGCCAGCCTCTCCAACGCCACCTCTGGAACCGCATACTCGACGACCTTGGCAGCCACCGGCGGCCAAAGCCCGTATACCTGGGCCCTCGCCTCTGGCATCCTGCCCACGGGCTTAACGCTGTACGCGACCTCAGGCGTACTGGCCGGAACACCCTCGCAAAGCGGCACTTTCAACTTCACCGTTTCCGTCAAAGACTCGGAGACTACCCCGAAAGTAGCTAGCCAATCGCTTAGCCTCGTCGTCCAGGCTGCCGTGCCGGCGCTGTCGATCACGACCGCCAACCTGCCCAGCGGCCAGGTGAGCACGGCGTACAACGCGACGGCTGTAGCAACTGGGGGTGTGTCTCCTTACACGTGGTCAGTTTACTCCGGAGCGCTGCCGACAGGGCTCTCATTGGCCAGCAGCACGGGCGTGATTTCCGGAACACCTTCCGCTTCCGGGACGTTCAATGTAACATTGGTTGTTCAAGATACGCAGGGGACGTCTACGAGGGCTGGCTTCTCCATAACGATTGCGGCGGTCCTCGCGCTGCAGATTACGACCGCCTCGCTGCCCAACGGTAACGAGGGAGTCGCCCTACAATGCCACAGTTTCCGTGAGTGGCGGTACACCACCCTACACGTGGAGCCTGAGTGCCGGCTCGCTCCCTAGTACCGTCGCACTGGCGGCAACGACCGGTTCGATTAGTGGGACACCAACCACGTCGGGTACATTCACGCCAACCGTGCAAGTGACCGATTCCACAAGTAGCGCCGTCAGCAAATCGCTTCCCTTCACGATTGCGACCAGCAGCGGGCCAGTCATGCGATCTGGCTCCGGCGCGCCGTCAAACTCAGTCGGAAACGAAGGCGACCTCTATCACCGTACCGATGTACCTTCAATCTACGGGCCCAAGAGCGGGGGTGTGTGGCCTGCAACGTATTCAGCAATCGTTGGCCCAGGTTGCACGACTGCTTGGCATATTGACTGGGACTGCGACGGCTACGGGGTCAGTCCGAACGGGGCTTACGCTGCATTTGACCCCAATCCGCTATTCGGTCCCGATGCCGACGACAACGACGCGACGGTGAACACGACAGCAACCGCGCTCGCCAAGTACAGCACTATCGACGGCTGGCTGGCAGCCGCCAGAGATGGACACGCTGGCTACACTGGCATTCTGCGGTATTGGGCGATCTCGACCACGGGCGCGCCTACCTGCTCGGCGGGAACGTCTACGGCAGCTCTGGCCGCACCTTGCAATAATTGGGAGTACATTCATCAACACTTTCAGGCTGGTGATGCCGTTATTTGGCGCGGAGGCACCTACTCTTTTACGGCGTCTTTTGAATGGCCGACCGTCACAGCTACGCAGACTCATCCCGTTCTTCTGGTTGCCTATCCCGGTGAAAAGCCGATCATTGACTACACTGGGCGTGCCTATGGTCTCGCAAATCCAGATGGCGGAATGAATTGGATCACATGGGACGGTCTCGCGCTGTCCAGCAACGATGTCAACGGCTTGGCCGTCAATATGGGGGGTGGGTCAAATCCGACCAACAATCTCACGTTCCGCAATATGGACGTGAAAGGCGCTCACGGTGGATTTTGGATGATGCAGGACCTGCATGACATTCTGATCGAGCGCAACGTACTGCATGATACGAACTATTCGGAGAACCTCTATCTCGGTGCCCGCGACAAGCCGAACTCGAATCTGACTGTGCAGAACAACATCATTTTCCACTCCGGGTTTTGGGCTCCAAGCGGAACTTCGGCTCCCGCCTATGGCGACGGCTACCCTGGCACGCAGCACAACGGGCGGGTTACGAACGCAATTTACCAAGGAAATATCAGTCACTCCAACGGCGGAGCTGGCTTCTCCTGGGAGTCGGGCGTGTCGCACTCCTACATGTTCAATAACCTTTCCTTTAACAATGCCCGCGCCTGTTTGACGATCTATAACTACAACGATGGACAGGCCGACATTAATCCCTACGATCAGAACTACAACACGTTTGAGAACAATACCTGCGTGGTCGGGCAGTATGATGCGTGGGGAGGCAGCACAGCGGGAGTGGCTGGCTACGTCATCAACAACGATTCCAATAAGTGCGGCACCAATTTCTGCGGCGATCTCGGGCACAATACCTGGCGCAACAACATCATTCAGACCTATCGGGCTCCAGCCTGGTACTTCTACAACGATGATGTCCTAGCGAGCGTGGGAATCGCTCCGTATTCGTCTACCTCGACATTCACCAATAACCTCATCAATCGCCTAGATAGCGGTACCGATGCGGTATGGATGGGGGGTCAATGCAGCACCGGAGCGGGCGAGACGCAAGGCGTTGCCCCCTGTAATGCCGGTGGAACTGGACCGTTCCGGCCACTGCTGACTTACACGCTCGCGCAGTTTGCCACTATGGCCGGAAGTGCTTCGGCCAACAGTCAAGCCGATCCGAAGTTTGCGGCGTATTCGACGGCATATTACTCGTCTCTCGGCAAATTCGATTTTCATCTGCAATCCGGCTCACCGGCCATTGCTGCGGGGTCAGCAACCGGGACGCCAAGCACCGACATCACCGGAGCTACACGAGCCAATCCGCCCAGCATCGGGGCGTATGAGAATGCAAGGTAGCATACGCGTCGGAGAAAATATGGGAACTGACGGCTTCGCCGGCAGGCATCTGCCGCATCAGAAAGGTTCGGTAACATTCCTGAGTGAGGCAACACGGTCGCCAGAAGTCGCATTCTGTAGTTGGCATATGAATATGTCATTTAACCTGCATGTCCAAACCAAAATTGCGGAATTTCCTGAACACCGCCTCCGCGCGCCCTCCGCCTGGGCTGGTCCGGAAAGGTTTGGCTTAACTAAGGAATCTCTGATCAAGAGCCGTTGTGCCGCTGGGGGTGTAAGTTCGCAGTTTGCGTAGGCATTGATGCTTCATGGTTCGGTTTCTGCCCTGCTGCGCGGTCTGCCGCGCCTGGCAGCGTCCAGCGATACTACACGGCCGTGTTCCTCGCTTCCCTATGCTCCTCGTCCCGCTTTCGGCACGTTCGTCAGCCCAAAAACCTCGATGCGTGCGCCAGGCAAGCTCAACGCAATCTTAACCGCGATCTCCAAGGTCCGATCCGGCTTGATCGACAGGTTACGTGCTTAGCGGACTGGGAAGATGGGCGAAGTGCGATAGCTTTTGATGTGAAGCTCAAAAACAGACATACTTAATCATATCCTCCCGATTTCCATTTGCCAGCAACGGAACATTGTAACAGCCCAGAGAATTTGCGAATTGTCCTGCAAACCTGATTGGTGCCTCCTCCACAACTTGCGCACATATGGCTCATTGAGCAGACTGTCCTTGTGTTCGAACAGCGCATTATGTGCCCAGTCACGCAGTTCGCCGCGGAACCACTCTGCGATTGGGACACCAAAGCCGTGCTTACTCCGCGTAAGAAGCGATGCCGGCAACATCGGTGCTATCGCGCGCTTAAAGATGTACTTTTCTTCGCTGCCCCGCAACTTCAAGCACGAGGGAATTCTTGCCGCCAGCTCAAGGAGTTTGTGGTCGAGGAGCGGACACCGAACTTCGAGCGATACGGCCATGCTGGCGCGATCCACCTTTACGCAAATGTCGTCGGTCAAATAGGTTTTCACGTCTAGGTACTGAATGCGCGAAAGCGGATCGCTTGTATCTGCGCGGCGGTAATGTTCTCGGAATTGCTCGAGTGGGTCGTAATCGGCCAGCACCGCTCGCAGATCGTTGGAAAAAAGTTGCGAGCGAATCGAATCTGGCACGGATATCAGCGCGAGATATGCGTCTAGTGGGTCGTATGCCAGACTCTCAAGGGTTTTAGCGCCGCGGAAGATCTGCGGCGCAAATTCGCCTGGATACCACCGCGTAAAAGGTCGCAATACGTGCCGACGGACGAACTCTGGAATCCGTGCCCGTCTAGCATTGCCAATCATAAACTGCTTGTACCGCCTGTATCCGGCAAAGCTCTCGTCGCCACCGTCACCGGAAAGAGCCACTGTGACGTGTCTGCGTGTGGCGTGGGAAACGTAGTAGGTCGGCACGGCGGAGGAATCGGCGAATGGCTCGTCATAATGCCACGCAAGCTTATGAACAATATCGATGGCGGAAGGATGGACACTGCACTCGTGATGATCAGCCCCTACGAACTCAGCCATCTCGCGCGCGGCAATCGCTTCGTTGTATTCCTCTTCATCAAAGGCGACGGTTGATGTCTTAAGAGGTCCATGCATGGTCTGAGCCATGGCAGCGACGACTGCCGATGAATCAATGCCGCCGCTAAGAAAGCTGCCAAGCGGGACTTCACTCATCAGGCGTATTGATGTGGCGTCCAGCAGAGCAGCGACAATCCGTTCGGCCCAGTCGGACTCACTGTGCTGCTCCACTGCAGAAAAGCTCAGGTCCCAATATTGCTGCTCATGCATCCCGCGCGGCGATATTTCGATGTAATGCCCGGGCCGAACCTTCCGAACCGATCTATAAATGGTCTTCGGCGAAGGGATGTATAGAAAGGTAAAGTAGTCTGCGAGGGCAGCATTGTCCAATGTCCGCTGTACCTCTCCAGCGGCGAGCAAAGCCTTCATCTCTGACCCGAAGATCACCCGTCCGCCATCGTAGGAATAAAAAAGCGGCTTCTTGCCAATCCGATCGCGCGCCAGCAGTATCGTCCGACGTTTGCGGTCCCAGATCGCCAGGGCAAACATTCCGCGCAGGCGGGCAAAGCAGCCTGCCCCTTCATCTTCGTAGAGGTGGACGATCGTCTCGGTATCCGAACGCGTACGGAACTGGTGTCCTCGACCTTCAAGTAATGTGCGCAGCTCACGATAATTGTAGATCTCTCCGTTAAAGACTATCCAAACAGTTCCGTCTTCATTCGAAAGTGGCTGCTGACCGGAACTCAAATCGATTATGCTCAGACGCCGGTGTCCCAACGCGGCCCCGCTTTCGAAGTGGAATCCTTCTGCGTCAGGACCTCTGTGGGCAATACTGTTGGCCATCAAATGCAGTATCTCCGGGCGAATAGGGCGTTGGCACGCAGGTTCCACAATTCCACAAATTCCACACATATTTTAAGCGCCTCTTTCGGGTGCCCTAGAAAAGAATGCCGTATCCGTGGTCACGCAGCCAATCAACATATCGTTTTCAATCTCAACCCTGGTGCGATGACTGCACCATCAGGATATTTTTCACGCAGATGATTCACAGACTGTGGCCGTTCATCCCGATATTGTTGATATGCTAAATATTTTAGAATGATAACAGTAGCTACGAGCTGGTAAAACAAGTCAAAGTACGCCCGTGATACAAAGGCCCCGCTAGACATGAAAGCCAACAAGCCTATGAAGACCATATCCGCGTAAGCAGCAATCCAACCTGCTTCAGGATGCCGGCGATAGCGGGACCCTAAGCGCCAGCAACTCAGCAGACAGGAAAACAATAGCAGCAAGAAGAGTGCCAACCCGACAAGCCCGTGTTCACCCAGCATTTGGAAATAGATACTATGAGCTACGAGCGCAGTAGTGTACAGGCCATAGTTCTCGTAAACTGTCGGCGTCCAGGTTTGAAATCCTCCACCGGTTGGGGAGTCCATTGCAATGTCGATCGCCAATTCCCATGCCTTGAGCCGTCCCCTTGCCGAGGCGTCGGTCGTCGCTGCCTCTGAGATCGTGGACATACGGTCAGTCCACTTCTGCGGCACTAGGATGAGAATGGCGCTTCCCAGCACTGCAAGCATGACTAGGGACAGAACCTTTCGTCTCGACCTCACGGCAAATGCGAGGAGCACAAGAGCTAGCCCGACCAAACCGCCCCGGGAGAATGTAAATATAATCGAAGTAATTCCCATGGGGACGCCAAGCCAAAACAGCAGCCGAAGCCTACGTGAGCCTTCGGTCTTCGCTACACACACCATCATGGGCAACGCCATATTCATGGCCAGTGCAAAGTCATTGTTGTCTGCCATCATCGAGTGCGGCGGGCCAAATACCGTGTACTGTCCCCCGGAGACAATAGAGAAAATCGCGGTCTTGAATGCGAGAAACAAGAAGATGCCGGCAGTTACGAGGTACCACCAACGAAGGCGAGTGCGGTCGGTAACCAGCGCGATGCTGACAAACGTCATGAACAAGGTTTTCGAGACACTGCTCAAAGCAAGGATCGTGCTTGCGAAGTGGTGAGCAAAAAGAACGGACCCTGAGACGGCCGCAGTGGTTATTGCGAACCACGCCCAAAGCAAGAGCAGTACAAAGGTCTCGCTAGGTACGAGGGGGTACCTTCCAGTCTCGCCTAAAAAACGCTCCGACAACAGTCGCAAGGGCAACCATTTCTGCCAGTGGTAACGTCCGAGCAAATCCCCAGGTATATTGGTGGGGACTAAGATAGCTAATCCAAGCCCATGCCAGAACACCGCAAAACGGCCGAAAAAGGCTCAACGGCACGATGATGATCAGCACCGTTGTCAGAACTAAGTCCCGCACTGGAAGCGTCCCTCCTGGCTACTTAAGCTGGCATAGACTCGGGTGTATTCTTCAACCATTCTTTGCATGCTGAAAGTGCTTTGCGCCCGCAATCGAGCATTCCTGCCAAGAGTTGCACGCAACGACTGATCTGCAATCAATAAACTTAGTGACTTGGCCATTGCTTCCTCGTCCTTCTCCGGGACAAGCAAGCCTGAAGTCTGCTGTTCAAGCAGTTCGTTGCCGGCGGCGGCGGTAGCGATGACGGGCAGTCCGACAGCCATGGCTTCGACGATGGTATTGGACATCCCCTCCGAAAGCGATGCCAGCACAAACACATCGAAGCCATTAAGCCACTCGGAAACATTGCGAACATCTCCGGTAAGAATTACCCGCCCAGCAAGGCTGGGCCGCGAACGCACCATTGCCTCGAGCGTAGGTCGCTCGCATCCGTCACCGACGATGTATACCTTTATATCGCCGCCCTGGCGTATGACAATCTCAGCTGCCCTCAGCAGTGTCACGTGATCCTTAATGGGATCCAACCGGCCAACGCAACCGACCGCGATAGTCTCAGGCCGCAACGAAGCAGCAGAGCGTACGCGGTTTCTGGCCATAGCATCAGGTCGAAAGCGTTCGGTATCTATACCGTTTCGGATAACTCCGATGCGCCTCGGCGGTATTCGCACTTGCTTAGCATAAAAATCTCTGAGTTCGGTAGAAACAGCAAAAACGTAATCAGCACAGGAGTAGCAGATGCGCCGAAGGATCCTATTGCGCGCTGGAAGCATGCGCATGGTCTGCAGATCCCTTCCGTGTTCACTGTGGACCACCTTGGCCCGACATGCTCTGCTGATACGCGCGGCGAGAACGGCTTCGATTGCACCCCAGCTTCGCGAATGCACAATGTCTGGCCGCTCGGCCGCAAACAGCTTTGCAAATTGCGCTATCAGCACTCTGCCCTTTGCCGGCTTTCGATTCAGGCAAACAATGCGAGCACCACAGTTTTCCGCATCCAAGCTGCCCGGCTCTACCGTGCAGATAACATGCTCAAATCGGCTCGAGTCGAGTGCCGCACACAAGCGCAGAAGCGTCAGTTCCGTTCCCCCCGTGCCTAAACGGTTGACAACATGCATGATCCGGACGCGCTCTGCCAATGTCATGCTCCTGTCCACAACAACTCAAACGTGTACTCAACTCGTCAGTTTACTTGCCCGCACAATCATGGTCGCAGCGTCCGCCATCACGCAATCTCGCTTGCGCGTATTCATATACATTCGCGTAGTGTGCTGCCAGCACGTTCCAATCCTTTTCGTGTAGAACATATTGGCGCCCGCGCTCTGCCAAGTTGTCTCGCAAAAGGGGTAACTCGAGCAGACGGGCTGCCTGCCGGCAGAAGTCATCGATATCTTCGGCACGGAATATCAGGCCGGTATCTTCATCGTGCACGAGTTCGCGGATACCGCCGACGCTGCTCCCGAGAACACTCTTGCCTTGAGCCATCGCCTCCAGCGGCTTCAAGGGTGTCACCAGCTCGGTCAACCTGACGCTCAAACGCGGGTAGACGAGGATATCAGTAAGTGAATAGTAACGGGTTATCTGGTCATGCGCTATCTGTCCCAGATAGTGGACACAATCATTGACTCGGCACGCATCAATTGCCTCTATAACTGCCTGACGATCTTCGCCATTGCCTGCCAAAAGCATGCGGAACCGATACCCGCGCCGGCGTAGCTCCGCTGCTGCGCGCACCAGCCAAGGAATCCCTTCATAGCGATAGAGCGAACCAAAAAATGCGAAAACGGGCTCGTCGCCCATCCCGAGTTCCGCCGCTAATTGTTGATCGCGTGCTCGCGGCATAAAGCGTGACGCGTCTACCCCATTGGAGACGTGGAACAGTTTAGCTCTCGGCAAGTTGCGTTCTGCGAGTTCGTCCAGAATATGGGCCGCGATGCCCACAACGGCGTGCGCCCGACGTGCAACAAAGTACTCAAGGCCGCGACTCACGCGGTAACGGAGCGACGATACTTGCGTCTTCTTCTGATCGACAGCTGCATCTTCCCAAAATGCCCGAATCTCGTACACAAATGGCACAGAGTGACGCCGCGCGGCCGCCCAAGCAGCCATTCCGCACAGGGACGGTGAGTGAGCATGAACGATGTCGAACTGTTCCGATTGCAAGATAGCGGAGATGCGATTTTGCAGCAGACGAACGATCGTAAGCTCGCGGATTACTGGCGTCCGCTTAGCGAGTACCTGCCGCAACCATTTGCCGCGAATTGGTGTGCGCAAGTACTGAATGCCTTCTAACTGCATGTCTGCCGAATTGGCATCGTCGATTTCGTGCAAAGGGCCGGTAACGACCAGAGGCCGAAATCCAATGTTCCTCTGAGCTTCGATGAGGCTGCGGCTGCGAACAGCATAGCCACTCAATAGCGGAAGCGAATGATCAAGCACATGCAACACCCGAAACGATTTCGTGCCGGAAGGTGGGCTCATCCGCGTTGTATTTGTTTCGGGTACAGTGCTCATTACCTACTAGCGACGCCGGCAGCTCCGGGTTCCGGCGCCTCCCCCTTCTGAACTTCGAGATTCTCGAAAAGCAACTATGTCGCAAAGCGTTCCAAATCGGGCTATAAGCTCGGGGCAGCCGCCTAGCTTCGGTCCACGTCCGAAATGACGTAGCGGTACTTGCCACTGGCAGCAAGTGGAATCGAATCGACGATACGAATGTCGACCTCAACGGGTGCACGCAGTCTCCGCTGCAAGCCGTCGCGGATCGCGGTCACACTTTCCTTCTTGAATGCTTCGGTAACAACGAGTTGCACGTCGAACTGGTTCACCGTCCGCTGATGAATCTGAAACTGCTGCACCCCCGGGACTTCGCGAACAGCGTACACAACCGAGAGTCCGTGCATCGTACGGCCGTCTGGTGCAACAATGAAATCAGTACGCCTGCCTTCAACGCGTTCCAATACCGGCAAACCCCGCCCACACGGACACGATTCCGGGCTGAGCGCACCCATGTCACCGGTTCGATAGCGGATAAATGGCATCTCCGGGGTATCAAAGTGCGTCACCACAATTTCACCCAATTGCCCCGGCGGCAACAAGTTTCCAGAATCATCGAGGATTTCCACCAGCAGGCGGTCCGCTGTAATATGCATCCGCCCCTGAGGGCACTCGTGTGCAATGAACCCGCTGTCCCGGCCGCCGTACCCGTTGACTACCGGGCAACCGAACGCTTCAGAAATGAGCTTCCGCCAATGCTCCCACAAATACTCAGCGGTAACAAACACGGCCTTAACGCCAATCCGGCGCAAATCGCGACCCTGTTCGCGGGCATGCTCGCAGAGTAGCGCAATCGAGCTCGGGTATCCAAAGATTCGTGCACAGCCCTTCTTTGTGATCAGGTCTAAATACCGCGACATCATCGCGGCATCCATTTCGAAAGCCGAGAGCAGCCGGGTGCGCATGATGCGGTCGCGCAGATTACGGAGACGGTCCTGTTTCGACAATTCGATCGGTGCACCCCAAATGACGAACTCCGAATCTCCGACGCCGAGACCAAACCAGTCTTCCGCCCGCCATCTAGCTGCGATGTCGCTACTAATGCGGGCAGCTCCCAGATAGAAAATCAGCGGCACGCCAGTCGAACCGCCGGTGGCAAACTTCGATACACGCGTTGCTGCCCGGCTGCGCATCTCCTCAAGATGAGTCCGAATTACCTCCTTCGAGAGCAGCGGCAGGCGACCCAGATCGAAAACATCGCGGATGGCTCCGGAATCAATTCCGTACTCAGCAAATAGCTTTTGATAGAACGGTACATTGCTGCGCGCCGAATCGAGTAGAGCCAAAAACCGCCGATTCTGCAGCTCACGCAGCTCGCCTACCTGGAGCCACTGATCCCGCTCCATCTCGCGCAGAAGCCGCATGGTGGAGTGATGTTTCAGGGCCTCCTGCACGGGAAAAACTACTTGCCGAACGAATTTGCTATAGATCGAGCCCATCCCTCTCCTAAAGATTGCTGACGGCACCATGCACGATCTCAGGCTGTACGCTGCCGTAAAACCGTAGTAACTGCGGAAACACAGAACCCCATGCAAACTGTCGGACCCACTCCTGAGCATTTTGCGCCATTTGCGAAGCGAGATCGGGGTGCTCGATCAACTGAATGACCTTCTCCGCGATCGCGCGATCGTCGTTTAGGCCGACGAGGAAGCCGGTACGGCCATTTTCGAGCATTTCGGGAATTCCGCCGGCTGCGGTTGTCACGATCGGTAAACCGCAGCATGCCGCCTCAACCAAAGCGCCAGGAAAATTGTCGATATTGGAAGCATTCACGCAGATATCGAAGCGGTCGTACAGCTCGGGCATATCCTGCGGACGGACAGCGCCATAGAATTCAACGTTCAGTTGCCAGTCGCTAGCGAGTTGATGTAGCCGGGATTCTTCCGAACCTATCCCGACGATGCCCAGCACCGCGGTCGGAAACTTCTGCTGCACAAAACGGAAGCTGCGGAGCAGGCATTCCACATTGTACATAGGCTCAAGATTTCGCGTCGCTAACAGGCGTGGAGCGAATTGGGTTCGCCGACGGAACATGAAAGATTCGGTGTCTGCAATATTTGGTAGCAGTTGCGAGACAATTCCGTGCGATGCCAATACCTTAATCAGAAAAGCGGACGGCACAGCGACCAAGTCGGCAAGACGAAGGATCGGAAGCGCCAACCAACCCCACGCCCCCAAAAAAGAGTCGGCATTGCCACCGCGGTAATTCAACAGCATACGTCTCCCGAACAGTCGCGTAAGGATGACCGCGGGCATCGATACTAAGAAGAAGTACAATCCCGATGCTGCTAAATGGTGAACTACGGTCGACCGCCGAATACCCGTCATGAGCCGAAACAAGTAACGCAATTCACGTACAATCGTTCGAATACCCGGCAACTCCTTTACCACAGTCCAATCCTCCGCCGCATTGATCGTGATTACGTCAACGCCGTCACGGCGGAGCAAAGTAGCGAGTTTCTGCGCCTGTATGCTCATTCCTCCGTACGGCGGAGGAAATGGTGCAATCAGGCAGACTCGCAGCGGATTGCCGGCGGTCGGGTCCGAACTAGATTGACGCATCAATCTTCATCCCATACGCGCTGGAGTGCGTGCCGCTGATGAACTCCCGCTGAATGTTTCGGTAGATTATGTTCAACCACGCGCCGGATTCCAGCGTTAGGGCCTCGTGCAGCTGTCCTAGTGACATCAAGAGGACCGGCGAGCAGGCTCTCAAGCCTCTTCCGCGCCGCCACTGTCCCCAGCGCCTCGAGCACCGCAGCACGCACGTGCTGCAAAGGAAGCGAGTCGCGGCTGCGAGCCAGCTCACCAACTCGCCGTGCGAAACCTACAGCCTGATCTTCTATGGCCACCACACGTACGAGAGACTCAGGCAATGCCGCTGCAGTTTTGGTGTTCGTAACTACTGGCACTCCCATGGCCATCGCCTCAAGAACCTTGTTCTGGATGCCGCGCGCAATTCGCAATGGAGCCACAGCTGCACACGCCCCTAGTAACCACGGCCGAATATCCGGCACTGATCCGGTCACACAAATTGCTGGATCGTCCTTTAACTTGCGAATTGCTGTGGTGGGGTTTCTGCCGGCAATAACGAACTTTACTCCTGGGGCCGCGGAATGAAGATGAGGAAAGCACTCACGATAAAAGTAGAGAACTGCATCCTCGTTAGGCAGGTAATCCATGCTTCCCGTGAAGATCACATATGGCTGCCAAGCGGCGATCTCGGGAGTCACGGTGACAGCCTCTGGATCCCAATACGTCTCATCGACGCGATTGCTCAACACCTGGATCTTCGGACTCGGCATCCGTCGGCGTAGCAGATCCGCCTCCGGCTCCGTGCATAGCAAGGTCAACGAAAACTCGCTTGCAATCTTATCCTCATAGGCGGCGAGTCGTTGCGCCTCGCGTTTCCACAGCCATGATCGCAAAGGCGAGGAATTTCGAGCGTACTGCAGCCACTTGTCCGAATCGACGTCCACCATATCGAGAATTCGTGGCACGGTGACCGCCTGCTCCACATATTGGGCCATCGACGAGCTAAACACAAAGACCAAATCGTAACCATTTGAACTCAACGCTTCCCTCACCCGCTGCGCCATCCTCGCCGAGTAGAAGTAGCCCAAACTGAAGGAAGTGCCGGTCACCAAAGCTTTAGCCGCGGTCAAGCGACTACGAGTCCAGCTAAGACGTTCCGCATATAGGGAGTGGCAATAACTGCGGACTTTTTCCAGGTATTGTGCATCCTCCGCACAATCGTAGAAACAGAAGAGATCCACCTCGTGTCGTGCCCCTAGGGATTCGAGTTCAAAGAACGAACGGATCTTGTCGCCCTTGTCGGGGGGGTAAGGCAGCCGGTGTGCCAAGAACAATATCCGCATCTACTCTATCCTGAGCCACGTCGCGTTACGGGAAGAGCCGTACCAGCGGCGGCCCGATCACTTTTGTCAACCCCAAGGGCAAATGCTGCCAAACAGAAATCGCCAACTTGAATTTCGCATTCGTCGGTGAGAAATTCGGCATGTCCTTCCGCCGGACTAGGTAGAACTGGTAAGGCAGTGCACGCTCCCGCATGTTCCACTGCATTTTGAACTGATAGGCGCCAGTGTTTACCTTGCTGCGCCCAAAGTCGAAATAACGGAACCCGCGCTCCAGAGCGCTTCTCATCACTTCCCAGTACATGAAATTGTTGGCTGCTACTTTCCGACCCTCAGCGCCCGATCCGCCATAGTAGGGCAGAACCGTGTCCCTGAACAAAAAACTGAGCACCGCCGCCACCGCTTTGGCCTCTTGCCAGATGACCGTGATCTCGAGTTTGTCTCCAAATTCCTCGCAGAGGATGCGAAAGTACTCCTTGGAAAAAACCGGTGTTCCCAACTGCCGCACCGATTCTGCGTACAATTCATAGAACGTGTTCAGCTGGTCATTGCCGACGACGGCTTTCAATCCGGCCTTCTGCCCCTTGCGGATCATGTAGCGCGTGTCACGTGGAAAGCCCTTCATCAACGCGTCCGCATCCCGCGGCAGTTCCTGATCGAATGTCACATACAGCTGCTTGGTGTGGAAGCCTTCCGCATCAATCGGGACTTCCCGGTCGCGCAGTTCCAGATACTGAACTCCTAGCTCGCGCGCCATCTCGCGGGCCCGCAGCAGCAATAGCCCACCGGCGCGCTGGTCGGCGGCGCAAACCCCGCCATAAACTGCAAAAGGACTGGAAATCAGCGTTCTCCCAGTAATCGGATTCGACGCTAGGAAGAGAGGCAGAACAGCACTGATCTGTCCTCCAGATTCAGCCACCAGATAGCGAGGTTCATACCCAAACGCCCTTTCCATCGCACGTTTCCAGGCCGTGAGGTGAAAGAGCGTGCCGGTGGGTTGCCGCAGCACGTAATCATCCCACTCCCGCGACAGGTCGCCCCCGCAACATTTAACCTGAAAGTGGCCTCCAGTGCTTTCCTCGCTGCTGGGTGAGAACAAAATTGCTATAGTCTCGTCCACTATTGGCTCCCCCTCCGCAGCAGGACGATCTTGATGGTCTCGAAAGCGATCAGTAGATCGAGGCCGAGCGACATGTGCTTGATGTAGTACAGGTCGTATCGTAGCTTTTCTTTTGCGTCTTCGATCGATGCCCCATAGCGATAACGAACTTGCGCCCAACCCGTTAGCCCCGGACGAATTATGTGACGGAGCTGGTAATAGGGGATGGATTCGCTTAGCAAGCTGACGAATTCGGGGCGTTCCGGGCGTGGTCCCACGAAGCTCATCTCGCCCTTGAGCACGTTCCACAGTTGCGGGACTTCATCCAAGCGAACCTTGCGCAGAAAGCGCCCAACCGATGTAATCCGGGGATCGTCCGCTCCTGCCCACACTGCTCCCGTCTTGGCTTCCGCATCGGCTCGCATGGTGCGAAACTTGTGACAGTAGAACGCCTTGCCTCGGTAGCCGACACGCGCCTGACTGTAGATCACCGGACCCGGCGAGGTGAGCTTGATGGCAAGCGCAATCAGCGGCAGAATCGGCAGCAGTATGATCAGGGCAGAAAGCGCAATGACAATGGAACTCACGCGCTTCACAATCTTCGCCGCCATGCCTAGCTGGAAGCCCTCCGCATAAATAAGTGAGCTGGGATAAAGTTGATCGACCTCGATCTTGCCGGAGATTTTCTCAAGCAGGGCCGTAGCATCTTCGATCCGGACGCCGGCCATCCGCAGCTGCAGCAAATCGTTGACTGGCATGACCCCGCGCCGGTCGGCAATGGCCACAATGATTCGATTGATCTTCTGCTGTGCCAGAGCGGCCGATAGATGGGCTGAAAGCTGCTCGCGGGTTGGCGCCCTCGTCTCCTCACCGGCGAAGGCCACCACTGCCATCCCCAGGTCAGTGCGCTTTTTGATTCCTATTACCAAGCGCTCGGCGCGTTCCCCCGCACCAAGCACGTAGACGGGCTCTTGAAATGCCGGTTGCCGCAAAAGCCAGCTGTAAACAGAGCGCCACGTCAGTAAAGCGATAGTCAGGATGATGATCCCGATCAGCCCTACGCCCTGGCCCAGGGAAAGGCTGGGTAGATAATAGCTGACCCCGGCGAGCAGGATCGAGAACACGCCCAAGACCACGAACAAACGGAAATACACCTCGACTTCCGATGTCAACTGCTCCGTATTGTAGAGATCGAAGTAGTACGCCCCCAACAGCGCCACGGCCGTAAGGCCCAGAATCTTGTACATGCCCGCTTCGTAGTTCAGCACGAGATACGAATCCGGCCCAAAGTGAATCACTGCCGCCAGCAGAAATGAACAGCAGATCACCATCGCTTCGCAAACAAACAACACGAGCGTTCGCACCGGATAGTACACGTGGAACAATCGGATCATGCCCGCTCACCGTCCGATCTTGGCAGTTTCCTGCTTGTTCGAACCGTATGCGCCGTAGTAGTAGCCATCATAGCGGTGCGTCTCCGCTACGCGATTCAGCACGACTCCTATCAGGGATTTGCCCTTGAACTTCTGCTTCGCCTTCTTGGCTGAATCTTGCTGTGTTTCGTTAGCCCGCACAACCATCAGCACGCCGTCGCACTGTGCCGCCAGGATATTGGGGTCCGCGACGGGCAAACAGGGTGGGCTGTCGATGATAATCCAGTCGAAATGTTCGGCCATAGCATCCAGCAGCTTCTGCATCCTCGGTCCACCGATTAACTCCGCCGGGCTGGTCGCCAGAGCTCCACTAGGGATAAAGAACAGGCCGGCAAGCGGCCCCTGCTGAACGATTGCGGCTTCGTCAACCTTCCCGTTCAGATATTCGGACAGCCCTGGAGTCGATGGCGCACCAAGCGCCACATGGAGGTGGGGTCGACGCAAGTCCGCGTCGATCAGCAGGACGCGCCGCCCGTGCTGGCACACGATAACCTGCGCAAGGTTGGCGGCGATGAACGTCTTGCCCTCTCCCGGCAAGGCACTGGTGACTAACAGACGCTTTAATGGTTGCTTCTTCCGGACCTCGTAAAGGTGCGACCGCAGCGTTCGAAACGCCTCGCTGCCGTTGGCCCCTTCACTTGCGAAGAAGAGCATGGTCTTTGCATCCGGTGTCCATTCCGGTTTAGGGCAACGCTCAAGAAATTCATCGGTAACGCGATTCTCCAGCTCATCATCTGGCCCGAGGGCCGACACCGCGGCCATGGGCAGCGGCGCTGGAGGCCCGACAAGGGGGGATGATGTAGGCGCAGACACGGGGGTCGGCGGTGCCGGGGTTGCGTCGTCTGGCAATTCGGGAGCCGTTTGCGGCGCGGCAACAGCCAACGCCGCAGCGCCTCCGCCCACGCCAGCTAACCTGTCCTGCTCTGCCTGCTGCAATGCTTCATGAATTCGGCTCATCGTTCGCTTCCCTTGCCGGCGGCCTTTTCCAGCTGCTGTAGCTGCTCGGTGATGGTGTTTAGCTGCCTCAACGCTTGCTCTAATCCCTGATGGTTCGGCGTGCGCTGAACAACAGGCTTGACTTGGTCGAGTTCGAACTCCTGCGCCACCTGCTCCACCATGTCGGGTGTAACCGTTGGTTTCTTGTCGACAAACGCGCTGATCAAGGAGTGCTCGCAAACCAGATTGATCACGCGCGGCACGCCGCAAGTGTACTCGTGCACTTTTTGCAGGGCGGTGGGGGAAAAGATATCCACGCGAGAAGCCCCGGCGATCTTCAAACGTTGCAGTACATAGCGCGAGGTTTCCTCCGCAGTGAACGGCTGGGTCTTGCATCGCAACGTAATCCGCTGGCGGAGCTGCCGTAACTGCGGAAGCCGCAGCTTGTCCTCCAGTTCGGGTTGGCCGGAGAGCACTATTTGCAGCAGCTTTTCCGTGGACGTCTCCAGATTGGTCAGCAGGCGAATCTCTTCTAGCAGCTCGGGCGACAGGTTTTGCGCCTCATCGACGATCAGTACGACAGTTCGACCTGCCCGGTAGCGCTCCAGCAGCCATTGATTGAAGTTGAGGAGCAGCTTCCCCTTCGAGCTGCCGTTGGCTGCGATCCCAAACTCCGACATCATCACTTCAAAAAAGTCCTGCACGTCGAGGCAAGGGTTAAAGATGTACGCCGTCAGCATGCTCTGGGTACGCGACCATTCCAGCAAGCGATTGATGATCGTCGTCTTGCCCGTACCTACTTCGCCGGTCAGCAGCACGAACCCTTTGCGGCTCTGGACGCCGTAGGACAAGCATGCCAGTGCCTCCTGACTGGGCCGCGTTAGAAATAGAAAACGCGGGTCAGGATTCACATTGAACGGCGAT
Source organism: uncultured Acidobacteriota bacterium (assembly GCA_963832365.1). Classification (GTDB taxonomy): domain Bacteria; phylum Acidobacteriota; class Terriglobia; order Terriglobales; family Acidobacteriaceae; genus CAWBRT01. The sequence continues at coordinate 526,532 of CAWHUL010000004.1, read as the reverse complement.
AATCGCAAGGCAAAAAACTGCTTGTACATAATCTTGTCCACCTAGGCCTGCGCTACTGCGGCACCTCTTCGCGCCCTTTTTACTCCCTTGGTGCTGCTTTCCAGGTTCGGCACCAGTGCCAGCGTTGGCAGTTCCAGATAGAACGTCACTTCGTCCTCAGTGCGAATCGCCTGGTTGCGCATTTCGAGCAAGAAGGCAAGGCCGAAGCCAAGTGCGATGCCGCCGGCCAATCCACCCATGGCAATCAGCAGACGGTTGGGGAACGTAGGTTTCTCTGGTAAGTTAGGCGGGTCCATAATGCGAAACTGCTCTCCCTGCTGTTTGCGCTCCAAATCAGTGGCCATTTCAGATTGTGTCTTCTTATTTAATAGGTCGGTATAGAACCCAAGGGCCGTCTGATAGTCACGCGTCAGCGCCTTATATTGCTCTTCAACCACCGGACTCAACTGCACCCGCGCCTCGTACTTGCGGATCTCTCCCCGCAGCCTTTCTTGCTCTTTGCTCTTCTCGCGAACTGCCTGTTCGAGTTGGTAAATACTGACTCGCATTTGCTTCAGTTGGACCGGTTCACTGGAGTTGGGCTTCGTCTCTTCACCGGCTGGGATCGCGGGTTTCGCTTGTGATTTCTCTTTCAGAACAGCTATTTCCTTCTTCAGTTTCACCACGTCAGGGTGATCACTCGTATAGCGCGCCTCGGCGGCACCAAGTTCCGCCTGCAGCCTCAGCAGGCGATCATCAATCGTCTTCGGGTTATCCGGCGCTCGCTGCGACTTCCAATCTGAAATCTGCTGGGCTAGCATCGCTTCCGTGAACGCCTTGTCCTGCTGTGCCCGGCTCAGCGCCTGATTAATTGCCTCAAGCTGCGTGTTTAGCCCCATCAGGAGATTCATATTCATCTGCTCCTGACCGGGCAGCTGGCCTACGTAGCGCTGCTTGAAAGCTGCCAATCTCTTATCTTGGTCCTCAAGCTTGATTTTTGACTGTTCCAATTGCGCCCGCAGAAAGGCGGTCGTGCCCTCGGCATGCTCTTCACGCAGGTGAAGGTTCTCCTGCATAAACATCGAGGTAATCTCCGCGCAGACCTGTTGCGCCAGCCGGGGGCTCTCAGCCGTAAAGCTGATGTAAAATCCGGGAACGCCCCGATCCGCGCGCACCAGGCGAATGGCAATATCTTTGCGCATCCTCTCGATCAACTCTTCGACCGGCGGCTTGCTCGCGTCTTTTGCCGACAGGCGAACGGCAGCACGATCAACTACTGTCTTGTTTTGATAGAGTCCAAAGCGCTCGATGATCGGCTGCAGACGAGTGCGGCTTAAGATCTGCTCCTGCATCGTCTGTAGCCGCTGCATCAGGTCCTCCATTACTACCGGCTTGACGAGGCTCTCTGACACCTTGGGCTGCTCGATCATCACCAGCGTCTGCGAGGTGAAGCGATCATGGAGCATCAGTGAGATCAAATACGCTGCAATCGGCACCAGAATCGCAGGGATCAGAATGACCCACATACGCCTCCGCAGGATGCGCATGTAGTCGTCGAACTTAAGCTCACGATCTCCCAGCATGTTGCTCGCCCTTCTTTAGTTAACTGGTATGTTGCGCGGACTCCAAGAGAATCCCACCCCAAACGTGTTCTGCAGTAGATTACCCGCTAGAACACTTCCCGTACCGGCAGAGGTGTTCTGGTTTTGTAGACTGTACTGTGCGAAAAAGGACGCGGTGCGACCAATGTTGCGACTCAGCGTGGCCCCAACGGCCTCCGAGTTGTACGCCACCCCGCCGATCGGCTGCAGTGAGCTGTTGTGGGCATAGGCAAGGTTCGCAGAGCCACGCCAGTTGCGGCTCAGCCGCCGCGAAGCTGTCAGGGCGAGGTTATCTGCCTTCGTTCCCAGGGTGACGCCTGAGCCCGCACTCACAGCCTTCGAGTACATCAAGCCCAGATCGACCCGGCTCCAATGCGCCGTTAGCCCGGCGTGGCCGGAGGGTAGGACCGAGCGTTGCACCGCTCCGCCAAAGTCGTACAACACGTATTGCGGACCTGCCCCCATCTGCAAAGCGAAGCGCTTGCCAAGGCTCTCCTTGAACTCAAGTGCAACGGAGTGTGCATCCATTTGGGTATCGACATTTGAATAGCGCACTAAGCTGGCTGCATAGGACAGGCCGAGACTGCTGTGCCGCCCGATCTGATGATCGAACGACGCCCCTGCTCCATAGGTGTCGCTGTTGTAGAATCCTGAGTCGCTGAACTGCAGCACCCCATAGGATCCGGAAAACGCAACGGTCGAGCGGGCGGTCGCCTTGTATCGCCATTGCCCGTCTACAGTGTTTTCGTAACGCGTTGCATACGGCGTCAAGATCGACTGTAGCGGTGCAGTGATCGGCTCCGAACCGTAAGCGGGCTGCATCCCCGGGTAAGTGTTAAAGCCAAACCCGCTGAAGCCAAACGAGGAGTTCGGCAGATAGCTAAAGTGGTCGCCAAAGGAAAACGTCGAACGCCGTCCGATAAACGTCTGCTGAACTCCAAGGCTCTGATACCAGGAGTTGTATTGTCGAACTGTTGCTGTAAAACGACGCTCCCCCCTGGTACAGCAGATTCATATCGGCATGGCGCCAGACATGGTGGAGTGCCAGGTCGCCTGATACCATGCTGCCGGCCTCTGTCCCGGACTGTTGCTGTCCGAGCTGTGGATTGGAATTCACAGTCTCCATGAATCGGAACACCGGCGCGACGTAGCTCCGCCCCCGAGTCGCGGATGTATCGGAGTCATCCCCCTGCCGCTCCGTGCGCGGTGACCGCGAGTCGTACTGCACAGATACATTCGGCGACAAAATTGGCATATCCTGCCCTAAGCTGCTCAAAGCCCAGAGTAGCACGATAGCCAACCACATTAATGACCGCATTAGAAACCTTAGTAACCTTGACATTTTCATCCCCACGCCTCATGGAACTACGATTGTGTCGTTCGGTTTTAGCAACTGGTTTTGTTCGGTGGCCTCGCCCTTGAGAACTTGTTTGTAGTTGAAGGGGTATTTGACCGGCTTCCCGTTCTCTTGTCGTAACACGTATATCTTGGTCAACCCAGCAAAGTCATTGAATCCACCAGCGACCGAGAGTGCCTGCAGTACAGTCATCTCCGAGCTAAGGGGAAACACGCCAGGCTTTTTTACTTCGCCGAGCAGGTAATACTTTCGGCTGTTGATTTGCCGCAAAACTACGCTGACCTGCGGATCGCTGATATATTTTTTTAGTTTTTCGGCAATCGAATCGGCTAGCTGCATCGGTGTAAGCCCGGCTGCCTGCACATCGTTCAACAGCGCCAGCGAGATTTTCCCGTCCGAGCGAACCGGCAGTTGGCCCGAAAGCTCCGATTCTTTCCAAACTGAGATCTGCAGCACGTCCTCAGGACCGATGACAAACGATTCACTATTCGCGGTAACCTCTGCTGCTTTGGGCGCCGCCGCATTCTTCGCCGCGACCTTGTCATCGGCAAATAGGCAACTGCACGCCACCCACAACAGAACCCCCACTAATACCGCACTGGCCTTTCTCGTGGTTTTCATTCTCTCCATCTCCCTCGTCAAGAATCCGCGCCATCGTGCAGCCCGTTTTGTTTGAGCTTGTACAGCAAGGCCTTATAGCTAATCTGCAGCTGTTGCGCGGCATGCTTGCGGTTCCACATGGTTCTCGACAGAACCTTCAACATCAATTCCCGTTCGGCATTCCTCGAGGCGACCCGCGCCGCCTGCTTTAGCGAAATGACTTTCGGCAAGCCGCCCGAGCGCTGTACCTCCTGGGCCCGCGAGCGTCAGTGCCGCGATCGCCAAACCTTCATCACCCACGGCCACGATCATCCTGGCTGCTTCTCGCAACTCCGCAACATTTCCCGGCCATGGACACTCGAGTAAGAATCGCTGCATCGCCTGGCTGATTGCCGGCTTTGTCCGCTGCTGCGACATCGCGGCCCTCGCCAGGAAGCAGTCAGCCAGTAACGGGATATCGGCTCGGCGGTGGCGCAACGGCGGTAGCTGCAGCGATACACCGCTGATCATGTAGTAGAGGTCATCGCGAAAGCGCCCCGCCTGAACCTCGTTGCGCAGCTCTTTGGTCGTAGTTGCGATCAGCGGTACCGCTCCACGCTGTTCCACGGGCGCCGCCAAGATAGCGGCGATGATCTTTGCCATTTGGGGCTGCAACGACGGCGGCAGGCTCCCGATCTCCTGCAGTAAAACTGTGCCATCGTTAATCCAGAGCAAAGAGCTGTTACCGTTTCCCGGATTGAGCGCCGTCTCGAGAAACCCGGTTGTGACGTTGGCACAATCTACCTTAGTAAATCCCCTTAGGCGGCCGACGCGGCTTCGGTGCAATTCGAGCGCGAGCGTCGCTTTTCCGGTCCCATGTTCGCCCATCAGCAATACCGGAAGCTGGCGGTCTGCCAGGCGCTTTAGCGCCTCCTCAACCGAGCGCATCCCTGCGCTTACCCCTGGAACGTACTCGTGAACCAGTTCGCCTAGCACGGCAACCGGCGAATTCTTCCTCTCCCTCTTGCCCGGCTTGGCTTCAATGGTTTGCATAAGGTCTTGCCACAAGCGTGACTGCACGACGGATGCCATGTCACACGGGCCTAAATTAAGCCCGTAGAATCGCGAGGATACAATTTGTTTACCTAGCTGCCCGGCATTTGCCATAGCAAATGTCTAATTCACTTCCCTGCTAGTAGGAAAACTTTTTCCCTCAGAATGATCCAAACAATACCTCGCTGTGTGCTCTCGATCTTAGGACTGCCAAAAATCGGCGTTGGCGGATCCAAATCCTGATTATCGGCTCCCGGATAGCCTGCACATTCTGCAGCGCCGTATGGAAGCCGAATTGCACAGTAAAGAGCCGGTTCACTTGAGACAAAAGGCTGCAAAACAATGAGCGACTCTACATCGGTTGTCGCGGTCAAAGTGCCACCGAGGTTCTCCGCGACAAAGCTTTGCCTGTCGCAGCTGCTGGTAGTAATAGGACTTACTGGCGGTTTTGTATCACGCTGTGCTCGCGAAATTGGTCCACGACTGGTGGATTGATCCGAACTTCTCGCACGGATTCTTCGTTCCCCTGTTCGCCGCCTTTGTCGTCTGGCACCGCAGGAAACAGCTCGCTGCCATCCCGCTGGCGCCTTCCTGGTGGGGCTTGCCGGTAATCGCGGGCGCACTGGCGTTGTTAATCGCAGGTGTGCTCGGCGTGGAACTGTTTCTATCGCGAACTTCTCTGGTATTCCTGCTGGCTGGCCTCACAATTTATTGTCTAGGTTGGCGTTGGTTCCGGGCGCTGCTCTTTCCTTGGTTTTGTCTTTTTCTGATGATCCCGATTCCGGCCATAGTCTTCAATCAGATCACGTTCCCTCTCCAGTTGCTTGCCTCGAAGCTCGCCAGCGCTCTCTTGCCGTTGGCCGGTGTTCCAGTACTCCGCCTAGGCAACGTCATTCATCTTCCAGCCATGCCATTGGAAGTGGCTGAGGCCTGCAGCGGAATACGCAGCTTGGTTAGCCTCACCACTTTAGCGGTGATCTACGGATACTTTGACCTTGAGGGGCGTGTCCTGGGCCGCGTGCTTCTGGCCTTGGCGGCGATTCCTATAGCGGTTGCCGTCAATGCGCTCCGCATTGTCGGAACCGGGATTTTGGTTCAGTACTGGGATCCGGACAAGGCCTTGGGATTCTTCCATGAGTTTTCCGGCTGGATCATGTTTATGCTCTCGATTGCGCTGCTTTTCGCTACCAGCAAATTCATCCACCTCACTTTCAAGACTTTGCAAGCAGAAAGAGGAACTAAGCAATGGACCGAAAGCTAATTTCGGGAGCTCGTTTTTTGATCATTGTTGTCCTGATGAGCTGTACTGCGCTCTTCCTCTACGCCCACCGAGGAGCGGAAGAAATTGCTGCCCGTCAAGATTTCGCTTCTTTTCCCCTTCTGATTAGTGAGTGGCGGGGCATGAATTTACCAATTGACCAAAGTATCAAGGATGTGCTTGGCGCTGGCGACTTCACGCCAGCGGATCTATCGTCGGGAGATGTCGGAACCATCGGTGGATTTGTTCATGGCATATTTCCCCAGCCAGCGCACCGGCAACACCATACATTCGCCCAAGAACTGTCTGCCGGGCTCTGGGTGGGACCCCATCGAGTCGCGCCAGCTGGAGCTGCCGTATAAAGGAACGAAAGTCCATATCAATTTCTATATCGTGGCGCGTGGCGCGGAGCGGCAAATGGCGCTTTATTGGTATCAGGCGCATGACCGAATTGTGGCCAGTGAGTACACAGCCAAGCTCTGCCTTGTCGTCGATGCCATTCGCATGAATCGCACCGATGGTGCGTTAGTACGCATCATGACGCCAATCGGCAACGAAACGACCATGGCGGCACAAACCCGAGCGCAAGCATTTGCCCGACAGGTCATGCCGATGCTGGACGCCTATATTCCGAAGTAAGATGCAGTTGATATCAGGCGCGTACGGATCGAGGCACTTGCAAACTGAGCTAAACATCGATGCCTGTTTAATCTCAGCGATGGGTTATGGCTCGGCAATTGCAGCAGAGAACTGCGACTAACTTAATTAAGGACTGGTAGCGGTATGAAGAAACTTCAGGTTGTCTCTATTCTTCTCTCTTGCCTTCGTAACCATACTGACGGCAATTGGCTGCTCGCGTGATCCGAACGCCCGCAAACAGAAATACTTCGAAAGCGGCAATCGATACTTCGAGCAGGAGAAGTATCAAGAAGCAGCGATTCAGTACCAAAATGCCATCCAGGCAGACGCTCGCTTCGCCGATGCCCACTATAAGCTTGCGAAAACCTACATGAAATTGCAATCCTTTCCGACCGCCTTCCGCGAGCTACAGCGCACGGTAGAACTGAGCCCCGACAATCTGGAAGCCCAAACTGAACTTGGCAGCTTCATGATTGCCGCTCGGCAAGTTCCCAAGGCGCGCGAAATTGTTGACTTGGTGCTTCAGAAGAACCCGAATGACCTCAAAGGCAACGTCCTACTCGCCAATGTGCTTGCTGCCGAAGGCAAGCATGACGCAGCAGTCGAGCAAATGAAGAAGGCGCTCGCGCTCGAGCCTAATCGCGCCGAGTCTTACATTACCCTCGCCGGCTTGCAGATGGCGGCCCACAACCCCTCCGAGCTAGAACCCTTGCTCAAGAAAGCGGTCGAAGTCGATTCCAAGTCCACTATCGCATGGATGACCCTCGGCAAATACGACCAGAGCCAGAAACGCTGGCAAGAGGCCGAAGACCATTTCCGCAAGGCCCAGGAACTAAATCCCAAGCTCCTGGAGGCAAGGATCTCGCTCGCCCAGCTCTATCTCGCACAGCAGCGCAAGGGAGATGCGGAAAAGGTTGTAGTCGAAGCTAAAGATGCGCTGAAGGATGCGCCTGCAGCTTATCGCTTGCTGGCTGAGTTCTACCTCTCCACCGGAGATACTGATAAAGCATTGGTGGAGCTCGCCTCACTTTACAAAGATCATCCCAAGGACTCGCAGGTTAGCAAGGCTTATATTGGATTGCTCTTGCAGAAGAATCAACTTGATCAGGCGACAAAAGTGACCGACGAGATTCTTGAAAAGAACCCCAAGAGTGTCGAAGCCCTGATCGGCCGCGGGCAGATTCTTACCCGCAGGGGAAAGTCGTCCGAGGCGGTGCAAGCTTTCGAGACCGCGTTGAAGACAGAACCGGATAATGCTACTGCGCAACTGAATTTCGGACTGGCCTTGGAACAGTCTGGCGACCTGCAGCGTGCCGAGACGGCCTTCAGACAGGCGGCGAAGCTGGCACCGAACATGGGTCAAGCGCAGGAAGCCCTCGCGAACGTGGCCTTGCGCAAAGGCGATCTCGAGTTGCTCACTCAGTCGGCAGAACAGGTCATCAAGCTCGAGCCTTTCTCGCCGAAGGGGTACATCCTGCGCGCCGGCTCTGAGTTCACTCGCAAGGACAACAGTAAGGCAGAAGCCGACCTCAAAAAGGCAATCGAGATCGCCCCGCAGAGCGCTGTGGGTTACACCAAGCTAGCGGATTACCGCCTTTTTCAAAAACGCTTGGGCGATGCCGAATTGCTCTTCGAACAGGCCCTCCAACGCGATCCCAATTCCGTTGAGGCGCTCCAGGGACTAGTCAAAATCTACGGCCAACAGAAGCAATTGCCGAAGGCCTTGGCCCGGGTCAAAACCCAGCTCGCCAAAATGCCAGACAACAGCAGCTTTCATTTGCTGCTTGGCGGCCTTGAGCTGGCATCTCGCGACATCGCGTCAGCGCAGCTTTCGTTCACCAAAGCGATCGAGCTCGACAAAGCTAACCTGGGTGCTTATTCCGCCTTGGCTCAAACGCAAGCGATGACCGGCTCCCCCGACCAAGCCGTTGCCACCTACCAGCAATGGGCAACGCAAAATCCACGCGATGTTCGGCCTTACATGCTGCTCGGCATGCTCGAAGAGTCCCGCGGCAACGCCAAAAAAGCGCAAGAATTTTATCAAAAGGTACTGGACTTGCAACCCAACCATCCGCTCGCCGCCAATAACCTCGCCTATTCCATGCTCGAGCACGGTGGCAACGCCGATGTTGCCTTGTCGCTGGCCCAGACTGCCCGGCGTGCCTTGCCTGATGCCCCTGGCACTGCCGACACTCTCGCCTGGGCATACTATCGCAAAGGCAGTTATGGACTGGCGATTCCCTTGCTAGAAGATGCGGTCCAAAAGTCTCCTCAGAACCCCAGTTTCCATTACCACCTCGGCCTCGCTCTCGGGCAGTCGGGAGATAAAGCCAAATCGAAAATGCATCTGGAAAAGGTTCTGCAATTAGATCCGAAATACGGCAAGGCTGACGATATCCGCCAGCAGCTCAAGCAAATCGGGTGAGGCCGGCTGCTTCGGCTTGAGCGGAGCCACTGCCAATCTAGGACCTGCCACGCCGCTCCTTGCCCTAGTGTAGAGGGTAGTACTCCTTGTGGACTCGCGCCCCTTCCCGCCACTTGGACTTCAGTTTGAACGACGGCTGAAAGAAGTTTACGTATAGGCGAGAGGCCTCATAGAGTCGGCGTATAAGCCGCTGTTGCGGATCGACTTGACTAACGCACTGAGTGCCTAGCTGTACGTTGGGCCGCCAAGGTAAACCATGCTGAGAAAGTTTTCGATGTGGCTGCGCATCCAGACTTTCACCCCAGGCGACTAAGGATCGTCAACCCCGACCCCAATCGTGACGGTTTCAGGTATATCCTTTTCTTCAAGAGTTAGCCGCCTTGGTAGGGGGAGAGTTGGCAACACCGTTCCGTCGCGTTGGACTGACAATCCATACTCGTCACACCATTGGCAGGCAATTCCAGCGCTCACAAATTCGACTCCAACCCAATCGCCGATCACGTCAGAGCGGCGCATTCCAAAACTAGCGGCTAAGCGGTGGATTCGGTCGTGCAGCGCCTTTGTCATCCGCAAGCCACGTCCCATGTTTCCGAGCGGCTCCGTTTTGATGCCAAGCGAGCGCAGAATGGAGCCAGCGCGCTTGGCGGATAGCGGGTATTCGTCTTCCCGAATCGCGCTGATTCGCACAGCTCGCCGAGCAATCGATCCCACGGTGATGGTCTGCCGATATTTGTCTCGCAGCTGATATTCATGGGACACCTGCATCAGCGCTAGGAGTATCAGGCCTTCCGGCTCCGTGAGTCTGTCTAGCTCGTGCTCGAGTGCAAGTTTGTCGAAATACTGCACGAGTTTTTGCTGCAATGGGGGGTCACAGTAAAGTGGAAGCGATAATGCGCGGGCGAGGTCTTTGTTTCTTCCGGTCTGGTGCGGCGCATCCATCGGTCTTGCGGTCGCGTAGTGTTCCATGCGAAACCCCAGGAGTTGGGGCTGGAATTCATCTGCGATTGCTTGCAGCTGATCGATCTCCAGGCTTACCGGGCGTACTGAAGGAGCAAGGCCAATAACTACCGCCCGACTCATCAAGGCAGCATCTTCGGATGGCTGGCGGGAGGCGATCACTTTTGCGCCGAAGCAGTCGTACAGGCGTGAAGCTCGACCGACCATGCATCCTGGCGTGCTGCCGTTGCGTAACAAGCGTTCGATCTCGCGGTTCATCCTGTCCGCCTCATCTATCAGCAGCGTCGGGTGCGTTGCGTCCACAATGCGGTACAGCACTGCCGGAGTCAAATCGCCCACCATTAACACCCGGCGGCACACTGCACTGAGCAGGCGCAGCAATGTTGTTTTTCCACTTCCATGTGGCCCGACAATCCACAGGTAAGGCGCGACGTGATAGCGATCGTAAATCCAGGTCTGAACCGCGAACGTAGCGATCAAAAACAAATCGTCATCCGTCGCATCGATATGTAGCGAGAATCGCTCCGCGAGCCGTGCAATTAGTTCGTCGGCCGTGGGCGCTGCCGCGCAAGCGGTGGGTAGTCGTAAGTGCGCGAATAGCGACGGATCTAATGCCGGGACGACATATCTCTTATTGCCGTACGTAAATGATTCTGCAACCTTGAACACCCCAGCCTCATAGTGGAGGAGCTTCCCCCTGGTTGGATCTCCCGGGGGACGAACGAGCTCCAAGAAACCGCCATCCGGCAATGGGCAAAAATCGGTCGTACAGGTCGTGACTTCGCCCTCCGATGACGCCCGGGGCGCTAACACACTCAATTTTCGAATCGATCCCGCTGGGAGAGGGACGCCTGAGCTGATTTGCTCGAACTTATCCGTAGTGTCATTCTTGTTCATCGGATGAGTCCTCCACGGCTCTGGCAAACGCAGTGTAAGTATCCGCCGACCAACTACTTAGGCGGGCGCCTTGTGAACATCGTGAACATGGTGAACATTGAGCTCATGTGCACATGCGCACTCGCACCCCTAACAGCCAGGGCTCGTAGCCTTCCAGCAACGAACATGATGCTGGTCGCCAGGTAGGACAAAAAGCCACAAGGGCCATATTTGTCAATAGTTTGCAATAATTGCAATAGGGCTACGACGCACTACACGGTTCGCACGGCGCGGTTCCGCTCTTTTCGAACCGCATTGGGTCTTCAGATAGGCAGGTCCCCACGCGATTACCATAGACATTACCCATTACACAATTTCCTCGCTGGACATGGAAGCAAACCACTTGTCGGGCGGGTCAGTGGACAACGAAGTGCAAAATTCACTTGGACCGAACGGTCTGCCGGTGTTGAACACGTCCAAATTTGGCTGTTGCTAACAAATCAGCATGACCGGGGTCCGGTCATGCCGATCTCTCTCAGCATGGCGTGGCTCGCTTCACCAGCCAGCGCTATGTCGCAATACCCGCCAATTTTCTCTCTCCGAATGTTACAGACGCAAACGCCGCCGAATCATTCCAGCCGCGCCAAGCAGGCCGCTGCCAAACAACAAAATGGAAGCCGGCTCAGGAACAGTAGTAACCTCAATTTTGTAGAACAGCGCGGTGGTCGAGCCTTCGGTGCCGAGGTCACTTAACGTGAAGTACGCCCCACTACCGCTGGACGAGATTGGGTCCCCTAAAAACGTCCAAACAACAGGGGAACTCTCGAGAATGGTACTTCCGGCCGCCAAGCTAACATTACCCGTGCAGCTACCAGAGGGGGTGTAGCTGTTATAGCAGAGAAGGTTGTACCCTTGCTGCCCCGGCGCAGTCCCGAGCTTGCCGTAGGCTTCAACCGTCACGGAGGTGATGGTCGCGCCTAGGTCGTTATGCAGATACAGGTGCTCAAACGGCCCCACTCCCGACCCGAGTATGGTGAAGCCGCTACCAGTCGCGCTCGGTGTACCCCATTGTCCGAGAATTGTGCTCAAGTTAGTGACCGGCGAGCCCTGGTGCGGGTAGAGATCAAGGGTCACCTGATCCGCATGAACCATACCCACAGACACCGCAACGAAAATCATGAGTAACGCCAGACGTTTCATATTTCCTCCCGCCGCAAGTGGCGAATTCAAAAACAGGTTGACTTTAACCGCTCTTATACGGGGGCTAAGTCCCCTGGAAAGATGTCAAGGACCTAAAACAACAAACATCCTTGCAGGTTTGATTCCAAATGTGTAGGCAGTAAGTCCTTAGTTTGCCCGTTTCTCTACGCCGGATAGGCGGAAGCTGCAAGGCTTTGCATGAGGAAGTGGAAAAATTGAGGACTACCGGCTTAAGCACTCACTGGGGTACTGCGCCATGCCTGCCATTCCCCCAAATACCCACCGGCTGACGTCAGCCTTAATCGCCCGCTGCAGCCAAGGCTGCAAATTCGGGTACTGTCTGAAAACAGAGACAGCACCCAAATTCGTACCTGCCAATTAGCAATTTGCTCTTTACGAATGTTACAGACGCAAACGCCGCCGAATCATTCCAGCCGCGCCAAGCAGCCCTGAACCAAGCAGTAGCATTGAACCCGGTTCGGGAACCGGATCCGCTACATTAGTGAGTGTCGCAAGAACATCAGCACCATCGCATGGGCCAGAGTCGAGTGAAAGGAACCCTGTGTTGAACGTTGTAGGAAGCAGTGTCAGATAAAACTCGCCGCCGGAGACCATAAAATACATGCGTGGGAGTATTCCAGGTTACTTGACCCTGCTGAAACAGATCAAGGAATCCAGTCAGCGCCCCTACCGTCTCCCCGGTATCACTACCTGTGGGGGAGGGAGGCGGATTGAAGGTAAACTGAACCGTAATAGTTTTCGGACTCGTGTCATCCGAGTTGACAGCACTCTCGTTCGTCCAGATGTCAAACAACTTGAACGGGTCGGAGGTCTGTCCGGGGGTAAGGGTCCACGAAGTATTCAACGCCACATCGTCCGAATCTCTGCCCGTGTGGATCACCAAGCCTAGATCCGTCGATTGTGCCGAAATGTTGACGCCTGTTAGTGTGAAAGTAGTTGCCGTCGCGGCCGGAACAGCCGCGATGGCGAACAGAACCAAAACAACGAACAGTTTTTTCATAGCCGCTAAGTCCTTGTCTTGAGCTGTTGAACCGGGCTTCGAGGCCGCGGTGGGGGAACACAATTTAGGTTCGAATTACGCTCTTTGGGTAGCAATTCAGTTGCCACTCTAATCGCTAGTATTTCTCCCCATTCTTGGCGGGTTATGGATCTTTGATCAAGAGATAGCACTCGCAAGAGATGCAAGCACTTGCGATATGTTATGGAAACAATTTCCCAAAGCATAGGTATCGTTTCGCATTGGCTCGACCGAGTGGGCGCGGAAAAAGTTGAGGTTTCGACCTCTCCGGCGGTTGAACATCGATTTCGCCGCAATCATTGAGGAGCCGGAGCTACTTTCGAGGATTTGGCTATAGCTCCCGACGGCTCGATAATGGGCTGCGGGAAAATTAATCTGAGGAGAGCACAAGAGCTATGAATCTAGTCAGCATCGGCAGCGCGGGCATTATCCATTGCCAATCGCGAACGCCTCGCCGAGGGAACATCCATATCGCGCAATTTGTAAAGCAGCATGCGATAGCTTATACCCAAGGCCGCGGCGGTGATTTTGCGATTAGCATTGTTGCGTGCTAACACGGTGCGTATGACTGTCTCTTCTACTTGCCGGATCGCTTGCTGGGTCACCACCTTGAGCTGAACATTCTCCCCGGTGGGAATGTTCAGGTAAACTGGGGGCGCGGCCTCTTCGGCCATGAAGACATCTTTCTTGTCATTTTCCCAGCCTAAGATCGCGTAGCGCCGCACCACATTCTCCAGCTCGCGGATGTTTCCGGGCCATTGACGCTCTTGTAAGCTGCTCAAGAAACTTGAGGAAAACCGTGGTGCAGACGTTTTGAATTTGCGATTGTAAACGGTGAGCAGATAATCTGCGATTTCCGGAATATCCTCCGAGCGTTCGCGCAATGCTGGCATCCGAATACCGACGCCGTTGATGCGGTGGAACAGATCCTGGCGGAAGTGAGCATTTTCAATCTCAGTTCCCAGGTGGCGGTTGGTCGCCGATACCACCCGCATCTCCACCAGCCTTTCCGTCTGGCCCCCAATACGCGAGTAGGTACCATCCTGCAACAACTGCAAAAGCTTTGCCTGCAAGCCGAAGTCTAGCTCGCCAATTTCATCCAAGAACAACGTCCCATGATGTGCCGCCTCCACCCGCCCGCGCTTCAATCCGTTCGCGCCGGTAAAAGCTCCTTTTTCGTAGCCGAAGAGCTCACTTTCCAACAACGTACCTGGAATCGCCGGGCAGGTGACTTTCACGAACGGCCCCAGGTTCCAAGGCGAGAGACGGTGAATCAGCTTGGCAATAATCTCCTTACCGGTGCCGCTTTCCCCGGAGATAAGCACCGGCACGTTGACCAGGGCCACCTGGCCTACCTTTTTCCGAATCGCTCGCATGATTGCTGAACGACCGAAAATTACCTCAGCCGGAGGAAGATCATCTCCCATTGTCAACATCGCCAACGCATTAGTAGAGCCGCTTGTCATCTTGCCTCGATTGGACAACACAGGAATCAGCACTGCTCTTGCACTCGGCAGGCCAAATGCTTTTTCTTCTTTGTTTGCGGAACAAGCCTTTTGATTTCAATGGTTACCGACGATCAAAGCTGAATAAACATGTTCCGAGCAGCGGCAATAAGAAAAGGATTTCTCTCGAAAGGGAAAACTTCTGGCGAATACGACTAGGCTGGCAGGGGATTGTCAAATTGGACGCCGACCACAAAAGACTGCTCAGCGGGCTCGATTCGCAACGTCCTTGCCTGGATCTGTTGCACCAGCTTCGTCACCAGTGATTGAGGAAGAAGACCAACGGGAATTTCCAGAGAAACCTGTGCTTTCGGTTGCAGACGCCGCTTCAAAACCAGCAAAGCTCCCCCGGCACTGATGTTAAGCGCGGTCGCAAAATCCACGAAACGGTTCCCATGCTGGTCTGTGCCCCGCACAAACATCGGGATCGCGACGGTTAGTCTTGTCGATTGTCGTCGCTCCGCAACAGCTGCTAGGGTACCCTTTTGCTTACCAGACATGAATATTAAGCTTGCACATTAGTGGCCAACGGTGGGTGTGGCAAAGTCGCGCTATCTGGCGATTTCTCTCGAAAGGGAAAATCTCTGGCGAGTACAGCTAGGCTGGCAGGGGATTGTCAAATTGGACGCCAACCACAAAAGACCTCTCGGCGGGCTCGATTCGCAACGTCCTTGCTTGGATTTGTTGCACCAACTTCGTCACCAGTGATTGAGGAAGGAGACCCACGGGGATTTCCAGAGAAACCTGTGCTTTCGGTTGCAGGCGCCGTTTCAAAACCAGCAAAGCTCCCCCGGCACTGATGTTAAGCACTGTCGCAAAATCCACGAAAGGTTTACCGTATTGGTCTGTGCCCCGCACAAACATCGGGATCGCGACGGTTAGTCTCGTCGATCGTCGTCGCTCTGAAACGGCCGCTAGCATGCCTTCTTGCTCGCCTGACATGATTATTCATCTTGCATATTAATGGCCATAGGAGGGGCACAATCAAGCCGTGTTTATAGTGATTTTGTTCGCCAATTTTTTCCAAAACTGCAACGCCTTGCACTTAAAAGGGAAGAAAAAGTTACTTTTTCGTTGACACTGCTCTGCCTACGTCCTACCATCCTGTTTATCAGGTACTCTGGACTCTGGCTTTGTTGCTCCAGCTTTGAGCCCTTCTTCCCCCAGGGCCGCGTAGAAGATGTCTCTTTATTATTAACTTATCGGTAACCTGGCTTATCAGACAGGCGCCGAGCGAAATGGTGAAACCCGACAATTCGCCTCTGCATTCTGGCACAGATGAATTGACTGGGGCTGTGCCCGTCGCTTCCATATCTAGCCCGGACGCCGCTACTGAAGCGCGCGAGCAGCCAGCTGGGCGCGCCGGACATTATTCTCCCCAGGAAATTGATTGCCGCCGTTGCCTCGAGGGACTGTCCACCGCAGCCCACGATCTTAAGACTCCAGTGGCCATCCTCAGCGGCTACATCGAACTGATGCTCAGCGAGAAGTTGGGCCCGGTGGCAGCACGCCAGCGCACCGCCCTGCAGGAGATGCACGATAACTGCCAGCGTCTGCAGGGGTTCGTCAAGAACTTTCTCGCCCTCGGCGCCTTCAGGGATTCCCCCGTTGAGCTGCAGATCGCGACCGCAGACATGAATGCCTGTATCGCAGAGATCATCCAGGTCTGGGCCCCGAGCTTTCAAAGAAAAGGGGTTGCGCTGTTTTTTTCCCCCAGCGATCAATTACAGCCGTTCTCTTTTGACTATTACAAGGTTCAGCATGTCGTCTCGAACCTGCTCGATAATGCGCTCAAGTTCTCGTCCTCCGGTGGCACGGTGTGGATGACGGCTGAGTTACATCTTTGGGAACGGCGCTCCCGACAAGGTTCTGCCCCCTCCGCTTTTGATCGTCGTCGCACCTACCCCTCCCTGCCGAATACGGTATGTGTGACCGTCGCTGACTCTGGTCCCGGAATCGCCCCGGAATTTCACCAGGAAATTTTTCAGGAATATTTTCGAGTGAACCACGCCACCGAGGGCCACGGCTTAGGACTGGCGATTGCCCAACGTCTCGTCATTCGATTTGGCGGCAAAATTTGGGTGGAAAGCGAGCCTGGCTTGGGCGCTAAGTTCTCCTTCCTACTCCCTCTGAAATCGACCGGATGACTATGGCTAGTGCACCTGAGCTCAAGCAATCCCGCATCTTGGTCGTCGACGACGAACCAGGCATGCGCAAATATCTCAGCACGTTGCTCGAAGTTGAAGGCTACGACGTGGAGTCGGCCGATAGCGGCGAGCAGGCGATTGAACGGCTTCAGCACGGAGCTCAACCTGATCTGGTCTTACTCGACATGATGATGCCGGGTATCGATGGACTGCAAACCATCGAGCAACTGCGAAAAATTCGTTCCGACCTCAGAGTGATCATGCTTTCCTGTGTCAGCGACACGCGCAAAGTGGTGCAGGCCGTTAGAATGGGCGCCTTCGATTATCTCCATAAGCCCTTTAAAAAAGCTGAGCTCGATGCGCTCATCCGCAATTGTCTCGAGTCAGCGCCAGTGATCCCGTCCGCCATCGATGAACCCGAGGGGACAGAAGAATTTACCCAGCTTACCGAGGACACTTCGTTTATCGTCCGCAGCCCGGAAATGCGCCGCATCCGTGAGCAGGCGGCGGTGGTGGCCAAGTATGACGTTCCGGTTTTGCTGCTGGGTGAAAGCGGTACTGGCAAAGAAGTCTTGGCGCTGTTTTTACATCGCTTCTCCACCCGCGCCGATCGTCCTTTCATGAAGGTCAATTGTGCCGCCGTACCTTCAGAATTGCTGGAAAGCGAGTTATTTGGATATGAGGCCGGGGCCTTCACCGGGGCCGTTAAGGCAAAGCCTGGCAAGTTCGAACAGTGTGATGGTGGTACGCTGCTGCTCGACGAAATTGGCGAAATGCCGGCGGCACTGCAAGCCAAGATGCTCCACGTGCTGCAGGACGGGCAATTTTCCCGGCTCGGCAGCCGCTCCATCACGACCAAGGTGAATGTGCGCATTCTGGCCGCCACCAACATTGATATTCCGCAGGCAATTGCTGCGAAGCAACTTCGTCAGGACCTCTATTACCGGCTTAATGGCTTCAGCCTGCGCCTCCCTCCGCTACGCGAGCGTCGGGAGGAGATTCCTGTTCTGCTCAAGCACTTTATCGCGCAGTATGCCCACCGCTTTGCTCGCCCCGTGCTTGAAGCTAGCCCGGGTCTTTTGCAAGCCTGTATTCGTTATCCCTGGCCCGGCAATTTGCGCGAGCTGGAAAATTTCGCCAAACGGTTTGTCATCCTTGGCGATGAACAAGCTGCCCTGGCCGATTTGCAAGCCAGTGATTGCCCGGCCGCAGACTCGCAACAGGATTCCGGTCTGAAATCGCTGGCGCGCTCAGTTAAAAATGTTGCGGAGGCTGAAGCCATCTCGCGCGCCCTGCAGCAGACCAACTGGCATCGCCAGAAGGCAGCCGTGATCCTCCAAATCAGCTACAAAGCCCTGCTCTACAAGATCCGCCAGTATGAACTCCAGCCGCCGCCCAAAGAGACCGGAACCGCGATTGCCGCGAGGATGGGCTAAGTCAGACAGCAGGCGGATCCAGCCTCGGTAATAGACCGACACCGGCTTGGCATTTACACCGATCTTCAGATAGAACGCCACCAACGCAGCAACGCACGATTACCGTCGTTGACTGGAAGGCCTTGGATCCTGCCGCAGGATCGATTTCCAGGACCCGGTTGCAGGCTGGAGCTCTTCAGTCCGCGCGTTGTTCTTCGGTACCGCCCATTAAGGTGGTGTAATGCAAGCACGTCACGCACCGCCTGTTGCTTTTCGCCGAGAGCTTCGGAACCGCAGACGAACCGCAGAGGTGAAATCCCTTGCCACGTCTGCGGTTCCGTCCTCGAAGCTCGCAATGCAACAGCGTGCATCCATCACTCTCAAAAGCGGATTACGATACCAGATGTGAGTCGAAAACTGTTCTGGTGATCGTTGACCGTGTTGGGAGCGGTCGTAAGGAGATATTCGGTTTGGAAAAGCCGCCAGGAGAAACGGCGGTTAAGGCCGAGGTTTGCACCACCCCCAACCGCGAAGGCAAAGCCGTTGGAAGAACCCGAAGACGCGCCGGACAATGAACCGCTGGCGTGCGCGCCACCGAGGAGGACCTGAGTAAATGGCGTAATCGTATGCCATTTCATCTCACCCACGGAAGACTTTCGTACTAACGCAAAACGCGGGCCAACGAGAAACGTGGTGAGCGTGAGATCTTGTCCGCTGGCCGGGACATCGGAAGCATGCATGGCTCCGATCTCGCCCACCATCGCGAATCTTGGGTTCAGGTACCAAGCCAAACTGCCGGTTCCACCATTCATGGAAAAGCATCCACAGCCGCCTGGAGGAGCGTTGGCGTGAGTAAAAGTGTAGCCAAGCGCAACATCAAAATGGGGCGTTTGCGCCATCGCACCGGCCGCCGACGTCAGTAAAAGCAGCAGCACCACGTATATCGTTTTCATCGCTCCCCCTATCGAATCGTCAAGTTAAATGTTGTGCTGTGTTGCAACTGTCCTGAAGTGCCTGTCACCGTCACCAGCGAGGTCGTCGGAGCAGGCGAGAAGCCGGCGTTACATCCAGGAGCCAGTGCAATCAAACCAATGATGGCCAGCAGCAGCAAAACAAAAGGCAGCTTCCGATGGCGTCGCAAGCCGATCCCCAGCGAGCAAAACGCTAAACAGAGGCTGGCTGCGGCCCAAGGCGATGCGCCTGGGCGCCGCTGCGCGATGGTGTTCGGCACGTGAGATCGTCATCGTACTGGTGACAGCACCACCGTTTGTTGGTGTAACTGTCGCCGGCGAGAAGCTCCACGAAGTGCCCTTAGGCATTCCAGAGCAGTAGAGTTCGACGGGCTGATTGAAGTTGTTGAAAGGCTGGAGCGTCACGACAACTGTTGTGCTCTGACCACGCGAAACCGTAACTTCGGTCCGATCGGTAGTAGGAGTGAAGTCGCCCACCGCTACTACGGTTGGCCGGATGGTGATATCCGAGAGAACCGGCGAATCGCTGTTCGTGTTCGCGGTCAAAGTGACGCGGGTTTGGAGATAGCGGCCGGTGACGTGGAAGTCGGCACCGTTGTTAATTGCGGTGTAGTTAAGGTTCTGGATGTCGGCTTGATTGTCGCTGGCACGAGCTTCCACGACAATGCTGGCGCCTTCGGGACCACTCCGGTAGCTTCGGTGTTCCAAGTGATCTTTCCCCAACTGGTCCCGGCAGCGCCCCCATCCTGGATGACAGTCCATGTGCCGCTGCCTACCGTATTGTTCTGGGCTGTGAGGCCGCTGGCGTCGGAATAAGTATAGGGGCAATCGCCGACCGGATAACTACCAATGATGTGCCCGTCGACACCGGAATACTTGGTTACGCTGTTTTGATTCAAATTGACGCCCCAGGCGTCGTTCGCGGAGTCGATTACGATCCCATATGTCTGGTCTCCCGGACTGTTCCACAGCAGAGTGCCGTCGGGAGCAAACTTGGCAAGACCGTTGCTGCTGCTGCTTTGGGTGAAGATGTTGCCATTGGAATCGGCGGCGATACCATCAGAAGGATAGTATCCGCTGTTCAGGGTACCAAAGGTTTGCGTTGCCGGATCGAAGTACCTGGTAGACTGCCGCTGTGGATTTCCCGTGTGCTAAGGTGATGCCGTAATTGGACTGACCTGTCCTGAAAAATTGAGATAGTTATCGAAAAGCTTGCCGTCAGACGTTTTCCTCATCACGTGTCCTAGCCCGTGACGGTAGCTCTCTGCGTAGTAAAATTGTGGCTTAACGACGATCTTGCCGAGTTTGTCGATATAGCCCCATTTGCCGCTGACCTTCACCGCAGCGCGATCCTCAGAGAAATGATCCGCCATATCGAACTGGGGCTTGATTACAATCTTGCCTCCCGAGTCGATGAATCCATAGTGGATGTGCCCCGTATTGTCGCGTTCAGCAATGCGCGCGAGTCCCGAAGAAAACGGGGCGGCATCGTAGAATTGGGGCTGGATGACGATCTGTCCGGAGCGATCGATATAAGCCCATAGCAGATCGACCTGAACCGGGGCAAGGCCGTCCGAGAATGCGCCTGCTTTGCGGAATTGCGCAGGGACAACAGCTTTGCCTTCCAAATCGATATACCCCCACTCGTGCTCCCAATCGGGAGATTTGCGGCCTTTTTTGAGGCCAGCGGGTGCAATTCCTTGCCAATATGGACCGGCGCTACCGTCATATCGCGGTTCGATGACGATGTGGCCATCGCGATCGATGAAGCCGAGTTTTCCTAGTTTCAAGATGGGAGCACGACCTTCCACAAATCGGCCGACGATCATATGCTTCAAAGACGCGACCCGCTTTCCTTCCGTATCGAGCAGTAAAATCTCGTCTCCGCTGACTGCCACGGTGCGACCTTCCGAGAACGGGCGCGCATCCACGAACTGCGGAGCTATAACAAACTTGCCGTCAGCATCGACAAAGCCGAATTTCCCGCCGTAGCGCACCATGCCGAGGCCATCACTGAACATCTCGGCGCTTTCGAAGCGGTAGCCGATGGCCAACTTACCGGTCGCATCGATGTAGCCAAACTTTCCGTTTTGCCGAACGGGGAACAGCACCGCGGCGGACGACACCTTCTGGGTTGTGGGATCAGCGCCGGAGATAGCCGTGCGGTCGGCTTCTGCCGCAGCCATTGAAACCGGAACAAGAACGGCTAGGAGGAATACGACAATGGCATTCCTGAACAATCTACACACCACAATGGCCTCCGTATGGTTCGGTTTACCGAATGATGGTTCGGTTACCGCGTGATTTTACGGACGCCAAAACCAACCTCGCGACACGATATATAAGAAAGTCGTGGATGAAGGTTACTGAAAAGCTAGTAATGCTGGCAATCCTATAAAACATTTTTTTGCCGATCTGTCCCGAATTGGAACGGAGGTGTAGATACTTTAGTAACCGCACTAACGTTGCAATTCGATTTTGAGGCAGACTCGCCGACCATCATCACGCCTGCCTGGAACGCCAACGATGGGCATCATGGTTCTTAACCATATTAGTGCTTTCACTGCTTTGGATCGGCTTTCAGTATTGTGTCCATTGCGCGGTTGAACTTGGCAAAACTCTGGATTAGGGAATTAGAAAGCGATTTGGGCTATGGGTAGGAAATAGAAGCTAGTTGCCAGGAATCCAGATATTCGGCAGGAACACATGCAGGATTCTCGCCAACCGACGGCGAGAATCTATTTCAGCATGTTGGCATGAGCAACGATTACAGCAAACAGAGTCCAGATTGCTACACGGCACCGGGTATTTCTCCAAAGGCGTTCGGCAATGGCTAATGGAATTACCGAAGTAACTGGCGCGGATATCGGACTACCCGTAATGTTGTCTCAACCAATCGGGCATATAAATTCAGAGGCAAGAAGTGAGGATCGGTATGCGTGCTGCACGGTTGTGTCTTCTGATTGCAGGTGTTTCCATAAGCACTGTTTTGATGTGCCCATTGGCCATAGCGCAGAATGACGTACCTGCACTCAGAGTTAGAAACCAAAGTGCGACGCAGAATAACCTGGGTGTTGAGGTTTCTGGCCGCTCCGTCCCGCCTCTCAGCCAGGAATCTCGGGTCGGGCTCCGAGCCTTTCCGCACGTGGCGCTAGGAGACAGTGCACTGGAATATATCGGCACGTTATCTGGCGACGGAAAGCTTAGAAAAGTATCCGGAGTGGGCCGCATTGTTGACACCCTAATCACCGCATCGGTTCACGGCGAAGAACCGCCTCCCCCGACTGGAATACAGCTGCACCCGTTCGCTGGTTTAGGTCAGTCCAAACAGCGGATAGTCGAAGACTTCGAACCGACGGCACATGCTGTGAAAGTCGCACAAGTGCAGTCTCCGTTCGCTGACCTTCGTGATCTGATCGTTCGTCTGGCGGTGGGCACGGAAAGAGATTTGATTGCACCCAGTGGCGTGACTACCGACTCGCGGCATCGAGTTATCGTGACCGATCCCACGGCTCACACGGTCCACGTGCTTGACTATGAGGGCAAGGATTCGTTTCGCATTGTCGGTGGGCCGGGACGACGGCTGCGGAAGCCATACGGCGTTGCCGTTGACGGGGAAGACAACATCTACGTTTGTGACTATGAGCGGGGCATGGTCCTCGTCTACAACTCTGGGGGTAGATTCCTACGCTATATCGGGGAGTTGGAGGGGGAGGGCCTCTATGAAGCGCCCCGCGGCATTGCTATCGATCGCAAAGCTGGCCACATATACCTGATCGACACGCTTCTTCACCGACTTTTCATTCTCGACCTGCAGGGGAATGTGCTGCGTAGTACCCCGCTGATGGCGGGTTTTGGCAATCGGAACGGTAGCACCAAGCCCGGCGAATTTAAGTATCCGGTGGGCATCGCCGTTCACAATGATGAAATCTTCGTGCTTGACGCGAACGGCATACGTCTTCAAGTCCTGGATTCGCGGGGAAATTTTCGCAAACAATTCTTCGTCTCGAGTCAGGTGAATGTGCCGGGAGGAGCCGCACCGGGCGTTTGCGTCGACGACGACGGCAATATTTACGTTACGGACACGAGCCGGGGCACGGTTCGCGCATACGATCACAGCGGCATCTTGCTTGGAGCCTTCGGAAGGCCGGGCCACAGAGTTGGAGAATTCAATCTACCCGCCGGCATCTGGGCGGACTCGCAGGGCCGTATCTATGTAGCTGATTTGGGGAACCTCCGGCTCCAGGTCTTTCGACGCAGAGACACGAGACCGCGACCGCGTTGACGGCGACAGGTATTGTCGGCTGGAAAATCGAAGATGCGAAGTCACGCTGACGCCCATATGGGATGGCGGTTTTTTTCTAACAAGCGACAGCTAATACCGGCAAACGCAGAGAGGGACAAAGACAACTTTTATGGAGGACGAAGTTATAAACGCGCCGAGACTTGACACCGGCGGACTCGACCTGTTGCCGAAGGGGAATTTCG
Organism: uncultured Acidobacteriota bacterium; assembly: GCA_963832365.1. Taxonomy (GTDB): domain Bacteria; phylum Acidobacteriota; class Terriglobia; order Terriglobales; family Acidobacteriaceae; genus CAWBRT01. Next base: position 503,043 of record CAWHUL010000004.1, on the reverse strand, counting down.
ATCAATCGCTTTGGGCATCCCTGATCAGCAATATCCGAGAGACCTTTTTCCCCGAGAAGTTGCCCCCGTTGCAACTCACATCGCGTCCGGTCAAGGTTCGCGATATTTGGGGAGGATACAGCTACAAGAAGCAAGGCGCCACGCTATCGCTCGTGGTGCATGCATTGGCTATCGGCGGCCTGATCGGCCTTACGATCCTCGGAGCGAAGACCGTCAAGGTGGAAGAGCACCCGACAGTCGCGTTGATAGCGCCACCTGTTTCCGATTATCTGTCTCCAATTTCGATGAAGAAAAATGATGTCATTGCCGGCGGCGGCGGCGGTGGCGACCGCGACAAAATTCCCGCGGTGAAGGGGAAACTGCCCAAGCAGGCGATGGAACAAATCACTCCACCAGCGATGGTGGTGCGGACGAATGAAAAGCCAAAACTGGTAGTGGAGCCCACGGTTGTCATTCCACCGCTGGTAAAATTGCCAACCATGAACGCGTTGAATTTCGGTGACCCGAAAGCCGTGCTTCCTAGCGGACCGGCTTCCAACGGCGCTGGATCGGGCGGTGGAATAGGCTCGGGTAGCGGCGGCGGCGTGGGTGTCGGAGCTGGTCCTGGAGTTGGACAGGGGCGCGGTGGCGGCATTGGTGGCGGTGTTTTCCGAGTGGGCGGGGGCGTTTCGGCTCCGCGTGCGCTCGATGCTCCGGACCCGGCGTACTCGGAAGAAGCGCGCAAGGCGAAGTACCAGGGAACGGTCGTTCTATGGATGATTGTCGACCCGAACGGCGTTCCGCAGCAGGTCCGTGTGACTCGCAAACTCGGCATGGGGCTGGATGAGAAGGCGATTGAAGCGGTTCGCAAGTGGAAGTTCGAACCGGCCAGGAAGGATGGCAAGCCCGTGGCCGTGCAGATTAGCGTGGAGGTTAATTTCCGGTTGTACTAAACACAATCTTTTGCAGTCCAAATTCGGTTCGCCAAACTTCTTTTACATTCGCGGGGTTAATGATAAATTTGCGCAACTCACGTTTACTCAGATACGGCGCTAGCGAGGATTCTTTGGCCGCTGAAGAACGAGGGAAAGGGCTCTATGCGGCTATTCACAGCGGTTCTAGTTCTGGTGTTCACGTCGGGCATAGCGGCTTGGAGTCGAGGGATCGACGATGCGGAGCGCTGCGCTGCAATTAGCGACCCGGATAAACGGCTGCCTTACTGCAATGCGGCCATTGAATCGGGCCAACTTTCGGCCGCGAATCTTGCTGTGACCTTCGTGAACCGGGGCGGCGTCTACTTCAGAAAGGGCAACAACGACCGCGCGATCCAGGACTACGATCAAGCCATCCGGCTGAATCCCAGCGACGGCAATGCGTTCAACAATCGGGGCAGCGCCTACGCAGCAAAGGGAGACTACGACCGCGCGATCCAGGACTACAATCAAGGCATCCGGCTGAATCCTAAATATGCCAAAGCGTTCTATTGGCGCGGGCTGGCGAAACGGAAAGCTGGCGATACAGCGGGCGGGGATGCCGACATAGCCAAGGCAAAGCAGCTCGACCCCAAGGTAGGCCAGTGATTTGCCAGTCGCACCGGGTCAAGATCAGGCAGGTCGTTAGCCGCATCCACAAACAACAAACGCCCGACAATTGCGGTCAGATGACGGGGCCATTCGGAAACTGGCATTCAGCGCGTAATTGTCAAAAACAGGCTTTTGCGTGAATTATCCCGAAACGGGAACCGCCGCCCAGCAAACTGTTGAGAAAGCGATTTTTCGAACAAATGCGTTAAGGTTGGACGTTCGCTAGTCGCCTTCCTTGGGCCACTCCCAGTTGTCGAGTCGACCAATAAAATCACCGTGAAGTCCCGTGCCGCTAAGCTCTACAGGCATTGGTTCGCCTCGAAAAGTGAAGCCGACGCCACGGGCAACTACCCACCATGTGAGAACGGCCAATACGTCATGGATCGCTGCGACTCGTTCAGCGTGGAGCATTTGGGAGAGCAACTGACGATGCTCAGTTGAGAGGGATGTAAGAAGCGGATTGAAAACTCGGTCGTCCGATGTCTCCAAAAAGCCACCTTGTCGAAGGACAAGTTTCCCTGTAACGCCATGACTTGTCTCAGTGACGAGCTGGTCAATGATCTCCTTGTAGGCATCAATGGGGCGAGAGAGCTGTCGTTCTTCGGTCATGGCAGGTGTCCTCCGGTGCCGTTATGTCCGATTCGGTAATGGTTGATGTTAACAGGACGTAGCACATTTACCGCTGCTCAGTTGAGTTCGCGTACTTTGGCAAACCTCAGTGCAGACATCGCCGCGCAAAGATGTTGTAATATCGCGGCTTTTTTCAAGGGAAGCGTTATTATGACCAAGCCCAAAACGGGAATTGCTGCCGCCAAACTGTTCAGAAGCCGATTTCTCGCCAGCTACCCGTGATAATGGCGCGGCCGTTTCTCGAACTGGCGTCACCGAACACTGTCGCTACCCTCCTTGCGCCTGAGCAAGTACAAGTTCGCTTTGGGGCAACGATTAAGTCGCTCTCGCATGTGATTCTGGGTAGGGTTGATATAGCTTCAGCAATTTAAGTGCTGAAGAAAGCTGGATACCTTTCCCCGTTTCGCCATGAAGAAGAGATATAGATGTGTCGAGATTCGCTATATACCGAATCTGCTTGAGGACCAATCGGCTGCCATTGGAGTCATGATTTGGGATCCCGCAGACAGTGGTTTTGTTGCAGTGTCAAAAAGGACCGATTGGTCTGCCATAGTGCGCTTAGACCCTGACGCTGACATCGAATTTCTCAGTGCGGCTGTGGACCAAATTGAGCAAGAGTTTCGACAGCGGGATCAAGCTGGACGAGAACGCCTGATTGGCCAACTGTCGATGAATATTGCTTTTTCCGGTCTGCTGGAAATCGAGGCTGATGATCCATGCGAAGCACTGAAGCAGGTGGCGCGTGGGTTATAGGATTTGATTCCCGCAGGATGACGGGCACACCGGAACGATTCCTGTCCTGTAGCTGGCGTAACCAGGCGTTTGCGGGAATTATCCCTAAACTGGAACTGCTGCCCCGGTTATTGATGATATGGAAATTTATCAACAACAACTCTTGTCCAAGACCGCAGTGCGTGAGAATATAGCGCGTTCTGCAATGAAAAGAGCGGGAGAACCGTGCTTATGACGGTACGATATGCGATCTACAAAGAACTGCGACTGGTAGTCAGTACGGCATCAGATCGTGTGACGTTCGCCGACATAAAAAGCCACCAAGACCAGTTGTTGAACGATCCCGATTTCGACCCACAGTTCAATCAGTTCATCGACACGACAGCGGTAACGGTTCTCGATCTATCGACCCAAGAAGCCATCGCAGTCGCCCAACGCAAGATGTTTTCCTGCACGTCCCAGCGTGCTTTCGTGGCTCCCACCCCGGCAGTCTTCGGCATGGGAAGACTGATGGAGGCATACAACGAGATGTCGGACGCCAAATCGCAGGCTTGTGTATTCTCCGATGTACCTTCTGCCTTGAAATGGCTCGGCTTGGAGAGCCTTCAACAATAGTTGGGCGGGCCGCCTAAAGCTTTTGCATAGCTGGCATAGACAGGCCTTTGCGTTAACAACTTCCCAAAACGGCATCGCTGGCCGGAGTAATTCACGTTTGAATGCCTTCCTCTATTTGGGATCAGCGAGTTTGCTCTGGCGAGGCTCCGCGTGCGTGCGTTTCCTGGCCGAGAGACTCGCCATCGCACAGGATTGGTCGGAGTTACTGTTTCGGAAACCGAATTAAAGAGGGCATTTCAACAGGCTTCTTTACTTCTGTAAGATGTAACCCCGCTGCTGACAAACTGCGCACCCTGAAGAACCGCTTCGATAGCAGTATAAAGTTCTCTCACCGTATCTAACTTCAGAACGTACCCCTTTGCTCCATTGCTCAAGGCCGCCTGTACCACGCGTACATTGCTGTTTATGGTCAAGAAGATAATTACCGAACCGGGAACGAGTAGGTGTATCCGCTTCGCAGCTTCGATTCCATTCAGCTTCGGAAGGCCGATGTCGAGCAGGATCAAGTCTGGTCGCAGTTCTTCCGCCATCTGAACCGCTGCTAGACCATCCGATGCTTCCGCACTGACTTGAAGTTCCGGACGTTCCCGTAACATCGAGCGCACAATGTCCCGAAAGGGTTCGGAATCGTCTACCAAGAGAATGCGCACCAATGCATTTGCCACGGGATTCCCCTATACACTCGCATCGGCCGATGGCGAGGATTTTCCAGAGTATTCCTTGCATTGTCCCAGTTTCTCAGGCCTTAACGCGACAGTCTTAAAGCCTATCGTAGGACAAGTTCGATATTAGAGTGCACGTTAGACCCCAATCTTTGCTCGTTTAATTAGTTAGAGTTGGGCTTGTAGTAGCGTCTGCTATATGCAAACAGTTGCGCGCAGAAGAGGAAGGGATTTTCCGTCGCTCTGTGATCGAAACTCGACCATCAGTTTACTTTTCGGAGAATTTTCGGCCATGCAGTGACGGTGCCAGTAATCAGACCGTACCGAATGAAGACGGGAATTCCCATGGAAAGCGACACCCGACGTGCGACTGCGGCTCTACATCGCACCCGCGGCAGTTCACCTGATCTACATCGGCAGTGTTCGATCACAGAAAAAGGCGGGAGTAGCAAAGAATCGTCAGTCCAGACTATTTGCTTTAGCCGACTTCTTGGCTTCACCCGGCGCAAAAAACGTCGCCTTAGCCAAAGGCAATCGTGGACTAAATTCCTCAAACGCGACTATCGTGACTCCAGTCGGAAGTTCCCACATCGCGCTGTGCAATGTGAACCATGCAGCGACATAGTTTTGGCGCGGCTGCTCCGATGTGCGCGACGGCTTGCCATATCTCTCAACGATGTCAGCGAATAGTGTGCTCCAAGTGGGCGCAGCTACGGTAATGGCAACAGCGACTCCGTTGTGGAATGAAATCTGATCCCCGACGTCCTCTCGGGCACTTAGGAGATCGTCCGCTATTCTACTCAACGGAACTGTGAACCGTTCGGCTGGTGGGTGGGATATAATCCTACATTCCGCGACGTCTCCAACGGCTCTTTCGCGTTTGGCTTCCTTCTGCGATAGAGTCAATAGGCGAGCGCACCCGAATCGTTGGGAAAACTCGGCCACAGTTTCGCCAAGCATATGGCCTCTGACTTTCGCACTAGGAGCCTCTTCGCCAGTTGCCGCCAGCACCAGCACCGCGTACAAGGGAATGATCCATACAGAGCGTCGCATCGAGTTCCTCTAGAGTGGATTTCGGTTGTTGCAGTTATAGATAGGGGTCGAGTGGGTCAGGGAGTGAAGCGTGAAAACTCACCTCTGCTTCCGTCACACGCTCACGACGAGAATCTCGGCATTCACCGGGGCAGGCTATTGGCAGGCCTGTGCGTCGGCAGGCCGATAGCCGCGCTGTAGCGCGTCCCACTGTACCATGTACGCGCCGGGAGACATCTTGCCGTAGAACTTCGTCTTTGGGCAGTAATAGAAGCCGGAACGTCTATTCGCCCAGACGCGAATATTGGAGTTGGCTTCGGGTTCCCCTCTGTGCCACACAAGCTGGCGCAACCTCGCCGCCGTGGGAGTCTCGACTATCATCGCGGCAAAGCGGGGAATTACTGGAACCAAATCTCGCGAGCTTGCTGGAGTGGAATACAGCATCGCGACAACTACCCCCAGCAACAGAGCACTTGTTACTATCGCCCACTTCATAATTTCCTCCCGCGGGGTACGAAGAGGCCATTGTGCTTATTGGGTGCTCGGATGGAAAGGGCCTAACAGCGGGGTTGCGATTTTGGAACACCCGCAATAACTTGGATTATACTCTGGATCGCAGTTGCATCCTGTACCCCACAAGATTCCCAAAATGGTACAGCGAGGTGAAAGCTCGCATCTACTTGCAACCAAAAATTTGGAGATTGATTGCAACACTTGACAAATGCGGGACTTGTGCCTCGCCCCATGCAGTCTTACGGAGGGCACGTCGCTCTACGACGATCTACATCAGCACCTCCCAGAATTGGCGGGTGAGCCAAGAGCTTTCAGAAGTGCCCGACGGAGCCGCAGTCGGAGCACGTCGCTTCGGTTGCGTCTTCATTTCCTTGAAAGCCCAACCAATCCGCCTGTCAAGAGTGCCCCGGCTGCTTTCCCGCCGCTGATTCCTCTCTTGAGTGTTACGCCGCACGTCGTTACCCGTCCTTTCGTTTGACAGTGTGGGCAAACAATCTGTGCGTCCCGTTGTGCCTTTGTACCAGCTTCGCCAGGGCTTATACGGTTCCGCAACGCAATACCCCTAAACCAAGCAGCCCACAAAGATCAGCACTAGAATCACGACCTCCATCCTGTCCTCCTTGCGGACTGAGTGCTTTTTATTGTCCGTTCATCCCACCAGCCGCGCCGACTTTTCACGTTTGTCCCACTGACATTTGAAGCAATCGAAAGCTAAGATCGCCTCCGCATTTTGTTTTCCGCCAATCGCTCGGCCCGCAACCGCACCAATTCCCGGCCCATCTGCGAACGATGCTTGATTTCCTTTCTGGCGATCCCGAGCAGGAAATTACTGTCGTAACTTGCACAGATTATGATAGGAGAGCAGCATGTACCTTTTCGGTGTATTGCTGAAACCAAATAAGGTCGAAATCGCCGGGATGGAAGCGAAAGTCATTAGTATTGACGATCACCTCGCGTAATCAATCCCTCAGCGGAGAACACGATGACAACGCCAACTAAAGCTCTGAGTGAGCTGAACAAGGTGGTCGTTGCCCTTCTAAAAGGGCCCCGCCTTAAGGGGTACGTTTATAATTTTTCGTCACTGAGGGACTCTTTTCACCTTCTCCCGCCAGACAATCCGCTTCAACAGCATGGAACGGAGGTGGAATTCAAAGATGTGAAAGCCGTCTTCTTCGTGACAGACTTCATCGGCAACCGCGAACACAAACCGAACCCTCTCGCGGAAGAATCGCTCAAACATGGACGCAAGATAGAAGTAACTTGCGCAGATGGCGAAAAGCTCGACGGGATGACGGTAGCCTACAACCCCCAGAAGCGCGGCTTCTTTATGTTTCCCTCCAATTCAGAATGCAATAACCTACGCATCTTCGTGGTCAACAAGAATGCGCGACGGGTCAGATTCTTCTGACTCAACTGGGTGGGTCGTTAACTCGTTTGTATCCCGAAACGGGAACTGCCGCCCCGGTTATTGGTGATATGGGGATTTCTCGACAGTTACGAGCGCCGGGGGCCGCTGTGGCTATTTAGCAGGTGAGGACGCGGCCCCCGTCATGCTATGACGACGGAAAACGGCCATCATCTCCGCGGGGTCGGGCGGACCGCCGCTAGCAGCGCTGCGGCTGATCGACCGCCATGTCAATTTCGATTTTGTGCGGGCACAGCTCAAGGACTCCTACAGCGACACCGGCCGTCCCTCGATTGAACCGGAACTGTTGTTGCGCATCCTGCTGATCGGCTACCTGTACGGCATCACCAGCGAACGCAAGCTGGTGGAAGAGTTGCGCATGCATCTGGCGTGGCGCTGGTTCACCGGACTGGGCTTTGATCAGGAGATACCGCATCACTCCACGTTCTCCAAGAACCGGCACGGATGGTTTGCGGAATCGCAGGTGTTTGAGCAACTGTTTGAACAAATCGTCTCTCATTGCAAATTTCGGACGCAAGAGAACGGTAGAATCACGCGACACCCAATTGTCCGAGTCGCCTGCTGCTCTGGACCAGGATCTCTTTCTTGAGCCGTTTATGCCGATGGCAGGAAGCCGGACATCGATTCCCCTGAATCACGGGCAATCCAGAAATAACCGGATCGGGGAAGAGTTGCCGACCACACACCAACTGACGGCGCGGATAGGTGCTCGAACTAGCGCACAACCCTCCAGGGCGTCAGACTGGCTAACAAAGCAAACCACTTAGCGCTCTCCGCTTCATTCTGCTGCACATGAGTGTGCGCTAGTTACAGTGATGCAAGTAACTAGACGCAGGCTTTGCGACTTTGATGTTGACTCTGAGCCAGAGTTCCAGCCTAATGTTGCCATCGATGAAGACTAGAGTTATTGGCCTTCCTAGATTGCGTGGCAATTTACTCTGGGGCTCGGCGTAAGTTGCACGCAACCCGGTCCTCATAACCGTTTCAGTTCAACCATGTTGCCGCTCGGTGATGAAGCGGTCTTATGTCCCGATTCGCAGTGAGCCGTCACGTGTTCCCGTTGCTGTCGGACCAGTTCCCTTGACCTAGCCGAGAGTAACCTGGCCCAGGGATGACTCTCCGTGTGGTGGTTGATTTGTCTTCGAGATCGCGATTGAGTTTCCAGAGGTCTTTATATGCACACATCCTTCTCTCCGTTACTCAGCCGCAGCCAGCGGCTCATGCGGTTGGTTTCGATCTTCCTGTTAACGGTGCTGTTGGGGGGCACGCTGCACGCGCAGACCGCCCACTTCACCCCGGGCTACGCCCAGAGCACAGTTGTTGACGGCGTAAGTTCCCAAGGGGTCGCGGTGGATGGGAGCGGCAACGTTTATATCGGCGCTGACGGCTATAACCAGGTGTGGAAGGCGACGCCGTCGGGGAGTACCTACATCCAAAGCACATTGCCAATCAGCGGCCTGCTTATCCTTGCTGGGGTCGCGGTGGATGGGAGCGGCAACATCTATATCGCCGAATACACCAGCGGAAGCAACAGCAACTTCGTGGTGAAGGAGACGCTGTCGGCGGGCAGCTACGCCCAGAGTGCGATATACCTGGGGGCACTACCCTATGGGCTCGCGATAGATGGAACGGGCAACGTCTATATCACCGACAGCGACAAGGGCCTAGTGCTGAAGGAGACGCTGTCGGCGGGCAACTACATTCCGAGCGGCATGATAGCCGGCCTGAATTCTCCCTTTGGGGTCGCGGTGGATGGGAGTGGCAACATCTACATCGCCGATACCAGCAATAACCGTGTGTTGAAGGAGACGTTGTCGGCGGGCATTTACACTCAGAGCACCTTGGCAACCAGCAGCCTCAATTCTCCCCAAGGGGTCGCGGTGGATGGGAGCGGCAATGTCTACATCGCCGATACCCATAATAACCGTGTGTTGAAGGAGACGTTGTCGGCAGGTATCTACACCGAGAGCACGATAGGCAGCGAACTGATTCGCCCCGTTGCGGTCGCGGTGGATGGAATCGGGAATGTCTATATCGCTGGCAATGTCTATATCGCCGACATAAGCACCGCCCTAGTGCTGAAGGAGACGCCGGTGGGCTGGGACTTCGGGACGGTTAACCTGGGGAACACGAGCACGACGAATTCCTTGGTCTTCACCTTCGATACGACCGGCACACTGGGCAGCACGGCCGTACTGACGCAGGGCGCGGCGGGGTTGGACTTTGCCAATGCCGGCACGGGAAGCTGCACGACGAACGGAACAAGCCACACGTACAACACCGGAGATACCTGCACCATCGATGTGACTTTCACGCCCAAGTTTGCCGGAACCCGCTATGGCGCGGCGGTGCTGAAGGATAGCTCAGGGAGCGCGATTGCTACCGCCTATATCCATGGCACGGGATCGGGGCCGCAGGTGAACTTCCTGCCCGGCACCCAAAGCATCGTCGCAAGCAGCCTGAATCAGCCCGTTGGGGTCGCAGTGGATGCGAGCGGCAGCCTCTATTTCGCCGATACTGGCAATAACCGGGTGGTGAAAGCAACGCCGTCGGGAGGCAGCTACACCCAGAGCACGATAGGAAGCGGTCTGAGCCGTCCCTCTGCGGTCGCGGTGGATGGGGCCGGCAATATCTTTATCGCCGATACTGGCAATAACCGCGTGTTGCAGGAGACGCTGTTGGCGGGCAGCTACACCCAGAGCACATTCGTAAGCGGCCTGAATGATCCCTCCGGGGTCGCGATAGATGGAACGGGCAACATCTACATCGCCGATACCGGCAATAACCGTGTATTGAAGGAGACGTTGTCGGCGGGCATTTACACCCAGAGCACCTTGGCAACCAGCAGCCTCAATTCTCCCCTTGGGGTCGCGGTGGATGGGAGCGGCAATGTCTACATCGCCGACTCCTACAATCAACGAGTGTTGAAGGAGACGTTGTCGGCAGCCAACGGCAGATACAGTGAAAGCACCCTCGTAACCGTCGGCTTGTTGTACCCTGGCAGCGTCGCGGTCGATGCGCTTGGCAATGTTTATATCGTCGATTCCGTCAATAGCCAGGTCTTCAAGGAGACGCCGTCGGTGGGCGGCTATGTACAGAGCACAATAGGCAGCGGCCTGAATTGGCCCTCTGGGATCGCAGTGGATGGATATGGCGACGTCTATATTGCCGACGGCGGCAATAACCGGGTGTTGAAAGAAGATTTTTGGGACCCCCCGAGCCTGAGCTTTGCGGCCACGCCTTGGGGTTCGACCAGCAGCGACAGCCCGCAGAGGGTGACGGTCGAAAACATCGGCAATGCCGCGCTGAGCTTCCCGGTTCCAATTAGCGGGAACAATCCGAGCATAGCCACGAACTTCACTCTGAACAGCAGTCTGCCATTCCAATGCCCGCTGGTGAGCGCCGGCTCCTCGACGGCCGGGACGCTGGGAGCAGGCGATTTCTGCCTGTTGCCGATCAGCTTTGCGCCGGCAACCGAAGGCAGTATCAGTGGAGCGCTGGCGCTGACGGATAACAATCTGAACGCGCCTGGGCCTGGCTACGCCACACAAAGCATCACATTGAGCGGTAAAGGTATCCAAGCGACCCCGGTCATTACCTGGGCCACGCCGGCGGTGATCACTTACGGCACAGCGCTTTCGGCAGCGCAGTTGAATGCCACAGCAACTGTGCCTGGCGTGTTTACCTATGCGGCGCCAGCGGGGACCGTGCTGACAGCAGGCACGCAAACGCTTTCGGTAACCTTCACGCCCACCGATGCCACCGATTACACCACCGCGACTAAGACGGTCTCACTAACCGTACAGGACTTTTCTCTGCCGGCTGCATCGTCGGCCGTTACCGTAACTGCCGGCCAGACAGCGACTGCAAACTTCACCGTCACCTCGATGAGTGGATTTGCTGGCACGGTTCTGTTCACCTGCTCGGTGCCAGCGAGCATGAGTGAGGCATCTTGCTCGGCGACTTCGGCTCAGATCTCGGCATCGTCGGGTGCAAGCTCGACCTTGACGGTTACAACCACAGGAAGCCATCACGTTGCTTTAAGGACGAGACCTGGCCGCTGGATGGCGTCGGGAATCGGCGCTGTCTTCGTCGGATTCATTCTCCTGGGAATCCCGAGGGTCAGGCGACGCGCCGGTCTGCTGGTGTTGTTCACCCTCTGCTGTCAATTGGCATGACGAGCTGTGGTGGAAACGGCGGCGGCAGCGGCACAGGCGGAGGACACACAGATACAGGCACGCCGGCAGGGACATACTCGCTAACCTTGACCGCGACGAGCGGAACGGCATCGCATACGATGAACGTGCCGGTAACCGTGCAATAGCTTCTCGATCGACGTGCGATTCTGGGCGCTGGATTGGCGGCCACAATGGTGAGAGTAAGGGAGTTCGAGGTCTTCCCGTTATCCATCAACGTGATCTGCGCTGTGCCTGCGTTGAGCAGGTCGTCAGGGAAGATGCTCGTCTCGAGGTGGCGCGGCACCGCACCAAATATCTGGCATTGGTTGGTGGGGCCCTGGAGACACGAATCCGGCGCACGTACATGCCCTGTACCCTGCTGGGAGTCGTAGTACGACGTCGGTCGGTTGGCTCCGTTGTATTGCACCACAGCACTGGGCGCATGTTGAAAAACACCGAAAGCGTGAATCCGGTCCCCGTCGTCACTATCGTCGGAATGATGTGGTCGATCACAGGCGCTACCGTAGGAGGAGGGGTGCTGCCGCCACAACCGCAGATGATCATCAGAGCATGCTCCGATACGTTTCAGGGAGAGCTTGGTTGCCCTCGTCGGCACTACTCTTCCAGAATGCTTGACTATGGGCGCTCGGGGCGATGCGTCACGGCCGCATGGGAAACGCAAGGCGGAGATCGGCGTGCAGTACGCCTCGGTAAAAGACCGAACCGGTTTGGCATGCACACCGACCTTCAGATCGATCGCGACAACCGTTTGTGAGAGTTCTCTTCCCTTTTCCACTCCTGTGGCATGCGCTCACTGATTCCCTTGAGCTCCGAGTGCTCTTTACTTTACTTAAGAGCGATCTGCGCTGCGCTCAATCCGACGCGCGCTCCAATCTGCAAATGTCATAGGGGTTGGGGAAGGTTCTCGGTGGAGTGTGCGTTCGACAAGGCCAAAGTTCTTCCACTCACTTGTGCAAGCGGTTGCGGTCTCCCTTAGCCAAGCCGCGCAAAATGGCCGGTCTTGCTGCTCGGCGGCGGCCCGCGCAGCCCAAAATGGCCCGGCTTCACTCTATTTTTGATTTGCAGATAGAGGATTGAGCTTGCAAAGCCGCCCACAAACGATAGAATCCTTGCGATCCAGAGCTGAAAGCTGACAGCAATGCTGACATAAGGAGATCCCTCCTCACATGATTCGCCGCTTCTTACTGCTTATTCTTCTCGTTGTTTCTGCTGCGTGTCTCTTCGGGCAAGTAAGTCCATCAACTTCGACCATCGCGTCTGGGGTTACGGCCACCGCAGTTGCACAGCCGGCTCCGTACGCACAGGCGAATGTGGTCTCCACTTATGGCAAACTGCCGCTACGCTTTGAGCAAAATCTCGGTCAGACAGACCCGCAAGCGCGCTTCATTGCGCGGGGGCCGGGGTACCAACTATTTCTTACCTCGCGCGAGGCTGTACTCAGTCTGAATAAACCGGCTGCCAAGCGGATCTCTTCCGGCCGCCTCCTCGCGTCGGTCGACGACAACGCTCCCCAGAACGAGGCTTCTGCGATCGTGCGCATGCAACTGTTGGGCGCCAATCGGGAATCGAAAATCACCCAAGAAAGCGAACTGCCCACCAAGAGCAACTACTTCATCGGCAACGATCCGAGCCGGTGGCGGACAAATATTCCGAACTATGAAAAGGTCCGCTACCGTGACGTGTATCCAGGCATCGACTTGGTGTATTACGGCAATCAAGGACGGCTGGAGCATGACTTCGCGGTTGCCCCCGGCGCCGATCCCACACGGATTGCTTTCAATCTGCAAGGCGCAAGCAAACTTCGTGTCGAGGCCAATGGCGATCTGAGCATGCAGGCCGGAAGTGGCGAATTGCGGCTACTGAAACCTGACATTTACCAGGTGTTGGCCGGCACGCGTCACCAGGTTGCGGGCCGCTACGTACTCAAGGGGGGAAGCAAGGTAGGCTTCGAGATTGCAAAGTTCGACAGTCGCAAGCCGCTGATTATCGACCCGGTGCTGAGCTACTCCACCTACCTGGGTGGCAGTGAGCGCCACGGGGATTACGGGTATGGCATTGCCGTGGATTCCTCCGGTAACGCCTACGTTGTGGGAACTACCAGTTCCGACGACTTCCCCATAGTTGGCACCCCTTTTCAGGATAGCTGGAAGCGACCCGACTATCCTGACATATTTGTGGCCAAGCTCAGCACAGCCGGCGTTCTGCTGTACTCCACCTACCTGGGCGGCGGTAGCGATGAGCAGAGCCCGGCAATTGCCGTGGACTCCTCCGAGAACGCTTATATAACCGGACAGACCAGATCTTCCGATTATCCTACGACGGCCGGTGCTTATCAGAGCACCCTTCACGGCACTTTTGATGCGTTCGTGACCAAGCTGAACCCCACTGGCTCCGCTTTGCTCTATTCGACGTTCTTCGGCGGTAGCGGCGACGAGAACGTGGCGCCGCCGTACGAACAGGGGCCAACCTCCAGCATTGCCGTGGATGGTAACGGCAATGCCTATATTACGGGGAACACCACTTCACCCGATTTGCCTGTCGTCAACCCGGCATACGGCAGTCTCTCGGGTTCCACAGACGCGTTTGTAGCCAAGCTGGATGCCAGCGGCATGGTCACTTATTCGACCTACCTGGGGGGAAGCAGTTACGACTACGGACGTGGCATCGACGTGGACAATGCCGGCAATATCTACGTAACCGGATACACTACATCACTGGATTTTCCTCTCCAAAACCAAGTCCAAGAGAGGCTAGGTACTATATTCGTCACCAAACTGAAGCCCGATGGCTCTCTGCCGATTTATTCCACCTACCTGGGAAATTACGATGCCGGGGGAACCGGAAACGGCATTGCGGTGGACCGCGTCTCGGGCAAGGCTTATGTGACCGGATATGTCTACGCTTCACTCCCCGGCGTCAGCGCCAATGCCCTCCAGACCACGGAGAACGGAGGTGCGGATGCTTTTGTGGCAGAGCTGTCGTCGGACGGTAGTGCCCTGGTCTATGCCACGTACCTGGGCGGCAGCAGCGACGACTTTGCATATGCCATTGCCCTGGATTCTTTAGGTAATGCTTATATAACGGGGGTTACCTTTTCAAGAGACTTCCCCCTCAAGAACGCCGTTCAAAGCAGCTTTCCCGACCGCAAAGGCGGCGGCGAGGGCGGCTCTGACGTGTTCGTAGCCAAACTGAATACGGATGGTTCCGCGCTGCTATATTCCACGTATTTGGGCGGCGGCGGCGACCAAGACGAGGGTCACGGCATTGCCGTGGACTCCTTAGGTGCTGCCTACGTGATTGGACAAACCAATTCGACCGACTTCCCCACCGCAAATGCTTATCAGAGCACCTACGGCGGCGGCAGTTTTGACGCGTTTGTAGCGAAAATCAGCGACACCAGCACTGCGCCAGTACTCTCAGTTACCCCGTTGACACTAAGTTTTATCGCGACCCAGGGCGGGAGCAGCCCCGCGGCAAAGCCGATTTCCATCCAAAACGCCGGCAGTGGGACTCTGACTTGGACCGCGTCGAAAACGCAGTCCTGGCTCTCGCTCGACAGCACCAGCGGCAGCGCACCGGCGACCGTCAATGTGTCCGCGAACGCGTCAGGAATGTCCGCAGGCACCTACACCGACACAGTCGCGTATCAGGCGGGTTGGCGGGCAACTCACAAGTCAGTGTGACTCTGGTGGTGCAACCGGTGCAACCGGCGGCCGATTTCGGCGTTACCGCGGATCACAATACCCTCACGGTCGCCCGTGGCCAGAGCGGAAACGTTATGCTGACCTTCACTCCAGCCAACGGCTTCAACCAAGCGATAACGATAGCGTATTCGGGGATGCCCGCTGGGGTGACATGCAGCCTTTCGTCTTGGACAGTTACGCCGCAGGACGGTGCCGCCACCAGCCAGCTGACGATAACCGCTCCACCTGCAAGCGTCCACAGGCATAACAGCACTTTGCCCTGGGCCGGGGCTAGCATTCTGACGGGTTTCTGCTGGTTGGGCATGGGCTTCAGGCGCCGCCGAAAGTTCACTGCCTTGCTCCTGCTGCTGACCCTGATCGGCCTGGCCGGGCTGCTTACTGGGTGTAGCGGAGGGTTCAAGCTTCCGTCCTCGCACGCGCAGTCAGTTACCTCGGTGGTGACGGTAACGGGAACGTCAGGATCATTACAACATAGCGTCAGCTTCAGGCTGACGATTCAGTAGGGAGAGAACATGAGAAGGCTATCCGTTGCATTCATCATCCTGCTGCTGTCATCGGCCGTGCTGGCGCAAGAAAACTCGCGCTTTGACGCTGCGCTTGGCTACACTTTCACTCACGCTAACGCGCCTCCAGGCAGCTGCGGATGCTTTTCCATGAATGGTGGAACAGGCAGTTTGGCTTGGTATTTGAACCCAAGATTAGCGGTGGTTGGCGAGATCGGAGCCATGCATGCTTCCGATGTCCCGGCCAGCGGACAAGATCTCACGCTCACCACGTTTCTCGTTGGCCCGCGTTTTGCGTTAGTACGAAAGTCTTCCGTGGGTGAGATGAAATGGCATACGATTACGCCATTTGCTCAGGTCCTCCTCGGTGGCGCGCACGCTAGCGGTTCATTATCCGGCGCATCTTCGGGTTCCTCCAACGGCTTTGCCTTCGCGGTTGGGGGTGGTGCAAACCTCGGCCTTAACCGCCGTCTCTCCTGGCGGCTTTTTCAAACCGAGTATCTCCTGACCACCGCCCCCAATGGCAATAACGACCACCAGAATAGTTTTCGACTCACCTCTGGCGTCGTAATCCGCTTTTGAGAGTGATGCGTCCACACATGAGGAACACAAGAAGAAAACGCGAGGGAGCAGATTACCGGGCTGTTGGGGGACAGCCCGGTAGTGAATTACACACCAACGCCCTCTGCCGGAATCAATTGATTTGAGTCTCTGTTATCCAGCGACGCAATTGGAAGCGGTCAAACTCACAGAGGCTGGCGAACTTCAGCCCTGCTCGGCCCGTGCAATCGCACCAGATAACGTCAGCTGCCCCGGAAATCTCGATTTTCGTCTTCGGCAGGAGAAACTGGAACTCTATCCGCCAACCTTGCTGAAGAATTTCCATTCCCTGGACTGCCATGCCGTTTTCGCTCAAATTAAGCAAAAAGCCGGGAGTGTCCGTGGTCTTGGTGAGGTAGACCAGAGGCTCGACGTCAATGCGTGAACCCCACCTTCTGTTTGTTATACAACCGGTTGCTTCTTCTGCGGTCGCCATCGCTGAGTAATCCTTGCGCATCGGTCTTAGGACATGGAAGAACTACTATACGCATTTCTCGTGCCAGACCAAGGTGCTAGATCTCAATGAACGCGTATTTCTGTCACCAGAACACTATGTTGTTAATTTAATGAATGATATCCGCCTGGGCCGCCCTCGAAAAATACCTGCAGCGCAAATCTGTTTCCCATGCATGTGAGCTCCGCGGGTGCAATCTGTTGCACAATGAGCAAGCTTTTTTCTCTTTTTCAACCCCGCGCCTCCCGCCAGAATTTCCTTTTCGGGCTTCGATCTGGCCGCTGCGGTGCGCCGATTTTCACTCAGTAGTTTTGCGATTGCATCCTGAAACCCCGCGTCAACCACACGATGCGAAGATCTTCCTGCGGCCCGGAAACTGTCGCAACTAAAATTAAGGTCTCCGGAGGAGATTGAGAGCAGATTGGATGGTCGTCTTTAAGGAACTACGCCGCAGCACGCATCACGACAGTGCTTACGGATCGATTTAATACCTGCTTCGCCACTTCTCGAACACGCGCGGAAAGACTTCCGGTTCTTCGAGGATTCCGCTGACTTCTGTTGTCGGTTTCGCCTCTCCCGGAGCATCAATCGGAACCGGCCCGCAATAATCTAGCCGCGAGATTAAGGCTCGCAAGCCAGACCGGTACGTTTCCGACATTTCTCCGAACTTCAATCCTATCCCCATCCCAGGATGCGAGGTTTGCACCTCCGCTGCCGTGCGAATTTCAGTTCCGTGAATGTTGAGTATGAGAACGACTCTCTCGTGAACATTCAGCGGCGTCGTCGCTTCGACATAACACCCATCCAAACTGAGGTCAACCACAGTGCCGCGAACCAACCGTTTGCTGCCTAGGGGACAAATAGAAACCCCGCCACTACAAATGAAGCGTTGTGCAACCCGTTGCTCTGCCGGCGCGTCTTCCATACTCCCGGAAAAGTCAATCGCCCAGATACTCTGCGCCAAAGCCAAGGCATGCAACCCCACCTGAAATACTGGTCGGTTGCTATCCTTCCTGCTCCAGATCACGCGAAAACGGCCACTGTGATTCTGATGCGACAAAATCAAGACTTCGCCTCTCCTGCTCTCACAGCTCAAGCCGATCAGGCAGGCCCCATTCCTGCTGACATTCTCCGTGATTACGTTCTCAAGGAAGGGCCGTCCAGCCGCGCTCATTCCGCAGACGCGAACTGCAAGCTGAAGGTTGCGACGAGGCTCTCGCAGAACTCGATGCAACAGTCCGGTTTTCGGCAGAAAACCGACGTATTGCACCCTTGGTTCTTGCTTCGCATCCCGCGGCAAGACGTCGCTCGGAGGGCGGAGACCCGGCGTCAGACTCGACCCGGTTTTTGTTTGTGGAATTGAAAAATTATCGCTGGATATCTGGGGGATGGCACGTCCCCAAATATTCTTCCACCCGCCGAATGCTTGAAGACCGACGTTGAATTGCGATTCGGCCCCGATTTTTCGGACCCACATGACCTGGGTCGGCACACTCTTGCCGCGGTAACTTACCTTGATCACGGCACCGCGGCGAAGGGGCTGCATCAAACCCTCCACACGGAGTCCATTCATAGTCAAATCGACTGTTGTACAGTCTTGCTCGAAGCACTCGCCGCCGGCGTTCTCCGCAGAAACGTGAACCGGAAGCGCAAGCCGTAGCCGCATCTCTTTCCGCATCCCCATGGGATGAAGAGTGTACCTTTTACGCCGCGGACCGCAACTTACGACCGTAACGTTACCCAAAACATGCGTTATAGGAAGCGCTCATCCGCATCGCCATGCCGCGGGGTCAGCCTACGTCTATAGGTTGACGGTGGACTTATGAAAACGCCAAACCTTGATAGCGTATTACCTAGGTCGCTGGGTTTAGTTGCGCGCAAGAGTACCGAATTTCTCGCTGCTGGGAAGGGCTCAGCCCTACGAATGCCAGGCCATACACGTCACCGTGCCGATAGCGGACTTGAGCGCGCGGGCGGAAAGATTCTAAGTTAGGATCGCAAACTGCAATCGAAACGAATTCGCCCGGCGAAAGTTCCCCGTCCAGCTGACTCCCAAATCCGCCTTCACCGATTGTGGTCGTGATCCCGTTCAATCTGGCCGTTGTGCCGAGACGCTCGACATCCAGCACAATCGGCAATTTCACTGGGAAACGCGGGAACCGGCGTCGCGATACGGAACTAATCCGAGGCAGTTTCGCGACATCTTCCAGCGCCTTCAGAAGCGCTCCCATTCCCTGCTCTTTATCTAGGAAGATATCCACACCTCTGGGTGCAGCTTCCGCGATCGCCGTGCGCGACCCTGAAAACATAATGATCGGGATTTCGGGTTTCGCGCACCTGATTGCCGAGCTGATATCCGTGCCGGACATGTCTGGGATTTCATAGTCCAGGACGACGGCGTACAAAGAAGGCGCAGTAATGGCAGCTTGAATGGCAGTGCAACCAGTAGTTTCGGTGAGCACCACGTATCCATGTGCTTCGAAATACGTGTACATCATCCTCAACAAAGCCTCGTCGTCATCGACGCACAACAGAGTTTTCATGGTTGTCCGGGGATCTGGTTGCACGGGTCCCTCCGCTACAATCTACATTGTCTGATGCTGAAGGCAAGTTCTAAGTACGATCCGGGTTGCACACTTTGGTGCACAAGCCATGCGCCATTGGTCACATGTACCGCCGGACCAAATTCGTGCATGGATGCCGACATCTCCGGCGAGGGTTCGTCAGTAGGCCCAAGACAGCATGCCCCGTTCGGCGCCAAATACGTCCTACCTCCTGTCCGCCGCCACCGGTGATCAGCGACAACATTGCATTGTAAGGAATCGAAAAACAAGAACGATTACCGTGAATCTGCACACAAATGGGCTGCGCTCCAGAAACTCTAGGAGTTAAACAAGCGGGATATTTGCATAGCGACCTCTCATGTCCCTATTCCGTAGCTCATACTAAAGCATCGTTGCTCGGTGAGCCGTGCTTGATCGCACGGCTGAATCCAGTTACTTTCGTCACTCCGACTTTGCTTGCATCTACCGCCAGTGGGCATATGCTGATTATTGTTCCGTGTTTAACCATCCTCCTTACCCTGAGTCTCGGCTCAGGGTTTTTTTAACCATACCCACCAATGTTGAAAATTGACGAACTTGCCGTGATGCCCTGCAACTGGCAGCCTTTGCCGAGTGGACGGCCTGATTCGTATGAGACGGAATGTCGCAGTTCATCGCGGCTCACGATCGTTAGGATCGGTTTTGGCCGCCGCTGAATCTCAGACAGGTTGATACTGATCCGCTGCGCAGCGGTGAGGAAGTCCTAAGCAGTATCAACAAATCAGAATCTGCGGCTTCGCTTCACAACTTTGGTCATGGCATAGCAATACAACCAACCGCTCTTCAAACTAATCAAAAATAAAACCAAGGTCACGTTACCTCGGTTACGTAGCGCTTTTGGAGATAATCTCCGATAATGCAAGTGTAAGTGGAGCCGGGAAATGTTACTCACCTTCTGTCTCATGTTCGGATTACTAGCCGCGGGGCCGAATGGAACATCGGCAGGTACCTCTCTTGAACCCTCCCTGCGCATGCTCCGTCCAATGGTACTTAAGGAGAGCAACGCCAACCGGATCGCCGTTCTGTTGACACTCATCAATCACGCACGAACCGAAGCAGGGTTGCAGCCATTGCAATTAGATGATGGGCTGGCAAACGCCGCCACGAACCATGCGCATATCATGGCGCAGAAAGGTCAGCTCTCCCATCAGTTTCCAGGAGAACAGGATCTTACCGGCAGACTGGCTCCGCAGGTTCGTCTCGATCAAGCGGGAGAAAACGTTGTTTACGATGTCACCGTCCAAGGCGCCCACGAAGCCTTCATGGGCTCTCCCATGCACCGTACCAACGTGTTGAACAGCGCATTCGACAGCGTGGGTATCGGCATCGTGGAAAATGGCGGGGTGATCTACGTGGTCGAAGACTTCGCGCACCGCGTCCCCGACCTGAAGGACGATGATGCGGCCGAGCGCGTGGCGGAGCGATTCAGCAAGTTCCGTCAAACTGCCGGAGCCGCAAACCTTCCACATGTAGGCAACGGTCGACTGCAGCAGATGGCTTGCTCCATGGCACAACACGAGGCCCTGGATGGCAAAGCGCCATTCTCGCTGCCCAAAGCCCGTTTCGCTGCATCCTATGCGACCGTCGGACCCGGATCAGTTACCATCGAATGTTGCTAACCTCTCGACGCTGAACGGCATTGGACACTTCAGCGTGGGCGCTTGCTACGCGCGCACTCCCAAATACCCCACTGGATTGTACTGGGTAACCATCGTCCTGTTTGAAGGACACGCGCCCACTACGATTGCCTCCAGGTAATCCACCAACGACTCTTCAAACATCGGTCGAACTTCCTGAGCGTCGACACTGTTAGTCTTGTTGGGACGGACCGTTCCCCGAACGCATCTTCCAGATCATCTGCCGCAACATGCCGAGCCACACTTCGGCATCGTCCGCCGGCAGGCTCAGGCGTCGCACCAGGCGTCGTACCTTTTCCTCTGACAAAGCCGCCGAATCCGGATGCAGATAGCCGCTGATGCGCAGCGCCTCAAGCATCAGCGCGGTGATTCGCTCCAAGTCATCTGACGTGGCGGCGATTGCCTCTCGAGGCTGCTGTCCGCTACCGGCACCGCGCACTAGTTCATATAGGCAGACAGCCACGGCTTGGCCCAGGTTCATCGAGATGTGTTCTTCGCGGGTCGGAATGCGCAGCAGCCAATGGCAGTGGCTCAGGTCTTCATTGGACAAGCCGCGCTTCTCCGAACCGAACATCAGAGCGACGTTGCCCGATGGCAGACCGTCACGGACCAGTTGCGCGCCTTCTTCGAGCGTGCGAAGCGGGTGCTGCAATTCGCGGCGATCGCCCGAAGTGGTTCCGACCACCAGCGTGCAGTCGGCTACGGCCTCAGCCACGCTGCGGTACTCTTCCGCACTTTCGAGAACCACTGCCGCGCCGACGGCGGAACGCGCTTCGCGAAACGCCGCCTCGTGTGGGTTCACCACACGCAAGTGGAGAAACCCGAAGTTGCTCATGGCCCGGGCAGCCGCACCAATGTTGAGTGGATTGCGCGTGGCCACGAGCACTACAAATAGACGACCGGATTCAGCGGGAGCGTGCAAGCTTGCATTTTACGACACGGAAGTCCCCGGCACGCGCCGCTATCGCGCGTGCTGGGGTGGAGGCGTACTGATGTCGGCAATTCGCGTTACAGCTTGGTGGCGATCATCAAATCGCTGGGGCCGGGCAGCCGCACACGGGTAACTTCATTGAATCCGGCTGCGTGCAGCCAATCCGCGTATTCGGGTTCGCTATAGCTGTTGCCGGCTTCGGTGCCGACCAGCATATTAAGCGCAAATAGCGCGGCAAATTGCGGCGAAGTCTTGTCGCGTTCCAGGATGAAATCCTGCACGACCAAACGGCCATTCGTGCCAAGCGCATCATAGGCGCGACGGAAGAGGGCGCGGTTCTGCTCCTCCGAAAACATGTGGCAGATTGCATTCAACAAGACGAGATCGTGGTCATGGCCGAAGTCATCGCTCAGCATGTCTCCCGCACGAACTTTAATTCGATCGGCGAAGCCCGCCTTTGAAACGTAATCCTGCGTAAGCGGGACGACATCCTGAATATCCAGTATTTCGGCTTGCGCGCCGGGGTTCGCGCGAGCGAACGCAATCGAGTACGCGCCCGAGCCGCCACCGAGATCAAGAATGCGGCGAATTCCTTCGCTCCCAAGCGCTTTTAGCAAGTGCCGGGCGCGCTCGTTGGCAATGCGATCCATAGCGACGATGAAGTTTCGCGTCCAGTCGCCCACAGGCTTAGCGGTTTTGACAGAAGTGCCCTGATGCACGCACTCGGTCAGGTTCGACCAGTTGTGCCAGATGTTGGCCATGTGTAACAGGCCGCCGCGAGCATTATCCTTCGAACTTTGCGAGAAGAACCGCGCACTCGCAGCAGTGTTCTGGAAACTACCATCGGTCTTCTGTAGAAGTTGGAGACTTGCGAGCGCGTTCAGCAGCATTTCCGTGGCGCGCGGCTGCACCTTCAATCTGCCGGCGACGACCTCCGCCGAAGCGCCATCCCCAACGGCGGTGAACAGATCCAGTTCGAGCGCCGTCAGCATTGCGCGGCTCGGCCAGTAGCCGCGTATCAAATTGTCGAGCTCCTCCGGCAGAATTCCCGCCTGCTCGCGTGCCTTCTGTGCCGTTCTGACGTGTTCACGATGTTCCAGCGACGCAAGCTTCATCGCCCGTGCGTCGGTCCACTCCAGACGCGCCACCACTTTTCCAACTGCCAGATGCGAAGAGACAATCTCGGGCACATCCGCGGGCGTGACGTGGCGATACCAAACCCCATCGGGATAAATGATGACAATCGGCCCTTCGTCGCACAGCCCCAGGCAGCCACAGGTAGTGACTTGAACCTCATTCTCCAGCCCTTGCGATTGCACCTCGCGGTTGAGGGCGTCAAGAACGCGTTTAGAGCCGCTCGCAGAACAAGAGGTCACTCCTTCCGGCTTGGTTTGCGTGCAGACAAATGCGTGATACCGAAACGGTTCCATCTTTATCTCCTCTCGCAAACAACACAATACCAGCCGGCAACAGGGGGCGCCAGCATTGGCCCGGATCGTTCGCGAGGTACACCTTCCGCGAATCCGGTCCAAAAGCAAAAGCCCGAAGCTTTGCAGCTTCGGGCTCTGATTTTCTGGGCCTGGTCTTACAGAACCTGTACGTTCTCTGCCTGCCAGCCCTTCGGGCCACGCTTGACATCGAACTGCACGGACTGACCTTCCTGGAGGCTGCGGAAACCGTTCGACTGAATTGCCGTGTGATGGACGAATACGTCCTCGCCATTCTGACGGCTGATGAAGCCAAAACCCTTGGCGTCGTTAAACCACTTCACTGTTCCTTGTTCCACTTTTTGTTTTACCTTTGTTTCTGTTAATTTCTATCTTGTTTCTGCTGAGATCGTTTGCTCTGAGAGTGGGTGACGCAGATGAATCGGCGGGACCAGCTCAACATGGCTGAAAGCGAACTTAGCCAAACATAAACAGCATACACCAATCCGGGTGAGAAATGCAAGCCCCAGCCCTGCTTGGCAACGTCTCATATTGAGACATTCCCCCAACTGCCTTAATTTCAGCGTTCTATGCGGGAATCAGGCATTATCCCGAGTTGCATCCCAAGGTCCGTTGTTGAGCTAAGCTGCCTGCTGCATCAAAAAGAGTTCCCAAATTGCGGAGCGGTCGGTGTAAGATCTTCATTGTGTGATGCTTGTCACAGCTTTCGGTGATGGAGCTTTTGTAGGATCGTTGAGTTGCATGGGTCGTTTATTCAAACTCGTCGCTCTTTTGCTCGTAATGGCCATCGGGGTAATTCCCGTGCTGGCTGCTGCGCCATGCTCCGGGGAAGCTGAACCGGGAATGCACTGCACGCCCGGTTGTCCAATGATGGCGACCGGCAATATGGCTCCGGCAACGGAGTTTCAAAACCAGAGTCCGGCCTCGTCGTGCTGCGATATGCATTCCGGGAAGCCGCTTCGTTCTACAGAGCTTCAGCCTGCAAGCGCGACAGATTCAATCACGCCACCGCTCTCGATCATCGCCCTTTTAGCAACAACCAACTTCGGCGGTGACGACAAGTCAGAATTCCGATTACCGAATTCCCGTTCGCACCAAGCCCTTCTCTGCACATTCCTGATCTAGCCCTCTCTTAGCTAATTAAGCATTTGTCATATCCCATCGTCTTTAGCCAACAGGAGAGATACCTCCATGAATGCACGGGGACTTATTGCAGTCCTGCTATTGCTGCTGTCCACGCCACTGATAGCGGAAGAGAATTCGCCAGCGAAAGCGCAAGGCCAGTCGTCATCCCATCAAACGCTGAAAGCGGTGTTTGTCGGGGACACCGCGCCTCCCGGTGAAACACAACAAGCCACCACGGTTTTAACTCTCGATGCCGTCATCCGCGAAGCGCTGGCGAACAATCCCTCGGTGCAGAGCGCGGCGCACATGGTAGCGGCGCAACGGCGGAAGATTTCACAGGCGCGGGCTTTGCCTGATCCCCAGGTTTTCGTCGGGTGGATGGGAAACTGGACTCCGTTCAGCGTACAGCAGGGCGATCCTTCGAGTTATCGCAGCGTCGGCGCCATGCAAATGCTGCCCTTCCCCGGCAAGTTAAGGCTCAAGGGAGAAATCGCCGGCAAGGAAATGGAGGCCGGAGCCGCGGATCATGAGACGGTTCGGCGCAAGGTTACCAGTCAGGCGAAGGCGGCGTTTTTCGACTACTTCTACTATGACAAGGCTCTCCAGGTCGCACTCAAGGACAAGGATTTGTTGCAGCAGCTCTCGAAGATTTCCGAGGCGCGCTATCGGGTCGGCAAGGCTATGCAGCAGGATGTGCTGAAGTCGCAGACAGAGATCTCCATTCTGTTGCAGAAGATTACGATCCTGCAGCAGCAGCGTTCAGTGGCGCAGGCCCGATTAAACGTGTTGATGGCCCGCTCGCCGGAATCGCCGCTTCCGCCGGCGGCTGATGTCACGCTGACGCAATCGTCCCGGTCGCTTGACGATCTCTACCAGCTTGCCGCGAAGAACAGCCCGATGCTGCAGCGCGAACAGCGGTTGATCGAGCGCAGTCAGCTTGCCGTGAACCTCGCCGAAAAGGAGTATCGGCCTGATTTGAACGTCGCATTCATGTACGAGCAGCGCCCCGACATGCCGGACATGAAAGGGGTAACCTTCACCATCAATGTTCCTGTTTTCTACAGAGGTAAGCAACGGGAAGGCGTGCGACAGGCCCAGGAAGAGGTGATCGCCGCGCAGAAGAGTCGCGAGGATCGTGCCAACGAAACGCAATTCGAACTCAAGCAGGCCTATTTGGCAGCGAAGGCGGCGAGGGACCTTGCCGATCTGTACACGAAAGCCGTGGTTCCGCAATCCTCTTTGACGCTGGAATCATCGATGTCGACATACCAGGTAGGCGGCAACGATTTCCTCACGGTGCTCAACAATTTCAGTACGCTTCTCCACTACGAAACGGATTACTACCGGCAAGTCGCCGATTACAACATGGCTTTGGCGCAGATCGAGAGCCTCGTAGGCGTCGAACTTGTGCCGGCGGCGAACGCACAATCGCCAGATTCTCAACCGAACTCTCAAGGCAGCGCCGCGGTTGCTGCTACTGGAGAGGCACAGGCGGTAAAGAAATGAAATCAAAAAATAAAGTTCTCCGGATTCTCGCACTCGTCGCCGTCGTGGCGATTTCACTGACGTTGCTCTTTGGCAAAAGGCTCGGCGCGTTCCAGCACGATCACTCGGCTCAAAGCAGCGCGGCTGCAAGCTCAAGCGGAGAGCGCAAGATTCTCTACTGGTATGACGCGATGAATCCGCAGCATACCTATAACAAGCCCGGCAAGGCTCCGGATGGAATGGACTTGGTTCCGAAATATGCCGACGGCCAGCCTGCTCCGGCTGCGGGCCAGGCGGCCACGGCGAGTGCGTCCAAACCGGCTGGGGGAGAGCGAACGATTCTCTATTGGTATGACCCGATGCATCCGGCCTACAAGTCTGACAAGCCTGGCACGGCCCCTGACTGCGGCATGGACCTGGTGCCCAAGTATGCCGACGACGGCGGCGGCCAAGACATGGCGGCCGGAACGATCAATATCGGGCCGGGAAAGCAACAGTTGATGGGCGTGCGAACCGCAACGGTGGAGCAGAAGCCGGTGGTGCGCGACATACGCGCCACGGCGCAGATCGTTCCCGACGAGACAAAGATTGCACACATTCACGTCAAGGTTCCAGGGTTCGTGGAAAAGGTCTACGTCGATTTTGTCGGGCAGATGGTAAAGAAGGGCCAGCCGGTCTTCACACTCTACAGCCCTGACATGGTCGCCACGCAGGAGGAATACCTGATTGCCAAACGCGGCGAGCGGACGCTGAGCGGCGCACCCTATCAGGAGGTTTCTCAGGGAGCACAATCTCTGCTCCGTTCCGCGCGGCAACGTCTGAAGCTGTGGGATATCTCCGACGCGCAGATCAAGAAACTGGACGAGACGGGCGAGGTCAGCAAGACGATGACGATTTATTCTCCGATCACGGGATTTGTGACAGACCGCAAGGTGTTTCCAAATGTTTCGGTAACGCCGGATATGGATTTGTACGTCGTTTCCGATCTTTCCCATGTCTGGGCGACAGCCGACATCTATCAGTACGAATTGCCTTTCGTGAAGGTTGGCCAGACAGCGCAGCTGCAGTTGAGCTACTACCCGGGGAAAATTCATTCCGGACGGATCAGCTATATCTACCCGTCCATGGACCCGACAACGCATACGGCCAAGGTGCGGATCGAGGTTTCAAATCCGAATTTCGCCCTGAAGCCGCAGATGTTCGCCGATGCCCAGATCAAGGTCAACTACGGTAATAAGATCCTGGTTCCGCAGGATGCAGTGCTCAATTCCGGAAATGCGCAGACGGTGTTTGTGGTGCTTGAAGGCGGCAACTTCGAACCGCGCAAAGTAACACTTGGCCCAGCGGTGGATGGCAATGTCGTGATTCTTTCCGGGCTGAAGGCCGGCGAGACGATCGTGACCTCCGGCAACTTCCTGATCGATTCGGAAAGCCGCATGAAGAGTGCCACTGCCGAGATGCACTAAGGAGAGGCGATGAGCGACGTTCGCGAGAAACCGAAGGCGTCAAAGCGTACAACCCTCGTTGTCCTCATGACGATTTTCCTGGTCATGGGTAGCGCCGCTTACTGGTTCGTCGAGTCCAGTGCAAACAAGACCTGCGGCTTCTGTAAGCGACCACTCGATCCTCATCTCAGCGTGACGGCCGAGATTGCCGGACACAAGAAGCGAGTGTGTTGCGCGCGCTGCGCCGTGACCGAAGCGAACCAGCAGCACAAGCCGGTTCGTTTGCTCGAAGCGCACGACTATCCCACGGGCAAGACGATCGATCCAACCAAAGCCCTCTACGTCGATGACGGCCGTGCGGTTGCCTGCACGCACGATATGGGGCTCATGGATCAGAGCAAGCATTCAGACCAGCTTGCGTTCGACCGGTGCTCTCCGGGAGCGTTTACGTTCGAGAACAAAAGCGATGCGGAAGCGTTCATTCGCCAGAATGGCGGCGTGTTGCTGAGCTATACGGAGCTTATGGCCCAAGCGAGGTACCAATGATTAACAAGATCATCGAGTTTAGCGCTGAGCACAAGTTTCTGGTGTTCCTGCTCATCGGGGTTGCCGCCGTGCTCGGCTGGCATTCGATGAAGGACACGAAACTCGATGCCATCCCGGACCTTTCGGACACCCAGGTCATCGTCTACGCAAAGTGGGACCGCAGCCCCGACATCATGGAAGATCAGGTATCTTACCCGATCACCTCCGCGCTGCTCGGCATGCCGAAGGTGAAGGACATCCGCGCTTTCTCGGACTTTGGATACTCCTACATTTACATCATCTTCGACGAAGGCACGGATATCTACTGGGCGCGCTCACGCACTCTCGAATACCTGAACTCGGTAACTTCGAGGCTGCCCAAAGGCGTCAACGTCGAGTTGGCGAAAGATGCGACCGCGGTCGGCTGGGTCTATCAGTATGCGCTGGTCGATACAAGCGGGCAGTACAGTCTCGACCAGATGCGTTCGTACCAGGATTGGTATCTGCGATATGCGTTGCAGTCTGTTTCCGGGGTCGCCGAGGTTGTGCCGGTCGGCGGATTTGTACGGCAATACCAGGTCAATATCGATCCGAACAGACTGCTCAGCTACAAGATCCCGATCAACATAGTGTCCGACGCGATCCAGAAATCGAACAACGATGTCGGCGGCAGGCTGGTTGAGTTTTCCAGCCGCGAGTACATGGTGCGCGGACGAGGCTATATTAAGTCGCTCGACGACATCCGCAATATCGTGATCGCGGCAAATCCGCAGAGCGGTACGCCGGTGCGCGTCGGCGACGTAGCAACGGTTACGTTCGGGCCTGACATGCGCCGTGGCGTCGGCGAACTGAATGGCAAAGGGGAGGCGGTTGGCGGCGTCGTGATCATGCGCTTCGGCGAGAACGCTCAGAAGGTGATCGAGCGCGTCAAGACAAGGATCAGTGATATTCAGCCGACATTGCCGCCGGGCTTGAAACTTGTAAACACCTATGACCGTTCCGACCTGATCGACCGCTCGATCGAGAATCTTAAGCACACGCTGATGGAAGAGCTGTTCATCGTCAGCCTGATCATCCTGATCTTTCTGTGGCATTTTCCAAGTGCCGTCATCCCCATCATCACCATCCCGATCACGATTGTTCTGGCCTTCATTCCGATGCAAGCGATGGGGTTGACGGCCAACATCATGTCGCTGGGCGGAATCGCCGTTGCGATCGGAGCCATGGTTGACGCCGCTATCGTCGTCGTCGAGCAGACGCACAAGAAGCTGGAGCATTGGCAGGCCGAGGGACGTCCCGGCGATTATCACTCAGTGGTCGTTTCTGCGGTAAAGGAAGTTGCCGGCCCAAGCTTCTTCGCTCTGCTGGTGATCGCCGTTGGCTTCCTGCCTGTGTTTGCCCTGGAAGCGCAAGAAGGCCGGATGTTCAAGCCGCTGGCGTTTACCAAGAACTTCGCGATGATCATTGCCGCGGTGCTGGCGATCACGCTCGATCCGGCCATGCGATTGCTTTTTACGCGCATGGACAACTACACGTTCCGTCCGAAGTGGCTGGCCAAGATCGTGAACGCCATTCTTGTGGGCAAAATCCACAGCGAAGAAAACCATCCCATCAGCCGCCCGTTGATGAAGATCTATCACCCGGTGGTCGAGTTTGTGCTGGAGCATCGCTGGCTGACGATTGGCACTGCCGTCTTGGCCATGGCGCTTACTGTGCCGGTGTTCTTCAAACTCGGCTCGGAATTCATGCCGCCGCTCGACGAAGGCACGCTGCTGTACATGCCGACGACCCTGCCGGGTATCTCGGTAACCGAAGCCTCTCGGCTGCTGCAAACGCAGGACAAGATCATCAGCAGCTTTCCCGAGGTTGAAAGCGTGTTTGGCAAGGCGGGCCGCGCCGAGAGCGCGACCGACCCAGCACCCTACTCGATGATGGAAACCGTCATCGTGTTGAAGCCGCATGAGGAGTGGCCGAAGCGCGAGCGTTGGTACTCGCAACGGGCGCCAGACCGCATTCAGCCGTTCTTCCGGCGCTTCTGGCCGGATCACAAGACCACACAGGAACTGGTCTACGGCCCAGGCGGATTGAATGAGGCGCTGGCCATGCCGGGCGTTGCCAATGCCTGGACCATGCCAATCAAAGCGCGCATCGACATGTTGACGACCGGCATCCGGACGCCG
The DNA here is from genome assembly GCA_963832365.1 of uncultured Acidobacteriota bacterium. Lineage (GTDB taxonomy): Bacteria > Acidobacteriota > Terriglobia > Terriglobales > Acidobacteriaceae > CAWBRT01. Next base: position 473,032 of record CAWHUL010000004.1, on the reverse strand, counting down.
CTCGGCATCAAGGTGTTGGGCTCCGACCTTGGCGAGATTCAACGCGTCGGCGAGGAAATCGAAAAGGCGCTGAAAGATATTCCGGGGACGACCAGCGTTTTTGCCGAGCGCACGGCGGGCGGGTACTTCCTGGATTTCGATCTCAAGCGCGATCAACTCGCGCGCTATGGTCTAACTGTCGATGATGCGCAGAACGTGCTGACCTCTGCCGTAGGAGGCGATCAGGTCAGCACGACCATTGAAGGTCGCGAGCGTTATCCCATAAACGTCCGCTATATGCGCGATTACCGCAGCGATCTCGGCGCACTGGAGCGTGTGCTGGTCAACACGCCATCGGGCGCGCAGATTCCGCTGGCGCAGATCGCCACGATCAGCATGAAGACTGGGCCGGGCATGATTCGCGACGAAAACGGCCGCCTGAGCGGATACGTCTACGTCGACGTTGCCGGACGCGACATTGGCAGCTACGTGCGTGACGCGAAGAAGATCGTGTTGGAAAAGGTGAAGGTGCCAGCCGGATACCAGCTTGTCTGGAGCGGCCAGTATGAGTACATGGAGCGCGTCCGAGAGCGGTTGAACCTGGTGGTGCCGATTACGCTCTTCATCGTTTTCCTGCTGTTGTACTTCAACACCGGATCGGCGGTGAAGACGTTCATCATCCTGCTGGCGGTTCCCTTCTCCGCTATCGGCGCCGTGTGGTTCTTGTATCTGCTTGGCTACAACATGAGCATTGCCGTCTGGGTCGGGCTGATCGCGTTGCTCGGCGTGGACGCCGAGACCGCTGTATTCATGCTCCTCTACCTGGACCTTGCTTATCACGAAGCGCAGAAGAAGGGACTGATGCGCAGTTGGGATGACCTGCGCGAGGCGATCGTAAATGGCGCGGTTAAGCGTCTTCGCCCGAAGGTTATGACAGTGGCCTGCATGTTGTTCGGCCTGTTGCCCATCATGTGGTCTGTCGGTGCGGGCGCCGATGTTATGAAGCGCATCGCGGCGCCAATGATCGGCGGAATCCTGACCTCGTTCCTGATGGAGCTGATTGTCTATCCGCCAATCTTCGCAATCTGGAAGTGGAATTGGGAAGTGAAACCGGCTCTGCGAAAAGCTGAAATTCAAACTGAGGAACTGATGCACGTGTAAGTCGGCCGGTTCGATGATGCGCACGTCCTGCCATCAAGTTGGTCCGCGAGTGTGTTCCCGTAGTACATTGGAACTTCAATCCGGAATTCCCGAAGATTGCATCAGAAGGAGTTCTGTTCGCTCGTGCACACGAACTACACGGCTTCTGACTTACTGCTGAGCGCGCAAGCGTTCGCTCTGATGCCGCTTTTCCTTTTTGTTCCCGGATACGTGCTGGGCTGGCTGCTGCGCGTCCTCGACTTCAGGCGGAGATCGTTCAGCGAGCAAGTGCTGCTTAGCACTCCGCTCTCCTTGGCGGTTTGCCCGATTGCCACTCATCTGGTTGGGTTGAGCGCGTCCATTGGCGCGGTGTGGTTCATCTACGGATGCTGCTGGGCAATCTTTCCGGTCGTCCTGGCATTCCAGGCGCGAGGATTTCGCTGGTCTGAGCTGCGCGTCTCGCGCTACACATGGATTGCGCTTGGAATTCTTGCGGCCTGGTGCCTCGTCATACTCTTCAGCCTCGTCGATCTGCAGATCCAGGATCGCTTGTACTCCAGCGTGGCCGCAAACGATTACGGGTTTCGTGTCCCGGTCACGCAAACACTGGCGCAGAAAGGCCTGCCGGGAATCAATCCATTCTTCTATCCGGGCCGAGACGTTCCGCTGCGTTACCACTACTTCTGGACGCTTCTCTGCAGTCTTCCAGTGAGATTGTTCGGCATCCGTGCGCTCCACGCCATGTGGGGAGCGACACCGTGGTGCGCTATCGGGTTGATGTCGATGATCCCGCTGTTTTTGAAGTTCTTTTTCGGGCAGACGGCGCACCTGCGGCGACAAACCGTGATCGGCATGTCTCTGTTGGCCGTCACCGGGCTGGACATCATCCCCACTGCCGCAAGCTTTGTGACCACACCCCTTCAAATACAGGGCGACATGGAGTGGTGGAACGAACAGGTCAGCTCCTGGATGGATAGCGTGCTCTGGGTTCCACATCACGTTTCCGCCCTCATTGTTTGCCTGCTGGGATTCTTACTGCTGTGGAACGCCCGCTCCGCTTGCTGGCGCGACAGGATCGTTGCCCTGTTGATTGCCGGGGCGGCCTTTGCTTCCGCCTGTGGGCTTTCGGTCTTCGTAACCTTCACGTTTGCGGTATTCATGGCGGCATGGTTGCTGGTCACGATCCATGAACAGAAATGGTTGGCGGCGGGGTTGCTGTGCCTTTCTGGAATTCTGGCTGTTTGTTTTGCAGTGCCGTTATTGAAGATGCTGTTGGCTCCATCCGGGGGAGGGAGCTTTGCGACGTTCGGTATCAGGGCATTTAGCGTTCTCCAGGTTTTCCCCATAGTGTCACCCCTGACCTACCAAGTGGCGTCCCTGTTTGCCCTTCCCTTGAATTACTTCTTTGAGCTTGGCATTTTCGGTGTGGTCGCGCTGTTCCGGTTCCGGGATATCTGCCGAAAGGTCCTGCCGCTCTCAGACGCGGAGAAGGCCAGCTGGGTGATGATTCTGGTGAGCCTGCTCATCGCGACCTTTATGCAATCTTCCGTGCACGGGAATCCCAATGACCTGGGCTGGAGGGCTTTTCTGCCCTTCCAGTTCATTACGCTGCTGTGGGCCATTCCGTTGGTGGAGAGCTGGCTGTACGGAGTCGCGGGCGAAACCACGTGCGCTCCCACGAGCGGACCGCTGGCAATACGCCGTTCGTGGTTGGTTGCTCTTTTGGTTCTCGGATTGATCGGAACGCTGTATCAGGTTGTTTGTTTGAGGACGTACGCCATCGGGGTCGAAAGGGGCAAGGTACTGGCGCCGGACTGGCTTGAGGATGACGCGAACCTGGGCAGAAGACAGTTTGCCATCCGAGAACTCTACGAAACCATCAATCAGAAACTACCGAAGGACATCATTGTCCAGCACAATCCGGTGTCCCGGCATTGGACCGAGCACTTGCTCTACAACGAGCGACAGCGAGTCGCCGCGGTAACCGGCTGTGGAGCGAATTTTGGGGGTGATCTGCGCGATTGTGTGGGCATAATCAGGCGCGTCTATAGCTTCTACAGGATTCCGAATTCCATTCAGGACCTGGATTCCGCCTGTCGCGCGCTGTCGATCGATGTGATCGTCGCGACCGACTCGGACTATGTTTGGGCGGACCGTCGAAGTTGGGTGTGGCGAACGACCCCGATCATCAAAAATAAATTTGCGCGAGCCTTTGCCTGCGGTGACCGCTCCAAGTTGGCGGCAAAAGTCGGAAACTAGGCCGGTTTGCAGAAGGCACATCCGCCAAAATCACGCTGAATGATCGCCAGTTAAACAAGCGATGATCGCTTGGATAACCGGCTTCGTCTCATTCGGGCCTCGAACTGGAATAGAAACAACTCCAGCCTCGATCGCCGGATAGTCGTTCCCTCCCACGAACAAGGCATCGCCTATAAAAATCATCTCCTTCAATGAAATGCCCAGCAGGTCTCGCAGCTTTCTGATGCCGTAGGCTTTGTCAATCCCAGGTTTGGTGACATCGATGGATGTCGAGCCCCCCATGCGGACGGAAAACTCGGGAATCAACGCGTCAAGAATTACCTTGATCTTCTTCCGCTTGGCGAAATCGGGGTCCCATTTTTCCTTTTCCGCCAAGGGTGCCTGCTGACCTAATGCGGAAAATGTTATTTGGCTACCCCGATCTTCAATTGCGTCTCCCCAGAGCTTCTCGACCTTGAAGCCCGCTATCACCGACCGCTTTTTCCAGAGAGCCGACAATTTTTTCTTTTTCATCCGCGCTGAAATCCTCTGAATACATCTTTTTCCAGTCCCCTTTGTATTGAAAGAACTTTGTTCCGCAGGTAGGAAGAAGGGAAAGGTTCACGAGGCGTTCATCATGGGGAAGATTGGAAAGCAATTGCTTTTCAAACTGTGGCCAACCACCTCCGGAAATCACGGCCACTTTGACGCTACCGAGAAGATCGTAAAGCAGTACAGACATTTCGGCATCGAGCGACGACTTACTTTCGGCGAGCGTTCCGTCCAGGTCAAAAACAATTAGCTTTTTCACTATCCTTGCACCTCTGACTGCTGCGGACTCATTTGGGATTGTTCCACTTCCAGCTCCGGATTTCCGGCATGTCCTGGCCGTATTTGTCGATATATTGCTTGTGCTCGATCAGCTTGTCCTTGAGCTGCTGCTTCAGGTAGATGCCTTTCTCGCCGGTCTGCGGCAGACGGTCGATGGCGTCCATCACGAGGTGGAAGCGGTCCAGATCGTTCAGCACAGTCATGTCGAAGGGCGTGGTGATGGTGCCCTCTTCCTTGTAGCCGCGGACGTGCAGATTGTCGTGGTTGGCGCGACGGTAGGTCAGTCGGTGGATCAACCACGGGTAGGCGTGGAAGGCGAAGATGACGGGCTTGTCCTTGGTGAAGAGTTCGTTAAAATCCGTGTCGCTCAACCCGTGCGGGTGTTCGGTTTGCGGCTGCAGCCTCATGAGGTCGACGACGTTGACCACCCGGATCTTCAGCTCGGGCAGATGCTCGCGCATGAGGGAGACGGCGGCAAGCGTCTCCAGCGTTGGCACGTCGCCGCAGCAGGCCATAACCACGTCGGGCGCGATGCCCTGGTCGTTGCTGGCCCATTGCCAGATGCCGATTCCCTCGGTGCAGTGCTTGACGGCGGCGTCCATCGTCAGCCACTGCGGCGCCGGGTGTTTGCCCGCGACCACAACGTTTACATAATGGCGGCTTCGAAGGCAGTGGTCCATCACGGAGAGCAGGCAGTTTGCATCCGGCGGCAGGTAAACCCGCACGACCTCGGCCTTCTTGTTCACGACATGATCAATAAAACCTGGGTCCTGGTGCGTGAAGCCGTTGTGATCCTGGCGCCAGACATGCGAAGCCAGCAGGTAGTTCAGCGAAGCGATCTTTCGCCGCCACGGCAGTCGCGCCGTGACCTTCAGCCACTTGGCGTGCTGGTTGAACATCGAATCGACGATGTGAATAAACGCCTCGTAGCAATTGAAGAGTCCATGCCGCCCGGTGAGCAGGTAGCCCTCGAGCCAGCCTTCGCATTGGTGCTCGCTGAGCATTTCCATCACTCGCCCGGCGGGTGCCAGAGATTCGTCGTTTGGCACGGTCGCAGCATCCCATTGGCGTTTGGTCACTTCAAAGAGAGCCTCAAGTCCGTTGGAAAGCGTCTCATCGGGGCCAAAGACGCGGAAGTTCCTCTGCTCGCCGTTGAGCTTCGCCACATCGCGCAGGAAAGGCCCGAGCACATGCGTATCGCCGATGCCGCCGACCCCCGGCGAGGCCACGTCGACCGCATAGTCACGGAAATCCGGCATCCGCAGGTCGCGCAGCAGAATGCCGCCGTTGGCGTGAGGATTCGCGCCCATGCGTCGTTCGCCCTTGGGCGCAAGTTCGGCCAGCTCCGGTTTCAGGCGACCCTGCTCATCGAAGAGTTCCTCCGGCCGGTAGCTTCTCAGCCATTCTTCCAACAGCTTGAGGTGTTCGGGATTGGCGGCTGGGTCGGAGAGCGGCACCTGGTGCGAATGGAAGGTGCCTTCAATTTGCACGCCGTCGACCACCTTCGGCCCCGTCCAGCCTTTGGGTGAATTGAGGACGATCATCGGCCAGCGCGGACGCGTAAAGTTGCCCTTACTGCGCGCGTCCTGCTGGATTTTTCTGATCTGCTCTACCACCGTGTCGAGCGTTGCGGCCATGGCCTCATGCATCAACCCGGGCTCATGGCCCTCGACGAAGTACGGCGTCCACCCATAGCCGCGGAGCAACTGCTCCAATTCCTCACGGGAAATTCGGGCGAGCAAAGTGGGATTGGCAATCTTGTAGCCGTTGAGATGCAGGATCGGCAGCACCGCGCCGTCGGTGATTGGATCGAGGAACTTGTTCGAATGCCACGCCGTCGCCAGTGGTCCGGTTTCCGCCTCGCCATCGCCGACCACGCAGGCGACGATGAGATTGGGATTGTCGAACACAGCCCCGAACGAATGGCTAAGCGAATAGCCCAGTTCCCCGCCCTCGTGAATCGAACCGGGCGTCTCCGGCGATGCGTGGCTGGGGATTCCTCCGGGAAACGAAAACTGAAGAAAGAGCTTCCGCAGCCCGGCTTCGTCCTGGCTGATGTTGGGATAGATCTCGCTGTATGTGCCCTCGAGGTACGTGTTGCTTACGACAGCCGGGCCACCGTGTCCGGGGCCGGAGACGTAAATCATGTCGAGGTCATATTTCTTGATGACCCGGTTCAAGTGCACATAAATAAAGTTCTGACCGGGGGTCGTGCCCCAGTGCCCCAGCAGCATGTGCTTCACGTCCGCGAGCGTCAGCGGACGCTTCAACAGCGGGTTGTCGTAAAGATAGATTTGGCCGGTCGACAAGTAGTTGGCGGCGCGCCAGTACGCATCGATCTTGTGGAGCAGTTCGGGGGAAAGAGTTTTTGTCTTCACGGCTCAATTCTCCTCTTTTCTGCCAAGGTCGAGAACGCGGCAAACCAATTTGGCTATCATGCGTTCTTCGTCCGTGCGAATGACGCGTACCGCGACCCGGCTGGCCGCCGCGGAAATCACGCCATCATTCGCCGCGTTTCGCTTTTCATCGAGTTCGATGCCAAGGAATCCCAGGCCGTCGCAACTCCGGGTGCGTACCGCAGGCGCATTCTCTCCGATGCCGCCGGCGAACACCAGCGTGTCCACTCCGCCGAGCGCAGCCGCGAATGCGCCGATCCATTTCTTGACCTGGTAGCAAAACAGCGCGACCGCTTCAGCCGCCCGCACGTCCCCGGTTTCACGGTCAAGCAAGTCGCGCATGTCGGAGCTGGTCTCGGACACGCCCGAGCAGTCCGGACTGAAAATTGATCATCTCATTGAAACGCTTGTCATCGAGGCCTTCGGTGCGCGCCAAGTACCACACCAGCCCGGGATCGAGATCGCCGGAGCGGGTACTCATCGGAATCCCGGCGGTCGGCGTGAAGCTCATGCTCGTATCGACGGATTTGCCGTCACGCACCGCCGCCAGGCTCGCGCCGTTGCCGAGGTGAGCGAGGATGACACGGCCTTGGGCCACTTCCAATCCCGCCAGGCGCGCCAGCTCTCCCATGAGAAACGCATACGACAACCCGTGAAACCCGTACCGCCGCACTCCTTGCGCTTCGTAGCGGCGCGGAATCGGCAACAACCGGGCTACGCGCGGCAGATCATGGTGAAAAGCCGTGTCGAAGCACGCCACCTGGGGCAGGTCGGGAAACCGCCGATGAAACGCCTCGGTCAACAGAATCTCCTCCGGCAGATGCTCAGGATCGAATGCGCTGAGCCGGCGCAGCTCCTCGACCATTTCCGCGGTGATTCGCTGCGGTTCGCTATACTTCGGCCCGCCGTGCACCACGCGATGCCCCACTGCGGTCAATGAGTCACGCCCGCCCCGTTCCTCGATCCAGTCCATCAGGGCGCCCACTGCCGCCGTATGATCCGGCGCCGCCACTAACCGCGAAAAACTGTCTGCCTGGTTCAAGCCTTTCACCCGCAAGGTGGAATCCGGCAGTCCAATCCGCTCGATCGTGCCCTCCAGAATCCGCGATAGCGAGTCACCTGCCTCGAACAGGGCGAACTTAATGCTCGATGAGCCGCCATTGATCGTCATAATGCGTGGGATGGTTGGTTTCGTCGCTTCCTTCATCGTCTCTTCTTTCGCACCGGCAACACGCGTCCCTTGCCCCGCTAGAGGTTAATCGACCTGAGGGCGAAAATGGATTCATGCGGATCGGCGTCCCAATCCATCATGATAGAACGGAAGGGCGTGCGACGGCTGCGGCCATATGGACTAGGATCGTAAAGCTCTCGGCACGACAGCCCGAATGGAGTCAGGCTTGGGAGTCCTTGCACGCGCACTCATGCTGAAGCCAGCGTCCTCTACGGAGAACAACGCTGGAGCCCAGCAGGGTCAGGAAGATTTTGTCGCGGTATCTGCTAGTGTCCCGAAACTTCCCCCGGAGTGTCATGTTGAGCATAGCGAAACATCCCCTGAGAACTGCCCCAACACGCGCCGCTCTGAGCATTTATGAAATCCTTTGGCTGCGTCTCAGGTCCGCGCCGTGCTGGGATTCTTCGCTTCGCTCAGAATGACACTCAAAAGTTATTGCGCCAACTTCTGGGACGCTACACTAGGAGGGGGTTAAGTCTCGCGATATACACTCAGGGGCGCTGGTGTGTTTACGGGCCTGTTCGACGGTTGCTCGGAGTTCCTTGTCGGACACGTACCAGTTACTCCCATCCGAGTCCCAGACGAAGAGGGCTTTGATATTGGGACTGATTATGGAAAGGTCAGGCGTGAACTCCTGGTGAGATTCGTGCCGTTTCAGCATCCGTGGCAAACCCTGAGAAATCACGACAAATTTGTCTTTTCCATTTTCGGGGAGTTTCCATTCGCCGCCCCACCCCTGCAACAGCATGGGTCTAGGACCGACGTTGGTCATCTTGATGACCACGTGCACGTCTGCGCCTGCATTTCCATTTGGCGAGTGAAAAGCGAACGCAGATTGCCTTCCATCGATTCCCATCTCAATCCGCATCAGCGAGATCGAAATTTTGACCCGGGCTCGGTTATGCAGTTCACGGTATAGGTTCCAGCCGAGCAAGATGCTGGAGATGATCGCCGCGTAAATGGCCAAGATAGTTGTGAGGGACATGCCGCACTTGTCGTAGCGAGTTTAGCGCCTGAGAACGATCTGCGTAAGTGACCGAAAGATCAATGCGACCGGCGTGCTTAGTAATCGACTTGCATCGCCGCTGGTACTGCTCTTCCAAGTCCAGGACAAAACAATCCGCCTTGCACATTCCCCATACATTGCCGCCAGAACCAAATCTGGCTTTTGTGTTGCTCCCAGGTCTGCGCACTGACGTAACCTATGATAAGAACCAGGATATCTATAGGATCAGGTCATTATTTAGGATAATCTCCCCCCAGATTACCGTGGTTTTCAGCGCCCAGGAGTTCCCAGTGCATTGGACGATCAGCAGAAAATTGTACGTTAGCTTCGGGATAGTGATGGTCCTCGTGGCAATCAGCTCGACTGTCGCGTATGTCAAGATGACGCAGATTATAGCCGCTCAGGAGCGGGCTGCGTTCCGCACGACAGAACTGAACCAGGCTTACGCGGTGTTGTCGAACACGAACCAGCTCAACGCCGCTGTGCGGGGATACATCCTCGCTCATGAGGGCAAAGACGTCAGTGAGATCGAGCGGCTGAAGAAAATGGTTGCGTTCTTGTGGAACAATGCCGACACTGCCGCTGCCAAGCTGCAAGAGCTGAGCCCAAAGTTTACGTTGCAGGAGGACCGGGATATCGTTCAGGCAATGCTGGCTGATCTGGCTAACAACAAGCGGCAGCAGTATTCCCAGATGGCGCTGGCCGACAGCGGTGAAGCTGGCGTGCTGCAGGCCCGCTCCAATCTTACGATCAGTTCCTTTCAGGCAGCAAACAAGGTCCGGGCCGACGCAAATAAGCTAATCGACAACATCAACAAGCTTGCCGATGAGGATGGCAAGCGGGCGGAAGCATCGGCTTCTGCGGCCTTGGTAACGGTGGTGATCTGCTGTCTGTTGGTGATCATTCTGGGATCGGTTCTTGCCGCCTTCATCAGTCGCAGGATAACGGCTGCCGTTCGCCGTCTGGTCGCGCGGGCGCGGCGGATTGCAGAAGGCGATCTGAGCGGTGTGGACGAAGAGACGAAGTTGACGGACGAGATTGGCGAGTTGGCGCGTTCCTTCGCTGCGATGGTTTCTTACTTGCAGGAGATGGCTGCAATTTCCGAGGCCATCGCCGGCGGCAATTTGGCGAATGAAGTCAAGCCGAGGTCCGAGCGCGATACGTTGGGCAACGCCTTTGCCCGCATGGCCGAAGGACTGGGAACGCTGGTGCGTGGAGTGCGTGACAGCGCCGCGCAGGTGGCCAGCGGATCCTCCCAGGTCGCCGATACGACGGAAAAAGCTGCCAGAGTCGGACTGCAGGCCTCCGCCGCAATCGACGAAGTAACAAGCACCATGCACGAGATGAGCCTCAACGTCGAAAGCGTCGTCAAGAACACCCAGGTGCAGGCAGCCAGCGTCAGCGAAACAGCGGCCTCGATCGACCAGATGGTGACTTCCATTCAGCGAGTGGCCGATACTTCCAGAATCCTGCTCGACATCTCCAAGCGTTCCCGCCAGGAAGTGGAGAACGGGATTGGCAGCATGGATAAGGCGACCAATGGACTGAACCGCATCAACACCTCGATCCGTTCTTCGGCGGAGATCATTGACGTGCTGGGCCATCGCGTCGAAGAAATCGATAAGATCATCGAGGTTATCGACGATTTGGCCGAGCAGACGAACCTGCTTTCCTTGAATGCCGCCATTGAAGCCGCGCGTGCCGGGGAACACGGGCTTGGATTCGCAGTTGTCGCCGACGAAGTCCGCAAACTATCTGAAAGGTCTGCGCAATCGGCCAAAGAGATTTCCGAGCTGATTCAGAGCATCCAGAAAGAAGCGCGGAAAGCGGTCGCGGACATGGACAAGAGCACAAGCATCGTGAACGAAGGCTTGGGCTTCAATCGCGAACTCAGCGGGGCGCTCAAGAAGATTTCCGACGTTGTTACAGAGGTGTATAAGTTCGCCCAGGAAATTGGCGGCGCAACGAATGAGCAGTCGGCGGGTTCCTCGCAAATTGCCCGCGCCACTACCCGTCTGAATGAGATTACGCACGAGATCAACTGTTCTGTGGAGGAGCAATCTACCGGCACGCGCGCAGTGGTCAAGGCAATGGAGCGTATGCGCGACCTGGCACAGCAGAGCAGTTCCGGTTCGAGCGAGCTTGCGGCGTCCGCGGAACAGATGTCAAAAATGTCGGCGAACATGCTCCAAATGATGGACCGATTCAAACTGGGAATTGGCGATGGGTCGCAACGGCCCGCCGAGCATCGCGCTGCCGCCGCTAAGGCTCGCTTCTGATAAGCCCGCGATCCACATCAGTATCAACTTCGCCCGGCAACCGCGGTTGACGACAGTAGCGAATCTGTGACTTCAGATTGTGAGACCGCTGCTACTGGGCATTGCTGGTTCACATGCACGACCGTGGCCGGCGGAAAGCCGTTGAAGGACGTGCTGCTGGCGGCCGCATAGGCGCCTATGTTTTCGGAGTAGACCAGTTCGCCCATCTCCAAGTCCGGAAGTTGCTCGGCCAGGTTAATGGTATCGAACGCGTCGCACGTGGGGCCGAAGACGGAGCAGATCTGAGTGGGACCTCTCTTGAAACTCTTAAGGCGGTACTGGGCGTGGTCGAAGATCATGCCGCTATAGGTGTGATAGACGCCGTCGTTGAGATAGTAACAAAGCCTGCCGCTCGCGGACGGCCTTGCCGATGATCTGGGCAACGGCGGTTGCGGCGGAGGCGACCAGGAAACGACCTGGCTCGGCAAGAATTTCGATCGGTTCGGGGAAAAGACGGTCCAACTCGGCATTGATCATTTTGGCGAGCTTCCTGAAAGGAGGAACCGTCTCGTCGTAGTGGGCAGGAAATCCACCGCCGATGTCGAGGAGCTTGAGATCGAAGCCGCGTAACTTGGCCTCTGCGAAGATGCCTGCGGCCAGGTGCAGCGCCTGGCTGTAGTTCTTGGCGTTCGTGCACTGGCTGCCGACGTGGAAGCTCAGACCTTCGACCTCGAGCTTGTTATTGTGAGCGAAGGCGATCAGGTCCACGGCCTCGCCGGGCAAAGCGCCGAACTTGCTTGACAGCTCCACCATCGATCCGGTGTTGGGGACGCGCAACCGCAGCACCAGGCCCGAGTGCGGCGCATAGCGGGCGATCTTGATCACCTCTTCGTGGTTATCGTAGGTGACCAGCGGCTTGTATGGGTCCAACCGCTCGAGCGTTTCAATCGCCTTGATCGGGTTCGCGTAAATGATGCTGATCCCAGATGAAATCCTGCCGCTGCTTCGCCGGAAGATCCTTGATCTTTTCGTGGACGTTCAAGAACTCCGCCATGCTGGCGACGTCGAAACTGGCTCCGGCATCGTAAAACGTCTGCACGATTGCGGATTCGCTGTTAGCCTTGACCGCGTAGTAGACCTGCACGCGCGGCAGATACTTTCGGAACTGGTCGTAGTTTTCCCGCAGCACCTTATGGTCCACAACGACAAACGGCGTGCCGTGCTTCTTGGCCAATTGCAAGCAGTGTCTTTTGGTCCATAGCTTGTAGTCCTTGGCTCAGATGTTTACGTCAACCGCGATCTTGAGGCGTGCAGGTAAATTCCCGTAGCGCCGCGCTGGGTTCAAATGCCGTCTCCCTCCGTGATTAGAAAATTCTTGAACTGCCAAGGGTCGGACAGGTCGAGCTGCGGCTTGTTATATCCGCTGAAAAAATTCGAGTAGTGTTTCAGCGGGTTCCAATCCGAGGCCACGGAAACGAACGTACCCAGGTATGGCTTGCTGACGCTCCAGCACATAGTCATGGGGCAGGTCGTCAGGCACGCACAGCCCCCGGCGCGGGTTCTCGACCATCCACATGCAGGCGGCGACAACCGAAATGGCTACCTGCATCGTGGTGGCGTTCTGATGCGGAACCAGGCGGCGCGACTCCTCGATATCGAGATCGGTTCCGCACCACCACGATTGGTAGGGATGCCCCATCACCAGTGCGCCCAGAATATCGGCTCCGCTGATGATTTCGTCGGTCATGATGCGGATGCGCGGTTGCAACCGGTAGTCGTAGCCGCGCAGTTCGTGGAGCGAGGCAATGGCGGCGTCGCACGGGCAATAAGCGTAGTGAACCGTGGGTCGATAGATCGCCTTGCCGTCTTCCCAAACAGTGAGCTTCTCGGTGATGGTGAACGCCTCGCCGTGGCGCACGATCATGCCGACGATGTCGTGATTCGGTGGCACCCAGCTCGCAACGAATGTGTTGATGCCCATCCGCGCCAGGCAGATCTGGCTCTTGGGGCCGTCCGCGATGCTCGAAGGCGAGGGCGGGCAGCTCTTTTTCATGGGTGCCCCAGCCCATCTCGGCCGTGGTCGTCCCCTCTTCCCGGAAGCCCTCCACGCTCCAGGTATTGACGAACTCGTTCACCTGTTTGGGCTGGTCCGTGATCTGCGTGTCGCGCTCGCTGCAATGAATGACCTTGACGCCGAGTTGCTGAGCCAGATGGTTAAAGTTCCGCGCCTTGGCGTGGTGAGCGACCTTCTCCGCCTGAGCCCCGCTGAATTTCTTGTCCGCGAGGGCGCGCTGCGCGATGTCGAGGAGCGCCTGCTTGGTGAAATGGCTGATCAGGCCTGGGTTGGCTCCGTGTTCGATCACCGCCGTCGGCCCAGGTTCGCTCCACGTGGAGATCATCCGCCGCAGATTCATGTGGCGCCAGTACAGGGTTCGCTCGGTAGGGTGCTTGTCTTCCGCTCCAGCGTAGGGATCCCAGAGCTCTACCGACGTGTTCACATAGAGGACGCCCCGGTCGTGGCACCACTGCACGATTTCGCAACAATCGATATTCCACGCCAGGTCGATGAGGAGGTCTCCGGCCGAGACGTGCTGTCCCAGCAAGTTCCCCAGGTTCTCCGGCGTCACGCGATCCTTGACGAAAGTCATGCCCTGCTCGATCCACGGCTTCAGAGCGTCGTCGTTTGGCTCAAAATCTATGATGGTGATGTGCTTGGGATCGATACTGAGGTGTTTGACCAAAATGGGCAGCGTGCAACGCGCTACTGCTCCAAAACCGACGAACAAGACTCGATTCGGAAACCTAACCATCCTTATTCCTCTCCGCTGTGGTGACTAGATAACGATATGGCGGGCCGGACTGATGGCCCTTGCACTTCTCCAAAGACCGAATCACCGGCGTCACGCAGTTGGCGGACGGCAGCGCATGGGTCCTCTTTAACTATGGTTCGCACCGTGCCATCATAATCGAAGGTCGTCGATGACCTCCAGAGCATTTCTTCGGGTTCGTCTTCCTCGTCGCCTTCCTCCGGGTCCTCTTCCTCAAACTCCTCTTCCTCAGGCGTCTCTTCTTCGTCTCCGTAATCTCTACGACCCATGGTTACGGCAACGGCGGGGGAGAGTTCAAAGACTTCAATTTCAAGACCGCTGACTCTCATGGATAAGCTTCTTTCATGCGACGTGGAATATTCCTGAAAAAACCCGTAAGGTGTTCACCCGGACTGGCAGTTCTCAGATCGAAACACAAGACCGTTGGCGACGGGTCTTCCATCAGAACGGCAGCAGCCAATCCGAGGGTCGGAAGCCTGAAGTTCATTAAATCTAATCGCGATACACTGAGCGCGATTTCTACGTCGGTTGCTAAAAAACTCGTGTAAAGCCTAAATTCCATACACTACTGCCGAGGACCGGTAATGCTTGCGTCCGGTCATCTGGAACCTTTATGAAGAAGTGCAGGTATTCTGGAAAATTTTAGCCCCACCAACCAGAAATGCAAAGCCCAAACTGGCGCGACAACCGTACCCAAGTGGCTTTTGGCAGGTTATTTGAAATCGGCGCCGTCCTGCTCCAAAATGAACTGGCTTAAGATCCTCGGAGCAAGACTAAATGGCGTACAATCTTTACCGTTTTCGTAGTCAAAGAGGAAATCCCAGATGAACACGAAGAATCAGATGACGGGTGCCGTGCCACAAATTTCGCGCATTCTTGTCGCAATGGATTTTTCTGCTCATGCCAGCAATGCTTTGGAATGGGCACGGTCTTTCGGGGACGCGCTCGGGGCGAAGCTGATTCTGCTGCACGTTATCGACGCGGTGGCTGCGGTAGCTGTGGAGACAGGTGGCGTGACGGCTGATTTTGCTCCGCTCTATATTCTACGAGAGCAAGCTGAAAAACGCATGGGGGAGTTGCAGGCGTTGATCCCCGATGCTGAGACTGCCGTTCGTGAAGCTTCACCACCCGCCGCAATTGTAGATGTCGCGCTGGAACTGAATTGCCAAATGATTGTAATGGGAACCCACGGTCGCTCGGGATTGAAGCATCTGCTCTTGGGCAGCGTTGCCGAGTACGTAGTCAGGAACAGCAAGGTTCCGGTACTGACTGTGCGTGCCAATTGATTCTCGCGAAAACGCCGAAACGAATCTAAAACATCAAAAGGCGCACGAAGTATCATTGCGGGGTGAGGATGACGGCGTGACGTGCGGTTCATCAACGGCTGCCGAAAACAAAACCCCGAACCGTATGGCTCAGGGTTTTTACAGCACGGTAAACAGAACAATTCAGAAGGTGACCTGCGGAAGATTAGTTGTCGTCGATCAAGTCTTTTGATTTCCATTCCGCAAAATCAGTATAGGGAATATTATCGCCTGCTTTAGTAGTAAGTTCAGCGGCTTTCTTCACATCATTTAAGCGAACAGCGATGTCGGCATGTCGGTTTCCTTTCATCGCTGCGGCGGTTGGTTCTTCCACGCCCTTCATGGATGACTCCTTTAGGTAAAATGCAGGAGCGGGTAAGACACGGAAAATATACGGCTCGGCCCTGAGTGGCGTCAACAAGCTATCCTTCTTCAGCCCTAAATCACTGTCGGCGACACTCAAAAGTAAACGGCGTACGCCGCTGTTTATGCGTGAGGATAGCGGCGTGCGCCCTTATCAGGTTGCGCAGTGATTATCCCTTTTAGGGGTATTCGCGTCAGTGATATTCGTTATTGGGGCTGTTGCAAAACGCAGCGTTTCAACTCTTTAGGAAGGCTTTGGGAGACTTGTAACTGATTGATTCGACATAAGTGGCGGAGAGGGCCCCCATGGGGGATTTAGGCCCACTGCAATGGCAAATCGAAAGGTAACACTACTACGCTAACGTCCCAGACCTCGGCTGGCATCGTGGGCCAGCCGTCCCCGGGGTCGTAGACGTCTGACGCCCCGCATTGCAATTTGCCGTCCCGCTTTCACCTTTCAGATGTTTGCCGATTCGAGACTAGCGCTCAACAGTTGCTTCGGTTGTGAGGCCGGCTGACCCTATCCCGGAAGACATAGAAGCTCCACAGCTTCCGGCATAGCGAGCCCATGGCGAGCGTTGCGGCAGCTCCAGAGATTAATCCAGTACACGCTAACACGTGTTTTATCAATGACATACATCGCGTGCTTCAGCCTGAGACTAAGATTAAACCCTAGTTGACAACCAGAGTGCAAAATGCGATATTTCGTTCTCCGGACAAAAGAAACTGCAAAAGGGAGTGTCCAGATGAGCAGCAGATTTTGGACTTGGCTATTTGTGTTGGTTATCCCGCTTCTTGCCGTTGTCGGCGCGTTCCCCTTGTATAACCGGGCGGAGCCTTTCATTCTGGGTTTCCCGTTTATATATTTCTGGATCTTCTTGTGGATCATACTCACGCCAATCTCCATGTTCATTGGCTACAAATTAGATCCCGAAAACAAAGAAGAGTAAGTCGATAATCCGTCGCAGCAGCCGGAAAGGGCATAGCTATGGCTTTATTTACGTTCTCAATTCTTATTCTGGTATCCATCGGGTTGGCCCTCCTATCACGACGTGGCATCATAGCCAGCGACATCAATCAGATATTGGTGGCAAGCCGGAAATTCGGCGCCTTTTTGTTCTTCTTTGTTACCGTAGGCGAAATCTACGGCATAGGGACGATGATCGGCGTCCCCGGCGCGGTATATTCGCGTGGATCCAGCTATGTGCTTTGGTTCCTCGGATACATCCTGCTGGCTTACCCGGTAGGTTATTTCTTGAACCCCCGGGTATGGAGAATCGGAAAAATCGCTGACGCTTCAACCACGAGTGATTGGTTTGGGTGGCGGTTTGACAGTAAGTGGCTCGGGCTTCTCGTCGCATTTTTGAGCATCTTGTTCCTTCTGCCCTGGGCGCAAATGCAATTTGCCGGATTAAGCATCATTATTCGCTATTTGGGCGTTCACATTAATCCGATTGCTGCCGTCATCGTTGCATCATTCATTGCTTTCCTTTATGTCGGACTTTCCGGCATAAAAGGTTCAGCGTATGTCGCCATTCTCAAAGACTTTTTGATGATTGCCGCTATTGTTATTGGCGGGGTCACGGCGGTAGTTAAGATGCCTGGCGGGTTGGAGGCGATCTACAGAGCGGCTTATGTGCAATTTCCCACTTATTTGACGGTCGTGGCGGTTCCGATAGATAAGCACGTGACCTTCTTGATCTCGACTATTCTATTTCAAGCGGTGGGATTCTATAGCTGGCCGTCTATCATGCAATACGTGTTCTCGGCAAAATCAGAGAAGACGATCAGACATAATCAATGCATTATGCCGGTGTACATGTTGATGTATGTATTTTTGGTGACTGCCGCCTTCTTCACCCTCGTTACGGTTCCTGGCCTGAAGAATCCTGACGATGCGTTTATGGGCATGATCGTCCGGAATCTACCTTCCTGGTTAGTCGGCGTCGTTGCTGCCGGCGGAGCTTTGACCTGCATGCTCGTATTGGCCGATGTTTCACTGGCCATCGGTGGCATCGTGTCCAGGAATATTATCGGTATGTTTAATCCTGGTATGTCTTCCAATAGCCTTGTGAGATGGACTCGATCTTCTACAGCCCTCTTTCTAACAGGTAGTGTTTTGCTCACCATCTACTTCCCCAAGTTACTTCTGGGCCTGATTACCATCGCGTATTTCGGGATTACTCAAATCTTCCCCGGAATAATCGCAACTATTGCGTGGAAGAGGGCAACCAAGTGGGGAATTGCCAGTGGCATGATAGTAGGCGTGTTTTGTGTATTCCTGTTCAATACCATCCAGCTTGTAACTTACGGGATCAATAAGGGATTGGTATCTGTCTTCATCAATGC
Source organism: uncultured Acidobacteriota bacterium (assembly GCA_963832365.1). Classification (GTDB taxonomy): domain Bacteria; phylum Acidobacteriota; class Terriglobia; order Terriglobales; family Acidobacteriaceae; genus CAWBRT01. Next base: position 455,109 of record CAWHUL010000004.1, on the reverse strand, counting down.
CGCGGTTATGATTATAGTTAGTTTAATGACTAAGCCGGACCCGGTAGCAGTGGAACGATATATGCTCACAGCGAAGTCTGAGCGTCGAATTGCTTCTGCGGTCGCTGCGGAGGCTGCGGTACCCGCGGTCCGTTAAGAAAGCAATATCGAGGAGAAAGAATTACGATGCACATCGACCAGGCGTATCTGAACGGTAAAGTCATTACGATGGATGATGGTAACTGCATCCAGGAATCGGTGGCCGTAACGGGCGACAAGATTGCGGCTGTCGGCTCGAACGCACAAATTATGGCCCTGTGCGGCCCCGATACAAAAGTAATCGACCTCCAGGGAAAGACCATGACGCCGGGGTTCGTCGATGGGCACAGCCATTTGATGCCAGCCGGAGTACAAGCACTGTACGAGGTATCGCTGAACAGCCCGCCAGTCGGAACAATGAAATGCATTGCCGATATTGTGCAAGCGCTGAAGGTGAAAGCAGCCACCCTACCGAAGGGACAGTGGGTCATCGGCGCCGGCTATGACGACACCTTGCTGGCTGAAAAAAGGCATCTGACGAACGCCGAACTGGATCTGGTGTCCACCGAACATCCTGTGGTGATCGTGCATATTTCCGGTCACGTAGGATGCGTGAATTCGGCAGCCCTGAAATGGCTGGGTATTGATCGCAACACACCGGATCCGGACGGAGGACAGATCGTTAAAGACCCGCTATCCGGCGAGCCCAACGGATATCTGACAGAAACCGCCATCATGGATGTAAGGAAGAGACTGCCGGCCCTCACTCTCGAGCAGGGAGTTGCTGCTGCCAGCCACATGGCGCGGCAATATGCAATGAAAGGTATCACTACCGTACAAGACGGGATCGTGAACGACATCGAGACACTTGAACAACTTGTTGAAGCCAGGAAGTCGGGCCGTATGCCAACCCGCTTAGTCGTTTGGCTGGCTCCAGAGTTAGTTCGGGGGGTAAAGAGCGGGGACATTAAGGTAAAAGGGTTGGCTGAGAGCGATCTGACGATCAGAACAGCAAAGATGTTTCACGACGGATCGATACAGGCTTGGACAGCCTACCTGACCAAACCATATTTTGTTCAGCTAAAGAATGCCGCGCCAGATTATCGGGGCTGGCCGATCAGGAGTCGGGAAGAGCTGGTCCGAATCGTCAAAGAACTGCACAAGATGGGGTTGCAGATAGCGATTCACGGCAACGGCGACGCCGCCATCGACGATATTTTATTCGCCTATGAAGCCGCGCAAAACGAGTTCCCGCGCCCCGACGCCCGGCACGTCGTGGTACATGCCCAGACGTCCCGTGAGGATCAGCTGGATAAGATGAAAGAGCTGGGCGTCATCCCATCGTTTTTCGTTCTGCACACCTACTATTGGGGCGACCGGCACACGAAGATTTTTTTAGGGCCTGAACGGGCCGCGAGGATCAATCCTCTGAAATCCGCTCTCCAGCGGGGGCTGCCATTCACGCTGCATACCGACACGCCGGTCACGCCGATCGATACGTTATTCCTCGCCTGGTCCGCTGTGAACCGGATTTCAGTCGGTGGACAGGTGATCGGTGCCGAGCAGCGGATAGCGGCACTGCAAGCACTGCGCGCGATCACCATTAATTCGGCACGGCAGTCTTTCGAAGAAAATACAAGGGGATCCATAGAGCCAGGCAAGTTCGCGGATTTCGCCATTCTGTCCGGCGATCCGTTCGCTTCCCCCAACGCGCTCAAAGACATTAAGGTACTTGAGACTATCGTGGGCGGAACTAGCGTCTATCAATCTGCATAGGGACAAAACGCGAGAGGTCGGGAATTCTGGACGGAGGACGTGGCGCGAAAGTTGGGGGTGAGTAAGCACGCCGTCCGTGCCCGGAAATGCCCGTTGGCTGCTGGGCGACGATGCCGAGGATGGCGACGACAATGGCTACTCACCGTAAAAGGGGGATTGCGTAACCTCCAAGTTTTCTTCGGGAAAATTCGAACCGGTTGGGGCCGGAATGAAATGCGCATTTGGCATCAAAGCATCCTTGATCTCAATATGGCTCCCGTTTATCGCAAGAGCCTGGAACAACATGCTGCCTTGCTGGCGGATTCTGGCACAAATGTCACTGTGCACGGACTGAAGCCAGGCACCTACGGCCCCGATTTCGTGCCGATCGATGCGATCCGGCACCGCTGTCTTGAGTTTCTCAATGAAATTCAAATCTGCGAGGCTGCGCTAACTGCCGAACGCGAAGGCTATGACGCGGTTGCCATCGGCTGTTTCTATGATCCGGCCCTGCGGCAGGCTCGAAGTCTGGTCAAAATTCCGGTCGTGGGCCTTTCGGAAACTTGTATGCTCGTAGCTTGCTCGTTGGGCCATAAGTTTGCGCTCGTTGCGCTGAACCGCGATCAACAGGCTCAGCATGCGGAGCTGGCTCAGGCGTATGGACTTGAGCATCGTTTGGCCGCTGTGGTCGCCATGGACCCGGCGATTGACGAGTATGTACTAGAGGGAGAACAGGGCTGCTTACAAGCAGTAACCGAGGGCTTTGAGCGCGCATGCCGACAGGGTCTTGAAGCTGGAGCAGAGGTGATCATCCCTGGGGACGGTGTGCTGAACGAGTTTATCTGGCGGCAAGGGATCCGCCGCGTTGCAGACGCGCCCGTGATGGATGCGCTCGGAGTCCTGTTTCGCCACGCCGAGTTCATGGTAAAGATCGGCCTGGAAGTCAGCAGAACACAGCACTATGCGCGTCCTTCCGGCGCGATGCTTGAACATGCCCGCAGCTTTGCGGGAATGAATGCCATTGACGAGAAGGAGTTTTCCGGGCCGAGTGGTGCAGGCCCTGCGGCAAAGCGCTAAAGCTTTCGATGGAGCACCTGGTCCGCCGTGCCCGTCCCACGTCTCGTCATCCACAGGTATTGTTGCGCTCTGCATGCTCGGCAGACTTATGTTTCCCAATGGTGCACATCTAGTTGCCAATTACACCAACGTGGTTCTTTCATGGATCATATCAGTAGAGGAATGTCTGTTCTCCTGCAGAAAATCCACAACTAATTTATTTCGACGCCGATATCGTGCAGCGATATGATTTCACCGCGACAAACAGGCACCTACATGTTGTAGCTCAGTGTTTCCGCGCTTTCTTAGCACTTGCCAACGTGGGCTTCGCCCTGCCGGAGCCAACCGATGCAGCTCTCGCGCCGTTCTTGTTCGCAGATGAAATTTGATGGATCACATGCGCGCGTGATGTGGATGTTAATCACATGTGCGCGTGATGTAAATCACATGCGTAGGGAAGCAGGCGTATGTACTATTTTTGCACCTTAGCTTGAGGATTTGGGTGAGGTATTCCAACTTCGGAGTTCCGGCTGAGTTGGGCTCCGTCGCCGAAAGCAGTCTTGAGGTGTGGATTTAGGGGTTGAGGTTGAAGATACCCCTGATCCAGCCAGCGTTGTCCGAATTCGATTGGGTGACCCTGCCTTCTAGTTGTCTCGATTCCGGACTGCTGACTCCGTTTCGGACTAGCTCCGGGACGATGTATTCGCACGGCAATAGCGTTTCATCATTACGTTTGTCTATTAACTAAATCGGGTTAGACAATTTGACCTGCTTTGTGCAGAACTCTTAGAATGCGCGCACTCAGCCAGCTATTTACGCATCGCGGGGAGTGGTTGTAGCGCCACACAGGTTCTAAAATGACGGACACTTACGATTTATACGCCATACGCTATGCAACCAATAGCAAGCGGCAGCGACACGAGAATTTCATGTACCCCGTTCCGGACCCGCACGACGGTCCTATGCCAATGGACTTTTTTGTCTGGGTGGCGGTAGGGGAGAAGAAAACAATTCTCATCGACAGCGGAGCCGACGCGGCAACCTGCGCCGCCAGAGGACACGATTTCCTGAGATGTCCGACAGAGGGTCTCCGCCGACTCAAGATTGATCCCGCCGAGATCGACGATGTCATCACTACGCATTTGCACTGGGACCACGCGGGGAATTTCGACAAATTCTTAAAGGCTCGTTTCCACTTGCAAACGCGTGAGATGCAACACGCTATTGGTCCTTGCATGTGCAGTCCTTTTCTTAAGCGGCCGTTTGACATCGAGCAAGTTGTTTCGGTCGTGCGGGCACTCTATGGCGGCAAAGTCGCTTTTCACGATGGAGAGGAAGAAATAGCTCCGGGGATTACGGTTCACCATGTCGGGGGACACACGCCGGGCTTGCAGGTCGTGCGCGTGATGACACGTCGCGGCTGGGTCGTTTTGGCCGGAGATGCGATGCACTACTACGCAAACAACGAGACAGGTATTCCGTTCCCCGTGCTCGTAAGCGTATCTGAGTACCTTGATGCGCTGAAGAGATTGAGTGGCCTCGCGGAAACCCCTGACCACGTTATCGCCGGGCATGATCCCGCGCTGATGGCGATGTATCCAGCCGTGTCGCCGGAACTGGATCGTATTGCGCTACGTTTGGACGTAATGCCCGAAACCAAAGAACAAACAGCGAGGGTATCAGGATGAAAATGCGCGCCGCAGTCATGTACGAGCAGGGTAAGCCGGCTCCGTATTCGGTAAGCCGTCCGTTGGTGGTGGAGGATGTTGAACTTGACGGGCCAGGCCCGGGGGAAGTTCTTGTCCAGATCGCCGCAGCGGGTCTGTGCCATTCGGACCTTTCCGCAATTGCCGGTATGCGTCCGCGAGCAGTTCCAACGGTAGTCGGCCACGAGGCGGCTGCCATCGTTCGCGAGGTCGGACCCGGCGTTGCCGGTTTGGAGCCTGGGGACCATGTGGTCATGGTCTTTGTCGCCAGTTGCGGGCACTGCGCCCACTGCTACGGTGGCCGCCCGAATCTGTGCGAAGCCTCCTGGGACGCGCGGTCACGCGGCACTCTTCAGAGCGGAGCGCGGAAGCTTCGTGTAGGCAATACCGTGCTGAACCATTACAGCGGGCTGTCGGTATTTGCCGAATATGCGGTGGTCTCGCAGAATTCGCTGGTGCGCATCGCTCCTGACATACCGCTCGAGGATGCGGCGATTTTTGGGTGCGCAGTCATCACGGGTGTTGGCGCGGTGGTAAACACCGCGAAAGTTCCATTCGGTTCTACGGTTGCTGTCGTTGGATTAGGTGGGGTCGGATTGAGTACGCTACTGGGCGCTCATGCCTGCGGAGCATCTCGGATCATCGCAATCGATGTCAGCGAGGAGAAGCTGTGTCTGGCTCGCCAGCTCGGCGCTACGGATACCTTCAATGCGCGTGACCCGAAGTGTGTAGAGGCGGTTCGGAGTGCCACCTCCGGCGGCGTGGCGTTTGCGTTTGAGATGTCCGGAGTGCCTGCCGCTCTTTCTACTGCGTATTCCATTCTTCGTCGCGGTGGTTTGGTCGTTATCGCCGGACTGCCTGAGCCAAAGCAAACATTCAGTGTGCCGATTGCCGCCATGGTCAGTGATGAGCGCGGCATCAAGGGCAGCTACATGGGAAGCTGCGTTCCGCAGCGCGACCTTCCTGCGTTCCTGGAGTTGTACCGTCGCGGTCGTCTGCCGGTGAATCGTCTGCGTTCGGGTTCGGTCACCCTGGACACAATCAATGAGGGTTTTGACCGCCTTGCACGTGGCGAAACAGTGCGCGACGTATTGGTTTTCGACGGCGCGAAGGCCTGACGAGGCTGTTCAAAGTCGCTGCTGGCCGGAGAAGCGCCGCGGCGACCAACTTCACCGGAAGCGTAGGAGTGATGGATGCAGTATCCACGTCTGTTTGAAGCGGGCCGGATAGGGCGGCTGCAAATCAGAAACCGGATTGTCATGCCCGCGATGGGTACGAACTTTACCGGGCTCGACGGCGTGGTCTGCAATCGCAACCTGCAGTATTACGGAGAGCGTGCGCGCGGCGGTGCAGGATTGATTATCACCGAGGCTTCGTACATCGATAAGACGACGAAGTCGCGGCCACAGGCGATTGGTTCATCCGAAGACCGGTTTATTCCGGGACTTCGACGACTCACAGATGCCATCCGAGCCGAAGGAGCGGCGTCCTGTATTCAACTGATTCACGCCGGAAAGTTGGCCCCATCCAGGGTGATCGGATGCACCCCGCTCGCGCCTTCGGCCATTCCACATGCAGCAACCGGCGAGGTGCCTCACGCCATGAGCCGGGAAGATATCTCGTACATCGTTGCATGCTTTGCCGCTGCTGCCGGTAGAGCGGTCGAGGCCGGCTTTGATGCAGTCGAGGTGCACGGCGCACACGGCTATCTCCTTCATCAGTTCCTCTCTCCCTTATCGAACTGCCGCAACGACGAGTACGGCGGATCCTTTGAAAACAGGGCAAGGTTTCCACTCGAAGTAGTTCGGGCTGTACGTGACCGTGTGGGTCGGGATTTTCCCATCATCTACCGCCTGAGCGTAACTGAATTTATGGAGGGCGGCTTCACCATCGCGGAAATGATTCAACTCGCGCGATGGGCGGAGGCGGAAGGCGTTGCCGCCCTGAACGTAAGCGTGGGAACGAATGCAACCGCCTATGCCAGCGCGCAGGTTGTGCAGACGATGTATTTCGAGCCGGGGTCCCTGGCCAAGTATGCACGGATGATCAAAGACGCGGTTTCAATCCCGGTAATCGCCGTCGGACGAATCAACGAGCCACAGTTGGCGGAAGCCATTCTGGCGCGCGGCGATGCTGATTTCATAGCGACCGGAAGGGCGTTTACCGCTGACCCGCATTGGCCTCAAAAGGCTTTCGAAGGTAGATCGGAAGACATTACGCGATGTCTGGCTTGTAACGTTGGCTGTCTCGGTCGTCTGGTGCAGGGCCTGGACGTGAAGTGCGTGCAGAATCCCTGGGTTGGAACAAACTACGAGAGTGGGATACCTGCCGCCCCAGTCAAGAAACGCGTTGTGGTCGTTGGTGGCGGCCCCGCGGGACTGGAAGCCGCACGCGTCGCGGCAGCACGCGGACATCATGTGGTGCTTCTTGAACGAGAGACGCAACTGGGCGGGCAGATAAGGCTTGCTTGTGTTCCCCCAGGCAAGGCCGGACTCCGAGAAGTTGTCAGGTCGCGTGTTCGAGATTTGGAGAAGTTTGGTGTCGAGGTGAAATGCAGTGCCGAAGTCAAACCAAGCGACATTTCTTCTTTGACGACTGATGTTGCGATCGACGCAAGCGGAGCACAGGCAACGGCCCTGGCGATTTCAACTGACTTTCCAGACAAGGTGGTTCCAGCTTGGTCTGTGTTGGCAGGTCAGGAACTCACTGGCGAAAAGATCTTGGTGATCGGAGCCGGTATGGTCGGCCTGGAAGTTGCAGACCTGCTGGCGTCGAAAGGCAAGAGCGTTGTTGTTATAGAACTGCTCGAACAGGTTGGACAGAACATCACCCCAACCGTCCGAGCCATGCTTCTGGCTCGACTGAAAGAGCAAAAGGTGGGAGTAATTACCGGCGCGGTGCTCGACCACTGGGGACGCCAAGGGGCCGCAATCCGAAAGAAGGATGGGTCGGTTTTTTGTTTTGAAGGGATTGAGAGTGTAGTAACCGCTGTCGGCTCTCAACCGAATCGGCTGTCCAAGATGCTGCATGACCCGGCTGTTGTTTGGAAGCGGGTAGGGGACAGCGAGAAGCCGCGTGACCTGCTGGAATGCGTGTCCGAAGCAGCGGAACTTGCGATGACGCTGTAGCTGTTTTTGAGTTGGGGTGTTGTTTCGCGCAGCTGTGGGGGCTCTGGCGAGACTGGACGTTCCCGTAACTACGATTTCTGGAGGAACATATGAAGCATTTCCTTGCTGCGACAGCTCTGGCTGCCGCTTTGATTGCACAATCTTTCATTGCTCCGCCTGCTTTTGCGGAATGCGTAGTGAAACTGGGGGTAGTCGCGCCGATGTCAGGCGGAGCGGCCCAATGGGGAATCGCGATGCGCGGTGCGGCGGAAATGGTAGCGGCTGAGTACGCAGAGAAGGGTGGGTTGCCGGTCGGTTCTCAAAAATGCAAAATCTCGGTCGTCGCCCTTGATGGCAAGTACAGTCCGGAAGGTGCAGCTGCCGCAGCAAACAACCTGGCCAGCCAAGGCATAAAGTTGATCATCGGCCCGATCGGCTCACCCGAAATGACCGGAATCAAGCCGGTTGCCAGCCGAAATGGCATGCTGGTTATGGGCAACAGCTTTGCCAAGAACGCGATCGGTCCGCAATGGCCTCTGGTCTTCCATCTGGGTCCTGGTCCGAGCGCTTGGGCCGATCCGATTGTGAAAATTGCAAAACAGAAATTCAACCTTAAGAGCGTAGTTCTGGTTGCTCCAAACGACCAAGGCGGAACGGACATCGCGAGCGTCGACGCTGTGGCCTATACAAAAAACGGGATCAACGCTAAAGAAGAGTACTACCAACGCGGCACGACGAACTTTGCCCCGCTGGTTACCCGCATCATGAACTACCATCCTGATGCCATCGACACGACGTCTTCGCCGCCGGGAGAAGCGGGGATCATGGTCAAGCAATTACGGCAGGCCGGATTCAGCGGCCCGATTGGCCGCCTTGGCGGTCCCGGAGACCAAGAGATCTTACGCGTCGCCGGTGGTCCGGAGGTGGTGAAGAACTTTTACTGGTATGAAGCTATTTACATTGACAGCAAAGCTCAAGCCATGGGGGACGAATACAAACGTCTCATGCACGCCGAACCCCCCGAGAACAATTTCTTTTATCAGTACGTTCCGGCCACTCGCATGGTAACGAAGGCTATCACCAAGGCGGGCACGGCCGACGATACCAAAAAAGTTGCCGCTGCGCTTCGGTCGTTGCCGGTTGAAGATCCGAACCTCGGAAAGGGACTCTGGATTGGTCAGGAATTTTTCCAGATCAACCAGGAGCTCTCGTTCCCCTTTGGTGCTGGGCTGATCGTTAACGGCAAACCCCAACCCTCTGTGCGGATCGATGCGGCCACGGGCAAGTAACAAGGAGTTGTCGTGGAAAGCTTCGTTTCTACTGGCTTAATCGGGGTGAGCCTCGGCGTTCAGTATGCATTGCTGGCGCTGGGGTTCACGCTGATTTTCGGCATTCTCGGCGTGGTGAACTTCGCGCACGGCGGCTTCTACGTGCTGGGCGGATACGTTGCCTATGCTTCCGTGCATTATCTAGGCATACCCTATGCTCTGGCCGTGATAATCGCATTACTAGCAACCGGAGTCCTCGGCTATGTCTTTGAGTTATTTCTGTTGGAGCGCCTGGTTGAGGATCACTTGGCCACGCTGATGCTAACGCTCGGGCTTTACCTGGTGATCGCAAGTGGTGTGCTGGTCACCTTCGGCCCGGAGTCGCCGGAGTTCGCGTTCCCGGTCAGGGGAACTTGGCGCAGCGGCAACTATTATTTCCCTAAAGAAAACATGATCGTGCTCTCCGTGTGCGTTGTCATCATTGCCGTCGTGTATCTGCTGATGTACCGCACGGGGTTCGGTCGCGCTCTCCGGGCACTCGCTGATGACCGGCGGGTTGCAATGGCCCAGGGACTGCGGCCGAGGTTGCTGTTCCCTCTCGCGTTCGCCTTGGCGACAGCTTTGGCAGGACTTACGGGTGCCTTGGTGACGCCGATCCTGTGTCTGGCGCCGAATGTAGGGGAGCCGGTGCTGGCGACGTCTTTTCTCATCGTGATTCTCGGTGGGCTGGGTAGTATCGGTGGCGCGACACTTGCCGCGTTCCTCGTCGGAATGGTGGAAGCTTACTCCAGCGTGTATCTCGGAGGCTCGAAAGGCGCTCTGGCTTTGTTCGTGTTTGTGCTGCTCATGCTGGTGGTTCGTCCTTCAGGACTGTTCGGCCGCGAACTCCGGGGAGCTTAATGCGATGATTGACCGATTCAGATCGTTTGTTCGCTCCTGCGGTGCGGCGGAACTCAGTAGTATCGCGATTCTCCTGCTTGCCTTCGCAATTCCCCTCTTGACGAGCAGTCCTTTTGTGGTTTCGCTGGCCATGCAGATTCTGATCGCGGTTCCAGCCTCCTTCGGCGTCTACGTGATGCTACGGATGGATCTGATGACGTTCGCAGTGCCGGCCTTCATGGCCATGGGGGCCTACAGCGCCGCGATCGCTGCCCTGCGCGGCGGGCTAACCGATACTCTGCTGCTAACTGCTTTGAGCTTTGTGGTCCCAGCGCTGGTCGCCTTGCCTTTGGGTGCGCTAGTGTTGCGGTTGCGCGGCGTCTACTTTGTCCTGGTTACTTTTCTATTGGCGCAGATCACAGTGTTGACACTGTTCGAGACTCCGACCCTAACCGGTGGTTCGAACGGTCTGGCGGGCATGCCTGCGACCACGTTTTTCGGGACCGCTTTGGAGGATAACCGCGCTGTGTTGTTCCTCGCAGCCGGCGTTGCCTTGCTCTCTGGAGTGATCACCACCGCTGTTACCCGGCGCTACCTTCAGCACTTCGCTGCCATCAAGGAGAACCAGGTTCTGGCGGAGAGCCTTGGACTTGTCGTGTGGCATTACAAGATGCTCGGTTTCATAGTGGCGGCCGGATTGTCGGGAATGGCAGGATTCTCGCTGCTAAACATGCTTCTCACCGCGCATCCCTCGTCGTTCGGCGCAATGTCCTCAGTCGATTACATCGCTTACACCATCGTAGGCGGCGCGGGTTCAATGCTCGGGCCAATCGTGGGCAGCACCCTTCTGGTAACAGCCACAAACCTGTTCAGCAATCGAGGGGAATATTCGACAGGCTTGTTCGGACTGTTAATCATGATTGTCGTTTTGGCGATGAAAGATGGCATTGTCGGCAGTGCGATGGCGCTTGCACAGCGCTTGCGCGCAAGGCGAGGAAATTTCGTCATCACCGCGAAGCAGATGCCACTTCAAGAAACGCCGACAGCAGATCCTGCACCAGCGGCGAAGCAGACCCTGGAGGGTTGAACATGGCCACAGCGACCGCAATCGATAGTGCCGTGAACGCGCAACACGGGGGCGAACTCCAAGTGGATGCTATCGCCAAGCAGTTCGGCGGCCTCAAAGTGTTCGATCAGATTAGTTTCAGATTGTCACCAGGCGATATCCTCGGTGTCGTCGGACCCAATGGAGCCGGCAAAACCACCCTGATTAATGTTATTTCCGGACTGCTTTTCCCAACGCATGGACGTGTCAGACTCGGCGGCCGTGACATCACGCGCACGCCTTTTCACGGGCGTAGCCGCCTTGGAGTAATTCGAACGTTCCAGCAGACCAGCACTTTTCGTCCTGCTACAGTCAGGGAAAACATTGCCCGCGCGGTCCGGTTCAGTCACGGCTCCGAGACGCCACCGCGTGGGACGGACGCACTCATCAAACGCTTCGAACTGTGTGACCGGCTCGACGAGCAGAGCGATAAGCTGCCCTATGGGCTGCAGAAAATGCTTGGGCTGCTGCTTGCTTACGTAACAAATCCAAAGATGCTGCTGCTCGATGAGCCTGCAGCCGGCCTTGAGATTCGGGAGCGAACCCGCGTGGACGATTTCGTGCACCACGTACGCGAGGAGCTGGGCTCCAGTGTCTTAATCGTTGAGCACGACATGGATCTTATTCGCCGACTGTGTCCGCAGATTATGGTGCTCGATGCCGGTCGCGTGCTTGCCCAGGGTCCCCCAGCGGAGGTACTGGCTCGCCCCGAGGTCATTACCGCCTACATGGGCGCGTCCGAGGAGGTGGCGGAACAATGCTGACTGTGGAGAATCTGGAGGTCCACTATGGCGGTATCACCGCGCTCCGCCGCGTTTCACTTGAGGTTAAGGAGGGCGAGACGGTACTGCTGGTCGGAGCCAATGGGGCTGGGAAATCCAGCTTGATCAATGCCGTGATCGGTCTGGTCCGCACCGCCGCAGGCCGCGTACTATTTCGGGGGAAAGACCTCGGACCGCTTTCCTGCGATCGTCGTGCCCGAACTGGCATCGGCTACTCGCCCGAGGGACGGCACGTATTTCCTTCTATGTCTGTAAAGGACAATGTGCTTTCTGGAGCTTTTGGACTTGGAGGCGCGCGACAGCGGCAAGCCTTCGAGTGGCTGTGTCACATGTTTCCCTTGCTCGCCCAACGGGCAACCCAGCCAGCCGGTCAATTGAGCGGCGGGGAGCAGCAGGTGGTTGCCATTGCGCGCGCCATGAGTTCGTCACCGGCCCTGCTGCTGCTTGATGAACCGTTTCTGGGCTTGGCGCCAGTCTGGATCGGGCAACTTTCCCAAGCTATCCGTCAGATCCAGAGCCACGGCGCGACGATTCTCATGACCGAGCAAATGGCTGTTCCTGCACTGAAAATCGCCACGCGCGGCTATGTAATGCGCGGCGGGGAAATCCGGCGAAGTGGAACGGTCGCCGAAATTCGCGATGTTGCTTTGCAGGAAGAATACCTTTGACAGCATTCTGAACGTTTATGGGCGACCGGAACAACGATTCGGGCATTTGGGTACATTTAGTTATTTCTTGTGCCGGCAACTGGAGGAGCTATGGGTGGCTACATGGGGAAGCTCGCGTGGATTGATCTGTCCACCGGTGGCGTGAAGGTAGAAGAGATCTCGGAAGATATCCGAAGAAAATATATCGGTGGGACCGGGCTCGCGGCATACATCATGCGGCGATGTCGCTTCAGTGAAATCGATCCGCTGGGGCCTGAGAATGTCCTCATTTTCTCTTCTGGCCCGTTAACGGGAGCGAACGTTCCAACCTCCGGGCGCTTTGCCGTCGCGGCAAAATCGCCGCTGACGGGAACTTGGGGCGAGGCCGATAGCGGCGGAAGGTTTGGCATTGCCCTGAAGTCGGCCGGCTTTGACGCCATCGCAATCACCGGCAAGGCGCAGTCACCTTCGGTCCTTTGTGTGAACAATGGCGATGTTTCGCTTGTTCCCGCTAACGGTGTTTGGGAAAAAGATACGGTCGAGACCTTCGATATTTTGACCGAGAAGTATGGGAAGAAGGCAGCCATCGTCTGCATCGGTCCAGCAGGCGAGCGGTTGGTCCCGCTGGCGAGCATCATGAGCGAGGGCTCTCACGCCAGAGCTGCGGGACGCTGCGGTCTAGGGGCAGTAATGGGCTCTAAAAGACTGAAGGCCGTTGTGGCCGACGGCACTATGCGCACGCCCGTGGCACACCCGAACGAACTGCAGCAAAGCATCCGTGAGATAACGCCCTACATGATGGAGAAGCTGGCCCGGCCGCGTAAACTCGGAACTCCGGGCGGCACGGTTGGAAACGCCGTTCTCGGCGATTTGTCTGGTTTCAATTGGACAAATGGAGATTGCGGCAAACTCGTCGAGTGTCTCAGTGGCGAAACCATGATCAAGGACCATGCCGCTGGAAAATACCACTGTCCGCCATGCTCGATCGGCTGCGGGAAGGAAGTGCGCGTTCGGAGCGGACCCTATGCGGGGAAGACCGCGCCGATCGAGTACGAGACGATTGGCGGATTCGGTCCGCAGTGCGGGGTATTCGATTGGGACATCATCATTCAGGCGAACAATCTCTGCAACCGCCTCGGTATGGATACGATTTCGGTCAGTGGGGCAATCGCATTTGTTTTTGAAGCCGTCAGCAAGGGCCTGATCAAGAACCCACCCGCAGGACCGAAGCTGGAATGGGGCAAAGGCGAGGCGGTGCTTTCATTGGTTCAGCAAATCGCTTCGGGCGACGGCGTCGGAGCAATGGTGCAGGGGGGGATTCGCAGAGCGGCGCAGCAGCTTGGTCCGGAAGCAGAGAAGTTCGCCATGCACGTCAAGGGTCTGGAACCGCCTTACCACGATCCCCGAGTCCTCGCGAGTTTGGCTGTTGCCTACGCCACATCGAATCGGGGAGCCTGTCACCGGGGTTGCACCCATACGATGGAGCGCACCGCGATGCCCGGCCTCGGCTACCCCAAGCCGATGGATCGCTTGGCACACGAAGGCAAAGGAAAAATGGCGGCGATAGCTCAAAATTATGCGGAGCTGTCCAACAGTTTGAAATTTTGTTCCATCGCCATGTCGGTGCTGGATCTGCCGCTGTTAGTTACATGGACAAACTGTGTAACCGGTTGGGACATGGACGCGGCGGAACTGCTCAGGGCCGGCGAAAGAACATTCAACCTGAAGCGGTTGTTGAACCTTTCTTGCGGCTTAACAAGGGCAGATGACACACTGCCCTACAGGTTTACTCATGAGCCATTCGAATCGGGGGCGTCCGCCGGGCACCTTCCTGACCTGCCCAAAATGTTAGATGAATACTACGAATTCCGTGGCTGGGACAAGGATGGAGTGCCGACCACGAGTAAGTTGTCCGAACTAGGGCTCGGCTAAGCATCTAGAGGCTGCTTCCAACCCGGCGCAAGGGTTGACGATCACCGAGTTGTCGGCGGGAGTAGATGTATTCGAGAACCGATCGCGGCGCATCTTGGCGAAACGAGCACTTTCCTGAGGTGTTCCGATGTGGCGAGGAGAACGATGGAAAAGTACGCAGCGGTGTTTTCACCTATAAAGATTAAGAATCTGCTTTTGAAGAATCGTATCGTTTTTCCGCCGATGGCCACTTGGTATGCAACGAGTTTTGGCGAAGTAACTCCGCGCTTGATCAGTTATCACCGGGAGCGTGCGGCCGGTGGTGTTGGCTTGAATTTTGTGGAATTTACCGTTATCGATCCACATGGGAAGTTAGATCCCCATATGCTGGGCGCATACGACGATGCACAGGTTCCCGGGTTGAAAGCTCTTGCCCAGGCGGTTCACGACGCGGGCGGCAAAATCGCACTTCAGATTAGCCATGCGGGCCGAAGAGCCCGTAGCTCCAACAATGGCGGCCATCGTCCGTGGGCTCCTTCTCCCGTTGCTGAATTGGGCGGCGAGATCCCCAGCGAGATGAACCAGACCCAAATTGAATTCATTCAGGAGTGTTTTCAGAAGGCAGCGCTACGGGCGAAGCGAGCGGGGTTCGATGCCGTAGAAGTGCACTGCGCCCATGGTTATATGATCCACCAATTCTTGTCGCCCCTGAGCAACCGACGCACGGACAGGTATGGCGGCAATCTCGAAAACAGATCTCGTTTTGCTCTGGAAACGGTGGCGTGCGTGCGTCAGGCCGTGGGCGATGAATTTCCGCTGTTTTGTCGCGTCAGCGGAGATGAGTTTATTGATGGTGGATCTTCTCTGGAGGAAGCGAAGGTATTTGCAAAGTCGCTCGAACGCGCGGGGGCAGACTGCATCGACGTCTCGGCGGGAGTCTACGAGACTGCTGAAAGAACGGTTCCTCCGATGGCCATGGACCGTGGCTGCAATATCTCTTTGGCCAGAGAGATCAAGCCGCACGTGAACGTGCCGGTAATCGGAGTCGGGC
Organism: uncultured Acidobacteriota bacterium; assembly: GCA_963832365.1. Lineage (GTDB taxonomy): Bacteria > Acidobacteriota > Terriglobia > Terriglobales > Acidobacteriaceae > CAWBRT01. Next base: position 439,824 of record CAWHUL010000004.1, on the reverse strand, counting down.
GCATCAAAACTCTCGAAGAGGCGGAGGCGATTTTACAGGACGGGGCTGCTGACTTGGTCGCTATGGGGCGTGCACTGATTGCTGACCCGGAATTGCTTCAGAAAGCGCGCGAGGGAGGCAACATCCGTCCATGTATTGCATGTAATCAAGGCTGTATTGAGCGCCTGTACCACGGTCTCCCGATTACTTGCCTGGTGAACGCAAGGACCGGACGGGAGTATCAAATTCCCTCTCTCATTAGAACTCCAACGGTTAAGAAGATTGCTGTCATAGGAGGCGGCCCTAGCGGTTTGGAGTTTTCGAGGGTCGCAGCGGAAAGGGGACACAAAGTAACCCTGTTTGAGAAGGAAGTACAGCTAGGAGGACGGCTTCGGATTGCTTCGATTCCCCCAAAGAAGGGTGAGATTAAGGACTTCTGCGAATACTTGATACGTGCGATTACGGAATTGGGTGTGGAAATCAAGACAGGGGCTTTCGTCGAAGCGAAGAACTTGGCCCTGATTGACGATTTTGACGAGATAGTGATCGCCTCTGGAGGAGAACCTATCTCCCTACCTGCGCCTGAAGCTCAGTTCAACGTTGTGTTTGCAGAGGATGTACTACAGAACAAAGTGAACGTGGGCGAAAAGACGGTGGTAATTGGCGGCGGGATGGTCGGATGTGAAACTGCGGAATGGCTCGCGAGGTCGGGGAAACAGGTTGTCATCTTGGAGCAGTTGCCCCAACTCGCAAATGATGTGGAGGTACGCACCCGTAAACTGCTGTTGAACCGCCTACAGGCTAACCAGGTTGAGATCAGTTGTAACACTAGGGTTGAGTCTCTTGCGGGACATAAGGTGGTTTGCTCTCAGGGAGGAATAAGGGCTGAAATTGCAGAAGTCGATACCATCATACTGGCTCTAGGATACAAGGCGAACGGACTTATTCCGGAATCTCAATCCCGGAAGGTTCATAAGATAGGTGATTGCTTGCAGCCAAGAAATGCAATCACGGCTGTGCACGAAGGGTTTTTATTGGGCATTGAGCTTTGATGTGAAGGCTGACAAATGGAGTTTGCCCGTCGTCCTCTCGTCCCACGCCGCGCTGACAAGAACAATGGGCCGCGCTCCTTCGCCCTCGGTGCTAACGATCATCGACGGCAACATTTCTATGGTTTCCGCTGAACCGGTCTGGGGAAAGGACACGGTAGAGACCTTCGATATTTTGACGGCTAAACATGGAAGTCGGAAGTCAGAGGCGCATCCGCTAAGATAGACGTGATGCTTCTGCTGAAATTTCTTATTCCGCCCCTGTTGATCTGCCTGTTGTCGCTGGCCGAGCGCAAGTGGGGAGCCGCCGTCTCCGGTATGCTGTTGGGGTTCCCAGTAACCCCTGGGCCAGTGTTGTTTTTCCTGGCGTTGGAGCAGGGGGCTTCCTTCTCGGCGCAAACCGCGGTCGCCAGCTTGCTGGGGGTAATTGCTCTAGCGGCGTTCGCGTTGACCTACTCGCTGGTGGCGCGATCGCGTGGCTGGCTGGCCAGCATCATCGTCGCGATCCCGGTCTTCATTGCCATTTCCGCCGCCTTCCTCGAAATCCCACTACGGCGACCGGGATGGGCTTTCTTTCTCGCCTGTGGCGCATTGCTAGCGACGCTCTGGGCTTTTCCACGATTTTCCACAAACGTCGGCGGCGAAAAGCAGCTTGCTGGCCGTGAGCTGATCTGGCGCATGATCACTGCCGCCGTGCTTGTTTTTCTGCTGACCGTTTTGGCTCCCTTAGTCGGTCCGATTGCTAGCGGCCTGGCAGTGGTGGCTCCTGTCTACACCAGCATTCTGACGGTTTTCAATCACATGAAGAGTGGAGCGCGGGCAATGGCTGTATTAAAAGGTCTAGTCACCGGCGCATTCAGCAGTGTCACCTTCTACGTGATCGTAGCCCTATTCTTGGAGAAGCTAACCATCGTTGCTTGTTTTGGGCTGGCAGCATTTGCCTGCCTAGCGATGCAAATCATACTGTTTCGGTACCTGCACAGAGGATCTCCCGCCGCGCCTGTCGGCCTTGCTTGAAATAGGAGACCAGAATGATCGCGACGTTGCCACTCCCAGGCTTTCGCGCCATACACCGGTCGCCGTCTTGTAGCTTGTGGGAAAAATCCATGGGCCTACCGTTGAGCAAGATGATATCGACTTCAGTGTGTGGCACGCCCACCGACTCGATCATGTCCTTCACGGAGGCATGCACTTCAAAATAGTGTCCGAAGGGGACAACACCGAAATATTGCAAGTTTTCTTGGGTGAACCGACATCATCGCCCGTATTTGCCCATCAATTCTGTCTGTGACAATACGTGCCCCTTCATGGCACGTTCCAGTTCTTTCCTGCTTGCTCCCGCCTTTATGTCGGGTTTGATATCGAGAGCATACAACTTGTAAAAGTAACGGTGTGGCTTGCCCGCCGGGGGACATGGGCCACCATAACCGATGCGCTTGAAGTCGTTCGTGCCTTGACGTGTGCCATCACTGGATTCCTCGACCTTCGGCACGCCCTCCGGCAACGCCGTAGCCTTGGCGGGGATATCCCAGATGATCCAATGTGTCCACGTACCCACGGGTGCGTCAGGATCATCCGCAATAAGTGCAAACGACTGCGTCCCGGCTGGGGTGTCATTCCAGTTCAATGCGGGTGAAAGGTCAGCGCCATCACACGTGTACTTCTTGGGAATTTCGTCACCGACCGCAAATGCCGTTGTTTTCAAAGCGAATGACATAGCACGGCCTCCCTGTAATGCGTAATGAGCAGATTTCACTGAGATTGGAACGGTAAGGTGGTTGGAAGAGTCCGACCGCGCACAAGTGAATGAGAGCAGCAGCACAGCGATCGTGAGGATCAGCGGCCTACGTGGGTGCTTGCTCATGGTGCGGTACCCGATGACAACAGTTTACCGCAGCAGACAAATGTAGCTGGGCGGGAACTCAACTCCGCCCACATCTGTCAAAATAATCCCGTCCAGATGAATCCAGCGCCCCAGAACGCAGCACACCGAGAACATCTCCGGCCTAATTGAGCGGGATACATTTTTCAACGAGGAAAATGGTTTCCGCGTTCTCCGGCTCAAAGCGCCGGGGCGTCGGGATGAAGTTACGGGTCATCGGCTCATCACGTCTGTGAGCGCCAGGAAATCAGTATCGTTATCGCCGAGGGCAAAGGTAATCCGAGCAGCAGCGGGCTAAATTCTAGCGGCGTCGCAATTGCCCCGGCCTCCTCTGCTTTGTCAATTCCGAAGCAGTGTGTCGAAAGCGTGAGTCTGGGCTGAGAGTTGATGCGGACGTGGCAAGCCGCAACGGGGTCAGGACAGCCCTGCCAGCTTCTGGGGGTAAAGTTGAACAACTCCCCCGGTGCCGGGTGAGACTGAATTTCCGAACAAGAGAACGGTCGCCGAAGCACTAAGCCGCATCTATTCACAATGTTTCTAAGATAAGGAGGGCGGGTGTCATCGTCCGAGAGAAAGCACGCAAACACCGGCGGCCCCGCCGGCCAGCCTTCGGTTCCTGAGCCTTCGTTCGCCGAGCGGTCTCGTACCCTGGTGTACTTGGGCCGCATTGGCAGCCTCTCCACCCTCTCCCGCAAACAGTCGGGCTTCCCCTTCGGCTCGGTGATGCCTTACAGTCTCGACGAGCGTGGACGCCCCATCTTCCTCATCAGCACAATGGCCATGCACACCCACAATCTGCTGGCGGACCCGCGTGCCAGCCTGTTGGTAACGCAACCTGACGCCAGCGGCGATCCCTTAGGTGCCTCCAGGATCACGTTACTGGGAAATGTTCTGGCGGTACGCGGACCCGAGGTGGCGGAATTGCGCAAGCTCTACCTGGCCCGCTACGAAAACAGCAAATACTGGGTGGACTACGAGGATTTCTCTTTCTATCGGATGGACGTGGTGGACGTTTACTACGTGGGTGGATTCGGGGTAATGGGCTGGATCCCCGCTGCAGACTACGAGAGTGCGCAACCCGACCCGCTGGCGGACGCCGCAGCCGGCATCATGCAGCATATGAATCGCGATCACAAGGAGGAACTCGTGCTGCTGGCGCGAGTTTTTGCCGGCATCGAGTCGCAGGAGGCGGCCATTACTTCGATCGATCGACTCGGCTTCCACGTTCGACTAAAGACCCAGGAGGGCGTTCGCGGCGGACGCATCGCGTTCATGCGGGAAGTGAGTAGTCCGGCGGAGATCAGGAGTGTCCTGGTAGAAATGGTGAAACAGGCGCGGCAACCAGATCAACCCCAAGGGTAAATAAATACTCGCTCGTGATTTCCGGGTATGCCTTAGGCTCGAGGGCGTTTCGGGTTAGCTACCGGCTTCCTCGCGACTGCGAGATGGGTCCTGCGGCGATCTCCTCTGCGTTGCTCTGGTGCAGAACCAGGGGCGGCGGCCATCCATTCTCGGCGTTGTCTCAACGTTTTGCTGTAGCGGACACCCGTAAGCCGTTCCGAGATCTGCCACAGCTCCAGGGCAGCGTTTCGTTCAGTGGCCTGGGGCGCTAACCGCGCCGGTTGTGGGTAACCCCAGAATTCCCCGATACCGCCAGGACCGTAAAACCCTCCACGCTTCACTGCGGGCGCGGTCGCCGCATATAGGATTGGCAGAGAGCCCTGTGCCGCGGGCTGCGAGAGCATTGAACTGGCAACCATGAGGAAGATGGCCTGCAATGAGGGTCCGTCCATGCCCGGCCCGGCGGCCACGATATTGGTCGCCGAAAGACCCGGATGCGCCGCCACGCTCAGCAGCTTAGATTTGGCAGCGTCACTGCGGGCTTGCAACTCGGAAGCAAACAGCAGGTTGGCCAGCTTCGATTGCGCATACGCCGCCCACGGGAGGTAAGAGTGTTCCGCCTGCAGGTCGCTGAAATCCATGCGGCCTAAGCTATGTGCCAAGCTGCTCACCGTGACCACGCGCGGACTCTTGGCCTGCAGCAGCGCCGGCAACAGCCACCCCGTGAGGGCGAAGTGCCCCAGGTGGTTGACTCCGAATTGCATCTCGAAACCGTCAGCCGTGGTTTCGCGCTTTGGAGGGGCCAGGATGCCAGCATTATTGATGAGCAGATCGAGTTTGTCCCAGCGGACGATCTTTTCCGCGAAAGCCTGCACCGATTCCAGTTCCGCCAAGTCAAGTCGTTCCAGCGATACGTGCGCCCGCCGAACCTGCGCCCGGATGCGCGCTAATGCGTTCCTCCCTTTAGCCTCGTCGCGGCACGCGAGAATCACGGAGGCGCCCGCCTTGGCAAGTTCCAGAGCGACGCAGAAGCCCAGACCACTGTTGGCCCCGGTTACTACCGCCGATTTGCCCCGCTGGCTGGGGATATCGATAGTTGTCCATTTCTGCATGAATGGCCTCCGTGCAAGACCCTTGTCGTGACTGGCGTCGTCACTTAATGGAAAGATCTCGGAGATCGGTGGCTTAATTGCCCCTTCGCCATACATTTCCAAGAGGCGTTCGACGATGCCGCGGAGATAGTCCACCTGGTCCCAAAACAACAGGATCTGTACGCTGACCAAGTGCTTTGCCCAGAGCTGCACAACCGATGATGGGGTACCACCGGGTGTGCCCGAACAGTGGCCACCCACATCTTGATTTATCGCCCTCCTGTTTGCGTGAGCCCCGAGCGCACTATTACATGGTGACTTCATCGAATTGGCCATCGCAGCGTATCTTTAGGCGCTAACGTCGGGACGCGATCCAGTGTCTGATCTGTTCGTACACGGCGGGCTGGCTCAGCAGGTCCCAATGGTTCATGCTATAGCCGACCCACTGCCGAGACGGACCGAAAGACAACGTCAGTCCAGGGTCTTTGTGGCGACCCAGGGCGCTGTTTAGAGGCACCATCCCATCCCCGAAAAGATCGCCGGCCTTCTTTCCGATGTTGGCGGCAATGGCATAGCACCGTACTCCTTCCGGCAGGGGCACTGGATGTCGGAGGTCTCCCGCATGCTCGAAGCGGTCAACCCCCTGCCAATCTTCGTCGAGCAGATTGCCGTAGCGCAGGTCGGTAATGCCGGCGCTGCGAAGCTTACCCAAACGAGCGAACGGGGCTGTGTATGGGCTCAGGCCCAGGCAGGCGTTCATCCAATTGCCTCCACGCTCCAGCAGCGCACCATGGTGCGGCGTACCCAAGAAGACGAGTTTGCGCAAATGTTGCGGCCAGGTTTGGCCTGCCTCCATGCCGTAGTGGTATGCACTACGGGACACCAGCCCTCCCATGCTGTGGGCGAGAATCGCGAAGTCTTTCAATGGTTCCGGCCATTGCTGGAGAAGGGCCGCAAGCAAAGTGGCAAACCCGCGCCCGTTGGTGGAGGTATGCAAACCGCTGTTGTAGTGTAGATGGACCGCTGTGTACCCCAGGTCACGGGCCAGTGCCGCCCCAAAATCGCCGCCCTTCTGCGTCCATTGCAAATCGTTCATGCACAGGCCATGCACTATCACGAGCAGCTTGTCGTGTGGTGATGGAAACGCGGCGGACAGGGCCTCCCTTTCGAGTGTCAAGGGTTGGCCATTGCGGCGCAGGCGCATGGAAATCGCCAAGGGGTTGCCGGTTTCGGCCAGGTAGTCACCCATCATCCCGTTGAGCGCCGCCAGCACGGCCTCACGTTCCTGCGAACTCCTCTCATCCAGGATGGGTCCGAGTTGCGCGAGAATGACATCGGTCGTGCCACCCACCGACCTGGTTACGCCGCGAACGCTCTCATAAACCATGCCTGCGATGGCGCTCGTTCGTTCTTGCATGGGCGTGCCCACAATGCCTGGGGAAGAAGCGATGTTGTTATGCAGTGCCTCTGCTAGGTCAGTCAGTCCAGCAATAACGTCAGTTGCCAGCCGATTGATCCCGACTAAATCGGAGAGATGGACGCGGGACTTTCTGGTCATGGCAGCTCCATGCGGTGAAGCGATCACATCCCAACCGTTTCAAAATGGACAGCCCAATCGTACCCGGCTTTCCCCGGCTTTCGATCCACGGGGCACTTCCAATCACGATTTATTTCGATTCGACCGACAACTCTCTTAAGATATTCGGACGAAGGTGACTGAGCTGGACCGCTATCTTCCCAAGGCGGTTATGCGCCTCAAGATTCAGGCGAACTATTCCTACCAATCGTTCCCAAACAAGCAGGTGCCGTTGCATTACGCAACGGCACCTGTGAGCGAGCGCCTCGCTCGTTTTCGCGGCGCCCACTCGTAGAACGAGTCTCCAGCCCCTATAAATCAAGCTCCGACATGCGTCGCATGGGCGGCTACGGCTGGCTCGGCGCGCTTCCGCCGCACAGCCTTTGGCTTGGGACTACGCTTGGGCTTCGGCCCGGCCTTCGGCTCCTCGCCTTTCCTTATGGAGGTGATCAGAGTCTTCTCGGCATCGACAAAGTCCTTCACGCCTTCAGTGGCGAGATTCGCAATGGGCATAAGCCGGACCGACTTCAGCATCTCCTTGACCTGTCCTGCCGCCTCCAAATTCACGTCCATCTCCTCGACTGCAAGATCGAGCAGCTTCTTCTGCGCTTCGATGAACGCGGCTGCCGCTTCGCGGGCAAGCTTGGGCAATTCCGTCTTGGTCTCCTTGGCCTTGACGACCGGGGCCTTGGCGGGTTTTTCGGCAATGACTTTGAGAAACTTCTTCTGCGCAGTGACGAAGCTCTCCATTGCCTCGCGGGCAACATCGACGAGACGGCTGTCCTCGTGACGCTTGCCTTTTCCCGCCGGCTTCAGCCAGTGCTGGCTTTGTTTGCTAGCAATCGTCGCCAAATCCTGCTGCATCTCGACAAAGGCATCGACCGTGTGATGCAAGCGGTCCGCGATGGCCGCGGCAGCCGGGTGACCACCGACGCGTTCCTTCACGCCGGTCATGACGATCTTATTTTCCTCTTGCGCTAAAGTGAGCAGAATGCGCTCGGCTTCGATGAAGTTCGCCGTACCCTTGACCACCCGCTCGGCCAGGATCCGTGCAGAATGCTCCGGATTGGAGAGCCCTTCCCGCAATGTCTTCACGGCAGCGGCACCCTGACGCGAGGCCACATCCACCAGGATTCGCCGCGTAGCCAGAACGCTTTCGACGCCCTGTTGCGCCCATCCCGACAACAAAGAAACGAAGGATGACGGCCGATCGTTTGCGGAGAAACCCTTTACTTTTCCTCGCATATGCACCTCCAAATGTTGCATTGCAACATTAGAGGTTAATGTACTATTTTTCGTTAGTTATGTCAACATTAAGCAGAAAGTTTGTGGCGTTGCAACATTGCAACAATGGGGGGGTGAAGTGGCCACGCCAGCGGATTCGATCAGCAGGCAACGATTGCATTGGCACAGAAACGTTACCTCGATCGCAATGGTTTGCCCGTTTGGGTGGATGTCACCTCTTCGTCTGTAAGAGATTCGGAGGGTAAACTGCTATATCGAGTCTCGATTATCAAACGTCTTAACTTTACGCAGGACTGCCGCACAACGCTGCTCTAAATGAGCGTTTGCGATGATCAAGTGGCGCTTTTGACTAGGAGTGGGTCCGCCACTTCGAGCCATTCGCAAAACTGGGTGTTCCCGAAAACAAAGAAACGTCTGGACCGGTTGAGTATATGATTGCACAACTCAGTATTTAGCAATGGGATCTCTCGAGCAAGGCTTGGCCCATGATTGTGGGTTGCGGTCCCATTCAAGTTTTTCAATTTGGGGGTTACAAGGGATGTCAGAACTGGGAAAGAAGAACCTGACACGCAGAGGTTTTCTGGAGGGCGCGGCTTTGACCGGAACGGTAGCCGCAGCCGGTGCGGCTATGGGAGGGAAGCCCCTGTTGGCGCAAGCGCAACCAGTGCCACAGGCGGGTGGGAGTTCGCCTGCGGGCACGGCCCGACGCACCGATCTGATCGACGTTCATCACCACTACGCGCCGGCGGAATACATCACGGAGATCCACCCCAAGACTCCCCTAAGCGCACCGTTTCGCTCGTGGAACGTGGAAAAGACATTGGCGGATATGGAGAAAACCGGGGTGGAGGTCGCCATTCTATCCGTTCCCAATCCAGGCCTATGGTTCGGCGACCGGGAACCGACGCGTAAGCTGGCCCGCACCTGCAATGAGTACGGGGCTCGCATAATTTCGAACAATCGCAAACGCTTTGGCGCGTTTGTCGCCGTGCCTCTGCCCAACCCCGATGACGCGCTGCGCGAGATCGAGTATGGTCTTGACGTGCTGAAGTTCGATGGGGTCGGCGTCATGACCAACTATGGGGGTAAGTATCTGGGAGATCCCAGCTTCGCTCCCATCTTTGCCGAGCTAAATCGGCGCAAGGCGGTCGTGCACATACACCCGATCGCCTGCGCATCCTGCTTGGGACTTGTTCCCGGAGTTGGCGATCGAGTGATCGAGTTCGGGACGGACACTACGCGCACCATCGCCAGCTTGGTATTCAGCGGCGCAACGAGCCGCTATCCCGATATCCGCTTCATCTCTTCCAGCGCCGGCGGGACGATGCCGTTCCTAATCGAACGCTTCCAGGAGGCGGCCAAAGAGCCCGCCATTGCGAAGCAGCTACCCAATGGCCTGATACACGAGCTGCAGCGTTTCTTTTATGACACATCCCAGGCGACGCATCCAGCGACGCTGACGGCACTGGCAAAGGTGATTCCGCTCTCGCAGGTGATCTTCGGAACGGACTTCCCCTTCCGCGGAGGAGATGAGCAGGTGGCCAGCTTGCACAAGTGCGGCTTCAGCGCGCAAGAGGTGCGGGGGATCGAGCGGGAAAACATTCTCCGACTGTTGCCTAGCCTGAATGCCTAGCGAGGAATGAAACCAGAAACTACCCGCATGCTCGGGTGTGGCCCTAAAGAAAATGTCGCAAACGCATTTGGGAGTTGCTCCCGAGCCGGATGATCAACGTGAATCGGTGCTGCGGGTGCTATCCGCAGCCACCTTTCTCATCACCTTCCAGTCTTATCTCGTAGCTCCCTTGATTCCCGCGCTTTCGTTGGAATTTCATTCATCTACAGCGTTTTTGGGCATGCTTGTGCCTGCCTTCATGCTGCCGTACGGCATATCGGCTCTGTTCTACGGCCCGATCTCCGACAGAATTGGCAGAAAGCCGGTCATCCTGACTTTGCTGGGGATGATGGTTGTCACGATAGCTGGAGCAGCAACCGCCCACACCGCGACGCAGCTCCTGGTCTGGCGGGTTTTGGGCGGCGTCACGACAGCCGGAATCGTGCCGATTGCACTGGCGCTCGTTGGTGATCTGTTCTCTTATGAGGAACGTGGGAGGCCTCTGGGATGGATCTTTGCCGCAGGCGCCGGCGGCATGGCTTTTGGATCGATGTTTGGCGCTCTTCTGAACCCGCTCATTGGTTGGCGCAACGAGTTCCTTATGACAGCAGCGCTTGCTGCAATCGCGTTAGTGTGCGCGCTCCGACTACGGAAGCATTTCGAAGGCAACCTCGTTAGGAATCCGATAGACTTCCGCGCGGTGATGACCGGGTACGTTTCGCTCTTTGCAACTCCTCGTGCCGCCAAGGCGTACATCTACATCCTGCTCAACGGTGCCTTTCATTCGGGTGTCTTCTCCTGGCTTGGCGTGTTTTTCTCCGAGCGCTATCACCTGGGGGACCAGGGCATCGGCCTGGCTTTCTTGGGGTATGGAGTTCCGGGCATGCTTTTCGGTCCGGCAATCGGACGCGCTGCCGATCGGGTCGGCAGAAGACGCATTATCCCTTTTGGTATTCTTCTCGCCGCGCTCTCGGCTGCTGCATATACTACGCAACCAACTCGAGTTTGGCTCCCAGTGATCACCGCCTTTCTCTCTTTGGGATATCACATGAGCCACCCACTTCTGGCCGGCATCATTACATCGGTCAACCCCGCACGCCGAGGACTGGCGATGGGCATGAACGCTTTTTTATTGTTTAGCGGATTTGGCTTCGGCGCACTGCTCTTTCGCGTACCGCTCAGGCATGGGTTCGATACAGCGCTCACTGTATTCGCAGTCGCTCAGTTATGCCTTGGACTGCTGTCATTCCCGCTGTTCCGAAAAGAGGATCCTTCGGCCGGAGATCGGTCAATAAATATCGCAATCAGGTCTTCTTAATTCGTTTGCAAAACGCGACCGAATCGCCATCTCGGCTGGAAGCCGAATCGACAGCAAATGCAAAAGTGCCTGGGCCAAGCGACGTTCCTTTCGTGCGGCTCCCGAGTGGTCGGCTATTCAAAAGTTAACTTCGGTGTGGTACAAAACTGCACCGCAAACTTCACCGCAGCCGAAGTTACTGAACACACACGCGCGCATGGCAAGAGAGGCGGGCTTTGACTTCCTGTTTGTTCGTGACTCATCAACTGGCCGCGCTGACTTCCTAGATTGCGACTTCGGGACCGCTTCGGCTGCTGGCTTCATGGAACCTCCGCTCAATCCTCATCTTCATGCCCTTCAAATCCGAGGCGAAAATAGCGAAATTGATGGCTGGAGCATCCCCGGCAGTTGGCGTTGGGTAGATCATGCTGCGCGCAGACTGTCTAGCCGCCAGCCTTCTCTGCACCAAGTCCGGTGTTAGACCTGACCAGCAGTTCGTTGTATCTTGCGGCAGAACTCGTGTCTTTGCTCAGTAGCGTTCCCACAAATGCGCCAAGGAATCCGAGCGGAATGCTGCCGAGCGCCGGGTTTTCCAGTGGAAACCAGGCCTTTGCCTGGATCAGGTGGCGAGCCGCACCCGCGACATTTGCCGGATCTACGGCCATCACCGTCGGACTCACCAGGATCATTCCGATTGAGCTAAGCAGCCCCACGATCAGGCCACCGAGGGCCCCAGCGGTATTGAAACGCCGCCAGAACATCGACAAAATAATGACCGGGAAGTTGGCAGATGCGCCGACTGCCATCGCTAACGTGGCCAGCACTCCTACGTTCGCGGTCGGTCCCAGCAGGATGGCGATGAAAATCGAGACAGCCCCCACCACAAAGGCGGCGATTCTTGCCACAAGCACGGCTTCACCGGACTTGCGCTCGACTCCGCGGTGAATCACGTTCGTCCAGAAGTCATGGGCAAACGAGGTTGACGCGCTTATTGTTAATCCAGCGACAACCGCCAGAATCGTGGCGAATGCCACCGCCGACACGAATGCGAAGAAGATGTCGCCACCCATAAACCGAGCCAACAGCGGGGTGCTCATGTTCGTGCCGCCGTGGGTCAGAATGTAGTCGGGACCAAGAATGGTGGCCGCGCCGAGGCCGAGAACAGAGGTCATGATGAAGAAGGTGCCGATCAGGACCATCGCCCAAACGACGCTGGTGCGCGCCGTCTTCGCATCGGGCACCGTGTAAAACCGGGAGAGAATGTGCGGCAGTCCAGCAGTTCCGAACAACAACGCGAGACCGAGTGAAACGAGGTCTACCGGCCCGTAGGGTAGCTTATAACGCAACCCGGGCTGTAGGAAATCTCTCACTACCTCCTGACCTTTCGCGTGAGATGTGACATGGGAAGCTGCTCCGAACAGGGCTGCGAGGTCGAAGTGGAAGTGCCGCAACACAAGGAAGGTCAGCACAATGGTGCATACCATCAGGAGCACAGCTTTGATGATCTGTACCCACGTGGTTGCCAGCATGCCGCCGAAGATGACGTACACGATCATAAGGATGCCGACGCCGATCACAGCCGTGCTGTAGCTGACGCCGGAGTCCTTCAACAGCAGCGATACCAGTGCGCCCGCACCCACCATCTGCGCGATCATGTAGAACGTGCTAATCACGAGGGTGCTGATGGAGGCCATCACTGTGACGGGTCGCATGCGATGGCGATAGGCTAGAACATCAGCCATCGTGTACTTGCCGGCGTTGCGCAGCGGTTCGGCAACCAGTAGCAGCACCGCCATAAAGGCGATGAAGCCGCCCCATGCGAAGACGAAGCCGTCGAATCCGAACAGCGAGATGAGGCCAACGATTCCCAGGAAAGAGGCGGCACTCATGAAGTCGCCGGCGATGGCTATCCCGTTCTGCCAGCCCATGATGCGCCGTCCGGCGGCAAAGTACGCGGCGGATCCGGTCGATCGTTTGGATGCCCAGTAGGTGATCCCGAACGTGATAGCAATAAAGATCAGGAAAAACATTACCGACGTCGACATGGTTCGCTCACCTTCTGCCGTTCTGTTCCGCTTGTCTGGCGATGTCCTGAGCCAGTTGGTCGAATCTCGCAGCGGCTCTCACGTACAGGGCAACAATGACCCATCCCACGATGAACTGAGAGAGGCCAAATAGGTAGGCCACGCTGGTTCCGGCAATAACCTTCTTCGACATAAAGTGCGGGGCGTATCCGGCGAGCAGCGGCAGCGACAAGCAGTAGGCGAGGAAGAACAGGAAGGCCGGGATGATGAACGCCCGTTTCGCCCTGATTAAGTGCTGAAACTGCTGGCTGGCCGCAATCCTGTCCCACACGAACCGGCCTGCCTGAAAACGATTCTCAGCTCCCACATGGGTAGTGGGCAGCGACTTCGGTGCCGCAGAATTCATACGCCCTCTCGGTGGATACCTTGATCTGCCTTGAATGGGAAAAGTGATCTATCCTGCCACACCGAGCAGCGCAACGACACAGAGAAATAGCTTAGAACGATCGGAAAAAATACTGCCTCGGACTAATGTATGAATCGAATTTCGGTGATCGTGACCCCGCCGCTATCAGCAAGGCCAATACCACATCAACACTGTGGTTGCTGGTAGCCTGCATGAGAGTCACGCCTATACAGGTAAACAGAATCTGGCACAAATCGGTTCCCACCGCCACGTGCGCCGGCATGCGCAGCAGGTAAACCATCGCCGGCACCATGATGAAACCGCCGCCGACTCCCATGAGGGCCGTCATGATTCCAACTATGGAACAAAGGATGAACGGCAGCAGCACTGAGTGATGGGGTATGTGTTTCGCTTCGATCGCGATGCGGGCGAACAGGTGCGCCTCGCGCGTCTACCGAGACCCGCTTCACCCTTCCCCAAACCAACGAAGCGGCCCGCTGTCAACGGTCCGCTTGGCTCTAGCTACGATCGCATTGTCTTCACTGAAAAGTGCAACAGCATTTTCGACCTAATGATTAAACGCCATCCAGGAATTGAAATGGGCGGCGACGTAAGGCAGAGCGCAAGATAAATCACGGCATTTACCGCTCCGGGAGCCGGAGGCCGCATGAAAAAAGCGTTGCACGTTCGAGTATCTACCCCGAATGGTCAAGACACCGAAATGCAGCTCCGCGAATGCGACCGTAGAGTCAGGACCATCATGATTGGGCCTGAAACAAACCCTACCCGACCCACTGACCTCCGTTTACGTCGATCACCGCGCCGGTCAAATACGAGCCTCCAGCGCTGGTCAAAAAGAAAACCACCCCGACGACGTCCTCGGGCACGCCCATGCGTCCAAGGGGAGTAATGCTCAGCAGACTCTGGCGCTCTTCCTCCGTCTTCTTGTTGTGCCAATAATTGCTGATTCTGGCTCCGCTGATCACAACTCCGGGCGCCACGGCATTGATGGTGATGCCGAATTTCCCCAGTTCGCGAGACGCCTGCCTGGTAAAGCCGATTACGCCTGCCTTTGCCGCGGCATAGGGGGTACCGCCAAAAAAGCTTCTGCCACGCCCGGCGATTGAAGCCATGTTCACGATCCGGCCTGACTTCTTCTCTTTCATGGTCGGGAGCACGGCTTTGGTGCACAGAAACGTTCCCCTGAGATTCACGTTAATGACTCTGTCCCAGTCTTCGGCCGCGATTCGCTCCACCTCCTGCGAGACCCCCATCGATCCACCCGCGTTGTTGACGAGCACATCAATGCGCCCGAAGCGCTCAATGACCTGTGCAATCGCCCTGGTCACGCTGGACTCTTCCGAGACACTGGCCACTACGGGAAAGTAGTTGCCGAGCGCGGTGAATTCCTCACAAGCCGACCGAAGTGCATTCTCATTGATATCCAGTGCGGCGACATCGAACTGGTTCAGCAGATACTTTCTCGCCAGTTCCTTGCCGATACCATCTGCTCCCCCCGTAATAACAGCGACCTTCTTTTCCATGTCCGAGTTCCTTTCTAGGATTGCTCTGCTGCCGTGAGTGTATCGGCACGACAGGTCCATATCGCTTGGTGCGAGCACCTGTTATCGTGCCGTACACGCAATCGAATCAGAAGTCCATAACAGTTACGCCAGGACTATCACGCCCCAGCCACCTGGCCCTTCGCAAGTGCTGTCTGGGATAAGCGCGCCTGGATCGCTCGCTTTTCGCAATAGATCACATACAAAGCGGCGACAGCGGCAAATATGCTGGTAAGAACACCGAGATACCAGATCCCGCGGAATTCGGTATAGAAAGCACCTCCCGAAATCGAGTACTTTACGGCCATGTATCCGCTGGCCGAAAGAGCCAGCGCACCAGCGAGTTGGCCGACCGTATTGATGATTCCCATGCTGAATCCCGCCGTGCGAATGGACCACATCTCCGCGGCCGAGGCGTTGATGAGTGGAAAGATGTTAATGGAGACTCCCCATGCAAAGGAGAGCACTGCCAGGATGGCCACCGAGGAGGGAATGGGGGTGGTGAAGATCCAGAACTGGAGCGCGATCACGACCAGGCCGACGAAAATGATAGCCGCGCGCGGGATGCCGTATTTCTTCAGCAAGACATCCGACAACTTGCCCATCAGTGGGCTGCCAATCACCCGGCCCAGCACGTAGATCGTTGCCATCACACCGCCAGCGACCATGGCGGGGCCTTTCGCCATGCCGCGATTCTGAATATAGAACTCGGTGGCATACAAAGGCAGCCATCCGGGAAGTAGGCGCGACGCGATCATGTAACCGGACCAGACCAGAGACATGACCCACAAATCCGGGTCCCTCACCACGTCGACGGCAACGCCCTTATAGCCCTTATCCTTCTTCTTGTCTTCCGCCTCCTGCACCGATGGGAGCCCTATCACGGTCGGGTCCGACCTCAAGATGATTGCACTCAGTATGGCAATGACCAGAACCACTATTCCCATTGCGACCGTAGAGCCGCGCCAGCCAATCAAACCGAAGATGCCGTTGCCTGTCATGACCAAGGCGACGACTGGAATCAGCAGAAACGTCAGTGCCTCTCCCAGTCCGCCACCGGGACCGGAGTATATTTCCATGGCGAGTCCGCGTTCCTTCACGCTGAACCACTTCGACAGCACGGAGGTAATCGGAACATAGCCCGCCGCGGCCACCAATCCCATGAGGGCTCGCCAGATCATTGCCTGTTTGAAGCTTCCGCTGAAGGCAAAGCCCGCCAGAAAGAGTGCCAGAACCGATATCCCAACCGGGATCACCCGCCTGCCGCCGAAGACGTCGGTGGCAACGCCCCAGGGAATCTGTGCAAATGCATAAGCAAAGAAGAATGCCGAACCTAATAGTCCCAACTCTGGCTTGCCGATACCAAGATCCGTCATCAGATATTTGGTAATGCTTGCGTAATTCCAACGCACCAGATGCGAAGTGCAGTAGACCAAAATGCAGGCTAAAAGAACTACCCATCGATAATAGCTTTTCCCTACTCTCCCGCTCATTGGAGTCTCCTCTATTAAATACGTTTGTTCGTGCTGTACCCGAGGGCTGCGCCGGTGCCAGATGCAGCGCCGCAATTCTCGGTTTCTATTTGGCGTCAGCGGCCAGAGCAGAGATCACATGGCCACCCTTTCTATACATCTTTACGTAAAATGAATATCGATCGCCCCTGAACAGGCTGAAGTTGTAGCCTACCGTAGCTCCCTCCGGATCGTAGGTCACCCTTTCGGCGGCCAATACGCCAACGCCTTCGGCCACCCCAAGCAGTGCGGCATCGTTGGCCGATGGAACCGTCGCGGTGATCCGTTGCTCGGCCGTGTCGAAGAGAATGCCTTCCTTTTCGAGCGCGTCATATAGGGTCACCTCGTTGAGATCGTACTTCAGCAGTTTCATCCCGATCGCCACGGGGTAGTAGGTCCGTTCCAGCGCGATAGGGGTCTCGTCCGCCAGCCGTAGCCGTTCGACCGCATAGTATTGCCGCGAGTTCAGAATACCGGCGATCTCCGGGTCGTCACCCACTTCGGCTGAGAGAAGCTTGGTGCCGGGCTTCATGCCCAGGCTCTTGATCGTGTCCGTCATGCTGCTCAAAGCGCCGACCCAGACATTACCCGTGTTGCTGGCGATGAAGGTTCCCTTCCCATGAACCTTGCGCAGCACGCCTTCGCGCACGAGGGTCGAAACGGCCTCGCGGACAGTTGTGCGGCTGACTGAAAACGCTTCTATCAGCTCGCTCTCGCTGGGAATCCGATCGGCGTAACTTCCTCGCTGGATCTCTTTCTTCAATACACTCGCCAACTGGGCATGCAGCGAGACCGGGCTGCGGGAATCCAGGGATAAGCGAGCGTCCTTCGAGAAGGCCATCGGTTTCTGACCGGTGGGTCGCTTCGTCGAGCCCGCAGAATCCATCATCGTCATAACGTGCCCTCCAACGCTGGGGCTTCGTGGTGTGTACGGCGGGCCAAGCCGACAGGAATGGCGTCTCTCAGTGCGCTCATTTGCTCTACTGTCGGGGGTCGGACTCCCTCCATCGGGAAGCGCCTGCCCAAGAAATGTGTACTTGGACTCGCCAAATGCGTGGTAAGGCATTAATTCATAGGTGACGTTGGGAAAGCGCCCAACATAACTCGCGATCTTGAGTATCTCTTCCGGGGTGTCGTTGAATCCCGGCACCACCGGCGTTCGGGCGACGATGGGCATGTGGGGATGAGCAACGGTGAGCTTCTCGAAGTTTTCCAGGATCAACTGGTTGGTGAAGCCGGTGGACTCCCGGTGCCGCTCCGGATCAAGGCTCTTAATGTCGTAGAAGACGCAGTCAAGGTGCTCACATGCCCGATCGAGGTCGTTCCAGTCCACGTGCCCGCAGGTCTCAATCGCCGTATTCAGACCCTCGTCCCTGGCGGCTTTCAGCAGGGCGAGGGTGAAGTCGGCTTGTGCCAGAGGCTCTCCCCCGCTGATTGTCAACCCACCCGCCGACCGGGAATAGAAACAGGAGTCCTGCCGCACTTCCTCGATCACCTCATCGACGCGTCTGAATCTCCCGAGCATTTGCAGTGCCCGGGGAGGACAGGACTTTTCGCAGGCGGAACAGTTGGTACAACGCTCCCGCTCGACAGATATCTGCGCAGGATTGCCGACGGCGCCGATGGCGCGCGGTTCGCAGATGCTGACGCAGGCTCCGCACTCGTCCCTTCCGATACATTGATTGCGTTTGAATGCCAGTTTCGGACCGCGCTCTTGTGATTCAGGATTGCAGCACCAAAGGCATCGCAGTGGACAGCCGGTGAGAAAGACGATCGTCCGGATGCCCGGTCCATCGTGCACCGAGAAACGCTGAATGTTGAAGACACATCCCATCGTCGCCTTGGCGTGAACATCCATCTGGAGCCTCGTGGACCGCGTTGTTGCCGGCAAAGCCGAATCCCGCAACGGTCCTGCCCAACCCGCCTCCGTCGCCGCCGTGGCTCGCAGAAAAGTGACCGAGAGCAGATTGCGTGTGCGGCGGGCAGGAAAGAGTTAAAACGTGTGCTCAGTCCTCGCTATGATCTCGCCTTGCAGCTGCGGCGACAGATCGACAAAGTAGGCACTGTATCCGGCTACCCGCACCAGCAGGTTTCTGTACTTCTCCGGTTCCGCTTGCGCGGCCAGCAATGTAGCCCTGTTGATGATGTTGAACTGAATATGCCACAACTTCAGATCGCAGAAGGTGCGGATCAGCGACATCAGCTTCGTGGTCCCCTCCCGGCCCGCTACCGTAGCAGGGCTGAGCTTCAGGTTGAGCAAGCGGGCGGCTCGTTCCTTCGATCCCGACGCTTTGGAATGTGCGTTCGAAAGCAAGAGCCCCGTCGGACCCTTTACGTCGGAGCCGTGGGAGGCGGAGCTGCCCTCCGAGAGGTATTCCCAGGCTTTCCGTCCATTCGGGGTAGCGCCAATCACCTTGCCGCAAGGGATGTGGATCGTGAGCGGAACGTAGCGTACATCGAGCTCCGTGCCGAAGTACGACCGGTATTTCCGGCTGATGCGCACGGCCTCCTCTTCTATGTCCCTGCCGATCTCGTCCGTGTAGGGGTCGTTATTGCCGAACTTGGGTGCGTTCAGAAGCATCTGCCGGACGCGTTCCGTTCCGGTGAAGTTGCCATCGAGCGCCTCCAGCATCTCGGCCATGGTGATTGCCTTATCCTCATAGACAAGTTTGCGAATCGCCGCCAGCGAGTCGATCACTGTCGCAAAGCCGACGAGATCGTAGAACCCCAGTTTGGCCCCCCCCGGTATGTCGCCCGAGTGGAGATCCTTGCACGATGCCATGCAGAGGTCGTGCAGCGCCGAAGACAGTGGCGTCGCCACATAGCTGGGCCTCAGCTTATCCACTAGGTATTGAGTGATGAAGACGTGTTTCAGCAAGTGCTCCTGCTGGGCGCAGTACGCGGACCAGAGCTCGGAGTAACTCGCGAACGACAGTGGATCTCCCGTGTTGAGCCCCAGTTGCTCACCGGGGAACTTCTTCATGGTGCCGTTATTCAATGCCATTTCCAGCGCGGCCGGCAGATTGATCCAACAGCACGGACTCGTGTACACATCTTTGTTCGGCATGCGAACTTCGGTACATCCGGAGGCGGCGTAGTCGTTCGCCTCTTTGAGATCGGCGCCTTTAGCGATCAGCAAAGGTATGATCTCTTCATCATTGAACAGCTTCGGGAACCCCGAGCCATCCTTGATGGTCTCGCAGACTTCGCGCAGAAATCTGTCCGGGCTGAGGGAATGGACTCTCACCGCAAGATCGGGGAAATTCAAAGGGAATTCCTGCTTCGACTTCAGAAAGAGATACGAGAGTTCGTTTGTTGCGTCTCTCCCGTCCGGCGTCTGCCCGCCGATGGTCACGGCTTCCCAGTGGGTGTAGCCTTCGTTGTAGGCGAGGGCGGTGGGCGAAACGTACAGGTTGATAAACTGCGCCATGTTGAGCCAGAGATTCTCCAGCAACTCCATGGCGGACTCTTCCGTCAGAGTACCGTCGGCCAGGCCCCGCTTGTAGAAGCGATAGAGATACTGGTCCATGCGGCCGTTGCTGTAGGAACCGCCGACCTTTTCTTCGAGTCTCTTGAAGATCGAAACCATCCATTGCGACTGCAGCGCCTCATGAAAGGTTCGAGCCGGGTTCTGGGGCACCCACTCGCAAATGGCGGCGATCCGAAGCAGCTCAAGTTTCCTTTGACCGTCCGGTTCGCTTGCGGCCATCTCGGACGCGAGTGCCGCATACCGCTTGGAGAACAAGATTGCAGCATCGCAGATGGTGATAATCGCCTGCAAAAATGGGATTCTTTCCAATGCGTCTTTCGGGTCGAACGGGTCCAGAGAACTCAACCGCTGTTGCGCCTCTTTCTGTATGCCGGCAAGACCCTTTGTTAGTACCTTGTCGTAGTCGGGAACCCACTGCAGGGAATTCCGGTAGGAGGCCGTTTCCGTCACCACGTTACGCTGCGTGAACGCATCTTTGAAAAGCAGCCGCCTGGTTTCCGGCGGAAGCGCGGAGTAGAGGGCCTCGTGGAAGCATCGGCCTGCCCAGTAGGGCGCAACCTCATACTTCAGAACGCGTGCAACGTCGTCGGAGATGATGTACGGCTTTTGCGTCTGGACAATAATGTCCACTGCTTTGGCGAGAACGCCGCCATCCATCTCCGGATAGATGAGCCCATATCTGCCGGGCTTCGCACTGGCGCGACCGACGATGAGATCGTAGGGGCCGATAGAGATGGAAATATTGCGGGCGATGTGCATCATGGCCTTGGCCCAGCGCAGGACCAGCGGCTCGCCTTCGGTCTGCCGGAAGGACTCCGTCATCAGCAGCGCGCGGTCCGCGCAGGCCACGGGCACAGTGGTGGAAAAGCTTTCCAGGTAACGGTAGGATCTCGCCTGCCGAGAGGGCAGAGCATCCGGCTTGAGGGTGGAGCCCCCGGCAACTCTCATTTCCTGGGGCGTGAAGGTTTCGCAAGCTGCTTTGATCATGGATTCCTCTGGACGACCGGAGTCAAGCCGAAGACATCATGACGTCATAATGACACTTAGTCCCTGTCCTGTCACTAGAATCAGGATATGAAGCTTGCATTCTGTTTCATTTTGGAAATCGACCGGTCTCAGAGCGGCTGCTGCTTGTTTCGGTGCAGCCGAATCCAACAGGATCTCACCCTATGTCTTTGTGGATTTACCCGGAGAGGAGCGCTGGTCCTGAATTTGAGAACACGCCCGCAAGCGAGTTTTTCTCTTGGGGTTGGTCACCGCTCCGCATACGGCTTCACCCCGCATCCGGCACCTCGGCGCGTGCTTTTCTGGAAGGTCTCGATTAGAGGTAAGATCATCTTCATCATGTTCACGCCGATGCCAATCGGGTTTGTAAGTAGTCCCTACACGAAGACTGGGGAAGTACCAAAAGGGCTGGGGACTAAGCACGAGGCAGAGGGTACGCTTGAGATCCTGCCGGAATTTGGGCTTGGGCTTACCGATATCGAGGGATTTTCTCACCTTATCGTCCTTTGGGCTTTCGATCGCTCTCAAGGGTTCGAATTGCTTGTCACCCCGCCCAGCGATGATCGGCCGCACGGCGTCTTCGCGACCCGGTCCCCAAGGCGTCCAAATCCCATTGGGCTCACAGTTGTCGAACTTCTGCGCCGCGATCGCTTGCTGCTGCACGTCCGCGGCGTCGACATGCTTGACCGAACGCCCATTCTCGATATCAAGCCGTACTTATCGGGAGTGCCTCAAGAGACGTTACGACGGGGTTGGCTGGCGGAAGCTGAAGCGCGCAAAAGCAAGTAATCCTGAGTTAGTACTAGTGTGTTGTGCGCAGCGAAAAGGCGCTGGCCCGCAGGTGTAATGGAAAACCTGCAGTGGCATTTCATCGTGCCGAGGAGTAGGTGTATATTACAACTAGTAGCGTGGGGAGTGAAGGCCATGCGAACATTGTGATTCGCTTATGACTCCGAAGCTCTACGCCGGCCACAAGCGGTAGTGTTCCGTTTTTCCCCCGTGGTACCACATTCAGAATCGCTGCAGGAGGTCCATATGTCCTACAGACACACTGGCCCACACTTCAACCCACAGCGGCGTGGTCTTCTTCGTGCAAGCACGGCCGCCGCCGGGCTGAGCGTGCTTACACCGTTATTCTCCGTCCCCTTGTTCGGGGCGGAGGTCTGCCAACCACCTATACCGAAGAGTCAAGCGCCGTCCAACGGCGGCAGTTGCCCATTCCCCATTCCATGGCTCGACAAGAATGGCAATCACAACCAGATGCCGAAGGAGAATGTCGAACTCTCCAACATCTTCCACTTCAAAGGAAAACTCGGACGTTGTGCCGGGTTCACTGGCATGGGGACCGACAACAAGGGCAATCGGCTAGCTTTCGGTACCCCCACCACCGATTTCAGTTACATCTCGGGAGAATACTGGGCAGCGCGCCGAGCGCAGCAGGGCGTGTTCTCTCATATATGACTGACGTTGTTCAAGGGACCGGCGGTCCCTGCAAACCAAATCCACGACTGCCATCCTCCTATCGCGCCAGACGGCACCTACTGGGTAGCGCCTGTGTCCGAAGTCGGTCTCGTCATCAGCACCGATGGACGAACGGCTACGCTGACCATGAAAAACGTTCCCGTCATCGATCAACCCCGGTGGCCGGCAATGGATGCGGAAACCGCACCCGCGTTCATGGATTTCAAGCTGGTCTTCAAGGCCACCAACGAACGCGTTGTGTATGAAGATCCGCTGCTCCAGTACCGTTTCGAGGGGGTCAAAGCGACGGCACAATTGGAGGCGGCAATCCGCGTTCCTTCCACGAAGTTTTCCTGGAAATCGGACCCGCTGGAGACTTCACATTGCGATTTCGCGGTCATGGGCGAGGAGGCGAACGGCCGCTATTACAAGAAAAGTTGATGCCGCCCGCCGAAACGATTCGTGAAATATGATTGGGCGCGGTCGGGCGATAATCTTTCCTGCTCGCCGGTCGCGCCTACCTCTTGCTATCGAATCAACGTTGCAATCGGCAGGTCATAGCACCTTTTCCCCGGCCTGAGAGTCGTGGCACACCACACGACCCAGATGAGTAGGTCTACGCCTTTGGTTTCAACGCTCGAATCTCGTCGATGGTTTTGGCCAACCACACGGCGGCATTAGCGACGACGTTTGTGCATTTATCGTCATGGCCGCCCAACGATTCAAACTTGGCATATTCGTCCGGCAGATAGAGCTTGAACCCACCCTGTCCCATGATCTTTCGCTGCACGTCGGCACATTGGAAGCTACCGTATTCGGCATCAAAGTATTCCTTGAATTTCCTTACGTGTTCCGCCGCTGTCCGCATGCTTCGCTTGTCGGCCAAATTGTCCAGACTCCGGCCCCACATATGGCTGATCAGCATAGCCCCGCCGATAAAAGCCCCGCACGGACCTTCGCCGGTCAGTGCTATGCCGCCGGAAAGTCCACTTGCCGCTTTGAATATCTCCGGCGGAACGTCGTATGTATCCTTCACGGCAAGTAGAACGCATTGAGCGCAGCCGCGCTCGTTCTTTTCCGCCTTGAATCCAGCCTCGCGTATTTGATTAAGCTGCTTATCATCCAACATGATCTTTCCTCCATAGTTCTGGCCCAAGCAAGAGTGGGGGTTGGGAGAGAGGCGGCATCTCTAATATCCGCCACGGTTAAAGAATCAGGACCTTCCCTAGGTCTACTCTTTCCCCTTCTCTTCTTTATGCTTATCATCCTTTAGGTTCAGGGCTTGCTTGACGATGTTTTTGTCGTGTTCGTAATCCACTATGCGCTGCAGCGTAATCTTCTGCGCCATGACCGGCCCGGCGCCGTGCCAGGTGGCCACGCCGTGCTGCCCGGCGGTCCAGTGCTGCAACAGCTTGTGAACCTTGAGGATGTTCTCTGTCGGCTCTTCGGAGCCAAAACTATAGAATTCCTTCACATAAGCGCTAACCTCAGGGTTCTTGAGCTCCTTCAGCGATGGCATGGTCACAACCAAACCGCCGCCTATGTCGCCCGCGAGAGCCATTACTCGCCAGAATGCGTTGCAGATGTTTAGCTTGGCCACATTGCCCATCAGTTCGTCAGGAAGGAAAACTCCTGATCCGGGCGGTTCCTCCGTACCCTTGATAGCTGCTGCCATGCCACAGGCTCTTCCTGTCTCCCTCAAAACCACCATTTCGGTCAACTGTTCGTTTATATTGGCAGCCTTCTCCAGACCTTTGTACTCCTGAATCAGCTTGGAAGCGCCTATGATCTGATTCATGAACCCCACTTTGCAGGTGCCGCCGCACGTCATGCGGTGCGTTCTGGCAAAACGGGTCACGAATTTCATTGAGTATTTGTACTCTCCGCAGTGGAAGACGCGGTCCCAGGGAACAAAGACGTTGTCGAAGATCACCATCGATGTTTCCCTCTGGCCAAACCGGGGATTTCCCAGCTCCTCCAGGTCGTCGGCTGCGTCTCTTTCTGCGGAATAAGGGGAGTACTGGCAGACGTAAGTGATTCCTTTCGCATCCGTGGGCGTGGCAAAGGCAACAGCGTAGTCTTCTTCGCCCTGCGAATGGCTGGATTGAGGCAAAACTATCAGTTCATGGCTCGCGTAGGCCCCGCTGATGTTGATTTTCGCGCCACGCACAACAATGCCGTCTTTATTCTTGTCTACAATTTTCAACGATAGGAACGGGTCCGGCCATTCAAGTGTCTTTTGGTTGCGCTTGCCACGTGGCTCAGTAAGAGCGCCAGCCACAGAGAGGTCTTTTCGCTGGACCATCTTGAGATATTCAAGGAAACGGGGATGGTACTCGGTTCCTAAATCGCGGTCCATTTCCCAGCAGGTGCTGGCAAGGGAATGAAAGGAATCGTACCCGACGCATCGATAGATGCAGGTTCCGAGCATTTCGGCCGTAAACGTTCCAGCCTCAGCCTTCTTAACTAAGTCTCCGGTGTTGGCGCTTAGATAGGTATAGCGGTTCACGGTCTCCCCGATAAGCGAGGAGTAGCAGGACATGACATCCTTATAACGCGGGTCGAGAGCCCATTCATAGCTGGCCTTGTTGGCTTCAACGACCGTGCGGGTGTTTCTGTTTTCAAGGATGCTCTCCACCCTTTTCCCGTTCATGAACACTCGCGGCTTGAGGCTTTTTAAACTCTCTTCGAATTGTTCAGGGGTCATTAGGGCCATGGCGCTTCTCCTCAAATTTCGTCGGGGCTTCCATCTGGAACATTAAATCTGGCGCTGTATAGGTTATGGAATCCTCGTCAAGTCCATGAATTGCGGATCATGGCAAGGAATGATAATGTCGGCAAGTTTCTTCACCCGCAACGCACTATCGTATGCCTCCCGACAGTCGGTGTGCAGGCCGCATGCAGCGACCTCCAGCCCCCGTTCTTTCATGAATGGAGTCTGCGTGAATGTGCTCATCTGAGCACAGAAGCCCGTAATGATCGCTTTCCCCTGCTTTGTTTCTATCTGAACCGATTGTCCGCCGACACTATGCCCGGGAGTGAAAAGCGCGGTTATTCCAGGAAGTATTTCGGTGTCGCCATCTACGACTCGGAACGTCAGATCGGAAAACAAGCTTGGTCGGTAATCGACTGCGCTGAAAACATGCGGATTCCGAGCGAAATCTAGTTCTTTCTTTTGGACAATGAATTCAGCGTTCGGGTACTGTTTTGCAAGCGCGATGTGATCGAAGTGCAAATGGGTTACGATCACCAAACGGACGTCGTCCCTGCTCAACCCTACACTCTTGAGACCGTCGTCAAGAGAAACGCGCGTGCTCATCGGGAACTCCATGCCGAAGTGTTCTCCCTGCGCGCCCGCATCGACCAGGGTCACCGGATCGGACCCCTCGATGTACCAGATGTAACAAGCGCTCTTGACCTTGGTGCCGACGTTCCAGCGGTAAGTCCACTGGGACATATCGCGAATTCCTTCACATAACGCAATCGGTCTTATGCTGTACTTCATAAGTTCCTCCTTGATCGCAGTAGTCTGACACACGTGCTGCTCCGAAAAAGTTCTACCAATTCCTATCCCTAAAACATAAACGCTTCGTGTTGTGCGGAATCACAACCGCCATTTTCGTTGCCACCAGCCGGTAAGCGACGATTCGGTCAGGACTTCTTTTCCGGATCGTGTTTTGGATCAAGCAGTCGCCGGTAATAAGAATGCGTTTCATATAGAGCCGCCACCGGATTGTGCGCCAGCACGCGATCCTTGGTTACGAGCGTTGTTACCGGTGCTTCGGAATACTTAATGAACAGCGAGTCATGGCCGACGCAAAGCCCGACCAAAACGTTCAGTTCAGTGCTCTGCGCGTTGAGCGTCTTCGCTTGAAGGATGGGGTTACACATCGCCTCGTAAGACCCTTTCTCAATCTTTACGTCTTCGGCGACCCCGATTTCAGTCTTATCCACCGAGCCGATCTTACAGACGACGGTGAAAGCCTCCAGGCCCTTGGCCCGCAGCACCTTGGCAAAGGTTCGAGCTTCCTGAATCAAGCCGCGACAGGTGGCAACGCCAATACGCTTGGCCCCGATGCGCCTTGCGAACAGAACGATCTCTTCCGCGCGGGTTGCGTTACAGTAGTACATCCCCTCTATTTCCGCGGCAGCACGAGCCATACGGGCATCCAGGTTATCGCCACGCAAATGCTCGACGATTGCTGCCACTTCCTGTGGGTCGGCTGCTTCCGTCAAACAAAAGGTTGGCGGCGTCTTGTCTTTGCGATAGCAGCTTAGCGGGCCGCATTCCGAGCATGAATCGGTAGTCTTGGGCATTACTTCTCTTTTTCACTCCTATTGGCCGTATGGTGCCTTCCCGCATGCGAAGGCAAAATCATCACCCTCAGTGCACGGAATAGCTGTGACTAATATCACACATGGCAGGATGGCTGGAACTCGCATCCAAAGTCTCTTTCCAGCAAGAAATCCGGCCGAAACCATGCCGGCGTCCAATTGCTACACTAGATGTAAAATACATTTAGAAGTTAATTACCTATAATAATCTTGTCTCCAGCGTCGAATTGCTGTGCTACAGGTCACAGCAGAGAGTGAGCTCATGTTTCTTGAAACACTAACGGGCCATCGAAGGTCCGATGATCTTGCTGGAAGAAAGTTCGCGAGAGTGCCGGTTGCGATGCTGTGATGCGTTGACGTGAAGTCCGGAACGGATCAGTGCACAATTCCAAGCGTCTTCAGCCTGCGCCAAAGGGTGGACCGGTGCATACCCAACTCTGCTGCGGCTTTGGAATGGTTGCCGCCGTACCGCGTCAGAACCTGCAAGATCATCTCGGTTTCATTTGGAACGTAACCTTTGCCGGGGCGGGGCGGCGCCTGCGTCCTGATGTGATCCGGCAGGTGTTCCGGCGTGATCTTGGGGCCGTGGCACATCACGAAGGCATGTTCGATAGCATTCTCCAACTCACGCACGTTGCCGGGCAGCGGGTGGGCGCGCAACAGCGCCATTGCTTCCGGGGTAACCCGATCAATCGGCTTGGCGGTTTTCTTGCGAAATGCGGCCAGAAAATACTCAACCAGCAGAGGGACGTCTTCCGGTCGTTCGCACAGCGGCGGAATGGCAATATTGACCACGTTGATCCGGTAGTACAAATCCTGGCGGAACTTCCCGTCAGCGATCGCCTGCTGCAAATCGGCATTGGTAGCAGCGACGATGCGGGCGTCGGTGTGGAATGTCCTGGTCGAGCCGAGCGGTTGGTACTCGCCGTTGTTCAGCACACGCAATAGCTTCACCTGAAGGGCTACGTCCATTTCACTGATTTCATCCAGCAGGAGAGTTCCCCCGGCAGCTAGAGCGAACTGGCCGGGTTTGTCCCGCTTGGCATCGGTAAAAGCGCCCTTCTCGTAGCCGAACAGCTCGGATTCCAATAGCGTGGCCGGCAGGGCGGCGCAGTTGATGCGGATATAAGGACCGTAGCGCCGCGGGCTCAGGTTGTGAATTACCTGGGCAAAGAGTTCCTTGCCGCAGCCGCTTGGTCCCTGGATAAGGACGTTGCAATCAGAGACGGCAATATCCGGCAGCAGGTCGATCAGTTCGCGCATGCGGGGATCGACGCTCACGATGTCTTCCAGCGTGCATTTCTGTTCGAGCCGCTTGCGAAGGTATTCGATCTCGGAGATGTCCCGGAAAAACTCCACCGCTCCGACAGGGTTCCCCTTGTCATCCCGGAGAATGGTCGTGGTGACTTGGATCGGCACTTCGCGGCCATCGTGGGTGAGAATGGTTACACGGGCGTTCTGCACCGAATTTTGAGATTTGATCGTATCTTTCAGAGCGCATTGCCCGTGGCAGACCGAGGCTCGGAAAATATCGAAGCAGTGTTTGCCGATGGCTTGGTCTCGAGAGAAACCGGTAATCCGCTCGGCCGACTTGTTGAACGCCGTGATAACGCAATTGCCGTCCACGGTGAACACACCTTCACTGATACTGTTGAATATGAGGCGGCTGAGCGTCGCTTCCACAGCGGATACTTCTCCCCCAGGGTTGACCTGTCTGCCTAGATATAGCACAACCGGTGCAATGATTTTATACGTATCTTCAACCTGGCAATGCATGGCTACTCCTTTGGCGTCTCAACCTCGCTGTAGCCGGCAATCCATCGACAGGGGACCAGGTCTCGAGGTCCAATCCGAGCTTTTCGGCAATCAACCGCGCCGGACTATTGAGGCGGAACTGATCCCGCCGTTCGGGACCGACCAGAACCACCGGGCAGATAAATGCTTCCGCGAATTCCTCAATCGGACGGCCGCCGAAGGTCGCGCCTTCGTGAATGTGGCCGAGGACCAGCACCTGGAACTGGTGTGCCACCAGGCATCGGTGTAGTTCGACCCACTCGGTGTGCTCGCAGAGACGGAACCCAACGTTAAGGTAATCGCCGGCTCGGCTGTCATAGTAGAGTCGAAGATCCTTCTCCCGCTGAATCGCGAATCTAGCCCGGTCGGTGTCGGAGAGCAGGTTGGCGAGATTGTCCTTAGGGTCGTACGGGTCATACAAGAAATGGAACACATTGAGCTTAATCTGATGCAGGCGCGACAGGCGTAAAGCATAATCGAAGGCCCAGTCGCCTGGATCAGAGTAATGGGCGCAGAAACCCACGGAATTTACGGTTACACTAGGCATAAGGGCCTCCGGGAAACGGGTATAGGGTTGTTGTGTGAGTCGGTCACATTGGTTCCTCATGGCTGCCGCACGGCGCGGCCTGAATTCCCTCTTTGAGGTAATAATCGGAGTAGACGGCGCCGATCGGGTTATTGGCGAGGGACCGGTCTTTGACGAACAGGGTAGTCACCGGCGCGTCGCTGAATCGCGAGAAGATGCAATCCGCCCCCATACATAAACCCACGAGCACGTTCATGTCCGTTCCCATCCGGTTCAGCACTTCCGCCTGACCTTTGGGGTTGCACGCGACTGACCTTGCGGACTTCGGTTTTCTCTCCGCTTGCGATCCGAGGGGAAGAGCAGAAACCCCTCCGAGTTTGCAGCACACCGGATGCACCTTGACGAACCGCCGAAGAACGCGTACTAGAATCTCGGCCGGTTTCTGCAGGTCGGTACAGAAGGCCACCCCGATGCGCCGGTACCGCATTTCAAGACAGAAGTAGATCAACTCCGACAGGCGGCACAGAGTTCGCTCTTCTTCGCTCGAGATATCCAGTGCTGCCTCGAACATGCGCTCGGTCTCGCGATCAACGGTGCGGCCAGAAGCCGCTGAAGTCACCAACTCGCATTCCTCTCCTTGCAGACATTTCCAGTCGCGGCACGCCAAGCAGTCGACCGGTCCGAGCTGTGCTTGAGCGTCGCCCTCGCGTGCGCGATCATCATTCACTGCTTGCATGATCGGAAGGGTGGCCCGGTCCCCGGGGACGGGGTCGCTTGGACTGGACAGTCCAAAGCCAGGACGTAGCGCACCGGATTGCAAGGCGGCGAGGAGTTCTTGAATCGACCCAGCGATGTTGTCAATGATTTCCATCGCTCGCGCGGCAAAGAACTCGCGCTCTTGGCGACTGATGCCACCGCAGATCAAAACATCGATCCGTTGCTCCGACAGGACCTTAGCCAGATCCGGCAGGCCATGATCCTCAAGCAGCACTCGCCTCTCGGTTAAGGCCCGACTCCGCCGCAAGACAACCACCAGAACCGAGTCGGCAAAAATCGAGCGGGGCGCAACGCGGTCGCCGACTAATGGAATGCCATATCGCATCCGTACTTTCTCCTACCGGACTTTTTGCAACTGCCATGCCGAATGTCGGTTCCAGACGAGATACATCGATTCGAGCGGCGCACAGTGTCCGTGCGCCGAGGACAAGATTGCACGATAGTCGTTGCTGCGCAGTGGGTTGCGAGTCGGTGGAGAACCGCGCGGAGTCAGGCGAGTGCGCACCATGATCGGCGCGTCACCGTTGCAGGCGCGTCGCAGATGTGTCGCAACGTGTTGCATCCTGCAACGGATGTTGCAACCCGCGCGACATCCAGGGTTGTCTTCGTGGCGCTTGGCCTAGCTCTTCGCGCCGTCAGCAAGCAAGTGAAAGAAAGCAGCACAAAAATCTGTAATCGCCTCTCAGAAGCGATTAATGGCTTGCCAATGAAGCACAAAAGGCGCCAGGCATGATCTCGGATCGACCCTTGCGAGCAGGTTAGCGCGACACGATGCGAGCAGGTTGGTACGGGCATTGCAAGTAAATGCGGTAGACGTGGAGAACTATAGGACAAACGCATGCAAGAACAATTGATTCCGCAAACGGCAGCAAGCACGATTGTTTCACCGGCAAAACAGTACCCGTACTATATGGAGAATCCGCCCAGTGAGAACCGCGTCGGCAGGTTTCTGGAGGCGTTTGCGACCGTTCTCGAGCATAGCGATTACAGACCACTGCTCGATTCGTACTGCACTTCCATGGCGAGGTGTAGCCGCTGTGCGGTGGCCTGCCCGGTATATATGGCCACGGGCGATGCCCGCGATATTCCTTGCTACCGCGCAAATCTGATCTTGGAAACCTACAAGCGCTATTTCACGATAAGTGGTTGGTGCCAATCGCGGCTGGCGGGTGGGTTCGAGCTGACCGACGAAATCATTGATGACATGCTTGACGCGTTCTATCGCTGCAACGCCTGCCGACGGTGCGCACGGGAATGTCCCATGGGGGTGGATCACGCCCTGATGATCCGCCTTGGCCGATATCTTCTGAGCCTGATCGGCATTGTCCCGAAAGCTTTGCAGGTGAGTGTGCGCGAGCAGCTCGAAGGCAAGACCCACAACACCTCGAAAATTCCTGTCCCAGCCTTATTGAATACGCTGGAATTTCTCGCTGAAGAAATGGAAGAGAACCTGGGAGTGAAGTTGGAATTCCCCGTCGATCAGCCCGACCGCGACTTTGTCTTCTTCTGTGCCGTCAGCGATTACCTGCTTGAGCCGGACACCCTGATGGGCAACGCTGCGGTGCTCTACGCCGCCGGCGATTGGGATCGGTGGACGATCGGCACGAAGAACTTCGACGGCATCAACTACGGTCTTTTCTATAGCGACTGGCACCTGGAGCGCATCGTCAAGCAACTGGCCGCGGAGGTTACGCGGCTGAAAGGCAAGCGTATCCTCGTTGGCGAGTGCGGCCATGCCTCGCGCGCAGCGCATGACTTCGTGCCCGTCTTCGGCGGAAAAGATATCCACCCCGTAATGAATTTCATGGAGTACACGCTGGACTGTCTTCGCAAAGGCAAGATCACCCTTGATCCCAATATCATCACGGAACGGGTAACCTACCACGATCCTTGCAACATCGCCCGCTCCGGCTGGATTGTCGAACAGCCAAGGGAGATCCTCCGCTCCTTCGTGAAGAACTTCGTCGACATGACCCCATCCGGGCGCGACAACTACTGTTGCGGCGGCGGGGGGGGGCTGGTGTCAATAGACGAAATGCACGACTTTCGCATGAGCATCGCCGGCAAAGCCAAAGCGGAACAGATTCGCCAGACCGGCGCGGAAATCTGCGTGGCGCCGTGCGCCAATTGTAAGAAGCAGCTCAAGGAACTGGTTGAGTACTACAAGATTCCCTGCACAGTGGTGGGGATGCACGATCTGATCTTGAAGGCGATCTATCTGCCCGGCGGCAAGACACCGGCCGAGCGGAAAGAAGCAGCGGCAGTAATGATGTAGTGCGCCGTGAGAACACGGAGAGCACGGTACTGAGGTGCCAGCATGGAGCAGTGGATTACGTTCGCTAAAGGTCCGTTATTTGCGCTTGCCTTTCTGACGATGGCCCTCGGATTGGCGCGGGTGGTAGTGATTCAGGCGTATTCCCTGGCGAGAAGCAAGGGACGCCGTTTGCAGAATGCGCCTTGGCGAAAGATGCTCGCCGAGACAGCAAGCTGGGCCACGCCGGTGGGGCACTTGATCCCGGGGACGAGGATCTTTTCGGTAGTGTCATATCTGTCTCATGTCGGCATTCTGGTGGTGCCCGTTTTTCTGGCCGGCCACGTGGTTCTTTGGGAAGAATTACTGAACCTCCACCTGCCCAAGATTGGCTACGGTCTCGCGGATTTCTTGACGTTGTTCACAAGCGCGGGCTTGCTGGTTCTGCTGAGCTTGCGCACTTTCTCCGCGCGCCTGCACTTGATGAGCCGGAGCTCTGACTATGCTCTGTTGATTGCCGTCCTGCTTCCATTTGCCAGCGGCTACATGGCAATGCATCCGCAATACAACCCGTTGCCGTGGGATGTCATGATGCTGGTTCACCTTTTGAGCGCAGAGCTGCTGCTGGTCCTGATTCCTTTCACCAAGCTGTCGCACGTTGTCCTGTTCTTCTTTGAGCGTGCTTCAGGGCTGCATTGGCAGCTCCGTCCGGGCGCCGGCGACAGGGTGGCGGAAGCCCTGTATGGCAAGGAGGCACGGGTCTAATGCGCGGCATTCTGATCGATGTCACCAAATGCACGGCATGCGAGAAGTGCGTCGCTGCTTGTACCCAGGCCCACGGCCTCGATCTTTGGCAGGCGGACCAGAGCCGGGCGGTTACCGCCGATGGTCTCTCCGCGTACCGGTTGTCCACTGTGCTCAAAGTCGACGACGGCCGGTTCGCGCGCAAAAGCTGCATGCACTGTCTGGAACCGAGCTGTGCCTCAGCCTGCCTGGTGGGCGCACTGACCAAGACGGCGGAAGGGCCGGTCCTATATAACCGCGACAAGTGTATCGGCTGCCGCTATTGCATGCTGGCCTGTACGTTTCACGTGCCGCGCTACGAGTGGGAAAAGACGGCCCCGTACATGGTGAAGTGCGACATGTGCTCCGACCGCCTGTCGCAAGGCCGACCGTCGGCCTGCGTGGAAGCCTGCCCGGAGGGCGCACTGAAGTTCGGCGACCGCGACCAGCTCCTGGGCGAAGCGCGGATGTTGATTCGGCAACACCCCGGCCGTTATCTGAATCGCGTTTGGGGCGAAAAGGAATTGGGCGGTACTTCGATGATGTACATCAGCGACGTCGATCTGACAGAGCTGGGCTGGCCCGCGAAGGAGGCGCCTGCAATACCGTCCTTGACCGAACCCCTGGTTCACAAAACTCCGTTCATCGGACTGGCTGTGGCAGTCGGCGCTGTAGGACTCAACTGGATCATCAAGCGGCGGGACGAACTGGCGATACATCGGGAGAAGGAAACACAACCCGCGGAGAAATGCGATGAATAGGCGGACGCGCGTGATCAAAGATGTCTTGTGGACCATCGCCCTGGCGGGTCTGGTGGGGGCAGCCTTCCGACTCTGGTTCGGGCTTGGCGCCACGACCAATCTCTCGGACGCCGTTCCTTGGGGACTGTGGAAGGTGCTTAATATGGTCGGCGGAGTGGCTCTCTCGACCAGCGGGTTCACCGTCGGCTTTCTCGTCTATGTGCTGCGGCTGAAACGCTTTCAGCCGTTCATGAAGCCGGCAATCCTGATCGCGTTTCTGGGCTACGGCTGCTCCTGCACGGCGCTGCTGTTTGACATCGGCTTACCACAGTTCTTCTGGCACCCGATGCTCATGTGGAATATCAACTCTTTCTTGTTCGAGGTGTTCTGGTGCGTCCTGTTTTACTTTACGGTCACAACCATTGAGCTCGCTCCGCTCATCTTCGAGCGGCTTCGCGCCGAGAAAGCTGCGCACTTTCTGCATCGCATTGCTTTTGTGGTGGTGGTGATTGGTATCTCGCTTTCCAGTCTGCATCACTCTTCGCTGGGCTCGCTTTTCCTGGTTTCACCGCAGCGATTGCATCCGCTGTGGTACACCCCGTGGCTGCCGCTGCTATTTATTGTCTCAGCCATGGGTGCAGGCCTCATGGTGGTGGTACTGATTAGGATTCTGTGGGCGCACTGGTACGAGCCCGAAGGAACGGAGTTGCCTGAGATACGTCCCTTGGCGAACATTGGCGCTGCGGTCCTTGGCCTGTATCTCATTCTGAAGCTTGCGGACCTTTTTCTGCATGGCGGCTGGCAGCCGCTTCTGGCAGGCACGTGGGAGAGCTGGCTGTACCTTGCGGAAGTGGCTCTCACCGCGGTTCTACCGGTGGTGCTGATGACCGTTCGCCGGACACGTAACTCTCAGGTTGGAATTGCCGTTGCCGCCGCTGCGGCAGCCTCCGGCCTGGCACTGAATCGCCTGGATGTAGGCATCTTCGGATATTTCCGCACCGCCCGCGTGGTATATTTCCCGTCCCTCGCCGAGTGGATGCTTAGCTTGGGCGTGGTGGCCGCTGCGGGGTTGGTATTTTTCTTCCTGGCGGAAAACCTGCCGATCTTCGGCGCGCAGCCGCCGGGAGCGGTCAGTCAAGGCAGCCCGTTCCGCTTACCCGGCACAAGTCTCGGGCGCCTCTGGAATACCGTACCCGCCGATAGCCTGCACCGGGTCACGCTCATCGCGGTCATCGTGGTGCCGCTAGCTTTCGTACTGATGTATCCTCCCTACTTCAACAACCCTGCTACAGGACCAACTGTCAGGCCCTCAATCGGCTTCGACGTGGAACGTACCAAGCTGGAGATCGGCGGCAACAATCGCGCCATTCGAACCGTCTTCCCCCATGCTGACCACGTGAAACGTCTGGGCGGTTCTGCTTCGTGCAGGGGCTGCCACCATGTCTCGCTTCCACGCGACAAATCGACCTCCTGCGTGCGTTGCCACAGCCGCATGAATGCCCCTACCGATATCTTCGACCACAAGCGCCACATGACGGAGGTCGCCCGGCGCGAGCACTTGTCCGGCGTTCACGCCGCGAATTACTCGTGCGTGCAGTGCCACGCGCCCGAGCACCCGAAAACTGCTTCTACCGCGAAAAATTGCCTGGAGTGTCATCGGCAAGACATGTTCCCTGGCGGTCCGCCCGAGAAGAAACTCGTAAAGCTGGCGATCCCTCTGCGTGAGGCTATGCACCGGACGTGCATTGAATGCCACAAGGCGGAAGCGGTGAAACAGAACAAGCCCCATCTCGCTGACTGTCGAACCTGTCACGAATCGCTGCACGTCCGGCCGGCGTCCGAACTGGCCAAGGTCAGTGCAAACCGGGGCGGGGCAATTCCATAAGGACCTGTTTTCAGTCACTGGACCGACCCCTTGCAGGCTACGGTGCGGGGCATCCCTTACGGCCTGAATTCAGCACGGGTGGTCATATGTCGACCACCCTGCGCGTTGGGTTCAATCGCCATCGCCGCACCGCAGCCCCTTCGGATTCGTTGAACCACAGACTACGCACGCTGGATTGAGTCGTGCCCGGTCGCGGCTCTCTTCAATTGCCAACAATTCTTGCCCATTAATCAATGGTCTGATCCTTCCCTGTATCTCTCCTCGGACTGGAAAGTTCCAGCCTCGTTAATCTCTTCTCCCGGCCGCCGGAAAAGAGCAAATGTGCAAATAGCGGTGACAACCGATATTGAGATCAGTGATCCAATGCACAACAAACACCAGACTGCGAGAACATGAGCCTCTATATAGGTGAGGTATAGAGAGAATCCCAGGCCGATCCAAGCCGCTGCCGTAAGCAGCCCCGCACTTAGCCGGTCGCGCCGGAATGTCATTGCCAGCAGCACCAAGTAGCCAAGTAAGCCAATGAACGCCACCGGCATGCCAAGGAAGCGCGAGTACACGCTACGGTTCACAAGATCGCAGTCGAATATCTCATCTAGCGCACAGTAATCAGTTTTGGAAGTGCCATAGTGGTTACGAAGCGACACCGCGGACAGACCAGCGCCAACGAGGCAGCAAATGACAACAACCACACGGAGCATGTTTGTCATGGCAGCGGGCACCCCGTCTTTATGCTCAATTGCTGAAGCGTTTGCATTCCCTCACGGCGCTCGCCGTCGGCGTAAATCCAGGTGGGGGTGTTCCGAATCTGAGCAAACTGACAGGCCACGCTCAACTGACGGCTACCGGGCACAGAGCACTCCATGTAGTTCACATATCTAAAAGACTTCCCGAATAGCTTCTTCTGGTCGTCACAATGGCTGCACCAGAAACTTCCGTACATGGTTGCTTTGTTTGCGGTGAGGCATTTTGCGAACGCATCCATTCTGCTCTCATCGCCGGAGCTCGCAACCGTGCTTGATGCCAACATGACGAGCAGACTTAGCAAGGCCACGCGGGCAAGCCGCCACTGAATACCTATCCTTATGTTGTTTGTTCGCGCGCTCATCGGTTGCTTGCCCCAAAACTGCGTGACCGGCCGGCCAGAACACGACTGAAGCCTCGTCGGACCACCTTCGCCGCAAGCGAAACGAAATACGTGGAGCCAGCGAGCAGAATGATCGTCGCTCCCGAAGGCAGATTGGTGTTGAACGAGACAGCTAAGCCGGCGACGCTGAAGATTGTTCCAAGCACGCAGGCCCCGATCATCATCCCCGCTACGGACCCCACGAACTGGCGAGCTGTCGCCGCCGGAAGGGTGAAGAGCGCAATAACGAGGATGAGTCCGACGACTTGGATCAGCGAGACGACCGTTACCGCCACCATGCAGAGCAGGAGTAGGTAGAACCCCGAGACATTCACGCCGCGGATCCGTGCAAACTCCTCGTCGAAGCAGACGGCGAGGAACTGTTTGTAAAAGAGGACGACGAGACCTGCCACAACTGCGTCAAGAATCGCCATGACGAACAGATCCGCGCGTGAAACCATCAGAATGTTGCCGAACAAGTAACTCATCAGGTCGACGTTGTAGCCGGGCGTTCGCGCGATGAAGAGGATGCCAACGGCCATACCAACCGCCCATAAAGCGCCGATGATATTGTCTTCGTGTTGTTTCCAGCGCAGGCTGACCCAACCGATGACCAAGGCCGCCAGGATGGCCGCGACCATCGCGCCGAGCAAGGGGTCGCGCCCCAGAAAGTACGCGACGCCCATGCCGCCCAGCACGGCATGGGCGATGCCGCCCGCCATGTAGCCAATGCGCTTGACCACGACGTAAGTTCCGATGACGCCGCAGCCGAAGCTCGCGAGTAGCGCGGCCAACAGGGAGTTTTGCAAGAATCCCTCAGTAAGCAGCGCCTGCGTGAACCCGGTCATTGTCTGGCACCCGCGTCGGCGGAGTCGTGCCGCACCATCCGAACGGGGCGGCCGTAAAGCTCCTGGATGACCTTGCCGGTGATCTCGGAAGTCGTATGGCATATCAGCGTACGGTTCAGGCAGGCTACGCGAGTAACGTATCGAGAGATGAAACCGATCTCATGCGATACGACCACGATGGTGGTGCGGCGATTGATGTCCTT
Organism: uncultured Acidobacteriota bacterium; assembly: GCA_963832365.1. Lineage (GTDB taxonomy): Bacteria > Acidobacteriota > Terriglobia > Terriglobales > Acidobacteriaceae > CAWBRT01. The sequence continues at coordinate 402,025 of CAWHUL010000004.1, read as the reverse complement.
GAGCAGCTCGAAAATGTCCGTCTCGAACCGCAAGTCGACATTGGCGGTGGGCTCGTCCAGAAGGAGAATCTCGGGGTCTGAAACAAGCGCCCTGGCGATCAACACCCGTTGAAGTTCGCCTCCGGACAGCGTGCCGAGCGGGCGCTGCCGAAAATCGAGAATTCCCGTTTCAGCCATGGCCCGTCGTGCTGCGTCCCGATCTCTATGGCTATATCCGCCGATCCGAGGAGCGATGCCGAGGCGCCCGAGGAGCACGGTTTCCTCTACGTTGATTGGAAAGTCCCGCCTGAACGCTGCGAATTGCGGCACGTACCCGATGGCTCCGCTGCCCTCCGCAGAGCGTCGTCCCATGACAAGCACCTTGCCTTGGATCGGTTCGAGGAGGCCGAGAATCAACTTCAGAAGCGTGGTCTTACCGCCGCCGTTCGGACCAATAACGGCAAGAAACTCGCCCTTCTCGATCGAAAGATCGATAGCTTGCAGGATCGGAGGACCGTCATATCCGAACGAAACGCTGCGCAGTTCCACGACGGGGGTCACTTTGCCTCCAGGCCTTCTGCGAAAGCCGCAGCGACCTTGCCCATGTTTCCAACATAGTCTTCGGCCAGAGGATCGACCGCGACGACACGGCCGCCGATCTCTCGCGCCACCATCTCGGCGCTGCTGCGGCTGAACTGAGGTTCGACGAAAATGACCTTAATCCCCAGCCGTTTTGCTTCCTGAATGACCTGCAGGAGCGTACGCGGGCCGGGTTCCTTGCCCTCACTCTCGATGGGAATCTGCCGCAAGTCGTAGGTGTCGGCGAAGTAGCCCCAGGCAGGATGAAAAGTCATAAAGGCCCTGTGCTTCAGTGGCGAGAGACGATCACGAATCACGGTATCAAGCGCGTCGAGTTCGGCGGCCAACCGCGCGTAGTTGCGCTCATAGTCCCCCTTGTGAGCGGGGTCGAAGCCGATGAACGTATCGCGAATTCGTGCCGATATGAGCTTTGCCAGCGGCGGGCTCGCCCACACGTGCGGGTCGGGAACTCCCGCTTGCTTGCTGATTTCCTTCCCGCCGATCCGGTCCACGGGCCGTCGTTTGACGCCCTGTGCAACGTCAACGACGAGCATATGGGGGTTCACGAATCGCATCCGGTCCATCCAAACACTCTCGAACGACACGCCGATGCGGAAGTACACGCGCGCCGCCTTGAGCGCCGCCATCTGTCTCGGGCTTGGTTCGTAAGTGGCTGGATTCTGACCGGGCCCGACCATGACGGTCACTTCCGTATGCGGCCCTCCGACGCGCCCGACCAAATATTTCTGAGGCAAGATGCTGACGACAACCGGGATCGTGTCGGCGGCGGCGACATGGGGAACAACCCCAGCGAGGCACGAGACTGCGACACAGCCAGCGAAGCCGCCGATGCGAGCCAGCGCGGAAATCAAACGCACGGTCCTCCCTATCATGGGTGAGGACAGAACGTCTGCTGAAAGTATGCTGCTCTTAGCCACTCTTCTCCCATCCTCTTCGGCGCTCTATTCGGAAACGATGATCCAGATCATCTCGGCATCTCTTTCATCGCTTTGGCTTTCACCTGCGCCCAAACCTCGCGAATATCCGCAGCGCTTCCGTCCTGTTGGTACTCGACAATAGTCTTCCCTTGCACCTGCGCCTCGGTCACGGCGCGGTCATAGCGCACCTCGCCGGCCCAACCCAAGCCACGCTCGCGTGCCCTCTCCCTGATCTTCTCGCTCACCTTGGGATTCAGGTCCCATTTGTTGACACAGACCATGGAAGATATGCCGAAATGTCGAATCAGATCGGCGACACGCTCCAGATCATGCAAGCCGCTAAGGGTCGGTTCGGTGACCACCAGAACCAATTCGGTACCCGTAATCGAGGCAATAACTGGACAGCCGATGCCCGGCGAGCCGTCAATCAGCAGGAGGTTGAGGCCGTGTTCTTCTGCAACTCGTTCAGCATTCGATCGCACCGTTGTTACCAGCTTGCCCGAGTTTTCTCCGGCCACGCCGAGTTTGGCATGGACCATCGGACCAAAGCGGGTTTCAGAGATGAACCATTCGCCATTCACCGCCGGGAAAAAATCGATCGCGCCCTCGGCACAGAACCAGGCGCAAACACCGCAGCCCTCGCACGCTATGGGATCTATGCGAAAAGTTTTCTCTACGGTTCGGCTGCCTGGACCGTCGAATCTGATGGCATCAAAGCGGCAGAGCTCTTCGCATTTGCCGCACGCCGTACACTGTTCAGCCCTGATCCGGGCGCGCTTGCCGCCAATGAAAGGGTACCTTTGAAGTACGTGTGGCTCGAGCAGCAGGTGAAGGTCAGCGGCATCAACGTCGCAGTCCGCCAGAACGGAATTGCGCGACAACGCCGCGAAAGCGGCCACCAGGGAGGTTTTGCCCGTTCCTCCCTTGCCGCTAATCACCGCAATCTGCTTCACGCGAGGAGCCCTGTCCGGGCGAATGGCTACGAGATCGTTCATCCGGCAGTCTCCGTCCTTACAGATCCAGTCCAGTCCATGGCATCAAGACGAGCGAGTAACTCTTCAAGGCAAAGACGAAACTCCGGGACAGCTTCGCCCGCAAGTCTACTGCCCGAATAAGCTTCGGCCACGCGCCGGTCATCTGGAATTTCAGCAAGAATCTCAATCCCTTCACGTCGGCAATACTCCTGTGTCCTTTGATCGCCCACTCCCGCGCGATTGACAACCACGGCGAACCTCAGGTGCATGGCGCGAATCATCTCGACCGCAAGTTTCAGGTCATTCAACCCGAAGGGCGTCGGCTCGGTAACCAGCAATACGAAGTCAGCACTCCGCACGCTTTCGATCACCGGGCATGAGGTGCCAGGCGGACAATCAATGATCCGCAGCTCTGGCTCCAGCGTCTCCTGTTTGACTTGGCGGATCAGCGGCGTGCTCATCGCTTCGCCTACGTTGAGCACGCCACTGACAAAGCGAACAGGCCCGGCCCAGCCTGCTTCCAACTGGCCGGTTTCGCGCAATACCTCTGCAATCGCGCCGGGCTTGCATACCAGAGAGCAACCGCCGCAGGCGTGACAAAGCTCCGGGTAGACCAGCACCTTGGAACCGAGGCAAACGATGGCGCTGTACTGGCAAATTTCTCCGCAGAGGCCGCAATGCGTGCACTTCGCGGCGTCAATCTGCGGATGGAGGCGCCCGAGCATCCGCCTGATAGTGATCCGCGGCTTGAGAAACAAATGGCCGTTCGGCTCTTCAACATCACAGTCGACATAGGTGACGCTATGGCCAGCGCTTGCAGCAACCCAAGCGAGATTGGTAGCGAGCGTCGTCTTGCCGGTTCCACCCTTGCCGCTGGCTATAGCGAGTTTCATCAATGTTTGCTCCTTAGCTGCGTAATATCGTTTGATCCTGGCATCGGCGAGCAGCCTTGAAGCTCGATTTGCAGTTCACGGATTCGCCTGGCGATCGCTTGCTGCGCACTGCCGTCTACCTTGTTCTCGATACGGCGCAAACGGGAGATTTCCACCTGTGTGGCCGTGCAATCTCGCATGGAACCAGTCTTCATTGTCCAATTACCTTTCTTTTCGCGTGCCACCGGACGTCTGGGTTAATCGACAGTCCTACGGACCGAAAGCTCCGATAGAGGTTCGGTTGTGCTTCGATCTGGAGTTTGGACCGACCGGATTCGCGGAAGATGTATCCGGGAAAGCAGCCGGGCACACCATGACAGCACGTTGCTAAAAGAGTGCGGCCTGCGTTTGCAGCGTATCCGATCTCAAAAAAGCGTTTGGCTGCCCGACGGTGATAGCTCCGGATACAGCAACCCCGAAACTGCTCTAGAACTGCCGCCGTCCTCCAGACCACTTCGGGATTCCCTGGTTGTCCCGCAACGTCAGGACCTTACCGTCTTTTCTTATCTCTCGCGCCACAATCGCCTCCGTGTCGCCAAGCTTAGTCTTAGAGCCGGTAACGTCGACCTGGTCGCCAGCGGAAAACGCAAATCCATTCTTCGAAATATAAGCAGACGGGCCGACATGCACGTCATATGTTTCCTGGTTCGCCCGCAGACTCAGATGGATTCCGTTCCAACCCTGCTTACCCGTGGTATTCAGCACTTTTTCTACCGTGCCATTGACGGTGACTTCAGCGCTCGGGTCGTAAAATCGCTGCGCTCCGCCACCTTGCGCGAGTGCAGAACTCGCTAGACAACCAAGGAGCACCGTTGTTAGGAGTAATGAAGTTCGGATGGCTTTCATATGATCCTCCTATTTCTCTGTTTTGATCCCGTTTACACCTGCTTACTTACCTGCCGTGACACACTTTCCGTTCAAGGCTGTCCAAAATCAACCGACCGTTCTCCGCAAGTATGAGGGTCGCTCCTGTCTTGCAGTAGACAACCACTTCTGCGCTCTGCAACGCGTCAAGCCAATCCGAGAAACTCGAGCCGTCAAAGAGCTCTGGATATACGCGCGCAAGGTCTCGATAGAACTGCACCATTCGCGCAATCGCAACCCCGCCGCTCCCCGCCGACCTGAGGGCCTCGAGCGCGGGTAGTTGTGTACGCCAGAGCAGGTCATAGTCACGGTCATCCCTATCGCCGGTGAGCACGCACCTGAGACTCCGGCCGGCACGCGGCGGTTTGCTGGACCTTTTCCATAATTGGCCAAAAGCAATCCGGAGCAGTGTCGCAACCAAGATCAAGCAACCGGCAAGCAGCCAAATCATTTTTCTTGCCCCTTTCTCCGGGTCCGACTGTCCGTCTCTTACCAACGGATCATCAGGGCCGGACCCGGGTGCCTACTCCTGCTTCGGCTTGGCTTCAAGTTCCTCGATTCGCTTCCGCATTAGGTTAAGGGTGGCCTGTAAAGACTCTGCCTGGCATTTCAGAGCCACAATTTTCTGTTCCTGAGCTACTGAAGCTAATTGAGTCGAGGCAGGCGCTTTGGCAACTGCATGCTGCCAACCGGGCAGGCCAGTGGCGTTGAACCGATGTCGCCATCCCCGGCCATTCCCGCCGCGGTTACATCTGCCCATCCCCCGCTTCGAATCCGGATTCATGTTTCCAGGCACAGCAGACCCGGCGCAAAGACCGGCGCCTCGTCCAGTCATGGGACCTTGTCCCAAGGGACCTGTTCTGTCTCCAAACGGCATGTGAATTTCTCCTTTTAAAGCAAGCTTATTAGCTAACAACTAAGATCGTGTCATCGGCGTGCCGCACTTTGGGCACGACATCTGCAGGCAGGGTTGTCCCGCCGCGTGCGGCGCCTTCTCCCCGCAGCTCGGGCAGACACAAGAGCCACCTGGCCCACCGGCCATGGGGCCAGCCATTTTCCCTGCTCCCCGACCTTGGCCTCTGCCTTGCCCGCAACCGCCGCCTCCGCGGCCGGCACCCATTCCAGAACCTCTTGGCATAACATTTTCTCCTTCTCGCGGGCGCCATCTCTGGCAGCCCGGCATCGCGAACGCCCGATTTACGGGCTCGCCATTCAAATAACCAGTCAACACATCGTCGACTCTCCCGCAGATGAAACCGATCACCTGCACACCGGAGGCGACCAATCTTGCCTCGACTGGCGCGGAAATTGCGCCGCAGATGAGGGTCCCGGCTCCGAAACTTACGAACTCGGCAACCCTGGCGAGTGCATCCGTTCCCAGCAACCGCTTCTCCTCGCGACGGATCTCTTGGCCCCCCTCGATCTCAATCAACAGGAGATTGGCCGCGACATCGAACACGGGAGAAATACGACCTTGCCATTGTGGAATTGCGATCCTCATCGCTGGTAGTTAACGCACCTCGCGGACCAAACTCTAAGTTGTTCTGGCAGCAAGCGATTTGGAGTTTGAGCGCGTCCAGCATTCATGCAAAAGTGCAACACTTCAGGTAATTTGCCTTGCATATTGCGACAGTGTTAATTACACTTAGAGGGTGATAGCACCCTATTCCGATCCCATTCTCGACTCGATCAACGAAGGCGTTTTTACCGTAGATCACGAATGGCACATTACTGCATTCAACCGCGCTGCCGAACGAATTACCGGTGTGCGTAAGCAGGATGCTGTCGGCCGGGCATGTTGCGACGTATTCCGGGCGAGCATCTGTGAAGAGTCCTGCGCTTTGCGGCGTACGTTTTCAAGTGGCGAGCCGAATGTCAGCGCAACTGCACATATCATCAACGCAAGCGGAAAACGAATTCCCATCCGTATTTCCACGGCGTTGCTGCGTGGCGAGGACGGCGCGGTCATCGGCGGGGTCGAGACCTTCCAGGACCTGAGCCAAGTGGAGCAACTCCGCAAAGAGCTGGAAGCGAGATACACCTTTGAAGACATCGTCGGGCAGAGTCCCGCGATGCGTAGCTTGTTTGACATCGTGCCGCAGATCGCCGCGAGCCACAGCACGGTCTTAATTGAGGGCGAGAGCGGCACCGGCAAGGAGTTGTTTGCTCGTGCGCTTCACAATCTGTCTTCGCGCAGCAAAAAGCGCTTTGTCGCGGTGAACTGCGCGGCATTGCCCGATACGCTGCTGGAGTCAGAGCTCTTCGGCTACAAAGCAGGAGCATTCACTGACGCGAGGCATGACAAACCAGGCCGTTTTGTGCTCGCCGATGGCGGCACGATCTTTCTCGACGAAATCGGGGACATCTCACCGGCGATGCAGGTCCGATTGCTGAGAGTATTGCAAGAGCGGTGGGTTGAACCGCTGGGCGCGACCGTGCCTGTGAAGGTAGATGTTCGGGTGTTGGCCGCCACCAATAAAGACCTCTCCCTGCTGGTCCGTGAAGGCAAATTCCGCGACGATCTCTTCTATCGTATCCGAGTGATCTATTTGAAGATCCCCGGTCTAAGGGAGCGGCGCGAAGATATTCCTTTGCTGGTGGACCATCTGGTCGCCAAGTTCAACCGTCTACAGGAGAAGAATATTGCCGGCGTCTCCCAGGAAGTTCTGGTTCGCCTGATGGATCACGACTATCCGGGAAACGTGCGGGAGTTGGAGAACATTATCGAGCAGGCGTTTGTATTGTGTCGTGGGGGGCTGATCGAGTTGCAGCACTTGCCCGTCGAACTGCGTCCGCCGGCTTCGGCGGCTGCTGCGCCTACTGGGTCTATGAGTATCCATTTGGCAGAACAGCGCTTGATCGAGATGGCACTCCAGCGAAATAACGGCAATCGACAGCGCACGGCCCAAGAGCTGGGAATCAATCCGAGTACCTTGTATCGCAAGATCAAAGCACTTGGTATATCCATGCCGCCGCAGGACGGGCGCAACAAGTCCCTATAGTATTGCATTTTGCCTTATTGGTTCGCCCCGAATTTGTTAGTCCCCAACCGCCACGACGCGGACTCTTAGCGCACATCCTCTTACGCTGCAGGGAGATGGCGGCCCTTCTCCGCCACCATCCGGCACCTGGCAACCAACATGCTCCGTAAGTAAACATCCCGATCTGTGTCCTCGGCCGTGGCAATGCCCAAACTGTAGAGCGTCACGGGATTTGGACGAGTTGGACGGGGTATGCGCCAGACAAGAGCCAAGTGGCTCTGGCACTTCATAACGTAGTTCTCATGAACGGGAGGGAGATATGGAGGCAGAACAGTTCGGCGTCGGATATCTCGACGAACGCAAGCTAGTCCCCCGGTGGGGCGGGCCACTTCCTGCACTAGTCAACCTAGTGTTCATCGCGGTGATCTTCTATGCGACGTGGTGGATCTTCCAGGATCCACGCGGTTGGCTGCGCATGTACACGCCCTACGTCGGTTACATGTACTGCCGCTGGCTGCTGGTAACCATCATCTGGGTTGCGTATATCTTTTCGTTTTGGCCGTTTCGCCGCGCCTGGTTGGAGCGGACGCATCCGCTAATCAAAGGCATTGTGCTGACGGCTGTCACCTGGGTAGTCCTGATGGTCCTGATCAAGGGACTCTTTGAAGGTCTGCTTGGAAATTTCGCTATTGCTTATTTCAGCCCCGCACGCATGCAAAAGCTCGGTATCACGGCTTTCTTTGCCGAGGAGTATGCGTCGCAGGCGATCGTGATGTTTGCCGCCATTGCCTCCTGGCTCAGCCCCGCCTGGGTGGTTGCGTTCGAAGAAGCGCCGTGGCGCGAATTACGACAGCCGGTCCGAGGGCTTACGATCTGGATGGCGACGTTCTTCCTTAGCACGTTGATCTTCCTGATCACGATGCATCCTCACATGGGCACCCTGTACTACCCCTGGCAGTATTTCGCTTCGCTGACTCCGCCCTGGTGGGAGAGCTTTGCAGACACGGTTTCCGGCAACTTCTCGATCGGTTGGATTATGTGCTGCACGGTGGTGGTATGGCTTTATGAAACCATCTGGGAACGCTATCCGTTCAGCCTGATTCGCCACAACACGCGGCGGCGACTCGCCGCATTTTCCGGAATTTTCCTGATCTCTCTGGCCTTAGCCGCGTTCCTGTACTTCGGGCAGGAAATCGTTTGGGGCGCTGCCATTCGCGGCACAAAGCGAGATGCCGCTCCGGATTGGCGTTGGCTCCACGTTGGCGAGATGGCGATTTTCTTCCTGTTGCCGGCGCTATGGTTGAAGCTCTACCACGGCAACTGGCCGCGGCGCTTCAGCACCCCAATAAACGTGCTGCTCCGCACCGTGATCTCCATCGTGGCGGGGGCCGCGATCTACTTCCTCTACTACAAGACGGCGCACCTTTTCCTGGGTGTGCAACAGGGCTTCGCGCATCCGCAGCAGTTTCCCATGATTCCGACCATCTGGTTCATCAACATCATGCTGATCAACTACTGGTACATGGACGGATGGCCGGGATGGAAGCTGGTTGGAGTGCACGAGTCGGAGACCGCGGCAAGCATGGAGAAAGCACGCGCGGAAGTGGCTTGGAGTCCGGCTCTTGGCATGGGTCTTGCCGGCGGCTTGGTGCTCGGAGTCATCGCATATTTCGCCATAATCGCCGCACTTCCCACGCTGGGCAATTGGCTCACTATTTACGCCAGCAAGTGATGCGGGCTTGAGGGAGGAAAATTATGTCCGATAGTACCCGTAGAGATTTTCTGAAAGGCGCCGCCACCGGTCTGGGAGTGGGAGCGATGCTGTCGATGGGCGTCTATTCGTATTCGCCCTGGCGCAATCGCTTTCTGCCCAAGATCGTGCGCAAGCAGGCCGATTTCGGCGTATGCAAAAGCGTGAAGGTCACTAATATTTCCGAAACCAGTTGGTTCGATAACGGCATCTTGATGGGCGACATCAAGAAAGCTGGCGGGCTGCTGGTAGACCAATACACTTACAATTGGCCGCCATTTTGCGATGGAAAAGGGCTCGGTAAGGGCTCGTACCAGAGCAGTATGGCCAAGATCAAGCAGTGGCTGCCGAACAAGCTCGATGCGGCAAAGCAGTACATTCAAGAGAATGCCGTGCACCCGGATAACGCCGGAGGGTTTGCGGCGCTGATCCAAGTGGAAGATCTCGACGGCACGCCGCACAAGATACTGCTCGACAGCGGGTGGAGCTTTGCCTGGATGGATGCCGCCTTCAAGCGGGAAGGCATCGACAAGATGCTGGCCAACCACGAAATCGAAGCTCTGGTCCTCAGCCATGAGCATTTCGACCACTTCTGGGGCTTGCCTGTCGCAATGCAATACGATCCCACAATCCACATTATCGCGCCCGACACCTTTTATGCCGAAGGCAAGCAGTACATCAAGGATGCTGGCCATCGCGGCAAATTGACATTGGTCGGCAAGAATGTGCACAAGGTCCTGCCGGGCGTTGCTGCTTACAAGTTCGACATCCCGATCATTTGCAGGGTGTTTGGTGAGCAATCGCTTTACTTCAACGTGAAGGATGCGGGGCTGGTAAGCATTACGGGATGTTGCCACCAGGGCATTATCCAGTTCGCCGACAGTGCTTATCGGGAGCTGAAGTACGAAAAGGACCGATTCTATGGACTCTACGGGGGATTGCACATTTCCCCGTTTGAAGATTGGGACCCAAAATACGATGACCTGGTATACGCCATCGGCAAATACAAGCTGGAAAAGATCGGTTGCAATCACTGTACCGGCATCGTGACCGCAAAGAAATTCGTCGAGGCCGGATACAAGGTCGTAAAAGGGACCGCGCGGCACCGCTCGAAGGATCTGGCATATTTGGGCAACGGAGATATGATCGAGTTCCGCGCTTAGCACCGGCACCACATCGCCGCTCGGCTGCAAGCTGGGCGGCGAATCACTTTTCATCAGTTTGAGACGATGATTAATCTACAAGATTTGAGGCCAACCGGGATTCTGACAGGCTCTGCCTCGGATATTCCCGAGCTGCTGCACAATCTTCTGGCGCGCGTGCAGTTCGTCCCCAGCATGCGGCACTATCTAGGCTGGCGGGGCATGCGTCCGTCCTCTTGCTTTGAGCATACGTGGACATTCCGCATCAGTAGCCTACGTGGTGTTTTTGGACTCGTATTCCGGGAATGTTGTGCTGCTGAAGGATGGACGATAGGAAAGTGGGATTTCTGTTATTTCCCGAATTCTGGCGACCCGCTGATCGATGATTATTCGGTCGTAACGGCACTCATCACCCGACAAGAGGAATATCCGACGGCCGTCCGGGAGATCGCGCAACATCCGCAGTTGCTTGAGGCTTTCCGCGTGGGGGAGCTTGTGCTGGCCGTCGCGCACGATCAGCAATCGTTGGCGATAGGCTTCGGCGCTTCAACTCGCACGAGGATTGTCGCAGGGGACGACTTGACAGTCTCGAACGGCTCCGACAGTTACATGGTTCGAGCTGGTTCCGTCGAGCAGAATTTCCCATCTTATCTGGTTGCATCGCGGTTCTTCGAGACGCTCGGTGCAACCATCTCCTGTGTGGTCGAAGGCGCCCCTGCAACCGTACAGCGGGCGATATATCCGGGACAACAGTTGCTGCGGTACGGAACTGCGCTAGACAAAGAAGATTGCACCGCCATCCGTGACATTGTCCTCTGTCTCGCATACGGTAGCGCTGATGTCCAGCCTATGATCGACAGTTTGGCGCGGCCGGGTGTGGCGCCAATCTCATCGATGTCGTATGAGCCGAAGGGGCCACTGCCGCCGTATATGGCGCACCAGTTGTGGTGGACCTCCCATGCGCTGGATGGAGTCAAGCGATTCGACAAACGTGCATTAAGCGTGGAGAACCGGCCGCAGTTGTTTGTAGTGGCTGGATTTCTGGGATCGGGAAAGACGAGTTTCCTTCAATCTTTCCTCGAGTATCACCTCAGCCGCGGCCGCTTCGTCGCGGTAATTCAGAATGAGTTGGGAGAGGTTAGCCTCGACAGCAAGCTGACCGGAGATGCCTTTGCCGTAGCCGAACTGACCGAGGGCACCGTCTGCTGCACGTTGCTCGGCGAATTGCGGCCGGCATTGCAGGAAATCGTTACAAACTACCAGCCTGATCTGATTGTCCTGGAGATGAGTGGAGCGGCCAATCCCGTCGGGCTAGCCGAAGACCTGCTCGCGCTCGAAGAATGGATAGCCTTCGACTCAGTGACCACCATCATCGATGCGGACAATTTCCAACAGTCGGTGCGGGAGCACGACATCGTGAGCGATCAGGTGCGGGCGGCTGACCTGATCGTCATCAATAAAACTGATCTAATTGCTCCTGATAATCTCGTCGAACTGAAACGTGAAATCCGCAAATTGAACGATCGCGCAGCTATCACAGAGACACAATACGGCTACGTTAATCCGAGACTCTTGTACGATGCCGATCTCGAATTCAAGTCCGATGCCACGGGAGTCCGTGGCGACGGGCAGCCCACGCCTGCTTCTCCAGTGCTGGCAGAAAAGCATCACCACGATAGCCTTTCTGCGGTCAGGGTGGATTACCGCACCGCCATAAAGATGGATGACCTGGTTGCGAAACTCAGTGACGTACCTGCCAATGTCTTTCGGATTAAAGGAGTAGTTCAGATCGAGTCGGGCAGCAACGTTCTGGTGCAGTTCGTTGGCGGGCGATTTGAGATAACGCCTTTCGAGAGTTCAACTCCCATCGAGCCTTTCTTGGTGTTTATAGGAACCGACGTTGCAAAGTTCGCAGCCGACTTCGGTGGCCTGTAGCAATCGGGCGGAGACTAGAAGTCGGAACGCCGACAGTCTTGCATTGTGCATTACTACTTAGCCTCGCATTTCCGACCCACAGTCCCCCCTGTACGCTGTATCTTTGTTGCCTTGTGTGCGATAGCAGAGTTTTCCCCATAAAACATGTCTTGGCACGTCACGTGCTCCTTCTCTAACGAGAGGACTCTGATGAAACTAGCAATAACGTCTGAAGGTGAAAGTCTGCAGTCGTCCGTGGATCCGCGTTTTGGCAGAGCGAAGTTTCTTGTCGTCATGGATACAGAAACACGAGCGGTAGTGGCGGTTAGTAATGCCGTGAACCTCAATGCCGCACAAGGGGCGGGCATACAAGCGGGCAAGAAAATTGTCGAACTTGGGGTTGAGAAGCTCATTACCGGGCATGTTGGTCCCAAAGCGTTTGCGACCTTGCAAGCGGGAAATGTCGGCATCTACACCGGCGCGACCGGAAGCGTCGCTGATGCCGTCGAGCAGTTTAAATCTGGCAAGCTGAAGGCGGCCCAGTCGGCGGACGTCGAGGGGCATTGGTAGAAGCATGCTGGTTTCTCCCGTGCACCGCACCAGACAGCGCGGCACGTGTTGTGTTGCCCGTCAATGGTCAAGCTGCGTTGCCCTCAAGGAATTGGGCACACAACCGCTGTCACACTGAACATCAGGGAAACAGGACTTCAATAGAAGCTGTACGGAGACAAGGAAATGAGAATTGCTATTCCGCTCGCTGAAGGAAAACTTGCCATTCATTTTGGCCACTGCGAACGTTTTGCTCTGGTCGATGTAGATCCCTCGACGAAAAAGATACTCAAGCGGGAAGACATCGAGGCTCCGCCCCATCAGCCGGGTCTTTTGCCTCCATGGCTAGCTGAGCGCGGCACCAATATGATCATCGCTGGCGGTATGGGACAACGTGCACACGGATTGTTTGCCGAACGAGGCATGCAGGTAGTGGTTGGCGCATCCGCCGAGACACCGGAGAAACTGGTTGCGGATTATTTGGCAGGAACGTTACAAGTAGGCGAGAACGTCTGTGACCATTGAGGCATCTTCATATTCCCTTGCCGGAAGGTTCCCGCGGCACGTTACTGGTTGGGGTGAATCGCGCCTTTGCCAAAAAACAAGGTTCACTCTGTGGGTTTTTCGGAAATGAGGCGTAGCGTACACTAGAGAAAATTCAAATGAGAAATGGATGGTCTATGCATAGTGTTACGCTCGGAGACTCCAGCATAGACCAGACCATTACAGAGTTTGACGCGAATCGTGGTACACCCGAAGGGGAGAAACGATGACCGACGCCGTGAAGATTGGAATAATCATCTGTAATCGTTATCACACATGCGCTGGAGGGAAGTGCTTCAGGTCTCTGCAGGCTCGAGAAGGAGCTTTCCGTCTCTACCAGGGCCGTGAAGTCGCACTCGTGGGTTACACCACGTGTGATGGATGCCCGGGCGGGAACGTGGAGTATGCTCCGGAGGAGATGAAGAAAAACGGCGCGGAAGTCGTGCACTCTGGCTACAGGCCTAGTTGTCGGTTACCCTCCTTGTCCGTACGTTGACGACTTCTGCAAATTCATCCACAACCGGTACGGCCTTAGGGCAGTCATCGGCACCCATCCGATTCCTCAAAAATACTTTCTGACTCACCAGACATTGGGAACTTGGATCTCTCCGGAATGGCAGGAGAGAATCAAGCACGTTGTCGAAGACGAGGCCACAAGGTTACGGTACGATTAGTGCCCGGTTGGCGCGATGGTTCCCTGATGGGTAATCGCCTGACCGGTTGTGGGATTGGCGGCACCAACCGGCACGCCGGGGTCGAAACGAGAAACTCCGGGCCTGCTTCGCCGTCCGGTTTTCTTAGGCATTGTCACGAGAAGAAAAGCCGCTTTACGGGGGCAAGTAAGGGATGGGACACGGGAGACGAGCTTACTACGATGTCTTTTCAAAGTATTACGATGGCTTCGTCGCCCTGCATTCTCGTGACCCCGAGGGTGTAGCCAGAAAATTTTTAGTGGATAAGATTCCCGTACAAGACGGCGGCTCGGTTCTCGACCTCTGCACTGGTACGGGCACGCTTCTCACTCACCTGCAAGCGAAAGTCGGTCCTAATGGCCAGGTCGTTGGCGTGGATTTTTCCCCAGGCATGTTGAAAGTGGCCAGGGAAAAGACCAAAAGCCTTGCCAACGTCAATATGGCGGAAGCCGATGCAGGGTGCCTTCCCTTCGCGGCCGAAACCTTCGACGCAGTCACCTGTTCGCATGCCTTCTATGAGCTCAAGGGGGAGACGCAGGAGAGGGCGTTGCGGGAGATCGTTCGCGTCCTGAGGCCGAGCGGAACTTTCCTCATGATGGAACATGACGTGCCTGCGAACGCCTTCGTGAGAGCCCTCTTTTACCTCCGCCTCACCTTTATCGGTGGCGGACGCGCGATTACCTTCCTTCGCCGCGAGCAAGAGGTACTAGAGCGGTACTTCCGGAGCGTCGAGAAAGTCATGGCCCCGGCCGGGCGCTCTAAAGTCATGATCTGCCAGAAGAAACGACATGCGGCTCACTGCTCGGAGAAGACAAGCATCGAGTAAGAACTGTTGGCTTTCGCGGCCGACCGGTGGCATTACTTGGCTGGATCTCAGGATCGTCCCTCCGACATTTAGCGTTCAGAGGAGGGGCTAAACCCCGCGGCCTTAAATGCCGCTCTACCGGACGGCGAATCCAGAAATTTGACGAACGCGCGTGCCGCCTCTGGGGCCTTGCTGGTCTTGAGCACCACTGCGGCATACGGGATTTCGCTCTGGAGAGTTTTGGGTAATGGACCAACCAACTCAGCACCTGGAACAGCAGTGATCTCGCTCGATTGGACAACCACGATCTCGGATTGCCCGTTGGCTACTCGTTGTACCGCTTCTTCCCCGACGCCTGCGAGCGTGGCTTTGCTTCGCATCTGCTCTACGATGCCGAGGCGCGGAAGCACCACCGTGGCAAAATATGTCCCGGATGTGCCGCCACGGGCGGGGTCGGCATATGTAATCGATTTTGCCGCGAGGAGCGTTTCCCGGAACTCGTCGGGTGTGCCGATCTTGGGCCGAGGCGTGCCCGCCTTGATTCCGATTCCCACCCCGACGCTACCCACTTCCAGCCGCGAGTTTGGCGCAACCAATCCTCCACGTTCGAGCTCAGTAACCCCGGCGGAAGGAAGCACCGTAACGTCAGCCGGTGCACCAGCAGCCACCTGCTTCTGTATTCCTCCTCCTGTACCGAACGTAAACTTGATGGTGTGATGGGTCTCGCGCTCGAAGGCCGCCGCGGCGCTCTGCAACGCGGACCTCACGCCTCCGGGTGCGTATACGCTCAATTCTGAGCCGATTGCCCCTATTGAACATGCGCAAAGAATGACTGCAAGAATTAGAAGTTTCATTCTTCATCTCCTCTGGCCAGTCGCAAAAAGTGACCCGGTGACACCAGCTTGTTTGCCGGATGACCTACGCCTCCAGCCAGGCCGGTGCGTCTTTCACCTGCTACACGTCAATAACAGTGCTTACAAAGGCCGGAATAAACCGATCCCCGAAGCACTCGTAAAGCTTTGCCATCATCGCGAAACCCGTGCAGTGATTGGCCGCGACAAACTCCGGGCCAAACCCGGCAAGTTGAGCGAGAGTTTTTCCCTGCTGCTCTTTCGACACGGGCCCCAAGTGAGTGCCCCCAATCCAGCCAGCCAACCGCGAAGTGCCTGTGACCTCAAGTCCCCTTCGCACGGTATTGACCAATCCGGCGTGCGTACACCCGCCGATCACCACGAGCCCACGAGGGCCAGCGTAGAAGAGTGAGGTGTCATCCTCGATTGTGTCTTGACATTCAGTCCCGTCCGTCCCACAAGTCACGAGTTTGGTATCGCCCGTTTCGTAATCGGTGATGCGGGGAATCGGTCCGCTCACCCAGAGCCCCGGGATGATCTCAGTTGGCTTATCGACAACACACCACTCGGCACCGAGCGCCGTCAGCAGTTCTTTCTTATGCGGAATTCCGGCGAACTTTCGCTGCTGCCCTGAAACAGAGTATCGGGCCTGAAATATCTTTGTATGCGCATAGACTGGAATCTTCTTGCGCGCATGCTGCAACACGTGGAAAATGCCTCCCGTGTGATCGTAGTGGCCATGGCTCACCACCAACATGTCCAGTTCCGAGGGCCGGAAGCCAAGCAGGCTCAAGTTGGAAACGACGGCAGACGACTGGCCGGTGTCATAAAGAATCTTCTTCCCCGCGTGCTCGATCAGCAGTGAAAGACCATGCTCCGCCAGAAAAGGCAGCCTTGCGCCAGGCAGCACCGCATTGTCAATAATGACCGTAACCTTCATGGAACGGACCTCCGAGAGTCTGTCGTTCAACAAATGATAATGGGCACGCCCAATATCGCACACATTGGCATCGCGTCGTTAGGAACTCATTCTGAACTAGCGAGATCCGGCCTGAGAACGGGCTGGTCTCTCTGGGTTCCCGCTAGTACCAGAAAAGTTGCCCAGGCCTGCGCACGCTCTTTGCCATCGAGAGTGCACAGACTCGCCTCCGCCGTAATCTTGCGCTTTTGTCGAGCAACGACCCAGCCACGGATACGCAAGGGTTCGCCAACGATTACGTGATGCCGGAAGCGCACCCGGAGTTCGCAGGTAAGCGCCTGGCACTTGGTTGCGAACACAGCTTTGGACATCGCTTCATCAAGCACGGTGCTGACGATGCCCCCATGCACGATTCCACGAAACCCTTCGCACATGTTTGCCGGGGTCCACGTTGCGCTGATCGTACCATCAACCCCACACTCATAGCGGAGTTGCAACCCTCCCGGATTGTCCGAACCGCATACAAAACACGTGTCCTGTGGCTGAGCCTGAAGCGTGTCGCTCTGTAGTAATCTCAACTGGTTCACCCTCCACCTCTATTGCCAACTACGTCTCGCAGCGCCAGGGCTTCGCCATGGTCGCACGCGCGCACTGTGTAAGCGTTACAGCATTAATAGCTTGTTTGGCGTACGTGATAAGTGTAATATACATCTACATGCTTGTTACAACCAAAAATAAAAGTACCGAGGAGATGCCGTGAGGATCGCAATACCGTTATCGGAGGGGCGGCTGTGCCAACACTTTGGACACTGTGAAGAGTTTCTGTTCGTCGACGCAGAGCCTGCAACAAAGAGCGTAGCTGCGCGTCGGGTGGAAAAAGCCCCGGACCATCAGCCTGGCCTTCTGCCGCTATGGCTGAAGGAGCGCGGAGTCAACGTTGTGATTGCAGGCGGAATCGGCGGGCGCGCCATGGATCTGCTCGCGGCAGCCTCGGTCCAGGTACTTGCCGGCATCACGGATTCCGATCCCGAGGTCATTGTCAGCACGTTTTTGAATGGAAAACTGGAGACCGGGTTGACCAGTTGTGATCATTCGGGCGGAAACTGCCAGCACTAATCTGATGTTCGTGACTTCCGGCAGTGTAATTACGAATTATTCGGGGGAGCAATTCGATGCCGCATGTTGAGTGTCGTCGACACAAGGGCCAATATCCTTGCACATGTGCGATGGGACACCTCTACCGCTTCGTAGAACCAGTGCTCCTGCTGATACTCAAAGAAAAACAGCATTCGTATGGGTATGATCTTTCCGGTGATCTTTCCCGATATTCGTTTACTGATTCGGAAATCGAAAACGCCGTCTTGTACCGAACCCTCCGCCGTTTGGAGGGCCACGGTTACGTCACTTCGCACTGGGATGTCAATGCGCCGGGCCCGGCCCGCAGAGTTTACTCGCTGACGAAAGAGGGGAATAAGCATCTGCGGGAGTGGGCGCAGGTCCTGGGCAAAGTCGCGAGTTCAATGTCTCGATTTGCGCGCCGGGCTGGTTCGGCGACAAAAATACTTGAAACAAATCCTGTAACGAAGTAAGTGTCTTTTGCATTTATTCAGAGTCATACTGGCGATAATTTCAACCGGTACCGCGGAGGACGGCAAGCTGTTTAGAACGCCCTTCTTCGCCGTTCCCAATCTGCCCAAAAAAAGGGAGCAGGATGAATACAAGAAAGAAAATTCTCATTGTCGGCGGAGTAGCCGGTGGGGCTTCCTGCGCCGCGCGTGCGCGCAGGCTTTCCGAAGACGCGGAGATCATCGTTTTCGAGCGCGGTCCTTACGTTTCCTTCGCCAATTGTGGGTTGCCGTATTACATCGGCGACGTCATTCAGAAGGAAGACAAACTCCTGGTGGCGACAGCCGAACTGTTCAAGAACAGGTTCAACATTGAAGTTCGCAACGAAAGCGAAGTAGTCGCCATCAATCGCGAAGGCCGCGAAATTCAAGTGCACAACCTCCGGACGGGAGAGTCCTACTGGGAGCAATACGATGCGCTGGTGCTGGCTCCGGGAGCCGCACCTCTTCGTCCGCCTTTGCCTGGCATCGATCTACCCGGCATTTTCACCCTGCGCACGATTCCAGACAGCCGCGATATTCGTCAATGGATTGCCGAGCGCGGTGCTCAGACAGCGGTTGTTGTGGGGGCTGGATTCATCGGACTCGAAATGACGGAGAACCTGGTGCAGCGTGGTCTGACCGTCGCTGTGATCGAGATGATCGATCAGGTGCTGCCGCCCCTCGACCCGGAGTTGGCGGAAGCGGTGCGCCAGCGTCTTGTCGATAAGGGTGTCTCTGTTCACCTGAACGATGCGGTGGCGGCATTTGAACGTGAATCGAGCGGCAAACTCGTGGTGACGACGCGATCCGGCGCGAGAATAAGCGCCGATCTCGTCGTGCTTGGCCTCGGTGTTCGCCCGGAGATCAAGCTGGCAAAACAAGCTAGACTCGCGATCGGGGAGAAAAACGGAATTCGCGTTGACGAGAGCATGCGAACCAGTGACCCGCATATTTGGGCGGTCGGGGATGCAGTAGAAAGCCGCGATTTCGTGACCGGGGAGTGGTGCGTGGTTCCGCTGGCCGGTCCCGCTAATCGGCAGGGGCGCATAGCCGCCGATTCGATTTGCGGACGCAGCGCCCATTTCCGCGGCGTGCAGGCTACCGCCGTCTGTGGCATGTTCGGCCTAACGGTGGCGATGACTGGCGCGAGCGAAAAGACGCTCAAGCGCTGCGGAATCGCTGGTTATGACAAGGTTTACTTGCACCCGAACGACCATGCGGCCTACTATCCCGGAGCCAAGCCGATTCACATGAAGCTTCTGTTTTCCCGCGATGATGGACGAGTGTTGGGCGCACAGGCCGTGGGAGAAGAGGGCGTCGAGAAACGTATCGATGTGATCGCCATGGCCATTCAGAAGGGCGCCACCATCTACGACCTTGAAGAAGCCGAGCTCTGCTACGCGCCACAATTCGGTACCGCGAAAGACCCGGTCAATTTCGCCGGCATGATCGCAGCCAATTTTCTACAGGGCGATGTCTCGCTGGCCCGCTGGGAACAGTTGCCCGCCGCGCAGGCGCTGCTGCTCGACGTGCGCGAGCCTTCCGAATTTAAAGATGGCCACGTGGAAGGAGCGCTCAATATCCCTTTGCCGCAATTGCGCGCCCGGCTTGGCGAACTGCCGGGCGATCGCGAGATATGGGTGTATTGTGCCGCGGGCCAGCGCTCCTACTATGCGTCTGCGCATCCTCCGCCAACACGGCTATTCGTCCGTAAGGAATCTTTCTGGTGGATTTACCTCTTACAAGCAATTCCAGCCGATCCTGCAGAAAGCCCAAGCGGCGGCAGCCGCCGGGAGAGAATGAGATAGACAACGTGAGCTCGTGTCCTTTGCAGTAGGTGAAAGGGATGCCGAACGAAATCAAGTTACCCATAGTGAACCAACCATGCTGTTCGGGAGCGCAGCAGATGGTTGAGCGGTCCTGGCCGCGACGGACATTGCTCGCATTGCCGATCTTCGCACTGCTCTGGTGGGTCGATCTATTCTCAGCTTGAGCGTGCAGCAGCGTGGATTACCTCTTCAATATTTCAGCTCGACCGTGGAACGCACCTGGGCTCAGCGGTAGAGTTCTTCGCTTTTGAGGCCCCGAAGGTTCTGATGTTGCTCACGCTGGTTGTCTTCTGCGTGGGAATCGTTCGATCGTTCTTCACACCGCAACGGACGCGCACGATCTTGGCAGGCAAGCGCGAGTCGGCCGGGAACGTGTTGGCCGCCCTTTTGGGCGTTGTGACGCCCTTTTGCTCCTGCTCTGCTGTCCCGTTGTTCATCGGCTTCGTAACCACTGGGGTGCCGCTCGGGGTAACGCTCTCATTTCTGATTTCCGCCCCGATGGTGAACGAAGTCGCTCTGGTTCTGCTATTCGGCCTTTTCGGCTGGCGTATCGCTGCGATCTATGCCGGAACAGGACTGCTGATCGCCATTGTTGCCGGCTGGACCATAGGTCGCCTGAAATTGGAAAGGTTTGTCGAGCCCTGGGTCTATGAAACGCATCCGGGAGATCAAACCGATCAAGATCAGACGCCCACATGGCCTGAACGCGTGCGGTTAGGAAGAGACGCTGTACGCGATATTGTCGCGAAGGTCTGGCCGTACGTGCTCGCCGGTATAGCAGTTGGCGCCGGTATCCACGGCTACGTGCCGGAGAATTTCATGGCGGCGATCATGGGCAAGGGGGCATGGTGGTCAGTGCCGCTGGCGGTGCTCATCGGCGTGCCCATGTATTCCAACGCAGCGGGGATCATCCCTGTTGTCCAAGCGCTCCTCGGGAAAGGCGCTGCGCTTGGTACCGTATTGGCCTTCATGATGTCGGTGATAGGGCTGTCGCTCCCTGAAACGATCATCCTTCGCAAAGTACTTCGGCCGCAGTTGATTGCCGTTTTCGTCGGTGTCGTCACGGTTGGAATCCTCATAGTTGGTTATATCTTCAATCTCATCATGTAAACGAGGCAATATGCTGAACATTACGGTGTACGGTCCTGGATGTGCCAAGTGCAAAGAAACCGAGCGGCGAGTGCGCCACGTCGTCGAGCAGACCGGGGTGGAGGCGGTTGTCACTAAGGCCACTGATTTCGCGGAAATGGCGAAGGCCGGGGTCATGACCACGCCAGCAGTCGCAGTGGATGGAGTCGTGAAGATTGCCGGTCACATTCCGAGCGAAGACGAAATCCGCGCCTTGCTCAATCGGAATTAGTCGCGTTTGCATCTTTGTCCTCTGCAAAAACTCACGCCCATGTAAACGCGCGGCTCGCGTTTTCGTCTATGTACGCAGGGAGCACTTGATGAGTGCCCACAAGGAGACAAGCGAATGCGCAAACGATGGTATCTAGCTTCAATTCTCGCGTTGGCGATCGTGCTGATCGCACAAGTAGCACTTCAGGCACAATCTGCTACCAGCACCCCAGGATCACAGGCCCAAGGCCCCACAGGTCAGGATTCCGCCGTTTACGGTCCGGGACCGTTCTGCCCCCGCATGGCAGGATACGGCAGAATGGGCGGCTCCCGGGCGAGTGGCATGTGGGGAAGAGGATGGCACCAGCAACGTGATGAATTCGCTAAGCAGTTGAACCTGACCAAGGAGCAGAAGGCGAAGTTGGGCAGCATGTTTACGGCACAAGGGCCGGGGTACGGCGGCTTTGGCCGGGGGGCGCGTGGGATGTGGCAAAACGGTCCCCAATAGCGGGACCGATGTCCTCGACAGTTGAACCCTGGCCACGCCTGGAATAAAGGTGTTCGATGCAACAGAAGAAGGCAATCTTGAGCAGCGCTATCGTGCTTTACTTCGTGATCTGCCTCGAGATCCTGATCATGATCAGCCCGTTCGCGGGCTTCTTCTATTCGGCCTTTAACCCCTTTCTTCTCGGACTGGCCGGGTATCCGGCAACCCGATGGCTAAGCTCTTTCTTCTTCGTTCACTTGGTAGCGCCGCCTAATGGGTTTCTGCAATTTTTGCGGGTGATGGGATCCGTCCTATTTGTAACGGGGCTTGCCGTGTTTTTCGTTTGCGCGCTCCAGGTGTACGCCAGCAAGTTTCTTAAGACAGGTCCTGCCTTGAAGGCGCTGTATTCCGTGATCCGACATCCGCAGTACCTCAGTCTCGCCGTCTCCGGCATCGGACTCGCCATTCTGTGGCCGCGATTCCTGGTTGTGGTTCTCTGGATTGCGATGGTTCTCGTCTATTACCTGCTTGCTAAAGATGAAGAACGTCGCATGCTCAAGCAATTTCCGGAGTCGTATCAGAAATACATGGAGACGTCAGGGATGTTCTTGCCGAAGAGGATAGAACAATCGGTTGGCTTTTCCACCACGGGAGGTAGGGTCGCGCTGTTCGTTCTGCTGGCTTCATTAGTGATCGGCGGCGCGTTTCTGCTGCGGCACTACACCATAACGCATTTGCCTTTGTGGACGGCGCGGAATGTAGCTGTGTTGCCCATCATGCCCCAGGATGAACCGATGCTGGAACACCGCATGGCCGACATACTCAACCTCGATGAGGTCAAGTCGAAATTGCACGGCGGCGAATCCTATCTCGTTTATTTCATGCCGCCCATGTACGTCATGCAAGGTCTCATCGGCGATACCGGGGGCGACTGGCAATTGTACAAGCAGCACCACACGATCAGCATGATCACAGACTTTATACTTCATCCCTCCGGCCACCTGGCGGGACACCACATGCACGGGAACGTGAGCCATTCAGAACATGGCACGGAATCAGCAACCGTAAGGAGACTGATCTTCGTCGCCGTATCCGGTGAGACACCCGGCAAGAAATTCGATCCGTTCGCCGTCAATGCGATTCGAACACCGGAATTTATGATTGACGTGGATGTGCACACGTTACGAGTGGTGGGGGCAAAGAGCTTGCCGGTTGAAACCGCCTGGGGCAAGGTGCCAACACCAACGTTTTAGCGAGTCCGCACGGGAGAGAGCTATGAAGGCTTCGGCTAAGCTGTTCGGAATTGTTTGCAGCCAGTATCGTCAATTAACCAGCTATTTGTTTTCCTGCGCGGTTTTATGCGCCTTCTTGCTAAGCGGAACGAATTCCGTTCATGCAATTACAGCTAGTGTTGCGTACCAGCCCATGGTCAGCAGTGGTCTTGCTGCCGGCCAACCATTTGAGGCGTGGATCGTCCTCGATAAGTCTCTTGAACCGAGCACGCCCGGGTACGCGCTCCCATCGGGTGCGACCATTCGCTTCAAATTCCCGAAAGCGTTCAGTCCACTTCCTGCTGTGAAGCCTGAGGCAGTCCTTCTGCATGGCTGGCCGCAGAGGGCTATCCCGGTCAAGTTTCAGGTCGCACTCGATCCGCAAGATGCACGGACAATCATCGTTACGCTCCTGCAGCCGCTCGAGGCCGCGCCCCCCGATAGTCCTGGTCTGAAAGCGATTCGCTTGCGTACGGGCGAGCGCAATCCAAAGCCAGGCAGCTACCCGATTGAGATTCAATTCTCGAATGCTGGAGAGCTTTCCGGCACTGCGACCGCGTTGGCGTCGATTGCCAAATCCCCGGTTCCCGTCATTGCTCCCTACAATCAGTTGCACGAAAGCCGCAACGAAGACTGGCAACATGTGAAGCGTGGACAGGCGGCCCCCTTACCGATCGATCTTTTGGTTAACTTGCCAAATGAGTCACGCTCGTCAATCTCTTTACATTCAACAGCAAACGGTAGACTTGAAATCCTGAGTGATGACAAGCCCATCGGGATAATCACGACGCATGGTCCGCAGCTAAGTCTCACTCCCGTGGCATTTGGACCGGGGTTCGCTCGTTTGGGAATTGTGCGGTTTCGGGTAAGCGCTGGTGCCGAATCAGGCACAGCAGAAATAAATGCCCAATTGACAGGTGGTCCGACCTGTACCCTGCACGTAATCGTCGAGCCCTAGTGACGGCCGTACGGATTGGCCAAATAAGGTTAGGATGCCGCTACCAGATTCCGTTCGGAACGGGTGGCGGCCCTACCCGCAATTCTTCGTCTTGGTCCTTGACTGCTCTAGTTTGCTCCAGTACAGCAGTCCTTCCAAACGGCGCGGCTCTGTTTTGCGTCCCCAGCGCTGCTTCAAAACCCTGGAAAATGTTGTTGACACGAACCTAGATCTGATTCAATATACGGGTAGGGGGTATATCTATGGAACAACTTGGCCTGGCAATTACTGGAATGCATTGCGGCGCCTGCGTTCGCCGTGTGTCTGCGGCCCTGGAGAAAGTTCAGGGCGTACAGGTTCGAACTGTCGAGGTCGGCTCCGCTCGCGTAGAGTATGACCCTTCACAGGCCAACCCGGCCGCGATTATGGCGTCGATTGAGAAGATCGGTTTTTCAGCGGCGGCGCAGAACAGCTAACCTGGAGTTCCCAATGGCAGCACCGACAATTTCTTCAGCACCGGGGAAACAGCGATCCGGCGTACGTGAAGAGTGCGTGACCTTCCCCGTGACTGGAATGACGTGTGCCGCTTGCCAATCGTTTGTGGAACGCACGTTGAATGCCCACCCGGGCGTGAAGCACGCGTCCGTAAACCTTATGCTGCACAACGCGAACGTGATTTTTGACCCGAGCCAAGTAAGCGCTGAGACGCTGGTCGAGGATGTTCGCGAAATTGGTTACGGGGCGGAATTGGCGGCGCAAGCTGAATCCGCCTTGCAGCAGCAACAGGATCACGACCGGGAACAGCTTCTGGAATACAACAGTCTCCGACGCAAAGCCGTTCTCAGCGCCATCGCCGGGTTGGCGGCCATGATTTTCTCCATGCCGCTTATGAGCGCAGCCAGCATGGGTGGTATGGAGCATGTCCGCGATCCCTTGCTATCGTTGTCGATGCGACTGATCGATCCCACGCTCTCCCGGACTATGCCGTGGCTGTACCGCATCGGGCCCTCAACGTTGCGATGGGCTCTGTTTGCGCTAACGGCCCTGGTGCTCGCCGGGGCAGGCAGGCGGTTCTTCGCAAAGGCCTGGTCCGCGCTGAAGCACGGCACAGCGGACATGAACACGCTAGTGGCGCTGGGAACGGGGGCGGCTTTTCTGTACTCGACTGCGGCGACTATGTTCCCCGCGTTCTTTTTCGCGCATGGTATCGCGCCTGATGTCTATTACGAAGCGGTGGTTTTGATTATCGCTTTGGTATTGGTCGGCAACACGCTGGAATCGCGTGCCAAAGGGCAAACCGCCGCGGCGCTCCGCAAACTAGTCGCCCTCCAGCCGAAGAGTGCGCGTGTCGTCCGCGAGGGCGTGGAAATCGAAATTCCCGTCGAGCATATCCGGCCTTTAGATGTCGTTGTCGTGCGCCCGGGAGAGCGAATCGCCGTCGACGGCAACGTCGTCGATGGTGCCAGCGCCGTCGATGAGTCGATGTTGACAGGCGAATCGATTCCGGTCGCCAAACGTGCCGGAGACGGCGTCCTGGGGGGCGCGCTCAACCAGAATGGATCCTTTCGCTATCAAGCATCCCGCGTTGGCGCCGAGAGCACTCTGGCGCAGATCGTAAGGCTATTGCGCGACGCCCAGAGTTCGCGCGCACCGATTCAAAAACTAGCCGATCGCATCAGTGCCGTGTTCGTTCCGACCGTGCTCGGGATTTCCATTTTCACCTTTGCCGCATGGCGACTGCTTGCTCCGGGTGCCGGTCTGATGCAGGCGTTCGCATCGGCCGTCACTGTGCTTGTCATTGCCTGTCCGTGTGCCATGGGGTTGGCCGTGCCCACGGCGGTGATGGTTGCCACCGGTCGCGGAGCGCATTTCGGACTCCTCGTAAAAGGTGGTGAGGCGCTGGAGCGCCTGGGAAAGATTGACACCATCGTACTCGACAAAACAGGCACCATCACCGAAGGGAAGCCTCGGGTGACCGATCTCCTGTTGTCTCCTGAAAACGCGGGCGTGATCGCAGACGGCATGGCGAGTGCCACTGTCGATCTGGTCGCCGCCGTAGCGGCGGTAGAGCGAAGAAGCGAGCATCCGCTCGCGGCAGCCGTTGTCAGCTACGCGGCAGAGCTAGGCGTTCCGACCTTGGAGTCGGAGTCGTTCGAAGCGCACGTAGGCCAAGGTGCGGTGGGGATCGTAAATGGCGCTGCCATTGTTGTGGGAAACCCGGCTTTGCTGGAGAGCTACGGTATCGATTTGGCCCCAATGCAGGCCCCTGCGCAACGGCTGGCCGAAGAAGGCAAGACCCCGCTATGGATTGGCGTCAACGGCAGGCTGAGCGCTCTGATAGCAGTGGCCGACACTGTGAAGCCGTCGTCCGTGGTCGCCCTTGCGGCGATGCGCAAAGCTGGACTGAAACTGGTAATGCTCACTGGAGATAACCAGCATACGGCGAACGTGATTGCACGCCAGATTCAGGTGGATGAGGTTGTGGCGGGCGTTCTTCCGGCGGGCAAGCTTGAGGTTATCGAGCGGCTTCAGGCCGAGGGCAGGACGGTGGCGATGGTTGGAGATGGCATCAACGATGCACCAGCTCTGGCAAGGGCTGATGTGGGAATCGCCATGGCGAGTGGATCAGACATTGCGATGGAAGCCGGCGATGTCACCCTGATGCGTAGCGACCTGAATGGGGTAGTTGCGGCCATAAAGCTGTCGCGCAGAACCATGTCGATCATGCGGCAGAACCTGTTCTGGGCGCTTGTATACAACCTGATCGGCATACCCATCGCCGCCGGAGTGCTGTATCCAGCGCTCGTGCTAAGCCCGGTGCTGGCTAGCGCAGCCATGGCACTAAGCTCAGTCAGTGTTGTTTCCAATAGTCTTCGTCTTCGCCGCGTACAGCTTGCGTAAGGAGTCGAATATGCCGACCAACGGACACAAACTCGAAAAAACGCCGCTGAACGGACCTGCATGTCACGCCCCTGGGCAGGAGCGCAAGGCTGCGGGAGTGGACCTGGAAATCAAGGCTGCCAATTTGCGACGACTGCGCAGGATCGAGGGGCAGTTGCGGGGTATTCAGAAGATGGTCGAGGACAATCGTTATTGCGCCGACATCATTGTCCAAATCGCTTCCGCCCAGGAGGCGTTACGTGGAGTTGGCCGGGCGCTCATGAAGAACCACCTTCAGCATTGCACCACTCAGGCCGTTGCGAAGGGTCCCGAACAGGCGGCAGCGATGTATGACGAGTTGCTTGAACTCATTTACAAGCACCTTCGCTGACCTGATTGATCGCTCGCATCCAGTGTTGCGGATTGTCAGCCCGAATGCTGAACGCTGCTCTGCTGAAACCGGCGTCACGCATCCGGAGGAGAGCCACGATTGGCACTTCCGGAAGAGCCTCGCTGAAATACTTGATCAGCTGCTCGCGCTCGCCCCACGGTGCGCCGTGCCCAACAATGATGATATTCAGCTCACGTTTCACTAAGTCAAGGTTCCGCGCGTTTACAGAGCCAATCACCGATGTGACTTCGTATCCAAGCGACGTCAAGATTTCCTCTCGGATCAGTGCCAAGCTGGGGGAGAACTCGACTTGTAAGATCGTCTGCATTTGATCTCCCGCGCACCATACGCTAACTGAGTGAAACCGAAGCTTCCCGATGCAGCATTAGGCTACTAATCACCGAAGCCCTAGTTTTCGAAGCAACACCATGGCCGGGCACCAATTCGTAAAGGCTGACTGCAACAGGTTCAGCCCGACGAAACCAGTCAGAAACAACCAATTGGAGCTCACCTTCACGGCCAACACCAACGACAGCAGAACAACAACTCCCGCCATCAACCGCAGACCACGCTCAACAGTCATGATCTAGCCTCCTGCACAATGAATGCATTTTGCGACACGAGTGTTACACCGTCGCGTCTGCGTTAAGCGGTTTCATATCTATAGGCTGTTTTGCCGATGGCACTGCCTCGTTCCGCTGACTTAAGTAATAAAGGACTGGAACTGCCATGCGGGACAGAACTGTGGATGCGACCTCTCCCGCCATCAGCGAAATTGCGAGTCCCTGAAAGATTGGATCAAACAGGATCACGCTCGCGCCCACGACAACGGCGGCGGCGGTCAACAACATCGGACGGAAGCGCACCGCACCGGCATCTACGACAGCGTGTTCAAGACTCATGCCTTCACGACGGCGCAGTTCGATAAAGTCGACAAGGATAATCGAGTTGCGCACGATGATGCCTGCACCGGCAATGAATCCGATCATCGATGTCGCGGTAAAGAACGCGCCCATCATGGCGTGCGCCGGCAGAATGCCGACCAGCGTCAGCGGGATTGGCGCCATGATCACGAGCGGCGTCGTGAAAGACCCGAACCACCCGACCACGAGCACGTAAATGAGAACCAGAACAGCGGCGAATGCCATGCCGAGATCACGGAACACCTCGATGGTGATATGCCACTCGCCGTCCCACTTCATCGAATAGTGTTTCGTGCTGTCAGGCTGGACCGCGTTGTATATCTTGACCCCATAGCCATCAGGAGCTTTCAGCTTCTCGATGGCCTGGTTCATCTTCATGATGGCGTACACCGGGCTCTCTTCATGGCCGGCAAGGTCGCCAATTACGTAAACCACAGGCTTCAGATTCTTTTGGTACTGCGTCTGATCAATCGTCTTCCGGTCAACCGTTGTGACCTCGCGCAACGAGACTTGTTGTCCGCCCGGGGTGGGCAGCTTCAGTTCGCCAAGGCGTTCGACGCTTGACCGCTCCGGCCGACTGAGTTGCACCTGTATCGGCACGTCCTCGCGGGACTGCGGTGAGTGCAGCAGGCCCGCCGTGGCACCGCCCACACCGATCTGAATCGTCCGCGTCACCTCGGCTGCGGTAATGCCGTGCAGTGCAGCTTTGTCGAGGTCGACTTTCATGTCGTACTTAGTTTCCGGGTCCTCGACATACCAGTCAATGTCCACGACTCCAGCGGTCTGCTGGAATATCTGCTTAAGACGATTCGCCAGTTCGACTCGACCCTGTTGGTCGGGGCCATAGACCTCGGCCACAATCGTATCCAGCACCGGCGGTCCAGGCGGCACCTCGGCCAGCTTAATGCGGGCGCCGTATTGTTGCGCGATTCGGTCCAGCGCGGGCCGGATGCGCCGTGCGATCTCATGACTCTGCGCTTTGCGGTCGTGCCGCGAAAGCAGATTTACCTGGATGTCGGCTTGGTTCGCCTGCCGTCGCATGAAGTAGTGCCGCACCAGACCATTGAAGTTATAGGGCCCGGACGTGCCGGAGTAGACCTGGTAATTCAGCACTTCCGGAACGGTCGCGAGATGGCGCCCTAGTGCCTGAGCGACATTCGTTGTCTGTTCGAGTGTGGTGCCGTTCGGCATGTCAATCATGACCTGGAACTCGCTCTTGTTGTCGAACGGCAACATCTTCACGCGGACCAGCTTGAGCGGGACGAGAGCACACGCAAGCAGCAGGAGCACGACCATGCCGGCGAAGAACAGGTTGCGCGTGGCGGATCTCTCGATCAGCGGCGTCATGATTCGCCGATACAGGCGGGTCGTCCAGCCTTCGGCTTCGTGCGAGTGATTTGAGTCTGAAGCAGCGTAATGCCGCAGCAGTCGCAGTGCCGTCCAGGGAGACACCACGAACGCTACGATGAGCGAAAAAATCATGGCTGCCGACGCTCCGACAGGAATGGGTCGCATATATGGCCCCATCAAACCGCGCACAAAAGCCATCGGCAGGATGGCGGCGATTACCGCGAAGGTCGCAAGAATGGTGGGATTGCCGACTTCGTCCACGGCTTCGACGGCCACGGCCGTAAGCTGCCGTCCCTTGTTTTCGGACAGGCGGAAGTGGCGAACGATGTTTTCGACGACGACAATTGCGTCGTCCACTAGAATGCCAATCGAGAAAATCAGCGCGAACAGCGTGACCCTGTTCAGCGTGTAGCCGAAGAAGTAGAAGATGGCGAGCGTCAGTGCCAGCGTTACAGGGATGGCGACCAGCACAACGCCGGATTCGCGCCATCCGAGAGCAAAGGCGATCAGCAACGTAACGGACAGAGTGGCGAGCAGCAAGTGCTTGAGCAGTTCGTTGGATTTATCCTTGGCGGTTTCCCCGTAATCGCGGGTCACGCTGACCTGCAGGTCGTTGGGGATGACATACCCGCGTAGCGCATTCACATCCTGGAGAAGTTTTTCCGCGATGATGGTTGCGTTCGTACCCTTGCGCTTGGCAAAGGTGATCGTCACTGCCGGTTGTTCCTGTCCAGCTCCGGCGTTCGCACCTTTGCCGTTCGCGTACAAAACGTAGTTCTCGCGTTCGGCAGGACCGTCCTCGATCTTCTCGACCACGTCCCGCAAATAAACGGCACGCCCTTGGCGGACGCCCACGACGACCTGTTGCAGGTCTGCCGTGCTGGTGAAGAATCTACCTGCTTCGACCTGGAATTCATGATTGTCCTGGGCGAAGCTGCCGGCAATGCCGCGCTGATTTGAGGCTTCCAATTGTCCGACAACAGTGGAAGGCGTAAGCCCGTAGGCTGCGAGCTTCTGGCTGTCGAGCAGAACGCGAATGGCCCGGGGCTGCCCGCCTATGATCTTCGTTTCCGATACTTCGTCAACCCGCTTGAGCCGGTCTTCCACCTCGCCCGCAATCCGGCGCAGCCGGTAGGAATCGTAGCCCGGCCCCCACATGGTCAGCGCGAGAATGGGCACGTCGTCAATCGAGCGCACCTTGATGATCGGCTGCGACACGCCCGGCGGAATGCGATCGAGGTTGGAGTACAGCTTGTTGTAGGTCTTGACGATCGCGTCCTCTTCCTTCGTTCCAACATAGAAGCGGACGATGACGAGGCTCATCCCAGCCGAGCTGTTCGAGTACAGATACTCTACGCCCGGTACTTCGCGCAGTAACTTTTCCATCGGAACGCTGACCCGCTGCTGAACTTCATCCGCCGATGCGCCCGGCATCTGCACCATAACGTCCAGCATGGGGACAACGATTTGGGGCTCTTCCTCGCGCGGGGTCTGCCAGATGGCGAAGCCGCCGAGCAGCAGGGCCGCCATGATCACCAGTGGGGTGAGCTTGGAGTCGATGAAAGTGTGCGCAATCTTTCCCGCAAGGCGTAGATGATCGCTCATTTACCGCACTCCTTGAGAGCTGATCCGCTTGCCCGCGAGATCCCTTTGCCCGGGATCAGCGACCAATGTCTCGCCGGGTTGAAGCCCGGACAGCACCTCAACCTGCTGATCACCCGTGCGCTTGCCCAATGTCACATAACGCAGGTTAGCAATGTTGTCCTGCCCGAGCACGTAGACACCTTGCAGTTGTCCGCGATCCATCACAGCGGTTTGCGGCACGAGCAGCGATTCGCGCTTTCCGCTTGGAAAATACGCCCGCCCGAACAGTCCCGAGTGCAGGTTCGCCGTCGCCGGCAACTCGACCTTAACAATGAAGCTGCGGCTGGCCGGATTGGCGGCGGGCACAATCTGCACCACCTTGCCCTCGAACGCCGATTGGTCGCCGCCGAGGGCATCAATGGCAACACGGACCGTTTCACCCATCTTCACATCGCGCAGTGAGGTCTCATTGACATTGGCTTCCAGTCGGAATCGTCCAGACCCCTCGATGGTCAACAGCGGCATCCCGGGAGCTGCAAGCGCGCCCGGATCGACCTTCCGCTCGGTCACTACCCCTTCGAATGGCGCTCGAACGCGCGTGTATTCAAGAGAAGTCCGCGCCTGCGACGAGGCGGCCTTGGCCTGCGCTTGTCCGGATCCTGCCATATCGCGCCGCGCGTTTGCGCGTTGTGCGCGGGCCTTAATCTCGTCGAATTCCTGCGGACTGACAGATTTCTTGCTGTAAAGTTCTTCGTAGCGCTTGAGCGTGGATTGCGCCAGCCCATAGTCCGATTCGGCGACGGCGGCTTCGTGATCCGCCGTACTCACGGCAGCTTGCGCACGTTCCAGGGCTGCGCGTGGCTGCGAGTCGTCGATGACCGCGAGTACCTGTCCACGTCTTACGTGATCGCCTTCGTGAACATTAACGGCGACAATATTTCCCATCATCTGGGCAGCGATCTGCGCGCTTTCGCCTGCATGGACCGTGCCAACGGACTCGACCACATCGGGCACGGTTGTGCGCGACACGGGCATGAGTGCAACTCCGCTCACGGTTTCGGGCGGTGCGGCCGCCTGCTTCTGCTCAGAGCTGCACGAGGTCAACCCTGCCGTGACAAACAGCATTGCGAAGACCGCCACGATAAAGATGAAAGCCGAATTTCGATTCGAAGATTGCTTTTTCATTGCATCACCACCGGAGACTGACTGTTCAGTGTGCCCGTCGCAAGTTCGAGATTTGCGAATGTAATCTGATAGCGATAAACCGATTCCCAATAGTCAGTGCGGACTTTGCGAGTGGCGTCCTCGGCCCGTAGCAGGTCGGTAATCGTCGTAAGCCCGCCGTTATAGCGGTTCTGGTTGATGCGGAAACTTTCTTCCGCTTGAGCGACCGATGCCCGGGTGACCCCCAGCGTCTGGCGCGCAGCGTCATGATCGTAGAAAGCTCTGCGGACGTCGAGTCGAATGCCGTCCGTGTACGCCTGTCGCAACGCAGCGGCTTTTTCCTGCAGCGCCTTTTCCCGGCTTAACCGCGCCATTTTGCTGCCACCAGAAAACAGATCGAACTGAAGTTCGGCGCCGGCGACCCAGTTATTACTTCCGCCACCTGCGGCCAAGGTTGGATTGTCGAGTTGCCACGACCCGAACGCGTTGATGCGCGGTCCAAATGCCGCTTTCGCAAGCTTCACTCCATCTGCCTGGGCTGCTTCTTCCGACAACACGCGTTTCAGATCCGGACGGGTTTCGAGCGCGCGTTTTTCAACTTCGTCGAGAGTAGGTGCAGGAAATACCTTCTCCGACAGCGCTTCTAGCGGCGCGTAAGGTGAGTCGACCGGGACGCCCAGCGCATTGTTCAGTTTTGCGCGGGCGAAAGCCACAGCGTTGCGTGCTTCAATGAGCTGTTGTTGACGCGAGGCGGAGTTGACCTGCGAAGAAAGGTAATCCGATTCAACCACAAGGCCGGACTGGAATCGGTTTTGGCTGTCTTCCAGGATCGACTGCGCGGTCTTCAGTTCCTGATCGGCCAGTTGCTCCTGCTTCATCGAGAACAACAGGCCATAGTAGGCATCAATTACGCGGAACACAGTCTCCTGGTCGGCACGTTCGAGTTGCCGAGTCGCGGCTTCCTGCATCTTTTGCGCACGGCGCACGTTCGATAAATTCGCAAACGAATCGAACAGAGTCCACTGTCCGCTGAAACGCGTGGTGAAATCGCCGATCGGCGTGGGAAAATTCAGCCGATTGAGTTCGAAATCGGCAGCGGTGAAGCGCCCCTGACGTAGGCGCGTGCCAAACGCATACACCGGATCATTGCCGCGCGTGGCGCTTTCAGAGAATACGATCTTTGGCAGCAAGACGGAGCGAGCCTCCTTGATCCCGGCCGACGCGGCCTTTTGATCCGCAAGTACCGCCTTGCGAAGAGGGTTTTTCTCCAGAGCGATCGACACGGCCTGGGGAAGTGTAAGAGGCGTCTGCGCCAACGCTGGAATTGACAGTGTCAAGGTTAGGAGCGCAGAAGCAAATAGAAATGCGACCTTATGGACCCGTGGACCATGAGCTTGCATAACGCGTCCTTGGGGCCGACCGATGCCGCGGCATCTTAGTGACACGCCACAGAGTTGCTGGTCGGCCAGAGGGGGCCTTCTGCTCCGATGTCCGTGGTTGTTATCGCCCGTTTCAAGTTCGATCATCTTGCCCCCTGTTCACCTGATAAATGCAGAAAGGGGCAATTCTGTTACATGATTGGGCAGCGACGTCACATATTTCGCGTTCGCATCTATGATACGGCCACGCCGCCCAGCCACGCGCTTCGTGCAGCTCCATTCGGTCGGCGGTAAATACTGGTGAAAGGGGCAGACCGAGACTTTTGACGGCTAGCGCGAGAGCATGAGACAGACTGAACTGCCCTACGTTGCCGCACGAGATGATATCGCAACCGCCCGCGCTAAAGAAACCGGGCTAATAGATTCATTTTCAGCTCGATGTGTTAAATAGGTCTCGAGGAGGACACTGGAACCCTTTCGCGGTTCAAAATACGCGAGTATTCCTGCAAAAGTAACTTGCGAAGCTTATCGGCAGTTGCCGATAAGCAGGAGGTTTCATATTTCCGGCAGCGCTCAATGGCACGCTGAAGGTCGGCGACAAAAGCAACGCAGGGAGGGCAATCTTCTAGATGGATTCGCATCCGTTCACACGTGACATCATCGATGCGGCCGTCGATGTACTCCGAGAGACTGGCGAACATTTCACGACAATCAACGGGTTTTTTAGATTGCGCGGTTTTCTGTTTCGAAACGATCGCAGGCGTAGGCTTTGCGAGCTCCCGACGAACAAACAGCCGCGCCCGGTGCAGCCTGACGCGCACCGTTCCCTCTTGCAGCCCCATGATCTGTGCGACCTCCGAGGTGTCAAGCTCCTCCATATCATGGAGAACCAGGACCAGTCGATAGCTCGGCGGTATGCGGAGGACGGCACCGTGCAATCGCTCACTCTCTTGAGCCGAGATGGCTTGCGCCTCCGGAGTCTGCTGCGGACCGGAACTCAGGGACGCTAATTCAGCACTGTCCGGCATCAGGTCATCCAATGCCAGGGTCTCTTTGGGAGCGAACTTGCTGCGACGACGACTCATCCAGCAGCGATTTCGCGTGACCTTGTACAGCCAGACCGCGAGCGCCTGCGGGCTTTCGATCTTCGCCAGATACGGCAAGGACTTCAGCAACACCTCCTGCATCGTGTCTTCAGCGTCTTCCGGGTGCCCGCAGACCTTCATGCTGAAGGAATACACCGTCTTCTGAAGAATGCGGAGCGCTTCCTCTAGTTGTGCCGGGTCCTCCGACCGCAGCAAAGTCGTTGCTTGGGTTAACTCCGGACGCATAAGCCACCTGCATTCATTGTATGGCACAGGCCTGCGCCACGGCTTATTTCCGCGCATTTGGGAAACTCTCACGGCAGGCCCATAATCTTAAATCTTAGTGCGCTGCCCCAGCTTTTTACCCTGTAACGTTTTTCGGTCAAGTGCATTTATTTACAGTGAGGGAACGGGATGAATGACTTTCTGAGAGTGCTCGCTTTTATAGGCGTGTGGCTACTGGTAAGCCGCTGGGTGCTGCCACGCTTCGGCGTTCAAACCTGAGGGATGCCGCCGAAGAGCCGAGTTTCGGCTCCTGCTTCGTCAAGTCAAGACGAATCGACTCCAGTGCCAGGGCCGGCCTGTAAACGGTAGATACAATCACGGGTGCGGAATGAAGCGCAGGCGTCCGGCTTGTTCCCGATGGCCGGGGGAACTTTCGGAATAGCCATGGCCTCGGTTGTAGCTGGCGGAAAAACTTACTTTTCGATCGATTGCGTGGCTCCGGCGATTACATGCGCACTGAATCCAATATGATGGAATAAATCGGCTTCGAGCGGCCACTCCATTACAGATCGATCTGTTCCTCGGAGTTGAACGAAAGCGCGTCAGTGCAAATCAGCGATAACACCTTCGATGACTGGGTGCGGCGATACCAGAGACTTCTTTTTGGGATCGCCTACTGGTGGACAGGTTCTCGATCTGACGCAGAGGAGTTGACGCAGGAAGCATTCTTTCAGGCATATCGATCACGGTCCACCCTGCGCGACATCGAGGTAGTGAAGGGGTGGCTTGTTGGTATTCTCAGGCACTCCTACGGTCAAATGCGTCGTAAAAACCACTCAAGGGCCGAGATTTCGCTCGAAGAGATGGCGAATGAACCTGAGGATCAGGACCTGCTCAGTCCGGACGTTCTCGCCCTTCATCAATCTCTGGCAAGGCTGGACGAAAGATATCGTCTTCCGGTTGTGATGTTTTACTTTCAAGAGCTCTCCTATCGTGAGATTTCTGAAGCTCTCGACTTGCCTATCGGGACGGTAATGTCACGGCTCTCCC
This sequence comes from uncultured Acidobacteriota bacterium, assembly GCA_963832365.1. GTDB lineage: Bacteria > Acidobacteriota > Terriglobia > Terriglobales > Acidobacteriaceae > CAWBRT01. The sequence goes on along the minus strand of CAWHUL010000004.1, from coordinate 366,113 downwards.
GCGCGCGCAAGGTGCTGCACCATAGCCTGAAAACACCGCGCAAGCTGATTCTCGTGACGAAGGTTAAGGAACGATGAACTGCGAACTCTACAAGTCGGAGATGTACGCTTGGAGGCACGAGAGTGACACCGCCAGCTTTCAACCACTCTTTGACCATTTAGCCGGTTGCCGAGAGTGCGCACAGTTGTTCGAGCAATTGACCTCTGCGGATCAGGGTATCCGGCGTACCTTTCAGAAGCTCCCGGAAGACCGTTCTCTGGAAAGCCGAATTCTAGCGGGGCTGGCCCACCAGCGGGCGCAGACAAGCCGCCGAACAAGTTGGAAATCATGGCTGCTCCTGCCACTCGCTGCCTCCATCTTGGTTATCTTTGCGGTCGGCCTTAGACCTCATTTGCAGGAAGCTCGCCTAAGCAGGGAGGTGGCGACTCTCCTGAGCAAACCTCCTGCGATACAGATTAGTAGCATCGATCAAAAGCAGCTCCTTGATTGGAGCGCAAACGTCCTCGCAGGGCTTTCCAGTTTGCCGCCTGAGTTGAAGAAGGTGGAATTTCGCGGAGCGACCGCAGTCAGCGTAGCCGATCATAAGGCAGTTCTTCTCAAAATGAAAAACGAACGGCGTGCCAGCCTTCTGATCGTTGATGCCCTTTTGACGCGAGAGAGCGGCTTCAAGTCTATTGGCGAAAAATCGGGGAGTGCCAGCCTCTGGTCCGACGGACGACGGACCTATGTTCTTTTGTTTGAAGGCAGTGTCCAGGAAATGCATGCATATATGGCCCAGATGGGCATCAGCACCTAATCCCTCAACAACAATAATATTTTGATCGTGTGGAATAATCTTCGACTTTTCCGCCACAACATTATCGAGAACCGGGGCCGCGAGGACCCAGGCCGCTCCACGTCATGTCCGAGAAAAGGAAAGTCTACTGAACTACCGTCTGTTGCGCTTCTTGTTCGTCTTTGTTCTCGCCCTTCAGATAAGCCAGAATGCGGCTTGGGCCCAAGCCAAAGCCGCTCCTCCAATTGCGGGCGTTAAGGGAAAACTGCAAGCAGTCACAAGCGACTCGATCGAGGTCATGTCGCCGTCGGGCGTAGTACACGTGAAGATCAAGCAGCCCCTCACAGTATACGGGCGAGTACCGTCTGATATGAGCCATGTCAAGGCGACATCTTTTGTCGGTGTCACGTCGGTTAAGCAGCCCGATGGAACAGAACTGGCGAAGCAGATCAATATCTTTCCAGCGGCACTGCGTGGAATCGGTGAAGGCAGCAACATGATGGATATGGCACCTGGCGCCGCCAGTCAGAGCAGAATGACCAACGGCTCAGTTTCCCGCCCAACGAGCTCGCGCATGACGAACGGCACGGTGCAGAAACAGGGTGCTGGCACGACCCTGGTGGTTCGGTATCAGAACGGTGCGCAGACGATCTCCGTGCCGCCAAACGTGGTGGTCACGGAAACCGTACCCATCAAAGAGAAGCTGGCTCCCGGCGATACCGTGAATGTGGCGACCGAAAAACAGGGCGATGGCACGCTTGCGACGAGCAAGGTTTATCTAATCGCCGCAAAGCAGTAGCTCAAAATAGTTCTTAACAGACGCCAACACTCCAATGCAGACGAACAATGCGCCCACGGATACGAGCACGCCAGGCAAACTGCCAGACGTGCCCGTAGTACGCAAGCACCACTTCCTGGTGCGCTGGAGTCATTGGCTGAATGTGCCACTGCTTCTGGGCCTTATCCTGAGCGGCATGTCCATCTATTGGGCATCGCCGGTCTACCAACACAAACCGAACCCGAATACCGGGAATTTCGACGTGATTGCGGACATCGGTATCTGGCTTTGCGCTCACTTACCTGGCTTAGGGAATTACAGCAGTCCGCCGGACTGGGTTTATAACCACATGAGCCTCGGTCCCGGCATGCTCGCCGCCGCTCTGCGCTTGCACTGGTTGTTTGCCTATCTATTCTTGCTGAACACACTGGTGTACGTGGTCGGGCTTGGCATTGGAGGAGGCTGGCGCGCCCTGCTACCCCGCCGAACCGACCTGCGTGATGCGCTCAAAATGTTCCGGTACTATATGGGCCTACCATTCGCCAGGCTGGCGCGTCGTACATGGCTGCATCCGCCCTTGCACACAAAATACAACGCACTCCAACGCTTGGCCTACTTTTTCGTTGCGGTAGCCGGAATGCTTTCGATAGCTACAGGCTGGGCGATTCACAAACCCATGCAACTGTATTGGTTGGCTGCGCTTTTCGGAGGATACAATGCGGCCCGAGTCTGGCATTTTTGCCTCATGTGGTTCTTTCTCATCTTTGTTGTGCCGCATGTGATTCTGGCCATTGCCGACGGGTGGGACACGGTTCGCAGCATGATCGCAGGTTTTTCGCTCAAAGTAGAACAATCAGAGGGTTTCGAGAATGAACGCTGAGGAAAAGTGCGACGCATCAGAGCCCGAGGATACACCTCCGACCCGTCGAGAACCGGAGCAGTCGTCGGCAGAGTCGCCGGAGCTCAGCCTCAAGGAAGAGCGCACAGTAAGTACTCCCACCTCAGCAGATAAAGAGACAAAGGACGAGAGCGCTTCCGCCTCAGCAGATATTGAAGCGCCCAAGAGTGCTGACGTTGCAGATCAACAATCGGCAGTAGATGCAGTAGAGGCAGTTCCCTTGTCGCCCGTCGAGCACGCGCCATCGCAAATAGCTGAACCGATTTCTTCTGCCGTCGTGAAGACTGCCTCTAAGGAAAAACCTAGTGGATTCTTCCGCGAGCAGCCTCCCGAAGTGATCGACGTGGCACCTGGGATCTTGCGCAATCGGACGCGGCGCGACGTCCTACTCTTCGGGGTAGGCGCAATAGCGACGCTGGCCGGTGTTGGTTTTCTCCTGCCACAAGACACGCTCGATCGCATGGGCGTGCATCGAAAGTTAGACTCTCCTAAGAAAGAATGGTTCTTGAACAGAGCCCTCCGAATCGACGACGACGTGGCTGAGGCACTCTACTCGAAAAATCGTATGGTGCCGACTTATACCAAGTCTCAAATCACCCCGCTCAAGAACAATTACAACGGAGCTACTCCCGACCCCAGCTATATTGCCGGATGGAATCTGACTCTTGACGGACTTGCTTCCGGCTTGAGCATCTCTCTCGATATTCGCAATCTTCTGACGCGCTTCTCGTCCCACGAACAGATCACGCGGTTGGTGTGTGTTGAAGGCTGGAGCGCGGTCGTATGGTGGTCTGGCCTGAGGTTTAACGATCTGCTGCATGCTTATCCGCCGATGTCACAGGCTAAATGGGCGCGGGTGGAGTCGTCGGTCAACCTCGATGCGTCGGGTAATCCCGATCCGTACTTCGTTTCGCTTGACCTGCCGACGGCTCGTCATCCCCAGACGCTACTTGCAACCCACTTCAACGGTCAACCTCTCACCGTGGAACATGGCGCTCCGCTGAGGCTGCTTGTCCCCGTAAAACTTGGACTGAAGAATGTGAAGGCTATTACTAAGATCACTTACACAGCCGAAGAGCCAAAGGACTACTGGGCTGAGCGCGGGTACTCACGCTACGATGGAATCTAGTCGTCTGTCCCGGCGGAAGACGCTAGGCTTGACGCTAAATTATTTGCGGGAGACCAGTCGCCGTCGATCGAGGACGGCAGATCGCCTGCTGCATTACTGCGCGGGTAGCAGGTCGAATGCGGCCCGAAAACGGGGCTTCAACGTGGGGCAATATAGAGTCTCGGCGAAAAGCAACAACCTCGATCACGCGCTGTGTTTCTTTAGAGGAAATCTATAGGAAGGTTTTAGGATGAACCGTAAACTACTGATTATAAATAACTGGCGGAGAGGGAGGGATTCGAACCCCCGGTACCCGTCAAGGTACGGCCGCTTTCGAGGCGGCTCGTTTCAACCGCTCACGCACCTCTCCGCATGAGGACTTGCAGCTATTCAGTTGTCTCCCGACCAGTGTAACAAAAAGCGGGACAGACGCGGGGCTATTGGGGGCTCCACACACGCGCGAGTAGTTCTCGAACGCGAGCGAAACCGCCCCATGTCGGTTCGTCTGCGGCTCCGCGAATGTGGGCCACCTGTGATCTTTCAAGAGGTTGTCCATTCGATCGGAACCAGAGAAGCTGATTGTGACGAGCAATCCAGTGCTCTGGTAAGGACCGAATGGACATCCACAAGAATGCCCGACTAACTCTCTACGGTCGAGAACAATTAGCCCAAAGCGTTCTGCAGCAAGTAGGGACGTTGAAGGCGGCTGCAGCCGCCTTCAACGTCAGCGCCAAAACCGCCGCCAAGTGGGTAGCGCGCTATCGCAGTGACGGCATCAACGGGCTTTTCGACCGCAGTTCACGGCCTCTTCGCAGCCCCTCGCGTCTGCCCCAGGCGGTTGTCGACCACGTCATCGAACTGCGCCGCCAGCACACCCCCGGATATCAGATCGCCCGACTGAGCGGCATCAGCCCGACCTCGATCAGCCGCATTCTGCAGCGCGCACACTTGAGCCGCTGGCGAGATCTCCATCCGGCTCCGCCCGTCGTGCGCTACGAACACCCAACGCCCGGCGATCTGCTGCATCTCGACATCAAGGGCATGACCTGCTATCAGCAGGTGTCGTTGCGCGGCGATGGCCGCCGCCGCGGCCTGCACCAGCATCCCGGCTCCGAAGCGCTGCACGTGGCCATCGATGACCACTCGCGCCTGGCCTTTACCCAGCTGCTGCCCGATCAGAAGGCCGAAACCACCGTCGGCTTTCTGCGCGACGCCCTCGACTTCTATGCCCGCCAAGGCATTCGCGTGCGCGCTCTGCTCACCGATAACGGCAGCTCCTACCGCTCCCACCAGTTTCGCTCCGCCTGCGGCGAACTCGAAATCAAACACCAACGCACCCGCCCCTACACGCCCCGAACCAACGGCAAGGCCGAACGCTTCATCCAAACCGCCCTACGCGAATGGGCCTACGCTAAACACTGGGCCAACTCCGACGAACGCGACCAGCACCTCCAGCCCTGGACCGACTACTACAACTTCGCCCGCCCTCATGGTAGTCTCAACTACGCTCCACCAATCAGCCGCGCCGATCCAGGTACAACCTCTTGATCATCTACAGCCACCAACTCGGCACAGCCGCTACACCACGAAATACTTTGCGCCCGGGTGATGAACGATAATGGCCGACGTGCTCTGCTCGGGTTCGATCAGGTAAGTCGAGGTCAGGCGAACTCCGATCGCCTCCTCGGGCTTGAGCAGCGCAAAGAGTTTCGTCTGGTCCTCCAGGTTTGGGCAGGCAGGATAGCCGAACGAGTATCTCGAACCGCGATACTTCTGGTGAAACAGATCAGTGATGCGTTCGGCGTCATCGCCGGCGATGCCCAGCTCTTGCCTGATCTTCTTGTGCGAATACTCTGCAAGCGCCTCGGCAGTTTCCACGCTCAGTCCGTGCAGATAAAGATAGCGTGTGTACTCACCCTTCTCAAACAGCCGCTGCGTTTCGACCGAAGCCCTTGGCCCGATAGTAACCACCGACATGCCGACGACATCGACGCACCCGGATGCGCGCGACAGGAAGTAATCGCTGATGGAGAGCCGACGGCCCTCGCGCTGCCGGGGCAGGGTGAAGCGGACAATTTCGCGGAGATCGTGCGGCGCGGCGCAACCGACCCGCAACTCATTCTTGCCCTCATAACCCTGGGGCTCGTAGACGATGAGATCGTTTCCTTCGCTCTGGCATGGGAAAAAACCATAGACCACGGCAGGCGCGAACCATCCGGCGGCGATGACTTCGCTCTCCAAATCGTGCAAGATGGGCCGAAATTTTTCTTCGACAAGCCGGAGATAATCCTGTTGCGAAGCGGTCTTGAGCTGCCACTGGTTCTTGAACAGGGCGGTTTCGTTGATGTAGGGAAAAATCTCGCGTAAGTCGAAGTCGCGGCAAACGCGCCTGACCCCAGAACGGCGGCTGCGGAACGTTGGGCGCCGGAGGAATCGCGTCGCGAGGAGTTGCGGGCGCTTCTTCGCCAGAGGCTGCCGGTCGGCGCGCGAACTCTTTTACCACGCTGCCCTCGGCAATCGTTTTCTCACGTTCGTCGCCCGCCAGCGACTGCATGTAATGCAGCCCGGCAAAAGCATCCTCTGCATAGAAAACAGCCGAGGAATACTCGCGTCGCAGGTCGTCCTCGACATACTTACGAGTGAGCGCGGCACCGCCGCAGATTACCGGAAAGCTGAGCGTCTGGCGTTCGAGGTCCTGGATCACGTATTTCATCTCGAGGGTGGACTTCACCAGCAGTCCGCTGAGGCCGATGGCGTCGGCCCGGTGCTGCTGGGCAGCCTGGATAATGCTGTCCGCCGGTTGCTTGATGCCGAGATTCACCACCTTGTACCCGTTGTTGCTCAGGATGATGTCGACCAGGTTCTTGCCGATGTCGTGGACATCGCCCTTGACGGTCGCCAGAACCATCGTGCCTTTTTGCGAGCCCTCCAGTTTTTCCATCTTGGGCTCAAGGTATGCGACCGCGGCCTTCATAACCGAGGCGGAGTCAAGCACCGATGGCAATTGCATCTTGCGCGCCCCAAAGAGATCGCCCACGGTGCGCATGCCATCCAGCAGCACGTTGTTGATCAATTCCAGCGGCGTATATCGGGTTAAGGCATCTTCCAGCAGTTGCTCCAGGCTGCGCTTTTCCGCGCCGTCGCCAAGCATCTTCTCGCCCTGAATAATGCAGTACTTGAGCTTGTCTTCAATGGAGAGCGACTCGACGTGAGCCGTGGGCGCGATCTCGCTCTGGCCCTGCATGGCGGCAAAGTGCGCCATATAAGCCTGCAAAGGATCACCAACCGAGCCGTCCTGAAAGATCAGCTTCCGGGCAAGTTCAACTTCCGCTTCGGGAATCTTGTATAACGGATAAATCTTGCTGTAGTTGACAATCGCCATATCGAGCCCGCGCTCGACCGCTTCGTGCATGAAGACCGAGTTCAACACGCGCCGCGCATAGGCATTCAGTCCGAATGACACGTTGCTGACGCCGAGAATCGTCTTCACATTGGGCAGTTCCTGCTTGATGCGCCTGACTGCTTCCAGCGTCTCCACGGCGGCCGTGCGGTACTCTTCCTGGCCCGTCGAAATCGGCAAGGTGAGCGCATCGAAGATCAGCTCCTGCGGACGCATCCCGTACTTGTTGGTTGCCAGTTCAAAGATGCGGCGGGCGATAGCAAGCTTACGTTCGGCGGTTAGCGCCATGCCTTCTTCGTCGATGGTTAGGGCAATAACCGTAGCGCCGAAACGCTTGGCCATTGGCAGCACGCGGCTGGTTCGCTTCTCGCCGTCTTCCAAGTTGATGGAGTTAATGATCGCCTTACCGGGGATTCGCTTGAGCGCTTCCTCGATCACGTCGGCCTCGGTCGAATCCACCAGGATCGGCGCGGGCACACGAGTGGCAATTTTCTCCAGCACCGAACTCATGTACCTCTTCTCATCCTCGCCCACAATGGCGCAGCAGAGGTCGAGCATGTGCGAACCCTCGTTCACCAGCTTCTTGGCGAGCGTCAGAATCGCGTCATAGTCCTGCGCCCGAACGAGGTTGCGAAAGTGTTCGAGGCGCGTCGTCGTGTTCATCTCCTCGGCCACGATCAGCGGCTTCGGGTCGAGGTCCAGCGGGACCATCGCATAGGCGCTGGAGACTGCTGCCACAGGCTCTACGTTGCGCGCCGCGGGCTGAAGTCCGCTGACCGCATCGACGACCGCTTTGAGGTGTTCGGGAGTGGTTCCGCAACATCCGCCGACGATGCGCACTCCGTAGTCCAGCACGAATCGGCGATGATAATCGGCCAGTTCCTGCGGCGAGAGGGCATAAACCGCGCGCCCGCCGACATTCTGCGGCAAACCGGCATTGGGCAGCACCGAGACGTGCCTGGAGGAATTGACGCTGAGGTAACGCACAGCATCGTTCATCTCCTTGGGCCCTGTGGCGCAGTTCAGGCCGATGGCGTCCACGTCGTACACTTCCAACGCAGTCAGCGCGGCGCCGATTTCGGTGCCCAGAAGCATGGTTCCGGAAGCTTCCAGCGTCACTTGCACCTGCAACGGAAGCCGCTTCCCTTTTTCACGCATCACGTCGAACGCCGCGATGGTTGCAATCTTGGCTTGCAGCAGGTCCTGGCAGGTCTCGATCAGCAGTACGTCCACGCCGGCATCGATCAACGCGGAGATCTGCTCGACGTAGGCGGCACGCATGTCGTCGAAGCCGATGTGTTCCAGCGACGGCAACTTCGTCGTCGGGCCAATGGAGCCGGCCACAAAGCGCGGTTTGCGCGACGCGGAATAGTCCGCCGCGACGGAGCGAGCGAGTTTGACTGCCTCGGCATTCAGCTCGGCAACGCGATCCTGGAGCCCATATTCGGCCAGCACAATGCGCGAAGCACCGAAGGTGTTGGTTTCGACGACGTCGCAGCCGACCTCGAGGAACGCGGCATGAATGTCGCGAATGATGTCCGGACGGCTGAGCACCAGCAATTCATTGCAGCCCTCCTTGCCCCAGTAATCGTCGGGGGTGGGGTTGCGAAATTGGATATTGGTTCCCATGGCGCCGTCGTAAACGACAACGCGCTCATTCACCGTCTGGAGAAAATCACTCATAAGTGCAATCCCTGAAAAACCGGATTCTTTGCGTCTACAGGATACGGCAGGCACGACGAACAACAAAACCGCAGGCCCGGAGCAGCGGCCAAAAGAAACCGGCCCTAAGGGACCGGCGCATCCTTGGGCAAGAGCCGTGCTAACGCTTCAGCATTCGCTGCTTGTCTTCTTCCGTGCGGTTGAACGCCGCGTTTTGACCGACGTGTGCAGGAACAGGCGAGAGCAACTGCTCCTTGCGGTAGACGAGGTTGGTGGCGTTCAAGGTGGCCAACTCGAAGCCGTGGCCATGTGTGATGGCGTCCGTCGGACAAGCCTCGACACAATAGCCGCAGAAGATGCAGCGGTTGTAGTCGATGTTGTAAACCTTGGCGTAGCGTTCGGCGCCGCTGACGCGGTTCTCCGCCGTGTTCTCGGCAGCTTCGATGTAAATGCAATTGGACGGGCAGGCGGCAGCGCAAAGAAAACAGGCGACGCACTTCTCCAGGCCATTCTCATCACGTTGCAAAACGTGCATGCCGCGGAAGCGCTCTTGAAACATCGCTCCCCGGAGCGGCCCAGGGCCGTCGGGATAATTCTCAACCTGGGTGGGCGAAAACATCTCCCGGAAGGTAACGCTCATGCCCTTGGCGATGGCGGCGATATTCCTCAAAATCCCCATATTGCTTCCAGTATAAATCCACGACAAATATCCGAGCCAGCCCCGGGCCGCTGCTCCCGTCTACAGCTTCTCCGCGCGCAGCCTGAGGGAGTTGGAAATCACCGAGACGGAGCTCAGGCTCATGGCCGCCGCCGCAATAATGGGGCTCAGCAGCACGCCAAAAAATGGATAGAGAATGCCCGCCGCGACCGGCACTCCCACCGAGTTGTAGATGAACGCAAAGAACAGGTTTTGCCTGATATTCCGCATCACCGCTTTGCTCAATCGGCGGGCGCGCACAATGCCGCGCAGGTCGCCGCCCATGACGGTCACTCCCGCCGACTGAATCGCCACATCGGTCCCGGTCGCCATCGCAATTCCCACATCGGCCTGCGCCAGGGCTGGCGCGTCGTTGATGCCGTCGCCCGCCATCGCCACGACTCTTCCCTGCTCCTGCTGCTCGCGCACCACCTGGTTCTTCTGCTCAGGCAGCACTTCCGCGTAAAACTCCGCCAAGCCGAGTTTGCGCGCAACGGCTTGCGCTGTCGTTCGGTTGTCCCCGGTGATCATCGCCACGCGAATCCCGTCGTGCATGAGTTCGTGTATCGCCTCGAACGAAGTGGGCTTGATCGCGTCCGCTATGCCCAGCAAGCCCGCGAGTTTGCCATCGACGGCAACCAGGGTGACCGTGTGGCCTTCGCGGCGCAACTGTTCGGCTGCGAATTCGAGTGCTGACGCATCCACTCCATCTTCAGCCAACATGGCGACGGTTCCAACCATCACCCGATGCGCATCCACTTCGCCAACCACACCCTTGCCGGGGACAGTGTGAAAGCTGGATTGCGGCCTCAGCACCAAACCATTGGCCGTCGCCGCCTCAGCAATGGCGCGCGCCAGCGGGTGTTCACTGCCAGCCTCCAAACTAGCGGCCCACACCACTACCTGCTCCTCGCTGAAATGCGGGGCCGCGACAACCGATTCCAGCGTTGGCTTTCCCATGGTGATGGTTCCGGTCTTGTCGATGAGCAACGTGTCGATCTTTTCGAGACGCTCCAGGGCTTCGGCGTTCTTGAATAGCACACCGGCGCGAGCACCCCGCCCGGTGCCCACCATGATCGCCATCGGCGTCGCCAGCCCCAGCGCGCACGGGCAGGCGATGATCAGCACCGCTACGGCATTCACCAATGCGTACGCGAAACGCGGCTGCGGTCCCCAAATGAGCCACACCAAAAACGTCAACCCCGAAGCAGCGATCACGGCGGGGACGAAAAAACCCGCGACGCGGTCGGCGAGGCGTTGAATGGGCGCTCGGCTGCGTTGCGCTTCACCTACCATTCGAACAATCTGGGCAAGCACGGTTTCGCTGCCAACGCGTTCGGCGCGCATCAGCATGGTGCCCATGCCGTTTACGGTTGCGCCTACAACGCGCGCTCCCGCTGCTTTTTCCGCCGGCATCGGCTCGCCGGTCAGCATCGACTCATCGACCGTGCTGTGGCCTTCCAGCACAATGCCATCGACTGGAATCTTTTCCCCCGGACGCACGCGCAGTCTGTTGCCAACCTGAACACGATCAAGTGGAATGTCACTTTCCGCGCCGCTGTCTTCGACGAGGCGCGCCATTCGAGGTGAAAGATCGAGCAACAAACGAATCGCGCTGCTGGTTTGTCCACGCGCACGCAACTCCAGCACTTGCCCTACCAGGACCAGGATTGTGATCGCCGCCGCCGCCTCGAAGTAGACCGGCGGTTGCCCGTAATCTCCACGCAGCGAGGCTGGGAAGATACCGGGCAACAACGTGGCCAGTACGCTGTATCCGTACGCGGCTCCCACGCCGATGCCGATCAGGGTAAACATGTTGGGACTGCGGAAGTGGAACGAATTGCGGGCGCGCTCGAAAAACGGCAGGCCGCACCAGACCACAATCGGACTGGCCAGCAGCAGCTCGATCCACGCCACCAAGTCTGCCCTGACCGCATGTGCCAAGGGTTTCGCCATGTGCGCCATGGCAAGCGTCAGCAGCGGCACGCCCAACCAGAGCGATACTTTGAGCCGATGGCTCATGTCGCGGAGTTCGGGGTTTTCCGGCAACGCGACGGATGTGGCTCTCGGCTCCAGCGCCATGCCGCAGATCGGACATGCACCCGGTTCGTCGCGGACCACTTCAGGATGCATTGGACAAACGTATTCGGTCTTGACCGCCGGCAGCTCAATCGTCTCCGGCTCCAGCGCCATTCCGCAGACAGGACAGATGCCGGGGCCGCTCTGTTTCACCTCGGGGTCCATCGGACAGGTATAAATCCCTTGTAGTGCGGCGTGCTCGGCTGCCGTGGAACTCGCATTCTCAACCGGCTTTGGCGCTGGCGCAATCGGTATCCCCGGCGTCTGCGCGGGCGCGATTCCACCCAGCTGCACCATGCCGCTCATTCCGCCGGGCTTGTAGGCGGGGTCCAGGTACTTCTCCGGATCGGCTGCAAACCGTTCGCGGCAGCGCGGATTGCAGAAGAAATAGGTGATCGCCTTATGCACGTGGCTGCCGCCGCGAGCTGTAGCAGGGTCCACCATCATCCCGCACACCGGGTCTTTGCTCCGGATTGCATCAGGAGTTTGAACGTTATTCACTCGCTCTTCCGTTCCACGGCCCATACCGCGAAACCGCTTTAGCGCGTCCTCTTGCTATATAGTAAGACGTAAGTTGATCGTACGGGGGTTCTGAAATGCCCTCGTACCATTCGAAGGACCAGCCGCACATGACCTCTGTGGATGTTTGCTTTAGCTACGGGATGACGCCGACCGAGGCGACGATGCGGGCGTTGGACTATGTTCGCGAAGTCTATGGCATCAGGGGAATCCGCTTCAACGAAGCGGCGCGATCGGTTCGTGTGGAGTACGACGCGACCCGGCTGAACGAGGATACGGTTGCTGCCTTGCTGCGCCGAACCGGGTTGGAGATATCAGGAAAAGTCGCGCTCACCTGAGTGCCTGTGGCGGCCAACATACCCGCAAAATGTGAAAGGGCCGCCGAGAGTCTCTGGCCGAGTTCTCTCGTCAACCCTTTCACGCGCCACTACTTCTGTTGTAAGTTAATGCACTTCCTGTGCCAACCAATTCAGCACTGAAAATAAGAGACTTATGTAGGTTACAGCCGGCCAGCCGCCGGTATCTTTTGCCTGGAAGCGGAAGTTTTTGCCCGATACCGGTGAGCACTGGCCCTAGCTGACGCGGATGTACTCTTCTTTCGCAACTCCGCAAACCAGGCAGCGCAGGAAGTTGAGGGTCTCCGTGGTGTAGCCACACACCGCACAAACGAAATACTGTTTGCTGGCGCCCTTCAAGGTCTCCAGTTTGCTCAACGCTTCCGTATAGAGGCGCGCGTGTTCAGCTTCGGTCTTGATGGCGTAGGTGAAGGTCCGCAGGGCGTCGGAGTTTTTCGCCGCTTTTGCTTCGGCGATGAACTCCGGATACATAACGTCGCGCTCGTAACTCTCGCCGGCGATTGCGACCGCCAGGTTCTCCCGGGTGGACTTAACTTCAGGGGCATGAATGTCAGCCTTAGGCTCCGCCCCGAGCGTGCGGATCACGACGGCATGATTATTAGCGTGAATTTCTTCTGCTTTGGCGCCGGCGCGGAACAGGCTAGCGACCTCGCCGTAGCCTTCTTCTCCGGCCTTCTTCGCGAAAGCAAGATACTTGTTGCGCGCATTGCTTTCGCCATTGAAGGCGGCTTGCAGATTTTCAAGCGTGCGCGAGCTGTCCTTTTCCGCGGTTTTTGTTCCAGCCACGACGGCGGCCGGCAGCAGTATCGAAAGAATCGTTCCAAGCATTGGAATCATCTGAAGGCTCCTTTTAGACCCTTTCAGTGTCCATGCACGACCGCGCCCCGCACAGTGATCTTCATCGCTAACATGTGTGATCCGCTGCAAATGCAAAGGGCGCACTTGCATGCGCCCTTCTTGTAGATCATCCTACACCGCCGAGTTAGCCTGCCGCTTACCAGCCCCGCGTTTGCAGCATATCGCCTTCAGCAATCGCCGAAATCGCCAACCCTTTCATCGAGCCCTTGACTTGCTCGCTTACCTCGGCCAGCACTTTGGCATCGTTGTAGTGCGTGGTGGCAATCACGATGGCCTTGGCCCGGCTTTCGGCTTCTTCCCGCTGGGCGCGGTCGTGCATATCGAGCGGCGTCGTGCCGTCCTTCATGAAGATGCCGCTGCCGACAAAGATCGCTTCGGCGCCAAGCTGCATCATCAGTGAAGCGTCTGCCGGCGTTGCGATGCCTCCCGCGGAAAAGTTCGGTACCGGCAGTTTACCGGCCTTGGCCACCATGCGGACCAGTTCGTAAGGAGCCTGATGGTTCTTGGCCGCCGCGTACAACTCCTGTTCGCTCATCACGGTCAGCTGCTTCATTTCCTTTACGATCTGCCGCATGTGCTTGACCGCGTGGACAACGTCGCCAGTGCCCGCTTCGCCCTTGGTGCGGATCATGCATGCGCCCTCGGCGATGCGCCGCAGCGCCTCACCCAGGTTGCGCGCCCCACACACGAACGGAGTGGTAAACGCATGCTTGTCTACGTGATGCTCTTCGTCAGCCGGTGTAAGCACCTCGGACTCGTCGATATAGTCGACGCCCAGCTCCTGCAAGATTTGCGCCTCGGCAAAGTGACCAATGCGGCACTTGGCCATCACCGGAATCGACACCGTGGCCATAATCTCCTTGATCTTGAGCGGCGAAGCCATACGCGCCACACCACCTTCGGCGCGAATCATGGCCGGTACACGCTCCAGTGCCATCACGGAGGTTGCTCCAGCTTTTTCGGCAACCTCGGCCTGCGCGGCGTTCATCACGTCCATGATGACGCCGCCCTTCAGCATCTCGGCCAAGCCGGTCTTCAGCCGCAGACCGGAGCTCCCATTATTTTCCGACATAAAGCTTGTCTCCCCAGTTGTCAGTATCTCCTTGCATTGACCACCCCGCTGGCGGCAGCTCTGCCTGACGGCAAGGCGCGCGGAACGTGGCCTCGGCTGGAATACTCTATTGTAGCGCGAAAGTAGCGCGAACCGGGACGCGGTTGCGAGTCCACAAATCCTCTCCACAATTGCCGCCATTTGCGATAAACTAGCGCCCCATTTCAGACAAGATAAGAAAATGCAAGGAGCGAACGCGGCCATGGAAAGACAGAACGAAATTCGCCGGGTGGCAGTTGTGGGTACCGGCGTTGTTGGGGCCAGTTGGGCGGCATTTTATTTGAGCCGCGGGCTTGAGGTGTCCGCGACCGATCCGGCTCCAGGCGCCGAATCCGCGCTGCGATCCTTTGTCGACCGCGCGTGGCCGGCGCTGGAAAGCCTGGGACTCTCTCCCGGGGCGTCGCGTGATCGTTTGTGCTTTTCCACCGATCTCGAAAAAGCACTCGCCGGGGCGCAGTTCGTCCAGGAAAGTGCCCCCGAACGCATAGACCTCAAAATCAAACTGTTTGCCCGTATGGATGCCGCTCTGCCGCCCAGTGTGGTGATTGCCTCCAGTTCGTCAGGACTCAAGATCAGCGCCATCGAGTCCCACTGCAAGCATCCGGAGCGCTGCTTAGTCGGTCATCCGTTCAACCCGCCACACCTGATTCCGCTGGTCGAAGTGGTCGGCGGGACAAAAGCTTCGCCGGAAAACATCGAGCGAACTTTGAAATTTTATGCGGGCTTGGGAAAGCATCCGATCCACATTCGGAAAGAAGTTCCAGGGCATGCCGCGAACCGGCTTCAGGCGGCGCTTTGGCGTGAGGCTATCCATCTGGTTGCGGAAGGTGTGCTAAGCGTCTCTGATGTGGACGCTGCTGTGTGCTGGGGGCCAGGACTTCGCTGGGGCATTATGGGGCCAAATCTCCTGTTCCACCTGGGCG
The DNA here is from genome assembly GCA_963832365.1 of uncultured Acidobacteriota bacterium. Classification (GTDB taxonomy): domain Bacteria; phylum Acidobacteriota; class Terriglobia; order Terriglobales; family Acidobacteriaceae; genus CAWBRT01. The sequence goes on along the minus strand of CAWHUL010000004.1, from coordinate 350,949 downwards.
GCGGGAAGGGTGGTCTGCAACATTTTCTGGATCACCTGGCAGGCCCGTTTGCAACCTGGTGGGGAGACCTTGGCACTCCCGAACTGACGCCGCAAATCAAGGCAAAGCTGATCGCCGGAGTACTGGAAGAAGTCGAAGGTCGTTCGATCGAGGAGCTCGAAGAAGAGCGCAACCAGGCGCTTCTCGGCCTGTTGGCAATTCGCGAGGCAGGCAAGCGCGATTGACGAGGCGCGCGTGCCGCCCGCCAGCAAAAAGGTGCGGCTCGCAGCTTCCGGCGTTCACCGCCCACCCCAGCTATCGCCCCGCTTTAGTTGGCTGTTGAACATCTTTTGCGGATCGATCGCAATGAATGTGCCCTCGCCTCGGGCCAGAACCTCGCCTTCCAGGTTGCGCAATTCGGCCACGTTGACGTGAACGCGTCCGCTAATGCTGCGCTGCCGTCCTTCGGCGATCAGTGGCTTGCCCAGGGGCACCAATTTTAGATACTCGACCGTCATCGTTTGGGTGACCGCTGTCACCGGCGTGATGCGGTTTGCCTTGCCCATTGCCTCGTCGAGAATTGTCGCGATGATGCCGCCGTGAGCGTGCCCCGGAGGACCAGTGTGGCGTCGCGAGAGCCTAAAGCGGCAGACAAAGGATTTGCGCTCCTCGTCGAAAGCAAACTTCAAGCCTAGGCCCTGCGGATTGTCACGACCGCAACCGAAGCAATAGTTTCGAGTGCTTCTCTCCTGCTCCCGATTCTTGCCGGCCGGAACGGCTGGGACCTGCTCCTTCGTGGTCTTCTTGTTGGTGGCCATTTCAAAACCAGAATACAACATCAGGGCCGAACTGCTGGCATCAGGCCGGTACTCCGAAGACCGTGCAGATCACCGGAAAACCCCTTCGGCGAGCATACGATTCTACCGCTTAGGTCCGATCCGGCAATCTCTGAACCTCTTCGGGCGAACGCGCATCTTATGGCAATGGCGTCTCAGCTCTACCGAACCAAAACTCCCAGGCCATCCATAGGAGGCAATGGACGGACCCCGTTTCCACCAGAGCCTTTTGGCGGAGGCGGCGGCGGCGGCCGCGGAGACGGCGATCACATCCCGAATCCCAACGAGCGTTTGCGGCGCTATCGCCTAGGGCTCAGCTTGGCCGTAGCGTCGATCTCCATGCTGTTCCTGGCCTTCACGACGCTTTTTCTCGCGCGCAGAACCGCCGGCAAGTTCGACCCAATCGCTGGAAAATTCATTTCCGACTGGGTCCCGATACACCTGCCGTCAAAGTTGCTGCTGATCAATACGGGGTTCCTGCTGCTGAGCTGCATCACCATTGAAGTTGCGCGCCGCGCCGCCACCGTCGAGATGATTCTGGTTCCGGCCACGAGTTTGCCGGGTATCAAAGCCACTCCGGAGCATTCGATCGCGTGGGTACGCCTGACCGCCGCGCTGGGAGCGTTATTTCTCGCCGGGCAGTGGTTGGCTTGGACTATGATGCACACGGAGGGCAACTTCCTGAGTAGTGGTCCCGCAAGCAGTTTTGCCTTCCTGCTGACCGGCGCGCACGCCGTGCATCTGGTGGCAGGCGTTTTTGTGCTTCTCTACGCGGGCTTCCACCGCCGGCAACGACGCTCGCTCGAAGGTCGCAGGATCGTCATCGACGTCGCCGCCTGGTATTGGCACTTCATGGGGCTGCTCTGGCTCTACCTGCTCGCCCTGCTCTGGTTTCTCAAGTAGCGGCTGCTGTCGGCATGGCCTTCATGGGAACCCTCTCCACAATTTATAATGTAATATTCCGGTTCCTCGGCTGACCGCGTCCGTGGACGCATGGCAGGCGTTCTTTGGGGATTGGCTTCCCTGACGGGAACTCGGATCGTTTGTTTAAGTATGTCCAACGAATCCATCACGGTGCGCGGGGCTCGCGTTCACAATCTCAAGAACATTGACTTTGAGATCCCTCACAACAGCTTGACCGTGGTGACCGGAGTCTCGGGCTCCGGCAAGTCTTCGCTTGCCTTTGACACGATTTACGCCGAAGGGCAGCGCCGCTACGTGGAATCGCTCTCGGCTTATGCGCGGCAGTTCTTAGAACGCATCGAAAAGCCCGACGCCGATCTCATCGACGGCATTGCGCCCGCGGTAGCCATCCGTCAGAAGAACCAGACCCGTAACCCGCGTTCCACGGTGGCAACGGCAACCGAGATTTACGACTATTTGCGTCTGCTTTTCGCCCGCATCGGACGCACCTATTGCTCGCAGTGCGGCCAGCAGGTTAAGAAAGACACGGTCGACGAAGTTGCCGCCGGCGTACTCGCGCTAGAAGAAGGCACGCGGCTCAATGTCCTGTTTCCGCTGCAACCCGCGCTGGCTCCGCCGGAGCCGGAGAAGAAGCCGCGCGGCCGCGCCAAGAAACCTGCGACCCCGGCGGTCGACGACCTGCTCCGCGAGCGTCTGTTTGAACTTCGCAAGCGCGGCTTTAACCGTTTGTATCAGAACGGACGGATTTTCGAGTTCTCCGCCCCCGAGTCGCTGTTGGACGTGAACTTCGATGCTCCGGTCTTCCTGTTGCTCGACCGCATTGCGCTCGGGCCCGACATTCGCGCTCGCGTCGTGGATGCGGTGGAGAGTGCCTACCGCGAAGCCGGAGAAGTGATCTTTGAAACCGCGCCGCGCGATGGGAGCGAACCACGGCGCTTGCGCTTTTCGCATCGCTTCGAGTGCAAAGCCTGCAATCTTAAGTATGAGGAGCCCGAGCCGCGGCTGTTTTCTTTCAACAACCCGTTCGGTGCCTGTCCTCGCTGCCAGGGGTTCGGCAACACGATCGACTTCGATATGGATCTGGTTGTCCCCGACACATCGAAGACGCTCACCGAAGGCGCCATCGAACCCTGGACCAAGCCCAAGTACAAGCCGCTGGCGGCCGAGATGAAGCGTTATGCCCGCCAAGCGCGAATCCCGCTGGATATTCCCTGGAGCGATCTCGACCCCGAGCAGCGGCGGGCAATCATCGAAGGCGACGGCAAATGGTTTGGCGTGCGCGGGTTCTTCGCCCATTTGGAGCGCAAGAAATACAAGCTGCACGTGCGCGTCTTTCTCAGCCGGTATCGCGGCTATTCCGTATGCGGTAGCTGCGGTGGCGCGCGCTTGCGAGTTGACGCGCGGCTGGTGAAGATTGCGGACAAAGACATCTGCCAGGTCTGTGCCATGACGGTGGAACAATCGGCGCTGTTCTTCTGGGGGCTCACGCTCGCGGACATGGAGAACGAAATTGCCGGCAAGCTGCTGGAAGAGATCCGCGACCGCTTGCGATTCCTCCACGAAGTCGGACTCGAATACCTTACGCTTGACCGTTTGGCATCGACGCTCTCTGGTGGCGAAGCGCAGCGCATTCAACTCGCGTCATCGCTGGGATCGCGCCTGGTTGGGACGCTCTACGTGCTCGACGAGCCTTCCATCGGTCTGCACAGCCGTGATACTTCTCGCTTGATCAACATCTTGAAAAATCTGCGCGACCTCGGCAACACGATCGTAGTGGTCGAGCACGACCGGGAAGTGATGCGCAGCGCCGACCGTATTCTTGACCTTGGCCCCGGCGCGGGCGAGCACGGCGGAAACCTTGTGGCCGAGGGAACCTACGAGGAGATCCGTCTCAACCATGCTTCTCTCACGGGGCGATTCCTGAACGGCGATCTTGAAATACAGGTGCCGCAAACCCGACGGCAACCCGGACGATTCCAACTCAAGATTTTCGGCGCACTTGGCCACAATCTGAAAGGGTTCGACCTCAGCATCCCTCTCGGCATGATCGTCGCGATCACGGGCGTCTCCGGTTCGGGAAAATCCACACTGGTTCACGACGTCATCTACAACGGTATCGCCGAGCAGAAGCGTCAATCCGCGGGCGGAGCCTCCGAAGGGTCTTACACCCGGCTGCAAGGCGGCGAGTTGCTCGACGACGTGGTGCTGGTCGACCAGTCGCCGATCGGGCGCACCCCGCGCTCCAATCCGGTGACCTACATCAAGGCCTTCGACGCCATCCGAGAACTTTTTGCCTCGCTGGCCGAAGCCAAGAAGCATGGTTACGCCGCCGGATATTTTTCCTTCAACATCCCAGGTGGACGCTGCGAAACCTGCCAGGGAGACGGCACGGTCACGGTCGAAATGCAATTTCTGGCCGACGTCGAACTGCTCTGCGAGGAGTGCAAAGGCACGCGCTATAAGCCGGAGATCCTCGCGGTTCACTATCATGGCCGCAACATCCACGACGTGCTCAATATGACGGTGAAGGAGGCGCTGCATTTCTTCTCCGGAGTGCATAAGATAGTTGATAAACTTAAGGTATTGGATGAAGTTGGACTGGGCTATCTGCGCCTCGGCCAGAGCGCCACTACGCTGAGCGGCGGCGAGGCCCAACGCATGAAGCTTGCGGCTCACCTTCAGCCGCATAGCCTGAACCGCCCCAAACCTCCCGACGAAGCCCGCCGCAGGCTTCCGCACGTGCTCTACATTTTTGACGAGCCGACCACCGGCCTGCATTTCGATGACATCAGCAAACTGCTGCTCGCCTTCCGCCGCCTGATTGATGCTGGCGGCTCCATCCTGGTCATCGAGCACAATCTCGACGTGATCAAGGTTGCCGATTGGGTGATCGACCTTGGACCGGAGGGCGGCGACCGGGGCGGCCAAGTGGTAGCCGAGGGCCCTCCGGAAAAGATCGTGCAGAATCCGAAATCCTACACCGGACAGTGGCTGGCGCGTGTGCTCCCCGCCCACGAATTGAGCGTTTCATAGCGACACTCAGACAGCAGGCAGCGAAGAAGTCACGCCAGCCGAATTATGGAAGTTCCGCATCTCCGCCGGTGAACCCGCACCTCAGCTTTTGCTTCTAAGAAACAGCGAACGAGAGCCAGCCAGTCAGTCGGTGAACGTGTGATCCGAACGAGAATCATTCAGAATGCGGCGGAGCTCCAAAGTGTGCGCGGCCTGTGGGAGCAACTTGCCCGCGACGCGACAATCTTCCAAAGTTTTGGTTGGAATGAATTGGCCGCCTCCTGCTTCGCCCGCCGGGAGCAGCCGTACGTCATCTGCTGCGAATCCGATTCTGGTGCTGCGCTCGTTCCCGCCTCCATTCGCCGCGATGGCTCGACGAGCCTGATGGGCGAAAGACTGTTCGACTACCGCAATGTCCTGCACGCCGGTGATGAAGCAGTGTTGTCGCAGGCATGGCGGCGACTCTGCGATCTGAACCGCCCTTTCGAATTAACCGCTTTGCGCGGCGAACAGAGCCACAGGCTCTGGCTGGGAGCACGGCCGCAGCCCTTCGCGCACGCTCCCTGCGTGCGCAGCCGTGATTTAAGCGCGATGATTACCGCGAGCGAGACTTCGCCGATTTCCTGCCGGGACAGGTTCCTGACGATGCATTCCCGCCTCGGACGGCACACCAGGCGCATCGCGAAACAGGCGGTCACATTCAGACACCATGCGGGCAACGAACAGGAACTCGTGCGATATATCTTCGAAACCAAAGGCAAGCAGGCAACACCGTCGGAGAATCTATTTCAGGATCGCGGGCGACAGGAATTCATGGTGAGGATCGCAGCCGAAGAAGGGTCGCGCTGCGATGTGTACACCTACGAGACAAACAGCGAACTGATTGCGGCGCTGGTCGCCTTCCGCGACGATGCCGTGCGCCACTGCTACACCATCTACTACGACTCGCGATGGTCTGACTTTTCTCCGGGGCAGCTTCTGCTGTTTGAGGTAGCGGCGCGTTCGCTGGCGGAGGGGTTGGAATGCGATTTCATGACCGGCGAGTATCCCTACAAGAATAGGTTGGCAACTGCCCGTGTGCCATTGTTCACGGTGAAAGCCGGGGCCGAGGCCCTTCCGGGGATTTTCCCATACAGCGGATTGGAGCAACGTCCAGCCGCACCCGTCGAGGCGGACATCGCGGCAAAAGGCGAGAAAGACGGCAACAGGCCGGCGGCCTGAGCCGCTCTCGCGCTGCTATTTAGATAGTCTTCAAGAATCGCTTCGCCTGTTCCAACTGGGGAAACAGTTTCTCTTCGGCATGAAACTCTGGACCATGAACGCAACGACGGCTACCACGCAGTTTGACGGGATGCTTGAGATGAAGCATTTCGTGATAGACCAGGTATTCGATTGCATAACGCGGCACGCGCGGGTGATCGAAGATGCGGCTGACCACTATGGCGTTGTGGGCTGGATCGTAATGGCCGAGGCTGTTGCGGGCGCGGGCGCTGCTCCACGACATCCGCGGACGTGCCAACAGGCCATGAAAAAAGCGCAGGTTGAGGTCTTCGAAGACGGCGTCCAGATCGTAGGTGCGTCCCTGCGGCGGCGCGAAGCGTTTGCGTCCGCGAATCTGCCGCATGAGGTGTGCCTTCTGCTGCAGGTCGTAACTCGAAACGTAGCGCCGGTAGCGCGTGGCGTGACCCGTATCGATGGGCTTGCGGTATACCTTGGCCATCAGAATGTGGACGATAGCTCGCAGAACCGATTCCGGCGCTCCCTCCAGCATATCGGAGATGCGCAATTTGAGCGTTCCCTCGCGCAACCGGATGGTGTTATTGATGTTCGCGAACGGATAAAAGCGAAGCTCGAAGGCGGGCATTTCAGCCCGAGGGCGAAGTTCGCGGTAGGTCTCGCGCAAAATGGTTTCCAACTGAGGAGTCAAGGCACTTTCAATTTATCATGCAGGCTGTCATGTTCCTGCTTTACGGAATGTCCTCCTGATCGAGCGAGCAGCTTTATCGCCAGCCGGCATTGCTTCGCGAGTGGGACTCGTAGCTGGTATTATCTTTTTTTGCACTTGTGCGGAGTGACGGCCCTCACGCGTAGAGATTGTTGAACGCACGCTACAACGAAGGCAGTTTTCGCTGTGCGCGCGGGCTGCCGGGGAATTTTGACAATGTCTACGCCAAACCATCTTGACGATAATCGGCTGCCAAACAATGCGGCAGAAGCCCCTGTATTTGCGATCCTGTTCACAATCGGCCTGTGCCATCTGTTGAACGACATTATCGGGGGGCTGGTGCCCGCCCTTTATCCTCTTTTCAAGAGAAACTATAGCCTTACTTTTTCGCAGATCGGGCTCATCACCCTGACGTATCAGATTGCATCTTCTCTTTTGCAGCCGCTTGTGGGCCTGTACGCCGACCGCCGGCCCAGGCCATATTCGCTTATGGTTGGAATGGCCGTTACTCTTGGCGGCTTGATCTGGTTTTCCCGGGCCGACAGCTTTCATACCATAATGATTTCAGCGACCGCGGTTGGCGTAGGATCGGCGGTCTTTCATCCTGAAGCTTCGCGCGTGGCAAGGTTGGCCTCCGGGGGGCAACATGGGCTGGCGCAATCTATTTTCCAGGTGGGCGGGAATTTCGGATTCTCACTTGGGCCGCTCCTTGCCGCCTTCATCGTAATAGGGCGCGGTCAGCATAGCATTGCGTGGTTTTCGCTGGACGCGCTGCTGGCCATGGTTCTGCTCTTCATCGTCGGACGCTGGTACAGGCGGACTGTATCTTCCCGAAAGAAGGTTCAAACTGCTACGGCGACTGCTCGCTCGCCATTGCCTCCCAAGAAGGTTGCGTTTTCACTCGCTATTCTGCTCGCGTTGATCTTTTCCAAGTACGTCTATATGTCGAGCATCACCAGTTATTACACGTTCTACCTGATCAGCAAGTTCCACCTGCCCGTACAAAATGCGCAGATCCATCTGTTCATCTTCCTTGCCTCGACTGGCGCCGGGATCATGATTGGCGGCCCGGTCGGTGACCGCTTCGGCCGCAAATACGTCATCTGGGGTTCTATCATCGGAGTGCTCCCGTTCACCCTGCTGCTGCCTTACGCGAATCTATACTGGACGGGCATCCTTACCGTCTTGATCGGCTTGATCCTGTCCTCGGCATTTTCGGCGATTCTGGTCTATGCGCAGGAGTTGATTCCAGGGAAGGTTGGAACGGTCTCAGGGTTGTTTTTTGGCTTCGCCTTTGGTGTGGCGGGAGTGGCTGCCGCCATGCTGGGGAAGCTCGCCGATAAGACGAGCATTGATTTCGTCTATCGAACGTGTGCATTCATGCCCGCAATCGGCGTTCTAGCCTATTTCCTGCCAAATCTGGAATCAGCCACATTGCGCCGCGATCATGCGCTTCCAGAACAGGTGTATCCCGACGCAAATTAGAGCGATTCCAGAGCAGGTGTATCCGTCTTCGAAGGTGCGCGGCTTCACCGGCTTCGTAAGAACTGCTCTCTGATCATCTTTTCAGCTTTGATTATGCAAGTCCCGATGGTATTGTCTACCTTTCCAAGAGCACGGTACGGGTCTTAGACCAGCTTTCGGTGGTTGCCGCTCTGGTTAATGCGAAAGCGGACGAGTTTCATTGGGCCCATGCATATCTTTGCCTCGACTTGTTTTTACAAATGACTTCGCCGGGCAATCCGGCTTGCAGTTATCGAAAAGCATTGAAAGGGTCGCATGAGCATCCAGAGCACAACAGTCTCAGCCCCTGCGCAAAAGCCGGCGCACATGTACCAACTCATAGCCGCCGCGTCGATCGGCAATGCCCTCGAATGGTTTGACCTCCTCATCTATGGCTACTTCGCGGTCACCCTCTCGCGGATATTCTTTCCTACCGCGAACGAATCCGTGTCGTTGCTGATGACGCTGGGCACCTTTGGCATTTCGTATCTTGCGCGGCCAGTCGGGGCTATTTTCCTGGGAGCCTATGCCGACCGGGCAGGACGCAAAGCGTCGCTCCTGATTTCCATCGTTTTGATGATGGTGGGCACTTTCCTCATGCTGATCATGCCCAGCTATGCGTCCATCGGCATTCTGGCGCCAATCGCGGTGCTTGTGGCGCGCCTCATGCAAGGCTTTTCGGTCGGTGGCGAGTTCGGCAGTGCGACGGCGTTCCTGGTGGAACATGGCTCCGAGAGAAGAGGATTTTTCGCGAGTTGGCAATGGGCCAGCCAGGGGTTGGCCGCAATCATAGCATCGGCCTTCGGAGTGGCCCTGACTACGCTCCTGACAAAGGCGCAACTAGAGTCCTGGGGTTGGCGCACGCCCTATCTCTTCGGCCTGCTGATCGGACCCGTGGGTCTTTACATCCGGAACCGTGTATCCGAAACGCCGGAGTTTCTTAGCATCAAGCCCACCCGAACGCCAGTGCGCGACCTGATGGTGAACCAGTGGGACCGTCTACTTCTCGCTATAGGAGCGGTCATAGTTTCCACTAGTTCCAATTACCTGATCCTCTACGTGCCCACGTACGCCGTCAAGTCATTGCACCTGCCGCAATCAACCGGCTTTGTGGCGACGCTGGTAGGCGCCGTCATCCTGACCTTCGGAGCGCCAATGATCGGGCATTGGTCCGACACGGTCGGACGTAGCCGGATTATGATGGCGACGACCCTGTTGTTTCTTTTTTCCGTTTATCCGCTTTTCAGTTTCGTGACGACTCACGCCTCGATGGCAACGCTCATCTTCGCGGTCGCTTGGTTGAGCCTCTTGAAAACTGGTTACAGCGGCGCGCTGCCGGCCTTCCTTGCCGAATGCTTTCCCGCCCAAATCCGAGCCACCGGAATGTCACTCAGCTACAACATCGGCGTACCGATTTTTGGCGGATTTGCACCTTTCTATATCACTTGGCTGATCGCCCTGACGGGCAGCAATATGGCGCCAAGCTTTTACATAATCTTTACTGCGCTGCTCGGCCTTGGTGCTTTGCTCATCGCGCGCGCGCGACTGCATCTCAAGTAGCACTTCAAAGCTGAACACTCAACCTTCGCCCTAAACAACAAGCCCCTCAGTCCAATTGACTGAGGGGCGCGAAATAACCCGCCGCGAACTCTTACCGCCGCCATCCGTACGGATGATGAACCGGATAGCCGCGGTGAGCGTAAGCATAGGGCCTGGGATACCACCGTCCGCCAACCACTACCGGCCCTGAATAGGCGTAGGGATAGACATACCCGGGTGCCACCGCCACATAGGGCGCCGGAGCAACCACGTACGGGCGAACGCCTACGTAACCGTAGTGACGCGGCGCGCCCACGCCCACTCCAACCACAACCTGCGCGTTCGCCGTTGCCGGCGCCACCAGCAATACAGCGACAACCAAGGCCAGTAAAGCGATTATCGTTTTCTTAAGCATTTGTTGAGCCCTCCGTCTCTGTATTTACGAACCCCTCCCAATCGAAAAGTTGCTGTTGAAGAAATTTCGAGTTCTTCAGCAGTTTGTTAGAGCGATTTCCCAACAGGTGTATTCCAATACATCCTGCTGTCATGGCGAGCGAAGTCGAGCCACCTTTTGTTTCTACTGCTTAAATAACAAAGGGTGGCTCCACTTCGCTTCGCTACGGTCGCCATGACATCCTCTTGGATTCGGGATACACCAACATGGAAACTGATCAAGAGCGGCTTCACGATAGCTGGAGGCGTCTTCATGGGGTTTGACTTCCCGAGACTGGTTTAAAATGGCTGGATGAACTCATTCAGCACGAAACTCTCTCATGCCATAAGTTCAGCCGAAGCCATTCTTCAGCAGGTCAGCGAAGAGCAGAGCAGGAAACCGGCCTTGGCTGGCGGGTGGTCGTCGAAGCAAGTTATAGGACATCTGATTGATTCGGCCTCGAACAATCATCAGCGTTTTGTGCGAGCCGCATTGCAGGGTTCGCTCGACTTTCCGGGCTATGAGCAGCAAGGCTGGGTGCGTTTTCAGGCCGTTGAAGAAGAGCCTTGGCCGCATCTCGTCGCACTGTGGGCAAGTTACAATCGCCACCTCGCCCATGTCGTTGCCCACCTTCCTTCAGCCCAACTGGAAGCTGTTTGCCGTATCGGCTCCGGTGAGCCCGTGACTTTGCGGTTCCTGGTGGAAGACTATTTGCGCCATTTGCTGCATCACCTCACGCAACTCGGCGCCGTTGTTCCGGCACGTCAATCGTAAGGATGGCGTGGGCCTGAATCCGCGAGGCGAGGTGGAGCATGGTGGATCTATCCGTCGCAGATGGCATGTTGACTTTGCACGTCCGGGGCGCCGATCAGCTATGGGCGTTCAAGAGTTCACTTGAAATCCCCTTACAACACGTCGCAGGAATCAGGACGGACAGCACGATAGCGCATGGCTGGTGGCACGGCATCAGGCTGCCCGGAACCAACATTCCCGGGGTGCTCACTGCCGGCACGTTTTATCAGCATAGCAAGCGGGTATTCTGGGACGTTCACAATCCCGACAACACGATTGTGATTGAGTTGAAAGACGAGAGGTATAACGAACTGATTGTCGAAGTGGAAGATCCGAACTTGGCCGTCGAACTGGTCAAGACATCATTGCCCCAGACGTAGCCTGCTCAATGCCGACGAACAAGCTGCATAACAGCCAGCAAGTGATGAGCCTCATGAAGGAGAAAGAACTCCAGCCACTGCTCCAGCGTCATTTCTCCAAACTTTGAATGAACCCCAATTCGCGAGAATTCCGCTGCTGAAAGGGAGTCGACGTCCTTCACCAACCGCGCGCGCAGCGAGCGCAAAGACGTCAGAATTGTGGGCGTGGGCATCAGCATCCATTGCGGCCACTCTGCATCGTCTTCCGCCCGGTAGCGTGGCAAAGGTGGGCAATCTTCATTTCGTATGCGCTGCATTCGGCTGAAGAACATCTCCTGATACCGCGCCAAATGCGCCAGGTTCTCGCGTGCCGACCACTTCCCTGCTATCGGCCTGTTGTCGAGTGCAGTCTCTCGCACTCCGGCGAGTAGGATCGGCAAGCAATCAAGCTGCATTCGAAGTCGAGTCACTGTAGTTTCAGGGGCATCCATGACACACTCGTCTCAAGATATTATCGCAAGGCCGCCGAGTGACGCTGCCTGCCGCTTCATTTATTGATCGGTAAAAGCCCGCGCTCTTGGGGCTCACATCTCCGGCAAGCCCTTGAATTCGCATTAGATATCGGCCTTTCCACGCAGCGGCCTGCCGCCGATTCCGTGTATCCGGCCAGCAGCTCTCGATTCCCGGCAAACTCGCACGAGTCTCTGGCCATCTGATCTGCCGTGCTACTCGGATCGAAGTACCTGAACGCCAAAAGTCTTGCGCTTACGGCAGCACTGGCCAGCATCGCTGTTATCGGCTTGCCTGCTGCTGTGGCGCAGCAGTTTGTTTTCACACCGACAACCACACTTTCCGCCGAGACGGCCAACAACACCAGTGCCGCCTCTTCGTTCACCGCGCTGAGCGATGGAGACACCGCGCCGGGCAACGTCAGCAAGTTGGCAACCGCGAACCTGCTCTACTCAGGCGCCACGACCGCCGTCTACGCGCACTTCATGCCGTGGTTCGGCCAATCCAATCACATCAACGTAGGCTACAGCTCCGACGATTCCACGCAGGTGCACAAGCAAGTTACCGACATGCTGAGCCGCGGCATCTCCGGCGCCATCGTTGATTGGTACGGCCCTGATTCGGCGGTCGAAAACAACACTACTTTGCTGCTCAAGTCCGAGGCGGAAAGCAGAAACGGTTCTTTCGTCTTTGCCGTCCAGGAAGATGTAGGCGCGCTGAACGCGTGCGCAAACACATCGGGGTGCAGTGTTACCCAGCAGCTCATCAGCGACCTGACTTACGTCTACAACACTTACGAGAGATCGCGCGCCTACATGACTGTCAATGGCCGCCCGGTCGTGTTCTTTTTCGGCGTCGACAAGTACTCCATTAACTGGTCCCTGGTGCGCAGCAGTGCTCCGGGCAATCCATATTTCATCTTCATCGGCACAAGTGGAATGACTCATGCGGACGCCGACGGATTCTTCGCCTGGGTCATTATCGACACCAGCAATCGCGATAACGAGAACCTTAGCGTGCTCTCCACTTTCTATTCCGGAATGCAGTCCCTTCCGAACGACTTAACTTATGGTGCCAGTTACATCGGGTTCAATGAATCGCTTGCGCCCTGGGTCAAGAGCAATCCCCGCATCATGAATCAGCACTGCGGACAAACCTGGCTTGACACCTTCGGCACGGTTGCCAAAGCAGGCTACTCGGCAAACAACCAGTTACAGGCAATTCAAATTGTCACTTGGAATGATTACGAGGAAGGCTCCGAGATTGAAACCGGGATTAGCAATTGTATTACGCTCTCGCCTTCGATCAACGGATCGTCACTGCAATGGGCAGTTACCGGCAACGAGAATGCAGTCGACCATTACACGGTTTTCATCTCCCTGGACGGCCAGCAATTAATGAACCTGGCCAGCGTTGCCTCGGGAAAGCACGCGCTCGATCTTTCCACCTACAATCTAACTCCGAACACGGCCTACAAGTTGTTCGTCGAAGCCATTGGCGCGCCTTCGGTGCAGAATCGAATGTCGGCACCCGTGGGATATGTGCCACCGTCGCCGCGATCGCCGAATGCAGTGCTCACCCTCAGTGCCGCCAGCGGAACGGCTCCACTGACCATAACCGCCTCTACCGCGAACTCATCCCCTCCGAATGGAGGAACCATTACCGGCTCGACAATAAACTTCGGTGACGGCAGCGCGACGGTCGCGGGCCCGACGGCGCAGCACACTTACAGCTTGCCCGGCACTTTCACGGTCACCGGAACAGTCACCGCCAGCAATGGCACAATGGCAACCGCAACGCAGCAGGTGACGGTTGCACGGGCAACTCCAACAGCGGTCCTGTCGGTTACGCCCCTCAGTGGAAAGACCTCCTTGAATGTTGCGGCATCGCTCACCCAGTCCTCGTCGCCCGATGGCACCATCAGCAGCGGCACTATAAACTTTGGCGACGGTACCCCGACGGTCACGGGCCTGACGGCGAGCCATACCTATTACGTGCCCGGCACCTTCAAAGTGACAGGTACCGTAACGGACAGCCTCGGCGCGACAGCCTCGGCGACAACGAGTGTAACCGTGACCCAAGGCTGCGCAATCAGCAGCACCAACCGTACCGTTACCATCTGCTCGCCGGCCGCTAACTCCACTGTCACTTCGCCGGTGCAGATCGTCGCCTATGCAACCGACAGCAGGACGATAACAGGAATGAACATCTACGTTGACAGCAAGCTGGTCTACAAGCAGACGACATCGTCCAAGCTCGTCAATACGCCGGTCAGCATGAGCTCCGGAACGCATGCGATTACAGTCAAAGCCTGGGATTCAAGCACGAACTTCAGCAAATCCATTACGATCAAGGTTCCGTAACAACAGGTGCGTATCCGCAGTTAGATGGTAGACAGTCCCAATTTCTGAAAAACCGCTGAATGAAAGACCCGTAGCAGCGTCATTCTGAGGCCGCGCCGGTTTTGCGTGACCGCAGGGATCTGCTTTATGCCCAAAGCGCGGCAAACAGCAGACCTTCGCTCCCACCCCACGCAAACGGCCACCGGGTCTCTTTTGAGACTTGGATTTCAGTGCGCGGAGGCCGCGCTGCTGTAGCCAAGAGCGCTATGCGGCGGCCGTTGCCGTGGGGGGCCCCGGCTGCGCTCAGAGTTTATGACCTTATTGGACGGTGCCCCAGCATCGGCCGCTGTTAGCAGATGTGGGACTTGGACCCAGTCGAACTACCCCACGTTAGCCCAATCCCCCAGTGAGCCGAGTCGCCGGCCGGGGACCCCGACGCGGCGAACGTGGGGCACCAAGCCAAACAGCAGATCCTTCGCTGCGCTCAGGATGACATCTTCGAAGAAAAGTTAATGGGGGCCGCACTTGTCCCGGCCAGATTCGCGGAAGCTACAACCCGCGAAAAAGCCGGACGCACGAAGTCCCCGGCAAATGCTTCAGCATTTGCCAGAGTGACATCGAGCCCGACGGTGATATGAGGAATACGCCTACTGCGAAGCCGCTCTACTTGAGCAAGCCGTACTTGTACAAAGTGGCATGGCCGCTGACATACACATTTCCGTCAATGACCATCGGAATGATGAAGTTGCTGCCTGTGCCAAAGTTGGTGAAATAGAGCTGCTTGGCGACGCTCGTAGCGTCGAAGGCGCGCAACCAGCCCTGGCCGTTGAGGTCGTTCTCCGCCGTCCAGACAATCGCGTCGGAGGTGCCGTTGGACGAGACGATGGTCAGCGGGCCGCGCCCGCTTTGTCCGTTGCCCGGGTAGAGATGGGTTGACAGCGCCATTTGCGCCAGTTTTCCGCTCGTGATGTCGTACTGCCGCAGGGGGCCGAATGCCGATCCAAAGTAGATGTTGCCGTTCCAGTAGGCGGGCGAACCATAGACGCGCAGCGGGGCATTGGCGTCGAAGCCCGCTTGCCCGCACGCGGCCTGATTAAACAGCACCGAGCTGAGGATCTGGCTGTCACTGCCCGATTGGAACTTGCCCAGATCGGTTTGCTTGAGCAGGTAGGCCCTTCCTTCTTTGCTGCCGAGCGCGATGACGCTGTTTCCGGCGATCTGATCCGGGATCAGCGTCGGGCCGGAAGAGCCGAGATCAAGATCGTCCGCGCTCAAGCACTGGGCGTTGTAAGGAGAGAAATAATCCACCAGGGTCAGCTTGCCGCCAATCAGCTTCAATTTCAGGAAGCTGTTGGGCAGATCGTTCGGCGGATCGAACAGCGCGGTCGCGTCCGGGCGGCCGTTGCCGGTGGCAAAATAAACGTTGCCATCGCTGTCCCCTGCCGGACCGGCGCCAGCCATCCAGGAGCCGCCGCCGCCGCCGTTCGGCGTCGCGTTGTAGGCGTCGATGAAGTCCAGCGAAGCGGCATCGAAGGCAATGACCCAGCCGTGATACGGATCGTAATCACTGAAGGAAGCGAACGTCACGTAGACGACGCCATTGTTGAGCAGCAGGGCCGGGCGCTGGTTCTGGGTCAGCGGCAGGAAGGGGATATGTCCAGTTCCGTCATTGCCCGCCCCGGTCCCGCTCACCACCGGGTTAATCGTCGGGGCGGATACGCCTTGCACGTCATCCCCCGTCGTGATGTCGATCGCATGCAGGCGCTGGACCTGGTTGCCCCCCTCGGTTGTGCGTGCCACGACGTACATCCGGTTTGCGGCGGGATCAATGACCGGAGTCCCGGTGATGCCGACATTGCCGCCGATCGAGGTGCGCCCGCCCGTGTAGCCCTTACCAATGGTGGCATTCGCAGTCAGGAAACTGCGCTTCCAGAGCACCTTTCCCAGCACATCGGCATCGAGGGCATAGACGCTGTCGTTCTCCGTGCCGACGTACAGAACGTTGAAGGTGCCGTTGGCGAGTGAAACGCCGGGCATGTACAACGGCTGCGTGTAAATGCTGCCGTCCACGGTCCAGGAACCAAGCTTGCCGAAATTTGTTCCGTTGGTGACCGCTGCAACCGTCAGCTTGTTCTCGTTCGCGTTCAACCCGGTCCGACCATTGTCGTACTTGTAAGTGTAAACACCCGCGGGCCGAGGAGGATTCGGCACGTTCACCGTAGCGCTCGCCGTCAATGTGGCGTCAGAGGTCGAAGTTACCGTCACCGTGTACGTTCCGGGTGTGCTCGCCGTATACAGGCCGTTCGCGGTAATGGTTCCGGTCGCGGCATTACCGCCCGCCACCCCATTCACCGCCCAGGAGACTGCCGTGCTGGACGATCCCGTGATCGAAGCCGTGAACTGCTGTGTGCCGGGCAGCGTTACCGTGATTGAACTCGGCGAGATCGAAATGGATGCCGCGGTCCCTCCGCCGGTGCCTGTGCCCCCTGTTCCTGGAGAAGATGGCGTGCTTCCTACTATTTCCGGGGATGTGCTTGCTGCCGTCGCATCGACACCACGGCCACATCCGGACAATAAAAGGCAAAGCGACAACACCGCAAGAGGAACCGCCGCCACCCCACCCCAGCGACCATCATTCCGAATCATCGATTACTCCTGTCAAAGCGCCAGCGGGCAGAAACCCCGACTCATCCAAAGATTCGGAAACACGATCCGGAGTTGCTTCCGAGGTTATTGATTAGGTGGTCTACTACCGAAAATGCACGGCCTGCGCATGGATGCGCTGTTCGCGTAAGAGCGTATTCCTGCATCGCCAACTTGTGCGCGTCCCGCCATGTTGGTGGCAAATGCACCGGAATCGGTGCGACTACGCTTCACCGTCCGTCGCGACGATTTTCGTATCGGCCCCGCGTTCCACCGCCTTACAGTCTGGCAATACATGAGTTCTTCCAGGAGAAGCGGCTGAATCAAGATGCGGCAACACGCGGCAACCTTGCAAACTCTAATACGCTGAGCAACTTCTGGTGTGAGGGTTAGGTCAATCCCTAGTTCCGTAATTTCCCTGTTGTCCTGAGTGGAATCTGACGTAGAATCGCCGACAAGGAGCGGGTCTTGCCGAAATTCGAGGAGTGCCTTCAGCGTCTTGAAACCATCGTCCAGCAATTAGAGCGGGGCGATCTTCCATTGGAGCAGGCTCTAAAGCTCTTTGAAGAAGGTGTGGGACTTTCAGATTCCTGTCGCCGGGAACTTGAAGAGGCCGAGGGCAAGGTCGAAATCCTGCTCAAGCAAAACGGAAAGCTGCAACCGGAACCTTTCGCGAATGCTGCCGATCGGTCGGAGTCACAATAGCAGCCCAATAACTCAGTTCTGGGGCGCGCCCAGTCGCCCATTGCTTTGCTCATCCTGCACAAGCCCGTGAGACTCACCGGGCAGACCGCGAGGACTTGAGCCGGGGAGAATTTGTAATGCAGTCACTGTCGATTCTCATTGCCCAGGCGGATGCAAGAGTTGGCGAGCTACTCGCCGCAAGCTTACGAACACACTTCCGGGAAATCAGCGTAGTACGCGGCCTGCACGAGTTGCGAGAGAAACATTCTCAAAACCATGAGCCCTACGCTGTAGTTGTTGATCTCGAATTGGCCAATTTCCAAGAGCTGCATGAAATCTGCGGGCACTATCGCGATGCCGCGGTTATCTGCACCCATCGTCTCGCCGATGATGAGATGTGGGTCGCGGCGCTCGCCGCCGGCGCAACCGATTGTTGTGCGCCCAACGACATTGTCGGAATCCTCCGGGCCGCCTCCGGCGGGCGGAACCCCGCTGCCAAGGCGGCCTGATCCAGACTCCCAAGCATCGGCACAGCCTAGCGGTGATCTGGGATATGCCTGCGAGGCGATGCTCTAGTTCGCCGGCAACTCGTCTCCAGGTTCTTCTACTCCGGCGTTCCTGTAGGCGTTGATGACATCCTGCACCGAGATAATCCCGATCAGCATTGCGGGGTCTGCTCGATGCACCACGGGCAGGAACGGCCAGTCGCTGATGTGGCGCAGGGCGGTTTCCAGGGACTGATCCGGATAGAGCGCGGGAATGAACATATTCAACCGCGAGCCTAGCGATTCGCTTCCGTCGGGCTCCAGTTCCAGCAGCGTCTGCCGCGAAACGCCCGCCCATCGCCCACCTGGCAACTTCACCAGGAAGAAATCGGCTTTTGCGCCCTGAACGACGTCGAGGGCGCGAAGCAGCGTGCCTTTGCCGTCGAGCACTTGTTCGGCGAATGGGCACAGCGCATCTTCCACGCGCAGGATTGCGACTTCGCGCTCTTCTTCCAGCAATGGCAGATCGAGCCCGTCCTGCCGCGAGAGCAGATCGAAAATCGGCACTCTCTGAAAGGTGCGTGAAATCAGATATGCAACCGTGTTTGACACGATGACCGGCAAGATAATCGAATAATTGCCGCTCACCTCCAGGGTCATAATGATCGACGTCATGGGTGCGCGCAGGATTCCCGCGAATAGAGCGCCCATGCCAATGAGCGCATACGCGCCCACGGGAATCGACAATTGAGGAAAGAATGACTGCTCAAGGCCGCCGACCGCGCCGCCAAGCATTGCGCCAATGAACAACGTGGGAGCAAACAGCCCGCCCGGAGTGCCACTGGTAAACGATATTCCAGTCGTCAGGATCTTCAATCCAGCCAGGATTCCCAGTATCTCCCAGCCGAAACGCGCATTCATCGCCTGGTCGATTGAGCTATAGCCGGCGCCCATGACTTGCGGAAAGCCGATGCCGATCAACCCGACCAGCAGCCCGGCCACCGCCGGTTGCAGGTATTGCGTCCACGATGGCAGGCGCCGCAGGTTTGGCCTGAGCAGGGCTATGAACTTGACGAAAACCACCGACGCGATGCCGCCCAACACTCCCAGCGCAGCGTAAGCGATCAACTCGCCCGGGTGTTCGAGATGATACTCCGGAACGCGGAACAGCGGCTCCTGCCCAAGAAACCAGCGCTCGACCACCGTGCTCGATATGGCAGACAGCACCACCGCGCCGAGAATGCCCGCCGTCCAGCGGCCGATGACTTCTTCAATGACAAACAACACGGCGGTGATCGGCGCATTGAAGGCCGCCGCCAGTCCCGCTGCCGCGCCGACAGGCGCAATCAAACGCAAGCGCTCGCGCGAAAGCCGCAGCCGCCTTCCGATCAAGGATGCTATGCCGGAGCCGATCTGCAGCGCAGGATCCTCCGGACCGAGGGATTGTCCGCTGCCAATCGCCAGCGCACTGGTCAGAAATTTGCCGATCGTGGTTCTGATGCCCACGTAACCGTCATAGATATAAAGCACGCCCTTCGTCTGGTTCACGCCGCTGCCGCGCACGCGCGGGAAGAATTTGGCGACCAGAACCGCAATCAGCAACCCCGCCAGCGCCGGAGCGATGAACACACGCGGAACATCCGGCCGCAGACCGGTACCCAGCAGCAGCCATCGCACGGCGGAGATGGCAACCCTGAAGAGCACCACGACCAGTCCCGCAATCGAGCCGATGATGACCGACAGCACGAGAAAAAACTGCTCCTCGCGCAACGACAAAATCGCTGACCCGGTCAGCATCCGCCGCAGAGACGACCAGTATTTTCGCCGAACGGGACTGCCGCTGGTTGTCCGCTTTTCGACCGTCTTCATCACTGGTTCCCCCAGCGATGATGGCCGATGGTCGCCAGCAATTCGTCCATCCCGCTCGGCGCGCCACACATCCTCGCCGCGGCATCTTCGGTGGCGAAAACGAACCGCATCATGTTCTCCACCACGTCATCGCGGCCTCTCAAGCGGTCTTCCGTCGCGTAGCGTCTCAGTTGCTCGGCCCAGCTCTGGAGTTGAGCCAGCTTATCCGCATCCGCTTGCGCCTCGGACGAAGGGCTATGCGGCGGGCTGGCGGACGAGGCCTTCGCACGGGAGAGGACGCACCCGTCGAGCCGCTTCACGGCAGCCTCATATGCGGCAACCGTGCGCCGCGCCCGCTCCGCCGCATTCACTCCCGGTGAGAAGGGATCGGCTGCAAGCAGTTGCTCCGTCCTGGCCAGCAAGGTCCTTGAGTTCGTATCCTGATCGTTCAGCCTCACCGCGTCCGTCAAGTAGCGTTTGGCCGCCGGGTAATCGCCAGCCTGAAGCACCACCGCACCGGTGCCCGCATAGGCAGCCGCAAAATTATGGTCTAGTTGTCTGGCGTGTTGAAACTCGGCAAGCGCCCGGTGGGCGTCACCCAGTTGAAAATATATCCGCCCAAGCCGGCTGTGGGCGTTCGCGCTCTGCGGAAGTTCAGGCAATAGCGCTGCCAGCTCTGTCTCAGCAGCCTCATCCTGGTGATTCGCGGCCAGCACTTCCAGCAGTTCGAATCGTGTATTCAGGCGTTCGACCGCTGGCGTTTTCCCCGGACTCCAGATGCCGTCGATGGCGCCGTGATAATAACGATTCGCATCTTGCAACTCGCCCTTGCCGGCCGCAATCCGCGCCAGTTCCAGGTTCACCCTTGCATCGCTAGGATGTTCCTCCAGAAGGCTCTGAAGGCGCGAACGGGCCTCGTTGGGACGTCCGGCGGCAAGCAGCGATTCGGCGAGTCGAACTCGGTATTCGTCGTCGTTCTGCTTGGCGTAGACCAGTGCGGTCTCAAAATCTTCAACCGCCTCTGCGGGGCGGTGCGAGTTGAGCGCAGCCACGCCTCTTTGATACCAAGCAGAGGCCAACTCATCCTGCCGATGGTTGAACCAGTCCACCACCATGCGCGTAAAACTGAATCCCGCAATGATGATTAGCACCAGCACGGGCAGTCCGAACCTGTGCCGGCGAAGCGAAGCCGTCGCCTCGCAGTTGGCGCATCGCCCCGCGGAGGTCAGGGGCTCGCCGCACACCATGCATGTCTGGTTCGACGCTGGCATGTTGAATTTTTAACTTAGCAGATTTGGCGGCGCTATGCGCATTTCTACTGGTGTCAACCTCGTCACCTATCGCAAAGTGCTTGCGGCGCCTGCGAACCCTCCTGAAACGCAAAAAGGAGAGGCAGGTTTGCCTCTCCTTTTCTATATTCCGGCTTTTTGCGTCAGCTTTGGCGCAATCCGGGCTCCTGCGACAACCGGATTTTACCCCGGCAAGTCAGCAACGGAGCTAGTACAACCGGAAATTCACTTCTACGCTGATCTGTACGGCCACGGGCTTGCCATCCTTCATGGCCGGTTCGAACTTCCACTTGCGAACCGCTTCAATCGCCTTCTCATCCAGCCCCATGCCAAGTTTACGAGTCACACGGACCTGCTGCGGAGTGCCGTTCGGGTCGACAATCATCCATAGAACGACCGTTCCCTGGTACTTCGCTTTGCGCGCTTCTTCCGAATACTCCGGATCCGGAGCATCGAGCGCACGCGGAGCCGAAACGCCCCCGCCCACTCGGAAAACACCGCCGCCAATGCCGCCACCGCGCCCCTGTCCAACTCCAGGACCAGCTCCGACACCCACGCCGCCGCCGCTACCCGAGCCTATTCCACCACCCGAACCAGTGCCGTTGGAAGCCGGTCCGCTGGGAAGCACGGCCTTCGGATCTCCAAAATTCATCGCGTTCATGGTCGGCAATTTCACTTGTGGAGGCATGACAACCGTCGGTTCTGCCACCAGTTTTGGCTTGTCATTCGTCCGCACCACCATCGCCGGTGGAGTGATCTGTTCCATCGCGGGCTTAGGCAGTTTGCCCTTCACCGCAGGAATCTTGTCGTGGTCGCCACCACCGCCGCCGCCGGCAATGACATCATTTTTCTTCATCGAAATTGGCGGCAGATAATCGGAAACAGGTGGCGCAATCAACGTGACTGTCGGGTGCTCTTCATGCTTGACGGTCTTAGCTCCGAGGATCGTGAGGCCGATCAGTCCGCCGATAGCCAATGCGTGCACCACCAGCGATACCGAAGCTCCCGTCTTCTTGTAGCTGTATCCGCCCCAGATATCGCGAACCTTGACAGGACGCGATGTAAGTTGCAACGGGGGCAACTTCTCGGGGAAGAGGGTCTCTCGAATATTGCCGATCAGGGATGCCCAAAGCGATTGATCGAAATTACCCTTCGGCAGCAGATCGAGCCTGCCGGTGTCAAATCTCGGCGCGCTTATAACTTCGTCCGCCATAAAAAGTTGTCTTTGTCCCTCTCTCCGCTGCCGGGGCTTTCGACTATCGGCTAAAAGATGAGCACATCGGTCGCCAAGTTGCACGCTGTACGGAAATGCCCATTCGCTCCACGAAATGCGAGTTGCCGCCCAACTTCGCGCTCCCACTAGGCATTCCCATTCCAACCGTTAGATGCTGCTCTTTTCATTTCGGCGACTGTGAAAAATGAATACCCGTAAAATTTTTCTTGAGCGTAACAGGCGCGATCTTTCGATTGCAGCGTCTCACGATAGTGCTATCCCGATAAGTGCGATGACGGCCGAGTTCGCACAGGCGAGCCCAGCTCCTCGGCTGTTGGGGTAGTTGCTTGAACTGCGCGCAGGCGTATGCAGCTCGCTGCTTGCCTTTCGCCTTGCCGCCCGAATTGGACTCTCGCTTCCGGACCCCTATAATGAAGGATCAGCGCGAAGTTTCGCCGCTTGACTGATGTACTGGGCCTTCCTTGTTCCATAGCGTCCCCGTAAGGGCTTGCGAGTGGAAAGCATGGATTCCGGTTAGCGTTGCATTGCGCGAACCGGTCGAGCCCGGCCAGACCAGAAAGGGACCGGAGTGCCGCTAGATCTCAAGTTGACTCTTAACCTGCCGAAAACCGAATTCCCGATGAAGGCCAACCTGCCGCAAAATGAGCCCAAAATGCTCGATCATTGGGAAAAAATACATGTCTACGAGAAAATTCGTGAGTCACGGCACGGCGCACCCATTTACGTTCTGCACGACGGACCTCCCTACGCCAACGGCCCCATCCACCTTGGGCACGCGCTAAACAAGTGCCTCAAGGATTTCATCGTCAAATCGCGCAATATGATGGGTTTTGACGCACCGTATGTGCCGGGATGGGACTGCCATGGCCTACCCATCGAGATTAAGGTCGACGAGTCCCTGGGTCGCAAGAAGTTGCAGATGGACCCCCTGCAAGTGCGCCAGGCCTGCCGGAAATATGCCGAGAAGTACCTCGATTTGCAGCGCGAGCAGTTCAAGCGCATCGGCGTCTTTGGCCGCTTCGAAGAGCCCTACTCGACCATGACCCCGCAATTCGAATCGTGGGTGATTGCGAACTTCTACGCCTTCTTTGAAAAGGGAATGGTCTACAAAGGCTTGAAGCCCGTCTACTGGTGCATTCACGACGAGACAGCTCTGGCCGAAGCTGAAGTCGAATATGCCAACCACACCAGCCCGAGCGTCTGGGTTCGTTACCCGCTTACCAGTGACCCGGCGGCAATCGATCCGGCGCTGGCCGGGAAGAAGGTGGCGACCATCATCTGGACGACCACCCCATGGACGCTGCCGGCCTCCATGGCCGTCGCCTACAACCCGCGTGAAGAGTACGTCGCTCTCCAAGTCGGCGATTGGGTCTACATCGTTGCCCGTAGGCTAGCCGAGGAAACCGCGCGCAAGTGCCAACTGGGTGAGCCACTCTCCATTGCCAGTTTCCCCGGTTCCAAACTTGACCGTGTAACCTTCGCGCATCCTTTTCTCGATCGCCAGGTCCTCGGCGTGTTGGCTGATTATGTGACCATGGACCAGGGCACCGGTGCGGTTCATACTGCTCCTTCGCATGGTGCTGACGACTTCTACACCGGAGTCGCATACGGCATCGACCAGACGTGCAACGTCGACGGTTCCGGCCACCTGCTCCACGGACTGCCGGAGTATGACGGCCTGACGGTTTTCAAGGCGAACGAGCCGATCGTTCAACTGCTGAATACGCGAGGCGCGCTGCTCGGCCGCGAGGACATCGAACACTCCTACCCGCATTGCTGGCGCTGCCACAACCCAGTCATCTTCCGGGCCACCGAACAGTGGTTTATCTCCATGGAGGGCAAGCTGAACGGAGGCACGCTCCGCAGCGTTTCGCTCGACGAGATCAAGAAGGTCAAGTGGGACCCGGCTTGGGGCGAAGAACGCATTTCCAACATGATCGCCACCCGTCCGGATTGGTGCATTTCGCGCCAGCGCGTCTGGGGTGTCCCCATTGCGGTTTTTTTCTGCACAGGCTGTGGCGAGGTATTGAACTCGAAGCCGGCCAATCGCGCCGTGGTCGATCTGTTTGCGCGCGAGGGCACCGACGCCTGGTATCGCCTCCAGCCCGGCGAAATCCTGCCCGCCGGGACGAAATGCGCCAAATGCGGCGGCGCGTCGTTCCGCAAGGAAATGGACATCATCGATGTCTGGTTCGAGTCCGGCTCAAGCCAGGCCGCCGTGCTGGGCCACACGCCGGAAATGCCCTGGCCCGCCGACGTTTACCTGGAAGGCGGCGATCAGCATCGCGGATGGTTCCATTCTTCCCTGCTCTGCGGCGTGGGACTGCACCACGCGGCGCCCTACCGCGCCGTGGTGACCAATGGCTGGACGCTCGACGAGCAAGGCCGGGCGATGTCGAAGTCGCTGGGCAACGTCGTTGATCCGGTCGATATCTGCAAGCGGCTCGGGGCAGAGGTCGTGCGTCTCTGGGTGGCATCGGTCGATTTCCGCGAGGACGTACACGCCTCGGAAACCCTGATACAACGAGTGGGCGAGAACTACCGCAAAGTACGCAACACCTTTCGCTTTCTTCTCGGCAACCTTCATGGTTTCGACCCCGTGCGCGATCTCGTACTCTTCGACCAGATGGAACCCATCGATCAGTTCATGCTGCTGCGCACGGCCGAACTCGCCCGCGAACTGCGCGAGTGGTATGACCAGATGCTCTTCCACCGCATCTATCAGCGGCTGATTCAGTTCTGCGTCGTCGATCTCAGCGCGCTCTATATGGCTGTGCTCAAGGATCGTCTCTACACCTTTCCGCGCACATCGCGCGAGCGCCGGTCGGCGCAAACGGCGATGTGGCGAATTGCCGAGGCGCTCTCGCGTCTGGTTGCGCCGATCATGACATTCACCGCGGATGAGATCTGGCGGTTTCTGCCGGCGTTGAAGTCGCGCCCTGAAAGCGCGCACATGGCCTTGTTCCCGAACGATCACGACATCACCGGCGAAATCCGCGATCGCGATGCCGCCGCAACCCTGCGCACCGATTGGGAGATGCTGGTCGCCATTCGCGATGAAGTGAATAAGGCCATTGAGCAGGCGCGCAACGAGAAAATCATCAACAGCGAGCTGGAAGCCGCTATCGTCATCACCGCGCCCGCCGAATCCTACAAGTTGCTGGAGCGCTATCGCGGCCAGTTGAATGCCCTATTTGTCGTCTCCTCGGTGGGGTTGAAGCCAGCATCGACCGACGGAGCGGTTGCCGTGGAAGCCAGTCGCGCGCCCGGCCAGAAGTGCGAGCGCTGCTGGAACTACTCGACGCACGTCGGCGAAAACTCGTCGTATCCCACCATCTGCGAACGTTGCTCCGCCGCGCTCAAGGTCATCGAAAAGGAGGTGGAGGAGCAGAACGCAGGGGCAGCATCGTGACAGTCCGCTCGCCGCGCCTGTATCAGTTTCTGATTGCCGCGCTCGTGGTGGTCGCCGACCGCGCGACCAAGTTGCTGATTACGCGCTCAATTCCGCTGGACGGTTCCGGCATCCAGGTGATTCCCCGCCTGTTCCGCATCACCCACGTCGAGAATCGCGGAATGGCTTTCGGGCTTTTCGCCGAATCGCCCTCCGCGTGGAAGACTTCGCTGCTGATAGCGATGTCGCTGCTGGCAATGGCCGTCATCACATATTTGCTCTGCAAATCGGAGCGCACGCTCAACTCAACCACGATTGCGTTGTCGCTCATACTTGGCGGAGCGGCCGGTAACTTATGGGATCGCATCGTACACGGCCAAGTAGTGGATTTTCTGCACTTTTACATCGGTGAACACATCTGGCCGGATTTCAACATTGCCGATAGCGCCATCGTAGTCGGCGCCATTCTGCTCATGGCCGATATCGTGTTTTCCAAACCGCACCCGGGCAAGAGCGCTCGCCGGGGAAATGTATGAGCTGGCTGGACCAGGATAGCGAAGATAGCCGCGGGCGCAGACAGTCCGTAGAAGAAGATGTGGCGCGCCATCTGCGCTGGATGTGCTGTAGCGGAGTGCTCACGCTGGCCGTGGCAGTCATGGCGGCAGCAACCGCCACCGCCCGGAGCTTCGTCTATTTTGTGGTCCCATTCGTCGTCTCCTGCTTTTTCGCTGGCAGACAATGGATGGGATGGAGACGTGCAAAACGTTTACTGGCGGCCGCTCCTGAAGCCGACCCGGAGAGCAGCCGCCCGTTCCACTGTTCCTTTTGCGGCAAATCGCAAGCAGACGTGACGCACTTGATCTCCTCGCCGCAGGATAGCGAGGTCGCGCCCGCCCATATTTGCGACAAGTGCGTCGAGGTCTGTAACTCAATCCTCGCGGACCTCGGCGGCCACAAGGTCAAAGTCTAGGACTGTTCCGATTCCCTTGTTGTACATCGCGAACGATCGAGCGACGGGGCTTTGGTGCTGTCATGCTGAGCGGCAGCGAAGCATCCCAGGGATGCGTTTCACCCCGTGCCGCTCTGGGCTTTTTGATAAGATTCTTCGCGCTCTACCTCAACCCCACGCCGTGCTGGGATTCTGAGTTCCTTCGCTCCACTCAGGATTTCGGCAGGCGGCTCAGACGCCGCCTCAACGCCTCAACTTACTGCGGATAAAGCCTGCGGTAAATCCTCGCGTTGCGCATGATCGACTGCACATACTCGCGCGTCTCCGTGAACGGAATCGACTCGACGAACTCCGGCACGTCGCGGTACGTGCCCACGCTGAGCCAATCTTCGACCCGGTGGGGACCGGCGTTATAGGCGGCCAACGCGTATTCCACCTGGCCGTTGTAGTGATTAACCATTTCGCGGAAATAGCGCGTTCCGAGCTGAAGGTTGATGTTCGGAACCAGCAGCGTCTCGGTTCGGAAACTGCGGAGGTTCAGTTCCTTAGCGGTTTTCCTGCCTGTGACGGGCAGCAATTGCATCAGGCCAAAGGCATTCGCCCGCGAAACTGCACCCGGATTGAACTCCGATTCCTGCCGTATGAGGGCCGCAACCAGGTAAGGATCCAGCTGGTTCTCCATGGCGAAGCGACGGATTTCCGTCCAGTACGGCCGGGGGAACAGGTAATCCCAGTAAGGCCGGGGAAGCACCGAAATATCTATCGCAAAGTAGCTGGGCACCGCCGATTTCATGAAGCGAAGAGCCCGATGAACCTGGCCTCCGTCGTTATAAATGCGGGCGATTTCCAGCGTTGCCCAGTTAGCCCCCTTGCCGCCGTCGGATGCCTGTAGTTCCTTGATGGCAAAGTCGGTCATCCCGGCATTTTCCAGAAGCTTGCTCTTCTCCACGCGCAACGCCTCTGGCGGTATGCTGGTCAGCGCCGCACTTGCGCTCATTGGCGACAGAGGAGCAATAGTGCCGAGAAGCGGATCGTGCGCTATGGGCGAAACTCCAATTTTCGCCAGTCTCTCGGTCGCCAGGTGGCCGTAATAATAGTTGCGGTAGCGTTCCGCGACCTTCGCGTACCACGCCCGGGCCAAGGGCAAATCGTTCTCATCTTCCGCGATTCTTCCACGCCAGTAGACTGCGGCGGCGGTCTCCAGCGAAGCCGGATAACTCCGCACGTGCTGCGCAAATTCCTTTTTTGCCTCTTCCGTCCGTCCCTGTCGATACGTTAGCCAAGCCGCTTTCCAGTGTGCGTATGGTGCCCTGCTGCTATTCGGAAAACGCTCGTGCGCCTCGCGGTAGTAATCGATGGCGTGATCGTAATCCTTCTTCAGCATGTACATGTTCCCGGCCGAAATCAGCGCCGGCTGAAACCACCCGCTGGTGGGCGCCGATTGCCGAAGCTGCGCGAGATAGTTCAGCAGGTCGCCCTCGTTGCCTTCCGTCCGGGCGATTTCCGCGAGATTGTAAAGCCTCTGCGCGTTGGCTTCTCCCGTTGCCTGCGCGTTCTGCAGCAAGTCGCGCCCTTCGCGCGCGCGACCGGTGTCGCCGTGCCGCAGTGCATTGCCGAGCCCTATTTCGATTTCGCCGCGCTCCGCCGGCGGAGCCATATTCAGCAACTGCCGGTACTCGCGCGTGGCGTCCGCCCAACGGTTTCCCTGTGCCAGCAGCGATGCGTGCATTTTGAGGTCGCTGTAGCTGCCTGTCGGACTCGACCCTTTCGCAATCAATTCGGCGCCCGCCTGCGCGGCTTCGTTGCTGAGCGGCATGGTCAGGTAGAGATGCCGCAGAATCTCCATCCCCTTCGCCGGATTGCCGCTGTTCAGGTAAGCATGTCCCAGCGCAAGTTCGGCATCGGCCCGCATGGGCGCGCGATTCGCCTCCAGGAAGCTGACCGCCTCCGACGCCCGGCCCGAAGCCACCAGCGCCTCGCCGTAAACCGCTCTGGCATCATTGAGAAAAATCGAATCCGCGCACTCTTTCGAAAAGTTTTTCAGAACCGCAACTACCTGATTGCTCTGCCCGCTGCCGCCATAAGCCAACGCCTCAAAGTACCGGACGTAGTCGGCCAACTCACCCGCGTAGCGGCCTTGCCTTTTCCAAAGGCGCAATTGCCTTGGCATATTCACGGTCGAGGATGTGCGCGTACCCGATTGTCAGCCATGCCATGCCTCCCGCATCCGTGCCGGCATGCTGCCGCGCATATTTCTCCACCCCGGCGTAGGCAGTCAAAGTGCGTGCCTCGATCAACTGGCGTGCCATCGGCTTCAACGTTGCCGAAGCCACGAATGCGCGCGTCATGCGTTTCATGCGCGCCGAATTCACCCGCTGTCGGGCCGCCGTCTTGGAAGCGCTCTTGGCCGGCGCGGCGCGCTTTGATGCCGTAGTCGACTTCTGGTTGGTGCCTGTCTTTTGGGCCAGTGGAGCCTTGGTCGTCTTTTGGCTGGTGGAACTAGTTGCCTTTGGGCTGGTGGACGGCTTGTTTGTCTTTTGGCCTGTGGGAGCCTTGCTTGCAGCCGCTTTACCGCTGGTGCCGCTCTTTTTCGCCGGAGGAGCCTTTTCGGCTCCATCTTGTGACCAACCCGAAACTCCGGCAAATAAGACCGGGAGTAGCAGGAACAGAGACAAAAATCGCTTGCACATCGCTATTGGGTTCTCTTGGAGTCCGTACGATTCAGTTTAACCCGGAAAGCTGCCGCCTAATAGCGAACGATCGTTACTGGCGAGAATACGCACCAGCTCTTCGGAAAAATAATCCGCATCGCGAATCACTTCACCGTAGCGTTTCTGGTACGCCGCGCGGCTCTTCTCGATGTCGGGCCGCAAGCGTTCGTACAAGTCCCGTTTAGACCGCCCTTCAGCCACCTTTACTTGGTTGTAAAGTTGGATCTCCTCCACCAGCAACTTGGCAAACCGCTTCGCCTTGGCATGCACATCGTTGCTTTGAGACGCGCCCGCGGACGCCGTCACCGGAGGCGGAGCAGGCGGCGTTACCATCGGCGCCGCGGCGGCAAAGTCCCTTGCCGCGACTGTGTCGGGCGGCGGCGTAACCACGGGCGCAACCATCGGAATGGTCGTTGGTGGCGGTTCGGGACGTGAGGTCGCCACTGTCGGCGAGGGCCGCACGGGCTCCGGACCTGTTCCCGGCTGCATCGCGCCCGACACGGCCGGTTTACGCAACGAAGCCGTTTCCACCGCTACGCAGGCAATTAAGCTCATGGCCTGCACCACTTCGACCTGAACCACGGAGTCCGTCAGACCTCCGTCGGCGTAAACCGCTCCGGCCAGGCGATCGCGAATCAGCAATGGAAAGAGATAAATATCTCCTGGGCCCGCAGGCGCGGCGGACGCAAAAACATCGCCAAGTTCCGCGGCTTGCAACCGCAAAGGCTGGCGCTCCTTGCCGAGCCGTTCGATCACACGATCATTGGCCGGAATCGAGATGCGCGTAAAGGCCGAAGCATCCCGCATGCCTCGCGATTGCCATCCCATAAAGAAGCCGCCACGCAGAATCAGCAGACCCGCGCGAGCCGCAAACGGCTGTGTAGTTTGCAACAGCACACTGAGGATCTCAACCTGATTGGCCGCCTGCAATAGCCGTGTCAGGTCGGAGGCAATGACGAACGCAGCTTCGTGCCCGGCGCGGGTAATTTCGGCTTCCAAAACCGGCTGCAGCTCTTCGCCGATGCTTCGCCGCAGGTCCTCGCCCCATTGCCTGACTAATCTGGAAGCCAACTTTTCGGCTGCCTCAGGAAGATTCTCTTGCACGTTATGCTCCTGCTCTAGCGAGCTGCTGTAAAGCCGTCTTGGCAAGCGTCAACATTTTCTTTTCAGCGGCCTGCTAATCCTATGATTATAAGGTCGTTTTGCCGACAAACAAAGCCTGCGCCCGCGGAAGGGATCAAACTTCATACCTCCCAACCCTTGGCTGAGCCTCGCCGGAATCGCCTGCCGCGATTAGAATGGAAGTGCGCCAACGAACAGCGGAATATTGCAAACCCGTTTTAAGACAAAACAAATCCTGAACCTATACAATTGAATCCAGATTTATCCTCGACCGCTGATCTGGAAATCTTTGAATCGGAATAAGTATGGGAGCCATCGAATCCAAAGTAGGTGAGCCGATTAATGATGAATCCGTACTGGTCGATGCGGCCCGGAACGGAGATGTCGGCGCATTTGAGCAACTGGTGCGGCGTTACGACCGTAACGTATTCCGCATTGCTCAGCACATTACGCAGAATCGGGAGGACGCGGAGGATGTCGTTCAGGATGCGTTCCTGAAGGCATTCCAGAATCTGGGGCAGTTTCAAGGCCAGTCGAAGTTTTATACTTGGCTGGTAAGGATTGCGGTCAATGAAGCCCTTATGCGTTTGCGGCGGCGGCGCCCGGAACGCATGGTTTCTCTCGATGAAGATGTGAAGACGGAAGAGGATTCCATGCCGCGAGAGGTCGCGGATTGGTCTCCCAACCCGGAGCAGTTGTATAGTCAGGCTGAACTGAAGGACATACTGAGCAAAACCATTCAGGGTCTGCCGCCGGGATTTCGTGCTGTTTTCGTGCTGCGCGACGTGGAAGCTTTGAGCACCGAGGAAACGGCTGAAGCTCTGAACCTCAGTATTCCGGCCGTGAAGTCACGCCTGCTGCGCGCCCGTTTACAGTTGCGCGAGCGGCTGAACAAATTCTTCAAGCGGCGCAATGGAGAAAGTGGACAGTGACCTGCTCTGAATTTTTGAAGGAGCTTACCGACTACCTGGACAACACGATAGATCAACGCACCCGCGTTGAGCTGGAAGATCATTTGCAGTGGTGCCATAACTGTTATGTGGTTTGCAACACCACCAAACGAACCATCGAGATCTATCGTGACTCCCAACTGTTCGAACTGCCTGACGATCTGCGGAATCGGCTGCGCACTGCCATCATCAGCAAGTGCAAGCAGCACCAGTCAAAAACAGACGCTTAGAAATCGGCAGAGTCTCTCGCCTGAGTTCCCGCGTTATAGCTCTTCTTCTTATTTCCCTTAGCTACAGTTGGACGAACCTTTTCTCCTGCCTTGGAATCTATATTGCTGTCGCAAGTGGATGGTCTGGAATTCACGGCGCAAGGGCTTTAGCCTGGGGTGGGAACATGATGCTGTCAGGGTTTCTGAACGCGATGTTCGGATGTACTCACAAGAACTGCAGTTTCCCTCTCACGCCTAAGGATCGGCATAGCTGCAATGCCGCCGGCCCCACCGGAACCTACGTCGTCTGCCTCGGTTGCGGCAAGGAGTTTCCCTACGACTGGCACGAGATGAAGATTGTCCCCGCCGATATCTCACTGCCGGAGGAACGTCGCGAAGCCGTCAAATCTTTAGTGAACCCCCTTTAAGCCAAAGCGCGGTGGCCCACATTTGCGCAGCTAATGTGAGATGTCGGGTGGCCCACATTTACGGAGCCGAAGGCGCAGCTATTGTGGGGCCATATTTCAGCCCGCGCCGTGATGGGATTATCCATCGATAAAAAAAACGGGTGATCTCGAACCGGCAACCCTTTATGCTGGACGGGCCAGCAGGAGGGATAAAGAGATTGAAAATCGTCGACTTGACGCTGCCGCTTCCACCGGGGTTTAAGACCAATCCCACTCACCCCGAAACCATTATCACGGACCATGTAACTCACTGGTTCACAGCTCCCAGATACCAAGCGCCTTGCAAGGGATACGCCAGCAAACTGCTGCTAATTTGCGATCATATCGGCACTCACCTTGACGCTCCTCTGCACTTCATTCCAGACGGAAAATCCATGGACGCCGTTCCCTTGGAAAACACTCTTGGTGAAGCCATCTTCCTCGACCTGTCCGATAAGCCGGCGGACCAGCCCGTAACCGTTGAATTGCTGGAGAAGAAGTTGGCGGCCAAAGGCGAACAGATCAAGCAAGGCGACATCGTGCTGCTGCGAACCTGGCCCGGCCAATGGGGCGACGCGATTTTCAAAGCAGCCGGCATAAGTTTGCCCGCTGCCAAGTGGTTGAGCGCCAAAAAAATCAAGTCGGTTGGTCTCGATCTGCCCAATGCGGACACCGGCGGCGACATGCAGCGCCCTTGTCACATGGAGCTGTTGGGCAACGAAATCGGGATCATCGAGAACCTGGTCAACTTGGACAAACTCACCAAGACGCGCTTCTTTTTTATCGGGCTGCCGCTGCACTTCATCGGACTTACGGCATCGCCGATTCGAGCTGTTGCCGTCGAAGAATGGTGAACCCCGCGTAGCCCACACCTGCTGCAGTTTGGCTAGTGTAGGATCGTTCGGGTATGACAGGTGCCCCACGTTCGCCCGATTTTGGCTAACGTGGGGTAGTTGCTCAAGTTAGGACATCATCCTGTATACTGCGGCTCTCAGCCTATGCTCAAAGACATTCTTCTTCAGGGCCGTCAGGCCGCCGATGAGGCGCTCGAACGCCTTCTACCGCCGGGCACGCAGTATCCGCCTTCGATCCACCGCGCCATGCGCCACAGCGTCTTTGCCGGGGGCAAGCGCCTTCGTCCCATCCTGTGCATGGAAGCGGCGCGCATGGTCTACATTGCCCCAGCAGACGCAAAGACGTCGTCCGCCGGGGACCCCTCCAGCGCGCTGCCGCCGGGCGTAGCCGAATTGGGCGCTGCCGTCGAAATGCTGCACACCTATTCGCTCATCCACGACGACCTGCCGGCGCTCGATAACGACGATCTCCGCCGCGGACTTCCCACCTGCCACGTCGCCTATGGCGAGGCCACGGCCATTCTCGCCGGCGACGCGCTGCAAACCTACGCTTACGAGGTGCTTGCGCGCTTGCAGTGTGCGGCCGAGGCGCGCGTGCGCATCATCGAAGAAATTGCCCATGCCACGGGCACCATCGACGGCATGATCGGCGGCCAGGTGCTGGACCTCGAAGCCGAGCACACCAAGCCCGACGCCAAGACCCTGGAATACATTCACCGCTCCAAGACCGGGGCGCTGATTACGGCCTGTCTCATCTCCGGATGCATTTACGCAAATGCCACCGCTACCGAACTGCAGCGGGTGCGCGAATTCGGACGCGCCGCTGGCCTGGCTTTCCAAGTCGCCGATGACATTCTCGACGTGACGCAGACCTCTGAGCAGTTGGGCAAGACCGCCGGCAAGGATGTCGCCGTCGAAAAAGTGACGTATCCATCTCTTTACGGATTGGAAAAATCAGCGCGCATGGCGGATCAGCTCATCGCCCAAGCCTGCGCCGCGCTGGACAGCTTTGGCGCTCGCGCCGATACGCTCGAAGCCATCGCGCGCTACCTGGTCGAGCGCAAGAAGTAGGCGACGGATAGTGCTGTTCCGAGGAGCACGTTGGCCTATGACTGACACTGTCGACATTCTTGCCATTGCCGCCCACCGCGACGACGTCGAGCAGACCTGCGGTGGCACCCTGCTCAAAATGGCCCAGCGCGGATATCGCACCGGCATCCTCGATCTCACCCAGGGAGAGATGGGCACGCGCGGCAGCGCCGAAGACCGTGCTCGCGAAGCCAACCATGCCGCCTACTCTGCTGCGCGTCTCATGGCGGCAGGCGCTCGACATCCCCGATGGCCGCGTGGAGAATACCTGGGAAAACCGCCTGAAGATTGCGCGCGTTCTGCGCCAGCAACGGCCTCGCCTAGTGATCCTTCCCTACTGGCAGGGACGGCACCCCGACCACTACACCTGCTCCACGCTCGGTTATGAGGCCTGCTTCCTGGCGGGGCTCGGCAAACTCGGCAAGACACAGCAGTCGGCGCCCGCCGCGCTTCAGGATCTTGCGGCCCTCGCTGCGCTTGCTCCGCACCGGCCATTCAAGATTGTCTACGCTTCTCTTTATTTCGACGTTCGGCCCACCTTCGTGGTCGACATCACCGATCAGTTCGAAACTCGCTTTGAGGCGCTCATGGCCTACCAGTCGCAGTACACAGACCAGAGCGAGGGAGCCGACCTGTTCCCGATGCAGGCCGAAATCCGCCAGCGCCTCGAAGCCATGGCATTGTTCTATGGATTGCTGGCCGGCGTGAAATACGCCGAACCTTTTGTGCAAAAGGAAATAGGGCTCGTCGATGACTTGCTGGCGATCCCGGTGAAGTCAATTTAGGATGTAAACTTTGCGAGTGTCATCCTGAGCGAAGCGAAAGAATCTGCTTTTGCTTGATCTCGCGCTCAAGACGGAAGCGGAACCGCCCAAAAACTCCAAATCCCGAGGTTGGAGCCAGCCTGTTCGTCTCGACCAACGGCTCGCTGTAGACCCTTGCCGAACCTGCTCCCGACGTCTTCACTTGCGTGACCGCGTGCGGGCGATTCCTGCTCGGGTTCCGGGCTTACCGTCAACCGGATAAACCGACCTGTTGGACGCTTCCAGCAACTCCTGTCTTCGCCTGCGGGGCGAAAACCGTGTTTGCCATCGCCGTCCAGCTCACCTCGGGACTCGTTCTTGCCTTTAACGATTCCTGTTCTCTTCGGCCAGCAGCTCGCTATCAGACCCTCGCTGCCCCTCCGCCTTCTCTTACCGCGCTCTCGCCTTGGAATCGCAGCCAATTCGCCGATTGGCCTCACCGCTTCTCCAGCCTGGCGCGTGAACGCCCGCTTCAGTTGCGGTCCCCGCAGGTTTTGCCGACCCGCGAGGCTGGGGAGTAGAAATCAGCCCGCCGACCGATTCCGGCTGAAGCCCGGCCCCCCTCGGCCAACGCATTGCTGCGTCTGCCTGCGGGCTGACCGCCTCCGCCTGGATCCCCATGCGCGACATCCACCGTCGTGGCTGCCGCTATTCGGGCTCACGACCCAATCCCTGCAGACGCGGCGTGCGCCTGCCGAAACCATGACCGCTGCCCAGCGATTCCGGCTTTCTTCGCGGTACGGACTGCGGTGAGCTGAGCTTGAGCCCCGGACTCACCACCAACCAGGAAAACCGTTCGGAATCTGTCAAAGAACGAAACTGAATCTACACGGGGAAAAAACAAAGTCAACTTTTAACGAAGAACTTTATCTACTCTGTTTTCAATCGAGTGCAGCTCGTCCACAGGCCCCTGCCCGAATTCGGTGCAGTCGAGCGCCGATGCCGCCGCATCTCGTCCCGCCCGCCGCCTGCACAAGCAGCGGACTCTCTTCGCACGACTCGCTCGAAGCCGCATCAACACTGGCCAAAATTGCAGTCCCCGGGAAAAATCCCTTTCCAAAAAAGCAGTTCAAGCCGGGGCGCAAAAATTTCAGCGCGCATGAGGCAAATTGTGAAAATCAGGTGGAAAATGGCTCTGGTGGCTGTGCTATGGATTCTCGCCGTCATCTTCCCCGCTCGTTGATTCCTTCCGTGAATGTTTGGAAGAGGGCAGCTAATACGTATCGGCAAATCAATAACAACTCGTTGAATGTCGCGTATTGCTGTGATGCAGGTCACTGCTGGAGTAGCGAATTTGGCCGATATTGCAAACATGCAAAGCGATGTGACAGGAATGTCCGGTACCTCCAGGCCCAAGCCGTCCAATCATGCTGGTCTTTTCCTCGTGGTCCGCAATGAATCTCTCGTGGTGCACAATGCGACGCGCGCCCCGCAAGCCTTGCAGCGACAGGCCACTGGAATCCTGCCGCGTCACCTCTGCTGGACGGCCTTTGGGACATTCCTGGTCGGCGTGCTGTGCCTGCTGATCAAGTAGCCGGCGCCCACGTGTCCACAATGCGACTTGGCCGTGCGGTTGTGAGAACTGCTTTTGCACTCCGATTAGATGTCCTGTAAATGCCTCGCACAACCAAGAACACCTCGTAGTGTCATGCTGAGCATAGCGAAGCATCCCTCGGATGCTTGTCCCGCTCGCACGGCCATGGGAATTTTGATGAAATCTGTCAGCTGCGCCTTAGCTCTACGTCGCGCCGGGATTCTTCACTCCCTGCGGTCGTTCAGAATGACACCTTAAATATTTGCTGCACTAGCTTCCTGGACAGGCCTGATTTCGTGAATCCTATCGCGATCCCACCAATCGTCCGGCGGGCAGTTCCCTGCGGTCTCCCGGCTTGAATTCCATCAGTTCGAAACCCAATTCGGCGGCCGCTTTCTTCAGGTCACCGGGCTTGCCGGTCAACACCGGAAACGTACCGAAGTGCATCGGCACCAGGACCTTCGGCTTCAGCAGACGGCAGGCATACTCCGCCTCGCGTGGTCCCATGGTGAAGTGATCGCCGATGGGCAGCATCACGATTTCCGGCGCATACAGCTCCCGCACCAGTGCCATATCACCAAACAGGGCCGTATCGCCGCTGTGGTAGATCTTCTGCCCATTGGAGAACTCCAGCACGAAGCCGCAAGGCTCGCCGCCGTAGATGATGGAGCCGTCGTCCTCCTTGATGCCGCAGGAGTGATCGGCGTGGATCATGGTGATGCGTACGTCTTCCACCGTCTGCGAGCCGCCTTTGTTCATCGGGCTTATCTGCTTTGCGCCTTTCTTGTTCAACCAGGCGCAGAGCTCAAAGATGCCAACCACCACCGGGTTCTGCTGCTTGCAAATCCCTACGGCATCGCCAATGTGATCGAAATGGCCGTGGGTACAAAGCACGACGTCAATCTTGCCCAGCTCCTTCAGCTCCTCCGGACAGGCAGGATTGCTCTTTACCCACGGATCGATCAACAGGGTCTTCCCTTCCGGTGTTTCAATCGTAAAAGTCGAATGACCAAGCCAGGTTGCATGTACCGATTTCGCCATCGCTAATTTCCCTTTCGCGAAGTTGACTGTCGGGATTAATCTAACCGCCTATAGCTACGAGCAACACCGCTTCCCATGGGCTACTGCGTTTTGGGTTGAGATTTGCTCCACTGCTCATATCCGCCGATGAGCGAGAAGACGTTGCGGAAACCCATCCTGCCCAGCATGTACGCCGAAAGCAGGGAGCGGACGCCCCCGTTGCAATAAAGCACAATCTGTTTGTCTTTGTCTGTCGTGAACTTATCGATCTCCACTTCCAACATTCCTCGGGTGAGGCTCACTGCCCCGGGAATCATTCCCGCGGCCAGTTCAGTTGGCTCTCGCACATCGATCAGGAGAAAATCCTCTCCTTCCTCCTGCATCTCTTTCAAATCCAGGAAACTGATCTCTTCGACTCCCTCTCTGCGAAGCTCTTCGAACAACTGCTTGAACTCGGCTACCAGCATCTGTGCCTTCTCCCGTTTGAGATTCTAGACCAGTTTAGCGGAAAGGTGCAGTCGCGATGCCGTGATGAAGCGGAATACGCGGATTTCAGATATCCGGTTGGCGCCCACATTTGCGAAGCCGCAGGCGAAGCTGATGGGGGCTGGGGGTCCCGCTGCTTCCCTTCGCAAAACAAACGACTAAGGTAATCTCAGGAACTTTCTGCGCGGTTCCACCGATTTCTTGCAGCCGCCGCGCTGCCCACAATGTCATTCGAGCCACCATGCAAAATGATCGCTATTCCAACCCTGGCATCACCATCGGAGCCTGCGCCTGGTGCCGCGCCGAATATGTCATCGGCTGCAGCCGCGCCCTCGATCAGTCCGTCTTCTGCTCTAAGAAGTGCGAGATTGAGGCGCGCTTCTGGCTCCTGGACGTTCTCAAAGAGGTGAACAAGTCGCGGGGAGACGAAGGCGATCGAGGAGCGCACCCGAAGCCGCCACAGCCGTAGGGCATCGCCCCAGATACTTGGCGTCAATTAAACTTCACGAGTGTCATCCTGAGCGGAGCGAAGGATCCCGGGAAACTGTCCCGCATCTTGCTGCCCGAAACTTTGGATAATCCTCCGGCCGCGATTCGGTTCCGCGCTACTCTGGGGATTCTTCGCTCTCTGCGGTCACATTTCCAAAGTGCTTCAGCGCTGGCCCCATTTGAGCCTGTCGCGCAGCACCTCGAAAAACGACCCTGACTTGCGGAAGAGCTTGACGTTGTGTGCCGCGCGCCGGCATTCAACCACCTCGGCCTGCGTGATCGGAAATCCCACCTGGCCGTCGATGCTCAGAAAGCCTTCCTCGTCCGTGCTGAGCTGGATTTGGATTGTTACCTTGTCGCTCAGCACCAGCGGCCGGTGTGTAAGCGAGTGCGGAGACACCGGCGTAATGACAAATGCTTCGGTCGAAGGCTCCACAACCGGACCACCCGCGGCCAGCGAATACGCGGTTGAACCCGTCGGCGTGGCCACGATCAGCCCGTCGGCGCGACAGGTGTATACCAGAGAGTCTTCCACTTGCACATCAAAACGAATCAAACGTGCCAGGGCGGTCTTGCCGACTACTACGTCATTGAGCGCGTAGTAGCGCTCCATAATGTCTCCGCCCCGGCGCAGCACGGCTTCCAGTACCGAGCGCTCTTCTATCGGACAAGTCCCCGCGTCCACCACCGCCAAGGTCTCAAAAAGCAAGGGTAGTGGAACCTCTGTCAAAAACCCCATCGAACCAAGGTTGATCGCCAGTATCGGAATGCCTTGCCTCGACACCGAGCGCGCCGCCGACAGCAATGTCCCATCCCCACCCAGCACGATCGCAAACGATGGATTCTCCCAACCCAGCTCGTATCGGGGGAAGACGTTCTGCGCCCCCCCGTAAGCAGCGGTCTGCTGATCCATCACAACCCGATAGTCTCGTTTCGTGAGCCAATCGATGACCTCGGGGACAATCGTGTAGAGCTCGCTCTTTGCCGGTTTGGAAATGATGGCTGCGCTTTTCATGCGAATCTGGGGTTACCCGGCTCCTTCGACGCCGTGCTAACGAGCTTTCCAGGGATATTGAGTGCTTCGTACTGCTCCGCCAATTCGCGGTACCTGGGTTGCTTTCAGCATCTCACAAGTGAAACATGCAGTGTAACAGGAACTCGCGATTGCCTTCCGCACCAAAAATCGGAGACTCCGTTACCTCGATCCCTGTAGCGCCGAGCTCCGCCACTGCGCGACGAACTTTTTCGACTGCAAACTGCTGCGCTTCCGGATCCCGCACGATTCCACCCTTGCCGACCTGCTCGCGTCCGGCTTCAAACTGCGGCTTCACCAAAATTACTGCTTCCTGCCGCTGGGCGGCTTTTCCGGCGAACGCGGCGCGCAACACGGCGGGGAGCACGAGCGTGGCAGAGATGAACGAAACATCCATGGCAATCAAGTCGATGCCTTCCGGCACCTGCGCCGCTTCCAGGTAGCGGGCATTGGTCTTCTCCAACAGGCGCACGCGCGGATCGCTGCGGAGGCGCATATCGATCTGGCCGTAACCGGTGTCGACCGCCACCACCAGCGCCGCACCGTGCTGCAACAAGCAGTCCGTGAAACCCCCGGTGGAAGTGCCCACGTCCATGCACTTCGCGCCGCGCACATCGATCTGCCAATGGGCTAGCGCATGTTCAAGTTTCAGCCCGCCCCGGCTTACGTATCGAATGTCTCCGCCAAGCAAGCGGATGACAGCGCCTGCATCGACCGCCGCACCCGATTTCTCGATCTTCTGCTCGTCCACCAGGACGCGCCCTGCCAGGATCAGCGCCTGCGCCCGCTCGCGCGACGAGGTTAGCCCGCGCTCGACCAGCAATTTATCGATCCTGATTTTATTCAAACGAAATTCCTCAAACGAAATCACTCCCGAAGTAGCACTTCATCCGGTGCAAAATGGAGAAACAAGTAATCTGCGCCCGTTTGGGGGAATGTTCCTGGAGTTTTTCAACAAATTTCCACAACTCCGGTGGAAAACCCGGCCTATTCTGTGGAAACAGAATTGTATCCCCTGCCGCCCGTCGAGCGGCAATGTAGAATTGCGGTTGCCGATCGAAACATGACCAACCTACCGCGCCAACTGAAGGTCGTTCACCCCCCCGAGGTTCATCCTTCGGAGGATGAGACCTCGCTGGTTCCGAATCGAGTTCTGCGTCACCTGTACGCCGCCATTCAGCGATTCCAAGTCGTCGCGCCCCACCTTCCGCTGACCGGCGCTGTCCCCGCTCAGTCTTGCGTGCTGGCCGAGATTACGGCTGCCATTTGCGCCCGCAGGCACGACCGCCTGTTCAACGCTAGGGCCGCTGCCCGCCTCGCCCAGGGCGAAACCATAGCCGAGCTGCTGAAAGGCGTACCTGCGCCCGTCGCCCCTCCCGACGCGCTTCCACCCGGCATCCGCGATCGCTTCTCCCTCGATCAGTTCGCCGCTACCACGGCCTTCATAAGCAAATTGCGCGGCGAGGAATGTGTCTTCTTTGTGCTGCTCGGAGAGCACTCGCTCGACCAGAGCTTTCGTCACAGCTTGCGTGCCTGCGCGGAGTGTCGCCTCCCGGTTCTGTTTTTCATTGAGACGCGGTTGCGACTCTCTGCCGGTAAGAACGCCAATCGTAAGGACGGAGAAGACCCACGCTCCGTTTATGCCGATTTGGGTGTGCCTGTGATCACCACCGACATCCACGACCCTGTTGCTCTCTATCGAGTCACCACCGAAGCCATCCACCACGCCCGCTTCGGGCAAGGTGCTACGGTGATCGAAAGCATACGGGTAGTTGCCTCGGGCAAAAGGGCTCGACTCGCCACTCTTGGCGATCCGCTGGATTTCATAAAGAGATACATGGAGGCCCGTGGTATTTGGGACAACGATTGGGCAAAAGAGCAACACCAGACCGCCGTTGAAGAGTTGGCTTTGGCACTAGCGGCAAGCCGCGACTGAATTGAAAGCGCTGGTCCCAAACCGCAAGTGACCGACAACCTTTTCCCCCCAATACTGTTCCAAGTAGGAATGAGCGCGTGGACCGTTTTTCGAGTCGCGATCCTGTTTCTGCTCCTCTTCCTGGGGGTGCTTCTGGTTGCTGCCGCCAAAACCTACGACGCGGTTGACGGTTCAGCGACCGCCGACGATGAAGCCTGCCTCTCGCTCAGCTCCGATCTTCGTATCGCATAGTGGCTTCCACGCCCGGCTGATTCTGCCAGCGCCCGTCAATAGATCGAAATCTGGGGTTTGGGAGGCTTCAGCTCTATCGTGAACTCCATCGCGGGCTGCTTTACATCGTAATCTTCGCCGTAGGTCTGAAGGCCATGCGCGATTACCTGCACCCGCAACTTGCCGTAAGGTATGCCATCCACCGAAGCCTTGCCCTCGCTATCGGTTTTCAACTCAAAGCCGTTGGTCTGCTGCCTTCCATGCTTGTCAAATCCATGCAATACCACGCTGGCATTGCGTACCGGCTTGCCGCTTTCCTGCCTGATAACCAGGAAGTGTAACTCTGAACTCTGCTCCGGGCGCTTCTGCGCGGCCTTGGCGAAAATCGGCAACAGCAGCAGCACTGCGGCAACCACACAAATGCGGCATTGCTGTAAATTCCAACCGCGTGCCACCGCGCCTGTCATTCGCTCTCCCTTGCGCTAGGCCGCCATTGTAGCGCAGTCTCGCGGATTGCTCCGCGGGCAGTGATAACCTGCGAGTCGGCTAGCAAGAGGCGTGCGTCAATTTGATAGGAAGGCTTCGGTGCCCCACGTTCGCCACCATTGGCTTAACGTGGGGTAGTTTTAGGCGGGGCAGTTCCTTTGAAAGCGGCTCTAATCTCGCCGCTTCAGCGTTGGAGGACCGTCGTCGTCGGCACCAGACTTCTGCGCGGTGGTCCTGGTGGAATCGTTTGTCGAATCGTCCGCAGGAACGCTTGCTGTGTTCAACGTCGGGTGCACGCGCCGGTGCAAGGTAGGACGATTGCCGTTTTGCGGCCCCCTCAATTTGCGACCATTCAGCACCGAGTACAGGTGCGCTTTGACCTCCTGAAACTCGCTGGTGTCCAACATGTACTCAGTGCGAGGAGGCAGGTATTCCTGAATCTCATCCTGTGCCCGCTTAATGCGGTCGGCGGTCATGGGATGGGTGGCGAATGCTTTGGAAA
Organism: uncultured Acidobacteriota bacterium; assembly: GCA_963832365.1. GTDB lineage: Bacteria > Acidobacteriota > Terriglobia > Terriglobales > Acidobacteriaceae > CAWBRT01. The sequence goes on along the minus strand of CAWHUL010000004.1, from coordinate 308,372 downwards.
GAAGCCCAAACTTGCGCTTTTGTTCCTTGCCGAGCTTTTCGAAGAACTGCACGAAGGCTGCGGGATCGTATCCGGCTGAATACTCGTACTCGAGCCCGAGCAAGTCGGCCTCGAGCTCGGAGTCGCGGCTGAACTTCAGAAACGACATCGGCACGGCAACTCCAGCCGCCTGCTCCATCGCCAATACCAGCGGCCCGCCGACGAAGATCAACGGAATCGACGCCAGATTAATCAGTTGGTTGCGAGTCAATGACTTGGTGGCGTGACGAGCGGCTACGTGCGCAACCTCATGCGCCATCACACCGGCAAGTTCGGCTTCGTTATCGGCCGCCATGATAAGACCAGTGTTCACGAAGAAGTATCCGCCGGGCAGCGCGAAGGCGTTCACTTCGTCGTTATCGATTACCTTGATAGTGAACGGAACCTTGGCATCGGAATTTCTCACGATGGTTTGGCCGAGGTGGTTAATGTACTCGTTCACCATCGGATCGGAAATGATCCGCGCCTGCGCAGTGACTTGCGCCGACAGCTCGCGGCCCATCGCCATCTCCCGCTCTAGCGAGTAGAAGTTGAGTCCCTCGCCGATGCCGCGTTCACCAATCTTGCCGACGTCATATTTCACCGGAGCGGCGTGGTGGTCATGTTTACTCGCCTTGTTGTTCCCTGGCGCCGGAGCCATCCCCTGAGCTGCGGATTCTGTGGCCGTGGCGTCTTTGCTGGCTTGTTCCTGCGCCGCCAAGGACTGCGGTAGCAGCAGGAGACCTAGCACCAATATGGTCGCGACCTCTGCACAGGCATTGCGAAACGCAATCCTAAGGAACATCCGGAGCACATAACCAGATTGGCGCACGAGATCCCCCGCAGTCTCGCCCGAGCAAGGACAGCGAAGGTAACTAACTAGTCTACTTTCGCTGCCGCTCGTGGCGTGGTTTCTTAGAATTGCCCGAAGTAGACCATGTTGCCTACGCAGAGTGATCGTTGTAAATTTAGTTAACAATCAATGAAGCCGAGTCTGACTGATTCTCGCCATCGCTTCTCAAAAATACGAGCGCCGCGCGTGCAAGTGCTTACACTTGTAGGCCTTAACTATAAAGGTGTTGCGTTGTAGCGGCTCTGGTTTCCCAAGACCTCGGGTGGCCGGTTTGTGGCGGGTTACGTTTTGCGTAATCAATATTTGAGCGACAGACACTCAGATCGCCAGAATCGCACTTGACAGGAAGCGCAAAATCTAATAAATTAGCACTCGTCTGGTTAGAGTGCTAACAGAGTTGCACCCGCAACCCGCAGCGCCTTAGCCGAATGGTCTGTCCCAGTTCCCAAGAACCTGTCAGCCGTCCAACCGGCTTTGTAAACCGGAGTGGTAGAGCAGGATTCTGAAGGGTGCCGCACATGCGGTCATGGGGCCTAGACCTTAGTAGCTCGATTTTTAGTAGCTCGATGAAAGACGTCTAAACCTTCATTTCCCGAAAGGAGTTTTCAGCATGGCAGGAAAGCTTACTCCGCTGCACGACCGTATTGTGGTTCGCCGCATCGAGGAGTCCGAAACAACTCGTGGCGGCATCATCATTCCCGACAGCGCCAAAGACAAGCCGCAGGAAGGCGAAGTTATCGCCGTCGGCAAAGGCAAGAGCAACGACGAGGGCAAGGTGTTCCCGTTGGACGTAAAGCCAGGCAATCGCATCTTGTTTGGCAAGTATTCCGGCACCGAGATCAAGATCGATGGTGAAGAATTCCTCATCATGCGCGAAGAGGAAGTTCTCGGCATTCTGGAAGGCGCTGCGAAATCGGCAAAGAAATAATGGCGCTTTGCGGGCGTCTGAGCCCGCAGCCATCATCCTGAGCAGAGCGAAGGATTTTCCGCGGGCGCAAGCCCACACGAAATTGAAGCCGAGGCCTTGAGCCCGGCACACAGCAAAGTTTGAAGGAGCTTTAGCAACATGGCAAAACAGATTGTTCACGGTGAGGAATCCCGTCAGGCAATTCTCCGCGGCGTCAATATTCTGGCCGACGCCGTAAAGGTGACCCTTGGACCCAAGGGCCGCAACGTCGTGATTGAAAAGAAATTCGGTTCGCCGCTCATCACCAAAGACGGCGTTACCGTTGCCAAGGAAATCGAGCTGAAAGATGCGCTCGAGAACATGGGCGCGCAGATGGTGCGCGAAGTCGCCAGCAAGACCAGCGACGTTGCCGGTGACGGCACCACCACCGCAACCGTTCTCGCGCAGTCCATCTTCCGCGAAGGCGTAAAGACTGTCGCCGCCGGTGCCAATCCAATGGCTCTGAAGCGTGGTATCGAGAAGGCAATTCTCGCCGTGACCGGCTCGCTCGATCACGATGGCAACCGCATCCCCGGCGCTATCGACGCGCTCTCCCAGAAGGTCGAGGGCGACATCAGCAAGATCACCCAAGTCGCCACGATTTCCGCCAACAACGACGAGACGATCGGCAAGATCATCGCCGAGGCCATGCGCCGTGTGGGCAAGGACGGCGTCATCACCGTTGAAGAAGCGAAGACCATGGAGACGCAGTTGGATGTGGTCGAGGGCATGCAGTTCGACCGCGGCTATCTGTCTCCTTATTTCGTCACCGACCCCGAGCGCATGGAGTGCGCCCTGGAAAACGCGTTGATCCTTATCCACGAAAAGAAAATTTCGTCGATGAAGGACCTGCTCCCGTTGCTTGAGCAGATCGCCAAGAGCGGCAAGCCGCTGCTGATCATCGCCGAAGACGTGGACGGTGAAGCGCTCGCCACCCTGGTCGTCAACAAACTGCGCGGCACGCTGCAGGTTTGCGCCGTCAAGGCTCCGGGCTTCGGCGATCGCCGCAAGGCCATGCTGCAGGACATCGCCACCATTACCGGCGGCAAAGCCGTCACCGAAGACCTCGGCATTAAGCTCGAGAACGTGCAGATGAGCGATCTTGGCCAAGCCAAGAAGCTCACCATCGACAAGGACAACACCACGATTGTCGAGGGCAAGGGGTCGTCTAAGGAGATCGAAGGTCGGGTTAAGGAAATCCGTGGCCAGATCGACAAGACCACCAGCGACTACGACCGCGAGAAACTCCAGGAGCGCCTGGCCAAGCTTGTTGGCGGCGTTGCTGTCATCAAGGTTGGCGCCGCAACCGAGACCGAAATGAAGGAAAAGAAGGCTCGCGTTGAAGACGCCATGCACGCCACCCGTGCGGCTGTCGAAGAAGGCATCGTACCCGGCGGCGGCGTTGCGCTTCTGCGCTGCGTCGATTCCATCGATGCGCTGAAGTTGGAAGGTGACGAGAAGATCGGCGCCAACATCGTGAAGCGCGCCCTGGAAGAGCCGTTGCGCCAGATCGTCGCCAACTCCGGCGAAGAGGGCGCGGTCATCATCGGCAAGATCCGCGATCACAAGGACAAGTCATTCGGCTACGACGCTCAGACCGGCCAGTTCGCCGACATGATCAAGGTCGGTGTCGTCGATCCGACCAAGGTCGCCCGCACTGCTCTGCAGAATGCCGGCTCGATCGCGGCCCTGATGCTTACCACCGAAGCCCTGGTTTGCGACATTCCTGAAGAGAAGAAGGAACCAGCAATGCCACACGGCGGCGGCGGCATGGGCGGAATGTACTAAACTTCCAAACATAGTAGGAACCCGCTTTGTAGAAACCCGCTTTGGGTGCCCCATTCAAGCGAAGCTTGGGTGGGGCTTTTTTCGTCACCAATGCGCTCGATCTCGAGAGAGTGTTGCCAGTAAGCACCATGAGAACGAGTAGTGGGTCAGGCTCCCACGTCAGCCCAACAGCGGGGGACGTGGGGCACCGTTCTTATGAAAATTTAAGAATGACCCACTGCCATGAGAACGACAGAGGTTTGCTCCGGATCGGCGGTTTGCTATAATTGCGGTGCCTCTGTTCGTGGTTTTTGGACCCGAGTTACTTCGGCTGGTAGAGCCGGAGTCCTGTGATTGCGCTGTTTTGCGGGTCCCCATTAACCGCCATAGTTGCAGTTGATGGGCTAGCGAAGTGCGGAAGTGGTGGAATTGGCAGACACACCATCTTGAGGGGGTGGCGCCGAAAGGCGTGCGGGTTCAAGTCCCGCCTTCCGCACCATATACTTCGAACGGAGAACGGATTCCATCAACGGCAAAGCGGCCGTTGTCGGGGATCCCGGATTATTTGTTACCGGCATGAAGGCCGGAAAGGAAGAGCATGGTTGCACTGGTCACCGCAGTTCACGTCCTTGTTTGTTTGTTTCTGATCGCTGTTGTGCTTTTGCAGAGCGGCAAGAGCGCCGACATCGCCGCCGCCTTTGGCGGACAAGGCAGCCAGACCGCCTTCGGACCGCGTTCGGCCGCCAACGCTCTCACCAAAGCGACGACATGGGCTGCCGTCATCTTCATGATCACTTCGTTTACATTGGCGATCATGGCCACGCGTCAAGCTGGCGCCAGCGGGTCCGTGTTGACCGGGACTCCCGCCACCAATCAAGCGCCTGCCCAGAAGCCCGCTCCCACACCGCCACCGCCGGCGCAGAAATAAGCAAGTTTCAAAAGCATCAAGCCTCGCGTCGCGAGGCTTTTTCATTTGGCCCAAACCGGATAACGCTCTGGGCACTTTTCGTTGAGGAGGCGACGCCAGGACGTGCTAGTCTGGTGCCGAATTCCACTCCGCAGTGTGAAAGCGGCAATCATGACTAGCGATTTTTGTCGCGAGTTAAGGAAGCTGTCAACGGCGTGGCATGATGAGGTCAGTTTGCTGCGCGACATGGCAACCCAAGCAAGTACCCTTCTTGATAAACATAACCTGACGGTTATGGCTAACACATATCTTGTTTGCGCAACTGCGCTCGATGAAGTCCTCGGGGACAGCAGCGAATCAGAAGAATCGCGCGCCATGGCCCAGCACGCTTAACAGGCTGCGAGCGGCGTACCCGGCGTCCGTTCATCTTGCTTAGGGCTTGGCATTGCAGACCGGGAAAAAATTCCATCCCCAGGGTCAGGATTGCCATGTGGCTGGATTCCAGCGACATGGGATACACAAGCCACCTGGCCTAACCCGATGAAAAATTGCGACTTACTCAAGCTGCTTGGACTGCGTCCGATTGGCAGCAGGCTTGCACTTCCGTGGACAGTGGTCGTGAATGCCAACCCAGCGAATCGCAAGTTGGGGCTCAGGTGACAAATGCACGGCGAACGCGGCCACATTTTTTGCCCAACCGGTGCTCCAAGGCCGTGGTTGGAAAGCCCTAAATAAGAGGAGAGGTTGATGAAACGAGTTTATGTAATCGGCGTTCTGGCGCTGGCTAGCTTGGCGTTTACCGCAGGCTGCTCGACCAAGAAGCAGGTCACCCGCGAAACAGCTCCGGTTACCAACAAGGTCAATGAATTAGACGATTTGACGGCCCAGACGACGCGCAACATCAAGTCCACCGATGCACGCGCACAACAGGGCATTCGGGATGTAAAGTCCAAGGCCGGCGAGGCCGATCAGCGCGCTCTTGCCGCCGGTCAACAGGCCGACCAGGCACAGCAGCTGGCCAATAACGCCTTGCATGGCACCAATTCGTTGGCCGAACGCGTCGCTAATTTCGACAACTACAAGCCAGTGACGGAGATCGCCGTCCACTTTGCCTTCGACAAAGCCGAACTGACCCGCCAGGACAAGCAGCAACTGGATCAGCTCGCGCAGCAAATTCCGAATGCGAAGGGCTATATTGTGCAGATCGAAGGCAACACCGACTCGGTCGGCGACGCGCAGTATAACTACGAATTGAGTCAGCGGCGAGCCTCATCCGTTACTCAGTACCTGGCCCACAAGTACAACGTGCCCCCACACAAGATTTACGTGATTGGGCTCGGTAAGGACCGGCCGGAGTCGAAGAACACAACGGCAAGTGGCCGCGCCGAAAATCGCCGGGTCGATGTGCGCCTCATGTCCAATATGGCTACTGAAAAGCAGCCGTCTGACCACAACATGGCAACTCGTTGAGCTTTCTGTAGAACTCTCTCCCGCAGGCCGCCGGCCCCGGTGTTTAGTCCACACCATGGCGGCCTGCACTTTTTTCTCCTCCTCACTTCGTGTTTTCTCCCGGACCATCTGCCGCCGTTGGCAGATGTGGAACTTTGATTTCGACAACCGGGGGCGAGTTGCAACACGCTCGGACTCCGGCCGTCCGGGGTGGCGCAATGCGCTTCCCGATTGGTACATTGGGGGCATGAAATTATTCATAAACGGTGAAGAGCGGCAACTGGAAGTGACCACCGTCTCCACGCTCGTGGAGCAACTCGGAATGAAGGCCGATCGTGTCGCTGTGGAACTAAATCGCGAAATCGTCTCACGCGCCGATTGGTCAAAGACGGCACTGCGGGACGGAGACAAGCTGGAAATCGTTCACTTCGTGGGTGGCGGGCTCCAGCACCGCGGCGCCCTAGACTGCTTGTAACCAACAAGCCATCTATTATCAATCGAATACGCCGCCTATTCTTTCGCGGCGGAGCGCCCATCTCCTGAATACTGCCAGCCTACCGCATCGAAGCTGGCCCGGAAGTGGTGCCCCGGTTACATTTCTTGAGTTCCCTGTTCTCCGAACTCCGCTTGACAAGCAACAGTTCAAGGATAAGATGTTTCAAACATTTCTTGGCCGGAATGTTTTTGCCTCAAGAGGGGCGCTGCTGGATTTACTTGGGCGAGGACGGTGTGGCATGGATTCCGGATTCACGTCCAGCCAGGTTGTGAAGTTCACCGGCATTACGCTGCGCCAGTTGCAGTGGTGGGATGAGCGCGGAATGGTTGTGCCCCGCCGCGTAGGTCATCGTCGCCTGTACTCCTTGGAAGACCTGGCGGAAGTCGCTGTAATCTGCGAACTGCGGCAGCGTGGGATCAGTTTGCAGCGCGTGCGCAAGGTCATGACTTTTCTTCAACGCGAACTTGGCAAGCGCCTCTATGAGTCGGCGAGCACAAACTCGCAGATTCATCTGCTCACCGACGGTAAGGACATTTTCATCAAAGATTCACCCGAAAGTATCGTCGACGTGCTCAAGAATTTTCGACAGCCAATCTTAGCTATATGCCTGAGTGACACCGTGCAGCGAATTCAGGCAGGAATACAGGTGGAAAGCCAGGAGTGGCCGTCGACGGAGACCGAGGTCGCGAAGCTTCGAGCAAGAGGTCGTGCGGAAAAGCATTTGGCAGTCGGCAAATCAAGGCTGTCGCGTGTCTCCGGAGAGTGAAACCGGAGACTCCGGCGGCCAATGGTGAGATGAAGCGGGTCTTTACAGGAACTTCAATGGCCGAAATGGGGGTGAACATGGTCGCGGAAATCAATATCCTGAATGAGTGGATCCCGGAACAGATGGAACCTGGAACTATCTTCATTCTTGAGAACGCGGGCGAGGATGGAGAGAGCGCGGATCCGTTTTGGGCAGTGTTGGCGTGCCCATGCTGCGGCGTACTCGGGCTGATCACTCGCAAGCAAATCGCCGGCCTGGTCCCGGTGATCTGCGGCTCGGACACCTGCTCGGCACAATTCTTTATCTCGAATGACGAAATCGTGCCGCGCAAGGCCAGTTGAGTGTGGAGCCGTACAAACGCAATGCCGGGATGTCGGGCCAGAGACGAAGAATAGAGAAATGCTGAAGGTGCTGGTGCCCCAACATGGGATAGCTTCCCGGTGAGCGGCGTGGTAGCTCCCAACCCATATCTGCTGACTGCGGCAGATATGGGGCACCGTCAGGGTTCGATTCACTGATGCCAAATCGGCAGTGGTCTCGGCGTCCGTTTTCCGCAGGTCAGTATCGGCCTGAAATGGGAACCTTTCCGCAGCAGGAATACTCGAAACAAATCCTTTTTCGTCGTGAGTGCTCTCGCCCCACATCCCAGCGCCGCGTATTAAAATAAGTTGTCGCATTTGTTGGGGGCCGTGTCAGCAGCAATGTGCCCTAGCCCGCGGAGCCACGCTCCGTGGTTGTGCCTGATGGGGTGAAGAGTCCCGCGCGTTCGCTCATGTGTCGGCGACCGCCAACCAAAAACCCAAGAAAGAAAAAGAGGAGGTTTGCCGTGAAGCTTACGCCCGGAAAACTTGCCGGAATGAAAGCCGTCTCCAACCAGCGCGGAGTGATCGCCGCCGCCGCCATGGACCAGCGCGGCTCACTGAAGAAAGCCCTCGGCGCCAATGCCGGCGACAAGGAACTGGAAGAATTCAAAGTGGCCGTCTCTGAAATCCTGACGCCGCATGCCAGCGCCATTCTGCTTGATCCCGAGTGGGGACTGCCCGCATCGAAAAAGCGCGCTAAGAATGCCGGACTGCTGCTTGCCTACGAGAAGACCGGCTATGACAAAGCCACCCCCGGCCGCCTGGGAGACTTGCTCGACCACTGGTCGGCAAAGCGATTGAAAGAGGCCGGCGCGGACTGTGTCAAGATTCTGCTCTACTACACTCCGCTCGATCCCAAGGCGATCAACGATCAGAAGCACGCTTGGGTAGAGCGCATCGGCGACGAGTGCCGCGCCAATGACATTCCCTTTTTCCTGGAGCTCGTCGGCTATGAAGAAGGCGCAGACGAAAAAACTCTGGAGTATGCCAAGAAGAAGCCACGAATCGTCAAAGAATCCATGGCCGAGTTCACCAAGGACAGATATGGCGTGGATGTGCTCAAGGTCGAAGTGCCGATCAACATGAAGTTTGTTGAAGGCGCGAAGTCCTTTGCCGGGCAGAAGGCGTACACCCGGAAGGAGGCGATGCAGCTCTTTCTGGATGCAGCCACGGCTGCGACCAAGCCGTTCATCTACCTCTCGGCCGGCGTGAGCAACGCGGAATTCAACGAGTCATTGGCCTTGGCCGCCGAAAGCGGCGTCAAGTTCAACGGCGTGCTCTGCGGCCGCGCCACCTGGAAGGATGGAATCCCCATCTACGCCGAAAAAGGCGTGCAGGCATTCCGCGACTGGCTGAAGTCGGATGGCGTGAAGAACATTGAAAACGTCAACCAGAGCCTCAAGGCCGCAACTTCGTGGTTTTCGCACTATGAAGTTGTATAGACAGTAATTAGATCAGCCCCGGATGAACATGTGGTCGTCCGGGGCTAGTTCTCCTGCCAATCAGACCATCATTTGATTACTTCCCAGCCGACGTCGCATTGCGTTTGTTCGCCCTGTTTCAGAGAACGAAGCGTGAGCTTCTGTGTGCCATCCGGTTGCCGTGCAATCAGCGGACTCCATGACTGGGGGTCGAAGGTGAATTTAAGTCTGCCTCCGGGCAGACCTGCGAAGACAACGGTCTGGCCAAAACGCACGGGAGGTCCGTAGTAATGCAGCGTCCCCGCAGTCGGTAGAGCAGGCGCTACACGCATCGGCGAGGGCCGCGGCTTAATTGGCTCCATCGGAATATTCGGTTGATTGTTGCTTGCGGCTTTCTGCTCGCCGCCCAGAGCCTTAGTGTTACCCGAGTTTCCCGAAAGCTTCGAACTTACGCCTGACTGCGGAACACTCGTAGAGGGCGCGGAAGGAGTTGGCGATGGAGCGGCAGGGGGCGAAGGCAATGCCGCTGCCGCGCCTGGAGGCGGGATAGGAGAAGCGGTTGTTGTTGGCTTTGAAGAACGGCTGGAAGCTGCAAACCAGGCCCACCCCAGCGCTCCAACCACTAAGACCGCTGCGAGCAACACGATAAGACCACGGTGCGACGTTCTGTCCGAGGACGACTGAAAATCTGATTCGTCGTCGGCGCTGTACTTGTATCCGGATGACAACTCAGTTTGGCCGACGCCGGTGAATCCTCGCGGCGGCGCGCCCGGTGACGCTTCTCGACCAGCGGAAGTGGCCCACCGCGCACTTGGCTCCTGCTCAACTTCCGTTACGGCAGCGGCGGCGGCACTACCGCCGTCCGGCGCGGCAGTTCCACATTCACGACAAAACCGCTTTCCGGATGGAATATCGTAACCGCATTGTCTGCATTGCATTTTGCTGGTCCTCTTCCTGCGGCTTGCCGAAATATGGCGCCACAATCCTTTCCGGGGGGCAGAGTTCCCCATTCTAGCCTCTTTTGCCAGGGTCCGCGACGCCAGGGCGCAGCCTAAGCCTGTAGCGAAAGGCTTCCTTGGCTTTTCAGCGCCCGGGGCAAGGATAATCTCCGCCGGGCGCAACATTGGGCTTGCCAAGAGCCTCCCGGAGCGATACAAAGCGACATACCGAAAATCATTCACCGCAGCACAGCAGTCGGGAACGAAGTGACATAAAGGAGATTCTCATGAGCATCATTGATCGCCGGAATTTTGTGAAATCGCTTTCCGTGGCCGCCGGCGCCGCGACCTTGGCTGGAGCCACTCCGGTCATGGCCCAGTCCTCCGGTAAGAAAGCGCCCTATGAAGTCTTCGCTCTCAAATATGCCGGTCCGTTCGATCGCAAGGTGGCCATGCTGATGTTCAACACCGGCTGGGCCGAGGATATGGCGATCAACTATTACATCTGGGCAATCCGCGCCAAGAATGGCGAGACCACCCTGGTGGACACCGGAACGGGCCAAGCCTGGGGGCCGAAGTTCAAAGGGTTCTCTCCGCCCGAAAAGATGGTAGCGCGCATCGGAATTAAGCCCGAGCAAGTGACAAAGATCGTCGTCACCCACATGCACTTTGACCATATCGGCGGCGTTAGCGACTTCGCGCAGGCATTTCCCAGCGCCAAGTTCTATGTGCAGAAAACGGAATTCGACTTCTGGGTTAACAGCGCGATAGCGCGGAGAGCCCCGTTCAAGTGGCTACAGAATACGGATGCCAACAAGGCTTTCGATGAGCTGGCCAAGGGGCCGCGGGTCATCCAGGTCAGCGGCGATATGGTGATTGGTCCCGATATGCAGCTGTTGTTGGCGCCAGGCCATACCCCGGGATTACAGACGGTGCTGATCCCCACGGCCAAGGGGCAAACTATCGTCGGCTCCGACTGCGCGCATCTTTTCAGAAGCTTCAAAGAGGATGTGCCCAGCGGCTTGATCATTAATCTGCCAATCTGGATGGAAAGCTACGACAAGCTTCGCTTCAACGCCCCAGTGGAAAACATGTTCCCGGGTCATGACGCGAAGATGCTGACGGACTTCCCCAAGGTGGCCGAAGACATTACGCAGTTGGCGTAAGCATGTCTTTTGCCGCTCGCGGTGGAATAACAGAACGGCCCACCCTTTCGCCTCGGAATTACAGCGAGAGGGCGGGCTTTAGTGGCTGCTGAAACTCGTAGCAGCAAGTCGCGCCGGTTTGCGCGAGCGAACAGTTTTCAGCAGCCTGTGCGGCGTGCGATGGTCCAAACGAGAGGAAGAGGTATTTATGAGCCGGTTCTACGGGAAGAGCTATTACCGCTGGGTTGTTCTCGCGGCCTGCACCCTGGTCTATTGTACTTCTCAACTGGTGCGTTGGAATTACGCCAGCATCACCAAGTATCTGATGACTGACCTGCACATCGGCAAGCCGGAAATCGGGTTAATGGGCTCGGCTTTCTTTTATGCCTACTCGTTCTCGCAGATTCCCTGGGGCTTGAGCACCGACCGTTGGGGCGGACGCAAGGTGATCCCGGCCGGGGTGGCGGTGATGGCCTTGTTCCTGGCCGGCTTCGCTTTTAGTGCGACTTTTACGCAGGCAATTGTTTGGAGAACCCTGATGGGGGCCATGGCCGGCGCCGGCTATGTACCTATCGCTTCGGTTCTGGCGAAGTGGTTCGCCATAAAAGAGCGCGGCTTTGCCATGGAATTCTATTCCGGTCCCGGAGGCGGACTTGGTGAAGCATTGAGCTTTTTGCTTCTCCCTGTTATGGCTGTGGTTATGAGCGGTGGCGGCCTGTTCGGGCTAGCCGGCTGGCGGGGTTCGACGGTTGTCATGGGCGTCGTAGTGCTGATCATCGGCATAGCCAGCGCGGTGATGCTGCGGTCGGAGCCAACCATCATGGGCCTTCCCTCGGTCCAAGCGGCCGAGGACAAGAAGGAAGACAAACACTACAAGCACGTCGCTGCCGGCATAACCAAAGACCCGGCGCTTTGGATTCTGTCGCTGGCCTGGTCGGGATACATGATCGGGGCGCGCCTGGTTCCGGGCTGGCTGCCCTTGTACGCCACCGAGTTCTACATTCAGAAACAGGGCATGGGGAAAGGGGCCGCCATCGTCGCCGGAGGAGCCATGGCGACCACTTACGTGTTGGGGCGCGTGGTCGGCACGCCGCTGGTCGGCAGCCTGTCGGATGTCCTGCTCAAGAAGTTCGCCGTTCCGCGCTCGGTGATAATTTTCGTCGGGCTGCTGGGAGTTGCCGCATGCTTTTGGGCTTATACCATGCCAATTCCCAATGTGTACCTGATGGGCCTGTTGTCTTTTGCCAGCGGTGTACTGATCAACATCTTCCCGCTGGTCAATGCCTCGGCAGCGGAGATCTGGTCGATCCGCACTGCCGGCTTCGCCATGGGGGTGATCAACATGGTCGGACAGTTCGCCGGAGCAGTGGCACTTTCCGCCAGTGGATACATGGCGGTGAAGTATTCAATCAAGGGCGGCGCCTTCTATACCGAGTTTCTTGGAATCTGGTATCTGGGCATTCTGACCAGCCTATGCGCAGCGGCAGCGGCACTCTACGTGATCTACCGCGAGAGAAATGCGGTGGCCAAGCAGTTCGCCAAAGCCGCCGTGAAGTGATGCTCGCGCAAGATCGACGCCCGATGGTGCCCCACGTTCGCCCGCTCTTGGCTAACGTGGGGTAGTTTCTTATTCTTAAGCAGACGCGGGGGCGTCTCATTGACCCTAGCGCTTGGCGAGCAGAGTCGAGCCCAGCAGCACCACTCCTGACAACAGCAAGAGCCCAAGCACGATCTTGCGGAAGACGACCGCGTTGATCCGCTTATAGAGCCGCGCGCCGACAAAGGTCGGGATAATTACGGCGGGAATCATCAAAGCGAAGACTTTGCCGATGCTTGGGGTGAGCGTTCCGTTCAACCAGTAGGTCGCCAGCGCGATGGTCTGCATCGTCAGGTTAAAAGTCTGGAAGATGCTGCGCTGCGTATCCTTATCCCATCCGCGAACGGTGCACCAAAGCGTAGGCGCGGGTCCGGTGAGTCCGGCGAGTCCGCCCATGATGCCGCCTATCACGCCGGAAACACCGTCGGCCAATCGTCCCCCGGCAGCGATCGGTTTGACATTGGTCATGAACAGCATCGAAGAGCAGAAGACGATCAGGACGACGCCGGCGAACAAACGGAACATTGTGACGTTGACCACGCCGAGCAGGGCCGCACCGACCGGAACACCGAGCGCGCCTCCGATCAGAAATGGCGTCATCCGACTCCAGGCGAAGCTGCGCCGCACCACCCCCACCGAAAGCGTTTGCGAGACGAACGAGCCGAAAACCACCATTGGCGCCAGCAACTTGGGATCGATCTGCCAAACCCAAAAACTAAGTGCCGCCAGCCCGAAGCCGAAGCCGGCAGTACCGGAAATAAATCCGCCGAAACAGGTCCCCACAATAATCGAAATCACAACAGCAGTTGTCATAGGTAATGGAGTTCCCCAAAAATGCGGTGCTCAGGAAAGTATATCCTGCGGATGGCCTAGAATCGCCGACAGAAGCCCGCTTCCGGCTCGAGTCGGGTAAATTTCTTAAGCTCTTGAGCAGACCCTGAACTTCTCAGTGGCGATTCAGTGTCTGGTAAACAGACTTGATCCCAGCAGCACCACTCCTGACAGCAGCAAGAGTCCAAGCACAATTTTGCGGAAGGCGACCGCGTCGATCCGCCTATAAAGTCGCGTCCCTAGAAGGGTCGGAATGAGTATTGCGGGGAGCATCAAGGCGAAGACTTTGCCGACGGTCGGGGTGAGCGTTCCGTTCAGCCAGTAGGTCACCAACGCGACGGCCTGTATGGCCAGGCCAAAACTCTGGAAGACGCTGCGCTGCGTATCTTTATCCCATCCGCGAACCGTACACCACAGCGTGGGCGCGGGGCCGGTGAGTCCTGCGAGCCCGCCCATAATGCCGCCTATCAGGCCGGAAACGCCGTCCGCCAATCGTCCCCCGGCAGCGATTGGTTTGACATCCGTCATCAACAGCATCGAAGAGCAGTAGACGATCAGCACCACCCCGACAAACAGACGGAACATGGTGACATTGACCACGCCAAGCATGGCCGCGCCGACGGGGACACCCAGTGCGCCGCCCACCAGGAATGGAGTCATCCGCTTCCATGCCATATGGTGCCGCATCACCCCCACGGAAAGCGTCTGCGAGACGAGCGAGCCGAAAACAACCATCGGCGCCAGCAGCTTGGGGTCGATCTGCCAGACCCAAAAATTAAGCGCTATCAACCCAAAGCCGAAGCCGGCCGTGCCGGAGGCAAATGCCCCGAGAGAGGTTCCCACAATAATTGAAATCACAACAGCAGTTGTCATAGAAGACGGCGTTCCGCAAAATGAGAGTGGTGTTCTGGAAAGTATATCCTGCGGACGGCCCGCTAATCTCCGCCCACGCGCGTGTTATGCCCACACTTGCGTGCTGGGCGAAGATCAACGAAACTAAAGCGTTCCACCTGCAATCATTTATGGAGGAAATAAATGCGTAAGCTTCTGCTCGTCTGCTTTGCAGTTGCTCTGTCAGCTTCCGCCGCTTTTGCCCAGAATACAGCCGCTCAATCTAATGCGACCACCATTCAACTGCCTCAGCCCAGCAAGTCGGGTGGCATGGCGGTAACGGAAGCTCTTGCAACCCGCCGCTCGCTGCGAACGTTCGCCGACAGGCCATTGACTCCGGCTGAGATTTCGCAACTGCTGTGGGCAGCGCAGGGAGTTACCGACGACAAGGGCCACCGGACTGCGCCCTCGGCTAACGCACAGTATTACCTGCGTATCTATCTGGCTTCCGCCGACGGTTTCTTCGAGTACGTGCCGAGCGGCCACCGGCTTAAGAAGCTTCAGGCACAAGACGTGCGGGCAAAACTTTCCGCCCAGTCGGCGGTTAAAACCGCTCCATTTGTGCTCGTAATTGCGGGCGAGTTTGAGCGTGCGGGAGAGAAATACGGAGCCGAGAAGGGTGCGAAGGTGGTCAATCTGGAAGCCGGTCACGTTGCAGAGAACGTGCTGCTGCAAGCGACAGCTCTGGGACTCGGCGCCGTACCGGTAGCTGGATTTGAGCCGAAGGACGCTCAGAAGGCAGCATCGCTGCCCGCGCAACACATGCCCGTCTACCTTCTTCCTGTCGGGCACATTAAATAGGCTAGGGATGTCGGAGAGTTATGTTACAGCCAAGTATAAGGAAGGGTTTGCGCGTCCTGGTGACAGCGGGCGGCTCAGGGATCGGCCGCGCGATTGCTGGCGCATTTGCCGAGAGCGGCGCACGAGTACACATCTGCGACGTTTCCGCGGAGGCGCTGACGAAGTGCGCTAAAGAGCTTCCGGCGGTGAGCAGCACGATCGCCGACGTTTCCGCCGAAGCCGATGTCGAACGCCTCTTTCAAGACGTGCGGCGCACGCTCGGTGGGCTTGATGTTCTGGTGAACAACGCCGGGATAGCTGGACCGACCGGCGGGATCGAGCAGATTTCGCCGGATGACTGGCGGCGCACCATCGACATAAACCTGAACGGCCAGTACTACTGCACCCGTCTGGCGGTACCGATGCTGCGCGAGGCGAAGGACGGCGCGATCATCAACCTATCTTCGCTGGCGGGCCGGCTTGGCTTTCCCAACAGGACGCCGTACGCGGCATCGAAATGGGCGGTGATCGGGCTAACCAAGAGTCTGGCGATCGAACTAGGACCCGCCGGTATCCGCGTCAATGCCATTTTGCCGGGCATTGTGGAAGGCCCCCGTCAGGAGGGTGTCATACGCGCCCGCGCGGAACTCGCACAGGTAAGTTATGCCGAAATCGAAGCCGAGCTTACCAACCGGGCCTCGCTGAAACGGATGGTCACGGCAGACGATATCGCTGCGACAGCGTTGTTCTTGTGTTCGCCCGCCGGACGCAACATTTCCGGCCAGGCACTCAGCGTTTGCGGCGACGTGCAAACCTTGGCCTGATTTATGCCGGCGCGACTGCGGCATGCACCGCCCGGCGCAACGCGGCCCGCGCCAGCAAGCGTGTGGAATCGAGCGTTGGCAGCGGAGAATTCGAGTCGTTCATGATCAGCGGGATCTCGGTGCAGCCGAGTACGACGGCGTCGCAGCCCTCATCTTTCATTCGTCCGACGACCCGCTGAAAGGTAGCAACCGCCTCGGGCTTGAAGACGCCGTAAACCAACTCATCCATGATGATGCGATTGATTTCTTCGCGTTCGGCGGCGTTCGGACGCACAAACTCGAGTCCGCGCGCGGTGAGCTTTTCTGGATAGATTTCGCTCTCGACGAGCCAACGAGTTCCGGTCAGGCCGAGACGCCGGAACCCGTTCTCGACGGCATGTGCGGCGACGACCTCGGCAATGTGCAGCCAGCCCAGCGGCGAGCGCGGTTCAACGTAAGGGAGCGCCTGGTGAATGGTATTGTCCGGACAGATCAGGAAATCGGCGCCGCTTTTCGCGAGCTTATTCGCGGAAGAGAGCATCAGATCACCCACGCCCTGCCAATCGCCACGGTAGATGCAGTTCATGTACTGGGCAAGCGAGTGCGTGTGCATCGAGACCTCGGGATGATCGTGCGCACCGAGAAGCTGTGCGCCTTCCACGCAGATGGTCCGATAACAGAGAGCTGCGCCTTCGGCGGAACAGGCAACAATACCGATGTGATCGGGCATGAGTTGATTTTACAAGGGTGTCGCCAGTTTTTGCCGGCGGTCCCGTGGAGACGAAAGGTACTGGCACTTTCATGCGCTTTCCGGCATCATTGACGTTATAGTGCTGTGAGTTGCTGCTTCCGCAGTTCAGAGCCCGCCACTCACCGAAATCTTGCGTCTTCGTGCTGGAAGAATAGCTGTGATTCCGCAGGGGAATGTGCGCGGCGTGTGCATTAATACTGTCCCAGGTCAGCGCCGAATGCGGGACTTGGGGTAGCAATTTTATTTCCGTGGCTAATGGAGTTTTGCGTGAGCGGACCTGGCGTGGGGGTTTTGAAGGATAGAACCAATCAGACGGTCTATGGGATTCTGGCGGCGATCTGCTTCTGTCATCTTCTGAATGACATGACGCAATCGATGATTGCCGCGTGCTATCCAATTTTCAAGGATCTGTACCACCTGGACTATTCGCAGATAGGACTGATCGCGCTCACCTACCAGATAACAGCTTCTTTGCTGCAACCGATAGTCGGCTTCTATACCGATCGCCGCCCGCAGCCCTTTTCGCTACCGATTGGAATGGGATTCGCCCTGGTTGGCCTGGTGCTGCTTTCCAGGGCGCACAGCTTGCACATGATTATGTTTTGCACCTGCCTGGTCGGAGTTGGATCAGCGACTTTTCATCCCGAGTCGTCGCGGGTGGCACGCATGGCTTCGGGCGGTAAGCTTGGTCTGGCACAGTCGTTTTTCCAAGTGGGAGGCAGCGTGGGTTCCGCGCTTGGCCCGCTGCTGGCAGCCCTACTGATTGTGCCAAGAGGACAGCACAGTATCGCGTGGTTTTCCATCGCGGTATTGGTTTCCATCATGGTGCTGATTTACGTGGGCGGCTGGTATCAATCGCACCGTATCGCCAAGGCAGCATCGCTGTTGAAACAGCAGGCCATCCACGCGCCGCTGCCGCCAAGAAAAACGTTTTTTGCGATCCTGATCCTGCTCAGCCTGCTCTTCTCGAAGTTCTTCTACACTTCCAGCCTGTCCAGCTATTACATTTTTTACCTGATCACCAAATTTCATCTCTCGGTGCAAAGCGCGCAGGTTTACCTGTTCGTTTTCCTGGGAGCGGTCGCGCTGGGAACTTTTGCAGGCGGCCCGATCGGCGACCGCATCGGACGCAAGTACGTCATCTGGTTCTCGATTCTCGGGGTCTTCCCGTTCACGCTGGCGCTGCCCTATGCGAATCTTTTCTGGACGGGCATTCTCACCGTGCTCATTGGCCTGATTCTGGCATCGGCATTTGCAGCCATTATTGTTTATGCACAGGAGCTGCTACCCGGCAGGATCGGCATGATCTCCGGACTGTTTTTCGGATTCGCCTTCGGCATGGGAGGCGTTGGTGCCGCAGTGCTGGGCAAACTGGCGGATCTGACCAGCATCGGCTACGTGTACCACGTCTGCTCGTTCCTGCCGCTGATTGGTCTTTTGACCGCTTTCCTGCCGGACCTGCGAAAAGTCGGGATCGAACCTGCGGCGAAAGTGGCCGCTGCCGAAGAATCGGCGGGCTAGCGTTTACAACCGATTTGACTTTGAGATACCAGAATGACGGAACCGGCCTCAATCGCGACCGCAACGGAACCCGTAGATTCCCGCAACGCTCCTTCGCTTGCGGAGCTTTTTTTTTCGTTTCTGGCTCTGGGAGCCACGGCTTTTGGCGGCTTGGCTATGATGGTCTACGTCAAGGACTTGGCGGTGCGCAAACGCTGGATGGACAGCGAGACGTACAACGATGGCGCGGCCATGTGCCAAGCTCTCCCGGGCGCGACGGTCATGATGGCGGTCGCTTACGTGGGACTGAAGACGCGGGGCATTATGGGCGCATTGTTGTCATATGTCGCCTTCGTCTTCCCTTGTTCCTGCGTCATGCTCTTCCTTTCTATCCTCTACGCCAGATCGCACACGCTGCCGCAGATTGTTTCCTTGCTATCAGGGCTGCAAGTCGTGGTGGTTGCGATCATGGGCACGGCGACTTTCAAGTGGGGAAGAGATGT
Source organism: uncultured Acidobacteriota bacterium (assembly GCA_963832365.1). Taxonomy (GTDB): domain Bacteria; phylum Acidobacteriota; class Terriglobia; order Terriglobales; family Acidobacteriaceae; genus CAWBRT01. The sequence continues at coordinate 289,648 of CAWHUL010000004.1, read as the reverse complement.
CGCGCGGAGCTATAAAGGGGCAATCATTTCGATCGCCGCCGCCCTGCTGTTGATTTACGGCCTGAGTCCCATGGCAGTCATTGCGATCGCCTCGTTGGCGGGAATGGTTTTGTTCACCGAGGTTCCTGCCGCGAACTCCGCTTCCGCGCCCGCCGACGGCAAGCGTGGAATGCTGAAACAAGCGTTGGCCCTCGTGGTGATCACTGTCTCTGGACTCGTCGCACTTTATTTTATCGACAGGACACTGTTTCTGCTGACGACGACCATGATGAAGATCAACCTCTTTGCCTTTGGAGGCGCCGCCGGGTCCATTCCCATGATGCTGCATGAGGTCGTCACCGTCAGGCACTGGGTCGATGGAAAGACGATGATGGACGCCCTCGCGCTCAGCCAGATCACTCCGGGTCCTATCAGCACGAGCACGGCATTTCTGGGTTACCTGATTGCAGGGCTGGCGGGCTCGGTGGTGGCCATCACGGGCTTTTACATCCCAAGCTTCATTCTGCTGATTGTGATGACTCCCTATTTCAACCGGCTCAAGTCGTCAAAGGCATTTCGCAAGGCGACCAAGGGCGTAGTCAGCTCGTTCGCCGGGTTGCTCTTCTTCGTGACATTCACCTTTTTCAACGTGGTCCATTGGGATCTGAAACGATCGTTGCTGGCGATTGCGGCGGCCATTGCGCTGCACAAGGATGTTCACGTGGCCTGGGTTGTGCTGATTGGCGCCGCATTATCGATTGCGATGATCTGATGGTTTCCGTAATTCATTCGTTACACCCCACTAAGGCTCTACCTCTCAAGAGAGCCTTCCAGAACCGGATTCCAGAGCGCAAGTGCCCGTCATCACCTTTCAGCCGTTGCTGCATCACGCTTAAGTTGTCTCTCCATCACGACGAGATAGTCCCGTCATCACTGCACTATTAACGGAGGTATTAGTTAATAGCCTTGTCTTTCAAATAAGGAATGGTGTCTTCGTGTCGATGGATGACATGAGCTGAATCACCGGATATCCGATTGATTGAGCGCAGTCGTACCGCCGGCACACGAGAAAAGGGGAGCGCCATGCACACTACCCTTCGCGAAAACCCGGACGCGAGCGAACGAGCGTTCATCGATCAGGCAATCGCGAACCAGAGCGACCGTCCTGGAGCACTGCTAGGCATCCTGGAGGCCGTTCAGGATCATAACCCTCGCAAATACCTTCCCATGGAAACGCTGCGATATGTTGCGGCGAAGACAGGGATTCCGCCTTCACAAGTATTCAGCGTTGCCACCTTCTATGCGCTGTTCAACCTGCAACCACAGGGCGACAACACCATCTGCATCTGTCGCGGCACCGCCTGCCACACGCGCGGTTCGCGTGACCTGCTGGATAGCCTGCGGCTTGAGCTTAACGTGGGACAGCCAGATGAGTCGGGCGAAACTGATGAGGCCGATAAGTTGGCGCTCACGACCGCGGACCAGAGATTCACGGTGCGCACCGTAGCCTGTTTCGGGCAATGCGCGCTGGCCCCCGTGGTCGAAATCAACCACAACATCTGCGGCCATGTGAATGAGCACACGCTGCAGCGGCAAGTAAGAGCACTGGAACGGGAGAGTAAGTGATGCCTCCAATTCAAGATATCGGAGCCTTCAACGCCGTCCGGGAAGCGGGGCTTGCCAAGTTGATGCCCCACATTCCGCGCATCGGCGTAGGCATGGGAACGTGCGGCCGCGGCAATGGCGCCGAAGGCGTTTATCACGCTTTCGCCGATCTGATTTCGCGGACCGGCATCGACGTGCATCTGGCGAGCGTAGGCTGCTTCGGCGCTTGTTTTCAGGAGCCGCTGGTCAATGTTCGACTGCCTGGCGGTCCGCTTCTGGTCCTGCGTCAAGTTCAGGTCGATGACGCGGCACGCCTGCTTCATGATATTTCCACCGGAAACGTTACCCCCGACCTCATCTATTGCAAGCTGGAGGAATGGGACCACATCACCTCAACGATCAGGTACGGCCACGGATACCCCGAAGTACCTTTATGGAACGAAGTACCATTTTTTAAGGGCCAGAAGAAGATCGTTCTGCGCAATTGCGGACTCATAAATCCTGACGACATCGAAGAATACATAGGGGTAGGCGGTTACCAGGCACTCTACAGCGTGCTGATCGATGGCCGGCCCGAGATGGTGATCGAACAGATCAAGGCCGCCAAACTGCGCGGCCGCGGCGGCGCCGGATTCCTCACTGGCAACAAGTGGGATTTCCTGGCCAAGGCAAAGGCCGACCAAAAGTACCTCATCTGCAACGCGGACGAAGGCGATCCCGGCGCGTACATGAATCGCAACGAGATCGAAAGCGATCCGCATTCGCTGCTCGAGGGCATGCTCATCGGCGGCTACGCGATGGGTTCCACCAAGGGTATCGTCTATGTTCGCGCCGAGTATCCGCTGGCAGTCCACCGCTTGCACCGGGCGATCGAACAGGCTCGCGAATTGGGCTTGCTCGGAAACAACATCCTCGGGCGCGGCTTCAAGTTCGACATCGAAGTCGTCGAGGGTGCCGGAGCGTTCGTCTGCGGAGAAGAGACCGCGCTGATCGCTTCGCTGGAAGGCCAGGCCGGCAGACCTCGTCCCCGTCCTCCATTCCCTGCGCAAAAGGGACTCTGGGGTAAGCCCACCAACATCAACAACGTTGAAACCTGGTACAACATTGCTCCGATCGTAAGCAAGGGGGCAGGATGGTTCAGCGAAACCGGCAGTGCTAAGAGCTCCGGGACCAAGGTGTTTTCGCTGGTCGGCAAGGTGCATAGCACCGGGCTGGTGGAAATGCCGCTGGGAACTCCGCTGAAGACGTTCATCTACGATGTTGGCGAAGGCGGCAGCCATCCCGGCCGGGCAATTAAGTCGGTTCAGACCGGCGGGCCATCGGGCGGCTGTATTCCTCGGGAGATGTTCGATACCCCGGTCGACTATGAGAGCCTGCAACAGCTTGGGGCGATCATGGGCTCCGGCGGTATGGTCGTACTGGACGAAGACAACTGCATGGTCGATGTCGCACGCTACTTCATCGAGTTCACGCATTCGGAATCGTGCGGCAAGTGCATTCCTTGCAGGGTCGGGCTGAACAAGTGCCTGCGCATTCTAACCGGCATCACCAAGGGCATTCCGGGCATGAAGAATCGCATGGAGACCTTGGATGAACTCGGTCGGATGATCCGTGAATGCTCGTTATGCGGGCTTGGACAGACGGCGCCGAATCCAGTGCTCACCACCATGCGGCACTTCCGCGCGGAGTTCGAAGACCACCTGCGGGCTCATCATTGTGAAGCGGGTGTGTGCCAGGACTTGGCGTTATCGCCGTGCGAAAACAGTTGTCCGTTGCGCATGAACATTCCGCGGTTCATCCAGCTCTACAAGGAAAACCGAATCGAGGAAGCATTCGCGGCGGTGATCATGGACAATCCGCTGCCGGCCTCGACCGGACGCGTCTGCCAGCATCCCTGCGACAAGCGGTGCCGCCGCCAGACTCTCGACGAATCGGTCAATATCCGCGACATCCATCGGCAGATAGCGGATGCGATCTTCTCCTCGGAGCGCTTCGACACCATCGTCAAGCAGATTGCTTCGCGCAAACTGGAGCCAACCGGCCGTAAAGTCGCCGTGGCGGGCGCGGGCCCGACCGGCCTTACAACAGCCTTCTACCTCGCACTAATGGGGCACGAAGTCACCGTCTTTGAAGAAAAGGCGGAAGCCGGCGGCATGCTGCGTTTCGCGATTCCGGAATACCGGCTACCCAAAGCCATTCTGCGCCGTGAAATCGATCTGATCGAACGCATGGGCGTGAAGTTCATGTTCAACACCAGAGTCGGAATCGATCTGCCGTTGAACGAACTCGCCGATCGCTTCGATGCGGTCTTCATTTCCATCGGGACCTGGAAGGAATCCTGGCTGTACCTGCCCGGAACCGAATTCAAGGGCGTTCACCACGCTCTGCCGTTGCTGGACGAGCTGTCTCGCGGCGGGAAGGCACCGATTGGCCGCAAGGTGGCCATCATCGGCGGTGGCAACGCGGCTATCGATTCGGCGCGCTCGGCGGTACGCACCGGAGCGGACGTAACCGTCTTCTACCGTCGCGAACGCAAGGACATGCCGGCCATCGAAGAAGAGACGACAGCGGCGGCGGAAGAAGGAGTGAAGTACGTGTTCCTGGCTGCGCCGCATCGCATCATGGGCGACCAGGACGGCAATGTTCAGGCCATCGAGATCGAGCAAACCCGTCTCGGTGAATACGACAAATCGGGGCGCAGAAAACCGGTAGCCACCGGCGAGATTAAACGCTACGCCTGCGACACCGTCGTGCTGGCCGTGGGCGAAACCTTCGATCTTGACTTCTGCAAAGCTTCCGGTCTGGAGCTGAAGGAAGAAGGCACGATCGCCGTCGACCGATTCACTCTGGAAACCAGCCGTCCGGGCTTTTACGCCGGCGGTGACGTGATCACCGGAGCTTCCAATGTGTCGAACGCGATGGGGTACGGCAAGCAGGGTGCCCGCAACATCGACGAGCGGCTTATGGGAGAGAACCGGTGGGAGCGGATCTTCCCCGAATTTACGTACAGTCAAGAAGCACCTCAGGAGCCCAGCGAAAGCAAACGTCACGAAGCACACATGATCGCGCCCAAGCTTCGCAAGCGCTCCGATGATGAAGTGGTTATCGGCTTTACTCCGGAAGAAACGATGGAGGAAACATGCCGGTGCCTTCGTTGCGACGTCAAAACCCATGCGAGCCTGAGCTAGAGGAAGGAGCCAAGTCTTGCCAAAGAAATTATCAATCCGAATCGATGGTGAGTTGGTGAGTGCCCTCGAAGGCCAAACGATCCTCGAGGCAGCCAAGGAGGCGGGCAAGTACATTCCGACCCTTTGCTACCTTGAAGGATTGAGCGCCGTGGGTGCATGCCGTCTCTGCATCGTCGAAGTTTCCGGCACCGACCGGCTTTTGCCGGCGTGCACCACCCCGGCGCAGGACGGCATGTCGGTCACGACGACCTCGCCAAAACTGATGCAGTACCGCCGTATTGCGCTTGAGCTATTGTTCGTCGAGCGCAACCACGTGTGCGCGGTGTGCGTCTCCAACGGCCGATGCGAGCTTCAGAGCATGGCCACTTCGCTGGGCGTCACCAACATGCGGTACTGGTACAACTATCCGAAGCTGTCAGTCGACCTCTCCCACAAGCGCTTCGTACTCGATCACAATCGCTGCATCCTGTGCACGCGCTGCGTGCGGGTCTGCTCCGAACTGGAGGGAGCCCACGTGTGGGAAGTTAACTCACGCGGCATCAACTCCCGCATCATCAGCGACATGAACCAGCCGTGGGGACAATCAACCAGTTGCACCAGTTGCGGCAAATGCGTGCAGGCGTGTCCTACCGGCGCGCTCGCCGAAAAGGGCGCGGCGGTGGAAGAAATGGTCAAGCGGAACGACAACATTAGCGAGTTGGCGCGCCGCAAAGGAGTGCAGGCATGAAGAAGGTCAAACTGGCTACTGTTTGGCTTGATGGTTGCTCGGGCTGCCACATGTCGTTGCTGGACATGGACGCGGGAGTCATTTCGCTGGCGGGCAAAGTGGATATCGTGTACGGACCTCTGGTCGATGCACAGGAGTTCCCCGATGGGGTAGACGTCACGCTCGTCGAAGGCGCCGTCAGCTCGATGGAGGATATGCATAAGATCCAGCAGATCCGGCAGCGCACGAATGTGCTGATCTCGCTGGGCGACTGCGCGGTCACCAGCAATGTGCCCTCGATGCGAAATTCCATTCCGGTCAGCAAGCTTCTGCAGCGCGTTTACGTCGAAGGCGCGGACGAGGGCAAGGTGATTCCGACCGAAGGCGTACCCTCACTGCTGAAGCACGCACGACCGGTACACGAATTCGTAAAGGTGGATATGTACCTGCCGGGCTGTCCTCCGCCCGCCAAGGCAATTCTCGGCGTGGTAACCGATCTGCTGGAGGGCCGCAAACCCGGGGTGAACCAAAAGGTGAAGTTTGGATAAGGAGCGTCCATGAAGCGACTCACAATCGATCCGGTGAGCCGGATCGAAGGACACGCGAAAATTTCGATCCACCTGAATGATGAGGGCCGCGTCTCCAGCACGCAGCTCCACATCACTCAGACGCGTGGATTCGAAAAGTTTACCGAGGGGCGCCCCTTCTACGAAATGCCCGGCATCACCTCTCGGATATGCGGTATTTGCCCGGTAAGCCATCTGCTAGCATCTGCCAAGGCCTGCGACGCCATTCTGGCGGTGCGAATTCCGGCGACGGCGACCAAGCTGCGGGAGCTATTGCACTGCGCGCAATTCGTGCAGTCGCATGCGCTCAGTTTCTTCTACCTGTCGTCGCCCGATCTGCTGCTCGGCATGGATTCCGATCCCGCGAAGCGCAACGTGGTTGGCGTGATCGAGAAACATCCCGAGTTGGCGCGATTGGGCATCGAACTGCGGAAATTCGGTCTGCAAATCATCGAGGGGTTGGCGCTGGAACGTGTTCACCCGTCCTGGGTAGTACCCGGCGGCGTGAATGCGCCGATGTCGCCTCAACTCCGCGAGCGAATTCTGTCCGAATTGCCAGCCATCACGGCCGCTGCGGAGCGCACCGTCAGCTTCTTCAAGTCGGCGGTCGGATCCTTCCAGGAAGAAATCGATTATTTCGGCTCTGCTCCGACGATGTACGCGGGGATGGTCGATCGCAAGGGCAACTTGCAGCTCTATGATGGCACGTTGCGCTTCCGCGATGCCGCCGGCGCAATCGTGAAGGACGAAATTCCAGCGGAGGAATATGCCGATTATATCGGCGAGGCTTCGCTGCGCGAGTCCTACCTGAAAGCGCCTTATTACAAGCCGATCGGGTATCCGCAAGGTATCTATCGCGTCGGCCCGTTGGGACGGCTGAACGCCTGCGACCAATGTGGAACGCCGAAAGCCGATGTCGAACTGGCGGAATTCCGCCAGCGCTTCGGCAATCCGGCGCACAGCTCGTTCCTGTTCCACTATGCCAGGCTGATCGAACTGCTGTATGCCCTGGAGCGGATCGGTCAGTTGCTGGAGGACCCGCAAATCCTGAACACTCATGTCCGCGCCACCGCCGGGGTCAACGCACTGGAAGGCGTCGGCATGATTGAGGCTCCGCGCGGCGTGCTCATTCATCACTATAAGGTGAACGAGGACGGCGGAATCGTGTGGGCCAATCTCATTGTCGCGACGGGGCACAACAACCTCGCCATCGGCAAGAGCATTCAGCAGGTAAGCGAGCACTTTATCGACGGCAATAAGCTGCACGAAGGCATGCTCAACCGTGTTTCCGCGGTGGTGCGCGCCTACGACCCGTGCTTTAGTTGTTCGACACACGCTTCGGGACAGATCGCCATGAAGATCCGGCTGTTCGGTTCCGACGGCGCTGTGCTCGATGAGATTTGCAGTCGATAGATTGGTGCGACTAGTCTAGGCCTGCACCGGCGAGCACGAACCAGCGCTCGCCGGGCAGGCTTTTATTTTTTGGTGAAAGAGCATCCGGTGCAGAAGATTCTGGTAATCGGCTATGGCAACCCGATGCGTGGCGACGATGGATTCGGCAGCCTCGCGGCGAGTTATGTCAAGGAACGCCAGATTCCGGGGGTTGAAGTCATCGTCTCTCACCAGTTGAATCCCGAGCACGCCGCGTTACTACCTGAGAGCAGCCATGCAATCTTTCTCGATGCTGCGCTGGGCGACGAACCCGGAACCCTCCGCGCAACGCCGGTTGAGCATTGCGATTTGTCATCTTCCGGAATGCATCATTTCGAGCCGGGCAACCTGCTGGCGCTAGCGCAGGCCATCTATGGACAGGCACCTCCGGCGACGCTGATTACTGCCACTGCGCGCAGCTTCCACCACGGACCTGAAATCTGCGCGGAAGTGCAGCAGGCCGCAGCCAAAGCCGCCGAGGCAATTGCGTCGGCCGCTAGCTCGGGTAATTTCGATTCGGAAATCCTCTCCGTCATTTTGCGCAAGCTCTGCTGAGTTTGCCACTACGCAAGTGTGCTCTCCGTAAGTTCGCGTGCAATGAATATTCCAGTGGTGTCATTCTGAGCGGAGCGAAGAATCCCGGCACGGCGTGGAGCTGAGACGCAGCCGGAGTACTCTTTCAAACGGCCTAGTGTGGCTCTGGGTGGGACAGTCTTCTGGGATGTTTCGCTACGCTCAACATGACACTCGCGTGGCGTGTTTGGTTATGCTGGATATCTCGGGGACGCGGAACCTTTACTACCTGTGCCGATACGCAGCTACCAGGGCCTGACCCAGGCTTAGTCCGCCGTCTCCGGCAGGAACCTCGGAGTGCGCAAACACCTCGAAGGAAAGCCCGGAGAGCCTCTGCTGCAATCGCTCCGCAAGGAAGCGATTTTGGAATGTGCCTCCGCTCAGGCAGATGCGATTCAGGTTTTCGCGTTCGCGGACAAGCTGCGCGATGTGGGCAAATACGCCCACCAGCCCCAAGTGAAACTTTGCGCTGATCATTGACACCGGCACTTGGCGGCGAAGGTCGTCGATGAGTTCGACGAACAACTGCTTGGTATCAATGATCCAGGGACCGGCGTCGCTGGGCTTCACCTTTAACTGATAAGCTTCCTCGCCAGCGGGTTCGGCGATGGCATTCTCCAACTCGATGGCCGCTTGCGCTTCGTAATTCACGGTTTGGCGGACGCCGGCCAGAGCGGCCACCGCATCGAACAATCGTCCGCAACTGGAGGTGAGCGGCGAATTAACGTTGCGCTCCATCATGTTTAGCAGCAGCTTCAGCTTGCGCGGGTCAAGGCCGCGCAGGAATGGGATGTCGATCCCCGCGCACTCCGCACCGAAGTGATGCGCGAGGTAGCTAACGGCCATCCGCCACGGCTCGCGAATAGCGGCAGCGCCTCCCGGCAGCTTGACATAATCGAAGTGGGCAACCCGCCGAAAATCTTCGTAGTCTGCAACCATCACTTCACCGCCCCATATACGGCCGTCGGTTCCATATCCGGTGCCGTCCAGGGCAAAGCCGATGACGCGGCCTTCCAGATGATGCTCCGCCATGCAACTCGCAATGTGCGCATGGTGATGCTGAACGCCAACCAGTTCCATTCCCTGCTGTTGCAGAGCCCATCGGGTGCAAAAATAATCGGGATGCAGATCGTAAGCCACAATTCCCGGCTCGATCTGAAGAATCTTGCGCAGATGCGCAATCGCTTCCTCGAAGAAGCGGTAGGATTCAAAGTTCTCCAGGTCGCCGATATGCTGGCTGAGAAACGCGTGCTTGCCCTTGGTGACGCAAATCGTGTTCTTCAGTTCGCCGCCAACAGCCAGGATGGAAGGCACTTCGCGGTGAAGGAACACCGGGACCGGCACGAATCCTCGCGAGCGGCGAAGCTGGCGAGGGCGTCCACCGGAAACTCGCATCACGGAGTCGTCACAGCGCAACAGTATCTCGCGGTTGTGCACCAGCAGGCAGTCGGCCAGTTGCTTCAGCCGTTCAACGGCTTCCCCGTTACCGATCACGATCGGTTCTTCGCTGAGATTGGCGCTCGTCATCACCAGGGCGCGGGCTCCGGTTTTGGCGAGCAGGAGGTGATGCAGCGGCGTGTAAGGCAGAAACAGGCCAAGATATCGATTGCCGGGCGCCGCCTCGCCGGCAATAGCGCTCGCGCGCTTCCACGGCAGCAGCACAATGGGCCGCTGTACCGAAGTGAGCAACTGCCGCGATATTGCATCGACCTCGCAGAAATTTTCGGCCGCGGCCAAGTCCGGAACCATGACCGCGAAAGGTTTCTCCACTCGCTGCTTGCGCTCACGCAATCGGCGCACCGCATCCGCATTGGTCGCATCGGCCGCCAGATGAAATCCGCCCAGGCCTTTGACGGCAGCCACCCGTCCCGCGGTAATTAGCTTGGCGGTTGCGGAAAGCGGGTCGGCGCATTCGATGCGGATTCCGTTAGTGTCCAACAACTCTAACTGCGGACCGCAGCGCCAGCATGCATTGGGCTGCGCGTGAAAGCGGCGGTTCAGAGGATCGTCATATTCCCTTTGACATTCCGCGCACATCTGGAACTCCGCCATCGAGGTATAGGGCCGGTCGTAGGGGATGTCGCGGACTATCGTGAAGCGCGGGCCGCAATTGGTGCAATTGATGAAGGGGTAGCCGTATCGCCTGTCCGCCGGATCAAACATTTCGCCAAGGCAATCGGCGCACGTGGCCACGTCCGCCGAGATCAGCGTTTGCACATGCTCGCCTCTGCGGCTCGGCAGGATTCGAAAATTCGAATCGCCACGGCACGGAATGAGCGTGACGTCGAGCTGAATGATGCGTGCAAGCGGCGGCGGTTCCTGCGGCAAACGCGAGACGAACTCGTCGACCACCTCGGACGAGCCCTCGACCTCGACGCTCACGCCGGAAGAAGTATTGCTGATAACTCCAGCGAGGTTGCTTTCCGTAGCAAGCCGGAAGACGTAGGGACGGAATCCGACCCCCTGAACAATGCCTTGAAGATCGATCCGCTTGCGGATGATCATTGGGCCTCAGGAACCCGGCTCCGGGCCGGGGGCGGCGACGGCAACGGTTGCCGTGGCGCGCGCTAATTGCTGGCGCCGCTCAATCCAGGCGAGCCAGGCGCCGAGGCCCTCGCGAGTGGTGCAGGAGACCCGCACGACCTCCATTCCCGGATGCACTTTGCGCGCATTCTCTTCGGCCGCCGCAACGTCGAATGGAACGTAGGGCAGCAGGTCCATCTTGTTCAGCACCATCAACTCCGACTTGAAAAAGATGGATGGATATTTGAGCGGCTTGTCTTCGCCTTCGGTCACACTCAGCAGAACAACCTTTGCCTCTTCGCCAAGGTCGTAACTTGACGGGCAAACCAGGTTGCCCACATTCTCGATCAGCAGCAGGTCGATATCTTCGAGCCGCCAATCGGCAAGGTGCTTGTCGATCATGCGCGCATCGAGGTGACAGGTGCCGCCGGTCGTAATCTGCTTCACTGGAAAGCCGGCGCGCTTCAGGCGATTGGCGTCATTCTCGGTTTGTATGTCGCCGGTCAGCACGGCAACGCGCGTTTCGCGAGGAAGACTTTCCAGCGTGCGCTCCAGCAAGCTGGTCTTGCCTGAGCCGGGAGAGCTGATGATATTGAGACAGAGAATTCCGTGTTCGTGAAAGCGCGCCCGCAATTCGGCGGCAAGCTTATCGTTTTCGCTAAGTACTTTTCGTTCCAGCGGAACTCGATTCATCTTCCGACACCTCCACAAACATCAATTCCAATTCATCTCCCGACGCGAAATCCACGCTGACTGCGCCGCAGCGCGGACACCGAAAATCGTAATCGCGGATCACAAACTCTTCTTTGCAGTCGGCGCACTGGTGTTTGCGCGGCACCCGATCGATTTCCAATTGCAAGCCGTCCTGCTCCGTGCCCTGCACTAACACCTCAAAACAAAAGCGCAACGATTCGGGATCAATCGCCGCCAGCTCACCAATCCTTACGCCGACACGCGTAGCGCGAACTCCGGGATGTCGGCGCGCTTCGTTGGCCACCGCGTCCAGAATCGAGCAGGCTATCCCCATCTCGTGCATATGACTTCTCGACCTCGGCCCTCAACAGATCCGCGGCAACTGATCGCCGGCCAGCATATCGACAATTCGGGTCGTGCCCAGCGCCGTCCGCATGAGGACCGTTCCCGGCGAACGCTCCGTGACCGTTCCGATCAGGCGCGATTCCCTGCCCAGTGGATGGCGACGCATGGCCTGCAAGATCGCCTCTGCCGCTCCGGCTTCCACGATGGCGATCAGTTTGCCCTCGTTGGCGACGTAAAGCGGATCAAGCCCCAGCATCTCGCAAGCACCGCGCACCTCTTCGCGGATTGGAATCGTGGGCTCTTCAATCTGGATGCCTGCCTTCGACTGCTCCGCAATTTCATTGAGCGCGCTCGACAGACCGCCGCGGGTGGGATCGCGCATGCAGCGAATCGCGCCTCCCGGAGAGCGCGTTCCGGCACTCGCCTCAAGCATCTCCGCCACCAGGCCGTGCAGAGCCGCGCTGTCGCTCTGGATCGGCGACTCGAACTCGAGGCCCTCGCGTTGCGCGAGTATGGCAATGCCGTGGTCACCGATATATCCGCTCAGCAATATTTTGTCGCCGGGTCGCGCCTGATCGGCGGAGAGCTCAAGACCTTCCGGCACCAAGCCAATGCCGGTGGTGTTGATGAAGAGCTGGTCGCCGCTGCCCTTCTCGACTACCTTGGTATCGCCCGTGACCACCTGCACATTCGCATCGTCAGCCGCCTGGCTAAGCGAGTCCACTACCCTGCGCAGCTCGTTGAGCGAAAAGCCTTCCTCCAGAATGAAGGCTACGCTCAAGAACAGCGGGCGTGCGCCAGCCATTGCAAGATCATTGATGGTGCCGTGTACCGCCAGCGAGCCGATGTTTCCGCCCGGGAAAAAAAGCGGCTTGACCACGAAAGAATCGGTGGTGAATGCCAGCCGTGTTCCATTCACGTTCAGGACGGCCTGGTCGTTGAGCTTGGCCAAAGTTGGATTCTGAAAGGCGGGCAGGAAGATGGAGCGCACCAGTTCGGCGCTCAACTTTCCGCCGCTGCCATGGCCGAGAACCACCGTATCCTTCACAGGCAACGGCGTTGGACAGATGATTCCGGTGATCGTTTTCGTCTCGTCCACTGGTTTGACCGGCTCCAATCCGGAGGTGGCCACTACGCACCGTTTTCGTAATAAGGAAACAAGCCTGCTAAGTGTTCGCCGTATGCCGCCGGTAATGGTAATAGGCGGCGCACGCACCCTCGCTGGAAACCATAGGCGCGCCGAGCGGATTCTCCGGCGTGCATCGCGCGCCAAAGGCTGAGCAATCCGTCGGCTTCTTCAATCCTTGCAGCACCTGGGCGCTGATGCACTCGGCGGGCTCTTCCGCCGTGATATTGGCCAGCCCAAAAATCTTCACCGCATCGTATTCCGCATATGCATCGCGGAGCCGGAGACCGCTGGCGGGAATCGTCCCCAGGCCGCGCCACTTTTGGTCGGCGATCTCAAAAACGTCCTGCATGATCTTCCGGGCGGCGGGATTGCCGTGGGGTTGAACCGCGCGCGCGTACTGATTCTCCAGCTTGGCGCTTCCGGCTTCCAGTTGCTTCACCAGCAGCAGCACCGCCTGAAGCAGGTCTACGGGCTCGAAACCTGCCACGACGAACGGCACGCGGAAGTCGCGTGCCAGCGCCTCGTACTCCTCGCATCCCATCACGCTGCAAACGTGCCCAGGAGCAATGAAACCCTGAACGCGATTCGCCGGCGACGTCATCAAAGCGCGAATTGCCGGAGGAACGAGTACCTGCGAGACAAGCATGGAAAAATTTCGCAAGCCTTCCTGCCTGGCCTGCCACGCAGTCATAGCATTGGCCGGAGCCGTGGTTTCGAAGCCGATAGCAAGAAAAACGACGCGGCGCTCAGGGTGCGCTCGTGCAATCTTCAGCGCTTCCAGCGGCGTGTATGCAACCCGCACATCGCCGCCTTTGGCCTTGGCCTGGAACAGGTCCGAGCGCGAGCCCGGAACCCGCAGCATGTCGCCATAAGAAACCAGCGTTACATCGGGAAGCGATGCAAGTTCGATGGCCTTGTCGATCGTCTCCAGGGGGGTGACACAGACAGGGCAGCCAGGACCGTGAACCAGTTCGATACGGTCGCCTAGCAACTCATCGAGACCGTAGCGCATGATGGTGTGCGTCTGCCCGCCGCAGATCTCCATCAACACCCACCTGCGGCCGGCGCGACTGGCGATTTCAGCGGCCAGCGCGTGGGCGATGCGATGATCTCGATACTCGTCGATATACTTCACAAATTCTCCGAATGGGGGTCTGATGTCACGGCTGCTCCCAATCGCACCACTCATATCCCCTAGTTCACTTTGGAACGATCCGTGTGCACTGGTTCTTTTACCGCCGCACCTTCCTCATCTTCCGGGGAACCTAACTCATCAGCCAACGCACCCATCTCGGACAGCAACGCAAGCGTGCGCTCCGCCTCTTCAGCGTCGACGCGGCTGATGGCGAAACCAACGTGCACCATTACGTAATCGCCGACCTGTGCCTCGGGCACAAAATCGAGCCTGACCCGGCGCACAATTCCTGCAAACTGCACGCGGCCTTCACGAATACCGCTGGTCTCATCACAGTCAAGCACTTTTCCCGGCACGGCGAGGCACATCGAATCCCCCTGAATGCCAAACACACAACTGCCCCAAGAATCACCGGCGGCTGCACTGGCTCTATATTTTAATTTTACGCCCGATCTCCGCCTATTTATAGGGCGCATTCCGCTGGTTGGCCATCTCGCCGGCGCTCCTGCCTCAGCCGCGGGGGACGCAATAATCTAGTGCCGCTTTCCGGCCGACTCTAGTAGAAATATAGAGTATCCGGCTTACGGGAATTCACTGAGCGCTCGGCAAAACTTAAAGCCGGGCATTTGCAGCCCCGGCACTGAAGATTACGGACTGCGCGGGGTAGGAAGGTGGGCGGAATGATTGTACTGGTTACAGGAGCGACCGCTGGATTCGGAGCAGCGATTGCACGGCGGTTTGTGAAAGAGGGCGCAAAAGTCATCGCGGCAGCCCGGCGCGGCGAGCGACTGAACGCGCTTGCGCAGGAGTTGGGCGCGGACAGAGTCCATCCGCTTACCTTGGACATTCGCGACCGTTCGGCCGTCGAGCGCGCGGTGAGCGAATTGCCGGCTGGATTCGCGGAAATAGATGTGCTGGTCAACAACGCCGGACTCGCTCTCGGACTTGAACCGGCGCAGCGCGCCGATCTCGACGATTGGGACCGCATGGTGGATACCAACGTGAAGGGGTTGATCTACCTGACCAAGGCCGTGCTCCCCGGCATGGTGGCGCGCGGTCGCGGGCACATCATCAACATCAGCTCGACAGCCGGAGCCTGGCCTTATCCGGGAGGCAATGTCTACGGTGCCTCAAAGGCTTTTGTGCAGCAGTTCTCGCGCAATCTGCGCGCCGACCTGCTCGGAACGCCAGTGCGTGTCACCGACATCGCGCCCGGCATGGTGTCAGGCACGGAGTTCGCTCAGGTCCGCTTTCATGGCGACCAGAACCGGGCGGGAAAAGTCTACGAGGGCGCGGCTCCGCTCAGTTCCGATGACATTGCGGATACGGTGCACTGGGCTGCAACCAGACCATCGCGCGTCAATATCAACGCGATTGAAGTGATGCCCGTGTGCCAAGCGTGGGCGCCAATGGCGATCCATCGGACGAAGTAGTGCGGTGGGGGGCAACAAAATCGCTGCATCTATTGGAATGCGAGGTAACTCTTGAAGTGTCATCCTGAGGTTGCGCCGGTGTTGCGGGGTCCCCGACATGCGCCGCATTTGCGCATGTTGGGGTGGGCGACCGAAGGGCGCAAACAGCAGATCCTTCGCTACGCTCAGGCTGACACCTTGGAGAGCGGTTCTTCAGCAGCCTGCTAGTCGATGATCTCGCAGCCTTTCTCTTTCAAGCTCTTGTCTACCCAACTGCGGTCAAACGTGCCGGCCTTGATATTGGCGAAGGTCTTGACCTCTTTGGCGTTCAATTCCTCAGTTCTCTTGATGACCTCTTCGGCGTCCAGTGGATCGACGACCACGACGCCGTCATCATCGCCAACTACGATGAAGCCGGGTTTGACCAGGACTCCTCCGCAAACGATGGGCACGTTGATCTCTCCGGGACCGTTCTTGTACGGGCCCATCGGGCTCACACCACGCGCGTAGACCGGGAAATCAAGCTCCTTGATAATGCCCACGTCGCGAATGCTTCCGTCAACGACGAACCCGGCACAGCCTCTGCTCATGGCATAGCGGGTCATGATCTCTCCGACTAGCGAATGAGTCAGATCGCCCTGGCCATCCACCACAATGACATCGCCGGGCTCAATCATGTCAAGCGCTTTGTGAAACATCAGATTATCGCCGGATGGGACCCTGACGGTGAAGGCCGAGCCCAGCAACCTGGCTCCGTTGAACGGCTTAATGGCCGGATGAACACAAAACATCCTGCCCATGCAGTCGGCGATATTCGGCACCGGAAACTTTGCAAACCGCTTGATCAGCTCTTTCGCCGGTCGATTGATTTTGGTGTGAATGCGGAACCCGACATTGGACATCGACCTTACCTTCCTTGTTTCTCTTATCTAATTTGTGTGTCTCTATTTCGTTCAGCAGAGCGTAAACGGCACCTGCCACTGCTCGGCTTCGCGTCGCAAATCGTCGACGTAGGCAACCGCCAGTGGAATTCCTTCTTTGCGCCACTTTTCACGCCTGCAAAGCTCGATTTCACCAGGCAGAAAGATCTCACTGACTCCCTTGGCGGGCTTGGCGGTCTTGATCTCTGTAATCATCTGGTCGATGTCGCTCTTGAATTTGGCGAGCGACGTGAACGCTTCGACATTGATCGCGCCGAACACATGGCTGATGCATGCCGGCTCGTTGAAATCCGTGTAAAGGTCCCGGACATAAGGGCCGAAGAGCGACCCCGACAGAACCGAGGTCAACACATCGATGACCAGGGCGATAGCCGATCCCTTGTAACCCGCGAACGGCACGACGGTGCCCTTCAGACCCTCGGCGGAATCGGTGGTTGGCTCGCCTTCTTTGTCCAGCGCCCAGCCCAGCGGGAGAGGCTGCTTGTTCTTGGCCGCGGCCGCTACTTTGCCGCGCGCGACCACGCTGGTGGCCATGTCGGCGATGATTGGCCGTTGCCGATCCGCAGGAATCGCCACCGCAAACGGATTTGTCCCCAGATAAGGTTCCCTGCCACCGTAGACCGCCATGCGGGCTTTGCTATTGGTGGCGGCAATGCCAATCATTCCGTTCGGCAATGCGCGCTCGGCGTAGTAGGCGGCGATGCCGTTATGGTTGGAGTTTTTCACCGTAACGAACGCCACTCCCGTGTGCCTGGCTTTTTCGATCGCCAGCTCCATTGCCTTCATGGACACGTAAGGCCCCATGGAGTTGCAGGCGTCAATGACGGCAGCCGAAAGCCTGTCCGAGACCGTTTTCATTTCATAGTTGGCGCGAACGATTCCCATCTTGATGCGTTTGAGATGGATCGGCAGGCGGCTGACGCCATGCGAATCAATGCCCTTCAGGTCGGCGTCCACCAGGTTATCGGCGTTGACCAATGCCTCTTCCGGTTTCATGCCGGTCTTCTCGAACAGCTCGACGCAGAACTTCTTTAGGGGTTCAGCTTGAATAAGAACCGTATCTTTCACCCGTCTCGCTCCTTGTTGCACTCAATACTCTTGGCTATGCGTGTGTCTGGCTTGCCTTGTGCGTCATCAACCGGTTGACCAGGTTGTGGCTGGCATCGAATTCAAGCGCCACCGGTTCGGCTGCCACTTCCACCTCAGGCTTCTTTTTCAGCTCCGGAACCAGAGCCTCCGAGACATACAGCTTCTCCAGGTGAAGCGTGGTGGGAATGATCATCAGCCGCAGATCTTTGGCCGCAATGCGTCCCAGGCTCGCAATCGCCATTTGGATGGCTTCCTTCTCGCTGGGGAAGTGCAGCGGAATGAAACAGCGCTGCACAAAACCTGTGGTAATGACGTTGAGGTAAGTGGTTTTCAAATCTACTTTGCTGACAAGTTTGTCGGTCACAACATCCGCCAGCCCTATGCCATTGGCATTGCCGTGCGAGCCTTCGGACATGTCCAGCAGCACAATGCGCTTGATAAAGGGCGACTCCGGTTCCGGCTCGCCTTTCACCCGGAAACGGCCGACGACAGTTGTATCGATGCACGTGCCGCTGTAATCCTTGCCCATCTCTTCAATGACGAGGATGTCGAGTTTGTCGGCGGGCAACAGAGGCAACAGCTTCATGGCTGTTGCGAGCAGCTTCGGTTCTTCCTCGATGAACTTGCTGGCCTCGACGCCGATGATGTGCGCGGTCTCCTCGAAACCGTTTTCGATAAGCGCCAGCCCGCCCAGGATAGGTGTCTTCTCGATCAGAATTGCCCCGATCTCGCGCAGACACGCCGGTAGCTCCCGGATGCCCAGACTATGAAACTGTTGCGCTCCGCTCGGACCGCCAAGTCCGACTACGCACATCTTGGTGAGACCACTTTGCATGTCTCCCACCAGGGCGGTGTGGACCTTGATGCGATTGAGGAGAATCACGCCGTCGACGTCCATCACGTGGCGATTAATGTAGGCGGCCAATCCCTGCGGAGTCTTGCCCACCTCGACGGTTTCCGCGCCGGTGAGCACGGGCGCTCCGACGGCCTCCGCCGTCATCCCCAAGCTGTTCAGGATTTCCCTTTGTCCCTCGGCAGTGCCGCCGCCGTGGCTCCCCATGGCGGCAATCAGGCGGGGCTCAAATCCGTTCTCCTTCAGGTACTCGACCATGATCCGGGTGATCTCAACGATCCGGTTGATTCCCCGGCTGCCAGCGGTAATTGCAACCTTGCCGCCCTTGGGCAAACGTTTTCTGATCCCGAGCTTTTCCAACTCCTGATAAACGGTGCTCTTGATGTCTTCCACACGCGGACGAGGAAACGTCTGCTTGGCGAGATAAAGTTTGGGAAACATGATTTCACTCTCTGACCCGAAAACCCGGAGTCCGCACGCCAGAGTACCTGGACGGACGTTCTTTCTTCGTGAAGTTTCGAATGTTCAACAGAATGTCATTGAACGCACTAATTGGGAATTGTCAATCTTATCAACGATCCGTGCAAGCCCAATTAGACCGGATTCGCGGAGGGTGCTCCTCAGTGGATGGGGCGTGAGCTTCTTCGCCTGTAGTGCGCGGTCTCTATAAGGTTCCAGAGAGATTCCAGCCGATGTAGCGGGTGGCCATCAACCGCGGATGCAGACGGCTTTGGAGTCAGCAGGTTTGGCTCCATACGAGACTCGTCCGGTCTGGCTGATTTGGGGCCGCTTCCGGGTTTCAACTCCGCTTCGGGTATCTCCAGCGCGGTGGCAATTACGGCAGCTAGGCGCTCCAGCCGCTGAATGTGGAAGTTGTCGAAAGCGCGCGGGTGCCGCGAGAACACTCCCAGCACGCCGGCGAGTTTGCCCGGGTCGCAGATCGGCATGATCACCGCCGAACCGAGTTGAAGCTGGCGGGCAACGGAGGTGTCAACGCGCGAGTCGGATCGAGCATCGGAGGTCTGCACAACCCCTCCGGTACAAAGACATTGACCGGCAAGTCCAAATCCCGAGCGCAGCGAAACGCCCAAATCCGGGGCCACGCCCGTGCTGGCTCGACAAATCATGCTCTCGGCATCGCCAAGCGCGATGGCCGCGCCATGGGCGCGGGTTATGATCTGTGCACGTTTCGCAAGCAAATGAAGAGCGGACTCGAACTCCTGCGCTCCTGCTCCGGCAATACAGGCATCGCTGGCGTTGGGTTGTAGCGGAGTCAGGCCAAGATCGTCGCCAACCCACTTTCGCAGACTCTCGCGTATCCCGGAAGTCAGGTCGAGGAACTGAATGCCGGCCGGGCCGCCAGATCCGGTCCAAGCCACCATGCCCCTGCTTGTAAAAGGCTTGGCGGCTCCCGGAACGCCAAAACGCAACTTGACGAGGTTTCCCGGAAAAAGCCGTAGAAACGGCTGCACAGCCAGCCCGCACTCGCTCACGTTGAGCACAATGCAGCGTTGCTGCCGCTCGATGGCAGTGCCGGCAGGCAACACGTCCGCGGTCAACAGTTGAAATTCACTGATACTGCGGCGGCCAAAGCGGCGGCGTTCCGTGCCAGTCTCCAAAGCGGTTTCGATAGCCATTGTCAACAGATGTCCCTCATGGAAACTGGCGCGACGTGGGTGCCCCGGACACGATGCTTCCGGCGGCATGTTCACCAAAAGAAAGGGCCAAGTCGGATATCTCCGGGCTCGCAACCGCGACGACAGCCTGCGCCGCAGCCGGTGAGCCTTTCTCGTCCAGCAAACTTACGGCCAGGCGCAACGCCTCAACTTCCTTCTCAAGCTGCTGTAGTTCCGCCTCTTTTTCGCGCAGTAAGTCGCTGATATTTCGCATCGTAGGCCCGTCACCTGGGCACACTGCCCCGCTCGCAAGTTCTCGTTGATGTTCGCCCAGATTGGCCCTTGCGTGAAGATGGCGAATTTGATTCCTGTAGCATCTCTGTCTTGAGCACCGCAGTTGCCGGAGGAATTTGGTAACAAAGGGAAGTTACGGGCGTAATCTTACAGAATCTCAAACTCTGTAGTACTAGTAGAGGTGGACTGGGCGAGCGGTTTGCGAGGAATGATCAATTGGCGGCTAATTTCAGCTTCGAGTTACCTCTTCAATCGTTTGGGAAAGACTTGCCGATTGATTCTTTCGCGACCATTCCTCAAAGGGTTGAACCCACGCGTCCTGAGCTGGATGCCATGAATCCTCCCGACAGCTTGAACATGCGCAAGCGTTTCGACGAGCAACTGCGCCAGGAAATTACCCGAGCCCGCGCCAGCGGAAGCCCCTTGGCGTTGCTGGTTATCGAGATTGACCGTTTCGGGATTCTGGAGGATTCGCATGGCCCGACTTTCCACGATGACGTGGCGGGCAACGTCGCAACGGTTGTGTCGCGAAACGGGCGCGAAGGCGACACCGTGACGCAGTACGGCAGCAAGGAATTTGCCATCGTCCTCCCCGACACGAATACCGCCGAGGCATATTGCCTGGCCGAAAGCGTGCGCGAGGACATCGAAGGTACCTGCTTGCTCGCCGGACTGCCGCCAAAGGCAGTGTGGGTTACGGTCAGCATCGGGGTGGCGCTGTTTCCGCGCGACGCCAAGTCGAGGCGCGAGCTATTTGCGGCAGCCGTGGCGGGAATGCTGGAAGCTCAGCGCGCCGGCGGAAACCGAGTGGTCCTTCACTCCGATCTCGAAATGGAGCCGGAAATGAAGCCGGGCGCGCGGCGTGAACAACGCATGCGCATCACGCTTCCGGTACAGTTTTGGGGGATGGATCTCGATGGCGCTATGTTTGAGCAGGATGCGGTTACGGTCGACATCACCACGACCGGAGCCCGGCTCAAGGGAATTACCCATTTGCTGCAACGCGGCTGCGTTGTCGGCGTGAAGCACCAGAACAGCAAGGCCAGATATCGCGTTGTTTGGGTCGGCGACGCCAGCTCTGCCACCGAGGGTCAGGTCGGCCTCCAGTTGATCGACGGCGGCAAGTTTATTTGGGGACGCGCACTTCCCCGCATCTTTGGTGACGATCAGATTGCCGCTACGCGCTCGCGATGAGAATCCGGCGGTAAGCCCTCGTTCCGTTCAGCCCTGAATGGTCTTGTTCCTACAGAGTCTTAATGATGTCTTGGTTGACCGGTGTCATGGCTTAGCCGCGACCAATTGCCGCAAAGGGTCGCTGCGATTGACGAACCAGACGTGGCGTCCCGGATAGGCCCTGAGCAATTCCTCGTTCTTCACTATCCCCATGTCGCGAGCCCAGATGATTTTTGCCGAACGCGGATCGGGCTTGTTTGCGATCCATTCCTCGCCAGGAATGTCCCTGGGGCCGTAAGTGACAATCACCAGGTGCCGGCCCTGCATGCTGGAAAGCTGACTTGCAATGCGCTCGCGTTCAATGCGCAGGGGCAAAGGCGAGATCGCTTTAGCGGCGTAGAGTTCAAACGGGTCCATGATCTTGGCCGATGCGGCTGCCAGCAACGCAACCGCGAGCAGGATTATCACGGCCCGCGAAAGCGCACATCCAATTCTTGCGCCGCGCACTTTCGCCGTCCTTAGACGCCGCAACCCCACCAACCCAAGGAGGATGAACGCACCCGTGGCAGGCGCGGCATAGTGCCCATGGGGAGGCCAGAGCCCCACCAGCGATGGAACAACAGCAGCGACGGCGGAAACGGCGATCATCGATTGCGACGGGCCGGAAACCTCGACGCGTGCCGCAGTTGTGCCGGTTGGGGCTGGCCGCAGCATCCGAAGCCAGCCGGCCAACATCAGCAATCCAACCGGACAGAAAAAGAAAACGTAAACGATTGCCGTATTCCGCGACACAATCTGGCGAACTCCCCAGAAGCTCTGCGAGTCCAGGTAGTCCGGCAGTTCGTGCATGACATAGAACCGGCGCATGCTGTCGTGCCGGTAAGCCGGAATCGGTTTCCGCGCCTGCCCCAGAAACGGATTGGTCAGGTGATATTCCGCGTGGTTCACCATATAGGGCATCGTCCACGGATTGCCCACGGTGCGGCTGTCGTAGTGCAGCATCCAAAGTGCGCCCGCCAGCAACAGTAGCCCCCCGGGAAGAGCGATCCGCGAGAGCAGCTTGCGACGCAGGCTGGCGTCGCAACGAACGATTCCGACGACCAGATAAACCAACCAGGGCAGACTGAAAAGCAAGCCCTCTAGCGGTCTGCTGTTGGCCAGCAGAACGAGCCCAATCGCCAGCAGAACCCCGTCTTTCACTCGGACCTCGCCGGTTTGCCGGCGCGCGCGGAGAATGCGCGCAATCGCTCCCAGCACCAGCGCGCCTGCCGTCGCGGCCATCGCTCCGCCCCAATAGGAGTTCACCCAATAGGAAAAAATGCCAAAGCGGAGCGCCGCCCATAGGCCGCCGAGCAAAGCCCAGTGCGCGGGCACCCAACCTTGCAGCATCCAGGTAATCGCCGAGCACATGACGGCTACGCCGAGTAATTCGCCGATCCACGCATTGTGTGCCAACAGGATGCCGAGCGCGGGGAAAACAAACAGCGCAGGCGGATACATCGAATGGTAGCTAGGCCGCATGTTGACGTGGAAGGTCTCGAAGTGCTGCCATGCGTCCGGCGTGGGATTGGCGAGTCTACCCGCGGCGAATGTCTCCGCTCCAAGCAAATAGCTGAACTCGTCGTGAATCTCCGGCGCTGGCACGGGGATCAATGGCAACAGAGCCAGACGCAGCACGATTACCAAGAGCCCCGGGGCAAGCATCGAGGCCACCCGGCGGCGGCTCGCGTGCCGCCACGCGCCTTCCATGCGCGCGCAGGCTCTCCCGCATTTCAACAGCAAAATTGCCAGCAGCAGGGCGAGAATCCAGAACAATGCCTCCAGCCACCATACGTGGGTGCGCGGGTCAAGGTATCGCCCGTCGAACAGACGCAGAAAAGGAAAAAGTTCCGTATGCGGCATGAGGCTGGTTCCAGAATATCTCGCCGCACCGAAACAAACATCAGAGAATTCAATGGCAGGGAGTTGTTATGTGATGAGCCAGCGTCGTAAACCGGAGTTTCGCTCGCACCGAGCTTTGGCTGCTATTCGTTCGGGTCCTGTTGTCATGACTGGCGGTTCTTCTCTTTGCATAGAAGGCCGAATCCTCCCTTTGAATGGAGCTCATGTTTCCCACGAACAATCAACTTCCGCTGCCCGCTTCCCCATGTAGCCGGCTCTCCCGACCGCAGAGTACTATCAGGCAGTCTGACTTCCGTCAGGCCTTCGGAACCTTCTCGCTTTGTAAGCTTGTTGGCTCCTACAAGACAGGCTTGAACCTGACGGATCTCCCTTGTTCCCATGTCATCCTTCGGCTGCATGCCAGCGATCAACCCCGGAAGCAACTCAGAACACTTGCCATATCGCATCCTGAATTCCTGCCTTCCCCGTAGGGGGATTAGGTCGGCTACTTCGATCACGATCGATTTCGGGGCTATCTTGCCGTTCCTGTTGTTCCGGCCTACAACCTCCCTGCTACGCTTCGCGGCATCAAGCACCCAGTTCACTCGCTTCCGTTGGATGCCCACCGTCAGCGCGTCCAGCGCCTGGTGCGGGCTGCGACCGGGACGGAACCCGTAAGAGAAGCCCTTGAAGTCGACCTCATAGATCTGGTTGAGGATCGTCACCACAGCCTGTTGAACGATTTTGTCCTCCAGTGCTGCAACGCCCAACGGACGTTGCCGTCCGTCAGCCTTCGGTATGAAGACTCGTCTTGAGGGTTGTGCCCGATACGCTCCACAGTGCACCCGGCTATGCAGATCGATAAGCCGTTCCTCCAGCCCGGATTCATACTCCTGCCACGTCACTCCGTCTACTCCGGGCGAAGCCTTACGCTGGAGCCCGTAGAAGCTGTCGCGAAGTAGTCCGATGCTCAGATGGTGGAGCAAAGCGGTGAACTGCTCCTGCTTGCTTTCCTTTGCTGCTTTCCGCACACCGCCCAACCCCTGGGACATGCACTTTCCGCTCTGTGTCGGATGCATGCGCGACTGAACGATGTTCTCCCTCGTCTGCGCCCTTCCCTCCCCAGCCTCCGCAGAAGGTTGTCCTCCCTTGTTCGGCTGGTTCACAGGTAGTACGGCACAGTCCGACTTCTCCAGAACGTGCATGTCCGCAGTGCGGCTTGTGGCCTTCGCGGACCGGCCTTGATCGGCAGACCAAGGCGGGCTGGAGATCTCCCGGTTCTCGTGCATGTTGTTTCTCAGCGTGCGCGGGTTCTCAGACTACGCAGGACCGACAGTCCACTCGCGATTAGCGTGGCTGCCGTCTTGCCTTCCTCCTACTCGGAATGGAGTCGGCATCCTGATCTACGGGCTTTTCGCAGCTCAATCGCCCCGCCCACCGATGCCTCTGGTCTACGCTTCAAGAAACACCTCACGATGTCCCCTGCAAGACTCGAGGCCAGGATGGATTCGCTACTTCCTTTCCTGTAGGGCTCTTGCATCCCCTACAACATGCCGGTTTAGCCCGGCGCACTCCGAATGACCCGCGACTCATCGGCTGACCACGGCTAAGTCCCCTAAGCGGGCTCTAAGACCTCGTTCGACCGATTCGAGATTATTTCGCTCTTCAGTCGCAGATGCAGCTTGGGTTTGCGCCTCACGGGCGGTATAATGCAAATAGCCTAGAGCAATCTAGGAGGTTTACCTGTAATAAAAACAAACTAACCAACAATGCCGGGGCCTCTATTGTCGACAATCAGAAACGTGATGACCGCCTGGACCTCGCGGCCCGGCGCTCCTGCAGGACGTATGGTTTCCGGAAGAACTCGCTCACTTTTGACCGCGAAGTGATTCCGGAACGCCGAACGCACGCCAAGGGCTCCTGGGGCCCATGGAACATTTACGGTTCCCCACGACATTAATCGCCAGACGAAAGCCAAAATCTTTTCCGCAATCGGAAAGATGAACGAACTCTTTACCGAATTGATTGGGCCGATATAGGCCGATGCGGCACTTGGTCGAACCAGATTTAAAAAGTCAAAAATACGAATGGAGCTCATATGGAAAGCAAAGTTGAGATGGAAAGCAGAGCTGACATGGCAAGCGATAGCAAATGCCCGGTGACGGGTGGGTCTCACAGGCGCAGGGCGGCTGGGGCCATGTCGAATCAGGGCTGGTGGCCCGATCAGCTGAACCTGAAAATTCTCAACCAGAACTCTCCCCTGTCCAATCCCATGGGCGAGGAGTTCAACTACGCCGCGGAGTTCAAGAGCCTCGATCTGGCATGCCGTGATTAAAGACCTCCACGCCTTGATGACGGACTCGCAGGATTGGTGGCCGGCGGACTTTGGCCACTATGGGCCGTTGTTCATCCGCATGGCGTGGCACAGCGCAGGGACGTACCGTATCGCTGATGGCCGAGGGGGCGCGGGCTCCGGAGCACAGCGATTTGCGCCGCTCAATAGCTGGCCGGACAACGTGAACCTCGACAAGGCACGCCGATTGCTCTGGCCGATCAAGCAGAAGTACGGCCGGAAGATCTCGTGGGCCGACCTTATGATTCTCGCCGGCAACGTCGCCCTGGAGTCGATGGGGTTCAAGACGTTCGGGTTCGGCGGCGGGCGCCCAGACATCTGGGAGCCGGAAGAAGCCATTTACTGGGGGTCTGAGGGCAAGTGGCTGGCAGACGAGCGCTACAGCGGCGACCGTCAGCTCGAAAATCCTCTCGGCGCTGTTCAAATGGGCCTGATCTACGTGAATCCGGAAGGGCCGAACGGCAACCCGGACCCGCTCCTTGCGGCACGCGATATTCGCGAGACGTTCGCTCGCATGGCGATGAATGACGAAGAAACAGTCGCGCTGATTGCCGGCGGTCACACCTTCGGCAAAACCCACGGCGCCGGCGATGCGAAACTGGTGGGCCCAGAGCCGGAAGCCGCCGGCATCGAGGAGCAGGGCCTCGGCTGGAAGTGCAGCTTTGGCACAGGCAAAGGTGGTGACACGATCGGCAGCGGCCTGGAAGTCACCTGGACTACAACGCCCACGAAGTGGAGCAGCAACTTCTTCTGGAACCTGTTCGGCTACGAATGGGAACTGACCAAGAGCCCGGCCGGCGCGCATCAGTGGAAACCGAAGCATGGCGCAGGCGCCGGTACGATGCCGGATGCGCACGACCCGTCAAAGCGTCACGCTCCATCCATGTTGACCACTGACCTCGCCTTGCGGTTCGACCCGGTTTACGAAAAGATTTCAAGGCGCTTCTACGAGAATCCGGATCAGTTCGCAGACGCGTTTGCCCGGGCGTGGTTCAAGCTGACGCACCGCGACATGGGCCCGGTTTCGCCCGCTACCTGGGCCCGCTGGTGCCCAAGGAAGTGCTGATCTGGCAGGACCCCATTCCCGCCGTGGATCATGCATTGATTGATGCGCTGGACATTACCTCCCTCAAGTGCAAGATTCTCGCATCCGGACTTTCCATCTCCGAACTGGTCACGACGGCCTGGGCGTCGGCGTCAACGTTCCGCGGCAGCGACAAGCGCGGCGGTGCGAACGGCGCGCGCATTCGCCTGGCGCCGCAAAAGAATTGGGATGTCAACCAGCCGGACGACACTGGTGAAGGTCCTCCGGACGCTGGAAGCGATCCAGAAGGATTTCAACAGCGCGCAATCCGGCGGGAAGAAGGTGTCGCTGGCAGACCTGATCGTTCTGGGCGGCTGTGCAGCCGTCGAGGAAGCGGCGAAGAAGGCCGGGCACGACGTGAAGGTTCCCTTCTCGCCGGGGCGCACGGATGCTTCGCAAGAGCAGACCGATGTGCATTCTTTCGCCGTACTGGAGCCGGCTGCAGACGCATTCCGCAACTATATCCGGAAGGAACACGTGGAATCGGCGGCGGAGCTGCTGCTGGATCGGGCGAACCTGCTGACGCTGACCGCTCCCGAGATGACGGTTCTTATCGGTGGCATGCGTGTCCTGAACGCAAACGTCGGGCAGTCCGAACACGGCGTCTTCACCAAGCGACCGGGGATGTTGACCAATGATTTCTTTGTCAACCTCCTCGACATGAATACGAAGTGGGAGAAGTCCACGATAGCTGAAGGCGTGTTGGATGGGCGCAATCGGGCGACGGGCGAGCTCAAGTGGACGGGCACCGTTGTCGATCTCGTCTTCGGTTCGAACTCCCAGCTCCGGGCCCTTGCGGAAGTCTACGCATGCAGCGACTCGAACGACGTGTTCGTGCGTGACTTCGCGGCTGCGTGGAACAAGGTGATGAACCTTGATCGCTTCGACCTTGCCTGATCTCAGCGGAGCGGCGTTTCAAACAACTTGAAACGCCGCTCACGCGCTTTGCCCTCATGATCCGCTAGCTGGTGGCCCACACCCGCTTTTTTTGGCGGATGTGGGGCTCGGAAGAATTCTGCTCCACCGCTTAAACCGCCCCACATCTGCAACGGCAGCAGATATGAGTCACTCGCTCAACTCTCTCCGAAAGAACTTCAGAGCGTTCCAATCTTTACAGAACGAGGTGACAGCATCAACCAGTAGGCGTACTATTGGCCCGTCCCTGACAGGGGATACACAATCTCATCTGGGGTATTCGTTGCCCGAACAGAGGAAATCCGCGGCCAAATACGTTAGCTTACTCGCGGCCAAATACTACTAATGACCGGGCTAATCAGCATCGCGGTCGCTGTGGGCAGCGGATTGATGTTGGATGTCTTCCGCGATCGTGCCTCCGACTTGATCTACGTGATAGCGAGTTCGGGCGATTTTGTCGGGCAGGTCCAACGGATAGGAATCGCTGTTATCAATGTATCCAATCCTGGGGGAAAAGAAGCAGAAGACGTGCACTGCGAACTGAACTCTCCGACTGCCATTCTCAAGGACTTCAAGATTACCGGACCCGCAGCGGCGGGGGCGATTCAGAAGACGGAACACTCCCTTGAACTCAGGCTACCCTACCTCAATCCTCATGAAAGTTTTACTGTCCAGTTGCTGCTGACGCCAGAGGCAGGTGGCACTGCGGCGCCCGAAGTTCACCTTCGCGGCAAAGGAATAGTTGGGCACCAAGAACGCCCAACTCGTGCCGGAGAATTCGCAACAGATTTCTGGAAGCTCCTAGTCACGGCTGTGGTGGCGATGTTATCGGGCGTTCCGCTTTTTTACCTGTTCAGGAAGAAGGACCGTAGGCCCTCCGGAGACTCTGAACAGCCAGTTATCTGGGATGCTGTTGCTGATTTTTCCATCTCAGAAAACCCTGCTGGCTCTGGCAATATGGTTGGTCTAGGAACCAATTTGGTTCTGACTTTGATCGCTTCATTCGCAATCGGGCGGACGTAGAACCCGAGCTCGATAGATGGGACAGTGCCACAAATTGACGATCTCGGCATCATGCGCAATCGGACCGGCCACGAAAGGCAAGGGAGCACCTGCTATCATGCTCCCCGATATGCTTCACATGCATCCCGGTCCAGGAGGAGAATACGACATTGCTCGCTGGACGTGCCCGAAAAGCGGGAAATATACGATAACGGGTCAGTTCCGCGGCCTAGATAGACAAGCAAACGCAGAGTGTGATGTCAATGTCGTGCTCAATTGCAGCAGATCGCTATTTTCTGAATTGCCAGTTCTTCGCGGAATTCCCACAGAAAGAAGCTTCGCATTTTTTGACGTTTCTTTATCGGAATCCGAATCCAGCACGGTTGACTTTATTGTCGGGTTTGGCCCTGCCCGTTCGCACGGTTCTGACAGCACTGGACTTAAAGCGAAGATCATCTTGCAATGAAGCCTTGTTTTCCATCGACGCACTGCGCTCATCAATAACATCGCTTCCGAGCCCCTGCTGCTTTATACTTTCTCTATACCTGAATTTTCTTAATGATGTTCAGAAATTGGGGCCAGAATGTCTTCATCCGTAGCCAGTTTTGAGTCGGAGTTAAAGCGAGTTCTTGAAGGCGATGTCCGCTTTGATTCCAGGTCGCTCGCGATCTATTCCACAGACGCTTCCAATTATCGGCAGGTACCCGTGGGAGTGGTTTGCCCGCGCCATGAGCAGGATGTCATCAACACGCTGGCGCTGGCGCACGAGAATCAGGTGCCCATCGTGCCTCGCGGCGGCGGCACAAGCCTCAGCGGGAACTCCTGCAACACCGCGCTGGTGCTGGATTTCTCCCGCTACATGGCGGAGATCAAGTCGATCGATCCCGACGGGCGAACCGCGGTGGTGCAGCCCGGAGTGGTGCAGAGCATTCTGAACACCGCAGCGGGTAAGTTCGGCCTGTTTTTTCCGCCAGATCCCGCAACCAAGGACCGCTGCACCCTGGGTGGAATGATCGGCAACAACTCCTGCGGAGCGCATTCGGCCGCTTATGGCAAGACCTCCGAGAACGTGGTCGATCTCGACGTAGTGCTCTACGACGGCACTCGGCTGAAGCTTGGCCCCAACACTGCCGAGAGCATTCAAGCCGCCCTTGCCTGCGGCGGGCGCACAGCGGATATCTATGGCCGCGCGCAGGCGATAGCGCAACAACATGCCGACCTCATCCGCGCCCGCTATCCGCGAATTCCGCGGCGCGTCTCCGGCTACAACCTTGACGAGCTGCTGCCGGAAAACCACTTCAACCTGGCGCGCGCGGTGACCGGCTCCGAGGGCACGCTGGCGCTGGTGCTCAACGCAACCGTGCGGCTGGTGCCGAAGCCAAAAGAACTGGTGCTGGTGGTGCTCGGTTTCGACGACATCTTCCTTGCGGGCGATCACGTCCCGATGATCCTTGAACACAAGCCTGAAGCGGTCGAAGCCTTCGATCATTACCTGGTTGAGTTTTGGCAGGAAAAGGGCTGGAGCTCGGTCAAACTGCTGCCTCCGGGCAGAAGTTATTTGATCGTCGAGCTGGGCGGCGCGACCGTTGACGAGGCGCGCACCCGAGGCGAGGCCCTCGTTTCGCGCGCCAAACAAGCCAAGGGCGTTGCAGGCGTGGCGCTGTATTCCGCGCCGCAGGAGCGCAATGCAGTTTGGGGATTGCGCGAGTCCGGCCTTGGCTCAGGCGCGCCACGCGATGGCATCCCCCGTGGCTGGCCCGGAGCAGAAGACTTCGCCGTCCATCCGAACCGTCTCGGCGAATATCTACGCCGCTTCGATCAGCTCCTGAAGCGGCACAAACTGACGGTCAACATGTTCCAGGGACACTTTGGCGAAGGTTGCGTGCATGGCCGCGTGGCTTTCGACTTCGACACCCCGGAGGGCGTCGAGACCTTTCATCGCGCCATGCTCGATATGAGCGAACTGGTCACCGAGTTGGGCGGCTCAAACTCCGGCGAACATGGCGACGGCATCGCGCGCTCTGAGCTGTTGCCTAAAATGTTTGGCCCCGAGGTGATGGAGGTATTCCGCGAATTCAAGGACATCTTCGATCCCGAGCGCCGCATGAACCCCGGCATCATCGTGGATGCCCATCCATTGCACTCTTTCCTGCGAATGGCGAGTTACCACCCGCAGCAGATTCCAACGATGTTCGACTTCAGTTCCGATGGCGGCATCGGCGGCGCCTTCTCGCGCTGCGTCGGCATTGGCAAGTGCCGCAGGCTGGACTCCGGCGCCATGTGCCCGTCGTACAAGGCCACGCACGATGAGGCCTTCTCGACTCGCGGGCGCGTGCACATGCTGTTCGAAGCCATCAATGGAGAAATATTCCCTGGCGGTTTCACCGACGAGGCCATCCACGAAAGCATGGAAATGTGCCTGTCCTGCAAGAGCTGCAAGTCGGAGTGTTCGGCGACGGTGGACATGGCCATCTACAAAGCGGAGTTCCTCCACCACTTCTATCAGAAGCATCCTCGTCCCCTGAGGGCGCAGCTCTTCGGCAAGATTTATGAGTGGGCGCCGCTGGCCGCCAAGGTTCCCGGACTCGTCAATGCCATTTCAGCTTCAGTGCTGGGAAGCGTGGCGAAAAACGCCTTGGGCCTGCACCAGGATCGTCCGCTGCCTCGCTTTGCCTCGCGCAGTTTTCGCGAATGGTTCGCCGCGCACAAGCAACCGCACGAGGGACGCGAAGTCGTACTTTTCACCGATACGTTCAATAACTTCTTCGACCCGGAGGTCGCCATCTCCGCCGTCGAGGTGCTCGAACGCGCCGGCTGCAAGGTGGTGGTGCCTTCGCGCTACGTTTGCTGTGGACGTCCGCTCTACGATCAGGGCTTGCTCGACGAGGCCAAGCAGCAGCTCGCAAAGGTAATGCAGGTGCTCGCTCCACACATTGAACGCGGTACGTCAATTATTGGACTGGAGCCCGGCTGTATTCTCACCTTCCGCGATGAGTTGCTGCGGCTATACCCGAACGATCCGAAGGCGCTGGCCCTGTCGCGTCAGTCGTTCATGTTCGAGGAGTTCGTAACCCGAGAGCTTCCGGGCTTCACGCCGCCGGCACGAAACGCCACGGCGCTGCTCCAGGGACACTGCCATCACCGCGCTATCGTGGGCATGGATACGGAGATCAATCTGCTTCGGCGCATGGAGGGCTTAAAACTGGACGTGCTGGAAGCAAGCTGCTGCGGACTGGCCGGCGCCTGGGGCTATGACAAGGAGCGCTATGACATGTCGCACGCGCTGGCCGAACGTGTGCTGCTGCCGGCGATTCGCAACAGCGGACCGGAGGCGGTGGCGATCGCCGACGGCTATTCATGCCGCTCGCAAATACGCCACTTCTGCCCCGGAACCCGCGTCCGGCACCTAGCTCAGATGCTTAACGACGCGTAAGCACTCTTTTGGAAAATGAAACCCGCTAGTGCCCCACATCTGCCGGGCAGATGTGGGGAGTTCACACCGCGCACACAAAAACCCGCCGGTAAGCCGCATGGGCTTCCGGCGGGATATTCAGGACCATGGTGAAAAGCGGGAGAGACGACGCTCGCGCCGCTAGGCGTTATTCGTATGCCTTCAATTCCTTGCCCTTGGTTTCGGGAAGCAACAAGACCGCGATAATCAACACCACGTATGCTGCGACCCCGAATACTGCGATTGCCTTGCCGAGGGTGATTGCCGCTGCCAGGTAACCGACCAGCGTTGGGAACAGAGCACCGACACCGCGTCCGAAGTTGTAAGCAAATCCCTGGCCTGAACCACGCAGCCGCGAGGGAAATAGCTCAGTGAAAAACGCGCCGATCGGACTGAACGTACCGGAGACAAAGAACCCTAACGGGAAGCCCAGAATCAGCATCACTCCATTGCTGATGGGCAGGAACGTATAGCAGGTAACCGTGATGGCCGAACATGCGGCATAAAAGATCAGTGATCGCCTGCGGCCAAGATAGTCCGCAAGGTACGCTCCCACCATGTATCCGACCCAAGCGCCGGCGATCGCCACGAACGTATATGCGCCGGTGTTCATGACCGAAAGCTTGCGTACGGTCTTCAGAAAGGTTGGCAGGAAGGTTGTAATCGCATAGTAGCCGCCCTGGGCACCAGTCGCCAGCAAGGAGGTCAGCAATGTGGTGCGCAGCATGCCAGGCGAAAAAATCTCCAGAAAGTGACTGCTCTCGCCTTTGGCTTCCATTTGTTTCTTGGTCTTGGCGTAGACATCCGGCTCCGGCACGAAGCGCCGGATGTAGAACACGAGAAATGCAGGCAGGATGCCAATCCAGAACATACCGCGCCAAGCTGTCTCCGGCGGGAAAATCTTGAACAGCCCCATGTAGAAGATCGCCGCCAGGGCCCAGCCGATTGCCCAACCGCTCTGTACCGTACCAACTGCTTTGCCACGGTGTTGGGGGCGGATCGTCTCACCCATCAGGACTGCGCCTACGGCCCACTCACCGCCAAAGCCGATGCCTTGCATTCCGCGGGTAAACAGCAATTGCCAGAACGACGTCGTAAACCCGCTGAGGAACGTAAACACCGAGAACCAGATCACCGTCCATTGCAGAACCCGGGTCCGTCCGTATTTATCGGAAAGCAGTCCTGCCAACCATCCGCCCACTGCCGAGAGCAGCAAGGTCGCCGTGCCCAGCAAGCCTGCCTGTCCGGGGCTGATGTGCCAAAGGGCCATCAAGGTGGAAATCAGGAACGGATAGACCATCACGTCGAGGCCGTCAAGGGCCCAGCCGCCAAAGGTTGCGAATAGAGTGCTTTTCTCGGCGGGATTCAGATCCAGAAACCACGCTCGTTTCTGTACTTGTTCTTTCTTAGTCGGCGTATTGATGCTTGTACCCACAGCCCCTCCTCCAGTCGTCCAGGCGCCTGTTCACCAGTCGCTCTCGCTTCAGACTCGTCAAATGATTATGCTCGCGCCGCCTGAGTTGCAGACGGTCTCGCACGGCAGCCCACCAAATTCTCTTGATTGCCCGAAAAACGAATGTTGAGATGATACTCCATCTGGCGGATTGCGCGAGCGATTTGTCAGCTCCGAAATTCGGCGCTTGAGGGTGCCCCATTCAAGCAAAGCTCAAGTGGGGCATTTCGTTCGTCATCGCAGCACAGCCCACGAACTCGGAAGTGAGTTGCGAATCTTGGCCCTGCCGCCTGTTTGTGACCGTTCTCCCGCCAATCTCTAGGCGGTTATGATGTACCTCGTGCCGGCCGTATTGAGAATAAACTTCTCGGGCATTTCTCGGGCAAAGGTCGATATGGCCTCGTACCCGGTGCAATGCGTGGGCGCGATGTAGTCTGGATTGATAGCCCGAATGTCCGCAACCGTCTTCAGAATCTGTTCCTGTTTGGCATTGATCAGGTGGCAGCCGCCGATTATGGCGTGCACTTTTTCAATTCCTGTCATCTTCTGCGCCTGTTTTACGGCGTTAACGATACCTCTGTGGGCGCAACTGGAAAGCACGACCAATCCCTTCCCTTTGACGTTGAAAACCAGCACTTGTTCGCCGATGAACTGCTCCGGCACATACTCTCCCCCTCTCTTGGCCAGAAGGTTCGGGGCAATTTTTTCATAGTCTGTTACCCGTTCGATTTTTCCCACGAACATGGCCCCAGGGATGATCGGGGTCGGACCGTTGATCTCCACGATCTTTATGAACCCCAGCGCCTCAACATCCTCCCTCTTAAGGAGATTCGTCTGGACAATGTTGCCATTGGGCCGTTTGCCGTAGTTGCCCACGAAAAATTCCTGGCCGATATAGAGAGGAAGCTCTTTGGCCATTTCATGTCTCTTGGCCTTGAGGATCTCGACCAACCCGATCTGGTGGTCCCAATGATCATGGCTTATGCCGAGCGCCTCCACCTGGCCGAGGTTGAGTTTGAGCAGGTCCATGTTCCGCAGGATGCCCCTGGCATCTGTCCCGAAATCATAGAGGCACGCATGTGTCTTTCCATCGACCACCGTTTCAATGTGGTAGGCCTATCCATGTTCAGCGTGGAAAGCGGTGTCCAGGGGGCTTATAACAGAGGCAGGTCTTTTGGCAATTTTGTAATCTAATCGGTTTGCGTCAGCTAAATTGTCTGTGATGACCGTGATGACGATTTTGTCAGCCTCTGGAATCTGCGTTTGCTCTGATACGCTTGTGGCTGCTTGAGCGAGGTCTCCGGCTAACAAAACGGTGCCTGCGACTGCCGTTGTCTGTAAGAACTTCCGCCGATCTATTCCTTTTTCCATAAGATCCTTCCTTGCTTCCGGGTGCGTTGTGATCCACTGAAATGTCCTGTTTGGGCCCGAGACCCTGAAAACGAACAATTCGTTGACGCTTGATGCAACCGGGCCGTGTGGCTGGGTGACGCAGAAACCATGACGCTGGTCTTATTAAAAGTCAACACCGGGAATCAGCTTTCATTTTGAAATTCCCGTTACGGGCGAAATTTCTTGACGCTCTCCGCCGAATTGTCTTAAAGTAAATATTCTTCTATGTATATGCACTTCTCTCCCGCACCCGGCAGCACAATAACACGCATGGCGTGTGTGCGAATTATTAGCACATACGGCGCGCCGGGCGGAGACGGGATCTGTAAGGGTTCATAGATAGCTCTCATAGATCACCACTCGTAAGACCCACCGCATGGACGAGCCGGTGGGTTTTTGTTTTTTGGCATCACCAATCACCCCGATCACCCTGAGGAGCCAGCAATGATCGTTATGAAATTCGGTGGTACTTCGGTCGAAGATGCGCAGGCTATTACCCGAGTGGCGTTCATTGTCGCCGGCCGTCGAGCACAAAAGCCGGTGGTGGTAGTCAGTGCCATGGGAGGCGTCACAGACGTGTTGGTCGCCATGGCGCGCGGCGCGGCTGGCACCGGCCTGCCCGCTTCGCTGAAGTCTCTTCAGGGCGTTCGCGAGCGCCACTACGCCGCCAGCGAGAAGCTGAACGTCGCGTCGCAGGTGAACCCTCAACTGCAAGTGCTGTTCGACTCGCTGGAGGTCGTGTTGCGCGGAATCGCCGCCTTGGGCGAGCTTTCTCCCCGCACGATGGACAACGTGATGTCCTACGGCGAAATCTGTTCCAGCACGCTGGTGACAGCGGCCTTTAACGCCTTGGGGATTGAGTCCGAACTGGTGGATGCACGCGAATGCCTGATCACCGATTCGGCCTTCACCCGCGCCGCTCCCGACTTCGCGGCAACCAACGAGCGCACGCAGGCAAAGTTGCTCCCGCTGCTCGCCCGCAATTGCGTTCCGGTGATGGGCGGCTTCATCGCATCCAACGCCAGCGGCATCACCACCACGCTCGGCCGCGGTGGCTCCGATTATTCAGCCTCAATTGTCGGCGCGGCTCTTTCGGTTGATGGCATCGAGATCTGGACCGACGTGAAGGGGGTAATGACCACCGATCCTCGTCTCTGCCCGAGTGCACGGAAGATCGACGAAATGAGTTTTGCCGAAGCCTCGGAGCTGGCGTATTTCGGTGCCAAAGTGCTGCATCCCGCGACGGTGATTCCCGCAGTGGAAAAAGACATTCCTGTCTTCGTACTCGATTCCAGACACCCGGAAGGCAAGGGCACCTGCATTCGCGCCCGGGCCCCGCGCTGCCAGACGATGTTCCGCGCCATCGCCGCCAAGAAGAACGTTGCAATCATCAGCATGCGGACCAATCGTGGGCCAATGGCGTTCACCTACCTCAAGGGCCTTTTCGAAGTATTCGAGGGTCATAGTTTGTCGGCCGATCTGGTTTCGACCTCCGAGGCGAGCATTTCCGTTGCCCTGGACTCAGCTGGAGTACTTAGTCCGCTGCTGGCGGATTTAAAACAACTTGGGGAAGTGGAAGTGGAAACCGGAAAGGCGATCGTTTGCCTGGTCAGTGAGGGGATTAAGTATAAGGTTGGGGTGGCGGCCAGCGTGTTCGGTACGTTGGCGACGGCGAACGTCAACATACACATGATCTCGCAAGGCGCGTCGGAAATTAATATCGGCGTTGTGATCGAGGAAAGCGATTTACCGGAGGCCATCAGGCACTTGCACGCCAGATTCTTCGAACAGCCACAACCGCTGAGCGCGGCGGCTACGTGTGGGGATAAGAAATAGCCCCTGGCGCAGTTTCGTAGACTGCTCAGGATGACACCTCGTGCCGTGTTATTCGGCTAACCTGGGTAGTCGCTTGGCCCATTCCGTCGGGGCCCCAACGAGCCCGCAGTTGGCTTGTCGGGGTGGTCTGAGTCACAGAAAAACAATTGCAGGATTTCCCATGATGTGGTGAGGTGAAGAGTGGCAACGTCAACTAAGACTGCGGATGGTTCCATGCCCTATTCTGAATCGGCTCTCAAGGTTGCTATCGTCGGCTTCGGCACTGTCGGAAGCGCGGTGGCACGCATTCTGTGTAACGGAGTGAACCAGCCGTTGCTACGCCTGACGCATGTTTTCAATCGCAACGTCGAGCGCAAGAAAGTCGACTGGATTCCAGGACACGTGCGCTGGTGCGAAAACATCGAGGAGATACTTGCCTCCGATGTCGATGTGATGGTCGAAGTCGTGGGCGGAGTGAACCCCACGGGCGCGTGGGTAAAGCGCGCACTCGAAGGCGGCAAATCGGTGGTGACCGCCAACAAGCAACTCATTGCCCAGTGCGGAGCCGAGCTGGCCGAGGTCGCGCTCCGCGCCGGACAGCATCTGGCGTTCGGGGCCTCGGTCGCCGGCGGTATTCCCGTGCTGTCGGGTTTGCAGG
Organism: uncultured Acidobacteriota bacterium; assembly: GCA_963832365.1. GTDB lineage: Bacteria > Acidobacteriota > Terriglobia > Terriglobales > Acidobacteriaceae > CAWBRT01. Next base: position 252,393 of record CAWHUL010000004.1, on the reverse strand, counting down.
ATGGCTTGGCGGGGGATCATCTCTACAAGATTCATGGCGTTCTGAACGGCACCTGCAACTACATCCTGACCAAGATCGAGAGCACCGGCATTCCCTTCGCTCAAGCGCTGAAAGAGGCGCAAGAGGCCGGTTTTGCCGAAGCCGATCCAACCGACGATGTCGACGGCTACGATGCGCGCGCCAAACTGGTGATCCTCGCCCGCGTAGGTCTGCGGGCCGAGGTGCTGCCCGAACAGGTCGTCTGCCATTCGATTCGCCCGGTTGAGATGATCGATTTTGCCTACGCGCATGATCTCTACCAGCGCTCCACCGTGCGCCAGATTGCGCGCGCCGAATTGCGCGACGGCCATCTCTACGCATCGGTACAACCGGCGATCCTCCGCCGCGATTCTCCCCTAGCACAACTCGAAGGCGGGCAGAACCTGGTGGTGAGCACGGGAGTTTACGGAGGCGAAACGGTGTTCTCCGGCCACGGAGCGGGCGGCAATCCGACGGCGGTCGCTGTAGTATCCGACCTGGTGGCGGTTTCGCGCAACCGCTCGCAGGGGCTGGAAAGCCTCTCCAGCGGCGCTACCTCGGTCTATCCCGTCAGCCATGACTTCGTAACGCCCCACTATGTTCGCTTTACGGTTCGCGACCGTCCGGGGATCATCGCTGCTTTAGCTTCCGCATTTTCCAATCATGGAATTAATATTGAAGCAGTGTTGCAAAGACCCGACTGCGCGAAAGCGGCGTTGCCGTTCGTGATTACGCTGGAGGAATGCAGCACCTCAAAACTGGAGTCTGCGTTGGACGAGATCGGCAAGTTCGATTTCCTGGCGCAACCACCTGTCCATATGCCCATCCTTTCCTAGGAGCTTCAATGTATTTACGGTGCAGTGTCCCTCAATGCGGTGCCCAGCTCGATTTGCATGACCGGGCTCTTGCCTGCCCAAGGTGCGGCGATTTGCTGGAAGTGGTCGTCGATAAAGTTCCGCTCGACCCGCCGGCTCTCAAGCGGCAATGGCGGGAACGGCGACTCTCCTTCGATCCCCGTGACGTCAGCGGAGTATGGCGCTTCCGCGACTTCCTTCCAGAATATCCAGCCGACACGGTGATCACCCTCGGCGAAGGAAACACGCCGCTGGTGCGGGGCAAGAGGACCGCTAAGTTCGCCGGTCTGAACACCCTCTGGTTTAAACACTTGGGATGGAACCCGACCAGTTCCTTCAAGGATTTGGGCATGACCGTCGGCATGACCGAGGCCAAGTTCGTGGGCACCAAGGCGGTCGGTTGCGCTTCCACGGGTAACACTTCCGCTTCACTCGCCGCGTATGCAGCCCGCGCCGGACTGATCGGCAAAGTCTATTTGCCCGCCGGGCAGATCTCGATGAACAAGTTGGCGCAGGCGCTTGACTATGGAGCGGAGCTGATCGAAATCCCCGGCAGCTTTGACGATGCGCTGAACGCGTTGTTGGCGTCGGTCAACCCGGATCTTTATTTCCTGAACTCGATCAATCCCTTCCGTCTCGAAGGCCAGAAGACGGCAATGTTCGAATTGCTCGAACAGCTCGCATGGAAGATTCCCGATTACCTGATTGTTCCCGGCGGCAATCTCGGCAACTCGTCTGCCTTCGGCAAGGCCTTTGAAGAGCTCATGAAGTTCGGGCTCGTCGAGAAGGTTCCCAAGATGATCGTCGTCCAGGCGGAAGGCGCCAATCCCTTTGCCCGCATGTGGCGCGCCGGCACGCGCCAACTGGTGCCGCTGGACAAGCCGGAAACCGTGGCAACCGCTATCCGCATCGGCAACCCGCGCTCCTGGAAGAAGTCTCTGCGCGGCGTCGAATTCACCGGCGGCTTCATCATGGACGTGACGGACGAGGAGATCGGCGAAGCCAAGGCCATGATCGGGCGGGACGGCATCGGATGCGAACCGGCATCGGCAACGACGCTCGCCGGACTTCGTAAACTGCGCGCGGAAGGGACAATCGATCCCGATGCGGTGGTCGTCGCCGTGCTCACCGGACACGTGTTGAAAGACACGGACTACATCATCAAGCACCGCAAAGCGTCCGAATCGAGAGAGGCGGCCGAAGTTCATGTCAAGTAGCGAACCCATGAACCCGGCGCGACCGACGGAGTTGGAAATCAAGGTCCCCGGGTCGATCGCCAACCTTGGACCGGGCTTCGATACTCTTGGGCTCGCCGTGCAGCTCTACCTGCGCCTGCAAGTGCGGCTTACCGGAGGCAATAACGAGCTCCAATTCGAGTTTCTCAATCAGCAGCTCGATGGCGAAAACTACATCGAACGAGCCTTCCGCTTCCTGGCCGTGCAGCATGGAGGTTCATTCCCTTCCATGTCGGTCAAGGTCATCAGCGACATACCGATGAAAGGCGGTCTGGGCAGCAGCGCCGCTGCAACTGTCGCCGGACTGCGTCTCTATGAGGCGATCATCAGCCCGTTGCCCTCGCAGGGACTGCTCAACGCGGCGTGCCACTTGGAGGGACATCCAGACAATGTGGCCGCGGCCCTGCTCGGCGGACTTACGGCCAGTTGCCAGCTTTCCGACGGCTCCGCCTTTGCGGCGCGCCTGCACTGGCCGGAATCGTTGTGTTGCATTGTCCTGACGCCGCAACTGGCGCTCGCGACTTCGGCGGCGCGCAGCGTTTTGCCGAAGCGGGTGCCGCGCGCCGACGCCATCTTCAATCTCCAACGCGTAGCCTTGCTGTTGCAAGCATTGCAGAGCGGCGAGTTTTCATTGATGAGGGAAGCATTCCAGGATCGCATGCATCAGCCATACCGCGAACCGCTCGTGCCGGGACTCAAAGAGGCATTGTCGCTCGAGCACCCCGACCTGCTCGGCGTATGCCTGAGCGGAGCTGGCCCCTCGATTGCCGCCTTTGCCCAAAACAACCTGGACGCAGTCGAAGAGTTGCTCGCCAAATCGTACACCCGAGTTGGCATCCCTTTCAAAATCCGCAAGCTTAGCGTGCATCAGAATGGCGAACGCGCCGGTGAGGTCGCCGCTAACACGAAAAGCTGCTGCGTTTGAAGCCGGGCCGCCTCCTTATTGCCCTTCGCCTTTTCTCCTAAGCCCCGACTGGAGCGCTCGCTGCAGTGCAGCGAGCGCCCGAGAGGGTGCTGTGCAACAAAAAAGCCCTACCGCGTTTTGGCTGTCATGGCCTTCAACGGCTTGGTGGCAGCTTCCAGCAGATCCTTCTGCGTATCGAACAGTGTGTCCATACCCTTCTGGAAGGCTTCCGTCGCGGCCGCTGTGGGCGTGCCGTTGATGCTGAACTGCTTGCCGGCGTCGGTCAGTGCCTTGCTTTGCTGTACAGCAAATTCCAGCAGGCTCTTTTGCAACGCAATACCGCGGTCGACGGACTGCTGCGCGATCTTCGACACGTTCGCCACGATTTTCTCGGCGGAATTTCCGCGCTCGTTCGTGGTCTCGACCAGAGCCGCGTTCTGCTCGACCACCATGTCAATGACCGTCTTCTGCATTTCGACAAAGCGATCGAAAGCCTGCTCGGCGGTTTCAAAGATCAACGAACTTGGGACTCCGGGAATGGCCTTCACGGCCTTCTTCAGGATTTCGACCGCCTCGGCATTCTGTTGAGCGGCGACTTCGAGCGCCTTCTTTTGCAACTCGGCCAATCGCTCCACGCCTTTCAGGTAAAGGCCCGTCAAGGCTTCGTAATCCAGAGCTTCGCCTTTTGCGACCTGTGCGGTCTTCTTGGTTGACTTGGAAGTAGGCTTCATGATTTCCTCCTTGAGGGAAAGGGGAATCCGTGATCCCCTTTGTTGCAATTAATGCTGCATTGCAGCACAAAACCATTTTAGCTGATTTTTGCCAACTGTCAAGGCCCGGAAAGCAAAAAATGAAGCCGAAAAAGGTAGTCATTAAGAAGTACGAGAACCGGAGGCTCTACGACACGACGAACAGCCGCTACGTCAATCTTGAGGAAGTGGCCCAGCTTGTGCAGAGCGGCAAGGACGTTCAGGTGGTCGATGCGGCAACCGGCGAAGATCTGACCCGGTTGGTGCTTACCCAAATCATTGTCGAGGACGCCAAGACACCAAATTCCAACTTCCCGCTGGACGTCCTCCGCCAGATGGTTGTGGCCTCAGGCCGGGCCGGCCAGGAAAGCACTCTCAAGTACATGAAGGCGGTCTTCGACCTGTACCAAAGTGCCTACCGTGCCCTGCCTTCGCCGCTAAACCCATTCGGCCTTATTCCGAACCTGCAAAGCGTCATGGGGCAATCAGCACCCGAAGCGCCCGCGCCTCCGCCGTCGACGCCTTCCGCGCCCGAGACCTCAGGCCCGCCGGAAGCGAGCGGCGACTCCGAGGTGAAGGACCTGAAACGCCGCATCGATGAGCTGGAAGGACTTGTCTCCGGACTCAGCTCCACTCCTTCCGGGCGCAAGCGAAAAATCAAGCCCCGCCGGGCATGAGCGGGCCTGGAGCGGCAACCGGATCCCGCCCTGAGATTCCTGCTGTTGCATCCCGTGATTGATCAAGATCATCTGCTATAGCTAACGACCGTCAGGTATTTCCATAACTTAAGGACGACCGTCCGGAATTTTGCTGCCTGACCCGCTATTTCCAAGCAGCCAATTCCACCAGGAGACGAACATGCTCAGAAAGATTCTCAACACAGGCAACGATTACTCCCTTACCATCGCTCGCCTGCTGTTGGGCGTTGTGTTCTTCGCCCACGGTGCACAGAAGGTGCTTGGATGGTTTGGCGGTCCCGGATTCAGCGCCACCATGGCCGGTTTCACGGGTAAAATGCATATTCCGTTAATCTTTGCCTTGCTAGCGATCGCGGCCGAGTTCTTCGGCAGCCTGGGCCTGATCGTGGGACTGCTGGGGCGCATCGCCGCCTTCGGAATCATGTGCGACATGACGGTTGCTGTTGCCTTGGTTCACCGCCACATCGGCTTTTTCATGAATTGGACAGGCACGCAACGTGGCGAAGGGTTTGAGTTTCATCTGCTGGCCTTGGGTCTCGGCGCGGTAATTCTCATCAAAGGCTCCGGTGCTCTCTCGATCGACCGATTGTTGACACGCCGAGGTGTTTCGGACGTGGTGAGGATTGATCATCCCGCAGTTCGCAGAACGGCATAGGAGGGATGACGGCGACTCCCCTGGATTCAAGAGACTCCAGTAGTGACTTGATCATAGCCGCCAAAACCCCGAGTCGAAACTCAGGGCTCTGCCGAGCGATGGTTAACGGAAACACGAATTCATGCAAAATTCTAGAATTACGAAAGTAACTGCTAGCGTTCGTCTACTGGTGGTGCCGAGCCCTTTACCGTCAAATATCATATGCCTCTCGCAAGATCATCGGCGCCTCACTTGGTTGCGAAGATTTGCCCTGCGCTTGAGGCCATGCATTCTCGTATTTCCCCCAAGCGAGCCGCGTCCGGCTCTTCTGGCAAATCGGCCGTCTTTCGATGGGAACAAGGAGCGAAAGGGACCGCCGTTCATGGCTACCGTAAGCATCGAGAACGTCGCGCGTCGGGATAATGAAGATCCGATTTGCAGGCCCCACGTCTTCCTGTAAGACAATGATCCCGGTTACTCGGTGAAGAGATTGTTTTAGGACGGTCACATGGGAGTAACGGCCAATCAATGGCACCTGGGGACGGCGAACGTTCCGACAACAATAGACTTGATAGCGCATTCCATAGATCGAGAGTAGTCGGCGGGAGACAAATTGTCGTCCCTTCTTTTGCCAAACAACGCGTTCTACCGTGCAGCCCGCTTCCTTCGCGTATCGTGCAACCTTTGCCAAGGACGAATTGCCGGAAAAATCATGCATTGCCATCTCTACCGCAACCCTGCGTCGTTTTAGCGTGCAGATTTGTTGCCGTTCCTGCCCGGTTCTCTTTGCCGGGAAAAGCCGCCGAAAATACTTCTGGTAGAGTTGGCGAATACGCTCGCGGCTAACTCCTCCTTCGCAAGCTATTTGTGCCACATCGGTGAACGACATGCAATCGTTGGCAAAGTGATCGAGAAACTCGTCGAAGTTGAGTGTAATCTTCTTCGCTCGACGGCCGCCCATGCTTTTGTCAAACTTTTGGCGTGCGCAAGCAACGCGATGATCATCCAACTGCTTCCCGTGTACTTCCATAACCTCTCCTTCTTCCGCCAAGCGGTCAAAAAAAAGGATTGCTTGCGAATGAGCGGGCGAAACGACGCCGTCCCATTGATTGTCGCACGGCGAAGCAAGCCCTTCGTCGATGGCAAAGATCGACCCGCCAAGATCAGGAAAAAGGCAAGCCTGTGGTCTGCTCGGAGGCCGCTCTGGGCTTCGGGGGTCGGTTTCCGCTCACCCGCAAGGGCTTCGTCTACTCTCGACGTCCCGTGGAAGCCGGGTTCGCCAACTAACTGCGGGGCACGCATGCCCAGATCTAGGCCCAAAACAAAGCCCCGAATCGAAACTCGGGGCTTCGCAGAGGGATACGTAACGGAAACAACAGCTCGAGCATACACCTTGTCATAGCGAATTCAGCAAGATTCCAGGATTACGAAAGTAACGACGAAGCTTTCGTTCACCAAACTCCAGTAGCGCTGAGCCGATACCCGCAACGCCGATAACTCGCTCGCGTGCCCGCAGCCGTCTCCTTCTCGAGAGCTTTATCCGCTTCGCCTGCTCAAGCTTCAAGCAGGCGATCGAATTGGCAAGCACACTCGCCTTATTCCCAATGGGGTAACTTCCTCGATTCCTGGAGTTCTTTGCCCACTTTCCGGGTTTTTTTCATGCTTTACTTTTCTTGTAGATCAGCAGGAAGCTGAATCTCCGCCCCCCAGGAGAGATGCGATGAAGCTTCATTGGACGGCGGTGCTATGCGTATTGGCACTGGCCGGCGCCGCCTTGGCCCAGGACTCCACAAACCAGCCTGCCGCGGCATGGTCAGCAAAGGAAGCGAAGCGACAGCCCCGCAGAAGTCTTGAGACTCGCGCGCGCGGGCCGGCATTGGTGCCGGTGGGAACCGCGATCCGCATCAAGTTGGAGCGCTCGCTCTCGACCAGCACGAATCGCATCGGCGACAAGTTCTACGGCCATGTCACCGAGCCGGTGCGTGTCAACGACAGAACGCTTATACCGGCCGGTTCGACCGTGACGGGGTTTATCGAAAGAAAGTCGCAGCCTCGCCGCCTCACCGGGCACCCATCGCTCAGGTTGCGTCCCGACAGAATAATACTGCCGAGCGGCAAGACCTATGAAATTAATGCTTCGGTTGTGGACAGCGGCAACCCCCGCCGCAACAAGGTCAATGAAGAAGGCCAGATCAGAGGCCCGGCGATTTCAAACAAAGAAAAGATCGAAACCGTGGGCCTCACCGGGACGGGAGCGGTTGCGGGGGCGTTCCTAGGCTTTGCTGCGGTCTCCATTTCAGAAGACTGAATTCCATGAGCTTTCAAGGCACAACCCCTCACAGACCTCGCCGTGCAGATTTCCTGCAGCGAGTTCCTCAGGCCGGACTCACAGGGATACCCTGGGGTGCTTGATTCGAGGTGGCAGCAGCGGGTGATGGCGGAGGAGTGCACGACTTTCCCCCTTGAAGATTCCGAATGACGGACGGGAGGGTGCACGGACGAGATAGTTCCAAAAGTGAGAAACTACGGCGGGGACAGTCCGAGCCCAGGGGCACCAGCAACGCCAAGCTATTCTTTATGCCACATGAACACGAGCCCGTGACCGGGAACGCGGGCAAGCCTGCACGGTGATTTTGATGTCCTGCCCAAGCAGACGCAGGAAGCGCATTAATCGCTCTAGCGAGAACCCGGAAAAACGTCCACGAATGAGAGAGGATACCTTCGGCTGATCCACTCCCAATAGTTTGGCGGTTTGAACCTGCGTAAGCGTTCAGGCTTTAGCCCAATCCTGGGTCTTCAGCTGTTTCACGCGCCGGAAGACATGATCGCTGCTAACCAAGACGGCTGGAATGGCCAGCGCGTGGGCGGCAATCATCATATCCAGGTTGCCCATTGGCTCTCCGTCTCGCTCCAGCGCAGCACGCAGGTGGGCATACTGCTGGGCCGCCGTCGAATCCCAGGGCAGACACTCAAGCCGCAGCAGAAATTCGTCAACCGCTATCTGCAGTCGTGTCGCCTCCGGTCTGCGGGCAACACCAAATCGCAGCTCAGCTTCGGTGACCACCGAGATTGCGACCTCGGACATTGGCACCTTTAACAAGCACTTACGCACCCGCGGGATATCGCCCTTGAGGATGTGGCTAACCGTGTTCGTGTCCAGCAGGTAGCGGATGGGCATCAGAATAGATCCCGCTTCTGGGGTGGCCTGTCCTGGCGATTAGCGAGGAAGTTATCGGGGACCTCGACGCTCTTCATGAGTTCGAAGAACTCCTGCCACGACTCTGGTCTTCGCGACAGAATCACATCGCCACTGACGGGGTCACGACGAATGTAGACGGAAGAACCCTCGAATCGGTATTCCGCCGGCAGGCGGACAGCTTGACTGCGGCCATTACGAAAGAGTTTGGCGGTGTGTGCCATCATCATCTCCCTTGGTATATACCATGATAGATTACACTTAGAAGATTAGTCAAGCTCGATAACGGTTACAAAGGTCGCCAATCACTTGGGATGTCCACTGCCTTTGCTTTGATAAAAACTGGAAAATAAGGGCGTTTTCTACGGGTTCTTGTGAGGAATGCAATTGGCTGGAGGCGGTCGAAACGCATACATAAACCAGAGTCATTCGCGTTCTTGACGCGTAACCGCCCAGCGAGCCATTGCCGCTTTTTTTGCGCTCTCGCTTCGCTGCTCAAGAGTGAACCTAGCCGCGCGTGTCAACTGTCGCCGAGATCATGCCGAGATGCGCCGGGAGGTTCCTGCGTGAGCGGAGGCTATCGGGTGAATCCGCCGCACATGGATTTGCTTCTCGCGCTTGCGGGTTTGGGCGATGTCGTAGGAAGCCTGCATCCGCATGAGCGTGTCCATCTTCACGCCAAAGGCTTTCTCAATGCGGAGCGCCATATCACCGGAAAGGTCAGCCTTCCCGTTGAGCAGGCTGGACAGAGCGGGCCGAGACACCTGGAGCGCGGCCGCCGCCGCCGTTACCGACAGGCCGGCAGGCTTGACAATTTCAGTCCGAATGAAATCTCCAGGATGCGGCGGGTTCTTCAAAGGCATGGCGTTACTCCTTTTGTCCTAGTGATAGTCTTCCAACTTCAGGTCGTAGATTTCTCGATCTGCGGCGTCAATGCGGAACGTCAAACGACGATTCCGGCTGACGCTGAGGCTCCAGGTGTCCTTGCGGTCGCCGGTCAGCGTGTGCACCTTCCACGCCGGGAGCGAGCGTAATTCCTCGGGGTCTTGCATGTCGTCTAGAAACGCTAGCGCAAGCGCCGGGGTTCGGTAGGCTTCGCCCCGGAACAGCACTGCCCAGGCGATTCGTGCCAACTTATTCGCCACCGCCACGATGACTTTGTTGGGCGTGGCGCGCGTCGCGAGCTGTTGCACCCATTGACCAAGACCGCCCGTGTCGTGGCGTACGCGAAACACCACGGCGCGTGCCCCGTGGATGAACATGCGCCGCAGATAAAGATTGCCGCGCTTGCTGATCCCGAGTAGGCGCGTCTTGCCGCCGGTGGAGTGCTGACGCGGCACCAGCCCGAGCCAGGCGGCAAACTCGCGTCCCTTGCGAAACGCCGCGCCGTTGCCTACGGCCGCAATCGTCGCCGTGGCCACCAGCGGCCCCACGCCGGGAATCTCACGCAACCGCCGGCAAGCCTCGTCGTCGCGGCAGATCTGCTCGATCTCTTCGGCAGCCACCGCGATGTCGCTCTCCAACTGCTTCCACTCGACCCAGAGCCGGTCGAGCAGGATCCGCAAGCGCGGGGTCAGCGCATTGTCGGCATCTTCCAAAACCTCAGCCATCTGATTGCGCAACTGCGCCGGGCCGCGACCAAAGGTGATGCCGCGCTCCAGCAGGAATCCGCGAATCTGGTTGATCACCGCTGTGCGCCGCTGTACCAGCCGGTCGCGAACCCGGTGCAGGGCTTGCAGATCGAGTTGATCGTCGGTCTTGATCGGCACGAAGCGCATGTTCTGCCGCGCCACCGCCTCGGCGATGGCTTCGGCATCGAGGAAGTCGTTCTTGTTGGACTTGAGGAAGGGCTTGACGAATTGCGCGGGAATCAGTCGGGCATCATGCCCCTGCCGTCGCAGCGTAGCCCCGAGGAAATGCGCCCCCGAGCAGGCCTCCATGCCGATCAACGACGGCAGTAAATTGGCCGTGTAGGCCAGCAGTTGCTTCCGCGAGAACTTCTTGCGGATCACCACTTGGCCGCCCTTGTCGAGCGCAACCAGATGAAAGGTGGTCTTGCCTAAATCAATACCCACAGACGCGATGTGCATGAGATGATCCTCCCGAACTGAGTTGTCGCTCGATCATCCCACCGATGGGCTGATCGAAGCGGCGGACCATCTCATTAATCGCCATCTCACCAGTTTGCAGGGCAGCGGCGCCGTTTTGGGAAGTCGTTAACGCTATCGCCTGTTTACGCCAGCTACATGACAGGAATCGTTCCGGTGTGCCCGTCATCCTGCGGGAATCAAATCCTATAGCCCACGCGCCACCTGCTTCAGTGCTTCGCATGGATCATCAGTCTCGATTTCCAGCAGACCGGAAAAAGCAATATTCATCGACAGTTGGCCAATCAGGCGTTCTCGTCCAGCTTGATCCCGCTGTCGAAACTCTTGCTCAATTTGGTTCACCTCCGCACTGAGAAATTCGATGTCAGCGTCAGGGTCTAAGCGCACTATGGCAGACCAATCGGTCCTTTTTGACACTGCAACAAAACCACTGTCTGCGGGATCCCAAATCATGACTCCAATGGCAGCCGATTGGTCCTCAAGCAGATTCGGTATATAGCGAATCTCGACACATCTATATCTCTTCTTCATGGCGAAACGGGGAAAGGTATCCAGCTTTCTTCAGCACTTAAATTGCTGAAGCTATATCAACCCTACCCAGAATCACATGCGAGAGCGACTTAATCGTTGCTCCGAAGCAACCTTGTACTTGCTCAGGCGCAAGGAGGGTAGGACAGTGTTCGGTGAAGCCAGTTGACGCACGCGGTGAGCAGGAGCGTCCTTGACGATGGTAACAAATCTGGTACCATCGGTCATGGTTGACGTTCGCGAGTATCTCGACATTGTTGGCCGCAGCCCCTATGCCGAGTGGTTCGACGGCCTGAACCCACCAGCGGCAGCCAAAGTGGTGATCGCCGTCTCGCGTATTGGACAAGGCAATTTTTCGAACGTCAAGGGCGTAGGAAGCGGCGTTTATGAGTTCACGGTCGACTTCAGCCCAGGCTATCGGATTTGGCAAGGATGGCGAGCGCTTGGTGATCCTTCTTGGTGGCGGCACGAAGAAGCGTCAGCAACGAGATATCGCGGTCGCGATCGCGCTCTGGCAAGACTACAAACAGCGAAAGCAGTAGGAGGGTCCCATGGCTTTAACTCGAGATTTCAAAGAAACCACCCAGGCGCGTGTGAAGCGGGATCCTGCCTTCCGCAGGAAACTTCTCCGCGAAGGCATCGAGTGCTTTCTCTCCGGAGACGTGGAGACCGGTAAGACGGTTCTGCGGGACTTTATCAACGCCACGGTCGGATTTAGCAAGCTAGCCGAGGCTACACACCGCTCGCCGAAGAGCCTAATGCGCATGTTTGGCCCGGCCGGCAATCCGCATGCCCGTAATTTGTTCGAGATCTTTGCATTCCTACAACGGCAAGAGCGGGTTCGCTTTAGGGTTCGGTCAATTTCCGCTGTCACTTAGGCTTGCCGCAAAACCTGCGTCCCTCAGCTGATCGAAAATCCTATTTCGGCGACCTCAGTATCAATATCAATGGCGCACTTACGGCGCGTTAGCGAAGCCGTTTGTGCAAAGAGTTTGCACAATCGCTTTCACGTGCCCGGCGCAGATGAGCGGTCGAGCCAGAAATAACGGGAGCTTTCGGAAACAGCTTCCTGCCACCGCTCAGCGCTTCGGTTTCCGCGGTACGCCATATTCCCGGGCCAGCCGATTGCGGAGCGCGGCCGGCGGAGGCGGCATTCGCCGCGTGCCCTTGGGCGGCAGCTGGGCTGGCATTAAGGATGGATTTTGCAGCAGCGCAATCACCGCCGCCGCGCGATCCGCCAAATCCCGGTAGCGATACACAATGGCCCACAGTTGCTCCCAACCGCTATTCCCTTTCCCCGCCTCTTTTGACTCGCGCTGTAGCCTTGCCAACTGCGCCTGGCTTTTCTCGATGAGGCGGTCGAGTTCCTCCGAGCTCGCGTTGGCAATTTGCACTCGCAGCTGGTGATCGCTGGCAAGCTGCTCCGCTGCGAACTGTTCCCAGCTAGCCAACAGCTCCTGCGCCTGCTGCCAGGCAATCATATCGAGGAAATAGCGTAGCGCCTTGTAGTGCTTCTTCTCCATTGCCTGCTCCCACAGGCTCAAATAAAGGTTGGCGGTGCCCCGGGCGCGGGCCTGGCCTAACTGTTCGAGCGGGCATTGCTCGGCCAGCTCGGCAACCGAGTAGCCCAACGCCGCCGCAATCTCCTCATCGGTTAAATCAGCTTCGGCAAGCCGCTCCACCGCCGCCCACGATACCGTGGTATCGCGATCGCGCAAGGCTTTCGAGCTCGGCCGCTTGCGGGTGGCAGGAAACCGTTTGCTGACTGTCGGTCGATTTTGCATCATTGTCCCTCCTGCCAGCCCCAATAGCACTTCCGGCGAAGCCATGCAACCAAAAGTTTTTGTGTTCTTAGCCAGTTAGAACGTCCGGTTGAGATAGCAAGTGATTCTGTCCGGTTGCGCAGTTTTGAGGTAGCGGCACCACATCATGACTGATGCAGATTACGAAAGGATCTACGCTATAGGCCTTTAGCGTTGTTCCGAATTTGGAAATTGTACATGTACTTTCGTGTATTTCTGAAATGTGGTCTAAAGTCGAGACCCAATAACTTTCAGCAATACTGCGTGCCTTTCCGGAGTTTCCCTTCGGGGGCGTGTTTGTTGTTGGAGGACTGAGTCAAAATCAAAAAGGTCAGGAACAAGGCATGGTAAAGATGGATGGTCCTATTGGTTATTATGCATTCTTTTTCTGGGAATCATTGCCACGCTAAAGTTTTTAGGCCGAACCAGGTGAATTGGAATGTATCTGCATCTCGTCGAGCAAGTCCGCGCTTTGCGTGGTGGCTCCCAGCCGCGGTTGATGCGGGCCTCTGATGGACACCTTTATGTCGTGAAGTTTCAAGATAACCCGCAGGGTTCGCGCGTCTTGGCGAATGAACTTCTCACCTCCAGGTTAGCGCAGCAGCTGGGACTGTCCGTCCCACAAGCTGAAATCCTGGAGCTTTCCCCCGAGCTAGCCGAAGAGCTGTACTTTGAAACCCCAACGGGCTCAAGGAGGATTTCCCCAGGGTTACAGGTCGGCTTACGCTTGGTTATTTCTCCATTTGAGGGTCGCATCTATGATTTGCTCCCTCAGGTCTATGCCGACCAGATTCGCAACCAAAAGCATTTTGCTGGGGTTAAGCTGTTTGATCTGTGGACGTGCAACCGCGACACGCGGCAAGCCGTGTACTGGAAGCGGTCTCAGCAGAAGAAGTTTACCGTGACTTTTATTGACAACGGGCACTGCTTCGGTGGGCCGGAATGGAAGTTGCCAGCAAGCATTATCGCCGATTGCTTGCCGTCGGCAGAAGCAGGCAAGTATTGGCTGGAGAAGATTGACTCGCTTCCTCCAGATTTAATCTTTCAACTAGCGGATGAAATTCCTCCCGAGTGGTACGGGAGCGACTCTAGCGGGCTATGCGGCATGTTGGCGCAACTCGTGGTCAGGCAAGCCGACCTGCGCCGCTTGCTAACGGCGGGTTGGCAGACGGAGGCGCAAGCTAGGCAACCTGTGCCGTATAAGCAATCTGAGCCAGAAGCAGAGACGATCTTGTTGGTCGATGACGAACCCGCAGTGCGGGAAGTCATCGCTTGCGGGCTGCGTGAACGTGGTTACAGGGTATTGGAGGCATCTGACGGGCAAGAGGGCTTGGCGCTGGCTAGACAGTACTCGGGGCCCATTGGCCTGCTGCTGACCGATCTTGTCATGACCGGAATCAACGGTAAGCAACTCGCCCGGGAGTTTAAGAAGGTACGTCCACAAGCAGCTACAATGTATATGTCGGGATTTACCGAAAGGGAATGGAGAGAGGCTGGAGCGCCGGAGGGTACGGCGGTCATCCTGCCCAAACCTTTTGCCAATCACGCACTTTTGGACAAGGTGCACGAGGTGCTTGCGGTGCGCGATGCTGCCGCTTGCAGTCGTTCATAACCAGTTTGCGTTGAAATCGGTGCAGATTACGGAATAGCCAGCGTCATGTCCCGCAACGGAAACGAGCCCGACACGGTTGGACAGAAAACAGTTCCCAAGAGGAACGTAGACTGTAAGCTTTGATGGAGCGCACAGGGCATAGACCCGAAGCGCCTTTGCAAAACGACGACGTACCTTGGCCAAAGAAGTGCACGCAATACTGCTGAATTTATATCCAATCACAGGACGTGGCTTTTCATTCGCATGAAGAAGAAATACAGGTGCACCGAAATTCGGTATTTACCAAACCTGCTGGAGGATCGGTCAGTTGCGATTGGAATCATCCTATGGAATCCCGGAGTGGGTGGTGTTGGGTGTTTCGTTGAAGTCTCCAAACGAACGGATTGGTCTGTTATATTGCGGTTAGATCCTGATGCTGACAAAGAATTCCTCAGTGCGGCTGTAGATCAAATTGAGCAAGATTTTCGCCAGCGGGATGAAGCTGGACGAGGGCGCCTGATTGCTCAACTGTCGATGAATATCACTCTTTCTGATCCCCTGGAAATCGAAACTGACGACCCAGGTGAAACCCTGAATCAGCTGGCGCGTGCCCGCGGGTTGTAGCACCACCAATTGGGATCGCGACCTTTGAACGTTTCGCCTAGCTAGCCCCATCTTCTAATTGGAATCTCGAGTTTGCCTCGGCGCGAGAGGCTGGAACCAACTCTTCACAGAGTCTTCCGTCATTGCACTGCTTCCGCCGGTCCAAGCGTGTCGCGCACTTTGCCGCAGAGCACTCAGTGGTGCCCTTTGTAACTGGTGGGCGGCAAGCGAAATTCCCAGCCGTGCTGGAACCTGAAATTCTCTGGAAACCATGCTTCCCATCGCGCTACAGTTAGAATAATAAGAGCGGAACACTGCTCACAACGACTCGATTCGCGTCCCGGCCAAGAGATTAGCGAATCGGGTCTTTTGGTTTACGGCCTACCGTAAGCGTGGAACGCAGGCTATACTCTGCTCGTTTGTTTGTGTCGTGTCTCTCCCTCAAACCAGTGATGGCGTAACCCCGTGTTCGGGAAGAATAAAGACATGATGTTGCATCGCGTATTTTCAGCCGTACTCGGCTCGGTGCTGGCGCTGGCCGGGTTGGTAGCGGCAGGTTACATACAGACCGATTTCAAGGGAGACAGCTTGCTTTCTGGCTCGGTGGGGATACTCGTCCCAGGCGTGCTCATGCTGAGCGCCTTCTATATGGCAGTCCGTTTTCTGAGATTTACGGTGACCGGAAAGAAGTGAAAAGCGTTGAGAAGGAGAGGCGACCGTGAAACGCAAACTGCCACCAAAGCCCTGCGTGCGCTGGGGAAAGCCGACCTCGGGCCGGTGAGACGGGCGACCTACCTGCCTGCGATGTTCGGTCGTGTTGACCGAGCTGAATGCGGACAAGGAGATGCGCGGAATGGGCAAGCTGAAAGGTTCGCGCCGGTGGTGATGAAACAGAGATGCGTTAATCGATAAACGACTGGGGCACATCAAGGGTGTCTTCAGAAGTCAGTTTGTTCAGTGATATCCGCTTGGCTCTCTGATGTGCCGCTCGCGTTTATCACAGGCTACCTCCGGAGAACGTTTGCCGGAGGATTCGACGCGACTATTCGCAGTGATTCTAGCTCTGGTGTTCACATTCGGGATGCCAGACTGGAAACGATGGAACGACGATGCGGAACGCTGCGCGAAATTAGCGACCCGTATAATCGTCTGCCTCACTGTTCTGCGGCGATCGAGTTGGGCCAGCTATCGATACTATTGCTTCGCTTTTCCTTTCTGCTGTTGCAGAGCTTTTTGTTCTTTTTGAATTGCTGCCGCTTGCGCTGAGCCTTTTTGTGTCGGGTTCTGGGCTTTGGCGTTGTGCTCGGCTATGCGTTGCTGCGTTTGTTGCGTCTTGGGTCCGGTTGGAACATCCACCCGGGCGAAATTTTGCGGGAAGAGTTCCTGAAGCCGATGAAGCTTTCAGCCTACCGACTGGCGAAGGAAATTCACGTCCCTGCTCCGAGGGTCAACAACATTGTGCTTGAAAAACGCGGCATCACCGCCAACACGGCTGTACGGTTGGCCCGGTTCTTCGGCACCTCCGAGCAGTTTTGGATGAATCTGCAAGCGTCCTATGATGTGCGGAAGGCGAAAGTTGAATTGGCAAAGGAGCTCGGGACGATCAAGCCGCCGACGGCCGAAACCGCAGCTTAAAAGCAGAGCGCGTGCCTCAGTCGCCATGTTGAGCGGACAATGCGTGCAACACATACACTGCGTTTGCCCAGCTTCACGGTGTAAACCGTCCGGAACGTGTTGCCCTGCTGATCGGACACCCACTCGAGCACTCCGGCGCCGACTGCCGTTTGAGATTTTGCATTTCTCCAGCGAAAGAAGCGACTGCGCCTGAAGTTGGATCCAGTTCCGCGGTCGCTTAGACAGGTACTCCCCCGCTGGTTGGCGCTTGGAGCACGCTGCCACGAACATGACCAACATGGTCATCTGTGTTACTATTAAAGGTATGAAGACGGTGAACATCAGTGATCTCAAAGCGCAGCTCAGCGCCCATATCCAACTCGTGCGGAACGGTGAAGAGGTGCTTGTCTGCGACCGCAACAAGCCCGTGGCGCGCATCGTGCCCATTCGCCTTGAGGGTCACTCCGCACAAGAGCAGCGGCTAATCGCCCGCGGCATTCTCACTCCTCCATTGAAGCGGCGCTCGGCAGCGGTGTGGCCGGAGCCCCCAGGAGACTTTTCCGATAAGCTCATCGAGAAGCTCTGGCGGCAAGAACGGGAAGGAAGATAGTGCGAGTTTCGGCTTTCTGGGACACCAGCGCATTGGTTCCTCTCTGCATACACCAAGGACTCACGCCGCGAGCCGTTGCTCTTCACAAGAAATACGGCGTGGTCGTCTGGTGGGCGACACCTGTCGAGATTGCGAGCGCCCTTGCCCGCTTGCTGCGAATGAACCAGATCGACCCTGGCGACTGCGCCGAGGCACGCGCCCTCGCCAAAGTGCTCGCCGACTCCTGGTCAGTCGTTCAACCGTCAGACAGGCTGCGTGCTACCGCCACGGAGCTACTAGACCGATTTGATTTGCGCGCGGCGGATTGTTTGCAGCTGGCAGCAGCGCTGCAGTGGTGCGAAGACACACCTCACGGCCGCATCTTCCTGACCGCAGACAAGAAGTTGGGGGAAGCGGCTCTCCGCAGTGGCTTCGAAGCCGAGCAACTATGACTGAGGGGTGCAGGGCAACCCCTAGCTTCGCACCTCTTCCCTTAGGCGAGGATCAGACAACCCATTATGGCAGACGTTTCGCTATGTCCGCCGCGATTAACTTCAAGTACTCTTCTGCCGCAACTGCCTCGGCAGCTTCCGTATCGCTGATTAGGGCGAGATCGTAGAAAGCATCGTTCCGTTTGCGGCGTATTCGGTCTAACAGTGCGAAAGTAGCAGCAAGACTTGGGTCGAGGTGTTTCTGCGCGAACTCGATGATGGCAATGTGATGTCCGAGCTGCACCCGCGGACGTTGGCCGTGGCTGAGCATCAAGGCGAGAGAGCCCTTGAGCATAGCCTCAACTTGTGGCGGAAGTTGCTAACCTATCTGTACGCGAACCGCTCAGCACGGTTTTACGTCCGTCAAATGGCCGCCATTCTCGGAGTGGACCCGACGAATCTGTCTCGGGAACTATCGCGCTTGGAGAGGGAGGTGAGCCAAGCCATTAAATCGATCCCCTGAGTGCTCTTCACTTCACTCAGTCCACTGCCAGGGTGAGTGCCAGTCTTTACAAGCAGCAAAAACACAACTTCTGTACTTTGGTTTGTTGACATTCATCCAGAGTTGCTGTTTAATAATTGGTTATCGGTACACATAAACATTAGGGACCTTCGTGTTGTCGGAGCGGCCTCAATCTGCGCTGGTTTTGCTCCGGGGATCTGTACAGTCCCCCATCCTCATAACTGTAGCCGTTCAAAGACGTTACCGCTTGGTGATGAAGGTGATCCTATGTCCCTATTCGCAGTGAGCCGCAGTGTGTCTCGGTTGCTTGCCGTTTTTGTGGTCTTGTCAGTGGTCCTGAACACCGGTGTGGCGTACGCAGGCTCAACCGTGACCACTACCGTTTTGTCCGCTACTCCTTCGGTTCTGGGCCAAACGGTGACGCTCACAGCTACGGTGACGCCCAGACCTCCCGGGTACGTGTTCTTTTCAGATAACGGAGTGCCCATTGGTAGTCAGGTGCTCGACGGCGCGGGCAACGCTTCGTTCTCTACCGCGGCATTACGCGGGGGCACCCACATGCTAACCGCGGACTACCTTGGTGATATTGCGTACGCCGCCAGCACTTCCACGCTGACTTACAATGTTGGCGCGCGGCCTACGAGCCTCGCTACAGGTAGTCCTTCCCCGAGTCCCGTAGGTGTGGGCACCCCCAGTACCATTGCCTCGACACTAACTGATACGGCTCTCACTGGACCCTTCCGCACCCCGGGCTCGTTTTCGCCGTCCCCGACCTATCTGTCGGCCGGTCGGTCGGGGCATGCGGCGACCTTGCTGTTAGACAGAATGCTTCTGATCACCGGGGGCAGAAGTTCGGTCGGCGGTGCCCTATTGACGAGCGTCGAAATATGCCTAGAGAACGGCTTCTTTATGCCTCTTGGCAGAAGCTTGAATACCGCCCGAGCCGGCCACACCTCAACTCTGCTAAGGGACGGTAGGGTTCTGATCACCGGGGGCACAACTGCGGGCGGCGCGGAGCTCGCGAGCGCGGAGCTGTACGACCCCATAGCAGTGACATTTACTGCGCTGAGCGGTGCCGGCCACGCCTTGACCGTGCCCCGCAGCGGCCACACGGCGACCGTTTTGGGGGACGGCACAGTTCTGATCACGGGAGGCACTTCCGGCGGGACGGCACTCAGTACTGTCGAGGTGTACAACCCCGGCAGCCAGACTTTTGCTGTCGTCGCCCATGGAAGGCTTGCGGTCGCCCGGTCCGGCCACGCTGCTACGTTGCTGGCGGGCGGGCAGAACATCCTGATCACGGGCGGGGATGTGGCCGGCAATACCGCTGAAGTCATCACCTATACTTCCGGAACGGATACGGTAACGCCATCAGCCGTCGCCACCTGGCCAACAGCACGCTCGGGCCATACCGCCACGCTGCTGCCCGATGGCAATGTACTAATCGCCGGCGGGCTACATTTGGGATCGGCGGTCAGCACGCTCGAACTGTATCAAGTTCCATTTTCCCTGAATCCATTCCCTCCGACCTTTAGCACGGTTGCGCCCACCTTGGGCCTGGACACGGCTCGCGCGGGCCACACCGCCACGCTTATGAACGACGGTCTGGTGTGGTTTGCCGGCGGCTTCGATGCCAGTCCAATCCCTGCCACGCTCAACACTGCGGTGGCTTATACCCCGTCCTACGATCCGACGGGGCAGGTGTCGATCACCTCGAACGATGGGTCAGATACGCTCGTGAATTGCACTTTGTTTCTGAGTGGGACCGGGACTACAACGTGCCCAGTGACGGTTGCGCCGACCGCAGTTCACGGCGGTACGCGGGCACTGCAAGTATCGTATTCCGGCGAAATCAACCACATTGCGGCCACTGGCTCAAGCAGCTTAGGAGTCCAGAAGGGCACTCCGATCGTAACCGCGACGGGAGGAACGTTCACTTACAACGGGCAGCCGCAGGCAGGCTCGGGTTCGGCCGCCGGCGCAGGCGGTACGAATCTGGCTCCGGTGACCTTGAGCTACATCGGCACCGGTGGGACGACCTACGGGCCAACCTCGTCCGCCCCGACGAACGCCGGCGCCTATACGGTGACCGCAAGCTTTGCGGGAAATACTGACTACAACCCCGGCAACTCTACCCCGACGGCATTCACCATTACCCAAGCTCCTCTGACGATTACGGCCATCAGCTTTCTCAAAACTTACGGTATGACGTACGGCTTCGTCGGCGCGGAGTTCACCTCGTCTGGGCTGGTGAATGGGGATACGGTGACGAGCGTGACGCTGACCAGTGCGGGGGCTCCTGCGGCGGCGACGGTGGCCCCGCCAGGACCCACATTTGCGATCACAGTCAGTGCCGCCCGAGGTACAGGGCTAGACAACTACACCATTACTTATTCGCCAGGCGTGATGACGCTGGCCAAGGCGTATCAAGCGCTGCTGACTGTTAGCGGTCCTATCGGCGTCACCTATGGCAGCACCGGAACGGCAACGACTACGGGCGGCAGCGGCACGGGAGCGGTTACCTTCTCCGCGGCAGGCTCGACCGGTTGCTCGGTCTCAGGGACAACTGTCTCGGTTGGCAATGCGAGTGGCACCTGCACTCTGACAGCCATCCAGGCAGGTGACAATAACTACAACCCAGGCACAGCTAGCGCCGCGTACCCGGTGATATTGCTTAAGGCGAACCAGGCTGCGCTGACGATTAGCGGTCCTGCCAGCGTCACCTATGGCAGCACCGGAACGGCAACGGCTACGGGCGGCGCGGGCACGGGGACGGTTACTTCTCTGCGGGGGGATCAACCGGTTGTTCGGTTGCAGGAACGACGGTCTCAGTTAGTAATGCCAGCGGCACTTGCCTTCTGTCGGCGACCAAGGCATCCGACAATAATTACAGCGCGACAACCAGCACGACATACTCGGTGACCCTGGTCAAGGCGGCTCCGGCTATTACCTGGTCTGCACCAGCCGCAATCGCCTATGGGACGGCCCTGAGCGCCACCCAACTGAACGCGACGGCATCAGTCCCGGGGACGTTCGTCTACACACCAACGGCGGGCACGGTATTGCCAGCGGGCACGCAGACGCTATCGGTAACCTTCACTCCGACCGACACTGCAAACTACAACCAGACGACCAAGACGGTTAGCATCAACGACAACGAGGTTACGGTGACGGTGGGGTCGGGATCCGCATCGACTTCGATGACGCTTTCAGCGGGCCAGCAGGGAACCATGCAATTCACCATCGGCGCGATGGGATCGCTGACATCGGCGGTTACGTTTGCCTGCTCGGGGCTGCCTGTGGGAGCGCAGTGCGCGTTTTCTCCTGCATCAGTCAACCCGGCGGACCTGCCCGCGACGGTCACCGTAACCATCACGACTACGAGCCGCAGAACGCTCGGCCGCAACCGGCAGAGCGGCTGGCCCTGGATGTTGGCGATGTTCGTTCCCGGGCTGCTGCTGCCTGCTTATGGCAGTAAGAACAAACGGCGGAACTTGTGGATCGCGATTGGGATCGTGCTGCTGCTGACGATTGCCTTCTCTGGATGCGGTGGTTCACCGGCGGCACAAAGTGTAACCAATGCTCAACAGAGTACGCCCCCGGGCACTTACCCTGTAACGGTCACGGCGTCAGCGGTCGGAGCAACCCAGAGTACGGCTACCTTCAACCTGATTGTGATTCCGTAGAACCGAATGGCAGAACGATAATGATAATGAACGCGCGTAAACATCAGTTCCGGATTTGTTTCACGTGGCGCAAGGGGGAATGCCTACGCGGTTGAGATCGGCAACTACCACTAACCCCGAGCAGTGGAAAGGCAGGTTCCGGTTGGAACATCCACCCAGGCGAGATTCACGGGAAGAGTTCCTGAAGCCCATGAAGCTTTCAGCCTACCGACTAGCGAAGGAAATTCACGTCCCTGCTCCTAGGGTCAACGACATTGTGCTAGAAAAACGCGGCATCACCGCCAACACGGCTGTACGGTTGGCCCGTTTCGTTGGTCATATGAGGGAGCTGCACAATGGCGTGCTTCGGCCTGCCGGCCTCCAGCGGGACGGCGGTGATTACCGCCCAGATTGAGGGAGATCACTTGGCCGGAAGGAATTCGATCTTCAGGCTGCCGGCAGGAATGTTTTTAAAGTCGAAGTCGGCAGTCATCAGGATGGCATTCTCCCCCAGCGCTAGCGATCCAGCATAGGCATCGGCATACGGAACCTTATAATCACACTTAAACGCTGCCGCGTCCTCGGCGCGTTCCTTGTCGGCCGCTACAATCTTGATCGGCAGAGCAGCAAGGCTCGCAGTCAAGGCGCTAACCTTCACGATGGACGATTGTAAAGCTCCAGATCGCTTGTAAAGCGCCCCGACAATCTCTCCCCAGTTCACGGCACTCAGCAGCAGCTCGATGTTGCCCGTGGCGGCCTCAATCAGCAGGCCGCGGACCCGTTCAAACCCGGCTTCTTTGTCGGTGAACCGAAGGATGGCACTGGCGTCCAGGACGTAGCTCATCGTTCTTCGTCATCCCGGTGCGCCTGTTCGCGCAACTCCCCCAATCCTTGCGTCGAGCCGCAGAGGCTATCGATGAACTCTGCAGTGATCGGACGCAGAACGAGCATTTGGCCTTCTCGCTGAATCGCCAGCCTGGTGCCGACCGACAACTTCAGTTCATTACGCAGTTCAGCGGGAATGATAATCTGGCCTTTAGTGCTCAGTGTCGTGTATTCAATTTTCATGGGAGAAGTGTAACTAATTGTAAGCCATGAGTCAATATTGGCTTACCAATTATTATTCGTCTTACCTACGCGCGTGCCGGTCCCGACGAGATAAATCTTCCATCGAAATCACCGCTTCTAGGTTTCCCCCCAAGCCCCGAAAGGTAGATGCCCAGGCAAGAGCGCCAAAATACATCCCCTCCAGTACGCACCAGCCGGTAGCCTCACCTTCGGATACAACGCTCATGGGTCACTTCAGATCCAAGTTAAGGAAACTCTGCGCAAGTTGCTGTTTTCAGTGTGAGCGGTTGTGAGACACCAGGAGTACGGTCGTTTCGTGGGGAACGGGTTGCTTCGTACTGCCTGGCAGGCCGCGCTGTTCGGCGCGAAGCCGCGTCGGCGGTGGTTACCGGGCCGGCTCGGCCAGCAGCCGGCGGCGCACCGTGAACAGGTTGATCAAGGCGCAGGTGACCAGTAGGCGATTGCCGTTCTTCTTGAGTCCCCGGTAGCGCACCTTGGTAAAGCCAAACACTCGCTTGAGGGTATGAAAGACGTGCTCGACCCGGCTGCGCGTCTTCGACTTCACCCGATTTTGCGCCCGCTCATAGGGGTTGCTGTAGGTCTTAAAGCGCCAGCGCCGGTGGGTGAGATCTTCCGCCTCCGGCGCCAGTTGGCCAATCACCGCCGACTGGCCACGATAGCCTGAGTCGCCCCACACCTTCTGCTCGCGGCCATGCAGTAGCTCGGGCAGCAGATGCGCATCCGCCACGTTGGCCGAGCTGACCGTCGCCGCGTGAATCAGCTTGCTCGCACTATCCACGCCCACATGCGCCTTCATGCCGAAGTACCACTGGTTGCCCTTCTGCGTCTGCCGCATCTCCGGATCGCGCCGCTGCTCGCGGTTTTTCGTCGAGCTGGGCGCCTGGATGATGGTCGCATCGACGATGGTGCCGGTGCTGATGCGCACCCCCCGGCTGGCCAGGTGCCGGTTGACCTCCGCCAACATCCTCCGCCCCAGATCGTGCTCCTCCAGCAGATGCCGGAATTTGCAGACCGTGGTCTCATCGGGCACCGGCGCCTGCCCCAGATCAACGCCCACAAAGCCGCGCATCAGCGGCGAGTCATAGAGCGCCTCTTCCAACGCCGGGTCCGAGAGGTTGAACCACTGCTGCAGAAAATACATCCGCAGCATCGGCTCAATCCCTACCGGGCGACGTCCCCCACCGGCTTTGGGATAATGCGGCTCCACCAGCGCACACAGCTGCTGCCACGGCACCACCTGCTCCATCTCTTCCAGAAACTGCGCCCGCCGCGTCTTCTTGGTGTACCGCTCAAAGCCTGTCATCACCGCCAATGTCCTCTGCTTCATCGCTGCCCTCTCGCAAGCACTGTAACCAATAACCCTGTGCAAAGCAGAGAACTAAATCAGAGTTTCCTTAAACTAGGATATACGATTTTTCTCGTACTTTTCCGCCACAATCACACCCCGCCTGATGACACACACCGAGGACAGTGACTGTCGTGCCTACTGGCATAGGACGCCCCGCCTTGCGGTGGCCGGTGATGACGCCGTCATAGGCAACCTCATGGTTTGTGCAATTGCAGAGGCGATAGAGATACACTAAGCCAGTTGTCGGCTTGACCCAACAAATGTACTTTTCATCGGGTGGACCGGGGGCGAGCTCGAAGAGTTCCTTGAGGACGGAGTGGATGTTTTCAGCCGTAAGCGGCTGGCCTGCTTTAAAGTTACTTTCAAAAAAATTCATTATGGAGTCCTTCTAAAAAAAAGTGTGAATTTCCAGACCGAGATGACCCTATCTACGCCTGTACCTTCACGATTCGGGTGGGTAACATCACCAGCTCGGAGGAATGTTCACATCGGCGACTAGCGCCGACGTAAGTTAAATACTGCTTTTTTTGATTTTTTTTATAGTGGTTGCAGCTAGTTTCTTGAAAAGTTTCAGGGTTAGGCAAGCAGCATCGGGACTCGAAGGAACTTTTCCATCGATCGCGGGTTTTGAGCTCGCATTACTGCCGTTGTGGAGTTGCTGCAAAGGAAAGTGATGGCACAGTGTTACCAGCGGCGCCAGGAGCTGTTGGGTCAACCCGCCGGCTTGACCAAGAGTTTTCCGGCAATGCCCCCTCTACACCTGGTTAGGGACAAGTACCCACTTGGACCACTATCTACAACCGATCGTGCGGAACTCCTTTGTACCCATTCGCGCAGCTATTCGCTTTTGTAGGTATTCCGGTGAGGGTGAACGCTGATTGCGGAGGGAAGGTGAACGGTTTTTGTCGCCTGCCGGAATGGCGTTCGGCTTGGGGCGGTATCGCGTTGGATCGTTTGCCGAACCTTGGAAAGCACACCTGGACCAGATATCCGAAGGTGAAGGCGCGCACAGATGCCGAATTACCCGTGCGCCGGGTCTCGAGGTTCCTGGCCCAGCCTGCGTGCAAAGCTGCTGGGCGCTTTGCGCAGGGCTTAAGCCGGGGCACTGTCCGAGCGAGAGATGGGCGTTGACGGGCGGCGGTACTGCTTCCTTTCGGCGCCGGCGCTGCACCCGTTCAAGCTGATTCATGGCTCGGTTCAGATGGCGGTGCGGCATGGGTTCGGAGCGAAGAGTCCGTTCGATGAGTCCAGCTCCGCCCGTTGGCGGAAGCTGATTTGATGCGGCTATTTCAGGTAACCCCAATCCGGCGCGGCGCGGAACAGGGGATTAACCGGAGAGTAATAGGAAGAGGGCGCTTGCGAACTGCATCGCCCGTGTCTTGAAGCGGATGGCTAGCGGCCAAGTGTGTGGGAGTCGCGCCGAGTTGTAAGCAATTTTGTTGCCAACTATTTTTTCGAGTTTCACCCTCGTAACCGAAGGGCGAATATAGCAATTTCTCATCAATCTCTAAGTATCTTATTATATATCAATAACATACCAGAAAAAAACAATTAGACAAGGTTTTTGTATAGCGCCTCCTAGGTAGGGCCGCTAAGCGGCTCAATTTCACTGCCCAGATGAGCGGAGGCACCATGCCAAATTCAAACGATCTAGATAATTCGAAAATTGATTCCAACCCTGGAGAAGTAGCGCCAGCGAAAGCTACTTCAGAAAAGAAACGCCGCGCTAATCAAGAAAACGGTCGCAAGTCGAGAGGACCCAAAACCGCTTGTGGCAAGAGTCACAGCCGCTGGAACAGTTTTCAGCATGGCTTTTTCGCAAAAGACTTGAGTATCGTCAAGGGCAAGCACCTGCCTGACTATGAAGACTTCGTCAAATTGCACAAGGCGCTTAGAGAAGAACTGAATCCGCAAAGCGTCACCGAAGAGCTCCTGGTGGAGAATTTTGCCGTCAACTGTTGGCGCCGAGCACGAAGCCTTAAATATGAGTTCGAGATCACTGAACTTAATTTCGCCTTTCTCACTCAGGCCCTAGGTTTGGCTACGCTGGTTCGCTATCAAACAGCGCTCGGGCGTGAGCTGGCGCAGGCTGACGGTGCAATCAAGCAGATGGCTGGACGCAGCCGTATAAGCAATTCAGGTGAAGATAATTCTGACTCGATCCCGTTACCTGAGGAAGAGACTGAAATCTCGATTGGCGGAGGAACCTCCGACGGCACACGTGCTTCTGCGCCACCTGATCTGACGGAACGAACCCAATAAGTCGTTTATTTTCAACAAACAGAAATGGTCGAAAAACACGGGGCAGTATGGCGAAAACTTCGAAGTTGAACGGCCACGTCACAACTGCGACAGGTGTAAATTCAGGCCAATTCGAGGTGACGTTCGAACGTCATCCGCAACTGTGGCCGCGCTCCCCATGTGCCTTATGCCATTGGAAAGCGGTGCGCACGATCTCCTTCAGCTCCGAGCATTTCGGCTTCCACCCGAGCTCTTCGGCCGCGCGTCCGGCAGCCGCCACCAGAACCGCAGGGTCGCCCGCTCGCCGGGGAGTTTCGCGGGCCGGCACCGTTCTTCCGGTTACCGTTTCTACCGCGGCAATTACTTCCCGAACGCTGTAACCGCAGCCCGTGCCGAGGTTCAGGAGCACGCTGTTGCCCGCCTCCAGTTGCCGCAGTGCCAGTACATGCGCGCGCGCCAGATCGGTCACATGGATATAATCGCGGATCGCCGTCCCATCGGGCGTGGGGTAATCGGTGCCGAAAATATCAACCGTGCTGCGCCGCCCCAGTGCGGCCTCGATGACCAGAGGAATCAGATGGGTCTCCGGGAAGTGATCCTCTCCCAACTCGTGATCCGCATCAGCCCCGGCGGCATTGAAGTAGCGCAACGCGGCATAGGTGAACCCGTATGCCGGAGCGTACCAGCCCAGCATCTTTTCGATGAAGAGCTTTGACTCGCCGTAAGGATTCACCGGCTTTTGCGGGTGCTCCTCCGTCAAGTGGAGTTGCTCAGGAATGCCGTAGGTCGCACAAGTCGAGGAGAACACAATCCGCGTGACCCCCGCCGCCAACATTCCGTCCAACAAGCCGATCGTATTCACGACATTGTTGCGAAAGTACTTGCGCGGTTCCACCATCGACTCGCCGACGTAGGCGCTGGCGGCAAAATGCATTACCGCATCGATACCGCAGCGGCGCAAGGTTCGGGCCACCAGAGCGGCATCGCCGACATCGCCTTCGACTAATTCTCCCCACTTAACTGCCCAGCGATGTCCCGTACTGAAGTTGTCCAGCACGACCACCTCGTGCCCATCGCGCACGAGTTCTTTTGCCGTATGACTTCCAATGTAGCCGGCTCCGCCGGTGACCAGAACTTTCATGATGCCTCGGAAATATTAAGAGCGATTCGCGAACCCTGGTGCGCTCTCAATTCTACCCCCGCAATCTACACGGCAGTAGTCGACATCTTGATGCGCCTGCTGATGACACGTCAGCGCTGCGTGGACTCCTCGGTGTAGGTGACGAATTCGGGATACGCTCCGGCGCCAAGCTCGTGCAGATCCATTCCCTGGCGCTCGCCCTCGGGCGGCACCCGTTGCGGCAGCACGCGGTCGAGCAGCAGGTTTAAGCCATAGCTCAACGGCAGCACAAATCCGAGCAAGGTGGCGATTCCGACCATTTGCGCGATCCACTGCCCCGGAGCCGCGCCCGGCACAGAAGCAAAGAATCCCAGCCGCCAGCAGGCTCCAGAGACCGCACAAGCCGTGCACGGAAAACGATCCTGCGGTGTCGTCCACCGCAATCAGTTCCAGCCACTGGATCGAAAACGTGACCAGGAGTCCGGCCACAACGCCGATCAACAACGCCGCCAGCGGTGCCAGGAACGCGCAACCGGCGCAACTCGCGACTAATCCGCCGACCCACCCGTTGGCGACCAGCGAGGCATCCGGTTTGCCGAAACGGATGCGCGTGATGAGCAAGGAAGTTAATGCGGACGCGGACGCCGACAGCGTTGTGTTCACCGCGATGAGCGCCACCCGCGCAGGCACGGCGCCGGCAAACAAGATTGCGCCCGCCGAATTCAGCCCTATCCACCCCAGCAACGCCAACAGGCAGCCAAATAGAACCAGCACGGTGTTGTGTCCAGGGATCGCCGTGGGAATGCCCTCGACCGAGTACTTGCCCCGGCGTGGACCGAGAATCCACAGGATCACCAAGGCGTTCAATCCACCCACCGCCTGAATTGAACCGGCACCACCGCAATCGATAAAACCACGGCCGAGCGAGTAGTTAACGCCGAGTTGAGCCAGCCAACCGCCAGCCCAAGCCCAGTGCGCGAACAGCGGATAAATGCAACCGGCCAGCAGCACGGTAGCGGCGGCACTGGCGCCAAGTCGCCAGCGATCCGCTGCGCTGCCGAGCGGAATCGCTGCCGCCAACCCAACCCCAAAGATCTGAAGCAGTGCAGCCAGCGACGCGGGAGAACCGTCGATTTCCAGTCCGCGAAAGAAGAACTTCTCCGCGGCGAACCAGTTCCACTGCTTACCAGCGACGCTGATCGCGTGCATCGGACGACCGGCGTATCCCTCCACGGCGAAGCCGCACGCGAAATAGACGACCGCGGCGACCGCGACCACGCAAAGCGTACTCAGCATCGCGTGCGCCGCGCTGCGCGAACGCACAAAACCGGTATTGATCAGCGCAAGTCCGGCTATCGCCAACGGAACAAGCAATATCAGAAAAATGCAGAGTGCCACTCCCACTTCCGAGAGCGTGGGAATCGTGGCGGGCATCAGTGACGCCTCCCGGCGACAGGAGTATGCGCGCGAAAAACAAGAAACAGGCCCAGTATCTCGACGCCGATGCCGGCCAGCACGAAACCGGACAGCGACGCCGAAGCGGTAAGCAGCGCAACCGCCGCCAGCACCAGCAGCCATCCGGTCAACAGCAACAGCAAGCCCGCAATCTTCATTTCACTCGAGTCCTCGCCTGTCGGCTAACTTCACTTGTGACGCGCCACGTAGAGCAACAAGGTGAATATCACGATGGGAATTAAAGCCAGCATGAGATAGAACAAAATCTTTCTACCCCAAGGCGAACGGCGTTGTTTCCAGTCGTGCAATTCGGTGCGATCGGCAGCCACCCCAACCTGGTCCTGATGTTCTAGATCCCACGCAAACTCGTGCGCATTGGGGTAGCGATTCTTAGGGTCGCGCTCCATCGCGCGGTAAATGATCTCCTGCAGTTGTGGGGAGATCGACGGATCGATCTCACGCGGCGGAATTGGATTATTCAGCAGCCGCTCGTTCATAATTACGAAGGCATTTGGTCCGCTGAACGGTACCTTGCCCGTCAACATCTCATACAACATGACCCCGAGCGCGTAAATATCGCTGCGCACATCGCCGCGCTTGCCTTTGACCTGTTCCGGAGAAATGTAATCCGGCGTTCCCATCGTCTGCGACGCTGACGTATAAGTGATGCGCCGCGAACTGATGTTGCCCGCGATGCCGAAGTCGATCAGCTTGATGTTATCGTCGGCGTCGATCATGATGTTTTCCGGCTTGAGGTCGCGATGCACCACGCCGTTGCGGTGAATGTAGTCGAGCGCGTCGCAGATGCGCAGCGCGATTCGCACCGCACGCTCGGGCGACAGCTTGCGTTGCTCGTTCATCAATTGACGCAGCAGCCGTCCCTCAACCCATTCCATCACCATGTAGCGTTCGCTGCGGTCGTCATCGCCCAGAACCTTCATCACCCCGGGATGGTCCAGCTTTCTGCCGATCTCCTCTTCGCGCTGGAAGCGCTCGAAAAACACCGGGTCGCTTTCCATTTCGATATGCGGAATCTTAATAGCGACCGTACGGCCGGTGCGCGTGTCCTTGCCGCGAAAGATCGAAGCCATGCCGCTGCGTGCGGCCACGCTCTCAAGGTAATAGTGGTCGAGTTGCTCGCCAGGTTGGATTTGAGTCATTGCTTGTCAGCAGGCCGAGGCTAACTGGCGGCCCGCGTCGATGACGCTAAACCGGATTCGCCGTAAGCTGCTGCGTTTCTTCCAGCACGGTTCAGCCAACCGACTCAGGGCAGTTTGTACGGCCGTCCTCGATACATTCCAACCCGTTCGACTTCACGAATGCGAACCAGTTGAAGGCTCACATTATCGCTGCCATCGCGCTCGTTGGCAAGCTGAACCAGTTGTTGCGCCGAAGCTTGCAGGTCAGTCGTTGCGCTAACCGCCTTGGCCAGGTCGGCCTCGGTAACCGCGCCATGCAGGCCGTCGGTGCTCAATGATAGGACATCGCCGGGAAGCAGCAGATGCTCGCTGACCTCGGCACTCACGAATAGTTCGCTCCCCACCGAGCGGCTCAACATGTGGCGAGTCGCGGCGTTCGTCTGGCCCGATGACAGAATACCAAGCCGTACCTGCTCGTTCGCCACCGTGTGATCGCGCGTCAGCAGCGTAGCGCGGCCTCGGCGAATCAGATAACACCGCGAATCGCCAACGTGCGCCACGGTGACGCGGTCGAAGCGTAGCGCGCAGGCCACCAAGGTTGTCGCCATCGCCCGTCCAGCCGATTCCGATGCCAGCCCCGCCTCGTGCACATGCATGTTGGCGGCCTGTGCGAGGCGCTGCAACAAGGGAGCATGTGGCTCACCGGCGACAGCGCTCTGAAATCCGGCGAGCAGCGTTCCAACCGCCAGCCGTGAAGCGACTTCGCCGTCTTCGTTGCCGCCGACTCCATCGGCAACCACGAATAGCCAACCGTGACTCCGCGCTCTTGCCGGAGTGTCTGGAATCATACTGTCTAAATAGTCTTCGTTATGGTCGCGAATGCGGCCAGGATCGCTGAGCTGCGCGAACTCTACATCGAGCATCGAACTCTGTCGTTGTAACCCTAACGCGACAGGACTGGGCGCTGCCGGGGCAAGTTGACCTCGATACCTGTGGGACATTCTTTCTCTCTCATCTCACTATTGCCACATCCTGCAAAAAGGGCGGGCTTGCACCCGCCCCGGGAGGAGAACACGTTTAACTCGCCATGGGTTTGGCTGAAACCAGGGTGGTTCGGCCTGTTGACTTGCTCATGCGGACAAAGTAGATTCCGCCGTAAATGCCCCAGACCGCGGCAATGCCCAGCGCCAGCAGCGGCTCCATCTTGGTGCCATAGCCCATGAACGGTCCAACCAGATAGAACCCCATGCAAGCCAGGTTTGCCGAAAGTCCGAAGATTGGAATCAGCACATGCCGCAGCATGTTGAATTTCGGATGCTTATGGTAAGCAACCATGCAGATCAGGCAACTCATGCCATACAGCAGGAACGTGCCGAAGTTCGAGGCCAGCGTGATTGCCAGCAGCGAATTAGGCAGCGCCGCCATCTTGTCGTGAGTCGTGTACCCGAAACTCGACCAGAACCCTTGCGGCAACGCCTTGATTGCGGCGTCGGTGGGCGCGCCGGCGTCACCGAATGCCGTAACCACCGCGACGCAACCGATCACTGCCGAAATAATTGCCAGTGTCCAGATCGCCCGGTGCGGTGTCAGGTTCTTGCCATGCAACATGCCGAAGTGCTCAGGCGCTTCACGATCCTTGCCCATGGCGTAGGTGACTCGCGCGCCGGTGTTCATGCACGAGAGCGTCGTGCCTATCAGAGCGAGAAACACCGTCAGTGCCTCGCACAACATGAAGGTACGCCCGCGACCTGCTCCGAACAGCGCGTCTCCGACTACAATCATCATGTCGCCGATCGGCGCCGCCGAGTTGGCCGCACTCTGCATGCTATAGCCGCTGTTCAGGAAGTAGTTTGCCGCGAAATACTCAATGAGATAGCAGAACACCCCCTGCACCAGCAACGACACCAGCACCGCGATCGGAACATTTCGCTTGGGGTTCTTGGCCTCGCCCCCCATTGAGGTAACCGATTCAAAGCCGACCAGGATCAGAATGGCAACCGTCGCCTGTACGAAGGCCCAGCCAATGTTGTGCAGGCCTGTGACCGACGATGCCTTCGGATGACTAAGGAAGTTGCCTTTCTCGTCCTGGGCCGGATAGCTGATAAGGAACGGCACCGGTTTGCCTGCGGCGTCCAGCTTCGGCTGCGGAACACCCGACGAGTCGCGCACAATATTTTCGACTTCTTTTCCATCTTCTGTCGCTTTCTGCGTCGCAAATTCGTAGGTATAGGCGGACCCTGAAGTCGAATCAAACTGATAGGCCACGCTTCCCGGCGGGTGATTCATACGGTAGCCGAGCGCTATCACCGAGAAGATCAGCAGCGCTGTGATCTGAATGACGTTGATCGCGATGCTGACTGCCGTCGATCCGTTGATTCCCCTGTAGGCGATGTATGCCACCAGGAACGCGAATACAATCGCGACCGCCATCATGAACATCGGTCCGGGGTTGGACGCGTTCATGACACTCGGCCAGACCGTCCCCACCAGGTACCCGCACAAGATACCCATGACGCCAACCATCACTCCCGGATAGATCCAGTAGTAAAGATGCGACGCCCAGCCGACGATGAACTTCGAAAGCCGAGCATAGCGCCACATGGCGTTGTGATTGAGAAACGACTGCTCCGCGAAATAGTACGAGCTACCCGTTCCCGGATACAGTTTCGCCATCTCCGCGTAGCACACGGCCGTAGCCAAACACAGCAGCAGGGCGATGACTATGCCAATCCACATTGTCGGCGACGTAACGCCCGTAGTCGCTTGAATATAGAACGTGAGCCATAGGAATGCTCCGGGAGCGATCAACGCCATGGCATTCATCGTCAGGCCCGTTAAGCCTAAAGTTTGTTTCATTTCAACTGCGGGAGTCTCCGCCATGTTCATTCTCCTTATTTCTGATTTCGACGTTTGCGTGCCGTACGGCCCGCGCGCCTGTTGATTTCCATTTGCGTTATCGGTTCGGGACTCGCCGCTAATCACTGCCTACTTAGCTGCTGCATCCGGCTCCAGCACAAAGATCAGCCCAGCCATAACCGTCTGTTGCGTATTGGACAGCCGCGCCGCTCCCTTTTGAAAGAATTTCTGGTTCGAATCGTCAAAGCGGTACTCGAAGCGGGAGATCAGGTGTTGAACGAACTTGCGTTCCATCGTTGCGGTAACCTCATTGACATGTTGGGCGGTGCCGGTAGTGAACCCGGTGTGGTCGTTGTAGTACTCATAGCGTCCCGCCAGCGCCCACAAAGGCGCGAACTGGTATTTCGCGTATCCAGCTATACCCGACCAATCGACGGCGTGCGTAGAGCCCACAGGCTTCTGGCTGCGTCCGTAATCGCCATTCGCCGTTAGGGTGAGCTTCGCGTTGGGCGTATAGGTCAGGACCGTGTCGCTTAGATTGCGCCAATTGTCACCATCCGCCGGAGTCGCTCCCGGGCCGCCAAACCAAGTCTCGGTGAGAGACACCTTCTTGTTAGGTGTCCAGGCGAAGCTCAATCCGCCCGTCATGCCGCTATTGGTGTAGTTGTTGGGAATGGGGATCAATGTGGTATTGCCGTTGATCGAGTTGTTGAGCGGGTTCGAATCGTGCACAATGTCGTTCCAGCCATTCACCATGTATCCGGTCACCGCCACCTTGCTGTTGAAGGCGTACTTCGCGCGCCCGCCGAAGTGATAGAACGGAATGGCGTAGTTAAAGAGCAAGCTGCGCGAATAGTTGAAATTCGCATTGCTCTCAATAACCTCTGCACCGGCCGGAGTAACAAACTTGCCGAAATCGATCTGCAGACCCGCGCCGATCGGCGCCATGTACGACAGATAAGATTCCTTCAGATACTGCATAAAGCTCGGATCGGAGGCGTTCACGATGTTCATGGCATCGCCGAATCCAAGGGTGATGTTGTAACCTAGGCGACTGGTGGCGTCCGGCGTCTTTACCACTCCCAACTCAACCAGATTCAGCGCGAACTGGTTGGTCCGCTGATCGAACAAGCGCAGACCCGAGATGCGGGTCACAGGCTGGTTGAAGTTATAGCCATAGTACGTGTCCACCAACCCAGTGACTGTGGCGCCCTTAAGCACACTAGCTATTCCATCCAACGGTCCAGGTGCGGCGGTAGGTGCGGTGGCAACGGCGACCACATTCGATGGTGTGACTGACGTGGCTGCTGGAGCCTGTGCGTTCCCTTGTGCGGCAACCTGTGCTTTCAACTGCTGCAACTGCTGCTCCAAATCAGCGATGCGCTGATTGATGTCCACGGTGGACGTCGGCGCTGTCTGCGCCGCTAGAAGCAGCGGACATAATAGTAGGATCAAATAGAATCCAGTTGCAGCAATTGACTTAGGCATGTCTATGACCTGCTTTCCCAGTTGTACATAGGCTAGGGTTAGATTCGGGTTTGTAACCCGGTGAATTCAGAGTAGGCAGGTTCACTCATTGCGTCCAACGCATAGTTCCGTTGGCAATTATCGAAAAACCTCTTACAAATTGCGGTTATGAGAGAGATAAAAAATGGCTATGTGAGTTGCGGTTATAGGCCGGATAAAAGATACTTATGTCGGTCGTCTTACAATCTTCTAGGCAGGCTGCTGACAAACCTGTTATTCGTGTCATCCTGAGGTTGCGCCGGTTCTGCGCCGCCGAAGAATCTGCTTACATTCAAGGCGTGCCAACAGCAGATCCTTCGCTACGCTCATGATGACACACTCGAAGTAGGGGTCCCCACTGGCGATTGCGAGACAAGTGGTGTAGCTAGGAGTAGAACCCACAAAGGCTCGTGACACAGCTTAGAGGTTCATGCTGAATAATACGAGCATCCCACTCCATGCTGTGTGGCATTCCGATTACGATGCATTTCTGATTCGCGTTGGACCTGCGTCGTACGGCTTGACGGTTGGTACGTGCTGCTGGGACATCGCACGTTTGTTCGCTCGCGCGATGAGCGCATCGAGGGAAGCGCTTCCCGGACCAATAATCAGGATGAGAAGCGAGGCAAACAGAAACGTAAACGGATCCGCGCCGAAGAATTTGGGCGGATCGGAGAAGATGGCGATTAGAGCTGCCCGGTCTGCGGTAAGGTAGGCGACCACCATGTCTCCCGTCAGCAGAAGCGCCGTCAGCCGCGAACCGAGTCCAAGGATCAGCAAAATTCCTCCCGCGAACTCCAGACCGGCGACAAAAATCGCGTTCGCATGAGGAAAAGGTATTCCGAGGCTGGCAAAAAAACCGGTCACCCGCTCCAGGTTATGTAGCTTTCCCCAACCGGTCTGCGCGAACAGAAAGCCCCAGTACAGCCGTATTGCGAGCAGCAGGGGCGAGCGCAATGCCGAAGCAACCGTCGCGAAATTTTCATAAGCCCATATGCACTTCTCGTAAGTCGTGCTCATCTTGCCCTCTTTTCGAAGTTGGGTCTGCTCGCCGGACGAGGCCGCGACGCGCTCCGTAGAGAGAGCCAGCCGAGTTTACTCCAAATTCCAAACCACTCCTGAACCTTGGCGGCGTAATCCCCGTCTTCGCCAGCTCGACCTGCGAGCGCGCCCTCGATGGCGTCGCCGAGCGAGAGCCCGCGCTGCAATCCGGCCAACACCGCGAACTCCCCCGGCTCCAGCCGCCTGTAATGGACGCTGAACTCCGCGCGATGGACGGCAAGAAATATCTCTTCCGGCCCGCCGAAGCGCATCAGCCAACTTGTCCGCGACCTGCCGTTGAGCGCGGCAATGTCGCTTGATGAGTTTTTTAACGCCAGCAGAATGTCATCGGCCGCATCGCGCAACTTCAGCAGTCGAATGTAGGGTTGCAGCAGCAATTTCGAATCGCTGTTCAGCCCCGCAATCTGGGCCGGCGTCAGCGGCGGGCGCTCCGCCGCGTCGAAGGCTTCGATGTGGGCCCATTCCAGTCGAACCATGTCGAGCGCCAAATCGCCGTGGGGCCCGGTAAACTCCGCATGCTCCTCGAGCCATGCGAGCAATTGCGAGCCGAGGTTGCGCATCGTAAATGACTGCGACGGGCAATCCGTCAGATACTTGCGCGCCAGCCGGTCGAATTGCCGTTGTCCAACCACCGCGCGCAGTCCGGAAAAGTCTTCCGCTAATGAATCCAGTATTCGGAACCAGTACTGCCGGTTATAGATCTCCAGCCGCTCGAAACCAGTGAGCCGGCTGTTGGGCTTGATGAACCCGGACGCCTCCGACACCATCGAACGACCATCGCCGGTCGTGCGCCGCATCCCTTCCGCCGCCGTCAGCGGCTGCATCACGGCCTTGGCCATCCGTCGCTGCAAATCAAGCAGTGAGTTCATGTACGTATGCCTCCGCGGGCATCCGGCGCGCGCCTTCCCCGGCGAATTGGTGCAGATACTTGTTCGCCTTCAGCGCCTCGGCGTGCACTTCCTCGAACGAAGGAATCTTGTCATCCCACTCCAGCAGTGTCGCAGTTGGCCCGCATCGCCTGATGGCAGCCGCATACAACTCCCAAACCGGATCGATCACCGCGTGGTCGTGCGTGTCGAGTATGTACTTCCGATAGCGCGAATGGCCCGCGATGTGGATCTGCGCGACGCGCTCGGCGGGCACATTGTCGACATATTCGTGCGGATTGAAGCCGTGATTGAAGGAAGAAACGTAAATGTTGTTCACGTCCAGCAGGATGCCGCAGTCGGCGCGCTCCACGACCTCCGACAGAAACTCCCATTCCGACATTTCCGAGTCGTGGAACTCGGCATAGCTGCTTACGTTTTCGACCGCGACCGGAATCTCGACAAAGTCCTGCACTTGCCGCACCTTCTTCGCAGTCGATTTCACCGCTTCCCATGTGTAGGGCATCGGCAGCAGGTCGTGCGTGTAACGGCCGTCCACACTTCCCCAGCACAGGTGATCGGTCAGCCACGGCGTGTTGGTTCGACGGACCAGCGATTTCAGCCTCTTCAGGTGCTCGCGATTCAGCGGACCCGCCGATCCGAAGTACATCGAGACGCCATGCTGCACAACCCGGTACTGTTCGAGGATGCAGTCGAGAATGGCCAGCGGGCGGCCTCCGTCGATCATGTAGTTCTCTGAGATGATTTCGAACCAGTCGACCACGGGCTTGCGAGTCAGAATGTGCTGGTAATGCGGAATCCGGAGTCCAATACCAATGCCGTAGTTAGTCTGCCCGTTAAAGCGGTTTGCTGGCATCGCCATTCCCTTTGAAATATTTCATTAGTGCCGTGCCGCTGGTGCGCTTTTGCCGTGGATGCGTCCCGGAGGCGAAACGCGTCTGCACCACCCGCTTGCCGATTCGTTCAGCGAAGCACAATCAATTAAGATGCGGGAAGCAGCCAGGCGGACGCAGCGAGGGACCGGATGTACCGGCCCCTCTGCCTGGCACTTAACCCCTACTTCTTCGAGCCGTCAGTGGCACAACCGCCCTTGCCCTTGCAAGAGTTCTTGCCCTTGCAGCCGTTGTCACTGCCGTTCTTACAGCCGCCCTGGCCTTTACAGTTGTTTTTGCCTTTGCAACTGTGCTTATCGGCATCGGCGAAGGACGCCTTCACCAGCTTCACATTGGCGGAACCTACACTCTTTTCGGGAGAGGTCTGGGGGGTAGGGTTGGTGGCTGCGCTGGCTCCGCCGAGAAGCCCGGAAATCGCAGCGGTGAGCACAAGGGTTTTCATCGATTTGGTCATCAAAGTTCTCCTTTTGGATTAGCTGTGCCTCGGTCTTCTTCGACCGAACTGCCTCACAAGGATGCGGATTCCAAATACTGAGAGGGCCGCTTAGATCCTCGTATTGAAAATCATTTTCAATTAAGAGTACGAGTGACCCACACGACCGGATGGCACCATCTAAGTGCCATAAATGCAACGGGAGCAGTCCAACCAAGCTGCTGAAATGCACTTTATGCATATGAGCCGCCAAATACTCGGGTTGCGCGCCGTATCGTTCGCAATCCTGTCAATTTGGCCGGGTATTTCAGCGGTTCGGAATTTTACGGGAATGCTGGGGAGTTCCGGTTGGATGGTCGGATCACGACGTCGATGCCACCTCGGCGGGGTCGATCTTCCGGGGCGGGCCGGCCAGCGGTCGTTGCGCGCGCGGAAAGCAGACGAAGAAGGTGGTGCCCACGCTAGCCGCGCTGTCGAAACGAATGAACCCGCCACTCTGAATAACAATGCCGTATACGGTTGAGAGGCCCAACCCAGTCCCTTTACCGGTTTCCTTGGTGGTGAAGAAAGGTTCAAAAATACGGTTTTGCGTAGCCTCGTCCATGCCGGTTCCGGTATCGCGGACGATCACGCGGACGTAGCTTCCGGGCAGGACCTGCGTGCCAGCGGCTTCAGCAGACTTCGCAGTCACTTCGAGGTGCTCGGTGGAGATTTCGAGGCGACCGCCATTGGGCATTGCGTCACGGGAATTCAGCGCAAGATTCAGGATCACCTGCGTGATCTGAACCGGATCAGCCTTGATGCTTCCGAGATCGGGGGCGAGGTTAAGGTGCAGTCTAATGTCTTCCTGAAGCAGATGATCCAGCAGCTTCACCGTGTCGCGAATCACTTCGTTCAGGTCCAACACTTCCAGCCGCATTACTTGCCGCCGGCTGAAGGCAAGGAGCTGCCGGATGACGCCCGCTCCCTTCTGGACCGCTTCGACCGTCTCCTTGATCCTGGCGTCCTTGAACTCCGGGTCATTGCTGGTCAGCGCGAGATGCGAGGCGAGAGTCACCACTTGAAGAACATTGTTCAGGTCGTGCGCAATGCCACCTGCCAACTGGCCCACAGCCTCCATCTTTTGGGCCTGTCGCAGTTGGCTCTCCAATTCCTCCAGGCGCGTCACGTCCCTCTTTACCGCAACATATTTCTGGGGGATTCCGTACGCATCGTGAACCGGAGCGATCGTAGCCTCTTCCGTATACAGAGTGCCGTCCTTGCGGCGATTGATGAAGCGGCCTTTCCACTCGCCTCCGGACTTCAACGTCCGCCAGAGCTCGGTGTAAAACTCTCTCGGCTGCCGTCCAGATTGAAGGACCCGCGGATTCTTTCCGTAAACTTCCGCTCGCGTGTAACCGGTGAGCTTTTCAAAGTGCGGATTGACGTATTCAATCGATCCGCCAAGATCCGTAATCACGATGCTATCGCTCGTGCTTTCAACCGCCCGCGCCAGCAACTGCACCTGCTGTTCGTTTCGTTGCACTTCGTCGAGCAGGGTGCTCTCAACGTCCGGGTTGCGCCTTGTCGATCGCCGCAATAACACCAAAGCCACCGCCGACGCGGCAATGGCGTAACAAACCAACTCAATAAGCTCAAAAGCAAGCTCGGGATACCCAAGCGGGCGCCACACCAAACGCTCGATCAGCCTCAAGCCAACTCCACACACCACGAGCAAACCAGCGGTGATAAGAATCAGGCCCCTATTGTCTGCGCCGAATTCGAGCCGACGTGGACGCACCACACCACTCCTCGCAGGAACAGGGTAGCTCTTACGGAACTTTTCGTCGAGGGTTTGCCTTGCAACGATAATCACGAGTGAAAAACGAACACCAAAAAGCTGAACCCGCTCGTTGTCGCTGGAGCATCCTGGAGTGCGATAATCGTTGCGCTCGCATGGAGATGCAAGGGACCATCGCGGAAGACGCTCACCTCCAGCGCCAACGACTGGCGGAGTTAGCCTTCCTTTTTCTGAAGCTTGGCACGATCGCATTCGGTGGCCCTGCCGCGCACATCGCCATGATGGAACAGGAAGTCGTGCAGCGCCGGCATTGGATGACCGAATCGGAATTCCTGGACCGCGTCGGCGCCGCTAACCTCATCCCCGGCCCCAGTTCAACCGAGTTGGTGATCCACATCGGCCATCGCCGCGCGGGGTGGCCGGGCCTCATCGTCGCCGGATGCTGCTTCATTCTGCCGGCCGCATTCAGTGTTGGACTGCTGGCATGGATCTACGTTCGCTTCGGCACAATGCCAGCGGCCTCGGGCCTGCTTTACGGGGTCAAACCGGTCGTAATTGCCGTGGTTTTGCAGGCGCTGTGGAATTTTTCACGCACGGCGATTCGCAGCCGCTGGCTGGCGGGGGTAGGGGTGCTCGCAGCCGCGCTGGCGCTGGTACCGCTCCATCCTCTGCTGGTGCTGATTGCGGGCGGCGCTTCCGCCGGAATCAGAAATCTGCTCTCACGCGCGCAGCCTACCCGCAAGTCCACGGCAGGCGCCGTGATCTTGTTTGGCTCTAAAGCGGTAGCCAGTGGGGTAGCGGCCGCAGCCGCCGTTGGAGTGGGCGCCATTTTCACCGCCTTCGTGAAGATAGGCTCGGTGCTTTTTGGCAGCGGATACGTATTGCTTGCCTTCCTCCGTGCGGAATTTGTCGAACGGCGCGGCTGGCTCACCTCGCAGCAACTGCTCGATGCGGTTGCCGTCGGGCAGATCACGCCCGGACCCGTTTTTACTACGGCAACTTTTATCGGATATCTCCTTCACGGCCCGTCCGGAGCCTTTGCCGCCACCGCTGGAATATTTCTTCCCGCCTTCGTTTTCGTGGCTGTCAGCGCGCCGCTGATCCCGCGTCTGCGCCGCTCGGCCTTCGCAGGTGCGGTTCTGGACGGAATCAATGTCGCTTCACTCGCGCTGATGGCGGTTGTGACCTGGCAGCTTGCGGCTGCCGCGCTGGTGGATTGGCTGACCGTGTTGATCGCTGCCGTCGCTGCGGTGCTGCTGTTCCGCTGGCGCGTGAACTCCGCCTGGCTGATCCTGGCCTCCGCCGTTCTGGGAATCCTCGTCAGGGCCCACATCGCTTAGAGCCTCCGCACAAAGTTGTCGATCACCACCGGGGCGACCACTACGAGGCGACCACCACGATCACCATTGCGCCAGCGAAAATCGAATGTCAGGTGTCACCCTGAGCGAGCGAAGCGAGTCGAAGGGCCCCTATTAAACCGTGCCTCTCTGGTTCGGTAGGGGTGCTTCGACTCCACGCGCCCAAAACCGGGACGCGTTCCGCTCAGCATGACAGCGCGATAACTGCTCATCTGCTTGACGCACTACACCAGCAATGCTTGTTCAGAGTTTCCTTAGAGTGGAGCCGCTCCACCGCAGGCTGCGGAAGGATCACCATGTCGGGAACTGCACGAAAGCACAGCAGCGCGCCATTCATTGGGAGGTCCCGGTTCGCGCTGGGTTTTCTGGGGGAGGTCATGCATAGAAACCCGCAACGTGAACCGGAACGCCCACAACACAACACCTTGGTCCCAGGACAATCAGAAGATATATCACATGAAGCAGCCCAGAGCACACCAGTTTCCCGGCCCGCTCTACGAGCTTCGTAACGGATTCTACGTCCCGGCCGGATGGCTTAGTTGAACGAAGTTGACGAAGCCGGACGAAACATTCTGATACCGGTCGGCAATCGACGCTCCCGCAACGGTCAGCCCGGGGATCGCGATCCCTGCCCACAACCTCAGGATCAACAGCAACGAACGAATACGCAGTTGCAAAGCCTGTTCGACCACCGCTTGCGCAGTCGAGGCAACTTCGGGATTCGGGCTGGATTTCGCAGGGTCCGCCATGGCGATCAGCAACGCCGCATTGTGCGCTACCGCCTTGACATAAGCCAGGGTTGCGATCTGACGCTGCCGCTGCACCGCGCGGAACACGGCTGGCGCGAGCTTCTCGCGCAGGTACCGGGTTTCATTTGCGTCGATCAGATTGCGGAACGCGGCAATATCGACAGGCACCAACTGCCGGCTGAGTTCGTCGTAGCTTTGTGCTGACAGAACGCTGCGGCGCGCTATGTAGAACACGAAGAGCAGCGCGGGGACAATCCCGATGATCAAGAAAGTCGTGATCATAAAAACTCCGGCGTGTCCTTCCCGTCAGTGAGCATCGCGATATTTAGACAAGATAGTTTGAACTTAGTCCAGGTGCCGCCCTGGAGCATAGAAAACCAATCCACGTTCTATTTACGGAACAGGTTCCGTGTTTCGTTTCGGAAATCGCCCGAATCGATGTAATCTTGCTGCACACGTCGCATAATCCGGCTGGCGTGGCTGAGGGGGCTGCATGCCACTGTTCAGTGCTTCGGAGGATTTCACCCGTCGCACATTGTCTGGAATTCCCGGGCTCTTGTCTCGTCTGGCTTACATCACCAGCCTTCGAGATGAGAAAGGAAGCTACGGACATTGGGGGCTGGTACGCACCCATGGAACCGCCGCTGCCACGGAGGCCATGTGCCGCGCGCACCTGGAAGTGCTGACGGAGGTGCTTCGCACGCCGCTGGCCCAACTGATGCGGGAGGTGGAAGATCCTCAGCAAGTCGAGCCCGGAGTGCAACAGGTTCTGCTCAAGAAATCGGCTCCTCTGCGGTCGATGGTGCCGCCTGCGGTGCACGACGCCACGCTCAGCCATGCCAAGGCTACGATTCTCGCGTTGCGCGCGTTGGAAGACGCGAGGAACTGGCTGCAATCCAGTCATCGAGCCGCATAGCTATCCCAACGACCTGTCCCAGAATTTCCGCCTCGTTCGGTTGCTTGAGCGAACGCGGATGCTCCGGCGAGAGCGGATGCGGTTGCAGGACCAGCGAATCGCCAACGACCGCGCACCACGAACACATAAACCCCTGGCGCGTCTCGACAAAATAAATCGGCCGCTCGTACTCGGAGCGCCACGTTCCTTCCTGCACTTTGTTGCGTGATTCGTCGACCTGTACAAAAGTGCCCGGCAGCAGCAGCGGGTACATGGTGAGATCCTCGCTGCCGATATATCCATAGACAAAGCGGTCCGGCTGTAGATGAGCCAAGTGCGAAAGTGGCACCAATCCCCAGCGCTGTATCATGCGGCCCATGTTCGTCGTACGCTTGGCATCGAAGCCGGGGTCGATTCCCGTCGGCAGATAGATCGCCGTTGCGCTTTCCAGTGCCTCCGAAAGGTGTGTACGCGGAGGCTCCAGCAGAGACAAGTCTCCGGCTGTCTGGTTCACGTCGATCCCGAACCAGGAGAGCAGTTCACGCACGTCGCGCCGGTAAATAATACTGAACGAGTACAGCCGGAAGATGCTGGGGATGACCCCTTTTGTTTCAATGTCGGACAGCCTGCTTAAAGGAACACTGAAATCATCGTTCTGGTGTTTCGCCGCGATCCGTAAACTTGCCGCTTCCACTTCTCGAATGGTGAACCCCAACTGCTCACGAAGCGCCCGGAGCTTTTGCCCTGCCGTGGTCAACAGCATGCCCCCTATCGTTCTAAGACACTAAAGCCGGAACCTTAACAAAGTACAGGAAGACCAGGAATATTTATAGTGTGCGATCCGGGTGTGCGGAATTCGTAACTTCCTGAAGTTGTCTTGCCCGAGTGGCGCAACCGTCCCAATCGCCAAGACGGAGATCACTGGCGACGCGATGTGCTCCGGATCACATCTGAGCGTGATAT
Organism: uncultured Acidobacteriota bacterium; assembly: GCA_963832365.1. GTDB lineage: Bacteria > Acidobacteriota > Terriglobia > Terriglobales > Acidobacteriaceae > CAWBRT01. The sequence continues at coordinate 208,877 of CAWHUL010000004.1, read as the reverse complement.
TCGTTGTTGACCCCGTGCCGTTCTGGCCGGACAATAGAGTTGGACTTGAAAATGATTTTCAGATTCGCAAACCGGCACTCCTCCTCCAAAATGCCTCCGCCGTCCCGTGCTGCAAAGCGCACTGGCCAGCGCCGGTCAGCTTCGGGGTCTGCTGAGGCCAAGGCAAACGTCACGGATTCCTTTCGGGAGACACAGCTTTTGCCGCTTTGCGATCTTCCTCAAGGTGTTCACGCTATCATCCACGAGATTGATCTGGCGACAAGCGCCGCCGAGCAAGTCATGCTGTTCGGTTTCATGAACGGCGTAGAAATCGTCGCCGGCCAATGCGGTCCCGGCGGTGATCCTAGAGTTTACCGGCTTGATGGAACGGAAGTGGCAATCCGGCGCTCTACCGCACGGCACATCATGGTGCGAATTCCCTCCGCGCAGGAGCAGGCCTGATGTCTTCGGAGTGCTGCGGCCCTTCCTTCGGCACAGGGGTACTGGAAGGGGTTGAGAAGCCGATCCGCACGATCGCTCTCGTAGGGCCTCCAAATTGCGGCAAAACTACGTTGTTCAACCAGCTTACGGGCCTTAACCGCAAGGTAGCGAACTTCCCCGGCGTCACGGTCGAACACTTTACCGGACACATCACATTGCAGGACGGCAAGCGCGTCGCGCTGATCGATCTGCCGGGCATCTACAGCCTGAACTCTAAATCCGAGGACGAGCGCGTCACGGTCTCCGTTCTGCGCGGCCAAATGAGTGGAATAGACCTGCCGGACGCCATCGTGCTGGTGCTCGACTCCACCAATCTTGGCCGTCACCTGGCGCTGGCGGCGCCAGTCATCAGCCTCGGACTGCCTACGCTGGTGCTGCTCAACATGGCGGATTCCTTGCGCTCCCGCGAAGGTCATATCGATGTTCTATCGCTGGCGAGGCAACTGGGCACTCCTGTAGCCCTCGTCAGTGCCGTCACCGGAGAAGGCCTGGACGCCGTTGAACGCTTCATCAGCTCGGCCATGCACCAACCGCAGCCGACTGAATTGCCCATGCTGCACGATATCCGCGAGTGCCGGCAATGGGCTGAACGCATCAATGTTCAGTCCAACTATCGCAAGCCGTTGCCGCCCGTGTGGACCCGCCGCCTGGATGCGGTCTATCTGCACCGTCTATGGGGCCCCATGATTTTTTTCCTGGTGGTGATTGCTGTTTTCCAGACGATCTTTGCCGCCGGCCAGCCTCTCTCCAAAATTCTTCAGGACGCACTCGATTACCTGGGGAGCGCCGTTGCCCCTCATATCCACAACGTACTGATCCGCTCTTTGTTGGTGGATGGCGCCTGGAACGGTGTTTCCTCGGTGCTGGTCTTCCTGCCGCAGATTCTGCTGCTGTTCCTGCTGATCGGGGTTCTCGAAGACTCGGGATACCTGGCGCGCGCGGCCGTGATCGCCGACCGCACCATGTCCCGCTTCGGACTGAACGGCAAGGCTTTTATCCCGCTGCTTTCGGCATATGCCTGCGCGGTTCCGGCCATCATGGCAACTCGCACCATCGAGAACAAGCGCGACCGCCTCGCCACCATCATGGTCGCCCCCTTCATGACATGTTCGGCGCGTCTGCCGGTTTACACCATGGTGATCGCCGCGTTCGTACCCGATGCACGCATCGCCGGAGTATTTTTCGGCTCGCGCGCGCTGGCCATGCTGGGGCTTTATGTAATCGGTTTTCTCGCCGCGTTATTCACCGCGCGAATGCTTAAGTCCTCGATCCTAAAGAGCAAGGATGTTCCCTTCCTGCTGGAGTTGCCGCCTTATCGGTGGCCGACCTTGCGCTCGCTTGGAATGCGCCTCCTGGATCGCACCAAAGCCTTCGTCTGGCGTGCTGGAACCGTAATTCTTGGGGTCTCGCTGCTGCTGGCGATTCTGACCAACCTGCCGCTCCATCAGGGACAACCGCCGGCCATTCAGGACAGCATCGTGGGACGCATCGGTCATGCCATTGTTCCGGTCATCGCTCCGCTCGGTTTCAACTGGAAGATTGGGGTCGGCTTGCTCACTTCGCTCGCCGCGCGCGAGGTCATCGTGGGTACGCTGGGCACGCTCTATGGCGTCGATCCCCAACAGCACGCGATGAACCTGCAACAGGCGCTGCACAGTGATCTGAGCCTGGGAGGCGCGGCCGCGCTGCTGATCTTCTTCGCCTTCGCCATGCAGTGCACCTCGACACTGGCCGTTGTACGCCGCGAAACCAACAGTTGGAAGTGGCCCGCGCTCCAGTTCACCTACATGACCGCGATGGCTTACTCTGGCGCCTTCGTCGCCAAGCACCTCGTCGACGCCTTCTTCCGATAGATCAGTCGCGGAACTATGGGCCCTATTCCTTCCAGCGGAGCCGGAGGGTGGGGTTGTTATCGCCTCTGGCCCGAAACGTCCGCGACGAAACCGCCGTCCGCAAAAAAGCCCACCACTTAGGAAAGTGGCGGGCCGCTCACCACCGAGGGGCAACATCATGCCCCGGTTTTGAAGATGTAGATGTCCGCGCCCACCAGCGCTGTTCGCCGACGAAACCAACATGACGAAATCTTCATCTTGTCGTTTTCGAAGCCGCAACCTGCTATAACTAATTTCCCCGGAGTGTCATGTTGAGCGTAGCGAAACATCCCCTGAAAACTGCCTTAACCCGCGCCGCTCTGAGCTTTTATGAAGGTCCTTCGGCCGCGTCTCAGTTCCGCGCCGTGCTGGGATTCTTCGCTGCGCTCAGAATGACACCTCAAAAGTTATTGCGCGAACTTCTGGGACGCTACACTAGCAGCGACGAAAACCGCCCTACGTCTTGAGCACGCCCGCAAGCGCCTGCCCGGTATAGGACTTCTTCACCCGTGCTAGCTGCTCCGGCGTTCCCTGGGCAACCAGGCGTCCGCCCTCTTCGCCGCCCTCCGGCCCCAGGTCGATAATCCAATCGGCGTTGCGGACGACATCGAGATTGTGCTCGATGATGATGATGGTGTTGCCAAGATCGGTGAGCCGGTGCAGCACGTCGAGCAGTTTGTTTACGTCCTCGAAGTGCAGGCCTGTTGTTGGCTCGTCGAGCAGGTAGAGCGTGCGTCCCGTCTGGCGCTTGCTGAGTTCGCGCCCCAGCTTGATGCGCTGCGCTTCGCCGCCCGAAAGCGTGACCGACGACTGGCCTAGGTGTATGTAGCCGAGCCCGACATCGACCAGCGTCTGTAGTTTCTGCCGGGCTTGCGGAATGTTCTCCAGCACGCCGAGCGCATCCGAGATCGGCGTATTCAGCAGGTCCGCAATCGAGTACCCCTTGTACTTCACGGCCAGAGTCTCGCGGTTGTAGCGTTTGCCGCCGCAAACCTCGCAGAGCACGTAAACATCAGGCAGGAAGTTCATCTCGATGCGACGCTCGCCTTCGCCCTGGCAGGCCTCGCAACGGCCACCCGCCACGTTGAAGGAGAAGCGGCCCACCTTGTAGCCGCGCTCACGCGACTCCGGAAGCATGGCATAGAGTTCGCGGATATTGGTGAAGACCCCGGTGTAGGTCGCCGGATTCGAGCGCGGCGTGCGCCCGATGGGTGACTGGTCAATGCGGATCACCTTGTCGATGTTTTCACTTCCGCTGATCGCGCGGTGCTTACCGGGATCTTCGCGCGAGCGGTAAAGCTGGCGTGCCAGAGCGCGGTAGAGAATGTCATTCACCAACGTCGATTTGCCGGAGCCGGAGACGCCGGTCACGACCGTCATTACACCCAACGGAAAACTGATGTCCAGGTTTCTCAGGTTGTTCTCGTGCGCCCCAAGGATTGCAATGGCCGCGCCATTAGGCTGCCGGCGCTCGTGACGCACGCCGATCCGCCGACGTCCGCTGATGTACTGGCCAGTTAGCGATTCGGGTTCGTCGGCAATCTGATCGGGTGTTCCGGCGGCGACAACCTCGCCACCATGCCGGCCGGCACCGGGGCCAAGGTCGATGACGTAATCGGCGCGCCGGATGGTTTCTTCGTCGTGCTCCACCACCAGCACGGTGTTGCCCAGGTCGCGCAGAGATTCGAGCGATTGCAGCAGGCGGGCGTTGTCGCGGTGATGCAGGCCGATTGAAGGCTCGTCCAGCACGTAGAGCACGCCGCGCAGCTTGGATCCGATCTGCGTTGCCAGCCGGATGCGCTGCCCTTCGCCGCCGGAGAGCGTGGCCGCCGAACGATCCAACGCAATGTAGCCCAAGCCGACACGATGAAGAAAGCCGAGCCTCTCGCCGATTTCGCCCAGCACGCGGCCCGCAATCTTCTCCTCGCGTTCGTTCAGGTGGATGGCGCGCACCGCCTCGACGGCCCGCGAAACCGGGAGCGCCGTAAAGTCGGAAATCGACATGTCGTTGACCTTCACGGCAAGGCTCTCGGGTCGCAGGCGCCTGCCCTCGCAGCGAGGACACGGCGTGGCGGACATGTAGTTCAGCAGCCACTCGCGGTAGCTGTCGGAGTTCGACTCCTCGATCATTTGCCGTAGGAAAGCGAAAACTCCGCGAAATCCGGCGGGGCTGCTCTTCTCCGGACCGTACAGGATGAGGTTCTGCGTCGCCGCCGGGAACTGCTCGAATGGCGTCGCCAGATCGAAGCGATAGACCTCGGATGCACGCTTCAGCAACGATTGCAGATAGGTAGATCCGCTGCCCGGTCCCAGGCCGCCGTCCAGCAGGGGTTTCGACCAGTCCACCACAACCTTGGCGGGGTCGAAATCGTATTTCGAACCGAGGCCGTTGCACTCCGTGCAGGCACCATAGACGCTGTTGAAGGAAAACGATCGCGGCTCCAGTTGCGGAACATTGATGCCGCACTCTGGACACGCCATGCGTGAGGAATACAGCCGCTCGTCGCCGCCGACGACCGCCACTTGCACCAGCCCTTGCCCGAGTTTCATGGCGACCTCGACGGAATTGGCCAAACGGCGCTCGATTCCGGCCTTTAGCAGCAGGCGGTCCACCACGACCTCGATGGTGTGGTTGCGGCGCTTGTCGAGGCGGATCTCCGCTTCGATGTTGACCAACTCGCCGTCGATGCGGGCGCGTGTAAATCCGTGTTGGGCAAGTTTCTCAAGTTCCTTCTTGAACTCGCCCTTGCGTCCGCGAACCAATGGGGCCAACAGCATCACCCGGCTCTGCCCCGTAGAAGATTCGTCAGGGGGCACCATTTCCAGCAATCGCGCCACGATCTGGTCGACTGACTGCCGGGTGATCTCCCTGCCGCACTTTGGACAGTGGGGCAGCCCTATCGAGGAGTAAAGCAGGCGTAAATAGTCGTATATCTCGGTAATTGTCCCTACAGTCGAGCGTGGGCTGCGGCTGGTAGTCTTTTGTTCAATGGAGATGGCAGGGCTCAGGCCGTCGATCGCATCGACGTCGGGCCGCTCCAGTTGATCCAGAAACTGACGCGCATACGCCGAGAGCGTCTCGACATAACGCCGCTGACCTTCGGCATAGATCGTGTCGAAGGCCAGCGATGACTTGCCCGATCCACTCAACCCGGTGATCACCGTCAGAGAATTGCGCGGAATTTCGACCGAGATGTTCTTGAGATTGTGTTGGCGCGCACCGCGCACCGAGATTTTTGTAATTGGCATCCCGAAAGTACGCCTCCGGCGCGACCAAGGACAAGGCCCACAGTGACGTGGACAATCCACTGGAAACGTCGGAAAGTGTGGAAGACAGTTCGACTCAGGTATCTTAGAAGGCAATAGGGTCAACGTCAAACTTAAGGCATAACAGAGTAAGCAGTGCGCGCTCGCCGATGCGCCGTTAGTAAAGAATTCCCGCAACAGAGCCGCGGAGAATTCGGTACGGGGAATGGCTCAAGCAGCCGGAAAACTTAGGATATTACTTGTTATCCACCGGCACAAAGGTTTAACGTGAGCTTGAACTTTTCCGAGCATCTAAATTTGCAGGCTCTTCGCCGCGGCTCCCCCGCTGACAACAAAGACGGGTTGGAGTGAGCGTATTTATAGAAGAAGGTAGAGAGACTTGACGACTCTATTTGTCCCCCTCGCGTTGCTTTTCATTATCATGCTTTCGATCGCATTTGGAATTGGCGCCGGATATCTGGCGATTGTGGGTATCCTGAACGCTTTCAGCCGTAACCGCGGAGGCCGGAAACCCGCGACTGCCGCTCTTATCTCCACTGCCGGTCCATCCGGCGACTGACCCTCGTTTCGGTCAAATGCGCGTCCGCTCGCGCTCCAGGCGCGAGCATACGGTACGTTGAATTCGCGCGGAATATCCCACGATACACGCTTACTTTTTTGAGCCCCCACTGAAGTCCCTTGCGCTTCGTTGCAGCCGTTTTTATTCTGGCGTCAGCAGAGAACTTTCTGGTCAACAACTCGCAAATCCAAAGCGTGCTTGTGCTTCTGAAGAGTCCCTTGGAAGCAAGCCATTGCAAAGGAAGCGAAGAATCCTTGGTATCAGGCGCGAGAGATGAGCAGCTCCTGCGCTTGGTTCGGGATGAGTCTATCGTCAGCAGTTTTTCAGGGGCAGGAAGGAATTCCGGTTCACAACATTAACGCAGGAAGCACTCACCTAAAGGAGCATTGCATGTCAAGGAAATCAAGTTTCATCCGCAGCCTCCTAATCATTCTCGCCTTCTTTGGTGTCCTCAGCGTAGGCGTCCTCATTGGCCAGGAGCACGCGTATCATCGTCATCTGCGCGGGGCCACGGATTCGCTTCGGTCTGCCCGTCATTCCGTCAACGAGGCCCTGCGCGACAGGGGTGGCAGTCAGCATGCGCGAAGGGCGTTGGAGCATATAGATAGTGCCATGCGCGAAGTCCAGGAAGCACTTCACTAGATTGAGCTAATCCATCGCAGTGATTGCCGGTTTGAAATTCCAAGGGCTCTCAAGCGATTGAGAGCCCTTGGTGCATTTCAACCTGCAACAACCGGACGCCTCACAAAACGGTGGCCACGCTATGATCCGGACGCGACGCCTGCTTGGCCAGCATCAGTTCCTGGGCCTTCTGCGCAATGTGTTCGGCCGCGACCTCGAACTCCTTCACAAGTTCCCAGGGAGCGCCGGAATCGCCAAAGCGGTCCTTGACGCCAATATAGCCGGCAACCACCGGGGTCTTCAGTATCTCGGGATCTTCCAGAATGAGTCCGGCAACGCGCCATGCCAGCGCACCGATCTGGTGCTCTTCCGCAGTAACAATGACCCTGGTCTCGCGAGCAGCTCGTAAGATCGCCCGGCGGTCGATCGGTTTCAAGGTGTGTACGTTCAAGATGCGCGTCTCGTAACCGAACTCCCGCTTCAAAATCCAGGCGGCGCGCATGGCCTCCGGCACCATTGGACCGCAGGCAATGATCGTCAGGTCCTCGTGTTCGTTGCGGTAATCGCTTTCCAGGCAGGTTTCGAAGGCATCGATGAAGTTTGGTTGCTCGCCGCGGAAGCGAATTACGTTGGCCTTGCCGAATTCGAAGGGTGTCTGCTCCGTGGTGACGACCGGCGTCGCTTCGCGGGCAAAGCGGATGTATTTCGGTCCAATTACCCCCAGAAGCAGCTTTTGGGTGGCCTTCCTCGTCTCCACCGAGTCGCAGGGTACCACGGCACTCATGTTGGGCAGGCTGCAGATGGCAAACAAGTCCTCCAGCGCCTGGTGCGTAGCCCCATCCGGACCTACGGAAATGCCGCCGTGCGCACCGGCGACCAGCACATTGAAGTTGCCATAACAAACCGAGACGCGTAGTTGATCGAGGTTGCGGGCCGCCGCGAACGTAGCATAGGTACCCACGACCGGCAGCTTGCCTTCCTTTGCCAGTCCGGCGGCAGCCGAGGTTGCCGACTGTTCGGCAATGCCCATGCTTAACCAGCGGCTGGCGCGCTCCGGGTGGCCTTCGTAGAATTCGCTGATCGTGATCGACCCGGAAATGTCCAGTCCGAGGCAGACGACGCGCGGATCGCCGCCTTCCAGCGAAAGCGCCTTGCCGAAGCCTTTGCGCGTGGGCTCCATCTTCGCCTTCATGTTATCGCCCGAGTTCCACCAGTAATCGCATCCGAAGTGCGGCATCTTCGCTTCGAGAGATGCATCTACTTCCTTCTGATAGCGCTGCATGCGCGCAAACATCTCCTCGACGGGGACCTGGTTTTCCACCCCAAGAATCCGCAACGACTCATCCAACTCTTTGCGATTCGGCACCTTCCCGTGCCAGCCGGCGGCGTTCTCCATGAAACTGACGCCCTTGCCCTTCACGGTTTCCGCCAGGATGAGCAGCGGCTTGCCCGATTTGTTTTGCTTGGCCGACTGCAACGCATCGACGATTTGTGCCATGTCATGCCCGTCGATTCGCACGACCTGCCAGCCAAAAGACTCGTATTTCGCGGCGAGCGGCTCGACGTTCATAACCGTTTCGGTCTTGCCGTCAATCTGCAGGTGGTTGTTGTCCAGGATGGCCACGACGTTGTCGAGCTTGTATTGAGCGGCCTCCATGGCAGCTTCCCAGACTTGTCCCTCCTGCTGCTCGCCATCGCCCATGATGCAGAACACCGTGTACGAGCGTCCGTCGAGCCGGGCGGCGAGCGCACTGCCCACGGCAACGCTCAGTCCCTGCCCTAATGAGCCCGACGAGCACTCCACACCCGGCAGCTTCAGCCAGTGCGGATGCCCTTGCAAAGGAGAACGCAAGCGCCGCAGCAGGCCCAGGTCCAGCTTATCGAAGAAGCCGGCAAAGGCCAGTCCTGCATAGAGCGCCGGAGCCTTGTGTCCGGCCGACCAGAAGATGCGATCGCGGTCGGCCCATGAGGGATTCCTCGGGTCATGTTTGGCTATGTGTAGATACAGCGCGGCGGTGATGTCCATCATCGAAAGGGTTCCGCCGGCGTGCCCTGAACCCGCACAACAAAGTCCGGTAAGGATATAGCCACGCATCAGCGCAGCCGTCTTCTTAAGTTGTTCAACCGAGTAATCCTGAATCATGCTTCCGTTGTTTGAGTCCAATATTGGCACAGCATTCCTCCGCTGGATGCCCCGCACAATACCGGCTAAGTTGCTGAAGCGCCGGAAATCGCGCTGGAGAAAGCCCCAGCCCCGCAAGAGGTTATGCCGACGAGAACACCTTGCGCAGTGAGGCACCTCACAAGGCATCTGTGACCCGGCGCCGGCCTGCTGAACAGCGGAATATATCCGCGTTCTGAGCCCCGGCAGGCGATCCTAGCGGCTGAAATTATTCTGCTTCTGAAGTTGCTGCTGCAATTGCAGTTGTTGTTGTTGCTGCTGCTGCATTTGTTGCAAGTCGCGCAACAACTGCTCAGGCGTCTTTACCTGCTGCTGCTGTCCAAACGGCGCATACCCTGGCTGTTGTTGGCCCGCGGCCGGAGTTGCGCCCGGAGTCGTATTCGGTGTCGGCGACTGCCCGGGAACGGGCTGGCCAGGTGGTTTTGCAGCGACGGGGGGTTCGCGGTCAGGAGGTGTCCCGTCGGGAGTGTTGTGTTCCTCTACATGCGGCGCCGGGGTCGGACGAGGAGTTGGTCGAGCCGCTGCGGAAGGAGAAGGTGGCTGTTCGCGGACAGTCTGCCGCGTGGTCAGCATGACCCGGGCGACCGAATTTGGCTGCTGCTGCGAGCCAATCATGATGTAGTCATAGCGTGAGCCGTTCAACAGCGCCGCCAAGATGTCACGTGGTTGCCCCGGCCCAAGGTTGACGTAAACCCGCTCGCTCGCAAAGCCCGGAGAATCGACGGATGCGCCCGTGGCGCTTTGCACTGCCTTCAGCACGTCGCCCAAAGTGGAGTTTTCGGCATTGATACTGAGTAATCCATCGTGAAAAGTGACTCGCGGCGGAGTGGCCGCTGTCTCGGCGGGTGCAGAGCTGGAAGTCTGGGCTGATGCCGGCGGCTGTGCCCCCGCTGGTCGAAGCGCCGAAGCCGGCTTGGACGGTGCTTGGCCCAGCAGGGCGGGCGCCAAACCTGCAAGCAGCAACGAAGCGCATACGAATCTAGCTCTGATTCTCATAGCAATTCCAGAATCCGCGTAGCCCGCAGATTTCACGGATTTTTCTGTTTCGCGAAACCGACCCACTGGTCAGCCATTCTACACCTGTATCGCGTGGGAGTTGATCAGGATTCGATCTCGCCGCAAGAAACTAATTTTTCGGTGCGAATGGGCGCGTACGGGGCCCTGGCAAACTCTTTGGGGGTTGCCGTGGTACACATCCAAGCCCGGCGGTGATATTTAGGCTATGCCAACCGTAGAAGCGCGCTAGACTAGGAAGCGTACTAATTCCATAAACCTATAGCGATCCGGCGGTTTTCTAAGTGTGCCGTCGCGACTGAGGTCCCCGGTGGGCGCCGCAGGGTTGGATGTGCCGGGGCGGAGGCTGAAATCGGTGGTAAAAACTCTGGAATGGACTGACGCGGGCGTGCGCTTCATCGATCAGACGAAGCTGCCGACGGAAGAAGTCTTTGTAACCTGCCGGACTTATCAGGAGGTCGCCGAAGCGATTCGTACAATGATTGTGCGCGGCGCCCCTGCGATTGGAGTGGCGGCGGCGATGGGGATAGCCCTCGGCGCGCGCGATCTCAACGGCACCGACATCGCGGAGTTTCGCAACGGATTCGGGCAGATTTGCCGCGACCTGGGCAAAACCCGTCCCACTGCAGTCAACCTGTTCTGGGCCATCCGCCGCATGCAGCATTGCTTCGAAACGCTGATCGGAAACCCCATACCGCAAATCAAGCTGGGTTTGATTGCCGAAGCTCAGCGCATGCACGAGGAAGACATCGCAGCCAACCAAGCCATGGGCCGTTTTGGCGCTTCCCTGCTGCCGGACAGCGGTGGCGTGCTCACGCATTGCAATGCTGGTGCGCTGGCCACGGCGGGTTATGGAACCGCTCTGGGTGTGATCCGGGCTGCGGTCGAAGCCGGAAAGAAGCTGCACGTGTTCGCCGACGAGACCCGTCCCTTCCTGCAAGGCGCCAGGCTGACCGCATGGGAGTTGATGAAAGACGGAATACCGACCACGCTCATTTGCGACAGCATGGCCGGGGTGATGATGGCGCAGGGCAAAGTCCAGGCCGTCGTCGTGGGTGCCGACCGCATCGCCGCCAATGGTGACACGGCGAATAAGATTGGCACTTATACGGTCGCCATTCTCGCGCACGAACATCACATCCCCTTCTACGTCGCGGCGCCTTTTTCAACCGTGGACATGGAGACACCGGATGGATCGCGCATTCCCATCGAACAGCGCCCAACCGCCGAAGTTACTCACATCGGCGGACGCCAGATGGCGCCGGACTCCGTGCTGATCGAAAATCCGGCATTTGACGTCACGCCGTCCCGTTACATAGAGGCAATCATCACCGAACGGGGTTTAGCCCGGGCGCCTTACGTGGAATCATTGTGCGCGCTGTCAACTGTGCCGGCTGGTATTGGGCAAAAGTAAAGAAGCGTGGGTAGCCAGGCTTGAAGAGCCTGGCGTGCTTCGGAAGTCAGCCTTGGCCTCCAGCTCTGGCTGGAAGCGGGGCCCGTCGCAGGCGTTCGTTAATTCTCTTCGCTCTGCGAACGCAGGATCTCGCGGATCTCACGATTGATGCGTGCCGCATCGCGAGAGGCAGCGTCGATGAGTTCGACCCACTTCTTGTTGGTGTCGTCCAGCTTGGCCTGACTCAACAGGTAGGAAGCCTGCATGATGGTCTCGATGGAGTTGCTCAAATCATGTGCCAAGGTGCGCAGGCTCTTGCTGATCGTAAGCGGAATTCGTGGAAGACTTCCCATCCCGGGCTCAGGTGCCATTACTCCCCCTCGTGAAGCTGTACTCATTGCCAAGCGTATCCCTGGTTTATCAACTCTCAGGATACCTTCGCGAACTGGCCTAAGGTTCAGCATAGCAGCACTCGCCAGCGAATGCCTGACAACGCGATAACAATATAAGGTAATCGGCTACTTAGAGCAATTCCAGGGAAAGGTGCAGCCCGCGCGCAACAAAAAAAGCAGCCTCGCGGCTGCTCAAAATTCCCATTTGTCTTTAGTTATTTGGGAGCTTTTTCGAAGCGTTTGTTCACTTCGCTCCAATTCACTACGTTCCACCATGCCTTGAGATATTCGGCTCTCCGGTTCTGGTATTTGAGGTAATACGCGTGCTCCCAAACGTCGTTTCCCATCACCGGATACAGACCCTGCGAGAGCGGGCTGTCCTGGTTGGGCGTGCTGATGACCTGCAGACCGCCCGAGCCACTGACCAGCCAAACCCAACCACTACCGAACTGCTTTGCGCCGGCATCGTTGAACTTCTCCTGGAATGCCGCAAAGTCACCGAAGGCCTTCTTGATCGCGTCGGCGATCGCGCCCGTGGGCGCACCGCCCGCCTTCGGCCCCATGATCGTCCAGAACATCGAGTGGTTCACATGGCCGCCCCCATGGTTGCGGACGGCGGTGCGAACTGCCTCGGGAACGCTGTTGAGGTTCTTGAGAATTTCCTCGGCGCCCTTGCTCTTTAGCTCGGGAGCCTTTTCCAGGGCCGCGTTGAAGTTGTCAACGTAAGCCTGGTGGTGCTTGTCATGATGCAGGTGCATGGTCTGCGCGTCGATGTACGGCTCGAGCGCCTCGTACGCGTACGGCAACGCGGGAACTTCGAAGGCCATTCTTCTTTCCTCCAACAAACTCCGTAGAACATCAAGATGGATGCGTGGGGTTCTACTCGGGTCGCACATTGTTCATCGTGAGCCCAATGCCCCAATCAACGCAGTCCCATTTCACGGGACCACGCGGCGTGTTCGGGTCGAGAATACGGGAACACCTTGCATCCAGATGCACGCCAGGCGGCCCGGGTGCGCCCAACTCCAGCCAACAAACGGCAAAAACGGCCGGCGGCGGGACCAAAAGCGCGAAATCGAGGTGTGTCTTTGCACGATTTGCCGCATCCAAATTCAGTAGCTCGCAGTTGGGAAGACGCAATTGCACACGACTTTTGGCGCTTTCAACGGAAGACAAATCCCCGTCGATGTTTTCACGCCGGGCTCAGAGGGGCGTTTCCCCATCGTCTGTGCTCTACATGGCTCCGGAGGGCTCCACAATGCGGGAGCGCTGCAAGTAGGAGAACTGCTGGCAAGCCAGGGATTCTGCGTCTTTGTTCCACACTATTTCGCCGCCACCGATACCCAATGGGCGGACTTGACGACGATCTGGCGCGAGTTTCCCAACTGGCTGCGAGTGGTTTCAGATTTGCTGGACTTCGCGGAGATGCATCCGCAGGCCGACCCCAACCACATCGGGCTCATTGGCTTTTCGCTCGGGGCGTACCTGTCGCTGGCGCTTGGGTCGCAGCAGCAGCGCATTAAGGCTATTGTCGATTTTTTTGGCGGGCTGAGCGATTACTTCATCGAGCGGCTTACGCAACTGGCCCCGGTGCTGATTCTGCATGGCGAAGCCGACAAGATCGTGCCGGTAAGCGAAGCACATAAGGTCGCCCGAACTCTCGAGCAGCACGGGCTGCCTTACGAAATGAAGCTTTACAAAAACGCTGGCCACGGCTTTCACGGCCTTGAGATGTTGGACGCCGCCCAGCGAGCCTACAAATTCCTGAAGATGCACCTCGCATCCGGCCCAAGAGGTTGAGCAGCGTAGGCGACAATTCTTAGCCCCTGAGCTGCTGAAAGGACTTGGAGCATGTGGCGTTTGTTCCTGATCGCCGTGCTGTTCGCAATGCCAACGCTCGCCTGGAGCGAAAACACTAACGCGGTTGATCCCCAGCTCATCGTTCACCAGGCGTTGTCCCATATCTCGAAAAACACCTACGACGCCGAAAATGAAAAGCAGGTGCGCGGGCTCGGAGATGCCGCGTCGGTAGCCTTTACGAAGGAAATTGGCGACCGGCGGATGACTTGGACCGACATCGAGAACTTCTTGTTCCTGGTCCACGAGGCTTTTGCCACGCCGCACGCAATCCAGAACCAGGGTGACCGCAAGCCAACCACCAGTTTGTTCGTGCTCCAGACGTTGAACCAGCTGCCCTTGGCAGACGAACTCAAGCGAGCGGTCGTGGATACGAGGGTCTTCCTGGAGGAGCTGCAATAGGCGGTCAGCGAAAGGCCGGCATTCCGGCACCCGGTTACCGGGCGGTTTTCTGCAAGCGGCTCAGCTCTCCTAAGCCCTGCTTGGTCAAAAGCTTCGTCGCGAACGTAATTTGGCCTGTGTGCAACGCGAAATGCTCTACAACCGTGTAGATATTCTCCAGGATGGAGCGGTCGTATCCCGGGCGCGGAGCATGTTCCGTGATTTGCGCGGAGGGAAACTTCCGCAGTACGGCAACCGCTTCGGCGATCGTGGCGTTGAGCTGTCGCCGCAGCTCTTCGGGTGAGCCGGTCAAACCCTGATTGAATTCGCCGTCACGGTTCCGTGTATCGGGGCCGCCCTTGGCGAGCGTCAACGTAATCCTCTGGTGAACGTTCCCGCAGAGATGAATGACGAGGTTGCCAATCGCATTCTGCGCTTCCCCGCCCCTCCACCAGACCTGTTCGACGGTCAAGCGGCCGAGGCATTCGTCAATCCACGAGGCGAGCGTATCAAGCCGTGAGGCCGAGTATCGAAGGAAGATTTCGGCTGCTTCGTTGGTCATGGCCGAAGTTTAGTGCGCTCCGTTTGGACTGTCCAGGATCTGCTTTACGCAGCCTTCTCGTCCGCGCCGATCAAAACATCCATCTGTTTCAAGGTTGGACTGATGATTAGTTTCGCCTCGGTTGCCGCCTGTACATCTTCGGGCCGCAATCCCGGCGCGATCTCTTCCAGCATGAGACCCTGCCCGCGAACCACACGCATGTAACCCATCTCAGTGACAATGGTGTCGACGACGCCGAGGCCGGTGATGGGAAGCCCGCAGTGTTTCAGAATCTTCGGGCGGCCATCCTTCGCGGTGTGCTCCATGGCGACGATCACCCTCCGGGCGCCCGCGACCAGGTCCATGGCCCCGCCCATGCCTTTGACCATCTTGCCCGGAATCATCCAGTTCGCCAGGTTGCCTTCTTCGTCAACCTCCATGGCGCCTAGCACGCTCAGGTCGACATGACCGCCGCGGATCATGGCAAACGATTCGGCGCTGGAGAAGAAAGCTGTCCCCGGGATTTCCGTGACCGTCTCCTTACCTGCATTGATCAGGTCCGCATCTTCCGTGCCCGCGACGGGATAGGGCCCAATGCCCAGCATCCCATTCTCGCTTTGCAGGATGACATCCATCCCCGGCGGCACATGGTTGGCAACCAGTGTGGGCATACCGATGCCGAGGTTCACATAGAAGCCGTCGCGCAACTCGCGGGCGATGCGCCGCACAATGAACTCCCGCTTAACTGCGTCCTGTTCCTTACCAGCTTTGGGGGCCATTTTTGTCCTCGCATTGAAATCTGTTCCGGATCGTGTCTGGAAATCAGGCAGCCGTCTTTCTCACCGTCCTGCGCTCGATCCGCTTCTCTTCTCCGGCCGCCTCAAAGATGCGCCGCACATAAATGCTGGGAGTGTGAATGTGCTCCGGCGAAATTTCGCCGGGCTCGACCAGTTCCTCCACTTCGGCGATGGTGACTCTGCCGGCGGTCGCGATCATCGGGTTGAAGTTCTGCGCCGTCTTTCGGTAGACAAGGTTTCCCCACCTGTCGCCCTTCCATGCCTTTATCAGCGAGAAGTCGGCTTTCAGGCAGCGCTCCATGACGTACATGCGACCGTCGAACTCATGGGTTTCCTTGCCTTCGGCAACGACCGTTCCTACGCCCGTCGGGGTATAGAAGGCGGGGATGCCGGCGCCGCCGGCGCGAATGCGCTCAGCCAGCGTGCCTTGCGGAATCAGTTCCAGGTCGAGCTTGCCGGCCAGCACCATCTCTTCGAAGAGTTTGTTCTCTCCTACATAGCTGCCCTTGTGGCTGCGAATCTGCCCTTTCTGAAGCAGCAGGCCAAGCCCGAAGTCGTCCACGCCCATGTTGTTGCTGATGGTGTTGAGATTCCTGACGCCTTTCTCCACTAAAGCGGCAATCAGGTTTTCGGGAATTCCGCACAAGCCGAACCCGCCAACCATCAACGTAGCGCCGTCCTCAATGTCGAAGATCGCCTCTTTGGCATTGGCAAACACCTTATCCATGCACGACCTCCAGGCTCTCACCGCACAAAGCTTTACAAGAACTTTGAGGCAGCCAGAGCTCCAGCCGATGCCTGTGCTGCGCAAATTTCCGGCGGTTGAGGCCCAATCTGGGCCGAGCCGATTGTCATCTCTCAGCGATTGGGACCTTTTCGGACCGTGCCCCATATCTGCCGCAGTTACAGATGTGGGACTTAGCACATGGAGTAAGAAGTTGGAGTTTCTGCTTCAGCGCTCGTGCTTTTCGATCCAGTCCTCTCGCTGGCGCTCGAGTTCCAGGTCGATCCAGCCGATGTAGGAACGGCCGTCCCGGGCTTTGCCGATCCAAACCCGTGTCGTGGGCTCGATCCGAGCATCACCCTGTCTGGTAAAACTGATGCCGGCTTCGCTCGCCAACGCAATGCGTAAAGTCTCCAGTTCCTTCGGGTAAAGCAAAGTCGTCATTAGCCGGTCGTTGTAGAAAGTCATCACCA
Organism: uncultured Acidobacteriota bacterium; assembly: GCA_963832365.1. Lineage (GTDB taxonomy): Bacteria > Acidobacteriota > Terriglobia > Terriglobales > Acidobacteriaceae > CAWBRT01. The sequence goes on along the minus strand of CAWHUL010000004.1, from coordinate 192,325 downwards.
GCTCGCCCGTCGCGCCGAATTTCGAAAAACCTCGGCTCGAAATGGTCAACATTCTGAACGGCGGTCGCTTGTCGCTTGTTAGCGGGCTCCGGTCTTCCAGCACTTCCCAACCACCGGGCTTGAGATTCAACTCGCGCTGCACTTTCTGCAGGCTGTACCCGCTGTAGAGCGGCGGCATCAGCTTGGTGGGCTTGAATTCATTCTTTCCCCGGCAGCCCGCGACGCACGCCAAGGCCAGCAGGGCCAGGGCGAGGACCCGCCAGCCGAATGAGAATTCGGGAGACGGCTCAACTGCTGTTCGATTGAGGGTCACGGCAGGCAGTATAGCGCGCCCTGCAAGCGCACCGGAACGCGGAAGTGAGGGGTCCATCAGCGTTTCTGCGCGGTAGCTGCGGAAGGGATGGTTTCAACTTTGGGAGCCGGATAAACGTAGATCAGCTCGCCCGGTTTCGCATATTTCAGTTGTTCACGGGCTTCTTTCTCGATTGCCTGCGGATCTGTCTTGAGGGAGTTGACCCGCTGCCGCAGCCTTTCGTTTTCTACCTGTGCCTGCCGCACTTCCTTTTGCAGACGCTCGTATTCGCGCACCTTTTGCTGGTAGGCCATCATGCCGTTTGCACCGAACATGACGTGATAAAACAGCCACCCGGCAAACACAGCCGCGCCTCCCATCGCCAGCCATTGCCGGCGCGAGAATAAGCCTCGCACGATTGCGCGCAAAAATTTCGTCTTCAAGCTGTCCATGTGCACCACTTGCGCTACAGATCGCAACATATTTCGCGGGGCCGCCTGCAACCTCTTAGTGAACTTCGCTTTCAACTCATCCGTCAAGCGGAAGTTTCACGCAACGATGAAAAGGAACCAACTTCGGCAAACAGCACCCCGGTCATCGCGCCGCCGGTTTGCGCGAATTTGCTGCTCAAGGAGATAATGCGTCCATGACGGACAAGCGGCTGGTGCTCTCGACATGCGGCTCTCACGAGGTAGCAACCAGGATTGCGCGCGCCCTGGTCGACGGACAGGTCGCCGCCTGCGTCAACGTCCTCGGCCCCATGGAATCCGTCTATCGCTGGAAAGGCATAGTGGAGACCAGCCAGGAGTTCCTGCTGGTGATCAAGACGACGGCTGAGAACTTCGAGCGCCTCTGCGCCGAGATCCGCCGGTTGAATCCCTATGAGCTTCCCGAGGTGCTTCAGTTCACTGTGGAGGCGGGACTGCCAGCCTACATGGATTGGATTGGCGACTCCGTCACCGGAACTCAGAGTCCTGAACGGTAATTAGCACCGATCGACCCTGACGCGCCCAATCACTGGTGGTTAGCGGATTGCTCAATAGGTGAACGGTAATTGCCCACCTCATTCCGGACGCACCGCCCGGACATTCAGACGCACGTAGTCGATGAGGAAAGGTGGCGCATCCTCGCCCGCCTGTTTGATGAGCCGGGTCATAAACTCCCGTTGCAGCTTCTCGTCGAGCCTCGCCAGATAATTTCGCGCAATCACGCTGCCAAGAAACGAACCAAACGAATCGGGGTCGGCGAAGCTGACCGGCGAAGGCCAGCTCTCAACCTCAACGGAGGCGAACCCGGCGCGCTTCAAATACTCCGCCGTTTTACGGGTGTCCGGAAAATGAAACTCCTCAACCCAATCGCGAATATAGGTCACGAACGGGAGTTGGCCCGCGAGCACCGCCATACGCCGCCGCCAGCACTCAATGTTGCCATGGCCCCCAAACTGCGCCACCAGCCAGCCCCCGGGACGCAGCATCTGGAACAGCTTCGAGAATAACCGGGCGTGATCCGGTATCCAATGGAAGGTGGCCGTGCTGAAAACTCCGTCGACTCTTTCGTCAAGCTCCAGGGCTCCCAAGTCTGCCTGCACGAACCGCAAGTGACTGCCGGCTCGCGGGCGCAGAAACTCGCGGGCGGCGGTAAGCATGTTCTCCGAAACATCGACGGCGATCACCCGCCCTTTGGGCAGACGCTTCATCAACTCGGCTGTGAGCCTGCCGGTGCCGCAGCCTGCGTCCAAAACGGTTTCATCGCCACGCAGCTCCAGCCGCGAGAGAATCTGCCGGCCCCACTGAAACTGTGGATCGGAAAGTCTATGGTAGGCAGCGGCATCCCACTCGCCGGGCTTGATTTGGCCGGAACTCATCAATTGGATCATCTCCGTACTGGACTGCCAGGCTAGAGCTACAGAAAACTGGTATATCCCCGCTACAGGCGCTCCAAAGCCTGTTCGAGGTCGCCGATGATATCTTCCACATCTTCCAGCCCCACGGAGAGGCGCAGCACTCCATCGGTAATGCCCATCGCCTTACGTCCCGCTTCTCCAATGGACGCGTGGCTCATGGTTGCCGGGTGTGCAATCAGCGTCTCGACGCCGCCCAGCGACTCGCCAAGAATGCACACTCGCAAGTGCTTCAGCAGCCGCGTCGCGTTTGCCAGCGAGCCGGTTTCGAAAGCCATCATCGAACCGAAACCCGACATCTGCCGCTTCGCCAGCTCATGCCGCGGATGGTCCGGCAGTCCGGGATAAAACACCTTGCTTACCTTGCGATGCCGGTTGAGGAAATCCGCCACGAGTCGTCCATTCTCGTCGTGCTGCTTCATGCGAACCGGCAGCGTCTTAATTCCGCGCAGCACCAGCCAGCACTCGAAGGGAGACATGATTGCGCCCGCAGCCTTCTGCACGAACGCCAGTTTGTCCACCTGTTCGCGCTTGGAGCAGACGATCGCTCCGCCCATCCCGTCGCTGTGGCCGTTGAGGAACTTCGTCGTCGAGTGCAGAACCATATCGGCACCCATTTCAAGCGGGCGCTGAAAGTACGGCGACATGAACGTGTTGTCCACGATCATCTCGATGCCATGCCGGTGAACGACCTCGGCCAGGGCCGCGATATCGCTAAGCGCCATCAGCGGATTTGTAGGCGTCTCCGCGTAAAGATAGCGGGTGTTGCCCCGAATCGCGCCCTCTACGGCATGCGGCTCCTCGGTGTCTACATAGGTGACCTCGAGGCCGAAATTGGCCATCACCTGGTCGAACAGTCGCGGCACGCCCCCGTAGACGTTGTGCGTGCAGAGCACGTGATCGCCGGACTTCATGATGTTGCAGAAAGCATGCACGGCAGCCATGCCGCTGGCGAACACCTTTGCCCCAATTCCCGTTTCAAGGGAGGCCATGCTCGTTTCCAGCCGGTCACGCGTGGGATTGCTTACCCGCCCATATTCGTATCCCATGCGCGGCCTCCCCAACTCATCCTGCGCGTAGGTCGAGGTGGGAAAGATTGGAACGCCAATGGACCCGGTCAACGGCTCTGGCTCCTTCCCGTCATGAATTGCGCGGGTGGAAAAACCTTTTTCGTTTCTTCTTGCCATATCCGCTTTCCGCCCCGGAATGATCGCCGGCACACAACCAATTGGAGGCCATTCAACTTTGAAGTCAAAGGTTACGCAAAGGCTGCGACAGGGTCAAATCCGCGCGCTTCTCCGAGCAGAACAAAAGCCCAGAAGGTTCCTGGGCTCGAGGTGAAATCCGATCTTCTGGAGACGGAGCTCCCGCTTAACCGAGGTCAGCGCGCAGCCCGCCGCGTGGCATTAGCGTAGTAGCCGCTTCGGGTGCGCACCTGCAAATGCTTGTAAGCCGAGGCGCGCGCTTCGACCTTCACTGTGCGGTATCCGCCGGTACGCTGTGGCACGGAAGGCTTGTAGCCGATGATGTACTGATTACGAATATCGTGCGCCACCTGGCGGCTGATCTCATCGACCTCGGTGAGGCCCTTTGGGAAGAAGGCAACGCCGCCGGTTTGCTCGGCCAGACTGCGCAGCGCCCGGCGACCGCGCTTCTCGCGCTCGCTGCCGAGAATGCCGATCGTGTAAATTGTCGGCCCGCCATCGACGGCAACCTTGTGAATAGCCTGATCCAAGGTGTCCATGCTCGCCGTGTCCTCGCCATCGGTCACCACCAGCAATACTTTCTTCTGGTCCGGTGGCGCGGTCTTCGTTAGGTGCTCAGCCGATGCCACGACAGCGTCGTAGAGCGCCGTGCCCCCCCGTGAATCGATGCGATTCAGCGCATTCTTCAGCAGGTTGATGTCGTCCGTATAGTCCTGATCCAGATACGGCGTCTGGCTAAAGTTCACAATGAAAACCTGGTCCTTCGGGTTACTGGCCCTCACCAGGTTCAGAGCCGCCTGGTTCACCGCCGGACGCTTGTCCCGCATGGAACCGGAATTGTCGACCAGTATCCCCAGCGCTACCGGCACATCGCCCTGCCGAAAGGACGTGATCTTTTGCGGCTGGCCATTTTCATATACGACGAAGTCGCCTTGCTTCAGACTGGTCACCGGATGCTGCCGGTCATCGACCACGGTGGCATGCAGCGTGACCTCTTCCACTTCTTTCTTGAAGACGAAAACCCCTCCCTCCTGGCTATCCGGAGCCTGTCCGTCTTGCGGAAGCTCGACTGTGTCGCCGGGTTGATTGAGGGGCGGAGTCTCGGGGACGGAGGAATCCTGGGCATCCTGCGCCGGCGTGCTCTGCCCGCCGGAAGTCATCGGCGGCGGAGGCGCGGTGGGATTTCCCTGCCCGACGTTGGTGGATTGCTGCGGCGCTCCGGTCGCCGACATCATCGCCCATAGGACGAGGCACAGCAACAGCGCAAGGGGAACGATTCTATTCATTCGGGGCATAGTAGCCTGTTCTCGCGTAGACCGTAAGTGGTGGGATCTCCTTGGGAGGCTGCAGTCTAACTTTGATTCTGCGCCACTTTACTATCGTGCGCTGAATTACTTGGACGGTATTCGAGCACATATTGGTTGCGCAGTTCTGCTCCAATCTTCGCTGCCGAGTCGCTGAACCATATCAAAAAGAATCGGACCGTTAGGATCATACTCCTCCGTTTTTGCCTGAAACCGTCGGCGAAAAGCGGATTCTGACAACTATCGATGTTCCTCAAGGCTGGTTGGTTTACTTTTGTAACTGCTACAATCAGCTCAGCTTCCGCAAGAATTCAGCAAACGAATTGCCCCTTTGCAAGCGGAGCATGAAGTCACAATGGCGAAGAAGATTACCCCTGCCAGGGCGGCACTTTCCGGCTCCAAACGGCCCGGAATGCAATATTTTGTGTCGAATTTCGCTCGTTTGGCGCATGACGCAATGTCCGATAATGCGTACCTCTACGAGCAGGTTCCATTGCTGACTTTGGAGGGTGCCGGGGTGCGCAGGCGCGCGTGCGCGGTGATCCTCGTCGTGATCGCGGTGCTGCTGGCGATGTGCCCGGCCAACTTGACGGCCCAGTCGACGGAACCTGAAAGGCAATTGCGCGTCTTTGCGCCGCAGACCAACTACGTGGTGCCAATCGTCGAGCACAACGGGACGCCGTATGTCGGGCTCTTCGAATTGCTGGAACCGCTCGGGCGCGTCGAGTCGCACTCCGATCAACAGCAGTGGAAGCTGAAATTCACCGCCGCCGCCTCGTCGCGCTCGATTGAAGTTGAATTCACCCAAGGAGAGGCCAGGGGCAAACTTGCCGGTACGGGCTATGACTTGCCCGCCGAGTTTGTGCTGCTTGGCGGCAGGGGTTTTGTGCCGGTGACGACGTTGGGCGGCATGTTGCCGCGCCTCCTGTCGCAACCGGTGCAACTGCATCCGGGCGGCCGTCTGCTGATCGGGGCGCTCGGATTCAGCTTCAGCCAGCAGCTCCGGCAGAAACCCCCGGGCTTGATCCTTGCCTTCCCTTCGGCGGTGAATCCGATGATCGCGACGGAGCAAGGGCGCATTCGGCTGACGTTCACACGCGAACCGTTGGTTCGCCCGGCGGACGGCGGCGCGCAGAAGTTCTCCGACCCGGTTTTCCAGTCGAGCAGCGTTGCGGCCTCCAACGGCGCGCTGCAATTGACGGTGAATGTGGCAAATCCGGTGATAGCGACATTCTCAGACGGCGGCAAGACCATCACTATTTCCCCGCTGCCAGCGGCGGAAAGCGCGGAAGCGAAGCCACCTCCGCAGAGCGAAGCTCCCGCGACCGTCCCGGCGCAACCGGCCGCCACAACAGCGCCCTTGCCCGCGAAACCGGTTGTCGTGATCGACGCCGCGCACGGCGGGAGCGACCACGGAGCGATGCTCGCGGGGAACGTTTCCGAAAAAGATCTGACCTTGACACTGGCCCGGCTCATCCAGCGCGATCTCGAAGCGCACGGGGTGTCGACCCAGATGGTGCGCACGGGCGACAGCGATCTTGATTCCGACCAGCGTGCCGCTATCGCCAACTCCGCCCGCATCATCGCCTACATCGCGATTCATGCAGCCGGCGAGGGACACGGAGTGCGCCTGTACACGGCGCTTCTGCCCGCTTCGGCACAGCCGCCCACGCACAAACGCTTCCTGGCATGGGCGAATGCGCAATCCAATTGGCTGGACCTGAGCGGGAGTCTCGCCGGCTCGGTTGCGGCGGAGCTTAATCAGCGCAACGTCGTGGTACGCGCCTTGGCCTCTCCCTTGCGCCCTCTCAATAACATCTGGGCGCCGGCGATCGGGATTGAGGTGACGCCGCCGGCGGACGAGAAGGACATCAAATCCGGCGCATATCTGCACACCCTGTCCGCTGCGGTTTCGGCGGGTGTCGTAGCCGTACGTTCGAAACTGGAGGCCGCGCGATGATCTCACGCTGCCCCGGTACACCTGAACATTTCTTGGCGCTGACTGGGTCACATCTGGAGGCTGCGCGATGATCTCACGCCGCCTGCAGATTATTCTGACCGTGCTCGTTTTTTTCGCGCTTGCGCTCGGCTATTACGCGCTGCGCTTGAAGCGCCGCGCCGAAGCGTTGCAGGCTGTCACCCTGGACACCCGTCCTATGACTCCGCCTGTCTCCGGACTCCCCGAAGCGGTGCGGATGTTCGTGGCCGACGATCGCGATGGAAGCATCCGCGAGCAGCAGGTTTCAATCGTGCTGCCTGCTTCGCCTCCCTCCAGAGCACTAACACTGCTTCGCGTTCTGAGTGCCAGCTATCTGGAAGGCGCATCCACTCACAAGCTCGGCGATGGCGCTGACATTCGCGGCGTTTATTTCGTGAATGACACACTTGCCGTGGTGGACGCCAATGCGGAGTTTGCCAACAAACACCGTTCCGGGGCGCTGGTGGAAGAACTGACGATCGCCTCCTTTGTGCAGACTCTGTCCGCCGCCTTCCCGAAGGTGACGCAGGTAAAGTTTCTGGTGGACGGCAAGGAGCGCGAGACGCTGGCGGGACACGCCGACCTGAAGGGCGTCTATGATGTAGCTACGGTGAACCAGTTGGTACGGGAGATGCGGTGAGCGCACATGACCTGTGATTGGGGAATGCGGAGATACTGTATTCTTCGCTACGGGTGTCATCGTGAGGAGGTTCGCGGGGCGAACCGACGTGACGATCTATGCATTACATCGAGCCATCACTCCAAGGCGGGAAGAAACAAATACATAGACCCTCCCGTCGCGTCCTGGCGGACGCTCCTCAGGGTGACACGCTGAAATAATCGTCCTTGGGATACACCAACGCAGCTTTAGTCAGGAAGATTCTATGAGCGCGCCTGCCGAAAACTCGCGAGCCTCGGAAGTGCCGCGCGGTACTGCGAAGGTGTCGGCTGGCCGCGACGGCAGGCCCAGGGTTGCGGTTTTCGATTCCGGCGTTGGTGGACTGACCGTACTGCGTTCCATCGTTGCGCTGGCGCCGAATGCAAACTACCTCTATTTTGGCGATTCAGCCAGGCTGCCTTATGGCAACAAGTCTCGCGAAACCATCGCTCGCTATGCGGTCGAGGCCGCGCGGTTTCTGGAAAAATGCGGGGCGGAGATTCTGGTGATCGGCTGCAACACGGCCAGCGCGGTGGCGCTTTACGACGTGAAGAGCGCGGTCGAGATTCCGGTGATAGGGGTGATCGAGCCCGGAGCGGACCACGCCGCCGAACTGAGCCGTCACCGCGAGGCCATCGTGATTGCGACCGAAAATACTGTCGCCAGCCACGCTTATCAGCGCGCCCTTGCCCGGAGGGGCTTCGCCACCTATGAAAAAGCCTGCCCGCTGCTGGTGCCGCTGGTCGAGGAAGGATGGACGGATCATCCGGTGACCGAGCAGATTGCGCGCATCTACGTGATCGAGGCTCTGCGCAGCGCTCCGCCCAATACCGATGTGATGCTGCTGGGCTGCACTCACTACCCGCTGCTGCGTCCGCTGCTGCGCGGGTGGTGCCGCAGCGCATAGAGTTTGTCGACCCGGCCGACAGCACGGCGCAGGTGGTGGCATCGATGCTGAGCGGGTGTACACCCCAACAGACGCAAGGACGGCGTCTGTCGGGGACCCCGGAGCAGGGTTGCCCCGATGGCGAGCCGACGTTCCGCTTTTTTACCACTGACTCGGTTGAAAAATTCAAACGCATGGTCCCGCTGTTTCTTGGCCGTGCGGTTGAGTGCGTAGAGCGCGTGGAGTTGGATAAGGGGTGAAGGCGGCAGGAACTGCCTTCAAGGCAACTGAAGGAACAGCCCCACTCAAGCCAACAGAAGGCTTGAATGGGCCACCTGACAGCCACTAGCCGTGTCATTCTGAGCGACCACCGGAAGCGAAGAATCCCAGCACGGCGTGGGCTGATTCGCAGTTGGATGATTTTATCGAAACCCCGAGCGGCGTAGGGCAGGACGCTATCATGGGATGCTTCGCTTCGCTCAGCATGACAGCTAAAAACGATTGGAAACCCACATGATCTATCGCTCCGACAACCGCGCCCTCGACCAGATGCGCGCGGCAAATATGATCCTTGACTTCGTCCGCACCGCCGAAGGCTCATGCCTGATCGAATTCGGCAACACTCGCGTGATCTGTACCTGCTCGATCGAAGAGACGGTTCCCGGCTGGATGCGCAACCAGGGGAGAGGCTGGATCACCAGCGAATACGGCATGCTGCCACGCTCCACGCTGACCCGTTCGCCGCGCGAGAGCAGCCGCGGGCGCGTTGGCGGGCGCACCCACGAAATCCAGCGGTTGATCGGGCGCTCGATGCGTGCCGTGGTCGATCTGGAGAAGCTCGGCGAACGCACGCTATGGATCGATTGCGATGTCATCCAGGCCGACGGGGGGACGCGCACGGCGTCGATCACCGGCGCCTTTGTTGCCCTGGCGCTGGCGCTGGAGAGGCTGGTCTCGGCTGGAACTTTGAGGTCGGTGCCGCTGCGCGACCAGGTCGCTGCCGTCTCGGTGGGCATCGTGGATGGCGAGGCCATGCTCGACCTTGCCTACGAGGAAGACTCGCGCGCCGACGTGGACATGAACTTTGTGATGACCGGCTCAAACCGTTTCATCGAATTGCAGGCGACGGCGGAGCTGGTGCCCTTCAGCGACGAGCAACTGGCACAGATGACACGGCTGGCCCGTAAAGGGATCGGGGAGCTGCTGGCATTGCAGAAGAGCGCGCTGGATGGATTCAGGTCGCGATCCAAGTAGCCGGACGATTGATCCAGTAATTCTGTTGATAGCTACGATCAAGATTTTGCGTTTCACTTGCGGCGTGTGCGGGGCTAGAGTCCTTGATCAAGGTAGTTAACCTGTTGTGTCGCTCATTGTGGGGATGGCGGAAGTCCGCGAGCCAGGGAGGATGTAAGCGGTTCGGCGATGACAGCAGCGGTTAGAAGCACAGCACAACATTGCGTGCCTCGCACTATGGAGTGTGAGGCTTTTTTCTTGTCTCGTCGCCGCAAATCCCCGAGCCCGCAACGCGGGCGAAAGAATCTCGACATGGTTCTGTCGCCCCCTATCGGGGGCTTGTGAACTTGGGCGCCTTGCACCCACGGCTCACGCCGTGGGCTACCATCTGCCGCCGCCTCCGGCAGCTGAGAGCAACTCAAAAACGCCCATCTGTTTGACGCACTGCACTAGCGAGGCTTGTTCAGGGTTTCCCTAAGCGGCGATGGTGCGTTCTTCAATCGGCACATACTTGTTGGGATAGGCCGGTCCGATGTACTCTGCGCGCGGACGGATGAGGCGATTGTCGGCCAACTGCTCCATCACGTGCGCGGTCCATCCGGCGACCCGCGAGACCGCAAAAATCGGCGTGAACAGATCAACATCGATGCCCAGCGTATGGTAGGTCGAGGCCGAGTAGAAATCGACGTTGGCGTTCAGCTTCTTCTCGGCATTGATGAACTCTTCGATGCGCCGGGAATAATCGAACCACTTGGTCTGCCCGCTGGAATACCCGAGGTCGCGAGACATTTGGCGCAGATGGGTGGCGCGCGGGTCTTCCGTGGTGTAAACGCGATGACCGAATCCGGGCACCTTGGCCTTCTGCGCCAGCATGCCCTTGATGTATTCGACGGGGTCGGCCCCGTTTCGGTCGATGTCCTCCAGAATGGCGAAGACGGCTTCGTTGGCGCCTCCGTGCAGCGGCCCCTTGAGGGCGCCAATGGCCGAGGTGATCGCCGAATGCATGTCGGACAAGGTAGCGGCGGTGACACGCGCCGCGAAGGTCGAGGCGTTCCATTCGTGGTCGGCATGCAGAATGAGGGCAATGTCGAGCGCGCGAGTGGCGGTTTCACTCGGCAGTTCGCCGTTCAGCATCAGCAGAAAGTTTCCGGCATGCGACAAGGAACGGTCAGGTTCGATGATCTGCTTGCCCTTGCGGATGCGGTCGTAATTCGCCACGACCATGGCCAATTGCGAGGTCAGACGAATGGACTTGCGCAGATTCGCCCCGGCATCGTTGGCTCTTTCCTCGGGATCGAACAGCGACAGCGAGGAGACGATGCTGCGCAGCACGTCCATCGGCAAAGCATGTTTGGGCGCCTGCCGGATCAAGCTGATGATCTGCGCGTCCAGCTTGCGCTCGCGCACCAGCCACAGGTTGAATTCCTGGAGTTCGGTGCGCGTCGGCAGCTTGCCAAACCAAAGCAGATAGGTGACTTCTTCAAAGGTGGAATTGTCGGCCAGCTGGTGGATGTCGATTCCACGGTAAGCCAATATCCCTTTGTCGCCCTCGATGTAACAGATACCGGAACTGCCCGCGATGACGTCTTCTAGGCCGCTGGCGGGCTGCATGGTGGTGGACATAAAAGTCCCTCCCGGAATCACTGGATTGGGTAGAAGCTGGACCTGGTTGGCACAGGCACACCCCACGCGCCGTGCCCCGGCAGCAATGTCCCAAGTTTTTAGATGCTCTGGCGGGTTCTGGAGAAACTGAACTTCAGGGCGTTTGCAAACGAAGATTCCCCATTTTGGAACCGGCAGGCGACAACACCCGGCACTGGTGAGAAGGCGATTTCTGCCAGTTATCCTTGTTCGCCAGATTTGAATCTCATTCCCGTGTTGTTGGCATCCTAAGATCCCGGATGCAAAGTAATGTCCGGAGGCATGTCGCATGAGGCACAAGTCTGTTATTGCGTTAGCACTGGCAGTGGTTGCTGGCATTGCAATAGGCGCGATCGGCGAGGCAGTTTACGCGCAGGCCAAGCCGCCCGTCTACATGATCGGGAACAATGAGGTAACCAACCAGGAAGGCTACGCCAAGGAGTACCTTCCCAAGGCGCAGGCCTTGATCAAACAATATGGTGGAGTCTACGTCGCAGCGGGCAAAGGGACTGCCATCGACGGAGAGCCTCCGAAGGGACGCGTCATCATCCTGCGATGGGATAGCTTGGACCAATTAATGAAATGGCGGCATTCACCGGAATACGAGGCAGCCCGCAAGATCGGCGAGAAGTACGCGAAATACAACGTGATCGCCGTTGACGGGGTTCCACAAAAATAAGGCGAATTGTACCCACCCTACGCCAAAAACCGGCGTACGATGGGGCACCCGCCACCCTTCTGCCTCCGCACATTAGCTCCGCCTGCGGTGTGGGCCACCTAGTCTTGTTGGGTCAATGCAGAAGCAACCCGGTCGCGGTGATGATGAGACCGATGGCCGCCGCCACGAACCCCGCGGCCCAGAAAATGCGCTTCCGCGTCAGCAGGGTAATTGACGTAACGACCAGCGCAATCTCCAGGAAGCTCTCGCCGAGATCGAAGCGGTCAGCGCGCCGGCGCTCGACCTCCATCTCTTTCTCAAGCTTACGGCCTTCCGCCTTAAGTTCTTCCTGCTTGGTGGAGTAAGCGCCGACTGCATCCTGATACTTACGTTTCAGTGTCTCGACCTCGGGGTGCGTGAGCTCCGAAACCTTAAGCAGATCCAGGAACAACTCGGTCGTCTGCCGCTGGCTGTTCTTCGCCTGGTAGTAGGCCCAGGTGTCGGTTACGCGATTCTGCAAGATGATCTCTTCGGTGTGTGCCCGGTGCCCCAGCACGGAAACGGCGGCCACAAACACCGCCAGGATTGCCATCGTCAGACTGACGGGCGCAAGCCGCGATTCGCGGCCATGCTCCGCCGCCTCTTGTAACTCCTGCATCTCCTCTGGAGAAGAAGAACTCATGATGCCTCCGTCGTAATCTTTGCCAAGCTGTGTTTGCCAGGGAGCCCGGAGCTTTCCATAGTAAAGGCGAAGGGCATGGCGGGGAAAGTCTGATTCAATAGCTCGAAATGGCCAGACACGCGCCGCGGCCAGCCGGACTTGTGAGCACCTGCCCCCCCACATTTCGGGACATCCTCCCCGTTGCACGAGTAGGTTCCGGACCGAGCGCTCCCCATTTGACCTTCCGATACCGCCATTCGCAAGCGCTGCTTTCCACTCGCTGTAAGAGTGCATCACTGTCACAAGTGAGTGTGAGCACAGCGCTAAGTCACACGAAAGATTGACAATAGATCACAGGTTTTTGAGCAAGGCAGCAGTATGTTTTGGCGGCAGCCTCCGACCACATGGCTTGTTCCTGTTCCAACTGTAATTTTTAAGGAGAGCGCACGTGAGCACCACCTTGATTCCCCCCGTGACCAAGCGGCCCGATTTCAACATCCTTCAGCCGGAGACGACTTTCACCGGTGCGCCCATTGTCAGGTCGCAAAAGGGGCTACCCAAGACCACGCAATCGTTGTGTCCCGAGTGCAAGACCATCATCGACGCCCGCATTTTCGAAGAGAACGGCAGGGTCATCATGGAAAAGGCCTGCCCTGAGCACGGTGAGTTTCGCGATTGCGTCTACTCCGATGTGAATCTCTACCTCAAGATGGAAGAGTGGGAGTTCGGCGACAACCGCGGCCTGTCGAATCCCGCGATCAATAAGGGAACCGATACGGTTTGCCCGGACGACTGCGGCATGTGTTCGCTGCACACCTCCCATACGGCGCTCGCTAACGTGGATCTGACCAACCGCTGCAACCTCACGTGTCCTGTCTGTTTCGCCAACGCCAACGCGGCTGGGTATCTCTATGAACCCGATCTCATCCAGGTGCGCACCATGCTGCAGGCATTGCGCGACGAGCGCCCGGTCGATACGCGCACGGTGCAGTTCTCCGGCGGCGAGCCCACCATCCACCCCAACTTCGTTGAGATCGTCGCCATGGCCCGCGAGATGGGCTTCAGCCATATCCAGGCCGCCACCAACGGCCTGATGCTCAACAATCACGAGTTCGCCCGGCGCGCGAAAGAAGCCGGACTGTCGACCCTCTACTTGCAGTTTGACGGTGTGACCGATGACGTGTATCTCAAGACCCGGGGCGAGCCCCTGTTCGAAAAGAAGATGCAGACCATCGAGAGCTGCCGCCAGGCCGGCATCAAGATCGTCTTCGTCCCGACCATCGTCAAAGGGGTCAACGACGATCAACTTGGCGATATCCTGCGCGTGGCCATCAATAACGTCGATACCGTCAGCGGCATCAGCTTCCAGCCGGTGGCCTTCACCGGACGCATTTCACGCCGCGAGCTTGAGCAGAAGCGCTTCACCCTCACCGACCTCGCCTTCGGGCTCTCAGACCAGACCGGCATGTTCGACAAGTACGACGACTGGTTCCCGCTCTCGGCCGTCACTCCTTTCTCCAAGCTCATGGCCGCAATCCGCGGCACCGGAGTCCCCACCATCTCGTCGCACGCGCACTGCTCCGTCGGCACTTACATGTTTGTCGATGAAAAGAGCCGCAAGGCCGTGCCGGTAACCCAGTTCGTCGATATTCCTTCCATGTTGCAGGATATCGATGAGCTCTCGCGCAAAATGGGCAAGACGTTCACCAAGTACTACCACGGCATCAAGGCCTGGACCCAGCTTAAGAAGCACTTCAAGCCCGAGTTTGCGCCTCCCGGGCTCACCTTCCAGAAGCTCCTCGACACGCTGCAGGGCATGACCAACAAGGAGCTTGGCCGCGACGGCATGGACGGAACTTTCACTTACCGCACGATGCTGGTGGCCGGCATGCACTTCATGGACAACTACAATTACGACATCGAGCGCGTTAAGCGCTGCGTCATTCACTACGCCGCGCCCGATGGCAAACTCTATCCCTTCTGCACCTATAACTCCGGACCTACCTACCGCGAGAAGATTGAAAAACAGTTCTCCATTCCGTTTGAAAAGCAGTTGGAACGCTTCACCTTTGCCAAGTCAAACGGCAACGGGAATGGAAACGGGAACGGCCACAAGAAGTAGGGTGTGCAGGATTTAATTAATCCTACTGTAACGGAAGACGCAAGGCCCGGCCGGCAGACCGGGCCTTGTGCTTGCTTATACCGCGAAAAGGCGCGGCAGCAATTCGCCTGCTTTTCCCAGGAAAATATCGGTGAAGGCAGAGGCGTTTGCCGGCTCCTCCGGACCGACGTAGTAGGTCCGAATACCAGTGCTCTCCGGCCCGGCGCCGGCCCAGTGCACGAAGCTGGCTGCGGGTTGCACCAGTCCGGAGGTGCCGACCACGAGCAGAACCGTGCACTGCTCCAACTCTCTCGCGATGAGCGGCAGGTGCATAATGGCTTCGCCGAACCAGACGATATTCGGCCGGATGCGCGCACCGCAGCGGCAGCGCGGAATGTCGGCAAGGTGCTCGTACAGTTTCTCGTCGTCGAAAGGCTCGCGATCGCAACTTTCGCAGCGCGAGCTGGAACAGTTCGCCGTGCATGTGCACCAGGCGTTTGGAACCGGCACGCTCGTGCAGGTGGTCGACATTTTGCGTGCACAGAAAAAACCGCTCGCCCAGTCTGCGCTCAAGTTCGGCCAGCGCGAGGTGGGCTGCGTTCGGCTTGACCGCCAAGGCTCCCTTTCGGCGCATGGAGTAAAAGTTCCAAACCAGCTCTGGATCGCGCTCCCAGGCTTCGGGAGAAGCAACCTCTTCCACGCGATGGCCGTGCCAGAGCCCGCCGGGGCCGCGGAAAGTCGCCAAGCCGCTTTCCGCGCTGACACCGGCGCCGGTGAGCACGAATATCCGGTCATCGGGGCCAAGCTGAATGGCAGGCGTCCGCTTTCTTTGTGGCTTCCTTTTCATCGGTCGGGTTCACTGCAATGCAGAGTCGGCAGTGCTATTTTTATCATCGAAATGGTAACTCACCCGCGCGCGGTGGCTCGCTTCAATCCCTGACTCTTTGGAGAGATGCAACATGCAACAGCGAAAGCTCCTGATGATCGTAGGCGACTACGTGGAAGATTACGAGGCCATGGTTCCGTTCCAGGCCCTTCAGATGGCTGGATACGCGGTGGATGCGGTGTGTCCCGATAAAAAGTCGGGCGAGTTCGTCCGCACCGCAATCCATGACTTCGAAGGCGACCAGACCTACAGCGAAAAGCGAGGACACAATTTCACCCTGAACGCCAGCTTCGCCCAGACTGATCCGGCCCAGTACGACGGGCTGGTGCTGCCGGGCGGACGTGCGCCGGAGTATCTGCGGTTGAATCCGAAGGTACTCGACATGGTGCGTCACTTCGATGAACAACAGAAGCCTATTGCCGCTATCTGCCATGCGGCGCAATTGCTGACCGCCGCGAATGTGGTGAAAGGCAAAAGGATGAGCGCCTACCCGGCCTGCGCCCCTGAAATCGAGAGTGCCGGCGGCATTTACGTCCCGGTGGACATGACGGAGGCGGTTGTCGATGGGCCGTTAGTGACAGCCCCGGCCTGGCCCGCGCATCCTGCCTGGCTGGCTGAGTTCCTGAAGGTGCTGGAAGGCAGTGCTTCCAAGTCTCAGCAACGCGGGCGTGCGCTACAGGAGACGCGTTAGACTCACTGGGCCAGCGGATGCCGCGCCCAGGTTCGTAGAGGGCATTGCTTTCGCCCCGCTTTTCAGGTTGACATCCAATTGCGTTACTTTTTACAATCGAACGTGAGATGACTTTGTTCCTCCATCATCGCCATCACCATCATCACCACGAGATGATCGTGTCGGCGGGGATGTGCGGATAGCTAAGAGCAAGTCCCTCAGGTTTCTGACCCGCTGATGCGATCAAGCTCAGCGGGTTTTTCATTGGTGGCAGGACGGCCAAATAGTTGAGGTGAGCATGGAGACGATCGATTTCGAAAAGATGCAGGGCCTGGCCCCGGCAGTGGTACAGGACGCCGACAACGGCGAAGTCCTAATGGTGGGTTTTATGAACCGGGAGGCGCTCGACAAGACGCTGCGATCCGGCTATGTCACGTTTTACAGCCGGACACGCAATCAGCTCTGGACCAAGGGCGAAACTTCCGGCAACCGGCTGCGGCTGATATGCGGCCTCCACCGATTGCGATCGCGACACTGTGCTGTGCCGGGTGCGCGTGGAAGGCGATGGACTGGTCTGCCACGAAGGCACGCGCTCGTGCTTTACCAAGCCTATGTCATTTGAAATCTCCCCTAGCGCGTCGGAGGTGCGGAAATGAAAATTCGTCTTGGTATTCCCAAAGGCAGCCTGCAGGATGCGACCATCAAGTTGTTTGCCGCTGCCGGATTCAAAATTTACGCCGACGGACGTTCCTATTTCCCCAGCACGGACGACCCCGAGTTGGAGTGCATGCTGATTCGCGCTCAGGAGATGGCACGCTACGTCGAGCACGGCGCGCTGGATGCCGGACTCACGGGGCTGGACTGGGTGCAAGAGAGCGGCTTGACCGTGCAGACCGTGATCGATCTGAACTATGCCAAGCAGAGTCGCGGCAAAGTGCGTTGGGTGCTGGCCGTTCCAGAGGAATCGTCGTTCAAACGCGCGGAAGACCTGGCGGGCAAGACGATCGCAACCGAACTGGTGGACGTGACCAAGCGCTACTTCGCCGGCAAGAATATTCCCGTGCAGGTTGACTTTTCCTGGGGCGCGACCGAAGTGAAGCCGCCGATGCTGGCCGACGCCATCGTGGAAGTGACCGAGACCGGCAGTTCTCTCAAGGCCAATCGACTGCGCATCATTGACACCGTACTGCAGTCGAACACGCAACTGATTGCGAACACCAGATCGTGGGCCGATCCATGGAAACGGCAGAAGCTCGAAAATATTGCGATGCTGCTGCAAGGCGCGATTTCCGCCCAGGGGCAAGTCGGCCTGTTGCTGAACGTTCAGAGAAAGGACCTGCCGGCCGTGCTGCAGGTTCTGCCGGCGCTCAACAGCCCGACGATTTCTCCCTTGAGCGATGAGTGCTGGGTCGCGGTGAACACGATTCTCGACGAGACTGCGGTACGCGATATCATCCCCAAGCTGAAAGCCGCCGGCGCAACGGGCATCGTCGAATATCCGCTGAACAAGGTGGTGCTCTAATGCGCGTGCTCGACGGGCGCGAAGCCGCCAGTTACGTAACCGAAAAGCTCATCTGCCGCGGCTCGGCCATTGCGCCAAAGGTGGAGCGCACGGTCGCACAGATCGTTCGCGATGTTCGCGCCAACGGCGACGAAGCCCTGCGAAAGTATGCGCGGGAGTTGGACGGCCTCGGCGAAAAGCAGTCCGTGCTGGTCAGCCGTCAGGAGTTGGAAGCCGCGCGGAGTCAGGTCTCGCCCGAGTTCATGCAAGCCATCGAGCGGGCCGCGCGCAACATTCGCCGCTTTGCGGAGTGGCAAATGCCAAGGTCTTGGGTGCGGACCATGGAGCCGGGCGTGCGCGTGGGACAGCGGGTGGAGCCGGTCGCATCGGTTGGCTGCTACGTTCCCGGCGGGCGCTATCCGCTGCCCTCGTCGGTGCTTATGACGGTGATTCCCGCGCAAGTTGCGGGTGTTAGGCGCATTCAGGTGGCATCTCCCCGTCCCGCGCCTGAGACTCTTGCGGCGGCCGCAATGCTAGGCGTGGAGTGTTTCTATCGCATTGGCGGCGCGCAAGCGGTGGCCGCCTTTGCCTATGGCACCGATTCCGTGCCGCGAGTCGCCAAAATCGTTGGCCCCGGAAATAGCTACGTGACGGCGGCGAAGAAGCTGGTGTCCTTCGACTGTTCGATCGACATGCTTGCCGGTCCCACCGAGGCAATCGTCTTCGCCGATTACGGCAACGCCGAGTTTTTCGCCGCCGACCTGGTGGCGCAGGCGGAGCACGATCCGGAAACCCTGCCGATTTTCGTGACCACCAACTTACGGCTCGCTCAGGAGGTCGCAAAAGCGGCCATGGCGATGGCGGCGGAGAATCCAATCGCGCGCAAATCGCTGGGTGAAAACGGGGTCGCGCTGGTTGCCGCGGCGGCGGACGAGGCTTTCATCTGGATCAACGCCATCGCCGCCGAGCACCTGACGGTGGATGCGGCCAACGTGCACCGGGTCTTCGATGCCGGATCGGTTTTCGTTGGCGAATACTCGCCGCAATCGCTGGGGGATTATGCCTCCGGGCCGAACCACGTGCTGCCAACCGGAGGCGTGGCGCGTTATCGAGGCGGGTTGAGCGTGTTGGATTACGTCAAGATCATCAGCGTGCAGCAGGTATCGAAATCGGGACTGAAGCGGATAGGCCCGGCGGTGGCGCTGCTGGCCGAAGCCGAAGGCTTAAAGGCGCACGCCGAATCCGTCCGAGTGAGGATGAAGTGATCTGCCGAGTTTGTTAGAGCGAGGATAAAGTGCAATGCTGAACGCACGTGCGGTTGTGCAGAACCTGAAGGAGTACCACCCGCCGTTGGGACGGCGCGAAGGGCTGCGGCTCGATTTCAACGAAAACGTTGGTGGATGCTCGCCGCGCGTGCTGCGTGTGCTGGCATCCATTTCGACCGAGGTTCTCAATAAGTATCCGGAGCGGGAAGTAGGCGAGCTTGCGGTGGCCGGCTATCTCGGAGTCGCAATCGACCGGCTGCTGCTCACCAACGGCGTGGACGAAGCGATCCATCTGCTCTGCGAAACCTACCTGGAACCTGGCGACGAAGCGCTGATCGTGGTGCCGACGTTTTCGCTCTACGAGATTTACGCATTGGCGACGGGCGCTAGAGTCGTGAACGTGCAAGCCGGGGAGGATTTCGCGTTTCCGGCCCGTGAGGTGTTGCGGGCAATCACTCCGGCAACGAAAGTAATCATGCTGGCCACTCCCAACAATCCGACGGGTGCCGTGGCATCGCGTCAGGACCTGTTGGCGATCGCCGCAGCCGCTCCCAATGCGGCGCTGCTGGTGGATGAAGCCTACTGGGATTTTCACGGTGAGACGCTGCTCGACCAGATCGGAGCGGTGCCGAACCTGTTCATCGCCCGCACCTTCTCCAAGGCGTTTGGCCTTGCTGGCTTCCGCGTCGGCGTGCTGATTGGCGACCCGGCGCAGATGAAGATGGTGCGCCGCGTTGGTTCGCCCTACAACGTAAACGGCGTGGCGCTGGCTTGCCTCGACGGAGGCGCTCACCGACCGCGAGTTCATCACCAGTTATGTCACCCAGGTGCGGGAAGGTCGCGCGCGGCTCGAGCAGTTCTATGGCGGGCGAAACATTCCCTTTTGGCCGAGCTGCGCTAATTTTGTGCTCGCCTATTTTGGCGATTACCGCAAGCCGTTGGTGGAGGAGATGCGGCGCAGGGGCATCCTGGTGCGCGACCGCAACAGCGATCCGGGCTGTGCTGGCTGTGTTCGCATTACGGTGGGCACGCGCCCGCAGACCGACCGCCTGCTGCGTGAACTGAGCGAAGCCTTGCAGGTCATCGGCTTCAAGCCGCAGCCTCGCATGAGCGACGGGAACGGCTATTGCCATGTGGAGAGCGGCTCAGCCGAGGAACCGACTTCCAAAGCACACGGCTGTCATGGCGCCGGTACATCGGAGGTGCGGCGATGAGACAAGCAAGTTCCCGAGTAAAAACTTTGCCCTCCACAACCGCCAAGAGTTCCCGTAGCGCAAGGATCGAGCGCAAGACGAATGAAACCGACATACGGCTGCTGCTGAAGATCGACGGACGCGGCGCCTACAAGGTTACGACCGGCATTCGATTTTTCGATCACATGCTGGAACTCTTTGCCCGGCACGGCGGCTTCGATCTCGAGCTCTCCTGCAAGGGCGATCTCGATGTCGATCAGCACCACACGGTGGAAGACGTCGGCATTGCCCTCGGCGAAGCCTTCGAGCGCGCGCTCGGAGACAAAAAGGGAATCCTTCGCGCCGGTTATTTTCTGATGCCGATGGATGAGACTCTGGGATTGGCCGCGATCGATTTTGGCGGGCGCACGGCGGCGGTTGTGGAACCGAACGTCAAGGTCAGGTACGTGGGCGATTTGCAGGCGGAGCTGGTGTTTGATTTCTTCGAGGGCTTCGCCCGCGGCGCACGCGCCAACGTGCATCTGAAGGTGCTCTACGGTCGATCGAGTCACCACAAGATCGAAGCGCTGTTCAAGGCCTTCGCCCGGGCGTTGCGCGTGGCCTGCTCGAAAGACAAGCGGCTGGCGAAGATGCTTCCCAGTACGAAGGGGCTGTTGTGATGGATGGAGGTTTGAAGAGGCTTAAGTGTCGCGTTCCAGAAGTTCGCGCAACAACCTTTGAGGCGTCATTCTGAGCGGTAGCGAAGAATCCCTTTGCTGTGTGGGCTGAGACGCGGTTGAAGGATTCAACGCCCTGAGCGGCGCGGGATGGAACAGGGGTCCTTCGCTGCGCTCAGGATGACAGCCTGAAGTGAAGGCGAACGTAAGGGACGGGCAGGGGAGAGCAAAGTGATCATCACCATTATCGACTACAAGGCCGGCAACATCGGCTCGGTGCAGAAGGCGGTTCGCCAGCTCGGCTACGAAGCGCTGATGACCGAAGACCCCGAACGTGATTCGCAAGGCCGAGCGCATCCTTCTGCCCGGCGTCGGACACTTCAGCGCCACGCGCCGCCTGAACGAGTCGGGCATGCGGCAGGCGATTGAAGAAGCGATTGGCCGCGGCACTCCCGTGATGGGCATATGCGTCGGGCTGCAATGGATGTTCGAGGGCTCGACCGAAGCGCCGGGCGTGAAGCGGACTGGGCTGCTTCCACGGCTGCTGCGACCGCTTTCATACCGATCTCAAGGTGCCGCACGTCGGCTGGAATAGTCTGCGGCGCACCGGCGATTCGCAACTGCTGAAGGGTGTTCCCAACGAAGCGTTTGTCTACTTCACGCATTCCTATCGCGCGCCGGTAGTGGACGGCGTGGTTGCGACGACCACCCACGGCGAGGAGTTTGGATCGATGGTGGAACGCGGCAACGTCTTCGGCGTGCAGTTCCACCCGGAAAAATCGGGAGAAGCGGGGCTGCGCATTCTAAGGAATTTTTGCGAGGTTACATGCTGACCAAACGCATTATCGCCTGCCTGGATGTCACCAACGGTCGAGTGGTGAAGGGCGTGCAATTCCTTGATCTGCGCGATGCCGGCGATCCGGCGGAGCTGGCGCATCGCCACGCCGAAAGCGGCGCTGATGAAGTCGTGCTGCTGGACATTACGGCGACGCACGAGTCGCGCCCTATCCTGATCGATGCCGTGCGGCGCGCGGCGCGCGAATTGTTTATCCCGTTCACCGTTGGTGGCGGGGTGCGCACGCTGGCCGATGCCGCCGTGCTCTTTGAGGCCGGCGCCGACAAGATCACCATGAACTCGGCGGCCGTACGCACTCCGGAGCTGATCACCGAGGTAGCCGAGCGCTTCGGCTCGCAGGCTGTGGTGGTCGCCATTGACGCCAAGCGCGGCACAACTCCGGTGGAGCAAGCCGAGGTGTACGTCTCCGGGGGCCGCATTCCAACCGGACTCAGGATTCTGGATTGGTCGCGCGAAGTGGAGAGGCGCGGCGCGGGCGAGATCATGCTGACTTCCATGGACCGCGACGGCACGCAGATCGGTTTCGATTGCCCGCTCACGGCAGCCACGGCGCGCGCGGTTTCCATTCCGGTGATTGCTTCCGGCGGCGCGGGAAACGGCGAGCACTTCGTCGACGTTTTCAAGGCGGGCTGTGCCGATGCCGCTCTGGCCGCGTCGATCTTTCATTTCGCAATTCACGATGTTCGCGAACTTAAGCGGCTGTTGCAGGAGAATGGTATTCCTATGAGGCTTCCATGCTGATTCCTTCGATTGATCTGATGGGCGGCAAGATCGTCCAACTGGTGCAGGGCGACCGCAAGGCGCTGGAGTTCGACAATTTTGAATATTGGGTCGAGCGCTTTATTTCCTACCCGATGGTGCAGTTGATCGACCTCGACGCGGCCATGGGCAAGGGCTCGAATGAAACGCTCGTCGCGCACTTTTGCGAGCGGCTGCCATGCCAGGTTGGCGGTGGAATCCGCTCGATCGACGCCGTGCATCGCATGTTTCGCGCTGGAGCGAAAAAGGTGATTGTGGGCTCCGCGCTGTTGAAGGACGGTGCGGTGAACCTGGAAGCCGCTCAGCAGTTTGCGAGCGCCGCGGCCGCTGCGCGATTGATCGTAGCCGTGGATGCGCGCGGAGGAAAGGTCAGCATTCACGGCTGGAAGAAAGATATCGACCTCACCCCCGAACAGATGATGCGCGAAACCGAAGCTTATTGCGGAGGCTTCCTCTACACCCACATCGACACCGAAGGGCTGATGAAGGGAATCCCCATGGACGTTATTCAGCGACTGCGCGCGACCACCAAGCGCAAACTGATCGCCGCCGGCGGCATCCGCAGCCAGGAAGAAATCGACCAGTTGCACGCCATGGGCGTGGACGCCGTGGTCGGCATGGCGCTCTACACCGGAGCGCTGAAGGCGTAAGCTTCTCATCATAGCCCGCGTCACAGCATGCATGAATGGCATCCTGAAAAGCTAACGCCATTGACCGAGTGAGGGCCAATCGCAGTTCTGGAGATGCCGCGTTGAGACTTCGAAGTGGTGATTCACGTTCTGATCCATTCAGTCCTGATCTGTTCAGTAAGGTTCCGCTGGTTACGTTTGCGTTCTGGGTCATCAAGATTCTCGCTACCACGGTGGGCGAGACAGGTCGGTGATGCGCTCTCGATGACCTTGCAGCGCTGTTATGCCGATAGCAGCATCATCTTTCTCGCATTTTTTGCCGTAACCCTTACTGCACAGGTGCTCTCGAAACGCTACGGCGCGCGGGAGAAAGACATCTGCCTCCTCCTTATGAACGCGCGAAACCAATGCCGGGTGCCCCAGGTTCCGCGCCGTGTTGTTCGGCGCTAACCTGGGTGGAAGAACCCACGTCAGCCCAACGGCAGGGCGGGACGTGGGGCACCCGCGCGCCCCGACTCAGGTTTTGTCGCATCCAATAAACACAGGGACGAAGAACTGGCTGGGCTCATCTGCTGCCCGTGCCCTGTTTGCCTCCGGCAGCACTGCCGGACTACCCTAATCTGGTGGGTGGCGCACTTGTCCGGTTTTGGTTTCCCGTCTCTGCCCGATTTTGGCAGATGTGGGTATGGGGTGAAGCAGTTCCGGCCCGATTCTCAAATACATCTAAGTTTCATAGGAGCACTCCATTGGCTCACGTGATCTCATCCCCTGAGATAGTTGGTTCTGAGAGCGAACAGCGAGACAAGATTTTCGACGCGTTTCGGCGTTGGGGCTATGTGCGGGCGGATCTGGACCCGCTCGGGCACTTTGTCGGAGAAGAGCATCCGGAGCTGAACCTGGCTGGCCCGATGGCCGACGAGGCGCGACGCATTTACTGCGGCACCATCGGCGCGGAATTCATGCACATACCCGACCCGGAGCGGCGGAACTGGGTGCAGCAGCGCATGGAAGCCGATCCCGAGCCGGTCGATCGCGAGCGCATCCTGACCGAGTTGGTCAAGGCCGATATTTTTGAGCAGATGTTGCAGACGCTTTACATCGGAACCAAACGCTTCTCGCTGGAGGGCGAGACCTCGCTGATTCCGTTGCTGGAAGAAGCGCTGCAAGTGGCCGTGGAGCACGGCGCGGAGGAATGCGTGATGGCCATGCCCCATCGCGGACGCCTCAACGTGGTGGCGCATTCCGTGGGACGGCAGGCAGCCGATATTTTCGCCGGCTTTGAGGATGTGGACCCACGCAGCACGCTCGGCGGCGGAGACGTGAAGTATCACCAGGGCGCGACCAACGTGCGGGAGATCAACGGTCGTCAGGTTCGCATGCATCTGGTTTCCAACCCAAGTCACCTGGAAGCCGTGGACCCGGTTTGCCTGGGCCGGGTGCGAGCCCACCAGGTGCGCGACGGCAAAACCGGCAAGCAGAAGACGTTTCCGCTCATCATGCACGGCGATGCGGCCTATGCCGGCCAAGGCGTCTGGGCCGAAACGCTCAACCTGAGCTACCTGCGCGGTTACACCGTCGGCGGCACCGTCAACATCATCGTCAATAACCTGATCGGCTTCACCGCCAACCCCGCCGAGGCGTGCTCCACGCACTTTGCCTCCGATATGTCGAGGCGCTTGCCGATTCCGATTTTCCACGTGAACGCCGAAGACCCGGACGCGGTGGTTCGCGTCGCGCGCTGGGCGGTGGAATACCGCTATCGGTTCGCGTCCGACGTGGTGATCGACCTGATTGGCTATCGGCGGCACGGCCACAGCGAAGTCGATGACCCGACGATCACGCAGCCCATCGTCTATCGCAAGATCAAGGAACATCCTCCGCTTTACGAAATCTACGCACGTCGCATCGGAGCCGACGCCGCTCCGCAGGTCGAGCAGATGCGCACCGCGATGCAGGATGCCAAGAAGCAGGCGCAGCAGATGAAGAAGAAGCCCCTGCTTTACACTCTGCCGAGCTATTGGGATGCTTACAAGGGCGGTCCTTACTCGCCCGCCCTGGAGGTGAAGACTGCGATCGACGCCGAGGAGATAGCTCGACTCGGGCAGAAGCTCACGCAATATCCGCCGGACTTCCACATCCATCCCAAGGTCAAGAAGCTGCTGGAGCAGCGGCTCGAAATGACCAACGGAAAGCTTCCCATCGACTATGGCATGGCGGAGGCGTTGGCCTTCGCGTCGCTCGCCACGCAGGGGACTCCGATCCGTCTCAGCGGCCAGGACAGCCGTCGCGGCACCTTCAATCATCGACACTCGTGCCTGATCGACGTGGAAGACGAGCACGAATACGTTCCGCTCTGTCATCTCTCGGCGGAGCAGGCGCGGGTGGAGATTTATAACTCCGAGCTTTCCGAGGCCGCCGTGCTGGGGTTTGAATACGGGTACAGCCGCGACTATCCCGAGGCGCTGGTGATGTGGGAGGCGCAGTTCGGCGATTTCGCCAATGGCGCGCAAATCATCATCGACCAGTTCATCAGCGCCGGAGAAGAAAAGTGGGGACTGCTAACCGGATTGGTGATGCTGTTGCCGCACGGTTATGAAGGCCAGGGACCGGAACACTCCAGCGCCCGCATCGAGCGCTATCTGCAACTCTGCGCCCGTGACAACATGCAGGTGTGCCAGCCTTCCAGCGCGGCGCAATATTTCCATCTGCTGCGCCGCCAGGCGATGCGCGCGTGGCGCAAGCCGCTGGTGTGCTTCACACCCAAGAGCATGCTGCGCAATCCGGAGGCGATGAGCCCGCTTGAAGCGTTTACCGGCGGGCGCTTTGAACTGGTGATCCCGGATGAGCAGGTGCCCGATCCGAAGCGAATCCTGTTGTGCAGCGGCAAAATCGGCCACGAGTTGAAGAACGAACGCAAGCGCCGCAACGACCAGGAGACGGCCGTCGTCCTGGTCGATCAGCTTTATCCTTTTCCGGAAGCCGAAATTGCGCAGTTGATGAAGCGTTACGCCCATGCCAGCGAGATCGTCTGGGTGCAGGAAGAACCGGCGAACATGGGCGCGCTTTGGTTCGTCATACCGCGCCTTCGCCGCACCATCACCAAGCATCCGGTGCGCTCGGTAAAGCGGGCGGCGGCGGCCAGTCCGGCAACCGGTTCGGCCAAGGCCCACGCCATGGAGCAGAAAACGCTGCTCACGCTGGCATTTGAAAGCTGAGGCGCTAGGCGGCGTCGAGCCGCCTGCACGAAATCCTGAGCGCAGCGAAGGATCTGCATTGATCTGAATGCGGCGTCTGTGCGGGGTCCGCGCAGCATCACTGCAATCCATCCGTGGCGCCCGTTCGTACAGTTAAAGGGGTGCCCGTAAGTTAGCGTTGCAGGATGTCATCCTGAGCGCAGCGAAGGATCCCCAGGAAGCTGTCCCGCTCCGCGCTGTTCGGAGTTTTTTGATGAGATCTTTCGGCTGTGCCTCAGCCCCACTCCGTTGTGGTATTCTTCGCTCCCGGTGGTCGCTCAGAATGACACCGTCGAGATTTAAGCGAATTGTCCGGTAGGAACTGGGCGCCAGTTGGGTTTCGAAGAGGGCGTACCCGAGGGCGGGATTCTGGGACGTGCCTTCACAAAGCCGAATTAACGAACTCTCTTGAAACATTTACTCCGGAAAAGAGTCTGATTGTAATGGAGGCTGCAAGCGATGGTGATCCGAAAGTCTTCCGAGATTGCAAGTTCTGAGATTACCCCGAAGTCGGTCTACCTGAACCGGCGGAACTTCATGAAGGGCTCGCTGGCCTTGGGAGCAGCGGCGCTGGCCGGCCACAAACTCCACGAGGTATTCGCCCCGGAAGCGGCGCAAGCGGAGAGCAAGCTGCAATTCCAGAAGAGCGGATACAGCACCAGCGAAAAGCTGACTCCGCTGAAGGACGTGACCCACTACAACAACTTCTACGAGTTCTCCACTGACAAAGACGGGCCGGCGCAGCTGGCGGGCACGTTTCAGCCGCTGCCCTGGAGCGTCTCCGTCGAAGGGCTGGTGCAAAAGCCCAAGACCTACGACATGGATGCCTTGCTCAAACTCGCCCCATTGGAAGAGCGCATCTACCGCCTGCGGTGTGTCGAAGGCTGGTCGATGGTGATCCCGTGGACAGGCTTTCCGTTGAGCGCGCTAATCAAGCAGGTTGAGCCCACTTCGAAGGCGCAGTTCGTCGAGTTCACCTCGGTTCTGCGACCCGGCCAGATGCCCGGCCAAAAGCGTGCGGTGCTCGATTGGCCGTATGTCGAGGGCCTGCGGCTCGACGAGGCGATGAACCCGCTGGCGATCCTTGCGGTGGGGCTTTACGGCGAGACGCTGCCCAACCAGGACGGCGCGCCCATACGGCTCGTGGTCCCCTGGAAATATGGCTTCAAGAGCGCCAAGTCCATCGTCAAGATCAAGTTCGTGGACTACATGCCAAAGACCGCATGGAACAAAGCTTCGCCGGAAGAGTACGGCTTCTATTCCAACGTGAACCCGCAGGTCGATCACCCGCGATGGAGCCAGGCGAGCGAGCGCCGGCTCACCGGGTCGTTATTCGGGAGTTTCTCAAAACAGCCGACGCTGATGTTCAACGGCTACGGAGACCAGGTGGCAAGCCTCTATGCCGGCATGGACCTGCGGAAGTGGTTCTGAACGCCGCCGGCCTGCATCCAATAGAGGTAAGTGGCTGACCGGGTCGCCCATTCAGGTTGAGTGGGGCAGTTCTCGGGACAGTTTGATATTTCGGGGGAGTCGCTCCAAAACCATATCGAAAATGCGAAATCGTACTTTGAAACCGATCGTCTTCATCTTGGCTCTTGTCCCGCTGATCCGGCTGGTTGTGCTCGGAATGCGCGGCGAGCTGGGCGCCAATCCGATTGAAATGATTACTCACCAGACCGGCCTCTGGGCGCTGACCTTGCTCCTGGCGACGCTTGCCATAACTCCTGTCAGGCGAGTTACGGGCCAGCTCTGGCTCATCCAGTACCGCCGCATGCTCGGCCTCTTCGCATTTTTCTATGCGGTGCTGCACATGCTCACCTATGTGTGGCTCGATCAGTTCTTCAATCTCCAATCGATGTTGAAGGACGTTGTCAAACGTCCGTTCATCACCATGGGAAGCGCCGCGTTCCTGCTGCTCGTGCCACTTGCTCTTACCTCGACGCAGAGCGCCATACGGCGGCTCGGAGGACGGCGCTGGCAGCAGCTTCATCGTCTGGTTTACTTTGCCGCAGTAGCAGGAGTCACTCATTTTATCTGGCTGGTAAAGAAGGACATCCGCCAGCCGCTGATCTACGCATTTGTGCTGGCGGCTTTGCTCGGCTACAGGATCTTCATTGCGCTTCTCAAGCGTTACAGTTCGCGGCAGGCTTCACGCGCGGCTTCGGTCGCGCAAGCAGAGGCCAGCGGAAACCTCTGAGGCACAGTGCCTTCCAGCTACTCGCCTCGGCTGAAGCACGCCATCTTTGTCCGCAGCAGCACACGCCCGTGCTACCGCATCCAATTTCTTTAGCACCCGCCATGGCCTCCACAGGAGAGGTCAAAACGAGCTGGCTTCTGGACTTATGCAACAGCCGGAAGCCGGTTTTGGCGATTGCGGAGGGCTTTATTGCTTTGTCCAGCATGTCACGACGAGAACCCCGATAGGAGCCGGTTTTGCGGCCAGTGCGGGACACCCCTGCGCAACCTTGCGCCCGCCCGCCCGCCTTTCCCCTTGCAGGATGTGATCGCCCCTCGGCGCGGAGCGAACGGCGATGCCGGCCGGGCAGGCTCTCGTCCAAGGACAGTCGGACCGCTGCCGAAAGAGGTGATCGACTACGACAATGGGCTTCCGCTGCTGGCCGAGCCGGGAATGGATCGCCGGCGCCAAACTCCCGATGCGGTTCGCGAAGCCATGCGGGCAGTCTGGGGGGACGCTGCTTCGTTTTATGAGCGCGAAGCGCCAACACCTGAGGATTTGTGGAACCCCGCAGCGGTGGGCGAAACTGGCCACCGGCCGGGGTCCGCGCGAGGCGCTGACTTTGCGCGTAATGGGGTGGAAGAGTTGACTCCGCCAGCCGATGTGCCAACTCATTCACCCGACTCGCCTATGGGGCGGGAGAGTGGATTCAACGTTCCCGATTCGACTCCACCCGACGGTGACAAGGACTTAAGCCACTTTCTCGATTTCACGCCCGTGCATCACGACGAATCCGGCAGCCTTTCGGGGCCTTCTTTTCTGGGGCTGAGCGGCGACGCTGAAACCCTGGAGCTCGAGGACGAGCCGAAGGCCAATAGATGGCCACGCTATGCCGCGAGTGGTCGTCGCCATTGGCTTCATTGCAGCGCTTGTCGTGGTGACAACCGTGCACTGGACATCGGTTAGCGGCGCAGCCTCTCGGGTTTATGACGCAGCCTCTCGCTATGCGCGGGATGGCGCAACATACATACAGCTTCTGAAGACAGGCAGGGCCAAGTCGTCAGCCAAGAGCACCGAGCTGTCAAGCGCGAACGCCAGCCCCGTGTCCAACCAAAAGGCTGCTCCCGATTTCGTCGTCGAGCAGCCTCTCCACGCGTCCGGCACAAGCGGCTGGCGCGGAAGTACCCAAGACGACGGCGGAGCCTCCTGCTCCAGAATCGCCCGCGCCTTCCGCGGGCAACGTACCGCCAGACTCCACGACATTGAATGCGGAGGCAAAAGGCAGCCGCGGCGATAGCACCGGACAGACACTGGCAGTGGAACCCAAACAGGCGCCTGATTCTCGAAGCCAACCCCAGGCGGTCGAACCCAAGCAGCTCGCGAACGCCAAACCACGGTCTGCCGAGCCCAAGCCCTCGGCCCGGCAATCCTCAAAGCTGACAGGCGGACAAGCGGAGTACCAGCAGGCGCTGGCGGCCAAGAATCCCGAGATCGCAAGGGCTCTGTTGTGGCGTGCTACCGCGCTCGGCAATTCCGACGCGCAAGTGAGGCTTGCGGACATGTACATCTACGGCCAGGGCGTGCCGCAAAACTGCGACCAGGGATTGCTCTTGCTGCGCTCGGCGGCGCAAAAGGCAAACCCCCGTGCGCAAAGCAAGCTGGGAGTGTTTTACGCGATCGGAAAGTGCGTTTCACAGGATCGCGTCCAAGCCTATCGCTGGCTGACGCGGGCTCTCAATAACGACCAAAGCAGTGAATGGACGGAGAAGAACCGCGAGACGGTGTGGCGGCAAATGTCACCCGAAGAGCGCTCAAGAGCAGCCACCAGGACGCGATAAGCCGGTCAACTGGAAGCCGTGCAACTTCGTCCATGAGCCCCTCATCGTACGAGTTTCCGTTCGTCTTTACGCGGCCCAAAATCCGTGCCGTGCCCTTCGCCAAGCCCATTCACCTGTAAGGAGCAAAACCTATGCCGGAACAAAACGTCAGTGCGGCTCGCCGCCTCATGGAGGAATCCTGGAACAAGCGAGATTTCAAACTTACCGAGCAGCTTGTGACCCAGAATTGTCGCAACATAGACCCCGCCACGCCGGATTTAGGGACCGGACCTGAAGCCTATAATAAGTTGATCACTCTCTATACCTCCGCCTTTCCGGACCTCCACTTTACCCTCGACGAGGTGATCGACGCTGGAGATAGGGTCGTTGTGCGGTGGACCGCTTCCGGAACTCACAAGGGCGAACTGCGCGGGATTGCTCCCACCGGCAAGAAGTTCAGTCTGCCCGGCATTTCGATTCACAGTTTTTCCAACGGGAAGGTCTCTGAGCTGCGGGTGATCTGGGACGCGCTCGGCATGATGCAGCAACTCGGAGTGCTTGCGCCAACCGGGAAGGGCGAACGGGCTGCCTGAGCCTCACAACGGACCCCACGCCTTGTGCGACGCCGAAGGGTGGGGTCTCCTTGCGGCGCTAGCTCGGGCTGTGTTTATTGGAAGAACTCTGAGCGATTCGCTTTTCCAGGAATTCGACGTGGTCTTTTTCGTACTCGGCGAGCTCCCTGTACAGAGTGCGTAGCCGGAAGTCGACGGTCACGCCGGCCAATTCGGCATAGAAGCTCCGGGCGGTGTTTTCGGCTGCCAAAGCAACCCGAAAAGCCCGCTCCCGCGCACCGGATTTAGCAGGGTCGTCGTACTCATCGAAGAGATTGCCTGATTCCAGCCGCGGCACCTCAATAAGCTCTTGCACATCGTCTTCCGTCAGCGCACAGGATGCGTTGCCATAGCGCTCCAAGTAGCGCTGTTGCAGCAGCGTGCTGTGTTGGCGCTCTTCGGTCGCCATATCCCAGAAAACACTGGCGATCTCGAGCGACTTCACGTCGCGGAACTCGGCGAACATCTCGGCAAAGTTTTGGTAAACCTCAGCGTTGCGCTCTTCGATGAAGATGGCGACATGCAAAGCTTCTTGCGCGGTGAGGCTGGTAAAGGCTTTCTTCATAGCGTGTGCCCTTGATCGACCGACACAGACCTATGTGTCGCTTAGACGGCATCTCTGGAGGAAAAGCCGTATGTGCCGGCGAATGTTCCGCATTCCGGCGTTGCGTGGTCCCAGATTGGAACAGATTCATGGCGTCCTCACCCCGGATTAAGCCCTGCTGTTATGAAGCTCAATGTGAAAGCGGAGCAAACGATCTGCTTTTCAGCGCCTCTCTTCTCCTGTCCGCTCTTCCCTTTCCTCTCCGGAAGCGGGGCTAGATCCATGTGTGGCTGATCAGGCTGCCGAATA
The DNA here is from genome assembly GCA_963832365.1 of uncultured Acidobacteriota bacterium. Lineage (GTDB taxonomy): Bacteria > Acidobacteriota > Terriglobia > Terriglobales > Acidobacteriaceae > CAWBRT01. The sequence goes on along the minus strand of CAWHUL010000004.1, from coordinate 160,703 downwards.
ACTCGTAGGAGTGTCATCCTGAGGTCGCGCCGATTTTGCGCGTCCGAAAGGATCTGCTTTGCTTTCGGCGCACGCAAACAGCAGATCCTTCGCTCTGCTCAGGATGACTTTCAGAGGTGGTTTTTCAGCAGCCTGTGATGTGAATTACCACGTTAAACATCTGATATAAAGAGACTTATTAAATAAATTTAAACATTATCAATTTCTGCATCTTACTTGCGCTTGGAATTAATCTAAAACTTGACAGTCTTTGACTCAAGTTCTATCATCAAATCGTTATAAGGGCAGAGTAGAGCAATCCAAAGCAAGACGATTTCCAGCAGGAGGCAGGTTTCCAATGGCGAAGATTATAGGCATCGATCTGGGCACAACCAACTCGGTCGTGGCGGTTATGGAGGGTGGCGAGCCCAAGGTCATCGCCAATGAGGAGGGCGGCCGCACCACACCCTCGGTCGTGGGGTTTACCAAAACCGGCGAGCGCTTGGTGGGCCAAGTCGCCAAGCGGCAGGCCATAACCAATCCCGAGAACACTGTTTACTCCATTAAGCGCTTCATGGGGCGGCGCTTCGATGAAGTGACCGAAGAGATCAAAATGGTCCCCTACAAGGTTGTGCAGTCGGGCGACCACGTAGCCATACTGGCGCAGGGCAAGGAACATACTCCGCCGCAGATCTCGGCCATGATTCTGCAAAAGCTGAAGAAGTCGGCTGAGGATTATCTGGGCGAGCCGGTGACGGAAGCGGTGATCACGGTTCCGGCCTATTTCAACGACGCGCAGCGCCAGGCGACGAAAGACGCCGGCAAGATCGCCGGTCTCGACGTCAAGCGAATCATCAACGAGCCGACGGCGGCAGCGCTCGCTTATGGCTTGGACAAGAAGAAGAACGAGACCATCGCGGTCTATGACTTTGGCGGCGGCACCTTTGATATTTCGATCCTCGAGGTCGGTGAAGGGGTCGTCGAGGTGAAGTCCACCAACGGCGATACGCACTTGGGCGGCGACAATCTCGACCAGCGCCTGGTCGATTGGCTGATTGAAGAGTTCAAGAAGGACGAAGGGCTGGATCTGCGCGGCAAGGGCAATGAGATGGCGCTACAGCGTCTGCGCGACGCGGCCGAGCGGGCCAAGATCGAGCTTTCGACCACCATGCAGACGGAAATCAATCTGCCGTTCATCACGGCCGATGCCTCTGGTCCGAAGCATCTGGTCAAGACACTGACGCGCGCCAAACTGGAAGAGATGGTGCGTGACATCGTGGAGCGTTCGGTTGCGCCCTGCCGTCAGGCGATGAAGGACGCGAGCGTTACTGCCGATAAAATTGACGAGGTGGTGCTGGTTGGCGGGCAGACGCGTATGCCATTCATCCAGAACCTGGTGAAGAACCTTTTCAACAAGGAGCCGCACAAGGGCGTCAACCCGGACGAAGTGGTCGCCGTCGGAGCAGCCATCCAGGGCGGCGTGCTCGGGGGCGAGGTTAAGGATCTGCTCCTGCTTGACGTTACTCCGCTGACGCTGGCGATTGAAACGCTGGGTGGCGTGGCGACGCCGATGATTCCGCGGAACACGACGATTCCGACCCGCAAGACGGAAACGTTCTCGACCGCGGCTGACAACCAGAATTCGGTCGAGATTCACGTACTGCAGGGCGAGCGTCCGATGGCGGCCCAAGACCGCACTCTGGGTAAGTTCCATTTGACCGGACTCCCGATGGCGCCGCGCGGCGTGCCGCAAATCGAGGTGACGTTCGACATCGACGCCAACGGCATTCTGAACGTTACGGCCAAGGACATGGCTACCAGCAAGGATCAGAAGATCACCATCACGTCGTCTTCCGGTCTGAGCAAGGAAGAAATCGAGCGTATGGCCAAGGAAGCCGAGGCACACGCAGCCGAGGACAAAGGCAAGCGCGAAGAGATCGAGACCCGCAACCAGCTCGACGGCATGGTTTACCAGGTGGAAAAGATGCTGCGCGAGCACGGCGACAAGATCTCCGGCTCCGAGCGCGGCGATGTCGAGAACGCGTTGGCCGATGCCAAGAAAGCCTTGGAGGGCGGCGAGGTGCAAGCCATGACCACGGCCCGCGAACGTCTCCAGACGGCATCGCACAAACTGGCCGAGGCCATGTACAAGGCCACGTCCGCCCCTGCCCAACCGGCGGGCGAACCCGGTCCGAAACCCGGCGACGGTGCAGGCGCCGCTCCGGGTGGCCAGAAGAAGGACGAAGGCGTGATCGACGCCGAGTACGTGGACGTCGACGAAAAGAAGTGACCGCGCTTGGCGGGCGTGAGCGGCGCCGATTTGGCGCCGCAGGAGTCCGCCGCGGTCATCCTGAGCGAGCCTGCGCAGCGGGCAAGTCGAGGGATCTCTTACGTACGTGAGCGAAGGCATTGGGAGTTATCTTGGAACCGGGCGGGGCGTGATGAGCGCCCCTTCCGCATATTTGGAACCCGTTTCCAAGTGGGAAAAGAGGAAAAGGCTATGCAGTTTCAGGTACAAGGCCAGAATTACTATTTGAAGTTTGATCCAGGTGTGGGACGCTGGTATCTGTTGAAGCCAACGCTCGACGGATACAGCGGTATGGCTGTGCTGGACGACGGCGATGACGGCCCAGGGCCGACGGTGGCTGACCTGATTGAGGATGAGCAGGAGGGACACGAGACCGTTCACTGAGTGAATGTCATGCTGAGCACAGCGAAGCATCCCGGGGACGTTCGAGGCATCAGCGAGGCTGAGACTTTCAATTGAGAGGTCTGATGCGTAAGTTCTGGACTTACATTGTCGCCAGCGAAAGCGGAACGTTATATGTCGGTGTTACCAATAACATCGACCGGCGCGCATCCGAGCACAAGAGCAAGATTATCGAAGGCTTCACGAGTAAGTATGATTGCAATCGGCTGGTCTGGTACGAACAATGGAGTGGCCCGCGCCAGGCGATTCGGAGGGAAAAACAGATCAAGGGCTGGACGCGCGCGAAGAAGATCGAGTTGATCGAGCAATCGAACGCGCGCTGGGCGGATTTGGCGGAAACATGGGGCAGGCAAGTTCTGCTACCAAATCAGCTTGGCGACGAATCGGCTGGAAAGCCGCATGCCTCAAGGGTTGGGAAAGTGTGCTAGGGATGCTTCGCTACGCTCAGCATGACACTCTTGGGGCGTGTGTTTTGGAAGCAGGAAAGCAAGAGCGGGAATTCTAACCAATGGCCACGACGACGGAAAAGAAGGATTACTACGCGATTCTCGGGGTAAAGAAGAGCGCCTCGGCGGATGAGATTCGCAAGGCGTTCCGCAAACTCGCGCGCAAGTACCATCCCGATGTAAATCCCGGAAACAAGGCGGCCGAGGAGAAGTTCAAGATTCTCTCGGAGGCCAATGACGTCCTCAGCGACCCGAAGAAGCGCAAGATTTACGATCAGGTTGGTTTCTATTCCGACAACATCGACGCGGCAACGGCCGAGGCTTATGCGCGAGGCGGAGGCGCCGGATTCGGCGCCGGCGGCTTTGGAGGCTTTCCCGGAGCGGGAGGCAATCCGCGCAGTGGCCAGCGCGAAGTGCATTTCGACTTCGATAACTTCGACTATGGACAAGCCGGCGGTGGCGGCGGGCGGAGCGCAGGATTCCGCGACATTCTCTCCAGTATCTTTGGCGCCGGCGGCGCTGCACAGGCAGAACCGGCCGCGATGGGCGGTACCGATCTGGAGTATCAGGTTTCAATACCCTTCTGGGATGCGATTCGCGGCGGCAGCATCAAGTTGAACATTCAGCGACCCGGCGCGAACGGCCAGATGGTCAGCGAACCGGTTGAGTTCCGCATCAAGGCGGGCACGCGCGACGGGCAGCGCATCCGGCTTGCAGGCAAAGGCAATCCCGGAATGCGCGGCGCTTCACCGGGCGATCTCTACCTGGTGGTGCACATCGATTCGAATCCGGTGTTCCGGCGCGAGGGCGACGACATCTACATCACGCTGCCCATTCTGCCGTGGGAGGCTGCGCTAGGAGCCAAAGTGGAGGTGCCCACCATCGACGGCCGGGCGCAGTTGCGCGTGCCCCAGGGAACGCAAAGCGGACAGAAGCTGCGCATGCGTGAAAAGGGCGTGAAGAGCGCGACCAGGGAAGGCGGCGTCGGCGATCAGATTGTCGAAATCAAGATCGTGGTGCCCGCGGTGCAGGACGTGCGCGCCAAAGAGTTGTGGCAGCAGTTGCAGAAGCTGCATCCGGAAGACCCCAGGGCCGATTTGTGGAGCAAGATTGGCGAAGCGTGGAGTCCGCGGCCGTGTTCTGAGCGAGCCGTGTGTGCGGCGACAACCGATGATGCCGTAGCTGGAGTGGGGACGAAGGATCTGATGACCAAACGCAAAGGCAAAGGCGCTTACATGATCTCCGTGGTCGCGGAGATGTACGAAATCCATCCGCAGACCTTGCGGCTCTACGAGCGCGAAGGTTTGCTGAAGCCTTCGCGCAGCGAAGGCAACACGCGCCTCTACACGGAAGACGATCTGAAGCGGTTGGAGTTCATTCTTTCGCTGGCGCGCGATCTCGGGGTAAACATCGCGGGCATCGGCATCATCTTGAACATGCGCGAACGCATGGAGCAGATGCAGCACCAGATGCAGGACTTTGTGCAATACGTTCAGCAAGAGGTGATGTTGCGCGCCCAGAGCAATCAGCCCAAAGATGCGTTGGTTCCAGTGCGGCGCGGCGTGCCCGTCGTGATTCCTCCGGTTCCCGCAGCGAATTCTTCGAGAAGAAGATAGACCGGTCCCGCAGTGCTTTCCCATAGTTCGCCGAACTGCCCCACTCAAGCCAACAGAGGCGTTGAATGGGCCACCCGCCGGCGCGGGTAGGACGAGTCTCCGTTTCGCTCGGCATGACCGCACACAATCTATATCTTTATTTGTTGCGTTCTAGATTTCGGGCCAGCAGCGTGCGCGCAGTTTCTGACCGGGCCGGGCATGTTCGGACGAGGCCCGGCGAGAACTGTCGAGAACCTCTGGTTCAACGATGCTGGCGCTGACGCGGCTGGTCTCCACCTGGTGATCGGTATGGGTTTCGAAGGAGGGAGCGAAGACCTGGCACTTGGAAAGTCTTGCTTTCGGCGTTTTCGAACCAGACGACATAATAGAGCACTTCCAGAGTCGGCACCTGCGAATCCGGCTCAGATCCCAAACGGCCGGCGAAGTGGAGGGTGCTCCATCACCGGCGCCGGCCGCACGGAACTCGCCGCAGCCGCTGCCTCAGCCGATGTCGGCATAGGTTCCGAATGCGCTACAGCTTAGCTGCGCTCTAAGGCGCTTGCAGTGAGGATTGTCACAGCCGCAGGTGACCCTGCTCGGCCTCGACCGGACGTGCTCAATTGGACTTCCGGGTCGCTGTTGTGGATTGCGTGTTGCAGGCCGCATAGGTTTTGGGAAATAATCGAGATGTTTCCCCCCGAATGAGACTACGCTTGCGTTGGCCGGACTCTTATCGATACCTGACCAGGTTGAATGCTCCCGCCTCCGAGGCCGACAATCTGAGGACGGAGCGTGCACTTGGGATTGCCCGGGCCGCGTTGTCTGTCCTGATGCTGCTGGCAATTTATGTGGATTCGCGCCGGGCCGCTGGCTCCACTCGCCTGCTTTTTTTGACGGTAGGCGCCTGGGTATTTTACAGCTGCATCCTTGTGGGCTGGCTTTATTGGCGGGAGACATCGCCGCCGATTCGAACCCTGCACCTGTTCGACCTCCTGTGGATCATTCTGATCACCTTGCTTACCCAGGGGCCTTTTTTCGCGCTGTTCACGTTCACCCTGGTGGCCGCCGGCTTCCGCTGGGGCTTGCCGGAAACCATGGGCACGGCTGCGATTAATATCGGCATTCTGATCATCGAGGCCTTTTTCGGCAAAGGGACAACCATGTCCTTTCAAGATTTGCTGCAAGGCCAGTTCGAGGTCAACCGTGTCATCGTTCGTTGCGTGTTCCTGGTGGTGTTGGGGATGCTGATTGGGGTTGGCGCGGAAAACGAGAAAGAGCGACGCGCCGAAGCAGCCATGGTGAACCGCTTGCTGCACTCGGTTCGTCCGGAGGCCGGACTCACGAGCAGCCTGCAAATTGTCTTGTCGGAATTCGCGCGCCTGTTCTCCGCCAAACGCGCCTTCGTGGCCATCAAGGAGCTGACGACCGATAGAGTTTTGGTCTGGCAACTGGATGCTTCATTACCTGACGCCAAACCGCACTTGCGCGAGATTCCGTCCCCCGAGGCGGATGGCTACCTGCTTCGAGAGCTGCCCAGGACTTTCTTCTGCGAGCAATTTCAAGGCCGCGCGCAGATGAATTGTTTGGAAGGCGGATCGGTGCATGGCAAAGAGTTGGATCGGCTGCCGAGCGCCGAGTTCACCCGCAGCCCGGTGCACTCGATGGTTTGTGTCGCCAGTGAGATGGGGGACCAGTGGTTCGCCCGGCTTGTGCTCATCGAGGGGCGCACTGGCGAAAGGCGCGAACGAGAACTCAAGTTCGCGGAAAGCCTGGCAAGGCAGGCAACGTCGGCGCTGTACAGTCTGTTCCTGATTCGCCGGCTGCGTTCGCGAGCGGGCGCGATGGAACGCGCGCGGGTCGCCCGCGAACTGCATGACGGCGCAATCCAGAGTTTGATTTCCGCCGAAATGCGCGCTGACGTGTTACGCCGTCGCGCCGAGCGAGGCACGGCGGGGCTGGCACCCGAACTGGCCGAGCTTCAGCATTTGCTGCGGAGAGAGGTGCTGAACCTGCGCGACTTGATGCAGCAGATGCGCCCCGTGGATCTTACGCCCGAGCAGTTGCTGGATTATGTTGCGGACACCGTGGACCGCTTCCGGCGTGACACCGGAATCGAGGCCCGCTTCGTCTCTGACCTCCAAGACGTGTATGTTAGTCCGCACGTCTGTCGCGAACTGGTGCGCATTGTCCAGGAAGGGTTGGTGAACATTCGCAAGCACTCCAAGGCGACACACGCGACTGTGGGCATAACCCGGCGCGACAATGGCGCTCTGCTGCTGACCATTTCAGACAACGGGTGCGGATTCGAGTTCCAGGGGACGATCTCTCCGGAAGAGCTTGCCAGCACCACCAAGGGGCCAATGATCATCAAGGAACGAGTTCGTAGCATTGGCGGGCAGCTCAGCATAGAATCCATTTCAGGGCGTGGTTCCCGGTTGGAAATCACCCTACCACCGAAAGGAAAGTCCGCTCATGGATAACAACGCTTCCAAGATCCGCATTCTTATCGCCGACGATCACGCGATCTTCCGCGACGGCCTCCGACGTCTCTTGGAGTCAGAGCCCGAATTCGAGGTGGTGGGCGAGGCCGCCGATGGCGCCGAGGCTATTACCCAGACTCAGCAACTCCGCCCCGACATTCTTCTGCTCGATCTGGCAATGCCCCGCATGCCCGGATTGGAAACGTTGCGGGAACTTGCGGCTCAACACACCGAAGCGAGGGTGATCCTGCTGACCGCCGCGGTCGAAAACCGTCAGATGGTCGAGGCCTTGCAGATCGGCGCGCGTGGCGTGGTGATGAAAGAGGCTGCCACACAGATTCTGCTAAAAGCCATCCGCGCGGTTGTGTCGGGCCAGTTTTGGGTTGGGCGAGAGCCGGTCGCCGACTTGGGGCAGTACCTCAAGGCGCATGCCGTCGGACAACAAAATGCCAAGGCAAAAAGCTACGGCCTGACGCGGCGCGAAATAGAAATCCTCTCGACTATCGTCTCCGGCCTCAGCAACAAGGAAATCGCGCAGAAGTTCACGCTCAGCGAAGACACGGTCAAGCATCACTTAACCAACATCTTCGACAAACTGGGAGTTTCCAGCCGCCTGGAACTCGCCTTGTTCGCCATTAACAATCGCCTGATCGAAGGAGTTTGAGAGAAGTAGCTGCTGTCGCTCGGACCGGCGACAGCAGGTCGAAACAAGCCCCGTGGGTGCCCCATTCAAGCGCAGCTTGGGTGGGGCTTTCGTTTTTCCCATCACAACTGCCCCAACCGCGCTGCTCTAAGCCCTTATGAAGTCCTTCGGCTGCGTCTCAGCTCCGCGCCATGCTGGGATTCTTCGCGTCGCTCAGAATGACACCTCAAAAATTACTTCCCGGCCTTGGCTCTGAGCGCTTCGACTTTCACGCCCGCCGCCAGCAGTTTCTCGCGCAGCACGCGTGCGATATCGGGCGCGCCCGGCGTGTCGGAGTGTATGCAGAGCGTTTGCGCCGCAACCGCAAGCCGCTTGCCGTCAATGGAAATGATCTCCTGGCGGATAGCGATTCCCACGCCCTGCTCCGCCGCGCGCTCGGGGGGTTGCATCAAGGCTCCGGAGAGTTTGCGATTGCGCAGCGTGCCGTTGGCTTCGTAAGCGCGGTCGGCAAAAGCCTCCGCCACGGTCTGTAAGCCCATCTCGGCGTACCAGCGCAATGCGTTGGAACCGCTTTGTCCAACCATGATCAGGTTGCGATCGCAGGCCAGTGCGGCGCGGCTGATCGCCTGCGCCGATTCCTTGCTGTTGTTTGCCGCGTGATAAAGAGCGCCATGAGGTTTCACATGAACCACGGGCACGCCGTGGCGCTTCGCCACCTTCTGCAAAGCGGCGATCTGTTCGCGCACGGAGGCTTCCAGGGCCTCTGGCGCCATCGCCATCTCCGTCCGTCCGAAATTTTCGCGGTCCGGATATCCGGGATGCGCACCCACGCTAACACCGAGCTTCTTGGCAAGGCCAACCGTGATATCCATGGTCTGCTCGTCGCCGGCGTGCCCTCCGCAGGCAATATTCGCCGACGTTAGCTGGCGCATAATTTTTTCTTCGGTACCATTGGCAATCGCTTCCGGCAATTCGCCAATATCGGAATTGATATCGATCGTGAGTACGCTCATTGTGCTGTCCTATTTGTAAATCTGAAATCAAACAATCTGAAATGCCTTCCGCAGCCACTCTTCCTGCTCCCGCAGCAGCCCGAGGGCTTCCTCGACGGTGACTACGCGAAAGTGTACCTCATCCCGTGGGCGTAGCTGCGCAACATGCCTCAGGTCGGCGGCGATCACGTTGGCGACCTTGGGGTAGCCTCCCGTTGTCTGCTGATCCACGAACAGAATGATTGGTTGCCCATCGGGAGGAACCTGCATTGCGCCCAGCGAAATACCCTCGGTGATGAGTTGCGAATTCGGTGGCAACTTCAACGCTTCGCCTTGGAAGCGTATGCCGCGGCGATCGGAGTCTCCCGAGACGATATACGCGCCGCGTTGCAGCATTTGCATTCCTTCGGCGCCAATCCACGAGGCCTGCGGCCCGGGCGTGACGCGCAGTTCGCGGCGCGTCTCCAGATAGGCAAGCGCCTGCCGGGAGATCCCGCGCACGCCACTGGAGGCAACATGGTTGACCGCAAGCTCGTCGCCGGCCTTCAGAGCGCGGCCCTCCAGTCCTCCGAGATGAGCCGAACGCAGCGTCGCCACGCTGCCCATAACGGGCTTCAACTCAAAGCCGCCCTGAACCGCAAGATACGCGCGTGCGCCTCCGGTGATCGCACCGCACTTGAGAACCGCACCGGGAAGAACCGGAAACGCTCGCCACATGGGAGCCTTGGCCGTGCCCATCCTGCAATCGACCTGAGCGCCCGTAAGCACGACAATTGCTGCGCGCTGGAACTCCACTGTCGCCCCGAGCAGAGTCATCTCCAACGCCGCCGTGTTCTCTTCGTTGCCGAGCAAGCGGTTGGCGACCCGAAGAGCAAGCGCGTCGGCAGCCCCCGCGGGTGTCACACCGAGGTGCGCGTATCCGTATCGGCCAAGGTCTTGAACCGTCGTCATCAGGCCGGGATTGAGTATTCGAAGAGCCATCAGGCTATCTGCCGGCAATCATCGCGTCAAAACTTTCGCGAGTAATGGGCGTGAACTTCACCAGATCCCCCGGCTGCAAACGCGAAGGCGGGTTCGCCTCGGGATCGAACATGCGCATGGGTGTGCGGCCAATCAGCCGCCAACCGCCGGACCACTGCATGGGATAGAGCCCCGTCTGGCTGCCCCCGATGCCGACGCTACCGGCGGGAACGGAGGTGCGAGGCGTTTTGAGGCGCGGCGTCGCCAGCGACTCGGGCAGACCTCCCATGTAGGGAAATCCCGGCGAAAAGCCGATGAAGTAGACGGTGTACTCGACCGAGCTGTGGCGCGCAATCACTTCCTCCGGAGAAAATCCGGTGTGCTGGGCGACATCGGCCAGGTCGGGCCCCTGCTCCCCGCCGTAGCAGACAGGGATTTCGATCGGGTGCCGCACGGCGTCCGCTGACGCTACGTCGCTTTGTGCGGTCAGCTCCTGGATGCGTGCGCGCAACTCCGCGGGCGGCAGCAGCAGCGGATCGAAGTCGATCAGCAAAGAGGCGTATGCGGGATGCAGGTTGCGGATGCGCGCAACAGCGCTCTTCTGCAAGTCGCTTTCCTGCAAGTCATGGAAGAGTTGAATGACGCGCCGGTTCAAGTCGCGCGAAATCTCGTCGCCGAAGACCACCAGCATGGAAGAGTCACTGGCGTCAATGAGTCGCATACCCTCGCTTACCTGCACGTCGCCTCGCATCGCATGGTGCTGTTTCCAATCCGAGAGTACGCCGATGTGCCTGTGTTTTCCAGTGCATTTCGCGAGCGATGATGCGGAGCCGCCGCCGAAGCTATTGTGGGGTTGTCGCCAGCCCGTACTGTTGCCGCAGTTGTTGCTCGTAAGTGGAGAGCTGGACCGCGATTCGCGACTCGGCTTGGCGCCGCCGGATGATCTGCTGGCGATAACGGCGCAGGAAGTAATCGATGGTTTCGACCCGGATCTTGATGGAACCCGAGGGCTTGTTCTCGTCAAGATCTTTGAAGCAGAAATACGGCGTGCCCGACTGCTCGACAATGGATTCGATGGCAGCGTAAATGGGGGCGTCGTGTCCGCACTTGAAGCTGGACATCTCCACGGCCACGAGGTTGGGATGGCGTGCGGTGAATTTAGCCGCCCATATCTTGTGGTTGGTGCTCGCCGAAAACGTGTTCTTCCACACATCGCCGATATCGAGCGGATGCCGGATGATTCCGGCGCGCACTTCATCGCCGAAGAGGCGCTCCAGCAGATCCTCATCGCGGGGCAGCGTGCTTTGAGAAAAGATCGGATAGCCGAGCTTCTGAAACTCTTCGAGGATGCCGTGATTCAGTCCCGGATCGTGCAGATAAGGACGGCCCAGCATGACGATGCCGATACGATCCTCGCGTTCGAGTTGATCGATGACCTCGCGGGCGCGCTGCAGGATGCTCGTCTCGAAGCTCTCCAGGGCAGCAAAGCCGGCTTTGACCGCACGCTCATTTTCTTCCAGGGAGAGACCGAGAATGGGCTGCCACGCCTGGAGCATCTGGTGGACGAACATTCGGCGGTCGCGAAAATTCAGCAGCGGGTTGAGATACTGGATTCCATTTTCCGCAAACGCATCGCCTTCCTTGGTGAAGGCCGCTTTCACGGACTCAGGCGTCGTCATCACCGTCGGGCAGGCATTGGCGGCTTGCAGGTTCACCAGCGGCGTGGAGAGAACGTCGTACATCGGGAAGAAGATCGCGTTCAGCGGTTTGCGGGCGTGCTTCACCTGCAGCAGGTTGTAAACGTGCGCGATGGCAACCTTGGAGGGATAGCAGGGGTCAATGGCTCCGCGGCTGCATCCCGCACGGTAGAGTTCGGATGTAGTGTAGTCGGAGTAGACAATGTTTTCCGGTCTCACGCCGAGGCTCTCGAGATAGGCCTGGAAGAGTGGCGCATAGAGATAGATGTTCAGCACGCGCGGAATGCCCACGCGAAGGGTGCGGCGATCTCGCATCCGGGCCATGCGCTGGCGGGCCGATGATGTCCAGGCGCGCGTGGAAATTGTATCCGCCACGCTGGCGGAATTCAGCGGCCGGAAAATCTTCGCGCGCCGCCATCTCGACCAGATTCGGATTCGCCTGCTTCACCTTGTCGAGCCCGGCCTTGATGTCTTTCATCTGGTGAACATCTTCGACGGCGCCCTTTTCGCAGGTCGCGATGATCAGGCGGCGTTCGCCCGCACGCAGCGGAACCTTGCTCACGCGCTGCTGGAGCCCAGCCGGCTCCATGCCCTCATCGCCGCCCCCGCCGGGCACAGCTCGCTCGGTCGAGTCGAGCACCGCGGTTTCAGCCGATTCGGACGAGAGCTGGATCTGGATCAGCGGCTGCCTGGTAGCCTTGATGTTCGCGCGTCTATCGCGGTCGTACTCGTGCAAATGGTCGTGAAAGGCGCTTGACGCGCGCCGCTCGGAGATGCCGGTGACCTCCGTCTTTCCGCGGAGATCGATGTCGATAAAAGTCCGCAGGCAATTGTTCTTGCAAAAATAGCAACGTGTCGCTTCGCCGCGCGTGCTGCGGTAAACAATGCTTCGCGTAGCGTCCAGCCCGATAAACGTAGTCTTCCGTCCATCGCGAAAGAGCCGGAGCGCTTCAAGAGCGGCGCCGATTGCGCCCGATTCTCCACAGTGCTGATGAACCATGACCTCGGGCCTGCCCTCGCCGGAGCGGAAACTTGCGCCAATGAAATCGACTTCGGCCTTCACCACTGCGAGGTTGTTCTGCGTTCCGCCTTGCAGGACGAAGCGCGAGCCAAGCTGCGCCAGGTTCGGAATGCTGGCCACATAAAGAAAAACGTTCTTGGGCAGAACCGAGGCCAGACCGGCCAGGATTTCCTCCGCGCGCCATCCCTGGCGCTGGAAATTAACGATGTCGGATTGCAGAAAAACCGCACAGCCATAGCTGAACACCGGCATATTCTTCGCGGAAAACGAAAGATCGGCGTACTCCCCAACGCTCACGCCGAAGCCTTCCGCCGTGGACTGAAGAAAATAACCGTTGCCGGCCGAGCACTGCGTGTTCAGCTTGAAGTCTTTGACCCGGCCATCTTTCACGACGATCAGCTTGATGTCCTGTCCGCCGACGTCGACGATCACCTGCGGATCGTCGTAGAACTTGATTGCCGATTCGGCGTGCGCGACGGTCTCCACCAGCGCCACGTCGGCCTTGAGCACATCGCGCAGAATGTCCTTGGCATACCCGGTGGTGGCCACCCCCAGCACTTCGAGCTGCGCTCCCTGGTCTTCCACCTGGGTGCGCAGGTTCTCGAACATCTCAATCGTGTCCTGGATGGGATTGCCGTTCGAGAGCTGATAAGCCTTGCAGAGAACTTCGCCTTGCTCGTCCATCAGCACGGCCTTGGTCGAAGTTGATCCACCGTCGATACCGACAAAGGCGCGCACCTTCTGGTTCCGATGAAAAGTGGCGGGCGAAAACTTCGGCGGCGTGTAGAGCTGGCGGAAGCGCGCAAGTTCCTGGTCGCTGCCGCACAGCGCGCGCGCGCCGGACTTGGCTTTTTCCTGGGCGCGATCGAATTCCAGGTAGTGCTTCAGCCTGCTGGTGCCGCGGTAGCGCCCGCTGTGTTCTTCTTCGTCCCTTCCGAACTCCACCGCCCCGAGCGCCGCAAAATACTGCGCATTGGCCGGGACTTTGATCAATTCCTGGGGAGACGCCCCGGCCGGGATTTCTAGTCTGCGCTCCTCCCACATGCGCGGGATGTTAGCCTGCCAGGCCTCGCGCATGCCGCGAATAAAGCAGTTTGGGCCGCCCAGCAGAAGCACGTGCGGACGCAAGGTGTTGCCGCGCGTGAGCACGCTCAGGTTCTGCAGCACGATGGCATCGAACAGAGAGGCCATCAACTCCTCGGACGGAGTGCCGAGCTTCTGCAGGCTGTTGATGTCGGTTTCGGCGAAGACGCCGCACTTGCCCGCAACCTGATGAAGTTTGACGCCCGTGTAGCCCAGGTTGCAGAGTTCGGCGATAGGGATGCGCAGCTTGGAATTGATCTTGTCGATGACCGCGCCCGTTCCGCCGGCGCACTTGTCGTTCATCGAAGGGATCTTCTTCTTGCGTCCGCTGCCCTCGTCGTCCTGGAAGACGATGATCTTCGCATCCTGCCCGCCGAGTTCGATCACCGAATAGACTTCCGGATGCAGTTTCTCGACGGCCAGCGAGACGGCATGCACTTCCTGCACAAACTTCGCCCCGATCAGGTCGGCCAGCACCGCCCCGCCTGAACCGGTGATAAAAATGCGGCAATTCTCTTTTGTAATGCCCGCCTCGGATTCCATCCGCTGAAGAAATTCGAGAACCTTCTCGGGCTGTTTGGTCTCGTGGCGCTGATAGTCCTGCCAAACGATGCGACCGCTGCCGGCTTCGACCACGACCGCCTTCGCCGTCGTCGACCCGACGTCAAGACCAACCATCAATGAGTTGCGAACCTTCATCTAAAGCGTCTCTCGCGCCCCACGACTGTCATCCGGAGCGCAGCGAAGGATCTATGCATTTGCCCTGCACTATTCGCGATTACGCTACGCGGCGGTGGACTCTGACAGAATCGGGGCCGGCGTTCGCTTCCGGCGGTAGCCCTGCGTGTCCATCAAGTCGCTCACGTGCGCCACGAACTGCGCGGCAGTTCCAGCAATTCCGGTGCGCTGCGGCACGGAGTACATCGCGCGCCGCAATTCCGGATGATCGGCTACGAAGTCGTGGATATCGTCGAGCCGCTTGCCCGTGCGCTTGAGAACGTCTTCAAATTCGGCGCGTGCCCGCAGCTTCGCTTCCGCCAGCGCCATCTGCACCCGGCTGTGGGCGTTGACCTCTCCTTCGCCGGAGGTTTCAATCGGGAGAAAGATCATGTCCCTGTAGCGGTTGACGACCGCCGAGTGGACTCCGTCCGATTGCGACGAGGGCATGCATCCAAAGGGCTTCAGTCCGAGCACCATGTGACAGAGGCGATGGCTGGTGTAATAGACGCTCTTGCCGACTTCGAGGTGCCCCTCGCCGCCGCGCGCAAGCTGGTGATAAAACGGATGCGCCAGCCGAGCCAGTTCCTTTTGCGAAACCAGCTTGTGCGTGAGTCCGCCGGTGTGGCGAATCACTCGCTCATAGAATCGGTTCCAGAGCAAGTCGCCGGCTTTCAGCGCCAGCCACTTCTTGCGAAACTTCATCTCGTTGGCCAGCCGGTGACGGAACTCCCACCACGCGGCGTTAGGATACGGCGCTGTCACCGGTTGGTGGGCGCGAGCAGTCTCGATGGCCGCGTGCATCATGTAGGCCACCCACGTCGAGATCGGCTCCACCACCACCTGCGCGCCCTCACGCTCCAGGAAGGTGAACATGTTGAAGTTGCCGTCGCCTTCGGTTATCTGCGCCCAGAACTCGCCGTTGATCTTGACCACCGGCTTGACCCTTGTGCGATCCACCTCGATGGCATTCAGGGAATCGTGGAACTCATGCAGGCCGTCAAGTAATTCCTTGCCATAAAGGTGATCGTAGGTCTTCATCAACCCGTTGGCCACCTTGCCGAGCAGCGGCTTCCGCGCCGCTATCCGCACCATCCACTCTGGAGCATCGCGCTTAAACTCATACGCCTTGCGTCCGGCCAGAACCTTGCTGAGCCGCTCCACGGCCAACTGGAAAACCCGATCGGTTTCGCCCGGCTTGGTTTCGTAGGGGCGCACTTGATAAACGGTATCGCTGACGATGTCGCCAACTTGAAGGGCGTTCAGTGCGCCGAGACCAAAATCAGCGCTGAATTGCAGTCCTGCTTCGCCGGCGCTCGCCTTGATGCCGTCGGTTTGCTGAAAGAGCAGGATGCGGAATCCGCCGAAGCCCGCATTCTTGAGAGCGTAACGGTATTCGGCCTCGTACATCCCAAAGCGGCATGGTCCGCATGAGCCGGCGGTGAAGAAGACATACCTATCGATAATCTCCTGCCGCGTCAAGCCCTTGGCTTTCAGCTTGTTCAAAAACCGTATCAGGTTGCCGATCGTGAAATAGGCTGGATTGCACTGGCCATTATTGCCGAATTCTTTTCCCAACTGGAAGCCGGCCAGATCGGGTGCAGGGAGCCCCTCGCAACGGTATCCGCAGTTCTGGAAGACTGCGCGAATGAAAGCCTCGTGCTTCCAGGTGAGACCGCCGAACAGAATGGTAACCTTGTCGCGCTCGGCCGCCGTGAATGGTCGTTCCTCCGGCCTCCGGAAGTGGCGCACCTGTAGGCCCGCTTCCATTCTCAGGCGGGCACGTTCGTCCTCGAGGCGGCGCAGTATCTCGGCTTCGACCGCACAGGAAGAACATTCTAGAGACTGATCGGCCATCCGGCGTTTCTCCAACGTAGGGAATTGCATTGGTGCCGACGAAGGCGTAGTTACTCGGGCAAGTGCACCCCGCATTTGCCACAGCCCTGTTCGGCCTGCCTGGCAGAGCAGAACTAAATTGTATACGCCACCCGGCGGGAGCAGCAATGACGCCCCCCGTTGAGGAGCAGCAATGGCCCAGTTGGATTCCCAGCCCTCGTCGAAGTTCTTAGTAGCTAGGAGTGGGGCTTGGCGTTAGTTATCGGTCCCCGCCCCAGCCGCCGGAGTTTCATTCGTGCTGCCGCTTTGGTCCTGTTTCTGCTGCTTTTTCTTCTTCTTTTCACTTTGGCTGGTTTGGTCGGTTGTGCTACTTTGGTCGCTCGCCGACCTCCCCATCGAATCCGGCTGACCACTCGTTCCGGTGTTGCCTTGGTTCGGGAGAGCAGCCGGGCTGCTCTGATCGGCTGGACTTGTATTGTTGGTTGGGCTCGTGGTGCTTGTCTGGGCGGTCGCGATGCCAACGGTAAACAGGCTGGCTGTTGCTATAGCGAGTAGCTTCTTCTTCATGACAGACCCATCCCTTCCCCCCAAGACGCGGCGTTGCACACTAATGTCCGGCTGCCGCTTCATTGAGCGTCAACCCGGTCTGATGAGTGGATTCCGAATTGTGTTGGCCTGCGGCTAGTGCGCGATTGTCGCCTCCTTCGAAACCGGGCCAAAAAGTTGGTTTCATTCCAGCGGTTTGCGACATCTAAATTTCAGAGTTGATCGGCGTGGGCAATTCCTTGCCCTGTTGACCTGAATTTGCTCAAGCGCGAGGCACCCAGTGCGATTGCTCGTAGTGGAAGATGACAACCCCATCCGGGATTTTCTGTCACGCGGGCTAGCGGAGGCCGGCTACCACGTCGACGCCGCGCCGGACGCGCGCTCAGCGGAAGCAATGGCTTTGGAGAGCGCCTACGACGCGATGGTGATTGACCTTGGGCTTCCCGACATGGACGGCCTGGACTTAATCGCTCGCTGTCGCGCTCAGGGCAACGCGGCGCCAGTGCTGATTCTTTCCGCACGGCGTTCGGTCGACGATCGCGTGCGCGGCCTGGAGCAGGGCGGCGACGATTACCTCACCAAGCCTTTCGCTTTAGCGGAGCTTTTGGCGCGCGTAAGAAACCTGATGCGCCGAACTGCGTTGGCTCAACAGGAAGCAGTGCGCCTGGGGGTTGGCAATCTGCAACTGGACCTGGTGCGGCGCGAGGCTCGCCGCGAAAATCAGCTCTTGCAGCTCACATCCCAGGAGTTCTCACTTCTCGAGTACCTTTGCCGAAATGCCGGCCGGGTGGTGACCCGCACCATGATTCTCGATCACGTCTGGCGCATGCGCATCGATCCCGCCACGAATGTCGTGGACGTCCATATTTACCGTTTGCGAAGCAAAGTGGATCAGGAACCGCATCGGCCCATGATCCACACCATTCGCGGGATTGGCTATGTCCTTAAAGCTTCCTAGAGGCGTTCAATCGACGGCCGCATGGAGGATCTCCGTCTGGACCACGCTGGCGTTTGCCGCCGGCAGCGCCATCGCTTTCGCCATCGTGTACATGCTGGTGGCCAGAGACGCGGAGGCTAGACGTGACGTATGGCTGGAGGGCGAAGCTGGGACTCTGGCGGAGGTTGCGGCGAAACTCCCCCGCGACGCCTCTTATGCCCGCCGCATGCAAGAGGTGGCAAGACTCGCTACGCGCGACGTGCTGCAAGAACATGCCAGCCGCCCGATGCCAGGCAAAGATGCGGTTTTCTTTCTGAATACCGGGGCGGGGTGCCCAACGGTGTGGGTAGGGCCGAGCGCGCGAGAATCCTTCCTGCAAGCCGTCGAGGCGGCCCGGCTTTCGACCGACGCGCCGCAAAATATTCGCATCCCTGGCTGGTTGCTCCCATTCCGCGTGATTCGCAAAGCGCAGGGAGCGGATTGCGGATTCTACCTCGGTTACTGCGATATCAGCGGCACGCGCACAATGCAGCATCTCACGGCGCGTTTCCTGATGGTCTGGTGCGGCACGGTTGCGCTCGGATTCCTGATCTCATTGGGTGGCGCCTACCGAACCTTGTTACGGGTCGAACGAATTTCGAACGCCGTCGACAATATTGACAGCAACGAACTTAAGGGCCGGGTTCCGGTAGGACCGTATTACGATGAGGTTTGGCGGCTGTCGCGCACCTTCAATCGCTTGCTGGACCGCATTGAGGCGTCCAATCATGAATTGCGCATGGTGACGGATTCGGTGGCTCACGATTTGAAAAGCCCGATCACTTCGATTCGAGGCAATTTGGAAGTCGCGCTGTCCAACGGCGAAAGTGGCAAGTGGCGGGAGTCCGTGGGCGAAGCTCTTGAAGGGCTCGACCGCCTTGCGCAGACTTTGAATACCGCGCTCGACATCTCCGAGGCCGACGCCGGCGCGCTCCACTTGCGCCGCGAAGAAGTGGAGTTGACACCATTAGTGCAGCAGCTTGTCGATCTGTATCAGCCGTCGATGGCCGAACACAATCACATCTTCGAGTGTGATTTAGAAAGCAATGTGTTTATCGAGGCGGATCGCTCTCTGCTGAATCGCATGATTGCCAACCTGCTGGACAACGAGACGGCTCATCTGCCCGGCCAATGCTCCGTGAAAGTAATCGTCAGAGCGAAGGACGGTGTGGCGGAGCTGATCATAGAGGACGATGGCCCTGGGTTTCCTCCTGGTCTGCGTCCGCACGTGTTGGAACGCTTCGTGAAAGGGCCGCACTCGCACGGTCATGGCCTTGGATTAGCTTTCGTAAACGCTGTCGCGCAGGCGCACGGCGGAGCCGTGCTGGTCGCGGATCGTCCGGGCGGAGGAGCAGTCATCGAGTTGACGCTGCCGCTGGCCAAGGTCGCCCTATCGCATGGACGTCTGGCGGGCGATTGAACCCACCGTTCGGATCGAGATGCTCACCTTGTCGCTGACCCGCAGGAACAATGTGCTCGGGTTCTTCATCCCCCAAGCCTGGTAGGGCACGGCAAAGTTTGTGCTCGCCGAAACGCTGTTTCCGTCGATCGTGAGCGGAATCGATAACGTCAGCGCGTGCCCTGCGCCATGCACCCGAAAGGTTCCCGAGACTTCAACGCGGGATGCTCCCTGCGCCGTCGTTCCGCTCACCTTTTCAGGAATGAAAACAATCTCCGGGTAGCGCGCGCTTTCCAGGATATCTTTGTGCATTTTCTTGTCGCGCGCGCGATTGCCGCTATTGCCGCTGGTCGCATCGACCACGATGGCGCCACGGGCGACTCCGGTCGCGGTATCGTAGTTGATCGTTCCGCTCTTGAGCTGAAAGCTGCCGTGAACCTTGTGGAGCGTGCTGTCCAAGGTGAATTCCACCTGCGATTTTGCCGGGTCCAAGGTGACTAACGCCTCTTCCGCAAGTATCTGCCCGCCGAAGAGCGCAATGAGGGCGAAGGCAACCGCTCCGCTTCGCAGAACGAACCGGCGATACGGACTTGGGGAAGATTTCTTCGTTTGGTATGCCACTCGGGTTACTCCGGCGTTCAAATTTTGTGATCGGCTCACGCGGTGAACAGGCGCCATCCGAGCGCAACCGTCCCGCGCACTCCGAAGGAAAACGGCGACATGGCGCCAACATGGATGGCAAGCATCCGGGCGAATAAACTGGGCTCGGCGGAAAAGGCGCGAAACACACGCTGCCGGAAACCGGCATGCCGGTCCATGCTCAGCATGAGCTTGTTCATGAAACGCGGAAGCCCGATGATTCGGCGATGAGCCGCCTGGTAAAGCCGTAAGTTGCCCGCCCGTAACGCCCCGGCCAGCGCCAGCGCCTGCTGGAAGGCAATGGTCAGGCCTTCACCGGTAATGGCGTCGACCGAGCCGGACGCTTCGCCGATCAGTGCCAGATTTTCCCGCCATACCAAGGGCAGCTTTCGGGTGGCAGTGACCGCACCGAGCATTCGGGCGAGCCGTTTTGCGCTGCGAAGACGTTCAGCAACCACCGGAAAATCCGTCAGAGCCTCGTCGAAACTCAAGCGCGGTTCTGCGGTAAGAAAGGCCACGCAAATCTGGTCCGAGGCGACCGGCGTGATGTACATTTGCCCCCGGTCGCTCCAGTGCACTTCAACGAATTCCGACCACGGTGCTATGCCATAGTGGCACCGGAACCCGAAACGCCTCCCCACGCTGCGCTGCGGATCGAGTCCAGCCTGCGTTCGCAGACGCGAGTTCTGCCCGTCCGCGCCGATCAGCCACCGGCAGCGGAGCGTGTGGCCATTCAGTACAACGCCTTCCTCTCGGTTGAGGTGGAGGGTAACGCGAGTTCCCCAGCGCAAGTCGACTCCGGCTTCGGCGGCCCGATCAACCAGCAATTGATGAAGCACCGTTCGCCTCACGCCGCAACCGGCGCTGCGCAGAAAGCGGGCATCGATTGCGCCACTGGAATCGATGAACCTCATGCCGGCGAGCGCGAAGAACTGACCGGGCGCAGGTGTGATCCCGAGCCGTCCAAGCGCGGCGATGCCCTCGGGCATGATGCCCTCGCCGCACGCCTTGTCGATCGGCGGCCGGGCCGCGTCGGCGAGTGTGACAGCCAGCCCCGCCTGCCTGGCCGCAATGGCTGCCGCTAATCCCGCTGGACCGCCGCCGACGACGAACACGTCGGTATCGAATCTTTCTGCCATTGCTTTACCAACGCAACAGAACAACCTCGGAGCAGAAGCCGGGTCCCATCGCCGCCAGCAATCCGTAACTGTCCGGCGCGGGACGGCGCGCGTTCATGAAATCCTCCAGCACCAGCAGCACGGAAGCCGACGACAGATTGCCCACCTTGCGAAGCGATTCCCATGAAGCATCCAGCGCCCCGGCCGGCAAGTGCAAGGCATCCTCCACGGCTTCAAGGATTTTGGGACCACCCGTATGCATGATCCAGCTTTGAATGTCGCTCCGGCGAAGTCCATTGTCGGCCAGGAAGCCTTCCACATCGCTTGCCAGGTGTTCGTAAACCATGCGCGGGACATCCTGCGAGAGCACAATGCGGAAGCCCTTTTCCGACACTGCCCAGCCCATCACATCCTGCGTTCCGGGATAAAAGGAAGAACGGGAGCACAAGACTCGCGGCCCGCCAGCCTCGACTTCGTCGCCGGCAATCACCACCGCTGCCGCGCCATCGCCGAACAGGCCCGACGAAATCAGATTCGCCGCCGAAAGATCATCCCGTTGCCAGGTGAGCGAGCATAGCTCGACGGAAACCAAGGCTGCGCATTGCGCGGGATAGGCGCGCACGTAGTCGGCGGCGCGCGCTATGCCCGCTGCCCCGGCCACGCAGCCCAGACCGAAGATAGGAATTCGTTTGATCGAGTTGGGCAAACCCATCCGGTTAATCAGGCGCGCGTCGATGGACGGACTGGCAATCCCCGTCACCGAAACGAAGAAGATCGCCCCCAGATCTTTTACCGAAAGTCCCGCGCAGGTGAGTGCCTTGCACAAAGCTTGCTCGGCGAGTTCCTCGGAGACTTCGATCCACGCGTCATTGGCTTTTCCCCAGCTCGTCAGACCGTCGTAGGCTTCGATCGGCAGCGCCAGGTGGCGGGACTCAACTCCGACCCGTGAAAGCAACCGGTCGAGCACATCCGGGTTCCCGAGCTTGTCGGCCCAGCGCTCCCGCAGCGCCGCTGTAATCTCTTCCTGGCGGAAATATTGCTTGGGAAAAGCGCTTGCCACTCCGGCAATTCGCATATCGAAAACCTTCTCTCTCAAAGGCGGAATCGCCTGCCTGATAAATAATTGGATGTTGGATGTGACTGAACGAACCTTGCTTTAAGCCGCTAGATTGTCAAATCGGTGTCATCCGGCAAAGACTCGCTTCGTGAGGCCGCAGCCTCGCCCAGGAGCTCTCTGCAAGCAATCCAGCAGGACAGAATAACAGCTTCCGAAAAAGCGGGTTGCCGTGGCGGCCGGAATATAAACCGCTTACGATGCCGGGGTGAACTTCGCGAGATCGAATATTCCAAGTTGCTTTTCGAGTCCGTCGACCTGTGAAACCATCTTTTCGAAGCCGTCCGTGCCGAATAGTTTCCGCTCCTGATTTTCGAACTCCTCCCCCAGCGAATCGAATTCATGCTGCGAGACAATGTGGTGCAACTCCGGAAACAGTACTGTGTCCTCGCGTGCTTCGTGCGGACGGTACATGCGAACGAAGGAGTGAATCTCGTCGCGCAGGCGCGTGCGTTGGGATGGTGTCTGGGCCTCGGCGAGGTGCAGGATGCGAGCCGTTACGTCGCGTCCGGCGGCATGCTGGATCAGAAGAACCTGCACCAGATCGGTCAGCCTTCCGGCTTTGATGAATCTGGGAAACAGGTAGTTCTCTTCGAGTTTCTCGTGATACTCCTCGATGAACTTGCGGATGATGTTCGCGGATGCGCTCACGATCTTTGGGTCGTAGTCCTTGCGGGCGTCGATGCGCCGCTCGATCTCATCGTAGATCAGCAGAATGCGATTCAGCAGGCCATGTTCGCGCATCAGGTCTTCGGTTGGGGAGACCTCTTCGGCTGGCTTTTCTTTGGCCGCCGGAGCTGCCGATTGCGCCGCCAGTGCCGGGGTGTACAGTGCCGCGCCGACCAGCGCCGCGCCGGCACGCTTCACAAATAAGCGCCGCTCTTCGTCTGGTATCTTCATGCGAACCACCGCTCCCAGCTTCAACGTGTCACCCTGAGGAGCGCCGCCCGTTGTCGGCGGCGGGATGTGAGGGTCTATGCATTGCTCCTGCAACCAGCTACACCAACACCGAACCCTCATTTAACTTGTAGTCTGATGACGCGGCTCTGGAATCGGTTGGCGGCCGGGTGACCCATTCAAGCCCGTTGTCGGCTAGGTTGGCGAGCTGCTATTTGGCGAGAGAAACGCTGGCGCTTATTTCCATGGCTTGGAGTATGAGGTCCAGGGAGGCCTCGTATCCGCATGCCGTGTTGAGCATGAGATTGTAAAGCTCGCGTGACGGCCAATCTTTGCCGAAATAGCGCTTGACGAACGTGGCGCGTTCCATGTCAATGGTGTCCACCAGTTCCGTGGCTTCCTGTTCGGACATCTTCTGCGCCATGGCGCGGCGAATCTTGAGTTCGCGGGGAGCGTAGAGAAACACCGAGAACCGCTCCTTGCGATTGCGAAGAATGTACGGCGAACCGCGGCCGACAATCACGCACTTGCCCCGGTTAGCGGCATCTTCAATGAGCCGCTGCGCCAGCGCGACCATCGAGTCGGTATCGAAGATGCGGTCCTCGGGCATCGGAAGCATGCGCTCATAACTTCCGCGCCAGAATACTTTGGCAAGCCGGTAGAGCAAGGGATCGACCTGCTCGTCGCACCGGGCAACCACCTCCCGATCCACTTGCGCGATGCGGGCGATCTCGGCCGTCAGTTCCTGGTCGTAGAGCCTCCATCCCAGACGCTCCGCCAGCTTGGCAGCAATCACGCTTCCACCGGCTCCATATTCCCGCTCAATCGTTACGACGCTGTACGACGCCACAATCGCCCCCGGGGGCTACCCTTTTGACGCTCGGGATGCAGAAGATGATTTCGGCTGCTCGGGAAAATCCGAAATATCCTGCACTCCTCCCTCCCTCACCATCGGCAAAATCTCTGCTAAGGCCCAACTGATTCGTTTAATCTCAGCCTCTACGATTCGGTCAATCTCTGTCTCTGGGAGTAGTTTACGCCCCTTGATAACTGTTAGGGCGTTGTTGACGTGATGGTTCAGTTCCGCAATGATTCGCTCCTGATTCTTTGCCCGATTTCTATCTCTTAACCAGGAATTACAGAGGGAATATGTGATCAGAGCAGCCATCAATCCGGTAATCAAGGCGATGATCGCGCCATGGAACCACCACGGCCAGTCACTCCCGTGTGCCTGGATCAGTAACAGGCCAACCCCGA
Source organism: uncultured Acidobacteriota bacterium (assembly GCA_963832365.1). Classification (GTDB taxonomy): domain Bacteria; phylum Acidobacteriota; class Terriglobia; order Terriglobales; family Acidobacteriaceae; genus CAWBRT01. The sequence goes on along the minus strand of CAWHUL010000004.1, from coordinate 136,598 downwards.
GGGTGGTAACCGCCACCGCCCCTCCGGTGAACATGGCGAAGGCAGCAGGATGCCGCAGACAAAGATTCTTCGCCGCATCCTTGCGCACGTTATCTCCTTCACCCGTCAGGTGCTCAGGAACACCTCTCGCCACAACGGACGCCCTCGCCGTCGCGTTACTTAACACTAACCCTATTGTGCTTAGATGCGGAAAGCCGTCGTTGAGTCGGAGGCGAATGTAAAAAGGGGATGCCATCGTCCATGCCGCTTCGCGCTAGTCTCCCAGCGCCTCTTCGCGCAGCTCCGGTTTTTGCTCGGCGGATGCGGGCAAAGCCGGCGCGACCGAGTTGAGCGGAACAAAGCCGCCGGCGACGGGCTTTTCGCCGAGCACATGCTGGCGATAAAGCGTCATCATGCGGTCATGTTCGGCCTGTTGCTTGAGGCGGGCTTCGCGGGCGCGGAACTTCTCGTCGCGGGCCGTCTTGGCGATTCCGAGTTTGTCGAGCGTATCGTTGGCGGCGGCGTGAACGTGCTCGGGGTTCAGCTTCAGCGAGTGCTCGACCGATTCGAGTGCGACTTTCTTACCGCCGGCAAAAATCTCGTGCCGTCCGTGCTCCTCGTACCACTTGGTGAGCGTGGCGGTCATGTGCATCTTTTCGATAATGTTGCGCCAGCCCACGCCCGTGTTGTAGGCGCAGAAGCTGATCTCGCCCTGCTGTGTCGCATAAGGAATGATGCACTGTTCGGTGCGGCGGAAATCGTAGTTGAAAAGATCCTGGAACCACATTCCCGCGATGAACAGAAAATTCCAGCGGTCGGCACGGCGCTTCTGGATGTCTTTTCCGGTGCGGCTCGGATCGGAACGCCCATAGCGCTCATCCGCACCGGGCGTGGCTCCGAACGTTTTGTCGAATTTCTTCAGCAGGTCAAGGAATCGGAAGTGAGTGGGTGCCCTGAACGGATCATAATTCCGCGCCAGCGCCAGCGCCATTCCAACCACCGATAGGAAGCGGCCGCGGGCTGCGTCATTCACCTTTTGGATATCGGTTGCGATGCGGTCTCCGTTGAGGAACGCCGTTACCGGCACGGCCTCGCCGGTTTCCTTGTCGATCATCAGGGGCATGCCGACTCCGCAGTTCGGATGGCAGCCGCAGCAAAGCGAACCCCAGTCAGCCGAAGGCCCGTGCACAAGGTCGGCCCAATCGCTGAAGGTGGACAGGAACGAGATCGGGAACCAGTCGCGCGCCGGCTCGCCGAGGCCGATCTGGTTCTTGACGTCGTGGGCGAGGTGCGAAAGCGTGTAGCGCTGCGCCTTACGCCGCTCATCGGTGATCTCTTCGTCGCGGCCGGTGAAGGAAACGGGCTGGAACGAAAGGAACGAGATCTTTTTGGGATTATCCAGCGCGAACTGAATGATGCGTCCAACCTGCTCGTTATTGATACCGTTGACGATGGTCGTAACCGGTACGATGTCCACCCCCGCGTTGTACAGATTTTCAATCGCGCGCAGCTTTACGTCGAACAGGTTGCCAACCTTGCGGTGTGAGTTGGCTGCGTTGCCGATTCCATCGAATTGCAGGTAAGCGTAGCGCAGTCCGGCATCCGCCGCCTCACGGCAGAATTCCGGGCTCTTGGCGAATTCGATTCCATTGGTCGCTGCCTGCACGGAGTTGTAGCCGACCTTGCGCGCGTAGGCAACTGCATCGAGAAAATACGGCGACAAGGTCGGCTCGCCACCGGAAAACTGTACGCTCATCTGGCGCTTGGGCTTGATCGATATCGCGTCATCGAGCAGCTTTTGAATCTCCTCCCAGCTCAACTCGTGGACAAAGCCCACCTGGTTTGCATCCATGAAGCAGGGATCGCACATCATGTTGCAGCGGTTCGTCAGGTCGACGGTGAGCACCGAACCGCGTCCGTACTTTACCGTGGAGCTGCCGTGCCGGTGCAGGCGCTCATCGTTGTGCGCAGCTATGTCGCGCCCGGGAAATGTCTGTTCCAGATGGCGGAAAAACTCAGGGTCGATCGCCATCACATCTTCGAAGTGGCCGTGCGTGGGGCAGTCCTTCACCATCAGGATTCTGCCATCGCGCTCGATGACCTGAGCCTTGATTTCGCCCACTTTCTCGTTGAGCAGGATTTCGTAAGGCAGTTTGCCATCGAGAATCTGCCGTCGGATTTCGGGGACACACTTCGGGCAAAGCGAATCGGTGATGCGCGGCCATCCAAGGGGCGGCTTGGACTTCTGGTACGACTTGAGAAGAGGCTTGTCGCTCCAGCGGGGAGTGAAAGATTCACCGGGATGAATGCTGTTCATCCTTTCAAAAACGGACCACGCCGCCTTTGCTCCGAGGGTAAAAGCCTTCTCGAAGTATTTCACCGGCCTACTCATTTCCGACCTCCTTCTTGGCGCTGGGCACAACCCTGGCAACCGGTTTAGCGGCAAAGCCTGCGGCTATTCCGGTGTCCGTTCTTGAGCAACTTCCGCAAGAGTTCCCCACTGCCTTGCACCCGCCCACATCGAGCTCTTGATGAAATGCTACGGGCGGAAGATCGCCCGGCCCAACCGGGAAACCACGAATGGCGCGGATTTGCAGTCAAATGATAAGAAGTCACATCCAATGGTGATGTAAGTCATGCCGGAAAGTGATGTCTTTACGGCAGGGAGCGAGCTCTTGAAACAAGCTGCTGGAAGCAGGAAACTACCTTCCATGGCAGAAAACGAAATCTCCGGCGAACTAAGCTCCAATGTCGAGCGCTGCTTGGCGGCGGCACAGACGCACGCCCAGCACATTTACTCTACTGACCTGGATTTCACAGAGCGCAGCATCGCGGACGTGGAACTCATCCTGGGGCGATTGAGCGAGTCCATACCGCATGGCAGGTTTCAGAAGCTGATCAGGAAGCAGCCTTCGCCAGAGCAGATCGCACACATTGCAATGATTTACGGAATCTACCTTGGCGAAGTGCTGCGCAGGAAACTAGGGGGCGAATGGCGACTGGAAAGCGTGGAAGGAGATAAGACGATCGGGCTGCGGCTGCCGAATGGTACGACCGTCTATCCCGCGTCGCAGACCTACCGGCGCCTGTTGACCGGCGACGCGGAAAACGTGGAGAAATTTTTCGAGAGTATCAGCCAGCAGTTTTTCAGCAGTTCGGTCTAGAGCAATTTTCTTGTTGGTGTATACGAATTCCCAAGGTATGTCATAGCGACCGGAGCGAAGCGGAGTGGAGCCACCCTTTGTCTTTCGGCACAAACAAAAGGTGGCTCGACTTCGCTCGCCAGAACAGCTCACACGTTTGCGATATACCTATTGGGAAACAGTTCTAGTGGGCGGCAGACTCTGTCGGAGCCTTAGTGCCGGTGAGGCGGCCAGACACCTTCTCGACTTTCCGCACGAACTTAGGGGAGTGCCCCTGAAGTCGCTTGTGGATAGAGGGCCAGAATTCGCGGAAGAGATTCATGCCTGCATCCGTGCCGATAGTGGAACCGAAATCGCAGAGCACGGCTGAACCTGTGCGGCCCCAGTAGGGGCGATAGGCCGTGGCTACGGCGGCCGAAGTCAACACTCCGAGCAGATAGGAAGTATTGAGAGTCGCTTTACCTGCGTCATTGCGGGTAATCAGAAGGCGCGACGCGGCATACGTCGATCGGCCCGCGAAGCTGTGACTGGTGGAGGGATAATAGCGCGGGTCCTGCTTCAGCAGCGATGGGTACAAGAACTTACCCAGGAATGCGCTGGATTCCCTCTGCACGACCGATGCTTGGTAGAGAGAAGTGAAGCTGGACTGCATTCCGGGAGCGGCATGGTCCTGAGCTTCGCGCATCGCCATCGCGCTGAGACCGGCGACGCCGAAGGTAAGAGGCGACCTTGCCTCCTCAATGAATGCCTGAAATTTGTCGGCCTGGGTTATTGGTTGCGGGGTGGGAGCGTCCGGCAGCATGGATATGGATTCAGACGGTGGCTTCTTCCATTTCGCTGGAGCAGAACCCTGGAACGATATGCCGGGGCCGGGCAGCGGCGCAGTTTCTCTGTCCTGGGCCCATACAGAGCAACCAAGCAGCAGAAGAAAACCTATGACCCGAACTGCCACCCTAAGTCTCACGCCCACATCTCACGCAATCGGCCCTGCCTGATCGTCCGGACCGTGCAAAATATTCACAGCGGATAAGAATCGAAATCAGACAACATGGTTTCTTGCACCCTGCTTTTTTAGTTATATGGCCCGGTTTATTAGCTCTTAGCCCGAAAGAAAGTACACGTGCAGCCATTTACGAACACTTCACATCTTTCGGTCTTGATCAGTTAGCAAGTGGGGTGCCACCTCATTGACCCGTTTCGATCTGCCCCGGATAATTGATCTGCTTTGCGCAAATGCGTGTAAATCCAAGGCGAGTCATCTATGCCCCATGTCTGCACCGAATCCAGCGTTGACCGGAGACGCAGGTTCTTTCTGAAGGTTCTTGTCGGCGTGGGCTTGTTGACCATCGCGATTTCGCCCATCGGATGCGGCAAAAAGCGAACTCAGGCCAAAGTGCCGGTTCCGCCGCCGCCGATCTCCGCACCCCCTTCCGCCGTGAGCAAGCCTCCGGCCAGCACGCAGCCAAAGTTGCCCCCCGCACCTAAGACATGGACACAACTTGGAATTGCAAGCTGGTACGTCGCCGAACCCGGTGGGCGAAAGACCTCCAGCGGGGAGCCTTACGAAGCAAGCGCGCTTACGGCGGCCCACTGCACTCTTCCGCTCAATACCCTGGTACGGGTTACGAACCTCACTTCGCATCGCGAGGCTATCGTTCGCATTAATGACCGCGGACCTTTTGTGCCAGGCCGAGTCATCGACCTTTCCCTGGCCGCCGCCAAAGCCCTCGACGTTTGGCGCCCCGGCACGGCCAAAGTGAAACTGGAAGTGGTCGAGACCCCTCGGCCGATCGAGACGGGTGGGCGCTGGTGCATACAGATCGGGGCGTTCCCGAGACGCAACGACGCGCTGGACTTAAAAGGCAGGGTAACGCAGCAGTACCGCCCAGCACGCGTACTGGAGTTCGCGGGTTCTAGTGGTTACTGGGTGCGAGTGAACGTGAAGGACGACGACAGGAATCGTGCCCATGAACTGGCGAGCAGGTTGAGGGTCGAACTAGGCGGAGTTTTTCTGGTGCGTCTGGATTAGCTGGTCAGCCCAAGAGAAGAGTTGGAACCCCAAGGGTAGTGCTACTATCACTGACGTTGTTGAGTAAGCAGACTGGATTTGCATCTCCGCCCCAAGTGGACGCCGGGTCCGCGGGGCTGCTGGAAGACAAACATGCCCAATTGCCTCTTCTGCGACATCATTAACGGAAAGATCCCTTCCAGGAAGGTCTACGAAGACGACCGCGTCTATGCGTTTGAGGACATCAAAAAGAGTGCGCCGACGCACGTTCTGATCATTCCCAAGAAGCACATCGTCGACCTGAAACATGCCCAGGCGGAAGACGCGGAGATTATCGGCTATTGCCAACTGGTGGCGGCGAAAATCGGCCGCGAGCACGGCATCGAGGACGGCTATCGCACAGTCTTTAACGTTGGCCCGCGAGCGGGGCAGTCCGTATTCCACCTGCACCTGCACCTGCTCGGCGGACGCGACCTGACGTGGCCTCCAGGGTAAGGCGGGCAGACCTGACGTGACCGCCGGCCAAGAACACTACCCCAGGTTAGCCAAAGGCGGGCGAACCTAGGGCACCAAGCGGATTCTGTTTTGAGTGCGAGAAAAGCAGATCCTTCGCTACGTTCAGGATGACACGCACAAAATGTATTTCAGCTGCAGTAGACGTTGACGCATTCGCCTTGATGACAAAGAAAAGCCCCACCCAAGCTTCGCTTGAATGGGGCACCCAAATCGCGCTACTTCTTCACCCGTATTCCCAAATCCTTCAGTTGCGCGTCCGAGACGGGCGTGGGCGCATCGACCATCAGGTCGACGGCGCCGGCGGTCTTGGGGAACGGAATCACCTCGCGCAGGCTGGGTGCTCCGGCCAGGATCATCGCGATGCGATCAAGTCCGAGTGCGATTCCGCCGTGGGGCGGGGTTCCGTACTGCAGCGCCTCCAGAAAGAATCCGAAGCGCTGCTTCTGCTCTTCGGGGCTCATGCCGAGCGCGGCAAATATCTTGGACTGAACGTCCTCGCGATGGATACGGATGGAGCCCGAGCCAAGTTCGGTTCCATTGAGCACCACGTCGTAGGCGAGGGAGCGGATAGCGCCGAGCACCGAATTGGGGTCGCGCACCGAATCCAGCCCCTCGGTGAGCTTGCCCATATCCTCTTCGTGCAGCGAGGTAAAGGGATGGTGGGCGGCGTTCCAACGGCCCTCGGTCTCATCCCACTCGAACATCGGGAAATCGGTAACCCAGAGGAAACGGTAGCTCTTTTGCTCAAACAATCCGTGCCGGTCGGCGAACTTCTGTGCCAAGGCGAGGCGGAATTGGCCGGCGGCGGCGCAGACCTCGGCGGCCCGACGGGCTTGCTTGCGCTGGCGGCGAGATCCGTCGGAGCCACGGCCTCTGCTTTGGCATCGGCAGGTGCGGCGGCAATCACGATCAGGTCGTTCGGCTGGGCCTCTGCCAGTTGGCGAATCTTCTCCGCGGCCGCGGGGAGGTTCCGTTCTACGCGCTTGAAATCTTCAAAGACCTTGACAATGCTTTTCGACTTTTCCGGAATCAGCAGCCGGAGGTCGTCGCGTTCCTTGCGCGAGAGTTCGCCGACTGCCGGAATCCGTATGGCAAGAATCGGCATCGCCGGATCGATGGCGAGCGACTGCTTCTCCTCGGCGGTGAAGGCGTGGGAAGCATCGGCCATGGCGGGCAGGCGAAGGTCGGGTTTATCGATGCCGTAGAAACGAATCGCTTGATCGTAGGTCATCTGCGGGAATGGCGTTTCGATCTGAACGCCGGCGGCTTGGAAGGCCGCGATCAGAAAGCCCTCGACGGTCTCAAATATGTCTTCCAACCGCGGGAAAGACATTTCCAGGTCGATCTGGGTGAACTCGGGCTGGCGGTCGGCGCGCAAATCCTCGTCGCGGAAGCAGCGAACGATCTGGAAATAGCGATCGAAGCCGGAGATCATCAGGATCTGCTTGAACAATTGCGGCGACTGCGGCAAGGCGTAGAACTCGCCCCGATGCACACGCGAAGGCACGAGGTAATCGCGCGCGCCCTCGGGCGTCGAGCGCGTCATAAACGGGGTTTCGATTTCGAGGAATCCCTTGCCCGCCAGGTGGTTGCGAATGGCGAGCGCGACCTTGTGGCGGGTTTCGATATTGAACTGCATCTCCGGCCGCCGAAGATCGACATAGCGGTACTTCAGCCGCAATTCCTCGTTGCTGATAGCCTTTTCGGACGGCAGGAACGGAGGCAATTTGCTCTCGTTCAGCAGGCGCATCTCGGTGACCACGAGTTCGACATCGCCGGTCTCGATGTTGCTGTTGCGGGTGTCTTCATCGCGCAATTTCGCCAGCCCGGTGACCGCCAGAACGTATTCGCTGCGGAGGTCTTCAGCCCTGGCATGAAGCACGGGATTGGACTCGTTGAAAACGATCTGCGTGATTCCAGTACGGTCACGCAAATCGATAAAAATGATGCTGCCCAGATCGCGGCGGCGGTTAATCCAGCCCATGAGCGTAACGGTTTTGCCGGCATCGGCGGCGCGGAGTTCTCCGCAACGATGAGTGCGCTTGAGATCACCTAAAAAGTCTAATTGCATGAGTTTGCCGTTCAATTCGTACTATGTATGTGGTTACTGGAGCTATCGTCTGATTCTACGACAGTCAGAGCGGGAAACACTACATGACTGCGGATTGCGGTAATGGGTCATTTTGAATTTTATGCAAGAACGGGTGCCCCACGTCCCGCCCCGATGTTGGGCTGACGTGGGCATTTTCCACGCCATCCGGTTAGGCCTCAGCTCCGCCTGATGGCCAGAGTCAACGCCCCGGCTCCGATCAACGCGCACCCGCCCGCATAGCCTACCTTGCGCTGAGCAGATGCCGAGGTCAGTCTGCCGCCGATCAGACTCGCCGTGAGGCTGTACATCGATGAATTCAACATGCTGAGGCCGGTGAAGGTGGCTATCAGCACGCCGCTTTGCGCTAGAAACGCCCCTTGCGCCGACATGAATTGCGGAACGAAGGCGACGAAGAAAAGAATGCTCTTCGGATTCGAAACGGTTACAGCATAGGCACGGCCAAAGCGCGCCAGCATGGTTGGCCCCGAACCACCTGCAATCAGTTCGCCCGCATGCGCCGCGCCACTGCGCGCGCACAGAATCGACTTCACACCCAGGTAGATGAGATACAAGCCTCCGAGCGTCTTCATGAAGGTAAAGGCGGCGGCGGAGGCTTCGAGCAATGCGCCCGCACCGGCCAAAGATAGGGTCATCGCCGTGGCATCAGCCATGACGACACCGGCAACCGTAGCCCAGGCCCGCCGAGACCGGTTCGCAAAAGCGTCGCCCACTACCATCAGCACAGTTGGGCCTGGAATCAACAGCATGATAACGCTGGCCGCTACGAATGCCAGCCACACCTCGAGGGTCATCGAAGCCGCTCCTGAAACGTAAAGATCAAGCAATGCGAACTACCCCACGTCAGTCCAAACGCGGGACGGGACACGGGGCACCTGAAAACCAAGGGCTCACTTGGGGTACACCAACAAGGAAACTACCCCACCCTAGCCGCGACTGCGGCGGCTAGAATGGGGCACCCGCTTCCGGAGCAAGTGCCCGTGAGCCGACGAAACTGCACCCAGCTATTGTTGCAGCCTGGCCTCGAGTTCGGCGCGGGCAACCGCAACCTGTTCTCCACTGGTTAGATTTTTGACCGCAAAATTGCCGCTGGCAACTTCGTTTTCGCCCACCAGAATCGCACATTTCGCGCCCAGCTTCCCGGCAGTCTCGAAGCCTTTCTTGAGCCGGAAATTCTCATCTCCCACATCGACGATGAGCCCGACGCGGCGGAGTTCTCGCGCCAGTTTCAGGGCGTGGCGGTTCATGCCCGCGCCGAGCGGAATGATGTAGGCCACGGGCGTCTCGACGACGCTGGCGGCCTGTGCCTGCAAGGCCAGCACCAGGCGATCTTCGCCGATGGCGAAGCCGGTTGCCGGAGCCCTGGGGCCTCCGAGCAACTCCGAGAGACCGTCGTAGCGGCCGCCGCCGAGCACGGCGCTCTGGGCGCCAAGTTCGCCGTGGGTGAACTCGAAAGTTGTACGCGTGTAGTAGTCCAGGCCGCGGACCATGCGCTCATTGATGGTGTAGGCAATCGCCATGCTGTCCAGGATGGCGCGAACCTCGGCGAAATTCTCGCGGCATTCATCGTCGAGATATTGGCCGATTTTGGGCAGCTTTTCGATGATGGGCTGGTCTTCCGGCACCTTGCAGTCGAGGACGCGCAGCGGGTTGGTCTCGGCCCGTCGCTGGCAATCGACACACATCTTGTCCTTCACATTGGCCAAGGCGTCGCGCAGGGCCTGGTTGTACAGCGGACGACACTTGGGACAGCCGACCGAGTTGAGTTCGAGCGACCAGCCTTTGAGACCGACGGCATCGAGGATTGCGGTGAGCATGTCGATGATTTCCGCATCGCGCATCGGCAGCTCACTGCCCGACGAAGGCGGTCCGATGACCTCGGCATCAATCTGGAAGAACTGGCGGTAGCGGCCCTTCTGCGGGCGCTCGCGCCGGAACATTGGCCCAATCATGTAGAGCTTGTGCAACAAACCCGTGCGGTTCAGATCGTGCTCGATGTAGGCGCGAACGATGCCTGATGTCGCCTCCGGGCGGAGGGTGAGCGATTGCGGCTTCTCGCTGGCCGCACGAGCGCGGTCTTCCCAGGTGAACATCTCCTTGGAAACGATGTCTGTCTCTTCGCCCACACCGCGGGCAAATAACTCCGTGCTCTCGAAGACAGGAGTGCGGATTTCGTGAAAATTGTAGTTGCGGAAGACCTCGCGCACACGGGCCTCGACAAAGTTCCAGAGGTCTGTGTCAGGCGGCAGGAGATCGCGGGTACCGCGAACGGCTTTGATCATTTCGATTCAGTTCTCAGTCGTCAGTCTTGGCCCTGAGTCTTGGGCAAATTACGATCTTAACAGGCGGGGCGGGATCAAGGTTCAACGTTAAAAGGTTTCAAAGTTCTGGTAGAGGAGAGAAACTACCCCAGGTTAGCGCCGAACAGCGCGGCGCGGAACCTGGGGCACCCGGCCGCGCGCCGAACCGACGGGACGTGGGCCTCCCGGATCAGCACGTTTACAGTCAGCGTCCTTTGGCGGCCGCACGCTCTTTCAGGTACTGCTCGCGAAGGGCGACGTAATTACGTGCGTACCAGAGGATTTTTTCCCGGTCTTTGTCGGCGAGAGCATGGCGGAATTTGCCCGGTGACCCCATCCAGAGCGAACCCGGTTCGACAACTGTATTCTCCGGGATCAGGGTACCGGCGGCAATGATCGAGTCGTGTCCGATGCGTGCGCCGTTGAGCACGATTGCGCCAATTCCAATTACGCAACGATCCTCGATGATGCAGCCGTGCAGCGTGGCGCTATGTCCCACCGTGACCCATCCGCCGAGTTCGACGCGGTACAGTTCCGACTGTCCGTGCAGAACAGAACAGTCCTGAATATTGCTGTTGGGGCCAATCCGAATCGAGTTGACGTCGCCGCGCAGCACGACGCCCGGCCAGATACTGACGTTCTCCGCCAGAACCACGTCGCCAATAACCTGGGCAGATTCGTCCACGTAGCAGGAGGACGGAATGGTCGGCGCAACTCCTTTGAACGAACGGATCATAGTGCTCTCTCCTTCCCATATCTGCTAATAGCGGCAGATATGGGGCACCAACGACGCGTCAGTCCGTGGCGCTTTCGGCGGCCAGGGCTCGGCAACCGGTTCCGGTTCCTGCGCAGTGCAGGGCGGAACATGCTTGGCCCCGGTAACGAGGATGACGCTGACCACGACGATGATGCTTCCCGCAACGATATACGGCGTGATTCGCTCGTGGAGCACCAGCCATCCCAGGAAGACGGCGACAATCGGATTCACGTAGGCGTAGGTCGCGACCTTGGAGGTGGAGACATTACGCAGAAGCCAGACGTAGGCTGTAAAGCCGATCCAGGAACCCGCAACGATCAGGTAGGCAATGGCAAGCACGGCGGGGCGTGTCCAGGATGCCTGCCTGAAGCTGCCGAACAGCAGGCCCACAAGACAATCCACTATGCCTGCAATTAGCATCTCCCAACCGCTGGCGGTATAGGCATCCACTTCCAAATGCCATCGCTTGGAAACAATCGACCCGCCGGCCCAACTGAGGCTGGCCAGCAAAACGAATCCGGCCCCGACAAGTTCCCGGCGGCCCATGTGCAGACCGGCGCTCAGGGCGGGCCACAGCAGTACGACGACTCCGCACAACCCGAGCGCAATTCCCGCCAGTCCACGCCTTCCGATGCGTTCGCCCCGGCTGCTGAGACGCTCCAGAAGAAGAAACCAAAGCGGCGTGACCGCAAGCAGCAGAGACGTCAGGCCGCTCGGGATGTAGGTTTCAGAGATGCCAATCACAGCGTTGCTGATGCTCAACAGCAGAACGCCAATGACGGTCAAACCCAAAAATTCATGTCTCGTCAGCCAAACTCGTCTGCCCCGAAGCGCACAGTAAAGCAGCAGGACGGCGCCGGCGATCGAAAAGCGAACGCCAGACATGACCACGGCGGGCACATGCTCGACGGCGATTCCTATGCCCAGGTAAGTCGAGCCCCAGAGGACATAGACCAGCCCGAACGCAATTATGACCTGTAACCGAGTATTGCGATTCCCGCGAGGCATGAGTTTTTTTAGCTTACCAGAGAGACGCCGGATTCCGCACTCAGCGCGGGTGATGCGCCGCCGAACCGGTTCCGCCGCTGGCGTGCAACTTATGGCCGGTGATCACGATGTAATGAACTGCGGACACGCAGGTGAGGATCATGGTAGCAATCAGAAAGCCCTTGCGCGCCACGATAATCCATGTCGCGGGATTGATTTGCCGCGCCAGCACAAAGAAGATGGCTCCAATTTGCGCCGCTGTATTCATTTTGCCGAAAACACTGGGCTTGAAATCGCGAACGTTGGTGGTGATGTAAAGCACAGCCGCAATCAGCATAAGGAAAAGATCGCGGCTGAACACCAGCACGGTGTATCTCCAGGGAACTAGTTTTGTGAACGACAAAACCAGAAATGCCGAACTGAGCAGCATCTTGTCGGCAATCGGGTCCAGGTATTGGCCCAGAATCGTCTGCTGATTCAGCCAGCGCGCCAACAAGCCGTCAAGGGCATCGCTGAGTCCGGCGAGCACGAACAGCACCAGCGCCAACTTATAATTGCGACCCAGAATATTGATGACCACGAAAGGAACGAAGATAAGACGTATGAGCGTGATCTGGTTCGGCGCAGTCCAGAACTGTGACTTCACGGCCGCACCTCATCCGCCTGGGGCTGGAAAACCGTCTCCGGGTTGGAGCCCGTGTCTTGCTGAAAACGCTCCAACAGTGAAAGCACGGGTCCGTCGGAACGCTCCAACTCTACCGAGTGGATGCGATGCATCGGATAGAACACCGTGACCGGGACCGCCACTTCGCCGGCACGCAATTGGCGGACAAAATCGTCAAATGAATCGAGCAGAACTCCGCAGAGCACAATGCCGCGCAGGTCGAGGTCGAGCAGCCTGCCCCAAAACTTCTCGCGCGGGTTGCCGAGCGTGGCCAATACAAAGGCCGACGGCGGAAATCCCTTCGCTAGTGACATAGCGTCCAAAGGTGTTGCCTTCCAGAATTCAATCGCCATTCTAAAGCTAAGTTGCACATTACAGAAGGCACCAATTGGCCTACTACCTCCAGTCAGCAACAAACGGGCAGGACGTGCCCCCACCGTGCCAATGGTCGGGCCTGCCTACAACCGGTTGATCAGGCTGCCGACATAGGCCGCGCCAAAGCCGTTGTCGATATTGACTACCGAGACGTTGGAGGCACAGGAGTTCAGCATCGCCAGTAAAGCCGTAAGCCCTCCAAAAGAGGCACCATAGCCAACGCTGGTGGGAACGGCGATAACGGGAACTCCGACGAGTCCGCCGACGACGCTGGGCAGTGCGCCCTCCATGCCCGCGCAAACGATGAGCACGCGAGCGCGCTGCAAAGACTCGCGGTGGGTGAGCAGGCGATGCAGGCCGGCAACCCCGACATCGTAGATGCGCTCGACGCAATTTCCCATGATTTCGGCGGTCACGGCTGCTTCCTCGGCAACCGGTGTGTCGCTGGTGCCCGCGGACACGATGACGATCGTGCCCTTCCCCGGTCGGCTGTCGTTTTGCCTGAGCACGAGGGTCCGGGCCAACTGATTATGCGAAGCCTCGGGATTCCGTTCCTGAACGGCTGCAACCTGCTCAGGCGAAACCCGCGTGGCCAGCACATTATTGCTGCCCTTGGATGCAAGACGGTAGAAAATTTCGGAAAACTGCGCCGCCGATTTGCCGGGACCAAAGATCACTTCCGGCATTCCCACGCGCAGAGCACGATGATGATCGATCTTGGCAAACCCCAAGTCCTCAAAAGGCAGGCCCTTGAGTTGCTCCAGCGCGTCGTCGGGAGAAGTCCGGCCTGAGCGAATTTGTTCCAGCAGCTCTCTAAGACTGTCAACGTTCACTGTTTCAATTTATCATTCCGTGCGGCCGGATGCTCAAAGACGCCACATTTCAGGGCAGGTCAGGCAAAATGCCGCTTAACGCCAACGCTCAAGGCAACGGCGATAGCTCTCATATTTTTCCAGCGGAGTGGCGTTGAAGACACAAAAGACATCGTCGCTGACTCGCACGGCCTTGACCCGTGCTCCGGGCTCTCCCTCGGCCTTCCAGTAGAGGGAATCGACGTTCTGCAGCAAGGTTACGACGCGGGCCTGCGGCAGTTTGCTCTTGATCGCGGCCGGCAGATGCTGCGGCGCCATGTGGCTTTCGCCAAAGAGCACGACGATGCGGCTGCCCGGCACCGTCCCGGCGATCTCGGCGATCCGTGCGGCCGCGTGCTCGTCACGCAGGGCGATGCGTCGAAAGCCGCCACGAGGCGCGGAATCAAGGCCGCACAAGTGGACTCCATGCTGGCGAGCAGAGACCAACAGGCGAAAAAACGGATTCCAGCCGAATCCCCAGTCCAAGTCGAAGCGTATGCGGCTGCGCAACTCGCGTTCGTCGATCTGGCCGTTGCGCCATCCATCCAGGATGCGCTGATCGCGGGCATAAATCGCCTCCAAGGCCAAAACCTGCGGCCGATGCTGTGCCGCCGAAAGCTGCGCAATCAAGCTGGCTGTGTAGAGCTGCGAAGCCGGCAGCGCATGATAGTCGGCAACGAGCAAAACTTCGGCCTGAAGCAGCTCATCCAGCAAGCCTGAGTAGGAAAGCCGCGAACGATAGGTCTGGAAGGCTTCGGCAAATACACGGATGTACCGGTCTCCGCTGTGGGGATCGGCGGCCCTGACTTCCCGCTCGATTTGCGCAACAGCATAGAGCTGCGCCGCGCTTCTCCGCTGGCGCAATTGCGAATAGGTTCCCATTCTCGTTCGGTGTCTGGCGTCAGAGCTGATCGAGTGGCTGAAGCTCTATTGTGCTTTGATGCCGGCAATCGCCAACCCAGAGCTGCTGCACCTCATGATTGCGAAGCCCTGGCGACGGGAGGGTCGGGAACGGGGACATGGAACCCGAGTTTGATAATCGAGGGCTGACCCACACCTTCGTCTTCGGGCCCGCAAGTCGTCCGGAAAGGTAAGACCCCATCTTGGCTGCAAGATGGCGACTGGAATGAGACGCCCGGCTTAAGCCTTTTTCAACAGTGCGGCACGGCTACGTCGAATTGCTGGACGTTCCACCAAGACGAACCCGGCCTGGAAAGCCGCTGCTAGCTCACCCTCGAATTTTTCGGACGCTACGTGTCCGGATGGTTCTACAAGCAGCAAAGACGCCCCTGACTTGGAAGCGCTGGCCACCTCGGCAAAGAAGCGAGCCGCCGAAGGCAATTCATGCACAACGGCGAAGGCGAGCGTGAAGTCCACCTTGCCGGCCACATCGGTCAGCCCCAAGGAATCAGCGGAACACACCCGGGCGTTCAGGCGAACAAGGACACCGGCCTTAGCGGCGCGACGTTTCAGGCGATCCACCATCTTGGGCTGTACGTCGACGGCGACCACTTGACCGCCGGTCCCAACAAGGCGAGCCAACTCCAAGGTGAAGAACCCCATGCCCGGCCCTGGTTCGAGAACCGTCATGCCTTGCCGGACATACGGGGCCAGAAGTTTGGCCGGATCCTGACCCAAACGCCGCAGCGGACAAGCCAGCAAGTATCCGAGCCACCAAGGACAAACGCGATGTCCCATGTCATCCCTCAAAGCGAGATTGCAAAACAGAATAATTCAGAATGCCTGATTGCGGGTTGCCGATTTTGACAACCTCGGAAGCCCGCGCTAGGATGGGCCTAACACTGGAAAGGAGGTGGTCCGATGCAAAAAAGTTCCGACTGTAGCATACATCTGACTAGTGAGGTGGCTGAGGCTTAGGGCGGTTTCGCTCTAATCTACTCGCCAGATTCCCGTAGTAGTTTCCATTCCCACGAACGTGATCAGAGCGTCTGGGAAGGGAGTTTGTCGCAGGGTCGAAAGGCGAAGGTTTCCTGTGCATTGGGTCATGGGACCGGAGCTGAGAGCGCGACCTGCCTCAGGCCAAACCAAACAGCTAACCGGCGCCCCACCAGCTACAGGGTGGGGCGTTCTATTTTCTGGCGAATTTCTTTCATAACAAACCACCTGCGAAAAACCCCTCCCTAGTCGCAAAAGCAGCGACCAGAATGGGGCACCCGGCTCCCGGCTGCTTCGTTCTTAGACGATGGATTCCAGCGTCTCTACCACGGTTCGAACACAGCCTGTGCAGGTCTTGTTCAGGAGATCGGCTTCTTTAAAGTATCGCTGTCCCTCGGGCGTATTGAGGTCGCATCCGTTGAGCAGCGTGCGACAGATGCATGTGCCGTGCTTTGCTTCAAACCGAGACATCAGCTCTCGCACTTTTCCGTAAGCCGCCTCTGTGACCGCTTTATCCTGCCCCTCGCCGCGTCCGTGCTTGAGTCCGATGGTGAGAATGCCTCCGGTAACGGCCCCACACACATCTTGCTTTCTGGCCATTCCTCCGCCAAATCCACAGGCAAGTCTGAGTGCCGTGTCCTTGTCGAAACCAAGGTCATCGCAGAATGCAAAGAGCACGGATTGGGCGCAGTTATACCCCGCCAGAAATTTATCCACAGCAATGTCGCTTTTTGTTTTCATCGTGACCTTTCAATCAGAACTACACTCGCGGCTTTGTTGTCTGGTGGCTACATTCCCGGCAACTTCATTCCCGCCATGCGCCGGGCGAAGCTCGGCTTGCCCATGCCCTTGAACATTTTGCGCATTTGGACGTACTGGCGAAGCAGGTTGTTGACTTCCTGCACGCTGGTGCCCGAGCCGCGTGCGATGCGTTTGCGGCGCGAGCCGTTGATGCATTCGTGGTGCTCGCGCTCATGGGCGGTCATCGAGTTGATGATCGCCTCGACTCGCCCGATCTGTCCCTCATCCACCTTATCAGCCATCTGGTGCATGTTGGCCAGCGGCCCTATCTTGGGCAGCTTGCTGATGATCGACTGGATCGATCCCATCTTCTTGACCTGAAGTAGCTGATCGCGAAAGTCCGCCAGCGAGAAGCCGCCGCCGCTGAGTGCTTTGGTGGCAAACTCTTCCGACTTCTTCCTGTCGATCTTGTCTTCGGCCTGCTCGATGAGCGAGAGAATGTCGCCCATGCCGAGGATGCGGCCCACAATTCGATCAGGATGGAAGGGCTCGATGGCATCGTACTTTTCGCCGATGCCGAGGAACTTGATAGGCTGCCCGGTGACTTTGCGAATGGACAAGGCGGCGCCGCCGCGCGCATCGCCGTCCATCTTGGTGAGCACGACGCCGGTGAGGGAGAGCTTGTCGTGGAACTCCTTGGCGGAGTTGACGGCGTCCTGGCCGGTCATGGAATCGGCAATGAACAGAATTTCCTGCGGATTCAGCAGCCGCTTCAACGACTGCATCTCGTCCATCAACTGCTCGTCGATGTGCAGGCGTCCGGCGGTATCGACGATGAGCACGTCGCAGCCGCTGTTGATGGCTTCGCGGCGCGCTTCTTTCGCCAGTCGCTCGACCGAGGCGGTATTCGGTTCCGCCACCTCTCCTTCGTAAATCAAGGCGCTCACGGCCTTGGCCACGACCTTCAACTGCTCGCGCGCCGCTGGACGATACACATCGACTGAGACCAGCATCGGACGGCGGCCATTCTTCTTGAGCCATGACGCAAGCTTGCCGGAAGTAGTGGTTTTGCCCGAGCCCTGCAAGCCTGCCATGAGGATGACCGAAGGCGGCTGCGAGGCGAATTTGAGCTTGACCGTATCGCGTCCAAGCAATTCGACGAGCTCGTCGCGAACGATTTTCACCACCTGCTCGGCCGGCGAAAGCGCGGTCATGACCTCCTGGCCAACCGCCTTCTCGCGAATGTGGTCGATCAATTCCTTGACGACCTTGAAGTTGACATCGGCCTCAAGCAGCGCCAGGCGGATTTCACGCAGGGCTTCGGTGATGTTCTCCTCGTCCAGTTTGCCCTGGCCGCGGAGATTCTTGAATGCACGTTGCAGTTTGTCGGTAAGGTTATCGAACATAAGATCCAAGTGAGATTTTAACAGTCTTGCGGCACGGCGTGCGGGGCTGAAGCAAACCTTGGCCGCTGCGGTGTCTTAGAGTCATGCTGAACGAAGTGAAGCATCCCCGCGCGGTGTGGGGCTGAGATGCAGCCGACGGATTTTATAAGACACCTAGAGCGGCGCGGAGTGGGGCAGATCCCTGGGATCCTTCGCTCCACTCAGGATGACACGCAGGATAGGGCGAGTTGCTGCTAGTCGGCAGCCTTGTTGAGCTGGCTGCCAGTCACCTGGGAAGGACGATGCTTTGAACGGATGCCACCGAACACCTTTTCCGCCGCGAGCACCGTGTTGGCGTGAATCGCGACGGTATCCTCTAACTTCTCAGCGTAGCCGCCGGCGTAGGTCACCATCACCGGCACGCCCCAGTCGCGCGCGAAGCTGAGGACCATTTCATCCCGTTGCTGAAGACCTTCGAGGGTAAGCGCCAACCCACCGAGCTGATCGTGGCGATAGGGGTCCGCACCCGCGACGTAGGAGATCAGCTCCGGCTCAAACAGCCGGCGAGCCGAGATGAGCGCCTTTTCAAGCCAGTAGAGATACTCGCTGTCCATGACGCCGTCGGGCAGGTTGATGTCGATCGAGGATGCCGGCTTCCAGACGGGGTAGTTGTTCAGTTGGTGCAGGGAGATGGTGAACACGTCGCCTGCGCGGCCCTGAACCATGGTTTCGGAAGCCGGCGACGGAGCGGTTATGGGAGCGGACCAACTCGCGGGAGGCGGAAATGGCTCGGCGTGCCCGCCAAAGATAACCGCCGTGCCGTTGCCCTGGTGGACATCGCAATCGATGGTCATGGCCCGCTTGATTCGTCCGTCCTTTTGCATTTTGCGGATCGCGATGGCGATATCGTTGACCACGCAAAACCCCTCACCGTGGTCAGGAAAGGCATGGTGGAAGCCGCCGCCAAGGTGGACGCTCACGCCATCCCGAAGCGCCAGGTCGGCAGCAAGGATCGAACCGCCGGCCATCAGCCAAAATGCCTCGACCAGCGGTTTGCTATAGGGCACTTCAAGTTCGAGTTCCTCACGGACCGAGAGAGTTCCGGTTTTCAGCTTGTAGACGTATACAGGAGTGTGTGCCAGAAGGATGTCCTCGTCGGCGGCGGGCTGTGGCTCGACAAAATCCTCCGGGACGGCTGCACCGAGTTCCAGCAAGCGGTCACGTACAAGCCTATACTTCTGGCTTGGAAAAACGTGACGCCCGAAGGGGAGCAGATATCGATCGCTGTAAACCAGACTGAAAGGCAACATAAAAAGCAGTGTCCTGAACCGCAAAACGTCTATTCTCCGGGAAACCTGCTTGGAAACGCAACTGTTGGCGCCGAAATTGGTTAATACAACTAGTAGAGGGACTTCGGAAATGTTGTCCTCCAGGAGTTTATAGCGTGATGAAAAGAGCATCGTGGATAGCTTTGGGTGTTGGTGTCATCGTCATTGGCGCGGCGATCGCCGGCGTCGCTGCCTATGAGAATGGCAAACCCGGGATGGGAATGCATATGCGGTTTGAACGAATGGCGGTACGCCTCAAGCTGACGCCCGCGCAGGAATCGCAGATCAAGGCGGACTTGAAGCAGGCACGAACCAATGCCCGGCCCGATATCGATTCGATGAGGAACTTGCGGGCCGCACTGGCAAAACAAATCTTCACGGACCATCCCGACCAGGCGGCGATTCAGAAGAATGCCGACCAGTTGAAGCAGCAGCTCTCGGCGATGATCGATCAATACGTCACGGCCGGTATGCAAATTAACGGCGTGCTTGCGTCCGATCAGCGTGCCGAGGTGCAGAAGATCATCGTTGAACACCAGCAGCTCGCGGAGCGACGGCGAGCGAGGTGGCAGCAGCATAGAGAGCACCCGTCCAGCGGACAGCCCGCAACCCCGGGTCAGCCGCGGCAGTAGTAGTTGGGCGCGGGCTTTATTAAAGCCCGAAGAAGGGTAGCGGGGATCGAATTTTCCATAAGAACAGGTGCCCCACGTCCCGTCCTGCTTTTGGACTGACGTGGGGTAGTTTCTTGGTCAGGCGGCTTTTCCGTCGTCGGTCAATCCCGCTTCCCTTACCGCACTGCGCGGTCTCTCGAAGGTACACTCGCGTGGTTCCTTATCATCCCTCAGCCCAAGGAAGACCGGCGCTCGCATCTTGATTGCCCCGCTCTGTCCCTCGTGCGTCCATTCGGTAAACTTGATTCGCGCGACCAACTCAGGCCGCACGTAATGCACAGTACGGGTTGCTTCGACAGGATTGGCAAAAGGATTTTTCGATGTCTTGCGGGCTTCCAGCAGCTTCCAGACCACCTGCTGCGTGCGTGCGTTGAAGCCGCTGCCCGCCTGTCCGACGTGCATCAGCCGGCCACCTTCATAGAGCCCCAGCACAAGCGAGCCGAAGTGTTCGCGTGAACCGCGCGGGTCCGTGTAGCCGCCGATCACACATTCCTGTTCATGCGTAAGTTTTATTTTGAGCCATTCGCGTGATCGCTTGGTCACGTAGCAGGATGAACTTCGCTTGGCAACGATGCCTTCCAACTGGCGTTCGCCGGCAGCGCGGTAGAGCTGGATTCCGTCATCGAAATGTTCAGAGTAGTGCACCCACTGATTCTCCGCGAGCACTTTGCGCAGCAGTTCCTTGCGGGTCTTCAAATCCACCTGGAGCAGGCTGTAGCCGTCGAGGTAAAGCAGGTCGAAGACGTAATAGTGAATGGGAATATCGCCGCGGCTGACGCGCGGGCGACGCGGGCCTTCACTGGTTCCCGCGCGCTGCTGCATCAGGCTGAAGCTGGATCGGCCTTGTTCGTCGAGAGCGACGATTTCTCCGTCAAGAACTGCGGTCTTGGCGCGCACGCAGCCTGGAACGACCGACAGCTCCGGATAGGCTCCGGTGAGATCGTTCTGATTGCGTGAAACCAGACGGACATTCCCCTGCTCTACAAAGGCAAGCGCGCGAAAGCCGTCCCACTTTACTTCGTACAGCCACTCACGACTGTTGAACGGACCATCCACCAGGGTCGCCAGCATGGGACGAATCGAGCTCGGCATGGGCTCGCGAACGGCTCCCGGCAACCTGCTCAAATCGTGGTCTGGCGGCTCGGCCTTTTTGCCACCCAAAGATTTATAAGATTCTTGCTTGAAGATTTTGAGGCCGTCCGCCTGGGCTCCGTCTGGCTCTGCCGGGAGGCTTTCGCTTCGCGAGCCCGGGGCGTTGCAGACTTGCCGGCCTTGGACGATTTGGATTTCGAAACGGTTTTGGCCGCACCGCGAGACGGAGCATCCGTTGAGGCCTGCCGGTCATGAGCGGCGATCGAGGCGGCGAGCCATTCGTTCTTGCCGGCTCGGGCGGCGGGACGGCTCTTCCATTCGGCGCTGGCGGCGTCGGCTGCGATCTCATCCAGCGAACGGCCAGTCACGGCTGAACCGTCGAATTTGTCGATGTCATAACCGGCAGTGGCGGTAGAGTCGCGATGCTTGATCAGCAGCCATTCCGTGCCTTTGCTTCCAGGCCGCCGCGAACGCATCTTGGCCAGCACGAACTCGCCATTCAGCTTGTTGCCGTGAAGCCGGAACTTGAGGTCCCCTTTCTCCAGCATCGCAGCCGCCAGCGCATCGGCTTGGGCGGCGTTGGCGGGAGGCTTGGCGTCGGCGGGAGGGGACGGCTCCCACGTTCCCTGGTCCCAAACCATCACGGCGCCTGCGCCATAGTTGCCCTCCGGGATGGTGCCCTCGAAATCAATGTACTCGACCGGGTGATCCTCAACCTGCATGGCAAGCCGTTTGTCGGCGGGATCGAGCGACGGCCCCTTGGGAACAGCCCAGGACTTCAACACGCCCTGCATTTCGAGTCGAAAGTCGTAATGGAGTCGCGTAGCGCGGTGCTTCTGCACGACGAACCGATGTTGCGGGCGGCGAGCAACTTTGGCCGGAGGTTCCGGTGTCTGCCCGAAGTGCCGTTTACGGTTGTATTCCTCAAGAGCCATAGCCTGTTGGATGCCGCCAGGGCGAGGTGCGTGTAGCGAACAGCACGCTATGCGGGTTCGGTTGCGGGCAAGGTTAGTTTCTCGAAGTCCCACATTTGCCACTGCGGCAAAATGGAGCACCAGCAAGAAAAGCCCCACCCAAGCTCCGCTCGAATGGGGCACCCGAGACATTTCCGGGTGACTTGCCGGCAAGCGGCTAGAGCGGTGCCGGCGTATACTTCATTGTTTTGATAGCTGTGTTGCGGGTTTCTGCACCTAACCACATTTTTTGAAAGGATCGGCCATATGGGAACCGTCGAAAAGCCATTGAGCGAAGCGATCAAGCATCGGCGCGCCACACCGAGCTTTGACGGCACTCCGGTGCCTGACGAAGACCTGAAGAAGATATTGCAGGCTGGATTGGAAGCTCCGAGCGGCTACAACCTGCAGCCTTGGAGATTCGTCGTGGTGCGCGATCCCGAGGCTCGCAAAGCGCTGCGGGCAGCGGCCATGGGCCAGCCCAAGGTGGAGGAAGCCTCAGTGGTGATTGTGGCATGCGGAGATCCGGAGGGGTGGAAGAGCGGCGACATGGAAGAGATGATGCGGCTTGCAGATGTGGACGAAGGCGTCCGCAACGTGATCCGAAAGAACTTGAATAATTTTCTGGGAGCAGAGGCCGGAGACAAAGGCGGCGTGGCACCCCATTTCGGCGTCTGGGTAAACCGGCACACGATGATTGCCCTGACCACAATGATGTGGACGGCGGAAACGCTGGGTTACGATACCGCTCCCATGGAAGGTTTTTCCGAATCCGCAGTCAGGCAAACCCTCGGCATACCCGACCGCGTACGGGTGGTCGCTCTGCTGGCCATTGGACATCTGAAGGGTCCCGACAAACCCTACGGCAAACGATTTGCCATGGACAGGGTTGTGTTCAATAACAAGTGGGGCAATGGGTTGAAACTATGAGCCGCCTTAGCGTCCGAAAAGACTTACCCACGTCAGCCCTCAGTCACCCCAGCGAGCCGAGCCTCGCCGCGGACCCCGAGCGTGGCGGGACGTGGGGCACCCTCGATTTGCATCGCGGTAATCGCAATTGTGTTGCTGGCTTGTTCCATCCAACTTGCGTCGGCCGCGCCACCGCCCGATGTCCCGGCAGATGCTTTCTCTTCAAACCAGATTGCGGAGAAGCTGCTGAACCAGGTCCGCGATGGATTGCAAGCGTACAACTCGCGGAAGATGCTGGCCGCTTTTGATCGGGAAGGCATGCAAGGATACATAGCATTCCAAGAGCAGATAGAGGCTTTATTTTCGCAATATGAGTCCTTTCGCGTCGCCTTTCGGCTGGAGGAGAGCTCCTTCGAGCAAGATAAAGGGACGGCCACAGCCAGTTTCCGGCTGGAGGGATATCCGCGATATGAAAGCCCCGCGATTCGGCGGGAAGGCGAGCTGATCTTTGAATTCAGCCGGACCCCAAGCGGCTGGAAGATACGCGACGTGAGTCCGCGAAGTTTCTTCTCATGACGAACATCACGACAGAACCGGAAGCCGTAAAGCGTGAGTACCCGGACCGCCCGATTGTGGGTGTCGGAGGAGTCGTCGTTCAGAATGGACGCGTGGTGCTGGTGCGCCGAGCCAAAGCTCCACGCAAGGGAGAGTGGTCCATTCCGGGCGGAATGCTGGAGTTGGGTGAGACCTTGCGCGACGGCGTCGCTCGCGAGATCGAAGAAGAAACCGGACTGAAGGTGAAGAGCGAAGAAGTGCTCGACGTCTTCGACAGCATCGTCATCGACGCCGACGGCAAAACGCAGTACCACTACGTGCTGGTTGACTACCTCTGCTCGGTCATCGAAGGTGAACTCAGGGCCGCGAGCGATGTGAGCGAGGCGCGATGGGCGACGCTGGAGGAAGTCTTGAGCCTGGTGAAACGGGAAATCACGGTCGGAGTCATCCGCAAAGGACTCAACACTGCCCGCGATGCGAAAAAGGTAAGCGAATAGCTTCCCGGCTGATGAGGCTTTTGGGGCATTCACTGCTGTCATCCCGAGCGGAGCGAAGCGAAGTCGAGGGACCCCTATGGCCGCAACCAACCGGCGCTTCTACGCGTACATCGCCGCCAGCATATCCGGCACGCTTTGCGTTGAGGGTGGTATGACGATAGGGGTCCTTCGACTCCGTTCGGCATCGCCGAACTCCGCTCAGGATGACACTGCAATCTGTTATGGCTCTAAGAAATGCGCATGTAAGCATATCCATCCGCCCCGCCTGCGGTTGAGCAAACCCTCGCCTGCGTATATAGTTTTGCCTTCAAGGTGAATACAACCTGCTGGACTTGAAAAGGGAGGAAGCCGAATGCATTCCAAGAAAAAATCTCTACTGTTGCTTGTGATTTTTCTGATCTCAACCGCGGCGGTTGCCGCAACGCAACCGGTGGTGGTGCTGATTGCGACGGGAGGAACCATCGCCATGAAGATCGATCCGGTCAAGAAGGCGCCGGTGCCGGCGATTTCGGGCGAGGATCTGCTGGCCACGGTCCCCGAGGTGGCGAAGTACGCAAAGATGGAAGTCAACAACATCTCCAACGTGCCCTCCGGATACATGGACCCTGCGCGCTGGGTCGCTTTGAGCAAGGAAGTCAATCGCACCTTGGCGAGGCCGGACGTGGCCGGAGTCATCATCTCGCATGGAACCGACACGCTGGAGGAAACTGCGTGGTGGCTTGACCTCACGGCCGACACCGACAAACCGATTGTGCTGATCGGGGCGCAGCGCAACGCTTCGGAGTCCGACTTTGACGGCCCCCGTAACCTGCTGAACGCGGTGCGCATCTGCGTTGATCCGCAATCGAAGGGCAAGGGCGCTATGCTGGTCATGAACAACCAGATCAACGCGGCGCGCGACGTCACCAAGACGCATACCTCGAGCGTCGAGACCTTTAAGTCGGGCGATTGGGGCTTTCTGGGTGTGGTGGACTTCGACCGCATCGTTTATGCGCGCTCGCCACTGCGCCGGCAGCACGTTCCAATCAAGGCCGAGACCATGCCTTACGTCGAAATCATCAGCGTCTATGGCGGCAATGACGGATACCTGGTGAAGGCGGCGGTCGATCATGGCGCCAAGGGAGTGGTGGTTCAGGCATTGGGATGGGGCAATGTGAATCCCGCGACATCGGCGGTAATTAAGGAAGTGATGGGCAAAGGAATTCCGGTCGTCATCACCACGCGTGTGCCGAACGGGCGCGTGTTGCCCAACTACGGCTACGAAGGCGGCGGCAAGGTGCTGGCCGATGCCGGCGCAGTGATGGCCGACGACCTCTCGTCGCAAAAGGCGCGCATCCTGCTGATGCTGCTTCTGCAAAATGGAGTGCAGGGACAAAAGAACTTGCAGGCGGCGTTTAGCCGTTAGCACGATTTCGCGGTCAGCGGTCCGGGACAACTACCCCACGTCAGCCCAACAGAAGGGCGGGACGTGGGGCACCCGGCAACTCGAAACTGGAAACTGGAAACTGTTTCTGCCTCAGGCGTTCTGCCCGATGGCTTTCCTGAGCGGAATACTGAGCGCGAAGATGGCGAACCCGGCGGCAACTCCGAGCGCCGCCAACATCACAAAGAACGACTCTCTCGACATCTTTTCGTAATAAGTGCCCAGGTATCCTGAGAGGAAGTTGCCGAAGAAACTGGAAAGAAACCACATCCCCATGAGCATGCTCACCAGGCGTGCGGGTGCGACCTTGGTCACCAGCGAGAGGCCTATCGGGGAAAGATAGAGTTCGCCCACGGTGTAAATAAACGTGCCGCCTACGAGCCACAGAAAACTGATCCTCTGGTCCGCGCCAAGTCCGGCGGTAATGTAGATGAGAGGCAGGAAGGATACCCCCAGCAAACCACAGCCCATGGCCATTTTGGTAACGCTCGCCGGTTCCTTGCGGCGGGCCGATTGCCATGCCCAGAACAGGTTCAGCAGCGGCGTAAACAGGAAGATGAACATCGGATTGATCGACTGGAACCAGGTCGAGGGCATCTCCCAGCCGAATATGTGCCAGTCCGTGTTCTTGTCGGCGAACAATTGAATGGTGTTTCCCTGCTGCTCGTAAACGCCCCAGAAGACGACGTTCAGCAGGCAGAGAACGACCAGCCCGAAAATCGCCTTCCACTCCGCGGGCGTAAGCTTGGCGTGCTCGGTGTGCGTTTGCCGGGCACGCGCCAGTTGATCCGGCGCCAGGTATTTTTGCCCCCAAAGATAAAGCACCAACCCGGCGACCATGCCGACGCCGGCAGCCGCAAAGCCGTAATGCCAGCCGTAGACCTGGCCCAGCGTCCCGCAAACCAGCGGCGAAAAAAAAGCGCCAAGGTTGATTCCCATATAGAAAATGGTGAAGGCGCGGTCGCGGCGCGGATCGTCCGGCGAATAAAGGCTGCCGACCTGGGTGGAGATGTTGGGTTTGAAGCAGCCGTTTCCCAGAATAAGGAAACACAACGCAACCAGGAACATCGATTCGACGGCCATCAGGAAGTGGCCGATCGCCATCAGCACTCCGCCGACGACCACGGTCTTGCGCTGCCCGAGCAGCCGGTCCGCCAGCATCCCTCCGAAAAACGGCGTGAAATAGACGAACCCGGTGTAAAGTCCATAGATTTCCGACGAGAGCGGCTGCACCGTCATCGGCCCGAAGACGGATTCGATGGCGTGCCGGAGCAGAGCGAATCCGATGACATACGCGCTGCCGGTTTCGACGCGATGGATCAGGTAATTCACCATGTACAGGACCAGAAGCGCCCGCATGCCGTAGTACGAGAAGCGCTCCCACATTTCGGTGAAAAACAGTACGAATAAACCAACCGGATGACCCAGAATGGTTTTTTGCATGCGGACCGCTTGCGAAGACGGCACAATGCCAGCCGCATTCCTCTCAATACCCGTTGCGTTCGTATCGCTCACGTTCTTAATCCTAACCCGGCGCCGGCTTCGGCACCCCCTTTTGCAAGTGAGATGCAGCCTCTCACAATAAGGACAGCAGGAGCTTGTTTCGCCAACCAGCGGGAAACAATCTTGGCCGGATCACTGGCCGGTATTCGTATGATAGACGTGACGAGCCAGTAAAGGGACGGCGTTTACCGGACCCGAACTCGTTCGACAACGATTGGATCGAGGCACGAAATGAACTTCCAGACACTTACCCTCGCCGAACAGGGTGGAATTGCCCTGTTGACGTTCAATCGGCCCGACAAACGCAATGCGATCAGCTACGAGCTGATCGATGAGTTGCTCGCGGCACTGGAGAAATTGCAGAGTGGAACGATCAGGGTTTTGCTGCTGACGGGCGCGGGGAACTCCTTCTGCTCAGGTATGGATCTGGAAGACCTGAAGGCCATTACCGGCCGCACCGCGGCGGAAAACCGGAAGGATTCGGAAACCATGGCGCACCTCTTCCGCTCGATTTATGAGTTTCCGAGGCCGACGATTGCGGCCGTGAACGGTCCGGCGGTGGCTGGCGGGTGCGGCATCGCGACCCTGTGCGACTTCACCATCGCCTCGACCGAGGCAAAGTTCGGATACCCGGAGGTGCATATCGGGTTCGTGCCGGCGATTGTCTCGGCATGGCTAGTTCGCCAGATCGGAGAGAAGGCGGCACGAGAGCTGCTGCTTACCGGACGCATTATTTCCGCCGATGAAGCCTTGCGGATTGGGTTGATCACCGAAATTGCCGAGCCCGCCCGGCTGCTGGAACGGGCGCACGAACTCGCGTTGCAGTTGTTGAAGAATAGCCCGGGTTCGCTTGCGGCCACGAAAAAACTACTGAACAGCTACTCCGGTCGCGATCTGGAATGGCAGCTCGAAGCCGCCGTAGAGGCCAATGCAGCCATCCGGACGACGGAGGATTTCCGCGAGGGAATCAGCTCGTTTCTCGAAAAGCGCGAGCCCAAATGGACCAGAAACTGCTAATCAGCGCCATTTATCCCTGATTTTGAAAGCAAGCCCGGCGTCCAGCCGATCCAGCCCAGAACCCTGTAATTTGCTGCCCCTCGGACCGGAAGGCGCCCTGTTCCGGTGTAGCGCGACCGGAGCTTACATCTCAAAGCCGCTTTCCTGCCTCAAACTAGAAACCAGGGAGGCGTTTCAAGCCCCCAAAAAGAGGTGAAACGATGGAATGGATTCGGCCCGATTTTGAAGAAATCAGCCTTGGCTGCGAAATCAACTGCTACGCGACCGCGGAACTCTAGCCGCCAAAGTTCCCGGTGATCATCAAACTGCTCGGCACGGCGGCCGGCGGCGGATTTCCCCAGTGGAATTGCGGATGCCGTAATTGCTCAGGGGTACGCGTCGGCCGGATTCGTGCGACACCAAGACTACAGTTGCAGGTTGCCGTCAGTCTGGATGGCGCTTGCTGGATGTTGCTCAACGCCTCTCCAGACTTGCGCAGCCAGATTGAAGCAACGCCGGAACTTCATCCCCGTGGCTTGCGGGAAACGCCCATCGCTGGCGTGGTGCTAACTTCGGGCGACCTCGACCAGGTTCTGGGATTGCTCCTGCTGCGCGAGCTTACGCCGTTGCGGATTTATTCGTCCGCGTCCGTCAGGCGGATCGTGCGCGAAGACAACGCGTTCTTTCACATGCTCTCGCAGAACCCGGAACAATCGAGGTGGACGGATATCCGCCCGCAGCAGCCGTTTGCGCCCCTTCCGGGCTTGTGTTGCCGCGCCGTCCCGCTGGGTGGAGGCTACCCGCACTGGGTCCCCGACGATCGTCGGCGCACCCTCAACCCGGACGAGTCCGTGTTTGGACTTGTCCTAGAGTGCGGCGCCGAACGAACCGGGCGGCCGAGCCGGATCGCCTATATGCCGGCGGTCGCGCAGTACACCGACGAACTGCTTGCGGAACTGGATCTGTGTGATGTGGTTTTGCTCGACGGCACCTTTTGGAGCGACGACGAGTTGCAGAAGATTGACCCCTCGGCCCGAACTGCCCGCCAAATGGGACACCTCCCGCTTGGAGGCCCCGGCGGAGTGCTGGACGTGGCGAGCGGAACTGCGACGGCCGCGAAAGATTTTTGTCCACATCAACAACACCAATCCGATCCTGGATGAAGACAGCCCGCAATTTGCGGAAGTGAAGTCGGCGGGATGGGAGGTTGCAAAAGACGGATGGACACTAGGCTGCTAATTCCGGAAACCGAAGCGGAGACGGAGTTGCTCTCGCGCCAGGAGTTCATGGCAGAGGCTGGAGGCCGTGCTTACGGAGCGATACCACCACCAGCATCCGTTCCACCTGCTGATGCACGAAGGGCGGTTGACGAAGGGGCAGCTCCAGGCTTGGGCGCTGAACCGCTACTACTACCAGAGCGTGATTCCGCGCAAAGACGCAATCATCCTTTCTCGCGCTGACGACGCGGAATTCCGACGGGCCTGGCGGAAGCGAATCGTGGACCACGATGGAAACCAAAACGGCGAGGGCGGCATTGAGCGCTGGATTCAGTTGGCGGAAGCAACCGGGCTGGATCGGGCTTGCGTTATGTCGTGCAGCGAGATACTTCCCGGAGTTCGTTTTGCAGTGGAGGCATATCTCCACCTCGTCTCTCACAGCAGTTTTCTGTGAGGCGGTCGCGTCGTCGCTGACAGAGCTGTTCAGCTATAAGCTCATCGCGTTGCGCATCGACCGTCTGCACGAGCATTACCCGTGGCTGTCCCACGGTCTCAGCTACTTCACGGCAAGATTGACCCAGGCTCCGGAAGACGCCGAGTTTGCTTCCAACTGGGCTTTCATGCACGCGCACACGCGTCACGAGCAAGAGCTGGCGATCGCTGCGCTGCGGCGCAAGTGCGACATCCTTTGGGCTCAACTCGATGCGCTTTACTACTCTTACGTGAGTCCGGGATGGCCTCCACCGGGCGCGTTCAGGCCAAATTGCTAATGACTCTCGCTCCCAATGTGAAGTTGGCACTTGCCATCGGCTGCCGTCTGCGTGAAGTGGAAGGACAACCGCCGATGCTGCTGATGCCGGAGGCCGTGGTGCGTCTGCATGGCGCCGGAGCGGAGATCGTGCGCCGCATCGGCAATGGCCGAACCTTGGCCGAACTACTGGACGAGTTGCATGCGGCCTTTCCAGAAGCCGGCGAGCGTCTGGATCGCGATACGGAAGAGTTCGTGAGCAGGCTGCACGAAAGAAGAATCATCGAAATCACAGCCTGAACGGGCGCGGACAAAATGAAGCAACGCATTGGCATGGATTTCTCGAAATGAAAGCGCCGCTGTCGATTATCTGCGAGCTGACTCATCGCTGTCCCTTGCGTTGCGTCTACTGCTCGAATCCGCTGGAACTGACTGCGCGCGCGCTGGAGATGACGACAGCCGAGTGGGCCAGCACGATGGAGCAGGCGGCAGAGACTTGGCATTCTGCACGCGCACTTCACGGGCGGCGAACCATTGGCTCGCGCTGACCTGAACGAGATTGTCGCGGCTGCGCGCCGAGCCGGGCTGTACTCAAACCTGATCACCAGCGGCATTGGAATGACCGAAGCGCGCCTGGACAGCCTGCTTGAGGCTGGTCTCGACCATGTGCAGCTTAGCTTCCAGGGCCGCGACGAATTACAGGCAAATGAAATCGCCGGCACACGCGCACATGCCCATAAGCTGAAAGTGGCCGAGTGGATTCGCTCGCGAAGAGTGGCCTTCACCGTCAATCTGGTTGTGCATCGCCGAAACCTGGATGAACTGGCGGAGCTGATCGCTTTCTGCGCATCTCTCGGTCCGCAACGGCTGGAAATCGCAAACGTTCAGTACTATGGCTGGGCGCTGGAAAACCGCGCGGCCCTGATGCCGACGCGCGAACAAATGGAGCGGTCCGTCCGCATCGTTGAAACCGCGAAGCAAACTCTGGCCGGGAAGCTGCGAATCGACTTTGTGCCGCCGGACTATTACGGCAGTCAACCAAAAGCCTGCATGGGCGGATGGGCCAGTCAAACGCTGATTATCGACCCGGCCGGAAGAGCGTTACCATGCCATGCGGCCGGCGTGATCCCCGGATTGAACTTCGATTCCGTACGCGAGAAATCGCTTCGCTGGATCTGGACCGACTCGCCGGCGATGAACAAATTCCGGGGAGAGGAGTGGATGGCAGAGCCTTGCAGAAGTTGCGAGCGCAAGACAATCGATTTTGGCGGATGCCGCTGCCAGGCTTTTCTTCTCACCGGAAACGCAAGCAACGCTGACCCGGTGTGCGCCCTCTCGCCGCATCATGACCTTGTAAAGTCGATTGCGGGCGCCGAAGCAGATGGGAAATCGTCCGCATGGGTCTACAGAATATCCCCGAAAGCTGACGCGTCCCACGCGAATCGGACCCGCACTGAGGCGAGCAAGCAGCCTGCGACCGTAACAACCCCACATTAGCTCCGCCTGCGGGTTCGCAAATGTGGGCCACCATGGTTCACACTGGCGCGCATGAAGCCCCCCTTCAAAGTGGATCTGGTGCGCCCACCCTCAATTTGCGCTTGAGCATCCATCGCTGCGATGGCTCAAAATCGGTGCATACAGGCGCGGAAATTCTGATATTCTTGCGCAATACCTGGATGATAATTGGAGCCTTTCCGGGGATTTCCCTATCGGGCCGGTAAGATTTCTAATAGCACTGCATTCCAACTTCGGTGAACGTGGAGAGCAGTAATCGATGGAACAATTTTTTCAGCAAGTGACAAACGGACTGGCGGTGGGCGGCATTTACGCACTGGTGGCGCTTGGCTACACCATGGTTTATGGCGTGCTCAAACTCATCAACTTCGCTCACGGCGACCTCTTCACTGCCGGCGCCTACCTTGGCCTGACTCTGGTAACCACGTTCGCGATGATGGAACACATCGGAGGCGTCGTAGGGGTCGGCGTTCTCATATTGCTTGTCATGCTGCTCGTGGCTTTCCTGGGCGCCGTACTGGAACGAACCGCCTATAAGCCACTGCGGAAATCTCCACGGCTTTCGGTGGTGGTGTCGGCTCTGGGGGCATCGATCTTCCTGGAGAACGCCATGATGCTCATTTATGGGGCGCGTTTTCTTGTGTTCCCGCAGGATATTCTACCCAGTGTCCCGATCCACATTTTCGGAGTCTACATTCCGCTGATCCGCATCTTCGTCTTCGGTTTGTCGTTTGTGATGATGATGGGGCTGTATTTGTTCATTCAGAAGACCCGGATCGGCACTGCGATTCGCGCGGCGGCCATTGACCAGGGCGCGGCGAGCCTGATGGGAATTAACGTCGACCGCGTCATCCTTACGGTCTTCCTGCTTGGTCCTGCCCTGGGCGGCGCCGCGGGACTGCTGGTCGGACTTCAGTACGGCAACATCAACTTCCTCATGGGCTGGTCCTACGGGTTGAAGGCGTTCACCGCAGCCGTTCTCGGAGGCATCGGCAACATACCGGGAGCCATGGTCGGTGGACTTTTGCTGGGAGTACTTGAGGCTTTGGGCGCGGCCTACATTTCCACTTCGTGGAAGGACGCCATAGCCTTTTGCGTGCTGATTGCCGTGCTGATCGTGAGACCTACCGGAATCCTGGGTGAACGCGTTGCGGAGAAAGTATGAGATTGAGCAGAACAGGGATTTTTTATGTAGTGATGACCCTGCTGCTCGCCGTTGCGCCTTTCGTCTTGAACGTTTATTGGCTTGACGTGCTGAACAGCGTGGGTCTCTACGCGATCCTGGGGCTCAGCCTGAATATTATTTTGGGCGACGCCGGCCTGTTTAACCTGGGCCATGCCGCGTTCTACGCGGTCGGGGCCTACACGACGGCCATCCTGAATACGCGCTTCCACATTCCCGTGGTGTGGCTGCTTCCGGTCGCGGCACTTGCGGCGGGGCTGTTTGGTCTCATCGTTGTACGTCCCATCATTCGTCTTCGCGGTGACTATCTGTGCATCGTGACGGTTGGCGTAGGAGAGATTGTCCGGATTGCGCTCATCAACGACGTTTTCGGGCTGACCGGGGGGTCCAACGGAATTCTCGGAATTCAGCGCCCGCACCTGTTTGGTTTCATCATTCGCCGGCCGATGCACTTCTTCTTTTATATCTGGGCCTTTGTTGCGCTGAGCGCGTTTCTGTTTTCCCGCTTGCAGCATTCGCGTTTCGGACGGGCTCTGAACTATCTGCGGGAAGACGAGGTTGCGGCGGAAGGCAGCGGCGTCAACACCGCTCACTATAAGACCGCGGCATTTGTTCTGGGAGCGGCTTGGGCGGGAATGGCCGGGAACATATTCGCTACCAAGATGACCATTATCGCGCCGGAATCGTTCAGCTTCTGGGAATCGGTGCTGATGTTCGCCGTGGTCATTTTGGGCGGGGCCGGAAGTGTGCCGGGCGTGCTGCTGGGCTCGTTTCTGATCATCGGACTTCCCGAGCTGTTCCGCGGATTCGCCGATGCCCGCATGCTCATTTTCGGTGCGGCGATGATCTTGATGATGATTTTCCGCAGTCAGGGAATATTCCCGGCTCATGTGCGGCCTTACTCGCTCGAGGGACTTGCTGAGGCGGAGGGTTCGGCACCAACGCCAGCGACTGGTTCCGGCGTTTCCGAGGAGATGCAGCCGGTAAAGGAGGTTCGATGAGCCTCCTGGGCATTCGTTCGCTCACCAAGCGCTTTGGGGGTTTGGTAGCGGTCAAGAACGTTTCCTTCGACGTGGAAGCCGGATCGATTGTCGGCTTGATTGGCCCCAACGGAGCCGGTAAGACGACGGTGTTCAATCTCATCACCGGAATCTACCGCCCCGATGAAGGTGAGATTGACTTCCAGGGAAAGTCGATTGGCGGATTGCCGACTCATCGCATCGTTTCCGGCGGTATCGCGCGCACATTCCAGACAATCCGGCTTTTTCAGAACCTTTCAGTCTTGGACAACGTTCTAGCCGGACGCCATTGCCGGATGAAGTCCGGAGTGATGGGCGCCATGCTGCGGTATCCGCGTGAGCGCCGCGAGGAACAAGCAGCGCTGGTCGCGGCCGTGCAGGCGCTGGATTTCGTGCGGCTGCGCTCCGAGGCGCAGAACCTGGCAAAGAATCTTTCTTACGGCAATCAGCGGCTGCTCGAGATTGCCCGTGCCATCGCGACCAAGCCGCAGTTAGTGATTCTGGACGAACCCGCCGGCGGCATGAATGAACAGGAAACCGCCAGCCTGATCTCCTTGATCCGCAAAGTGCGGGATCAAGGGGTCACCGTTCTGCTGATCGAACATGACATGAGCCTGGTGATGCGCGTGTGCGAAAAGATCGTGGTGATCGAGTACGGTTCGAAGATAGCCGAGGGAAGCCCGCAGGAGATTAAGAACGACCAGGAAGTAATCCGGGCTTATCTTGGCGCCGAGCAAGAGGATTGAATGCTTCTTCAAGTAACCGATCTTCACGTTAAATACGGAAATATCGAGGTGCTTCACGGCATCAACCTGCAGGTTGGGCAAGGCGAGATCGTCACCATCGTCGGTGCAAACGGAGCCGGGAAATCAACCACTCTGCTGACCATCAGCGGTCTGGTGAAGCCCTCCAAGGGAACTATTCTGCTGGAAGGGCGCCCACTGGAAAAGATGAAGGCGCACGAAATCGTCGAGGCGGGCGTCGCGCAGGTACCCGAAGGGCGACGGGTTTTCGGCACGTTGACGACCCAGGAAAACCTCGGCCTCGGCGCGTTTACCCGAACCGATCCGCAGAAGATCAAGAAAAATCTCGATTGGATCTATGGACTGTTCCCGATCCTTGCGGAGAGGAGACAGCAACTTGCCGGAACCTTGAGCGGCGGCGAACAGCAAATGCTCGCCATCGGCCGAGGGCTGATGAGCGAACCCAAGGTGCTGCTCATGGACGAACCCAGCCTGGGCCTTGCTCCGCTGCTGGTTCGAGCCATCTTCCAAACCATCAAAGAGATTAACGCCACCGGGGTGACCGTAGTGCTGGTGGAACAAAACGCGCGCGCCGCATTGAAGCTGGCTCATCGAGGATACGTATTGGATCTGGGCCGAATTGCGGCCGAAGACCAAGCGGCAGTTCTGCTAGCCGATCCCAAGGTCCAGAGCGTGTACCTCGGAGGACACGCGGGAGCGTAGTGCTAGCCGAAAAATTCACGAAGGCTCAGGTGCTTGGGTAGCGCAGGCCTTCAGGCCTGCGAGCATCGATGTGTTCAAAACCGGCTTCAGCCGCCGAGGTACGTGTCGCCCGCGCAAGGCCGGGGTCCCCAACGCGCACAGTCGTTGCGCGGGTTGGATGGAACGGCAAAGCGCCTCAGGGGCTAAAGCCCGCATATTTCTGGTTCGTCACAGCAGGCCTGAAGGCCTGCTCCACCCAGGCATGAAAAATGCTCGGGAATTGTATTACTGCTTTCGACCGGAATTGTCTCGATAGGCGACTCCCAATAACTCTTCGAAGACGCGGATCATCGCTCCCTTGTCCTGATCGCCATAGCCCTTGAGCAAAGCCGCCTGATAGGTTGCAGTCGCCGCGCCCAACACTGGCATAGGGATACAAAGATTGGCCGAGATTTCAGCGCCACTCACAAGGTCTTTGTAAGCGTGCTTCATCGCGTATCCATCGGAGAAATGGTTCTTGAGGATTCGCGGCAGAAAAAATTCCGAAGCGTAGCTCTTCCCGGTGCCGCTATTGACCACCTGACCGACTTTCTCCGCGTCCAAGCCCAGTTTCACGGCCATAGGGAGAACCTCTGCCAGCGCCGCGGCATTGATATCGAACAGGAGCTGGTTGATCAGCTTGGTAAGCTGGCCGCTGCCGGTGCTGCCCATGTAGAGGATCTTGTTGCCGATGCAATTGAGAAAAGGCCTGACCGTCTCGAGAGTTTTCTCGCTGCCTCCGCACATCACCGTAAGCGTACCTTCCTGCGCCCGCGCCTCCATGCCGGAGACGGGAGCGTCGAGAAAGCTAACGCCTACCGCTTCCAGGCGCTTCGCCAACTCCAGCGTGGCCGTGTAGCTCATGGTGCTCAGGTCTACGACAATCTGCCCTTTTCTGAGCTTGTCGATGATCCCGTTCCGCCCCACCAGCACTTCCTGAACCGCTTGCGTACCCGGAAGGCTGAGAAAAACGATGTCAGCCTGTGCGGCTTCCGCAAGGCTCGTTGTGGTTCGAACACCCCTCTGCTCGAACTCCGGGAAAACATCTTTTCTAAGATCATTGACGGTGAGTTCAGCTCCGCTCTTGAGCATATTCATCGCCATGTGCTTACCCATCTGCCCCAAGCCAACAAAACTGATCTTCATGTATGCCGCACTCCGTAAATAGTAGATAGATAAATGTTCCCAGGAGGCTCGGCGCTTGCCGGCGCGGAACCTGACGTCATGCGAGCAAGCCCCACATTAGCCAACTACGGCAAGCTCAACCTGCGCTGGGCAGGACCTTGCCGGGGTTCATGATGCCCAGCGGATCGAGCGCGGCCTTGATACGGCGCATTGTTTCCAGCTCCGCGCCTCCGCGCCATTCATCCATCATGTAGGGCTTGAGGAGGCCAATTCCGTGCTCGGCCGAAAAGCTGCCGTCAAATTGGCGAACGACTTCGTTGACCGTGTCCATGATGGCGTGATCCTGGCTCAAGAAAGCCGCACGGTCGCCGCCGACGGGCTGTTCGATATTGAAATGAATATTGCCGTCGCCCATGTGCCCGAATGGAACGACGCGAACACCCGGGAACCGCCGTTCGCACGCTGCCTTGGCAAGGGTCATGAACTCCGGCACCTTTGAGACCGGAACCGACACATCGTTTTTCACCGACGCTCCCTCGCGCTTCTGAGCGTCAGGCATCCCTTCCCTCAGCTTCCATAACTCCGTCCGCTGGGATGAGCTCGCCGCGAGAACCGCGTCCACAACAATGCCGCTCTCCAACGCCTTCCCCAAAACGTCCTCCAATCCCTCGCGCAATCCGGAATCCGGAGAGGCTCCGGCAAGTTCCACCAGGACATAGTGATCGGCCCGCTGCTCCAGCGGCAATTGGTAGTCGGGGAAATGTTTGAGCACAAGTTCCAGGCCCGCGCCGGAGATGTATTCGAACGCCTGAATGGAGTCGTGATGAGATCCGCGACACAACACCAGAAGTTCCAGCGCAGCGTGTACCGTGGGCACGGCGCAAAAAGCCAAGGCAAGATTGCGCGGCCGCGGCACAAGTTTCAAAACTCCGGCGGTGATGATTCCGAGCGTGCCTTCCGCGCCGACAAATAGTTGGCGGAGGCAGTATCCGGTGTTGTCTTTTCGCAATCGCCTGAGACCATTCCAGATGCTTCCATCGGGCAAAACGACCTCCAACCCAAGCACCTGATCGCGCGCATTCCCGTAGCGAAGGGTATTGTTTCCTCCGGCATTGGTCGACAAAACTCCGCCAATCTGCGCGGAGCCTTCTGAGGACATGGACAACGGCAGCATGCAATCCTGGGCGATGGCTGCTTCCTGAGCCGCCTTGAGAGCGACGCCGGCCTCGATGGTCATCGTCAGGTCCACGGGGTCCAATTCCCGGATTCGGTTCATACGCGAAAGCGACAGCACAAGCTGAGTGCCGTCCGCACTGGGCGTGGCGCCGATCACCATGCTGGTATTGCCGCCCTGGGGGACAATCGCGATACGCCTTGCGGCGCATAGCCTGACGACGGATGCAACTTCATCGACGGTCGCGGGGCGCACGACGGCAAACGTGTTCCCCTTGAAAAGCTGGCGCCAATCTTCACAGTAGGCGGCCGTATCGCTGGGATCGAACAAACAACCTCTCTCCCCAACGATGCCGATTAATGCCGAACGAAGTTCGGCGGATTCGACAGATGCAAGTTGGCTTTCAGACATGTGTCTCCTTAAAATAGCGGTCCGCAGCAAATCACCCGGGCAGGCGGCTGCTTTCCGTTTCCAATTTCACGGGCGAATACTTCATACGCCAGCGGCAGTCTGCTCTTCGTCGCAAAAGCTAAATGCTGGCGGCTTGGCGTTTGCCTAGAGGTTGTCTTCCACGTGCCACTTCAGTCGCAAGCGCCTCACGCACGGCAGCAATCATTTCAGTGAACGTCTTTGTAATTGTGACGCCGGCTTTGGCCAAGGCCGCATATTTCGACGCGCTCGATCCGGTGCTTCCCGAGATGATCGCACCGGCATGGCCCATCTTCTTCCCGGTAGGCGCTGTCTGCCCGGCGATGAAGGTGATCACCGGTTTCGGGTAACCGGATTCCAGGTACTTGGCGGCCTGTTCCTCGCCGGTGCCGCCAATCTCGCCAACCATGACGACGACTTTTGTTTCGTCATCGACGGCGAATTCCTTGAGCACATCGATGAAATCCATGCCGCGGATGGGATCGCCGCCGATTCCCACGCAGGTTGTCTGCCCGATGCCCATTCCAGTGAGTGTTGCCCCGATATCGTGGGTTAGCGTCCCGCTGCGGGCAACTACGCCGACCGGACCCGGGCTGTAAATTGAGCCGGGCATGATGCCGACCTTGGTTTTTCCGGGGCTGATTACGCCGATCGTGTTTGGCCCCACGATCCTGACTCCGCGCTCGATGGCCAATTGCTTTACGTAGGCAGTATCGTGAATGGGAACAAACTCACTGATGATGACGACCAGCTTGATGCCGCTTTCAATAGCCTCGGTGGCGCATTCCTTCGCCGCATAGGGCGGCACGAGAATCAGGGTCGCATCGATCGGTGTATTTTCCAGCGCCTCGGGGACGGTGTTGTAGACGGGTACGCCGCCAACCTTGGAACCGCCTTTTCCGGGCGAAATACCTGCCACCAGATCCACACCGTAATCGAGCATGTACTTGGTGTGTAAACCTCCCATCTTTCCCGTAATACCCTGCAACAGCACCTTGGTTGTCTGGTTGATCAGAATCGCCATTTTATACGCCCTTCCCCACGAGGCCTACGATTTGCACGACTGCCTCTTCCGTGGTTCCGAATTTCACAACCGGAATATTCCGGTCTTCCAGCAGCTTCCAGCCTTCATCCTGTGAATGGCCGCGCATCTTAACCAGAATTTTAGCCGTCGGCTTGTCTTCGTCGATGACGTTTGCCAGTCCCCGGCCCATCCATTCGCAGTTATTAATACCGCCAAAGGCGTTGACCAAAACACCCTCCACGCCTGGGGTCGCGAGGCAGATGCGAAAAGCCTCCGCCATTTTCTCGCTTGAAATCCCCCCGCCCGTATCCAGAAAGCAGGCGGGCTTGGCGCCGTAGTGCGAGATCATGTCCATGGTGGCCATCGCGAGGCCGGCGCCGCTGCCCAAAACCGCGATGTTGCCCTCCAGTTGCACGTAATTCAGGTTCCCATTCCTTGCCCGTGTCTCCAGCGGCGTACCTGCTTCGAAACGCGGGGTGATCTGCTGCCGGGCCAGCGCGGAATCGTCAATAACCATCTTCGCATCGATGGCCACCGCCTCTCCCTGGGGAGTGATGACCAGCGGATTGATTTCGGCCG
Source organism: uncultured Acidobacteriota bacterium (assembly GCA_963832365.1). GTDB lineage: Bacteria > Acidobacteriota > Terriglobia > Terriglobales > Acidobacteriaceae > CAWBRT01. The sequence continues at coordinate 97,462 of CAWHUL010000004.1, read as the reverse complement.
TCGTGGCATCACTGCCGTGGAACGCTTCGATCAGCTTTTGCATGACCTGCGAAACCTTCGGCAGCAGCTCGACCTGTAATCCCGAGCCCCTGAGAAAATCGACGATCCTGAAAGCTCGTACCGGTTGCGTCGGCGGCAGATGCATGGTCCGGACCTTCTCCGGCGTCGTTCGCGCCACCTCTTCAATGTCCACGCCCCCGCTGGTCGAGAACATCAGTGCGGGAAGCCCGTTCTGCGGATCGAAGGTGACGCCTGCATAGAGCTCCTGGGCAATCTCGATCTTTTCACTGAGCAACACGCTTTCCGTCTTTTCGCCTTGAATGACCAGGCCAAGGATTCGGCCGGTATGCTCAATCAACTCGGCTTGGTTGGCCGCAATTCGCACCCCGCCTGCCTTGCCGCGTCCGCCGGTCAGCACTTGCGCCTTGACCACGACTGGATAGCCCAGCGCTTCGACCGCTTTCAGCGCTTCTTCAACCGACCGCACCAATACCGCGGACGAAACTCTTATGCCGTACTTGGCGAAGATCTCCCGCCCCTCATGTTCAAAAAGCCGCATAAAGTTCCTTTCCTGACTCTGGCAGGTTGATGAAAACGCGCCGAAGCACCAAGCGCGGACCTCCGAGACCCACAGGGCTACAGTGCAAATGCTTGTATACTCACATCGAATGAATCAGCTTCTGTGTTCCTTCCAATTATTGCAGATGCCGCCGTTGCCGGCAGGACAATTGTCACAAATGCGAGAACGTTGCAGGTGTAGAGTGTTTACCCCAGAAACAATCCATACGGGGAAAACGGAAATAGCTCGGAAGCGGTGGCAACGCGTAGCGCGATGTTTGCCGCTCTCAGGGTCAAGAATGAAATCCCGGTTAAACCACATCAGATTGTCTGCGGCCACGTGTTGCCACGGGTCATAACATGCCGGCGCACTGGCAGAAAGATGGACTAAGAGAGATGCCGCGGGTAAGAATAATTGCGACAAAATTGATCGGGGGGCTGTTGGCCGTGGCCGTGCTTTGCTCCTGTGAATCTTTACACGGCGCATTCGCCAAGCTTAGCGGGCAAATGTCGGTCACCAGCGATACTCTTCCCGCTGCCAGCAATCAGGAGAACTACCGAACCGTGCTTGTCGCCGATGGCGGCACAGCACCCTATAAGTGGACTCTGCTGGATGGATGGCTTCCCGCCGGGCTGAAACTGCAAGCCGACGGCGTCTTGACGGGGGTTCCCGAATTACCAGGAGAGTTCTATTTCACGGTTCAGGCCGTCGACGATTCGAAGCCCGTTCGCAGTGCCAGCAAGTTGTTAAAGCTTCGCGTCTCGTCGCGGGGACTAGCAATCATTACCAGCAAATCCGAGCTTCCGTGGGGGCGCGTGGGCACCGACTACCAAGTTAAGCTCACCGCATGGGACGGCATCAAGCCGTATGTTTGGAGATCGCCTGATCCGCTTCCACCGGGCCTGAAGCTGCAAGATGACGGGACCATTTGGGGCAAGCCGGCACAGGGCGGCGATTTTGCTTTCACGGTCCAGGTTTCCGACCTCAGGCAGAACACCAGTCGAAGGTTCAGCATCCACATCAGTCCGGCGCAAGTCGACGCCTTCGGTGGCGTCATAGCCTTGCCCTCACCGCGAGGAGCAACCGGCAAGTGGCACACTGAAAAAATCGGCAAACGCCGGGTCTTTGTCACACCGGCCGGCAACGCTTTTTGGATGATCGGCCCTTGGGGAGTTCCCATCGAGGACAGGGCGGACGAGCGCGGCGGCAACTACGACCAGCGGACTACGGCAAAACATGGAATCGGCAGTTCACTTATCTGCAAGCGAACAGGCGATTGAGGTCCTGGGGCTTTAACGCGGTCGGACCTTGGAGCTACCGCATGGCTATGCCCTACGACTCTGAGCCGGAGTGGGGTGGGACGCAACCGGTGAAGTTTCCGTATATCCTGAGAGGCATAGACAGTTCCTTGGGTGGGCGTCAGCGCGGACTCTTCAAGAATCTCTATGCTCGCCTCGATAAGCAGGCATCGCGCAACATTTGGGGCAGCGCAAACTTTCCCGATGTCTTCGACCCCGCCTGGATCAGCAATGCGCATCGCGAATTTGCGGGTCCTCACGGAGAGCTGATTGCTGAGTCGAAGTCGCCCTACTTTATGGGTTCTTTTTCCGACGAGACCGATAACTTGACAGGCTTCGGCTCTGGCCCCGAGTTTGCAAGCGATCCGCCGGGAAAGACTCACTCGCATCTGGGCTATATCGCGCTCGTGATGGCGCCCTCACAGGAGACAAACCCCTATTCTTCACCGCCGGGCCAGCGCTACGCGGACACAAAGGTATACACGAAGTACGCGCTTCGCGATTTCTTGAAGGTAAGATACGGAAGCATAGCGGCGGTGAATGCGGCATGGCATTCCAGCTATACGACCTTCGACAGCGACGGCGGCTGGCCAAACGGCAATGGACTGCTGGACGAAAGCGGCAGAACAACCCACCAATGGCTGGGATCAGGAGACCCGGAGTTGCCGGCGGCTGCGGGAGCAGACCCTAATCTGGTGAAGGATCTGGATGAATTTTTATACCGGATGGCACGCCAGCTGCTTCTGGTGCAGCGGGATGCATTTCGAGCGGCCATCCCGAATGGCTTGTTTTTCGGGCCTACGACGATCGGCGGCTGGTGGGCTCCGGCGCGAGCTCCTATCTACCGTGCCGCTGGTGAGATTCTTGATGTAGTGAGCGTGTCTACGGATTGCAGTCAGGCGCAACTGGATTTCATAACACACGCTACCGGGGATGTTCCGCTGATCATCTGGGAAGGCATGGTGGCGAACCCGGATTCCAGCCGCTGGCGCCATCCGGACTCCGACGTCGCCTCCGCGTCGTGGTATGTGAAAACCCAGGCTGCACGTGGACAACGCTACCAACACCGCCTGGATGCCCTCTATTCGGGAGTTTCTTCCGCTACCGGTTCCCATCCCTACGTAGGCATGCTCTGGTGGTGGTGGACCGACATGATCAACGAGCAAAAGAACTGGGGACTGGTTACGCCCATGGACAACGCCTACCACGGCGTCGAAGCGGGAATTGCTCCGGGGATCGATTCCTGGGATATCGCACCGCGGCGAGGAAAAGAACTACGGCGATTTTATCGCGCCTGCGCGGACGATTCACTTCTCGGTTTTGGAGAGGCTGGCCAACGGAAAATAAACCCACCGGGATCGGAATCAGGCGGATGGGCGTGGGCTGGCCGCAAACCGCAAACGGCGTGCGCTTTCAAACATCCGGGTGCGTTCGTCTCGGTGCAACCCGATGCCTGCAGCAAGCAGAGCCAGGAGCGCGCATTGCCACGCGACCGCAAAGGCAAAATGGGCGAGGTCGGCCGAATGGCGCCACGGCTGCGCCAGCGCGCAGACCGCGACAAAAATGATGGCAACCAGCACGGGACGCCCGATTCCTTCTTTGAAATATCGGCGCAGCGGGATGGCGGCAACGTGAAGTGTGTACCAGGGCTGCACGAACAACTGAATGGCGATCATGGGAACAGCCGTTCCGAAGGCGATGCCGATCAGTCCATAGTGGCGGCCCCAGTAGATGCTTAACCCAAGGTTCGCCAGACCCTCGGCCAAGGTCCACCATCCGCGAAGCTGATGCCTGCCCAGTGCGAGCAGCAAATCCACCGCCGGTTGCGTCGCCAACATCAGCCAGTAGCCGGCCAGCAGTACCACCAGCAAAACATACGAAGCAGAGTATTCGCTGCCCACCCAGAAACGGATGAGGGCCTTGCCATTGACGACCAGCATCAGGCTGATGAAGACGCTCAACAGTGAGGTTAGCCGCGTCGCCAGCAGAAAGTAGTCCTGCAAATCCGATTTCTTCTGCTGTCCTTCCAACTCGCTCATGCCGCCGGCAAATGGACTGGCGAGGGCGAACGCCAACTGACGGAACAGCATTACTAGCCGTCCGGCAATATTGAAGGGCGTAATCAGCGCAACCGTGAGCACCCGGCCAATCACAATCGAATCGACAAAGAAGCGCAACTGATCCCCTGCCGTCCCCAGGAATGCCGAGCCGCTGAATCCCAGTAGTTGGCGAATGCGAGCCAGCTTGATGTTGCGAGGATGAAACGAGAGTGCGGGATCGGCGACGCGAAGCAGTCCGGCGCTTACCACCAGCGACAACAGGGAAGACGCCAGAGCCGTGGCGGCCACGAACAAGACTCCGTGGTGCAGGTGAAGCGCCACGACTAAGAGCACGGCGCGGATCGACCGCTGCCGGCGTTAGTCAGGTTGTAGAGATCGAATCGCCGCGCCGCACACAGATAAGTTCCCAGGAACTGGGCGCAGAAGCTGATCGCAACCGACATTCCCGACAGGATCAACAGCCACCGGAACGTCCCCGCGCCATCGCCGGAGATGGCGAACAGGGATGGCAGCATGAACAGCGAAGCACACGACAACAGCAGGATCACCCCGGCGATTGCGGACGAGACGGCAAAGCCGGAGGCAAACGTTTCATCCAGGGCGTCGCGCTGCTTCGCACCCTGGTAGCGCGCTACGAACCGGAAGACCGTGGTCCGCATGCCAAAGTCCAACAGCCATGAGGATTCCAGCAGAGACGTAACCAGCATCCACATCGCAAAGTAAACGTCGCCCAGGCCGTGAACTAACATCGGCGTCAAGAGGAAGGAAAGCAGGCCGTTGACGATCAGCCCTGCCCAGTTTGAGACAACACTGCGCAGTGGCAGCTCCCGGCCCGAAGCGGGCCATGCCGCGATGACCGAATCTTCCGTTTTAGCTCTCAATATCCCCAGCCTATACCCCAGCGAGTGAGTTTGCAGACATTCACCATCCTCAGTGAATCCTCAATTGGTCGACCCGAAGCTCAACGTCATCGGCGACGTTTGGCGCACCCGTCACCGCCGTTGGTTGCTGTTCCGGCGTCGTGAGCGATGCCTGCTCGTGCACTTCGGCATGGTTCACCGAACTCGCGCCACTGCCTGCGGCCTTGACCGGTGCTTTGGCGAGGAATGCCGGCAAACAGGTGGACAGGAAAATGCTGAACCAGAATACCCTTGCGTGTATTCCGGAAACGAAAAAAGCAGCAATCGCGAAACCAACCAACCCATTGCCAATGGCGGTTGAAAGCGAGTACGTGAAAGTATCGCCGCATCTCTTAGCGGCTCTGCGTAAGCGGGACAGGTTCAAGAAAGTGAAAAAGAACATGGCAAGAAACAGCGCGAGTCCCACAAGGCCGACTTCCACCGCCACCTCCAGGTAGGTGTTGTGCGGCACATGGAAAGCCAGATCCACTCCGGGCGGCAAATACCTGCTCATGTAGGGTGCGAATTGCCAGAGCCCCACGCCTAAGAAAGGATGATCGGCGATGATGCGGAAAGCGATGCTCCAGAGCTGCAATCGTGCGCCGGAGGACTCCGTGTCGCTAACGTAGGATGAAGCAAACGATCTAGCGGGGATACCGGAGAGACCATGAATAAAACAAGAATGACCAACGCAACGAGCGATGTACTTTCCGCGGTGACGCGCATTGCGCAGCTGCAATACCAAGAGTGCAACCAAGGCGATGAAGCCGCCCCGCGACGCTGCTATAAGAACGGCGATGAGCGTCAGCAGCAGGCAGCCGCCAGCGAAGGCGCGCTTCCACCCATCCCGAGTGAGTACAAATGCAACCATGATGGGCAGAACCGTTACCGCCGAGGCCGAGAATATGTTCGGATCCCCCGCCACGCTGCCGGGACGATATCCGAGTCCGTAAGTCGAAATCGCTCCTCCCCACTCTTTGATGAGATACAGAGAGGCAAGACCGATTGAGGCAATCAGCATCAGGATACTGGTTTCGAGGTGCTGCCGCGAATCAATGAAAATAGATGTCGCGATCAGGAAGACCACCTCTACGAAAATGACGCCCACCATCTCGTGCCAGTCGAATGGAGTCACCAGTACGGCATAAGAGATGGTGGCCATAAAAGCGAATACGACGAATGCCCGCGCTTGCCCGGTAGCAAGAATTTGTGGAAATGATTTTCGACTTGGGAGATGTGCCAACGCGAGAAGGAAGCAACCGACTCCGAGAAACTTCTCGACCGTAATGCCAAAAATTGCATAGCCGAATTGCGGATGATCGACAAGCGGCAATGAAATGATCAATATGTAGAAAAGGATCATTGCCAATTCCCGCTCGTAGGAACCATTAGCCCAATCGCCGGGGCGGGGACGGTCCTCTCGTTGGTGTCACTGCACATAAGACCAAACCTTGGTGGAGGCGCCATCGCGAACCGAGCGAGCCACTCGCTCGGGCGTCTTCTCCAACGCACCCAACTAGCCCTCTGAATCGCAAGCATCTGCTTGGCATTACGTTAGCGTATTTCGGGCTTAGCCGGTAAGGGAAATATAATGTGCAGCTCTGGCACGGCGGGAATAGTAATCTGGGTTCCTGAACCCAGATCGTGCTTTTTGAAACGACGCTCTGCATGGTAGAGTTGCCAACGCAACTGGGGCCGAGTATTCCTGTCCCGGACTGGAGGCGGCTGTGATGGTTTCAGCCTGGTCGCGGCGAGAATTCTGTGGCAATTTGCTGAAGGTGATTGCGGCTGTTCCAATAGCCAGCTTGGCCATGCCAGCTCTGGCCGCACCGGCACCGGCGGAGATTAACTCCGCCATTCACGATTTGGTGCTCGCCAATCATATCCTGGCGGCGAAGGAAGTGGTGGATGGTTATGGCCACGTCAGCCTGCGGTACCCGAACGATGCCAACCGCTACCTTCTGTCTCGCTCCATGGCTCCGGCACTGGTGACGGACGCCGATATCATGACCTTCGACTTGGACAGCAATGCGCTCGGAACCGACACTCGGACACCCTACCTTGAGCGCTTCATCCATGGGGAAATCTACCGCCTGCGGCCTGACGTTAAGGCGATTGTGCACTGCCACTCGCCAGAGCTGATCCCCTTCGCTGATACGGGCATCCAGCTTCGCCCTCTTTATCACATGAGCGCCTTCCTGGGCGCTGGAACGCCGATCTTCGAGATTCGCGATTTCCGCGCCGCAAGCGACAAGAGCATGCTGGTACACAATCGCGAACTGGGGCAGGCGCTGGCACGCGTGCTCGGCAAAAGCGACGCGCTTTTGATGCGGGGCCACGGTGGCGTGGTGGTGGCCGGCACGCTAGCACAGGTGGTTGGACGCGGGGTGTATCTGCAAATTAATGCAAAACTGCAAGCGGAGGCGATGGCGCTAGGCAAGCCGATCAAGTATCTCGATGCCGACGAAGATCCTGGCGGACCCCCGGTCAGCGGCTACGGCCGGAACTGGGAGATTTGGAAGCACGAAGTTGAAGCTGGCTGCGGCCGCCGCTAACTGGTCCCAAGAAAACAAAAGATCCCCTTTCGTGTCGGACAGCCGTTGATCACGATGTCGGGTGTACAGCTTGGCTTCCAACCACGATCCGCAGCTCGCATTCGCGTCGTCAGGACAGGCAACGTTCTTTCATCTTTTGCACTCATTAATTAACGTAGCCGGAAAAAGATCAGTGCTGCTCGGGGAACGAGCCGTGGTGCGGAGCTTTGCATGGTCGGCTGCCGAAAGTCATCTTAATCACAGGGTTGAAGATGTTCGAAAAGCGCGAAGAACTGCCTGAATTCCACCCGAAAGACTGCCCCCGGCCCTCTTTGGAAGCGATCATGGCATTGCAGAAGATGCTTGAAGACGGGCTGTTGGATCATCTTGACGAGATCCCGGAAACTCCGCCGCCTGTTACTTCCTCCGCCATTGATCGCGCTGCGCGAACGCGACTGGACAATGCCGATCAAAGTGTTTTCCAAACTGTTCGTTGCTTTATCAGAGATCTTGCGTGCAAGCTTCACTTGATGCCGGCACGCAAAAAGCCGACTGGCGGTAGGTCCGCGCATGGCATCGGTTGAGTTCCTGGCCTAACCCGGTTGTTCCGCATGCGGTTTTGGTTAGTTGGGGACAGATCCGTTCGTTTGTAATCCTCCTAAGCCTCCACAATCCTGTGGTGTCGCCATCGCCTCGATTGTTGTGTACCGTGCGCTGTGCCCCATTTGCAATGCAAATCGGGCCTCCCCCACAGGGTGATCTTAATCACCGAAGTGTGACACTCATCACCGCATGTGGTGCGGTATTGGCTTAATCTCCAACCATCAATGCGAACCCTTACGCTGCCGCCGCGATAGCCATAATCGGACTGCGCCGCAATGCCGATCACAGGCGGTCTGGTCATCAATATTCGATTTGTTTGATTGCCTAAGTTATGGGCACCATGGAGGAAAAAAGTGTCGAGTCCAGCAGAATTAAAAGACGCAATTAAGAAACAGCTATCCAGCGTCGCAAAGCTGAGATATTGCGTTAACAACGAGTGGCGTGAATCTAAAACCAGCAAGTACATGCCTGTTACCAATTCAAGCACTGGCGAGCTGATGGCGGAAGCGCCGTGCTGCACACCCGAAGAAGTGCTGAGCAGCATCGAGGCTGCAAAAGCCGCATTTCCGGCTTGGTCCGGCACGCCAGTGGGCGTGCGCGCTCAGCTTATGTTCAAGCTGAAAGACCTGTTGGAGAAACATCTTCCGGATCTGACCCTGCTCTGCTCGATGGAACTGGGCAAGAACCTCGACGAAGCACGCGGCGACATCCTTAAGGCCATCGAAGTTGTTGAGATTGCCTGCGGCGCGCCCATGTTGATGCAGGGCGATGCGCTCATGAACGTCACTCAGGGATTTGATACGGTTGCCTACCGGGAGCCGGTCGGAGTATTCGCCGCCATTATGCCGTTCAATTTTCCGGGCATGATCCCATTTGGCTGGGTGTTGCCTCTGTGCATCACCACCGGAAATACCCTGGTGCTCAAGGCAGCCAGTCTCACCCCGCAGACTTCGATGCGCATGCTTGAACTGCTGATCGAAGCCGGCATGCCGAAGGGCGTTGTGAATCTGGTGACCTGCAGCCGCAACGAGGCTGAAACCTTCCTGAAGCATCCCGACGTCAAGGGCATCACTTATGTTGGCTCGACTTCCATCGGCAGGCATATCTATTCAACCGCTGCGGCCCATGGCAAACGCGTGCAGGCATTGTGCGAAGCCAAGAACCATGCCCTGGTAATGGAAGACGCGGCTCTGGAACGCTCGGCTCTGGGAGTGATCAACTCGTCGTTCGGTTGCGCCGGCATGCGCTGCATGGCGCTTCCAGTGTTATGCGTGCAGGAATCGGTCGCCGATGAATTCGTTTCCCTGCTGGTAAAGCACGCCAAGGCGATGAAGGTGGGTTGTTCGTACGATCCTACCGTCCAGCTTGGACCCGTCGTCTCGGCGGAGCACAAGAAGTTCGTCACCGATTGGATCACGAAGGGCGTCGAAGAAGGAGCAAAGCTTGTGCTGGACGGCCGCAACGTTGTGGTCCCCGGCTTCGAAAAGGGATACTTCATTGGCCCGACCATTTTCGATCACGTGAAGCCCAATATGACCATCGGCGATCTCGAAGTCTTCGGCCCCGTCATCTGCATCAAGCGGGTCAAGGATTTCGAAGAAGGCCTCGCAATCATGAATAAGAACGAATTCGCTAACGGCTCGGTCATTTACACCCAGAGCGGTTACTACAGCCGCGAATTCACCAAGCGTACCGACGGCGGCATGGTTGGTATTAACGTTGGAATCCCTGTACCTGCATCGGTCTTCCCGTTTGCCGGACACAAGAACTCCTTCTTTGGCGATCTGCACGTGAATGGCAAGGACGGAGTGAAGTTCTATACTGAAACCAAGTGCGTCACCACCAAGTGGTTCGACGAGGCAGACAAGAAGGCGACCCGCATCAGTACCTGGGATGGCAGCTCGAACAGAACCTAATCGGTTTGGTCGCTACGAAGTATCCTGGCACTCGTCCACCCGTGGGCGAGTGCTTATTTAGTGCTTCTCATAACGATCTAGTGTCTTGTCGCAGAAAATAGCTACATGAGTTTCAAGATGTCATCCTGAGCGGAGCGAAGAATCCATGTATTACGAATCAAATACATGGATTCTTCGCTCGCTACGCTCGCTCAGAATGACACTTCGAAGAGTTGCTGCGCGATTGACTGGCAGGCTTCTAGCTATCTACGAGGCAGGCAAAGTTGAAGTGCGGCGAAACCAGGCTGGAAGCATCGTCGACTTCCACTTGGCGAAGCACTTGCGAGCCGATGACTCCGGCCTGACGGATGTCGCCCAGGCAAAGGACGCCGCGCACCTTGCTGCCGCGCAATACCACCTTGCGGTAGGAAGCTCCGGTGCCCGATGTCAGCACCTCGTCGCCAGCCGCTCCTTCAAAATCGCCGATTGAGACAAGAGGAACCCCGGCGATTTCAATGGCGTTCATGGCAACGCCGCCTTTGGATTCCGATTGGGCGCCCGTCATATTGCTGGCGGCCACTTCGCCATGTTCGACCGCAACCGGCCAAATCGCCGGGATCACGCGGTTTCCTGTAAGCGGATCGATGGTCTCGGCAACATCCCCCGCGGCATAAATATCGGCTACCGATGTCTGCTGACAGGCATCAACGATAATGCCACGTCCGACTTCGATTCCGGCCGCTTTCGCCAATTCGACATTGGGCTTCACGCCGACCGCCATCACGACCATGTCGCACGCCAGTTCTCTTCCCTCAAGTTGAACGCCGGTCACCGCCCCGTTGCTGGTTGCGATCGCTTTCACTTCCGTGCCAACCATGACCGCAACGCCCTTGCCGCGCACGGCATCGGTGATCACCTTCGCGGCCGTGTCGTCCAGTTGCCGTGGCATGACGCGGGATAACTTCTCGACCACCGTGACTTCCAGCCCGCGCGCGGCCAAGGCCAACGCGCTTTTCAGACCGATCAAGCCCGCTCCAATCACGACCGCGCTGCGTGCCGACTCCGCCGCATGCGCGATTTCGCGGGTCTGCGCCATTGTCCATAGGGCGTACACGCCTTTGGCTTCCCTTCCCGGCAGGGGCGGTATCAGCGGCAGCGATCCGGTTGCAAGCAGCAGCTTGCTGTATTTGTGCCGCTCGCCAGAGGCCAGTTCCACCGTCTTTTCGTCCGTGTGAATTGCCGTGACCCGTTCGCCCATGCGGCAAACAACGCCGAGTTCGCGAAACGCGTCCGCTCCTTGCAGTTCGGATTCGGCGGCTTCGAATTTACCGGCCACGATGTCAGGCAGATCGATGCGGCTATAGAAATAGTCCTGCTCATCGGTGATCATCGTTACTGGTGCGGCAGGGTCCAGACGCTTCAGCGTCCGGGCAGCGCTGGTGCCGGCCGCGCCCTGGCCAATTATGATGTACATGTCATCGCTCCCCGGCACTCACTTGCCGGCAACCACTTCGGCCAGCACCTGCGGCAGTTGTGTCGCGGCAAATGCGTGGATGTTGCCGCCCAGCAGATCAGTTGGCAAACTCATCTCGCCAAGGTTCACCCAGGTAGGAATCTCCTGGCTGGCATAAGCCACGGCGGTTGCCAGTGTCTTGTTGTGAGTCAGCTCTGGCAGAACCGCAAAGACGGGGAGTCCAGAGGCTTTCGCCCGCCCGGCAAGTTCAAGAAATTCTCCCGCGTCATGGCATGACCCCAGGTTGATCGTCGAGGTCGCGTTGCACATGCCGGCCTTGGCCAAAGCCGTCCCGGCGCAACCGGCGGTCACGACAGTGAAGCCCTTCTCGATCAAGAACGAAGCCGTCTTCAGGAAAGTTGCGTCCTGCGTGTTTGCGACATTACCGCATCCGCCCAGGTAGACCAGCCCCTTGGAAACCGCGAGTTTATCGTAGCCGACGTAGCTTTGCTGCTTGTCGGCGACAAAGCTGCCGACCTTGCCGGCGCGGCGATTGAAGCGATTGCGGGCGATCCCGACCGCCTGCTCGAAGCCGGCTTCATCGCCAAGCGTGGACGCGGCGGTAACCGGAACCGAAAGCTTCTCGGCCAGCGCAATCAATGCCGGCGTGACGCACTGGCTGCCAACGACGAGCAAATCCACAAGCCCCGTCAGCAAAGCAGTTTCCTGCGAGTCGTAGTTCGTGACCACGGGAAGAGTCTTCTCGTTGCCGCAGATACTTACGACATTGGCCTCAGCTCCGGCAGCCTTTACCAGGGCTTCGACCTTTGCCGGCGGAACGTGACCATGGCAAACGACATTAGGCCTGCCGCTTTCGAGCACGCCCATACCTGCCGCCAGCGCTTGCTTCCGGCTTCCCTGCGCTTTGGCAATCGCAGTCAGGGTGGTAACGACAGCCCGCCCAAGGTTATCGAAGCACTTGCCGCACGCAGTCATGTTGTCAGCGGTCAGCGAGATCGAACGCCAAGTAGAAGGATCGAGATCGCATCCGAACTGCGAGGCCAGAATTGCGAGAGCAGCGGCGCCATCGGCGGTCTTCCTGAGAAGATAATTTGCCACCAGCGCCTGCTGGTCGCGACCGCAGATCGACTTTTGTTCGTCATTCGAAAAGGGGTTCACGCGGCAAGGACCTTCCAGGCAATCGGTACAGCAAATCGCCATTCGTCCAAAACCGCACTGCGGTTGCAAGGCTTCCGCACGGTCCCACACCAGCTCAGTCTGCTCCCGGTAGGCTTTTACGATCGCTTGATTCACGGCTGGATCAGCGGACTTCTTCCGTAGCTCTTTCATTTCTCAGTTGCCCTCCCGGACATAATCAAGGCTGATGGTCTTTGCATCCGCCGCGGCAAATAGCGCAATGCGCCCGCGCCTGCCGGCCAGAACCTTTTCGTAACCCGCTTCATCGCCATACACCAGCGCGCCCGTTGGACACGACGCGACACATGCAGGCTCTTCCATGTGCATGCAGGCATCGCACTTGATCGCCACTTTGAACGTTGCGCTGGGAACCACGGCGCCGAACGGACAAGTCATGACGCACATCCAGCAGCCGCGGCATTTCGCCTGATCGATAAAGATGTTCTCTTTTTCCGGATCGCGTTGCAGCGCGCCCGACGGACATGCCTTCAGGCAAGTGGCATCCTCGCAATGCCGGCACTGGATAGGAAAGCTGTGGCCGGTCGCGCCGAACACGCCCACCCGCGCCACCGGCTTTGGATCCTCCAGAATGGCTCCGACCAGCGTTCTGGACGCGGAATTGCGCTCGACCGCGCATTGCAGTTCGCAGGTCTTACATCCGAGGCATTTGTCTCTGTCCACCCAAACACGTTTCATATTCGTCCCCGTTCAGCAAGCTGCTGAAAAACGCCGCGCTGCTTAGACAACATGTATCCCCCATAGGCACATGATTTCTTCCACCATGGCAGCGGCTCGCGCGGGATTGAAGACCCCGCACTGACAGGGTTTAGCCAGCTCCCTGCCGGCTTCCGGCAGCGTCAGCTTGCCCTCTTTCACGTCTTCGACAATTTTGTTGACCAGGTTGAAGGGAACCTGTCCGTGTCCGCACATGGTGGTGAACCGCAGGATGTCTTCATCGGGAAGGCGATCTTTGTTTCCCCAAACACCGAGCGAGGTCTCGCAGGTGTGCGGCTTTACGCCGGCGACGCTGCAACAGTCATGCACATCCGCCATAAGCCCGGAGATGATGACCGACACTCCCAAATCGGCTTCTTTCAGATCCTTCAAAGCGCTGATCAGGTCCTCGCGGTTTTCAAATACGCCATGCACGATGGACGTGTCTTGAGCGTTATTGACGATGGTATCCGGCGAGGTGATAAAGCGGTTGCCGGTCTTCATGTCGCCCATGTTGACCGGGTTGTGCTGCTGGATAATCTCCAGGAAACGCTTCAGTCTCGTCTTCGAGCCAACCTCATTGACGCCTTTGGCTGACATGGCAAACAACACGTAATCATTCTTGAAACTTTCGGCCGTTCCGCGGCGGTGAAGCGTGTGCGTCATGCGTTTGCCTCCTCGATGAAGAACGGTCTGCCAAGGCCGACGTTGGTCTTGCCGTTCATCGTAGGCTGGATGCCGGCAGCTTTCGCCATCTCGAACGCCGCAATTCCACCGTCCGGGTCCACCTTCGTGGTCAGGTCGAAGCTGCACACCGTCGAAATTTCTTTGCTGACCTTGCGAACGGCCGCGACGATTTCGGGAATCCTCTGCTGTGGAACCATCAACTCGATAATCGCCGACAACACCTTTTCTCCCATGACATCTTCATTCATCTTGCCGGTCTTCTTGTCGGCCATGAGTCCGGTGAGAGGATTCTTCGGCTCGAAGGTGATGCCGCCGATGGCGGCGATGGCCATGGCAACCTTCTCGATGTCAGTAAAACGAGCGCCAACGCCTGGGCGACCCATCTCGACCGCCATTCCGGCTTCGCCAAACTTAAAGCGACCGGTGACATCGTTGGTCTTCATCTCTTCAGTTCCGCGACCGGGGACCCGGGTCTCTTTGTGCTCCACCAGCGGATTGCTGAACGTGCCGCGCACAGATCGCGGCCACTCGGGTTTCGGCTCGTAGAGGGCATCGCTGGCGCAAACGTGGGCTCGGTAACACACACCGCAGTCTACGCACTCGTATTGATCGACGCTGGAGCAAGTGCGTCCACGACTGTCGCGCACAAAGCTTATTGCACCCATGGTGCAATAAGGCTGGCAGCGTCCACAGCCAAGGCATAGTTTCTCGTTAACTTTCAACTCGACTCCTCCGTTCGGCACCCAAACCGACGTTGAGCGCCCGAGGTACTGGGCGCAAACAAACTCGAAGCGCTCTCTCGTCCCTGGTCGCCTCACCAGACGCTAAAGGCTGCGTTGCAGGGCTTGTCTGTTGCCGCGGATGTCACTACAGGAATTCGGATCGCCTTCTTAAAATAACATGAGCGAGGGAAGCTATTACATCGGGTGTTCAACTTAAGCTGAGGGGGAAGACTTTAGCACGTATCCCTGGCTTTTCCATCGTGGATAGAATTGAGTTTCGCAAACCAGCTCACCGGCACTACAATCTGTGGCAATCGTTAAGAATGAGTTATGTGTGGGCCCTGAGCTGGAATCTTCGGTTCTGGCGTGGCCTCGTCGAAGTAAGCCTATGAAAATGGGAGTCATGCTGTTGCACGGAATGTTCAGTGGGCCGGAGAGCTGGCTGGCATGCAGCACTCGGCTCCAGGAGAAGTGGCCGGTCTACGTCCCAGAGCTTCCCATTCTTGACGTGCCCTACCAAGAAGTCGGAATCAATTCTCTTGTCGGTTACATCAAAGGGATGCTCGACGCTGAAAAGATTGAGCGCACCGTCCTCTGCGGCAATTCCCTGGGCGGTCACGTCGCGCTCAAACTAGCTCTCGCTTATCCAGACCGCGTCGCCGGGCTCGTGCTGGTGGGAAGTTCGGGACTCTTCGATCGCACTGGCCAAGACACACCCCGACACCCATCGCGTGAATGGGTTCGCGAAAAAATAAAAGAGGTTTTTTTCGACGAAGTCCACACAACCGAGATTCTCGTCCAGAAGGTCTACGACACGATTACATCCCCCGTGCAGGCGCGGAAGGTCGTACGCATGGCGCGCTCGGCAAAACACGAAAACCTGCGCGATGAGTTACCGCAATTGCGATGCCCGGTGATGCTGATCTGGGGCGCCGACGATCACATCACCCCGCCAAGGATGGCTTACGAATTCAAGAGGTGTCTCCCGCAAGCGGAGATGGAACTGATCGAACAATGCGGCCACGCCCCTAATATTGAACGCCCGCGGGAGGTCACCATCATCATGGAGCGCTTTCTGGATGGTCATTGCTCACCCCGGTCCGCGAACGGAGATACCGTCTGCAAGGTGCCGGACGGCCCCGCGTTTATCGAGGTTCGCGATTTGCGGCGTGAGTTTGACGATGGCAGCGTCAAGGCGCTCCGCGGAGCTGACTTCGTAATCCAGAAAGGGGAGTTCGTCGCCATCGCCGGCCCCAGTGGGAGCGGCAAGTCGACTTTGCTGCAGCTTCTTGGCGGTCTCGACGTGCCCACCGGCGGCGAGGTCCTGTTCAACGGCCAGCCGTTGAGCGGAGTTCGCGATCTCGGTGCCTTCCGGGCGCGCACTATTGGTTTCGTCTTTCAGTCCTTTCATCTCCTCCCAACGCTCAATGCCTCGGAAAACGTCCAGGTGCCGATGTTTGAAATGCCGTGGCCTGTAAAGGAGCGTCAGCGCCGCGCCGGGGAGCTGCTGCACGCCGTCGGGCTGGCTGAAAGGATCGATCACCTTCCTGCCAAATTATCGGGGGGAGAACGCCAGCGGGTCGCCATTGCCCGAAGCCTCGCCAACAAACCCGATCTGCTGCTTGCCGATGAGCCCACCGGAAATCTGGACAGCGACAGCGCCCGGCTCGTCATGGATCTTCTCAAGCAGATACACTCGCAAACCGGCATGACGATCATCGTCGTCACCCACGATCCAAATGTCGCGGCCTATGCGCATCGCACCCTGCAAATGATCGACGGCCGCATCGTCGCCGATAGAGGCCAGCGGAAGGAGACGGTTTGATTTTCCTCGCGCTCGTCGGCAAGAACCTTCTGCGCCGTCCCACCAGGAGCCTGCTGACCATTGCAGGCATCGCCATAGGTATTGGCGCGGTTGTGGCGTTGGCCAGCCTGGCGTGGGGCTTTGAGAAAAGCTGGGAACGGGCCTATGCCGTGCGCGGTACGGATCTCGTCGTAACCAAGGTCACCAGCCAGAGCCCCTTGGCCGCGCCCTTTGATGGCGGTATTAAGGATCAGTTGCTGCGCCTCCCGCGCATCGAAAAGGCAACGGGCCTCCTCAGCGATATGGTCAGCGTCGAAGATTCTCCCACTGTGCTCGTCTTTGGCTGGGAACTCCAGGGCTTCCTCTGGGAACATTTGCAGCTCATCGAAGGCCGCTGGCCTGCGAACGACTCCGACAAGTGTGTGGTGATTGGAACCTTGGCCTCAACGGTTTTGAAGAAATCCCTTGGTGCTCCCATCCAGGTCGAAACCGGCGAATTCACCGTTTGTGGCATCTTCAAGAGCGGAGCCTTGGTGGAAAACAGCTCCATCGTCATGGCCTTGCCGCAATTGCAGACCATCATGGGCAATCCTGGGAGAATCAATTTTCTGAACTTGCGCGTGACCCCAGGCACCACGCCGGAGCAATTGGAACAGATCCGGCAGACCATCAAGAATCAAATGCCCGGCTTCCAGGCTTTCAGCACCGACGAGGTTGCGAGACATAACACGGCCATCCAGATGGCGAAGGCGATGAGTTGGGCCACCTCCGCGATCGCCCTCATCGTCGGCGCTGTAGGCGTCATGAACACGGTGCTGATGAGTGTTTTCGAGCGCATTCATGAGATCGGCGTTCTGCTCGCCATTGGATGGCGGCGCAGCCGTATCGTGCGCATGATCCTCTACGAATCCGTGGTGCTCAGCTTTATTGGTGGACTAGTGGGCATCGCCCTCGGCTGTGTCGCCGTGCAATTGCTGATGGCCAGCCCGTGGATGATCCTGAAGATTGAAGTGGAATTGAGCTGGCATCTATTCTCGATTGCCTTCGCCATTGCACTGGGCCTGGGCGTACTGGGTGGCCTCTATCCGGCTTTCCTTGGCTCGCGGCTGCACCCCAATGAGGCTATGCGATACGAATGAAAACTCCGGCGCTCTTCGCTCTTCTGCTCTCGCTTTGCGCTGGCGCACAGGGCGCCGATCTCACGGCAAAACAGCTCATCGCCCGGATTGAAGATGCGCAGAAGAGCTCTGGTTTTCGCATTCGCGCCAAGCTGGTCTCAAGCCGTCCAGATTCCGCCGCTCCGGAGGTAAAGCAGTTGCTCATCCGTGGCCGCCAGCAGGAAGGCACCAAACAGGTGATTTACCAGGTGCTCTGGCCCAAGTCGGCCGCCGGTGAAGTCTTGCTGGTGGAAACATCCTCGCAGGGCGCGGTCAGTGGCCTGCTCCAGTCGCGCAAGGGACAACTCCCTCTCACGCCACAGCTCATGGCTCAACCCCTCTTCAATTCCGCCATCGCCATAGAAGACGTTGCTGAAAATTTTTGGCAATGGCCGTTGCAGGAGTTGAAAGGAGAGGAGGTTGTCTCCGGGCGCAGATGCACAATCCTCGAATCGCATCCCGGCCCTGGCACCGCGACTTCCTACTCTTTGGTAAGAAGCTGGGTCTCTCCTGAACTTGCCCTGCCTCTGCGAGTGGAGAAATTCGGTAAAGATGGCCGTCTGCGGAGGCGCTTTATCGCCTCGAAGATCATGAAGCGGCCGCATGGCCGCTGGACTGCCGCCATCGTTACTGTCGAGTCGGCCGATGGCCGCGCCCGCACAACACTTGAAGGTTCGCGCTCCGAACGCGACATCGAGATTCCCGCCGATCAGTTCACCCCGCAAGCCCTCAGCAGACTTCGTGCCTCACCGCAAGCGCATCAACCTTAAAATGGCTCCAGCAGAAAAGGTACGCCGCAGCGCTGACAAATAGCGCGGATCTTATCGGCGAGCACCGGCGTGATCGGCACCCCTTCCTTCAATCGCCGCTCGCGAGCTTGCAATTCGGGATCGCCGGCAACCAGAACCGGCTCGGCGGGATCAATGGCCGAGACGCCATGCAGGTAATCGATCATATCGTCCACATCGCTCTCGAACGCCCCGTCGGGCCGGAATGCCTTGGGGTCCAAGACCAGGAAGAAGTGCCCGAGATTATCTGGCCCATCGACGGTTCCGCGCTGCTCCGCCAGTGCCGGGAAGGAACCGCCCGCCAGCGTGCTTCCGAGAATCTGCGCAATCATGGCCAAGCCGTACCCCTTGTGACTGCTCATCTCCGGCGTGCCGCCAATCGGGGTCAGGCCGCCCTTGCCGCCCTCCCAGACGTAACGCATGGCGGCAACCGCATCGCGCACGGGTTGTCCATTCTCGTCCAGCACCCAGCCGTCGGGCAGGGGCTTGCCTTTGAACTCGTAGATTCGAATCTTGTTCGCGGCAACCGTGCTCGTGGCCATGTCCAGAAGATACAGAGGATTGCGGCGGGCGGGAACGGCGAATGCAATCGGATTCGTGCCGAACACCTTGGCTGAGGCGCGCGTCGGCAAAACAGCGACGGTGCGGGCATTGCTGGTCACCATGCTGATGAAGCCGCGCTGAGCCGCCATCTTTGCGTAGTATCCGGCCGGGCCAAAGTGGTGCGAATTGGTCACCGACACGGCTGCGACTCCGCAGGCGCCCGCCTTCTCGATCGCGAGCCGCATTGCCATTACGGAGGCAGGATGACCCAATCCGTCACCGGCGTCGATCAAAGCCGTCACCGCATTCTCGCGGATGATCCTCGGCTCCACCTGCAGCTTCAACTTGCCCTGGCGCAGCTTCTGTTCATACAGGATGAGCATCGAGATACCGTGCGAATCGATGCCCGCCAAAT
Organism: uncultured Acidobacteriota bacterium; assembly: GCA_963832365.1. Classification (GTDB taxonomy): domain Bacteria; phylum Acidobacteriota; class Terriglobia; order Terriglobales; family Acidobacteriaceae; genus CAWBRT01. The sequence goes on along the minus strand of CAWHUL010000004.1, from coordinate 78,134 downwards.
CGGTGTCGACCATTACATCCGCCGTGACATCGATCAGGTGCGGCAACATCTTCCATGCGCCCAGGACGGCAACAATCTGTTCGCGAATACATTTGGCGGCAACGTTCACTGTGCGTTCTCCCCCGGGAGAAAACTACAAAAAAGGCCGGAGTTCGCCCCGGCCTTTGATAGTGGAATTGTAATCCCTGCGCCTCGACACGTCGCAGTGTAAATGCTCGCTGCGGCTCAGCGCATATCAGGCATGGCAACTACTTGGATGTCGCAGCTCTTAGCCTGCGGTTGATCTCCTCCCAGTTCACTACGTTCCACCACGTCTGCAGATACTCCGCGCGGCGGTTCTGATAGTGCAAATAGTACGCGTGCTCCCAGAGATCATTGCACAGGATGGGGAACATGCCTTGCGAAAATGGGCTGTCCTGGTTCGGCATGGCGAGGATCTCGTAGCTCCCGGCGGCTGTACGAACCAGCCAAACCCAGCCGCTTCCAAAGTGCTTCAGGCCCAGGTCGTTGAACTTCGTTTTGAAATTATCGAAACCGCCGAATGCACCATTGATCAGGGTCGCAATTTCGCCTTCCGGCGCGCCGCCGCCGTTCGGTTTCATCAGCGTCCAGAACATTGCGTGGTGCACATGACCGCCGCCATGGTTGCGCACAGCTGTGCGAATGTCCGCAGGTATACCGTCGAGCCCGCGCAGCAAATCCTCCGGCTCTTTCTCGAGCAGCTCTGGATACTTCTCCAGCGCGTTGACCAGATTCGTGAGGTATGCGGCATGGTGTTTATCGTGGTGGATGCGCATGGTCTGCTCGTCGATGTAAGGCTCGAGCGCATTGTAAGCGTATGGCAACGGGGCGACTTCGCGGGTCAACTTCACCGAAACTACCTGAGACATTGTTTTCTCCTTTCGGGACATCTCTTCACGACGTGAACCGCATTGTGCGCGGATGTGCCGCGCGAAGGTTAGACTCGGTTTGTTGTACGGAAAAAACCCAGAACCGGAGCGGAATCGCTCAATGAGGGCCGGGGCAACCAGCATGCCCGCGGCAGCGAATCCATTGTACAACGTCAGAGACACTGGAGAGCGCAGCGAATATCTGCTGTTTGTGCGCGCCAAATGGAAAGCAGATACTTCGGTCGCGCAACACCGGCGCGGCCTTAGGATGACACTGCTACGGGTTTTTCAGCAGCCTGCTAGATTCCAACCTCGTAGTCGTCCGTTCCAGTACGGCGAGACTCACGCCGGGCATAATCGTAACCACTATAGGGCGTACGCTCAAAGCGGCGGCGGCGCAGCGCGAGGCCGACCCACAATCCCAATCCAAGAACGCCGGCGACGGCAGCAATCGTGGCAGCCGTGGCTCGCGGGTGCTCGACGACCGGTGATGCCAGGCGGCTGCTCACGAGCGCAATTTCTCCGGGCACTCCCAGTTCACGCCGGAACTCGCGGATTGCGCGTTCACCGCCGCGCTCCAGCGCACGATGCGAGTACAGTAAGCTGCGCAAGGGCGGTGGCCAACCCCTGTCTTCACCCCCGCGGACGACCGCATGATCGACTTTACGCTCTCGCTGGCGCTCGATCAGTTCTTCCAAGGCTTCCCCCACGGCCTCGGGCCGCGTCGAAAGCGAACGGAAGGCAATGCGGCCGCTACGGTCGACGATGTAGGTCGAGTTGGGCAGCGAGCCATAGCTGCGATGCACTTTGCCGCTCAGTTCGTCGATCAGTATCGGGAAAGCGATCCCTTCCTGCTCGCGGAAAAGTTCGGCGGCCCTGATCTTCTCGCCGAGGTTGCGGTGAGCGGAAAGCCGCTCGCCAGGATGCGCTTCGCGCACGTAGACGAACAGGAATTCGACGCCTTGGCGGCCAAACTTTTTGTGAAGCGCCTGCAAAGCGCCGGCTGAGGCGGCACTCATCGGGCAGGTTGCCGACCCGAAGGTCAGCACCACGTTGCTCTCCTGCCGGAGCTCGTCGAGTCGAATCTTGTCGCCGTCCAGCGTTCGCAGTTCAAAGTCCGGGGCCTTCTCGCCCGGTTCAGGAGCAGTGCCGAACTTGGCTTTGGTCATGTCCTTCAACAGGCTGGAGCGGCGGAATTCTCCGTAGTTATAGCGCGATAAACCGAACATCAAAATCTCCTTATGAAGCGGCTTTGCCGAGCAACACGCGTCACAGTTGCGGGACTGTCGCACTCGACGCCGGACTGAAACTGGGCTACCCTTTTTCGATGCCGGCCCAATCGCTGCGCGTTGCAGTCTGCGAGCGCCGTGCTTGCCCGCCCTGGTTTGCGCCGATACAATTCCGGAGATCCCCAATGCGCCGGAGTTGCGCGTGTTGGAGTGGGGAGATCCCGCACAGAAGCGAGCCAATTGGAGCGGAACGATGACAGCTTTGAAAGTCGGTGACGTGGCCCCTGATTTCGAGGTGCCCGCCGTCTTGGGCGAAACCAGGACGCGGTTCAGGCTCAGCAACTTCAAGGGCAGACGGAACGTGGTGCTGGCCTTCTACGCCCTCGATTGGACACCTACCTGAAGCGCTCAGATTCCGGCGACGAACCTGGACGTGGAGAAGTTCGCCGGATACGATGCCCAGGTCGTGGGCATGAGCGTTGATTCCATTCCGAGTCACATCGCGTGGCAGAAGAAGGATATCGGGTGGGTTAGTTTTCCGCTGGGCAGCGACTTCTGGCCGCACGGCGAAGTGGCAATCAAGTATGGAGTGCTGCGCGAGGGAGATCCGGTCCCGGGGATCTCCGAGCGCGCTGTTTTCATTATCGACAAGCAAGGCGTGATCATCTTTGCCAAGAGTCTATCCGCTGACCACGCCTCCCGAGAACGAAGAATTATTTGAGGTGCTGCGAGGGCTGAACAAGAAGGATTAGAGCGTTTCAGAGCAGGTGGGCCTTCACTCAGAATTTCTCAGTGGTCACCGGATCGTCGCGTTGTGCTCTCGTCGGCGCGCAGTGGCGGCAGTCCAGATCTATGGCGGGGAGGTTCGGGAGTCGATCGCTCGAGCCATGGTAAAACTGCCAGAATGGCGACGGCCGGGAAGCGTTCAGCCAAGAACCTCGCCACCCGCTCGCTGGCGCTGTTTCCGAGACGCCTTAGAATACACGTCATCGTAGGCATGTAATAAGGCTATCGGCCAGCTATGCCCGGCAGATTGCAAATTGCGAGGCGGTCTCAGCCTTGCGATGGACTTGGCCTATCAGTTCGGGAAAACCCCAAAACGAGAAAGGCCCGCCGGAGCGGGCCTTCACTAGACATTCGCCACTGCGGTTTCACTGTACGGGCTTGACCTTCCGGGCCGACGAATTCTTCGAGCGTGGCGCCTCGGCCTTCACCAAAGCCTTCATCTGGTCGATGGTGTTGAATAGTTGAGACATCTCCTTAACTTCAATGTAGGGCGTCTGCCGCGACTCGCCAACAACGTAGACGGTCGGCGTGTGATCGATACCGACTCTCTCTCCGGTAGCGTAATCTTCCCTCACCTTGGCGGCCAGCTTACCGTCGGGATCGACGAAGGCAGGCAAGGTGACGCCGTGCTCAGCGGCGAATCGTTCGGACATGCCGCGCACATTCATCTTGGTGATGAAGTTCTGGTTTTTGAAGACCCAGCGGCGGTATTCCTCGCCCAACGGCTTCCCTTTGGTGTCGAAATAGCGGGCGTTCACATGAGCCACAAACGACCAGGCATGCATGGGCAGTGAAAAATCGTAGCGCACCAGCGGAATGTTGTAGGTCTTTTCGGCATCTTCCAGCAGCGGCTCGATGCGGGCGCACTGGGGACATTCCATATCCTCAAAGACGACAATCGCCACTTTGGAACCCGTGGGCGGGCGAAGCACGGAATTGTCCCCGGCCTGGGCAAGACCGGAAATGGCCATAAGTGCGGCGATCATGAGCATGCGCGAAACTGTTTTCATCGTCGGTGAAGAACCTTTCGTCAGCATTCAGAATAGAACCTCGATGCCAGAGCGGAATTCCTGGCTGCTTGTTCTATGGTAACTGAACCCGGCGTCCGGCAGAAACTCCCATCTGAAAGGCATGGATTAAGGGGAATTTCTGGTGACCGGGTTCTGCGGTTGCGGGGCTGCACAGACCGCCACAAACCAACGATTGGCGCTACGGAGCGCTTGTGCTACGATTTTTCTTCTTATTTTTTGCTCTCCGCCATGTGCCAGGGCACGTGGGGGGTCCTGCCTTCCGCCCTTGGGTTGGCCTCGGGATGCGGCGTCAGCTACCCTTATGTTGGGTCATTCGACCATCCAGGCAACCAAGGTTCCCTGAGAGCTTGCGGGGCACTGGCCGACGGCGGTTTTTGTGCGGTCTGGGGATTGCTCGGTGTTGCGGTGCTGCATGAGACCGCGATAACGGCAGGGAGAGCTACGGTATTGTTTCACCCGGCACGGTGAAACGGCGATAAGAGGAGTTATTGTGAAAAACTACGAAGGCGCTAATCTCCGTAACGTCGCTGTCGTGGGGCACGCCCACTCCGGCAAAACCTCTCTCGTTTCGGCCATGCTGTACACGGCCGGCTCAACCCAGCGTCTGGGCCGTGTGGACGAAGGCAACACCGTCACCGACTACGACGAAGAAGAAATTTCCCGGCAGATGACAATCTCCGCCGCCATGTCGTTCGTCGAGTGGGGCAAGAGCAAGATCAACCTGATCGACACTCCCGGATTCAACATGTTCACGCACGAAGCCGAGATGGTGATGCCAGCCGTGGAAGCGGCTCTGGTGGTGGTCGATGGCGTCAGCGGCGTGCAGGTGGTCACGGAAAAGATTTGGGGCTTCGCCGAAAAGTATTCGCTGCCCCGGATATTGGTCTGCACCCGCATGGACCGCGAACGAGCCGATTTCCAACGCTGCATGGAGTCTTTGACGACGACGTTTGGCCGAACGGTAATTCCGGTGCAGCTGCCCATCGGCAGCGAAAAGAATTTCTCCGGCGTGGTGGACCTGGTCCGCATGAAGGCCTACACCTACGAGTTGGGCGGCAACGGGAAAGCCACCGTGGGCGAGATTCCCGCTAATCTGGCCGGAGAGGCCAAGGAAGCTCACGAGAGGCTCGTGGAGCTGGTTGCCGAAGGCGATGACTCCCTGATGGAAGAGTTCTTCTCCAGCGGCACGCTCACCGAAGAGCGAATCGTCGCCGGCCTCCACGACGCGGTTCGCGGCCACAAGGTCTTTCCTGTGCTGTTCGCCGCGGGGTTGGCCAATATTGGCACGGACGCGCTGCTCGATTTCATCGTCGATTACACGCCTTCGCCGGCGGAACGCGGAACGGTGGAAGCCGCGGGCGGATCGGGAAACGGCGAGCCTGCGCAACGCAAGATCGCCGACAACGAACCGGTCTCGCTCTACACCTTCAAAACGGTGAGCGATCCGTTCTCAGGGCGCATCTCCTACTTCAAAGTATTCTCGGGCGTGTTGAAGAACGATGCCTCGGTGCAGAATTTCACCCGCAGCGGAACTGAAAAATTTGCTCACCTCTCGATCATGCAGGGCAAGACAACGGTTGCCGTCAACCAGTTGCATGCCGGCGATCTGGGCGCGGTAGCCAAGCTCAAGGAAACCTTGACGGGCGACACGCTGGGCGACAAGGCTGCGCCAATTAGATATCCGGTGGTCAAGCTGCCTGAGCCGACAATCACGTTTGCGATTGAGCCGAAGTCGCGGGCGGACGAGGATAAGCTGGGAGTCAACCTTTCCAAGCTGATGGAGGAAGACGCCATGCTCCGCTTCTTCCGCGACCCGCAGACACAGGAGTTCCTGATCGCGGGCACCGGCCAGCAGCACATCGAGGTGGCGGTGTCGAAGATGAAGAACCGCTATCACACCGAGGTCAACCTGAAAGCCCCGAAGGTTCCCTATCGCGAAACGATACGCGGCCACGCCGACGTGCAGGGGCGCCACAAGAAGCAGTCAGGCGGCCACGGCCAGTTTGGCGATTGCAAAATCAAAATGGAACCGCTGCCGCGCGGTGGCCAGTTCGAGTTCGTGAACGACATCTTCGGCGGCGCGATTCCCAAGAACTACATTCCGGCCGTTGAAAAAGGCATTCTCGAAGCTGCCGCACGCGGATTCCTGGCAGGGTTTCCGGTGGTCGATTTCAGGGTGATTCTCTACGACGGCAGCTATCATGATGTCGACTCCAACGAAATGTCGTTCAAGACCGCCGGGCGCATCGCCTTCAGGAAGGCAATGGAGCAGGCCAAGCCGACGCTGCTGGAACCGATCATGAGCGTCGAGATCACGGCTCCGGACGAGTTCGCCGGAGCCATCATGGGCGACCTGAACTCGAGGCGCGGCCGCATCCAGGGCATGGATAACAAGGGCGGCAACACCGTCGTGAAGGCTTCGGTTCCCATGTCCGAAATGTTGACCTACGGCACCGACCTCACCGCGATGACGCAGGGCCGCGGCAGCTTTGGCATGGAAATGGATCACTACGATGTGGTCCCGGCGCTGATCCAGGAGAAGATCGTAGCGGCGGCCAAAGCGGCTAAGGGCGAAGAAACGGAAGAAGAGGAATAGGCTGCTTCCTCGTGCCAGTTGCTAGTGCCCCACGTTCGCCCGCGAGCTCTTTTGAGTTGGGCGGGCAGATCCTGTCGAAGCTCTCCGTTTGTAGCTAAGGGCTCGTCTGGTTGGCTAACGTGGGGTAGTTCAATCCCATTTGATTCCAAAGCCCCGGTTGCTTTTTCAGCGGCTGGGGCTATTCTGTTCCTGATGTTCAGTGAGGACGGAAACACCCTGGGCCGATGCGTGGAGGAACCATGTACGTGATCGTCTGGGAGTTCGTGCCGAAGGCGGAGTGCGAAGCGGAATTCGCGAGGATCTACGGTCCCGGCGGCGCGTGGGCAGCACTATTCAAGCGAGCGCAGGGGTTCGTCGGCACCGAGCTGCTGCGCGACGAAAGACGCCCCGAACGTTTCGTAACCGTTGACCGATGGGCCTCGGAAGAGGCTTTCCGGCAGTTCCGCGTGCAGTTTGGGGAGCAATACGAAACGCTCGACCACGAGTGCGAGATCATGATCGAGCAGGAGCGCAGAATCGGTTCGTTTACGCCGGTCCTCGGGGAGTAAGCCGCGGATCGATCAGAACTTCTGCTGCCGCAACCACTCGCGAAATTCGGCGCCAAGGTCGTCGCGCTTGAGGGCGAACTCTACCGTCGCCTTCAGGAAGCCGAGTTTGTCGCCGGTATCGTGGCGCCTGCCCTCGAACTGATAGCCGTACATTTTTTCGTGCTTCAGCAGCTCGCGCAGTCCGTCGGTCAGTTGCAACTCGCCGATAGCGCCAGGTGTTATCCTCTCCAAACACTCGAAGACGCGTGGAGTCAGGATATAGCGGCCAATGATTGCCTGGTTCGACGGCGCCTTTTCGGGACGCGGTTTTTCCACCAAATCCTTGATCTCGAACAAACGGCCGCCGTGACCTGGAACCGGGATGGCGTCGAGCACGCCGTAGGCGGAGATGGCTTTGCCTTCGACCACCTGGGTGGCGATCACCGAGCACTGCGTCTCCTCGAAAATGTCGATCATCTGCTTCAGGCACGGCGTTTCGGAATCGACTACGTCGTCGGCCAGCAGCACCGCAAAAGGTTCGTCACCCACCAGTTCCTTGGCCACGAGCACTGCATGCCCCAATCCCAACGCCTCTTTCTGCCGCGTGTAGCAGATGTGGATCATGTCCGAGATCTGGCGCACGATGGCCAGCAGGTCAAGTTTGTTCTTCTCCTCCAACTGCTTTTCCAACTCATAGCTGACATCGAAGTGGTCTTCAATCGCGGTCTTGTTGCGCCCGGTCACGATGATGATCTGATCGCAGCCGGAAGCCACGGCCTCTTCCACGCCATACTGGATGATTGGCTTGTCGACCAGCGGCAGCATCTCTTTGGGCTGCGCCTTGGTCGCTGGCAAAAATCGAGTGCCCAGCCCCGCGGCCGGAAAAACTGCCTTTCTGACTCGTTGTTTCATCGCGTGCTCTCAGTGAAGCGATTTTCAGCCTGAACGGCGGAAAAAGCGATTGTACAGGTTCATAACTCTTCTTCGCATCAGCAGGTTCAACAATAGGCGCATCCCCTGAGCCATCAGACTGTCATGCGTTGTCATCCTGAGCACAGCGAAGGATCCCACGACGCCGATTCATCCCGCGCCGTTGCGGGTGAAATTGCTGGTTTCTTGATACACAATCTGCTAGCGTGTGGCACATTGAACCGCAATAGATTCAAACAGGTGAGAGCGATGGTTCCCGATTTGTCCGCAGCCATGCAGGAACTTGCAAAGTATCACTTGGGACTCACTAGCGTGTACGGGACGTTAGCCCGAGAGTATCCATGGGGCACGCGTGATGAACACATCGTTGTCGCTGTCATTCACTACATCTTTTCAGACAGACCGGAAACCGAATTTCCGGGCCAGGGCCTGACGAGGTTTATTTCAGAAAATCATGAAGAGCTGGAGGCCCTAACGTTTCAGGAACTTGAGCGGAACGACGACCTGAGAAGGATTGTCATGGCGTCGCTAGTTGTGAAGGCGCGTTTCTGTACCAGTCTCGGGGAGATAAACCAGACCGCAGATATCTTGTGTAGTTCGGTTTTCCAGAGATATGGAGGTGAATTTTCTCCTTGTGAGCACGTCGAGGAGTATTTGGCGCTCGTCGCGTCCTTTCTCGACAAGTACGACCCATCCTTTAAGAAAACGTTCGAAGCGTACATGGAAGATATCAGCGGATACTGGGAAACTGTACAACTCGGTGCAGGATCTGCGTCGCAAAGTCGCTGAAGTCGCTTCTGAACGCATGCCGCCGACCTCTACCCCGCTACTGCGGCGCTGGCGATATTTTCCAGGACTTGCCGCAGGCTCTCCAGCACCTCGTCGGCCCGGTTGGACTTGATGGTGAACTTCAGGATGCCCTGCGGAGTAAACTGCGTTCCGCGATGGCTTGCCACGAACTGCGCCAACTTCTCCGCGTCCACTTCCGCCTTGCCGTCGAATCGAATGCTGACCAGGTCGCGTTTGCGCTCGATTTGCATCACTCGCACGCGCTGTGAAAGCAGCCTCAGGCTGGCGTAATCGAGCAGGTTGCGCACGCTCGGAGGCGGCTCGCCGTAGCGGTCCCGCAATTCGGCGGAGACATCGGCAAGCTGGCTCTCGCTCTCCACTCCGGCGATGCGTTTGTAAATCCGCAAACGGTGATTTTCCTCGCCGATGTAGTCGCCGGGAATGCGGATGTTAAGGCCCAGGTTGAGTTGGGGTTCGGTCACCTCGGCGACTTCCTCACCGCGCATGCCGCGGATGGTCTGCTCCAGCATCGTTGTGTACATCTCGAAGCCGATAGCCTCGATGTGCCCACTCTGTTCGCCGCCGAGCAGATTGCCCGCGCCACGCAGTTCCAGGTCGAGCGCCGCAATTTTGAAGCCCGCGCCAAGGTCGCTGAACTCCTTCAGGGCCGCCAGCCGCTTGCGCGCCAGATCCGTCAGGTCGCGTTCCGACGGGATCAACAGGTAGGCATATGCGCGCCGATTGGAGCGTCCGACGCGCCCGCGCAACTGATACAGCTCGGAAAGCCCGTGCCGATCCGCCCGGTTGATGATGATGGTGTTGCAAAGCGGAATATCGAGCCCATTCTCGATGATCGTCGTGGCCACTAGGATGTCAGCCTCGTGCCGCATGAAGGCCAGCATGATTTTTTCCAGCTCGCCTTCGCTTAGCTGTCCGTGGCCAACCAGAATGCGGGCTCGCGGCACCAGCTCGCGTATCTTGGCCGAGATGTCGTGAATGGATTCCACGCGATTGTGGACGAAGTACACCTGGCCGCCGCGTTCCAGTTCCTGCTCGATGGCCGAGCGGATTAACTTATCGTCCCAACCGGCAACCACCGTCTGGATGGCCATGCGATCCTTGGGCGGCGTTTCAATCAGGCTCATATCCCGCAGCCCCACGAGCGACATGTGCAAAGTCCGGGGGATCGGCGTGGCCGACATGGTCAGCACGTCGACCTCTTTTCGAAGGTGTTTCAGCCGCTCTTTGTGGCGCACGCCGAATCGCTGCTCCTCGTCAACGATTACCAGGCCGAGGTCGGGAAACTTGATGTCCTTAGAGAGCAGGCGGTGAGTGCCGATGAGGATGTCCACCTTGCCGCCCTCAACCTTCTCGACGATCCCCTTCTGCTGCCTGCTGGTACGGAAGCGGCTGATCATCTCGATGTTCATGGGATATGCCGCGAAACGCCGCTTGAAGGTTTCAAAATGCTGGAAGGCAAGCACCGTGGTGGGCGCGAGCACGGCGACTTGCTTGCTGTCGCTCACCGCCTTGAACGCGGCGCGCATGGAGACTTCCGTCTTGCCGTACCCGACATCCCCGCACAACAGGCGATCCATCGGCGTGGCGGACTCCATGTCCCGCTTCACGTCGACAATGGCCGATACCTGATCATCGGTTTCGTTGAATTCGAATGCGTCTTCAAACTCGTGCATCCATTGCGTGTCCGGCGGGAAAGCATGGCCTTCGGCGGTCTTGCGCACGGCATAGAGCTTCAGCAGTTCGTCAGCCATGTCCTTCATGGCATTCTTGACGCGAGCCTTCGTCTTGGCCCACTGCTGTGTGCCCAGACGGCTGAGCAAAGGTCTGCCGCCTTCAGCGGAGCGGTACTTCTGAACCAGATCCAACCGCGTCAGCGGGATGTAGAGCCGTGCAGCCTCGGCGTACTCCAGAATCATGAACTCGGTGCTGCTGCCGTCGCCCTGCGCAATCTCCCGCAAACCCTGGTATTGGCCGATGCCGTGCTCGACGTGCACCACGTAGTCACCTACAGCCAAGTCGCGGAAATCCGAAAGGAACGCCGCCGTCCTCGACCGTTGGCGCGGAGCGCGGGCCACCATCGTCTCCGACTCGTCGAACAAATCGCAGGAGCCGAAGATCACCAACCTCGACTCGGGCAGCGCAACTCCATTCGGCACGAAGGCACGCACCAGAGTGGTCACCGAGAGATCTTCGCCGAAATAACCGGCCTCATCGGCATAGCTTCCGCCGCTGGGACGCTGCGCCCGGCTGCCGAGCCGGTAAGGCACACCGTATTCGTTAAAGATGTCGGCCAACCGCTCCAACTCGCCGGTGCTGCCCGCCGACAAAAGAATCTTCTCGCCCTCCGCGCTCAGCTTCTTCACTTCCTCAATCAGCCCCGGCACCGAGCCGTGAAAGCGCGTCGTGGGCCGCGAAAGCAACTGAATGTCTTCCAATTCGCCGCCCGAAACCCCGAGCTGTTCGACGTTGGCTCCGCCGCGGCTTGCTACCAGCGCACGCCACGCGTCCGGAGGCAGATACAATTCCTCGGGACGCACCAGATTGCCCACTCCGCTACGCTCATGCGCAGCCGTAACGCGCTCCCACCAGGCATCTTGGTCACGCTCGATGAGCGCGGGCTCATCGACGAGCACGCAGGCAGTAGGCATATGCTCAAAGATGGTTTGTACCGCTCCCGCCACCGGCGCATAGAACTCCCACCCGGGAAACACCGTGACTCCGGCGTTTTGGACCGCGGCGTGAATTGCCTCGTCGGTCCCGGCAATGCGCTGTCCCGATAGGCGCGCGTGAATCGCCGTCAATAGCGCTTCCGAAACCGGGGTCTCGGTTAACGGCAGCAGCATCGCTTCATCAACATCGCCCGAGGAGCGCTGAGTCGCGGGATCGAATTTGCGGATCGATTCGACCTCATCGCCAAACAGTTCTATGCGCAGCGGGCGATCGGTTTCCGGGGGAAACACATCGAGAATTCCACCGCGCAATGCATATTCTCCCGTCATCTCCACCACGTCGGTGCGCGTGTAGCCGACGATGTTGAGGTGTTCGACCAGTTCTTCCAGGTCCACGGCCTCGAGACGCCGAACCACCCGCCCCAGGTCGCCGTAATATGCGGGCTCGCGCAGCAACGCAGCGCTGGAGGCAAACGGCACCACCACAATCGAGACGGCGCCGGTGGCAATCCGCCAAAGGGCTTTGGCGCGCGCCTCCTGGATTTCCGGATGGGGAGACAGGTTCTCGAATGGAAGCACGTCCCGCGCGGGCAAGTAGACCACCGAGTCGACGCCGGCCGCGCCCGTCAGCTCGCAAAAGCTCTGGAGCACGGGCAGCATTTCCTCGGCTACGCGATTGTTCGCCACCAAAACAATCAGGGGCCGGGAGAGAGCGCGATGCAGTTGCGCGTAGAGCAGCGGCTTGGCCGTTTCCGTCAGCCCAGACAGACGAATCCTGCCCGTGCCGCCCTTCAGATGGGCCGCCGCTCGCAAGAATGCGGGGAGGGTTTCAGCATCCGCAAGAAGATCGCGGACGAATGGCAGGATCATTGCCCTTCTATCTTATCAGCCCCCGCCTATAGGTCGATATGCAGCCGCAGAGTAGGAACCAGCACAGGCCCGCGATCCCGGTTGTAGCCGGGATTGTTGATGTGCTGCAGGTCAAACGAAGCAAAGATGCCGCGCCAGAAGTGCGCCGTGTAGTAAAACTCGACTATATTTTCCCGTCCATAGTTCAGGTTGCCGTCTCCCAGCAGGAAGCCCAGACCGCCAAGCCGTAAATACTCCTGGTGATCCTTCGAGATGCCATTGCTGACAAATGCCAAGCCCACCTTATCGAGGCTGCGCTTCCACTTTCTGCCGACATAGTCAGCGCACAATTCGGCTGTGCTGTCGACTTCGGTATAGGCAAATGACTCGTGCCGTCCTTCGTTCCATCCCCAACGGACGCCGAGGCGCAGGTCGCGGGTCAATTCCTGGTCGGCATTCAGGCCAAACCCGTACTTAATGGTTCCCTGCCGGCGAGTATTCTCGATGACTGGTGCCGCACCGGTTCCCTGCACGAGGGCAATCGATTGGCGGTAGTCGCCCATGTTGGCGTGATTGACATATGAAAGTGCGCGAAAAGCCGTTTTGCGGTTTTTCAGCAACCTGGGGCGAAGCCCAAATTCCAAGTTCTCCGCCCGCGCCCGCGCCAGATCGGCATCGAGTTTGTCGCCGTTGGCCACCTTGGGCATCAGCATCTCGGCAAACCGCACTCCCCAGAAGCGATCCTGGTACTCGATGATTGCGCCATAGGTGTAGCCGCGAGTGTTGGCTGCGTAGTCGTACGCTCCGTTGTTATCCACGGTCCAGTTGATGAATTGCAGGTGGCTGTCGGTGCCGACTGAATTCAGATCGAAGAAATCGACCGTGCTGAACTTGCCGATGCGGAACTCAAGCCGACGCGCCGGCAACTGCGTAAACAGCGAAAGGGGGGTTCTCTCGGCGGCAACGTGCTCGCTGCTCAAGGCAAAGATGTGGTGGTACATGATGCGAGCCATATATGGCGCTGTGCCGAGCGATGGGTTGCGCACAACATCGAGGTTGGTAAACCCCGCCAAACCCAAGGCCTCGCTAATGCCGTGGCCGCCGGCTTCTTCCACGTCGAACAGGAGTTCGTCGCCGGGCGTGATTTGCCATCCGGTGAAAAGCGTCAGCACCCGCGAGGTGGCGCTTTCCCCGTAATTGTGCAAGCTGTTGGGGCCGCTGTATTTTGCTGAAAACGGTGGGTGCGCCTGGAAAATACCGTTCATCTGTCCGGAAACCCAGAAGCGGCTGGTGTCGGAATGAGGAAAGATGGTGACGGGCGGTTTGCTTTCGGAGTTTGGTTCGTCAGGCTCAGACGACTGTGCAAACGTAATCGAACACAGGAGTGCGAGGACCAAGAGCGTAATCAGCAGGCGGAATTTCACGAGCACGCGAAGATTCAAGAGGGCACCTCGCAAGAAGGCGCAAAAGCAGCGTCTTCTATTAAATCAATCAACAAAAATGAAAATTCACGTTCTAATTGTGAATCCCGAATACCCGGCCCGTGCTGCTCTGGCAAAGGCGGGCCCGCAGCGGAGACAAACAATTTCTAATCTACTCCGCGTGGACGGTTATTGTCCTTTTCGGCCCGCAATCGCAATCATAGCGGCTCAACAACAGTGGTCCGGTAGGCTGTTATATTAAAAACTTGATGAATTCCTGCGCGCCGTTTCGATCACTCCGGAGCGCAGTTCAGGACGGCTTATGGCCAGAAATCTCGATTTCTCACGCAAGCTTCAGCAAAGAGCCGAACGACTTATCCCAGGCGGCGTTAATTCGCCGGTGCGCGCCTTCCGCGCAGTCGGCGGAGAACCGCCCTTCCTGGTACGCGGCGAAGGCGCCCACGTATACGATGCCGACGGCAATGCGTACATCGATTATGTTTGTTCATGGGGCCCTCTGTTGCTTGGCCATGCGGCCCCGGAAGTCGTCGAAGCAATCATCGGCGCGGCTCGCAAAGGAACAAGCTTCGGTGCCTCGACTCCGTCGGAGATCGAGCTGGCCGAGGCCGTCATCGAGGCGTTTCCGTCTATCGAAAAGCTGCGCTTCGTCAGCTCCGGAACCGAAGCCACCATGTCGGCCATCCGTCTGGCTCGCGCCGCCACCAAGCGAAAATACATCATCAAGTTCGAAGGCTGCTACCACGGCCACACGGACGCGCTGCTGGTGAAGGCCGGTTCAGGGGTTGCTACCCTTGGCATTCCCGGCTCGGCCGGTGTGCCCGAGGAATTCGTTCAGTTCACGCTGGCGCTGCCCTTCAACCATCCCAAGGCTGTCGAAGAGGCTTTCCACCGGCTCAAGGGACAGATTGCCTGCATCATTGTGGAGCCCATCGTTGGCAACATGGGCTGCGTGCTGCCGCAACCGGGCTACCTGGAATTCCTGCGCGAGATCACCCGCCGTGAAGGCGCGCTGCTGATCTTCGATGAGGTCATGACGGGCTTCCGCGTCGCCTTTGGCGGCGTGCAGGAGCTGCACAAGATCACCCCGGACCTGACGACGCTGGGCAAGATCATCGGCGGCGGACTGCCGGTGGGCGCCTACGGCGGCGCTGCGGAAACCATGAACCTGGTGGCCCCGCTCGGACCGATGTACCAGGCCGGCACGCTCAGCGGTAATCCGCTGGCTATGGCCGCCGGACTGGCGATGCTCTGCACGCTGCGCAACAACCGCCAGCAGCTTTATCCCCGACTGGAAAAGCTCACCACAACGCTCGTCAACCGCGTGCTCGATGCCGCGCGCGAAGCCGGTGTGCACATCACGGCCAACCATGCGGGGTCTATGTTCACGTTCTTTTTCGTCGATCACGCGGTGACTGACTGGGACAGCGCCGCCGGTTGCAACACCGGGCAGTTCGGGCAATTCCATAGGGCAATGCTAAACGCGGGTGTCTGGCTGCCGCCCTCGCAATTCGAAGCCGCCTTTATGAGCGCCGCGCATACGGAAGAAGAAATCGAGCAGACGGTGGCCGCCGCCAGAGAAGCACTTGCACTGGTTGGGAGTAACTAGGGGCTCCGCCAGCATTGGCGGAATTAGGTTATCGAGTGCCGCGGCGGCCTTCGCTTCGCGTGTAAGTCGCGATGCGATTTTCGCCGCTATGAAGACGTGCACCGCGCTGGATCTCAGTAAGGTCGGATTTGTCCGCATCAAGGGCAAGTTGCGCATTGGCGAGATCTATCTTTCTGAGTCGCTGTTGGTTGAAACCTCTACCAAGCCGGAGATTGAAGTAGTAAGATCGCCTGCCGAGATGGTTTTCGATGCGGCAGGAAACCTGATGGATAAGCCGGTTGAGATTGAGACCACCGCCTGAGAGAAATCATCCTGCAGCAAGGAGGAGCGATGAGCACACAGAAATGCCGTCCGGCACGCGATCTTTGGTCGCAAGTAGATGCATTGCGAATGGGCATGAACTGGTCGGAAGAGGACACCAGTAAGCCACACATCCTTGTCGATGACGTTTGGGGTGAAAGCCACCCTGGCAGTTTCCACTTGAATACACTCAATGACGAAGCATCGATGGGGGTACACGAAGCAGGTGGAAGAGCTGCGCGGCATCATGTGACCGATATTTGTGACGGCTGGGGCCAGGGGCATGAGGGCATGAATTACATACTCGCATCCAGGGAGGCCATAGCCAACATGGTTGAGCTACACGCTTCCGTAATTCCCTGGGACGGTATGATCCTGATATCCAGTTGCGACAAATCTATCCCCGCGCATCTGATGGCTGCGGCTCGCATGGACATCCCCGCCATCCATATTCCTGGCGGCTCGATGCGCCCCGCGCCTGGTATGAGCACCTCTGCAAAGTGCGGCGCATTGTCGGCGGCCTGGAAAAAAGGAGAACTCCCCGAGAAAGAGATTCTGCACTATCAGCGATCTGGTTGCCCCACGGTGGGCGCCTGCCAATTTATGGGAACGGCGAGCACCATGCAATGCATGTCTGAGGCGCTGGGTATGACCTTACCCGGCAGCGCGCTGATGCCGTCGACGTTTGCTGAAATCCGCCGCATTTCGCGCGTTGCGGGCGGACAAATCCTGAAGCTGGCTGCAAAAGGTATCACCGCCTCCAAGGTGCTGACTCGCGCCAGCTTCGAGAATGCTATCAAGGTGCATGCCGCTATCGCCGGCAGCACGAATGCAATGATCCATTTCCCGGCCATCGCACACGAGCTGGGATGGGTGCTGGAGCCGGAGATGTTCGACTGCGCCAGCCGCGAGATACCCTATCTGACCAATATTCAGCCGAGCGGAAAATTCGTGACCGAGATGCTCTGGTTTGCCGGCGGAATTCCCATGGTTCAATGGCTCATCAGGGACCATCTGGACCTGAATGTGATGACCGTGACTGGCAGGACACTCGGGGAGAATCTGCAGGAGCTCTGGGACAACGGCTTTTTCCGCCACTGTCATGAATATCTGGAGAACTTCAGGGTCTCCGTGGAAGAGGTTATTCGCAAGCCGGAGAATTCGCCAAAGAAAGGTTCGATCGCAATTCTCAGAGGTAATATCGCGCCGGAGGGCTCGGTTATCAAATACGCCGCTGTCGCTCCTTCTATGCATCATCATGTTGGCCCCGCGGCCGTATTTGATTCGGAAGAAGGCGCTCAGGAGGCAATCGTCTCCGGCAAGATCAAGCCGGGCGATGTAATCTTCATTCGATATGAAGGACCAAAGGGATCCGGCGCCCCCGAGATGTTGATGACAACCGATGCGATTGTTTTTGATGCATCGCTCAATGGCAGTGTGGCGTTGATTACGGATGGAAGGTTCTCTGGTGCGACTAGCGGGCCATGCATCGGCCATGTTTCTCCTGAAGCTGTCGATGGTGGGCCAATCGCATTGGTGGAAAATGGGGACCTCATCGAGATCGACATCCCAAACCGGAAACTGAATGTCATCGGGACTGAGGGTCAAAGAAAGTCGCCGCAGCAGATTGAAGAAATGCTGCTCCAAAGGAAGAGCGCATGGAAATTGCCATCGCGCAAGCCTCGAAGAGGGGTGCTTCAGCAATTTACTGATCATGCCACGTCGCTGATGTCTGGCGCTTATACCAACCGCTCTTTAAATGGGCAATAATCGTTTACCTTTATGTGATTCCGTGGCGTGATTATTGCAGGGACCCGACAGGGCGCGGCCCAGCCGTCGAACAGGTTCACGATGGCTGGGTTGCGAAGCATGCGAAGGTTAAGGCTGGTATAAGTTTCGTCGTCCTTTCTGCTTCGGCAATCATCGGCGCCGTCTCTTGGGCCGTCGGCATCGCGTTATAGCCGGCGGCGGGGCGGAAGTATCATCTGCATTGCTTTAGCATTGCTTTAGCGGCGAAGACCCAGGTGACCGCATCTTGACTGGTGCGCGGGAGGCCTTGTAACATCCGTCACGATACTCTGCCATCCCGCAAAGCCACTACTTGCCATATTCCCCGGTTTCCTTAAGGATGTCATTCGCCTTGGCGGCCTTTTCCTTCGCCATTCTTTCAAGATTTGGCGACTCGCCCTTGGTGTTGATCGATTCGATTACCAATTCACCGATCAGATCACGGACCTCGCCGACTGCACTCATGAATGGGCGGTCCAGTGGATTACCGTTCTTGGCGGCAAAAGACCGAGTTTCGACGAGCTCGCGGCTGATCTTGGCCGCTACCGCCTTGTCTTGCCATACGGAAGAGCGCGCCATCGTGATGCCGGCAAGTACCCCCTTGCTAGCCATTTCCTTGCTAGTCGCCCACTGCAGGAACTTCATTGCCAAATCCTTGTGCTTCGATTGGCTGCCGATCGCCATGCCCCAGGCAGTAGCGAAATACGGCGTGTTCATACTTGGACCGGCAGGGAAGTTGGCGATCCCGACATTGGCGGGTGCAACCTGCGTCTTGGCTGGATCGACAACCTGCCCGTAGAACACGGCGGTATCAGTCCACATAGCGATCTTGCCGGCTTGGAACAGCGGCAGGATACTTTCCCAGGACATTGCCGCCACGCCCTTAGGACCATAGTTGCTCACAAGTTTGCCGTAAAAGCGAATGGCATCAACAGCCGGCTTGGAATCAAAAACAGCAGTCCCCTTGTCAAGATAATTTCCGCCATAGTTGTAGACGTAACTGGACAACTGAGTCACGGCGGCTGCGCCTTTCCCGCGCGAGGCAAATCCAGCAACGCCATCCGCGTTGAGCTTCCTGGCAGCAGCTTCAAGTTCGGTAAAGTTCTTGGGAACCTTGAGGCCGGCTTTCTGGAAGAGATCTTTCCGGTAATAAATCACTTCCCAGTCCATCACCAGCGGCACAATGTAGACTTTCCCTCCGAAGGTAACGGCGCTCATAACATTCTTCGGATAATCGGAGAAGTCCATGCTGAGTGGCTCCACCCAACTGTTCTTGTAGAACATCTTCACTTCCTGCAAGGGACGGGTCATAAACACATCGACAGTCGATGAGCGGGTGGCAAACTCGGTCGCTAGTTTCGTGCTGAGCTGGCTCTCCTGCAGTTGTTCGACCTTAACCCGGATCCCGGTCGCTTTCTCAAAATCGGGAATAGAGGCCTTTACCAGATCGCCGTAAGGATGATTTCCCAGCAGAACGCGAATCTCGTTGGTCTGAGCCAGAGCGCTCGTGGACAGGCAGAGCGAAAACAAAAACACCAGTGTGGTACCCAATATCTTTTTCATTAAATCCTCCGCGTATCGATAAAATACCGATCGGAAATATGTAGGCGCCTATTTACTCTTCCAGCTCGTGACCAGTGACCACGTCTATCCCCGCTTCAACTAATTATTTGGGATAACTTTGATCAGTGGGCCGGGATCCTTGGCCAGTTTGGCGAAGAGCGCTTTCATGCTTCTGCCCTTTCCTGCTCGGACAAGGATGGTTTCATCTGAAATCTTATTTTGAACTCTGAATCACGGCATTGTACCGCTCTGGGCCGCCTTTGCAACCCAAAAAGTCCAAAGCAGGTTCGCAAGCCAACGGAGTAGCTTCCGGAGTTTCAGTTGCGCCGCTTGCCTCGCTTGAAGGACGCGGTCCCCAGCGTAATTGTTGTGAAATTGATTGGATAAGGACGAAGGCTTCTAGCGACCTGTATGTTCGTTGTTTGAGGAACAAGAGCATCCGGGTCAGGAGAAGCCTTCATGATTATTGTAGGGTGTGATTTCCATCCGGGTTGGCAACAAGTTGCTGTTTTCGATGCAGAAACGGGAGAGATTCGGGAGCTAAAGCTGGAGAACGGCGACGGAGAAGCCGAGCGCTTCTATCGCCAGCTGAGTTCGCCGGCCCTGGTCGGCTTTGAAGCGTGTGGCAATACGCAGTGGTTCGAGGATCTTCTGGAGCGGTTGGGGCACGAAGTGTGGATCGGAGATGCAGCCCAGATCCGAGCCAGCTACGTGCGCAAGCAAAAGACGGATCGGCGGGATGCGGCACACATCCTGAAGCTATTGATGGAGGATCGCTTCCCGCGGTTGTGGAGACCAAGTGCCGCCGAACGCGATCTGCGGCAGTTGCTGATCCATCGGCACAAACTCGTCGGCATCCGGGTGCGGGTCAAGAATAGCCTGCATCACCTGATGCTGAACAAAGGCGTGCAGATGAAGCGCAAACTGTGGAGCCAGGCGGGCCAGCAGGCTTTGCGCGAACTGCCGCTGGAAGGCTGGGCGGCGCAACGCAGGCACGACCTGCTCAACCTGCTCAGCGGTCTCAATCAGCAGATTGCTCAGCTTGATGGGGCGGTCGAGCGTGCTGCTCAGGAGAACCCGCGAGCGCAGTTGTTGATGACGCAGCCCGGCGTGGGGCCGATCACCGCCCTGGCCTACGTTTTGACCATTGGGGATGTCAGTCGATTCCAGCGCGGCAAACAGGTAGCGAGCTATCTTGGCCTGATTCCGAGCGAGAAAAGCTCAAGCAATCGGCGGCGACTGGGATCGATCAGCAAGCAGGGGAATTCGTTTATGCGCATGTTGCTGGTCGAGAGTGCGCAAGCAGTAAACCGTCTGGATGAAGGGTTTCGCCAGCAGTACAAGCATCGCTGCCACCGCATGGCAAAAGGAGTTGCCAAGGTGGCGGCGGCCAGAAGATTAGCCGTGCGATTGTTCTGGATGCTGCGCACCAACACACCGTATCCGGAGATCGCTCGCATCGAGGGCAGCCCGAGATGAAGGTGTGGTCGGCGCAAGCCAGACCGGGAAATTGAATGGGCACTCTCGCATCCAGACTGACCGGTGCAGAAGACGGCGCTTACGCGCCTTGGAAAACACAAAAACGTTTTCCACTTCCACACCGGTCCGGCGGCTGGATGTTCGCATGGAAAATCATGGTCGCAGTTTAGGGCCGCATAGATGGATGGTGAAGCGATTGCTTCATCGCAGGTGATTCAGCGTGATGCTCGGAGACTCTTGGTCCTCAACCCAACTCTGGCCAACACGCGGTGTCGCGAACGCTGCACAGGATATCCCTGACCTTGACAACGCCTTCGTCCTTATAGACGCCTTATCACCAGTAACAGTCACGACGAGCGGGCGCCCGTTGCGGCTGGTCAGCCCGCGTTAACGCCATCCATCATCTGCGGCACGGTAACGAATTCGTAACCCTCGCCCTTGTAGCGCCGCACGATCTCGTCGGTGGCGCGTACAGAGTGCGAACGATCGGTTCCCATACACAGGTGTCCGCCGTCGTGCAGCAGAATGACGTCTCCGCCCTTGATCCGCGAAACCGCGCGCTCGACGATGCTTTCTTGCGATGCGGCGCTCCAGTCCTGGCAACTAACGCGCCACATAACCGGCACCATGCCGTACTCACGCACAATGGAAAACGTTCCCGGACGCCGCCCGCCGAACGGCGGACGAAACAGTTTAGGCCGGACGCCCGTGGCCGATTCAATTGCCCGCGACGCTTTCTCGATTTGCTGCCGCAGTTGCACCGGGGAAAGAAATATCAGGTTCTGGTGGGTGTAGCAATGGCTTCCGATGGCGTGGCCGGCTTCGGCGATGGCACGCGCCAGGTCGGGGCGCTCGGCGACAAACTGCCCGAGCAAAAAGAACGTTGCCTTGACGCCGTGCCGGGCGAGGACTTCGAGCAATTGCGCCGTGTAAGGGTCGTTGGGACCGTCGTCGAAGGTGAGCGCGAGCGTGCGCGTGCCCGGGGGCGCGCCGTTGAAGTTAGCGCCGTAGAGCTGCGACCACGGAACCATGGTGTGCAGCCCGGCAAACGTAGCCCCGGCGGCAACTGCGGCAATCCCTGCGAGTGTACCTACCATGCTGCATCGATTGTACTTCCACCCCGGCAAGCGCCAAAGCAGCCATTGCCGGGAGCCCAGGTGAGTGCCAAAAAAGGGTTCGCCGGATCCATCAGCCGGGAACGGAACCGTTTACCAATGTCGTATTATCGAACGCAGTCGTGCCGTTTACTCATCACGCAATTGCATCCGCGCCCCGGCAGCGATATGCTGCCCTCACACCGGCAATTTAGAATCCAGCTGGAGGCTGACTCCGTCCGATGGCGAACCTTTTCGAAGCACCGCGCTACATAGCCGTTGAAGGTCCAATACGAGTCGGCAAGAGCACTCTTGCGCGGATCATAGCCGAGAATCTGCGCGGGCAATTGATCCGGGAGCCCGAGGACAACCCGTTTCTCGACGCCTTTTACGAGGGCGAGCCGGGAGCCGCTTTCCAGGCACAGTTCGCTTTTCTGGCCAAGCGCTTCGAACAACTGCGCACGCTCGACATAGGCCCGAAATCACAGCGCGTCATCGTTGCCGATTATATTTTTGAGAAGGACAAAATCTTCGCCAACATCAACCTCAGCGATACCGAACTGGAAGTCTACGACCGCTATTACAAGTATTTCCGCAGCCAATTGCCGGCCCCCGATCTGGTGATCTACCTGCAGGCTTCCACCGACGTGCTGCGCAAACGCCTGCGCAAGAAGAACGCCGCCGGCGAGCGCGCCATCGGCATGGAATACATTGCCGAGGTCAACAAGGCGTACGAGCATTTCTTCTTTCACTACAGCGCTTCAGACCTGCTGGTGGTGAATACCTCGGAGATCGACTTTGTCGAACACAACGACGACCTGGAAAAACTTCTGCGCCGCGTGAGCGAACCCATACGCGGGACCCAGTACTTCCTTCCCCTCGGCGGCGGCGAAGGCGCGGGAACGACCGGGGCATAGCCTCCGCGCTCGCTTCTACCGGGAACAAGAAACTACCCCACGCTCCAACACCGGGGAGGATGGGGCACCCCAGCAACCTCTTTGGTTCAAATTACTTGCCTTGTCCCCCAACATTCCCCGCACTGTTGCGGCGCAACATTTCTCCCTTTACCTATTGACATCCGCATCCTAACGCCATAGCATTTCGGTAATGTTGCGATGCAACATTATGCCATGACCAAGAGGCCTCACTTAGACGACGGCAAACCGGAAACGATCGATGAGTCGGCGAGCCTGCCCGATGAAGAAGTTACCGATGGCGTGGTCATGCACTGGCCGGAATCGGAAGAAAGTGAAAAGACTATAGCTGAGGCCGGCTCGGGCGTCCCTTCCAAGGTCAAAGGCCCAATTCGGTGTCACAAGTGCCAATTGAAGTGCCGCGATGCCGACCACTATCTACACCACAAGTGTGAGCCGAGGCGAAGGAAAACCTGAAGCGGGTGGTGGCGCACCTTTTTGAGTCAAATAATGTTCACGGGTGCCCAACCCTTGCGCCATGATTTTCGGCGCAGGGTGGGGCCTTTTTGGGAGAGCGTAAATGAGAACGATGCGCGGGCTTAAGGACGAGCCGCCCCACTCTCCGGCTTCGCCGGAAGGGTAGGGCACCCGAAGCGCCTCGCTGGTCTGGCCCGAGGGAAAGGGTGCGCCCCGCCTCAACCCACCTCCTACGCTCGCGCGGTTGCGCGCGGGTTTCCCTACGCCTACAATGTGTTGAGTCCCTGTGCTGGCGCATGAGCTGGCCGGGACAGGCAGGCGGCATCCGCTGGGCGGAGCTGCACTGGAGGCTGTGTGAGCATTACGACCGCCGATTTCCGTTCGAAAATCACCACCCACATTCTGGCCGAGAAGAAACTGACCCATGAGCGGATCACCGCTCTCACCGCCTACGACTATGCAACCGCGCGCCTGGTCGATGAGGCCGGCGTCGACGTGATTCTGGTGGGCGACTCGCTGGCGCAAGCCATGCTGGGCTACGAAAGCACGCTGCCGGTCACAGTCGACGAAATGCTTCACCACACCCGCGCCGTGCGCCGGGCGGTGAAGCGTGCGTTTCTGATTGTCGACATGCCGTTCGGCTCCTATCACGTCAGTTGCCGGGAGAGTCTGACCAACGCCGTGCGCTTCGTGAAGGAAGGCGGCGCCGAGGCGGTCAAAATCGAAGGCGGCGAAAAGCGCGTCGATTTGATCAAACAGATTCTGGACGCTGAAATCCCCGTCTGCGGACACATTGGGCTTACGCCGCAGTCTGTACACAAGATGGGCGGCTACAAGGTGCAAGGCAAGAGCCAGCAGGCCATCGAGGAATTGAAGCGCGACGCCGTGGCCCTGGATCGCGCCGGGGTCTGCCTGCTGGTGCTGGAAGGCATTCCGCGCGAGGTGGCAGCCACGATTACCGCCGAGGTGGATACGCCCACCATCGGCATTGGCGCGGGTCCGGAGTGCGACGGGCAGATTCTGGTTTTTCATGATCTGGTCAATCTCACATTCGCTCCTCCCCCGAAATTCGTGCGCCGCTATGCCGACGCCGGAGCGCTGATCGGCGACGCCGTACGGGAGTACTGCGCGGATGTGAAGGCGGGAACTTTTCCGTCGGACAGCGAAAGTTATCACCTGCCCAAGGACTCGCAGGCTTCGTTGGCGATGGCCGTGGGACGGCGTACAGTGATTAAGCGATGACCTTCCCAAGGCGTGCGGCGTTCCTGGTTTTGTTTTGCTTGCTTCTGGCTGCGATCGCGCAGGCTCAGACGGCACCGCCCTCGACTCGCTATTGCCTGAAACTCGGCGGCTTCTGTTTCAACCACCCGACCGGGTGGAGGGATCTTGGAGCTGTCTACAACGGCGCGGGCGTGGTTTTTGCCGAGCCCAACAAGGAGCGGGCGCAAGCCGACTGGAATCACATCACGGCCGCAACGCTCGATCTTCCAGAGCCCGCCGAAGGCAGCGAGCGCCCGTCCATGAACGAACTGATCAATCAGGTGATGACGGCTCCGGAAGGCGCTGCGATGCGTACAGTGCAGCGCATGGAGACCGTGGTTGGCGGCCTCCCCGCGCAGGTGGTCACGGCTGAAGTGCAGGAACCCGGGAAACCGCCCGCGACCGAGCAGGTGGCATTCATCGACGCCGACGACGTTCTTTATACCGTGGCTTTGCGATGCGCCTCCGCCGACTACCGGCGCTTGCAGCCGGTCTTTTTGAAGGTGCTGAAGAGCTGGCGCGAAATGCCTCCGCCACCATCGCAACCGGCGACCGGCGCCGCTCCGAAGTCAGGCGTCCCAAAATCGAAGTAGATAGGACAGACAAGAATGCAAGTTTTCGAGCAGGTTTCGGCGATGCAGCAGGCATGCCGGGAGCTGCGCCAACGCGGCAAGACCCTGGGCTTGGCGCCGACCATGGGAGCGCTTCACGCCGGCCATCTATCGCTGGTGCGCGCGGCACGCGCGCAGTGCGATGCGGTTGCTGCCTCGATTTTTGTAAACCCGCTTCAGTTCGGACCGAAAGAAGACCTGGCCAGGTATCCCCGAAGCTTCGAGCAAGACTGCCGGCAACTGGTCTGCGAGGGCGTCGATCTGCTGTTTGCGCCAACGGTTGAGCAGATGTATCCGCCGGGAATGACCACCGTGGTTCATGTCGAAGGACTGAGCGAAAAGCTGGACGGAAAGTCGCGTCCCGGCCATTTCGTAGGAGTGGCGACGGTGGTGGCGAAGCTGTTCGGCATCGTGCGCCCGCATTATGCCTACTTCGGACAGAAGGACGCGGCCCAAGTCGCCGTGCTGCGCAAGATGGTTCGCGACCTGGACATGGATGTGGAAATCGTGGTCTGCCCCACCGTCCGCGAAGCCGACGGACTGGCCATGTCTTCACGCAATGTCGGCCTTTCGCGCGACGAGCGCCAGCAGGCGCTCTGCCTTTGGCGGGCGCTCTGCCACATGCAGAGCTTGGTTGCATCGGGCGAACATGACCCCGTTAGGCTTATCGGCGCAGCCCGGCAGGTGATTGCCGCCGAGCCGGCGGCGCGAATCGATTACGTCGAGATTGTCGATCCCGACACACTCGATCCGGTCAGCGATCTCAGCCGCGACACACTGGTTGCGGTGGCATGTTTCATCGGCAAGACGCGGCTGATCGACAATATTCTGCTGCCGCGGCGCAGTTAGTCCGGTTCCCCAACAGGTATATCCCAAACGTGTGAGACTGTCATGGCGAGCGAAGTCGAGCCACCTTTTGTTTCTGCCGAAAAACAAAGGGTGGCTCCACTCCGCGCCCGACCAGCTTTTCGCTGATCGAACACGATGTCGGGTACGCAGCCTGGCTGCTCCGGCCACAGGCGCTCGACGCTCCGGTCGCCATGACATACTGTTGGAAATTTGTATACACCAACAAGGGAACTGCTCTAGTCAACCCTCTTTCCGGAGACGAATGGGTTGCCGGCGACCACGTAGCGCAAGAGACGATCAGGAGCCTTGGTCACGTTAATGCGCGGAGTGGCAACGATTCGCTCGGGGCGCCAGCCATCGTCTGCAAAGAACAGTTCGGAAGACGCGCTGGTCAGAGCCATGCCGTTGTGAGCCTGCCGCGTGATCGCCATCGCCTGCGACAGCCTGCCCGGGCCACTGGAAATCGAGTGCAATTGGGCCTCGCTGGCCGTCGACGCCAGATCCAAGCCGCGCAGCTTCGCCATCCTTGCCAATCCCGCCACGGGTTCCAGGGCGCGGAGCAACACGCATCCGGCATTGCCCTCAGGCATGCACGAAACGTTCATGCAGTAATAATTGCCGTAGATGAAATACACGTAGGCGAAGCCGGGCGGGCCAAACAGCACGGCATTGCGCGGCGTCTTGCCGGCATAGGCGTGGGAGGCGGGATCGATTTGTCCAAGGTAGGCTTCGGCCTCAACCACGCGCCCGATGAGCAACTCACATTTGGGATCGCGCGCCTTGCGTGTTGGGGCAGCGTAGCGCCGCACCAGCAGTTTCCCCAACAATTCTCGCACCACGATGGAAGCATCGCGGGTGAAGAACGCGGCTGGGAGCGCTTTTAAATCAACGGACGGCGGTCGAAGTCCCTGTTTCTGGGCTTGGGCGGCTGAAAGCTGCATATGCAGATCATAGACCAGTGAGGCAAAGGTACTGTTATAAACAATCATCGTGGAACTTGGCCGTGAAACGGCGTAAAGTGCTGGTCGTGAGACTTGCGAGTTAGCCAAACAGGAGTCCTTTTTGAATGTCAAACGGGATACATCCTCGGCGTGGTGTATTGGCGCGAAGAAGGGTCTGGCTTCTGCTGGGGGTGGCGATTCTGGCCCTCGTCGGTGTGTTGATCGCCCTATGCCGACCTACTGTGCATCTTGGGTATATCGACAAAGACAAGGCAGCAGTGGTGACAAAGATTGACCGCTTCCATGCTGAATGGAATGCTGGCAGTTTGGAGAAGATTTACGCTGAGGCCGATGAGACTCTTCGGCAATATCCCGGAGGCCGAGATAGCCTGCTCAAAGCTATGCAAGAGACAAGAGATGGGTACGGTAAGTTCAACAGAACCACGTTTTCATATTTGAACCTCCTAATGAACCCCGTTCAGGTTCGGGCAATCTACAACTCAGAGTTCGAGAAAGGAGGAGCAACCGAGTGGTTCACGTTTCTTCTACGAGGGAACGATTTTAAGCTGGCACACTATGAAGTCCATCGTGGAAAGTCGCTGGACTATCAGGCGGCATTGCAAGGTACCGAGGTGTTTTATAGGCAGTTGACCGCCGAACAATATGACTCTTTATATGAATCTCTAAGTAACGAATTCAAAGCGGTTGGTGATCGAGACGCAGTTCTCGGATTTTTCAAAAAGCTGAACCAAGCACTCGGAGCTTGTAAGGAGCCGTCCCTTGCTCCATCTGATAACACGTCCCCCGCCCCGATTGAAGGTAAGAAGCTCGTCAGGCTAATATTCAGTCGCAACTGCAAGAAGGCAGAAGCCACGGAGACTTTCGATTGGAAAATCGAAAGCCAGAACGCTAAACTCGTTAGCTACGAGGTAAACAGTCCCGCGATGCTGGATGTTCTTGCAACTCCGGGAGACCCCCAAAAAGGCACTGTTCAGATTCAGGGAGCACAGGAAGCATCGGAGGAGTTCTACCGTCGATTCGCTGCCGAGAATTATCAGAGTCTATACGACTCAGCAAATTCTGCACTTAAAAGCTCTTTAAGTTTCGACAAAATGAAGGATGTGTTTCAGAAGGTGAACGGAAGCATGGGAACGTGCAATACCCCTACGCTTGCAAAGGAGCCTAAGATTACGACGAGGATTGCTGCTCGCTATGTGACGCTGGAATACAACCGCGAGTGTGCAAATGGTGATATTAGCGAGAGATTGGAATGGAATGTTGGGGACGAGCGGCCTTCCCTGATTAGCTATTACGTGACACACTCCACAATTCCGATTAACTGAACAGATCGCTGTGGACTGGCTGGCTGGTGGCCCACGTTGAGTGGGGCAGTTGAACGCAATGTCAGTGATCACAGCCCAACCAAGCCAACAGAAGAAGGCCTGAGTGGGGCACCTGAGCCTAGCAAACGTGAAATCCCCTTATCGACAATTACGCCAGCGGGTCCGTTTTTGAGTGGCAAGAAGTGGGGGCAAGTCAGCCGTATCCGACTTCCTTGCCCCTGACCTGAAGTTCAGCTCGCCTTTTTTGCAGTACCCTTTACGTAATTGAGCACCTCTTCGGCGTGTCCGTCGGGCTTGACGTTTTCGAACACGTGGCTGATGGTGCCGTCGGGACCGATCAGGAAGGTAGTACGCGCAATTCCAATCACTGTTTTGCCGTACATATTCTTTTCTTTCAGGACTTCGAATTGTGCGGCAACTTGTTTTTCCGGATCGGAGAGCAAGGTGTACGGAAGTTCGTACTTTTCCTTGAAGTTCTTTTGCGCCGAGGGAGTGTCGGCAGAGATGCCGAGCACAACTAAGCCTGCCTTCTGAAGTTTTATATATGCGTCGCGGAACCCGCACGCTTCAATCGTTCAACCGGGAGTGTTGGCTTTGGGGTAGAAGAAAAGCACAACGTTCTTCCCGCGGAACTGTTTCAACGAAACGCTCTTCGCCGTCCTCGTTGAGCAGAGTAAACTCGGGTGCTTTCATGTTGGCTTCCATGCGTAATAGTTTATCTCCAAAACTGCTGGTTGGGTTGCTGGCGATGCTGCTGGCTGTTCCCCTGTCCGCCCAGTTCACGGGGCAGGCAAAGGCGTCCCGCATGCGTGCCGTCGGTATTCTCCGGATCGACGCGAAGGGCAAGGCCCGCCTGTTTCCGGTAACGGTGTTCATCGACGGCAAGTATTATGATGCACGTTTCTACGAGGCAAATCCCGTTCCCTTTGCCATCGCCGGAGATATCTTTTACCAGGCGCAAAATGAAGGTGCGCCGGAAGGAACCTTCGTGATTCAAAGCGCTCTGCACACCCCTACCGCATGGTGGGCCGAGGGAAGTTGGAAGCCGGGTTCCGGCGGAGGCGCACCTGCCAAATCCGCGCCAACCCGATCAGGCGCGGACTCGAACTCGAATTCGAATGAAGATCGCCCGGTGTTGCGCCGCGCGCCTTCCTCATCGTCGAGTCCGGCGGCCTCCGATGCTCCGCCCTCGCACGGGGGCAAGACGGCAGCCGCAACTTCGGCCGATACCGCGCAGCGAACCGAAGAGCAGGACCCTGGCCGCCCCACACTACGCCATGGCAAGTCCGAACAGATCCAGGCCGATGTTCCGGTTGGCCGGTCCGGGGCAGCCGCGATTGCATCCGCCGCCGCTCCGTCCCGCTCCGCCAACGACAAGGTGCTGCTGGCAATTGCCGACAGCGGGAATATCGAATCTCGTTCTTACGGCCACAAGTCTTCAGCCGACGAGCGCGAGAGCGACCTCCAGGCTCTGAAAAGTATGGCAACTGAAGCGATTCGTAAGGCTGCCAAGGAACGCGCGAGCCTGCGCGGCGTCGACGCGACCAAACTGGACGAGGTGGATGTCCATGCGATTGATCCCGACTACAGCAACCGCCCGGTCGAAATTTTCACCGCAACCATCCCCGGCGCGCAGAGCAAAGTCTGGCTGCCGCCCGGTTCGGTCATCAAGTCGCCACCTAAGGTTACAGTCGCGCTGGTGGCACGAAAAGACCCGGCTGGGCGCCTGAACCAGATCCACGTGACGATCGCCGACCCGACGATGCTGGACGTTCGTCCCGCGCTTCAGTACCTCGGCGCGGTGGATGCCGACGGCAGCGGGCGGGCGCAACTGCTCTTCCGCAAGCAGGTCGACGTAAATTCGTTTGCCTACGTGCTGTATCGCGCTACGCCTTACGACTTGGTCAAGACCTTCGAGACAAAGGCGGCCGAAGAGTAGCAGTCTTTTCGAATCCCACATTAGCCAATTGCGGCAAATGTGGGCCACGACCTCATGTCGGGAGGGGATTCTCATATACTTCCGGCGGAGTGCAGCAAGGCTGCGGCGATGGCGGCCAACGGTCTCCTTGATACAATGAATCGATAGGTACAGTTTGCAATCTTTCCGGCTTGGCAGGTGTCAGGCTGCCCAGGAATCTATGAGCAGAGTGTTTTCACTAGTATTAGCCCTCATCCTCGCGCCAAGTCTCGTTTTTGCGGAAAGCACGGTGATCGAGGAGATCGTGGTGCGCGTCAACAATGCCATCATCACGCGGGCCGATCTGGCGCGCGGCCAGGAGACGATGGAAAGCGAGGTCCGCCAGCAGTCGCCCGGCAATGCGGACGCCGTCATCAAGACTCGCGAACCGAATGTGCTTCGAGATCTGATCGACCAGCAGCTGCTGCTGCAAAAGGCCCAGGACTTGGGGATCTCCGGCGATGTCGATCTGGTGAAACGATTGGATGAGATTCGCAAGCAGATGGGCGCAACGTCCATGGAAGACATGGAGAAGCTGGCGCGGCAACAAGGCGTGTCGTTTGAAGATTTCAAGCAGAACATGAGGAACAATATCGTCACCCAGCAGGTGATCAGCCGGGAGGTTGGGAACCGCATCCAGATTTCGAAGGCCGAATTGCAGAAGTACTACGAAGAGCATCGCGCCGATCTGGACCGCCCCGAAGAAGTGCGGTTGAGCGAAATCCTGATCAGCAGCGCTACCAGCCCGGGAAAAGACTTTGAGCAGGCAACGGCCGAGGCCAAGGCAAAGGCCGAAGATCTGCTGAAGCAGGTTCGCGCAGGCGCCTCATTCCAGGAGCTGGCGCGTAACAACTCAAAAGGCCCCACGGCAGCGCAAGGCGGCGATCTCGGGTATTTCAAGCGCGGTATGCTGGCCAAGGAGCTGGAGGCCAAGACGTTCGACCTCAAGCCCAACGAGGTCACGGACGTTATCCCCACCAAGCAGGGCTTCGTGATTCTAAAAGTGACCGAACACAATGCGGCCGGAGTGCCTCCGCTGGACAAGATCCAAGGGCAGATCCAGGAAATGATGTATTTCGAAAGGGTGCAGCCCGCTCTGCGAATTTATTTGACCAAGTTGCGGGAGAACGCCTACATCGATGTCCGGCAGGGCTTCGTGGATAATGGCGCCAGCCCGAACCAGAGCAAGCTGATCTATACGACGGAGCCTGAAAAAGCATCCGCGAAAAAGAAGCATAAGGACAAGAAAAGGCACTTGACGGCCCATTAATGCGCCGCGAAACCGACACCGACATCCCGCCGAACGAGGCCTTGTTTACCAACCATGAAAGAAATTTATATCCGTGATGCCGCGCAACAGGAAAACAAGCCCGTCAGCGCCTGTTTCCTGGTTACTGCCAAACAGGTGAAAGAGAAAAAGAACGGTGAGCCGTATCTCGATCTCACGCTCTCCGACTGCAGCGGCCATATTTCGGCCAAGATGTGGGACAATGCGGCTTACGCCTCGGAACGCTTCGAAGTAAACGACGTTATCCGGATCAAGGGCGTTTTCAACCGCTACAACGGGCGTTTTCAGTTCACCATCCGCGTGCTTGAAGCCAAGCTGGCCGAAAACGAAATTGATTTTGCCGATTTGCTTCCGAAGACAACGAGGGACATCGATGAACTCTGGCACGAATTAGGCGAGTTCATGGCGAGCATCGAAGAGCCTCATCTGCGGGCGCTGGTGCGGGCCTTTATGGACGATCCGGAGATCGCTCGCGGCTACCGGAACGCCCCCGCGGCGAAAACCCTTCACCACGCATTCATTGGCGGCTTGCTCGAACACGTTGTCTCACTGTGCCGCAGTTGCGACCTGATGGCGCGCAATTATCCGCTGGTGAATCGGGACCTGCTGTTGACCGGAGCGTTCCTGCACGACATCGGCAAGGTCCGCGAACTTTCCTATTCACGCTCGTTCGCTTACACCACCGAGGGACAGTTGCTCGGGCACATGGTGATTGAGTTGGAGATGCTGCACCGCAAGCTTGAGCAGGCGCCGGATTTCCCCGACGATCTGAGAATTGCAATCGAGCACCTGATCATCAGCCATCACGGGCAGTATGACTTCGGCTCGCCCAAGTTGCCCATGTTTCCCGAAGCCCTGATGTTGCACTACCTGGACGACCTGGACTCGAAGATGGAAAGCATGAGGGCGCAGATCGAAAGAGACGGCGAACTGGAGTCCGAGTGGACCAGCTACAATTCATCGCTGGCGCGCCCATTGCTGAACACGCAGAAGTTCCTGCGCAAGTTGGAGAGGACGCAGGCAGCGGCGGCCGGAACCAAGACCCCCACGCGGGAATAGGTGATCAGAAACCTCACGTCAGCCAACTGCGGGCGAACATGGGGCACCAGACAAGGTCTCGCTACGCGCGCTCAAAATGACAGAATGTTAATGGGCAGTAATATATGACTGTCAGTCAAGTATATTACTGCCCATTATTGCGCGACCTATATTGCACGAACTTTCAACAATCCGGCTACTGGTTCACCGGAATCTTGATGATCTTCTTCTGAATCGCGTAGGTAACCAGTTGCGCCTTATTGTGGATGTCGAGCTTGCGCATTAGGTTGAACTTGTGCGCCTCCACGGTTTTGACGCTGAGCCCGAGCAGCACGGCGATTTCCTTCACCGAATTTCCTTCCGCCAGCAGCTTCAGGATTTCGCGTTCGCGCGGCGTGAGGGTCGAAATGCGCGGGCGCATCTTGGCATCGCGAACACGGGAGCGGAAATCTTCCACCAGCTTGCCGAGCACCTGCGAACTCAGATACTTGCCACCCTTGTAGACATCGCGGACTGCCGTAACCAGTTGCGTGGCCGGAGTATCCTTCAGCACGTAGCCAGCGGCACCCACCTCGAGGCATTGCACAAGGTAATCCTCATCCTCATACATGGTGAGAAACAGGACCTTGGTTTCCGGCCTGGTCTTGCGAATGTGGCGCGCCGCTTCGAACGACGACAAACCGGGCATGCCAATGTCCATCAGCACGACATCGGGACGCAGTTCGCGGGCTTTTTCAACGGCATCGCCAGCATCGGGTGATTCTCCCACCACCTCGAAATCGCTTTCGCTTTCAAGAAGGCGCCGGACCCCCTGGCGGAACAGCGTGTGGTCATCGACCAGGAGACATCTGATTTTTGGCATTTCCGAACTCCTAACTGTTAGTACCTGTACTGACGCTTGGACTTGCAACCGCGGCGTTCAAATCATCGCCCGAGGAGGATGTAAGACGCAAATTGGGCGATGGCTGCGAGAGCGGCGAACCATTATCAGGGACAGGGACGCTAACCAGAATCTTGGTCCCTTTTCCCTTCCGCGACTCCACTCGCAGGGTTCCACCCAACGTGCTGATACGCTCCCTCATTCCAGCCAGCCCGAAGGTGGGCCGCAGCGAGTTGGAAGCATTTACATTGCTGATGCCCACGCCATCGTCTTCAATACGAAGACGCAAATGGTCATCCGTGCGATTCAACTCAATGGTAACGAAATGGGCATTGGAATGCTTGGCGACATTGTGCAAAGATTCCTGCACGACCCGGTAGATGGCTGTTTCCACTTCCGGCGCCGCCCGGCCAACATCGTCCGAGACAGCGACCCGTGCGTTGATGCCTGAGCTTTTCGCCATATCCTTGGCTTCCTTGCGGATAGCGGCAATCAGCCCCAATTCCTGCAACACCAGCGGTGAGAGACGGCCAATGATGCGCCTGATACCCACGATGGTGCGATCGACAACTTCCAGCAGCTCCTGAACCTTTGCCTTAGCCGTACGCGTGGTAATGGCTTTGTCGAGCATGCCGAGATACAGCCGGATGACCATGAGGGCCTGGCCGGTTTCATCGTGCAGTTCGCGGCTGATGTGCTTGCGCTCTTCCTCCTGCACCTTCAGCAGATGGCCGGAAAGCTCGGCGATCTGCATCTCGCGCTCGCGCAGGGCGTCGGTCATCTCGGCGCGATTAATGGCAAGCGCCGAACGGTCGGCAATGGCCCTCAGCAGTTCCCGTTCGGTCGGCAGCCAAACGTAAGGCCGCGCAAAGCCGATCATCAAAACGCCAATGACCCTGTCGCCTTCCTTCAGCGGCGCACCCCAGAGCGACTGTGAGTTGCCGCGCAGCAGCGGGTTCAGCACGCCGTGAGACTGCGAGATATCGGACAAGATGTCGCACTCGCCGGTAGCGGCGATGTGCCCGGAAAAACCCTGTCCAACCTCCACGCTGAGAGCGCTCAAATCGCCCTCAAGTCCGACCGCCGCCTTGATGCGAAGACATTGGGTGCCTGGATCGAGGAGCAGAATCAGTCCTGTACTGGCGTTGAAAATTTTCGTCGTAATGCCCAGAACGCGTTCCAGCAAAGCGAATAGATTGCGCGCCGACAGCTCCGCGTCCAAAACTTCCAGCAGCGCATTGCCGGCATTGCGCTGGGTGTCGTAGTAGGCTCCGGACACGGCCACGAAGATCGCGGACGAAAGCGTGTCCAGGGCGGCAAGAACCGCATACTGGCGCTCGGCGAAAGCTCTCCGGTCGGCAAAAGCACTGCGTATGTGGGGCTCGCAAAGCTCGTGGTAGAGCTCCAGCGAGCGCGCAACCGCGCGGGTATCGATTTGCAGTTTCGCCAGCCGCGTCCCGAAGTAATTTAGGTTCTCGAAGAACGCTCCAAAATCGGATTGGGAGAACAAAGCGAACCCGGTGGCAAGGTTCAAACGCTCCAGGGCGGCCATGGCGCGCCCTTCGAACTCGAACTCGGCGAACATCTGCTTGCGCCAGGCGGCGGTGATTTCCGAGAAATGCGGCTGCAAGGCAGTAGTCGCATCCAGGATTAGAGCCCGCACGCTCTCTTTGATGGGCAGCAGAGCCGACAACCTTCACCTCTTAGAGATAGAACCTTAGTCGCCCAAGGTTTACGGGAGGAGCATTCACTGACTCGTCACCCGTTAAATCACCTAGAGACTTAATTCTACAGTGTTTCTGAGCTGAAATTAGCAAATAGATACACAAAAAATCCGAAGAGTACCCTTTGCCATACCCCGTTCATTCTTGATCATACTCGTTCATTCTAAACATACTTGTTTCAAATAATTGACGCGACTGCCTCGCAATTGGCGTACTCGGAAGCTGTTGAACACTTGGCCAACTCAAGACCTTCACCCCCGCACGCGAACCAACTGCGTCCCCGGAGAACCTGGTGCTTTCTGGATGTACCTTTCGCGAAACTAGGCCGAAGCTGGCCATCGGCTACAATCTTTATATGCTTAGATTTTCGACTGCCGGCGAGTCACACGGAGAGGCGCTGGTTGCCATTCTCTCAGGCCTGCCCGCTGGAGTTGTCGTCCATCAGGCTTTTGTCGATCACGACCTCTGGCGCCGCCAGCAGGGCTACGGACGCGGCGGCCGCATGAAGCTCGAACGCGATGCGGCGCGCTTCCTTTCGGGAGTGCGGCACGGAAAAACCATTGGGTCGCCGGTCTCAATCCTGCTCGAAAACCGGGACTGGAAGAACTGGCAGGAGGCGCTGCCGGTAGAGCCCGGAGATCCGCAAAAACACCGGCGGGTAGAAGCACCGAGACCGGGACATGCCGATCTGGCGGGTGCTCTGAAATACAATTTTGCCGACGCGCGCTACGTGCTGGAGCGGGCATCCGCCCGGGAATCGGCGGCGAGGGTTGCGGCTGGCGCCGTTGCCAAGCTATTTCTGCGGGAGCTAGGGATAGAAATCCTCAGCCATGTCATACAGGTCGGCGCGGAGCGGTTGACGCGAAGCGTCGAATGGGAAGAGATCGTCTCCGTCTGTGCCAAAGACGAGGTGCTGCTGAATTGTGTGGATGCCGAGGCGGAAGCCCGCATGAAGCAGCAAGTCGACCAGGTTCTGCGCACAGGCGATACGGTGGGCGGCGTCTTTGAGGTGGTGGCGCGCGGAGTGCCTCCCGGTCTCGGCACGGTGGCCAACTGGGACGAGCGGCTCGATACGCGTCTAGCCGCGGCAGTCATGTCGTTGCAGGCCGTTAAGGCCGTGGAGATCGGCGATGGCGTGCTGGCAGCCTCTTTGCCCGGTTCAGCAATTCATGATGAAATAGGCTACGATCACGCGGCGGCCGGCTTTACGAACTTCACTCGCGCTTCAAATCACGCCGGGGGACTCGAAGGCGGCATCACCAATGGCAACGATGTGGTGGTGCGCGGCTATCTTAAGCCGATTTCGACCCTGCGGCGACCGCTCGGCTCGGTGGATTTTGCCACCCGGGAACCGGTCAAGGCTGCCTACGAGCGCTCCGACGTTTGTGTAGTGCCGGCAGCCGGAGTGGCGGCGGAAGCCATGGTGGCTCTCACCCTTGCGGGTTCGGCGTTGGAGAAGTTCGGCGGAGACTCGATGCTGGAAACGCGGCGGAACTTCGATTCCTACTGCGCGCAACTTCGGGACTATTAAGCGAATGATTTCCTTGCACGTTGCGGCACCTCCGTGGTAGGGTGCGCGCAATTGCAGAATTGCTGGAACCGGTTCACGGAACGACTAAGCGAATGATCTACAGCATTGTTAAATATGGCAATCCCGTCCTGGAAACCCCGGCCAAGCCGGTAACGGAATTTGACGACAAATTGAAGAAGCTGGTGCTCGACATGTTCGAGTCGATGTATGCCGCTCACGGCGTTGGGCTGGCTGCGCCCCAAATCGGCATTTCGCTGCGCCTGGCGGTGATCGACGTCAGCTTCAAGGAAAACCCCGAGGCAAAACTGGTGCTTGCCAATCCGGAGATCGTGAAGGCCGAGGGTTCGCAAACCCTGGAAGAAGGCTGCCTGAGCATCCCCGAATTCCGGGAGAAGGTTTCTCGTCCCAATCGCGTGACCGTGCGCGCGCAGGACGAAAACGGCGAGTGGCACGAGCACACCGGCGAAGAGCTGCTGGCGCGCGCCTTTCTACACGAAACCGATCACCTCAACGGCAAACTCTACATTCACCATATCAGCGGATTGAAACGCGACTTCATGCGCCGCAAGATCCGTAAGCTCCAGAAGGCCGGGGAGTGGTAGGAAGAAAGTTTCGAGTTTCACGTTTCGAGTTTCAAGTTTAAGGATCACGGAGCCTGCCTGGTGAGAGACTCAAGAACTGCTTTTTCTGAACTTGAAACTTGAAACTCGAAACGTGAAACTGCTTTTCTTGAAACTCGAAACTTGAAACCGTCTTTTGATTCATGGATCTGATCTTTTGCGGTACTCCCCAATTCGCGGTTCCCACGCTGGCGAGCCTCGTCTCCGCCGGGCACGATGTGCAGCTTGTGGTGACGCAGCCGGACCGCCCTCGCGGTCGCGGCATGGAAGTCACGTTCTCACCCGTCAAGCAGAAGGCTCTCGAATTCGGCCTGCCCATCACGCAACCGGACAAGATCAGGAACAACCAGGAATTTCGCGCGCAAGTGGAAGCCCTAACACCCGAAGCCATCATCGTGGTCGGCTACGGCCGCATCATTCCCGGCTGGATGCTCGAGCTGCCCAAACATGGCAATATCAACCTGCACGGCTCGCTATTGCCGAAGTATCGCGGCGCTGCGCCCATTCAATGGGCCATTGCCGAAGGCGAAACCGTCACCGGCGTAACCACCATGCTGCTGAATGCCGGGCTGGATACGGGAGACATCCTGTTGCAGGAAGAGTTGGCGATCAAGCCCGACGATACCGCCGTGACCATCGCGCCCCCTCTGGCCGCCATCGGCGCCGAGCTGATGCTGGAAACTCTGTGCGGATTGGCCGGCGGCACGATCATTCCACGGCCGCAAATCGATCGCGAGGCGACGCTTGCGCCGATTCTTACCCGTGAAGATGGCCGCATCGATTTCCGCCGCACGGCAACTCAGATTTTTAATCGCCAGCGCGGCTTCCAGCCGTGGCCGGGCGCATACACCAGCTTTCGCGGTAAGAACCTGACGCTCTCGGGACGTCCGATGGCACGCCCATTGGACAGCGAGCTCAGTCCGGGAGCGATTGCCATCGCGGGCGATTCCCTGCTCGCAGGTTGTGCGGAACAGAGCGCGCTCGAAATCCTCGAACTGCAACCGGAAGGCAAACGCCGCATGAGCGCACGAGAATTCATCAACGGCTACCACCCGCAAGCCGGCGAAACGCTGGGCGAGCCGAGGTGACGGGTAAGAGCAGTTCCCTTGTGTGACCGAATTCCCAACAGGGTGTCATGGCGACCGAAGCGCCGACGCTTTGGGAACTCTTAGACTCGAAACTTGAAACGCGAAACTTGAAACTTGAGACCTGAATGATGTCCATCTCCGCCGCCCGGCTTGCCGCCTTTGAGATTCTTCTGCGAGTGCAGGAGCAGGGCTCGTATGCGTCGGAGCTGCTGCATTCTGAGCGGCTGGCCGCGCTCTCCGCCGCCGACCGGGGCCTGTGCACGGAGCTGGTGATGGGCGCTCTGCGGTGGCAATCGGCGCTCGATAACGACATTCAGTCAGTCTCGTCGCAAAAGCTGAACCGGATTGACGCGGAAGTGCTGGTGGCACTGCGCCTGGGTGCGTATCAACTTCGCTTTCTGGACCGCGTTCCCGCGCACGCGGCGGTCAATGAGAGCGTCGAACTGGTGAAGCGGGCGCGCAAGAAATCGGCTGCGCCGTTCGCCAACGCGGTATTGCGTAAGCTGATCGGCAAGTCCAGCGATAAGAGCACCGCTGCCGGCGAGGTCCTCGGCGCGGGAGCCGCATCATCCGGAGCACAGGCCGCCGCTTCGGCTCATCCATCATGGCTCGTGGCTCGCTGGGCGCTTGAATTCGGCATCGAGCGCGCGCACCGCATTTGCGAATTCGATCAGCAAGCGCCGCCGGTTGCTCTTCGCATGCCGGCGAGCGCAGCGGAAGCGATTGAGAGTCAGCTTCGCGCGGAAGGCATTGAGTTGGCGCCGGGACGCTTATTGCGCTCGGTGCGAGTGGTGCTCTATGGTGATGTGGTACACGCGTCCGCCTACCTGGAGCATCACCTGGCGATTCAGGACGAGGGCTCGCAACTGGTTGGTGCACTGGTTGGCACGGGCTCGCGCATTCTGGACTGCTGCGCCGCACCGGGGAACAAAACGGTGGCGCTGGCGGAGACAAATCCCGGGGCGGCCATCGTTGCCGTGGAATTGCACCCGCACCGCGCGGAGCAGTTACGGAGGCGGATGGCGGCGTACACGGGGGTTCAGGTGCTCACTACGGATGCGACTGCGCTTTCTTATGGTCGCGACTTCGACCGCATCCTCGCCGACGTGCCCTGCTCGGGAACCGGGACGCTGGCGCACAATCCTGAGATCAAGTGGAAGCTCGGCCCGGACGATCTCACTGACCTGCACGGGCGGCAAAAAGCGATTCTAGCGGCGGCGCTCCGGCATCTGGCGCCCGGAGGCGTGATCGTTTACTCCACCTGCTCGCTGGAAGCGGAAGAGAACGCCGCGGTGGTTGAAGAAGTCTTGCGCGAGCACCCGCAGGCCAGGCTGCTGGACTGCCGCACCCGATTGCAGGAGCTGAAAGCCGAGGGCGAGTTGACGTGGCCTGACGTGGAGAGCCTCATGAGCGGCCCCTACCTGCGCACGCTGCCTGGAACCCATCCCTGCGACGGCTTCTTTGCGGCCATGCTCACGGCTTGACCATGCGGCGCGACAGAGTAACTTCATGGGACATACCTCTGGTGACGCTGGTCTCGAAACCGGACCGGAACTCTCGTACAATCATGCGCATGACTCTGCAAGGAACAACTGCACTGGTAACGGGCGGCTCGCGGGGACTTGGAAGAGCAATTGCGCTCCGTTTGGCACGCGAAGGCGCGGCAGTGGCGGTCAACTATCGCGAACGCCGCGACGATGCGGAAGCCGTGGTGGCGCAGATACAGGCCGCGGGTGGTCGCGCGCTGGCGATAGGCGCTGACGTGGGAGACGCACAAGCCGTCGCAAACATGGTTCAACGGATCGAGCAGGAGTTCGGCCCGGTCGCCGTGCTGGTAAACAACGCCGGCATCACCCGGCGCGGCGATCTGTTGGATTTCGATTACTCGCAGATGGAGGCCATGCGGCGCACGAATGTGGATGGCCTGGTCAACGTGACCCGCGCGGTTGTCTCCGGCATGCAGGCGCGGCGCTACGGAAGGATCGTAAACCTGAGTTCCATCGCAGCTAACGGCACCTCACTGGCCGGAACAACTTTCTATGCAGCCACCAAAGCAGCGGTCTCCGTGCTGACGAAGAGATTCGCCATGGAACTTGGGCCGCACGGCATCACGGTCAACGCGGTAGCTCCAGGTTTCGTGCCTACGGATCTGACGTTCCAGAATCGCACTCCCGAGCAAGTTGCAGCCGTGACCGAGCGACTCTCGGCAATCGCGATGGTGCGCCGCGCGGGCAAGCCGGAAGATATTGCGCACGCCGTGGCTTTTTTGGTTTCACCTGAATCCAGCTTCATCACTGCGCAGATTCTCACCGTCGACGGCGGGCGCCTGGACTATATTGCCCATCCCTGAGGCGCGGCGACTAGATTCAAGAACGAGACCAGCGCCTCGGAAGCTTCTCACCTTTCAGGCCGGTGGCTGTGGCGCCAGCATCGCATTCTTCTCCGGCCAAGGCGGCAGGAGTTTTACCAGCACTCCCAGAATCAGGAGGGGAAGGATTGAAAGGACGATGGCCACCAATAGTCCTTCGCGCGTCACAAACCCCATCTTGTAGGTGGTGTATCCGAGAAAGCTCTTGGAGAATAGCTGCCCGCCGATGACTACATTCCAGCGCATGGCGAAGATGCCGATCAGGGTCAGCAGGCCCGCAACGGAGTAAACGCATTTGCGCGCCACCTCCGGCAGCCTCAGCACCTGGGTTAGCGCCAGCAATCCAATGGGAAGTACGGTGCCCGCCAGAATCTGGATGAGTACTTGCGACGTGAACAGCCGGGTATGGACCATGAAATCGAGGCTGCGGAACGATTCGTCTGCCTCGTAGATGCGGTGTATGAGATCCAGCATCTCAAGGCTGAAGTCGATGATGAATGTATAGAACAGGTATCGTGCGACGGTGTCCACGCAGCGCATGTCAATCGGCACCCGGCGGAGCCAGTTCAGAAACATGTAAAGCAACATTACGGCGGCAATGCCCGATACCATGGCCGAGAAGAGAAATACGACGGGCATCAATGGCGTGGACCACCATGGATTCGCCTTCACCGAACCAAAGATAAAACCCACGTATCCATGCAGCAAAAATGCGGATGGAATTCCGATCACCGTTACCAGCCAGCCTACTCTTTCATCAATCTGCAGCGCACGTTCGCTGATGTTGTCGGAGCCTAGCGTGAGCACGCGGTAGATCAGCCGCTTCCAACCGTGGGAGGATTGAGACAACAAGACAATGTCGCGCCGGTAGTCGAGCCAGATTTCAACCACCAGAACCGCCATCAGATACCACAAATAGACGAAGCCGAACATCGCCATCGCCGACGACCGGTGCGGGGTCAAATACATCTCGAAGGAGCGCTCCGGGTGTCCTAAATGCAGTTGCAGCGGCAGGGGTGCGACCAACAAAAATGCGAGCGCCGTCAGCAACGCAAGCCGGTAGGTCGGCTTCACCGCCTCGACCCGGAACACCCTTTCCAGCGACGCCAGGATGAAGGCGCCAGCCACCAGTCCCGTCAGGTACGGATAAAGGACGATCAGTACGCTCCACTGGAGTTCCACTTCATTGGGGTACATAAATCCATCGACCAGCGGCACACGAACCTCCTTATCGCACCGAACCATCCAACCCGTTGTAGAAGACCTTTGAGTTGGTAGCCATGTATGGTTTCAAAACCTGTATGCTGTGAGTCCTCAAGAACTCGTGGATCGGATCCTTGGGATTCTTCAGGTCGACAAGCTGCCGCGCCCCGGTCGGGCACGACTCACAACACGCGGTCGTAAGTCCTTTCGTGATCCGGTGATAACAGAGCGTGCACTTTTCGGCAGTTTCCTTTTGCGGATGAATGAATCGGCAGCCGTAGGGACATGCCTGCACGCAATAGCGACAGCCGAGGCAGTATTTCTGATCGATCAAGACCACGCCGTCGGGACTGACAAACGTTGCGCCTACGGGACAGACCTGGGTGCAAGGTGATTCCACACAGTGGTTGCACAGCTTGGGGACAAAGAAATGCTTTCCTCCGCTTTGACTGTTGGGCGGAAATCCATTCTTGCCGCCGTCGGGCGAATCCACCTTGGGGTTTTCGGAACCCCAGCCCTCCACATGGTACCGTTCCACCCAAGTGCGGTAATACCCGTCGGGAACCTCGTTCTCCGTCTGGCAGGCCCGGACGCAGTTGCCGCAGCCAATGCACTTGGTAATATCCACCAGCATGCCCCACCAGTGTTCCGTCAACTTGTAGTTGGGCGACTCTTCCGGCGTTCCCGCCAGAACGTGTTTCCAAGCAATGGCGGCGGCAGGCAAAAGAATGAGGAGTCGGCGGCGGGTAATGTTCATTTGCTTTTCCCCGAATCGAGCGCCGGACTATGTGGCTGGTGGCACATATCGCAGGCGGCTCCGCCCGAATGCTCCGCCGGGACGACCTGCGGAAACTGCTTCGGTTTGGCAATGTTCGCTTCGTGACAACGTGCGCAAAGCACGGCGGCTTGCAATTTCGCCGGCTTGACCGAGCCAGGGTCTTCCGCATGCTTTGCCAGCGCCCCATGGCACGCCTCGCAATCGACTCGCGCATGCCTGCCTTTTTGCTTTAGTTCAAGCACGTCGGAATGGCACATCTCGCAGGTTTGGTGGCCGGCAAATACAGCCGGATGCGCGGCGATTTCGGCAATCGCGTTGCCCCGGTAATGGCCGTACTGGTAAAAGCTGCGCGGGACGAGGAAGCCTCGCCCTAATAAGAACAGAACTATGCCTACCAGGAAGACCGCCGCGAGCCGCAACAGATGTCGTGCGTCTTTGGGTATTTTCACAGGGGTATTCGCAATGCGCTCCGAGCGACAAGCTGTGTTCGATAGGACTCTGCTAAGCAACGCCGCGATGGCACCCAAGCCAAAAGACAGCTTCGTTTTCGTTCAATTGCCATCCATGTTCCCCAGGTGTG
This sequence comes from uncultured Acidobacteriota bacterium, assembly GCA_963832365.1. Lineage (GTDB taxonomy): Bacteria > Acidobacteriota > Terriglobia > Terriglobales > Acidobacteriaceae > CAWBRT01. The sequence continues at coordinate 35,095 of CAWHUL010000004.1, read as the reverse complement.
CAGCCGGCTTGCGAACGCAAGCAGCGTATTGCTTCTTTTATCCCTTATCTGGTGAACACAAGGCAGTGATGCTCGTCACATTTTGAGTGTGCAATGCAAAAGACGAATTCCGGCCGCCAGGAAGAACGGCCTGTGCATTTCCACCACCTGAAGACAGATTCAGGCCCGCGCGCAATCGCCGTTCACACGTCTTCCCCGGCGCAGACGTTACTAAAGTATGTTCCGGCGGTAACGTTTCTTCTTGCTTGGGCATTGGCTACCATGAGATTGGTCGATTCAGGTGAATTCCGTAAATGTCCAAGCATTTGAGATTAAAAGGCGCTTCCATTCTTCTCCTCTGTGCGTTCGCATACTGCCTTCAGAGTCCGCTGCAGGTTGCGGCGCAGACCGCGGATGGCCGCAGCCTGGGTGACATTGCGCGCGAGATTCGCGCGAAACAGCGGGCCGAGGTCCGGGTCAGCGCCGACGACGCGAAAGAGTTCTTCACCTCTATCGATCAAATCCTGGACTTTGCCAGCAAAGACACGGGCTTCCCGAAGCACAGCCAGGTCAAACACCAACTGATCGGCAGAAATCGCATTGACGCCTACATCGCACAGGAGCTTTCCAAACAGGTGGAGGAGGACAGGCTCGGGCGGTCGGAACTGGTGCTGAAAAAGCTCGGGCTGCTGCCCGCCGATTTTGCGCTGAAGAATTTTCTGCTGAAGGCCGTGGGGCAGCAGATGGCCGGTTACTACGACTTGCGCGACAAAACAATGTACCTCCTGAACTGGGTTCCTCTGGAGTTGCAGCGGCCGGTCATGGCGCACGAACTCACCCATGCCCTGCAAGACCAGAACTACGATCTATCGAGGCTTCGCCATCCCGGGTCCTCGAGCGCAAAATCCGGCAACGCCTCCATGGCGGTGAGCGGCACGGATGAGGATGAGCACAGCATCGCGCAGAGGGCCGTGCTCGAGGGCCAAGCGATGGTGGTTTTTATCGACTACCTGCTCAGCCCCAAGGGTATAACTCTAGCCAATTCGCCGAACGCTCAGGACCTAGTCAGCAATAACCTTGGGGGCTACGATCTGCCGATTAACCTTCACGACGCGCCGCGCGTGCTGAAGGAAAGCACGATGTTCCCTTATAACGAAGGGCTCGCCTTCGAAGTTGAGCTGCTACGCCGCGGCGGCAAGTCAAAGGCTTTTGCCGGGCCCTTTGCTCGCGTGCCAAGCAGCACGCACCAGATTCTCCACCCGGATGCCTACCTGGCCAAGACGATTACGCCCAGCGTTAAGATCCCCGATCTCCGTCCGATTCTCGCCGCTGGATTTGAACTTCTTGACTCCGGCATGGTCGGAGAATTAGACGCCCGCATTATGGCGCGCGAGTTCGGACGCGAAAACGATCTCTTCACCGTCGCGGCCAACTGGAATGGCGGCGGCTATGTGGCGGTTAAGCGCATCGGCATCCCGGATCAGAAGCTGACGGCCTCCGACGTCTCTTTGCTCTATATTTCACGCTGGAAGACATCGAAAGCCGCCAAACGCTTTGCGGAAATCTACAAAGCGGCGCTGACAAGACGAGTGACGGTCTCCCGGGAGCAGACGAGCGACAACACTGATTGTGTTCAGAGTGCACCGTGCAACGGCCCGCTGTGGTCGTCGAAGCTGCTCACCAGCGAGGGGACAGACTACCTGGAGATCTTGCCGAATAACACAGTGATGATCGCGCAAAGTTTTGACGAAGCCATCATGTCCCAATTGCGGGAGTTGGTTTTTAACCCTGCGACCCCGCAACTGAGCGGCTCTAACTTGCACGAGCTGAGCCTCTCTCTTTATGAGTCTCCCGCCTTTCTCGATTTTCAAGAACGGTCGGTGGGCGATTTCAAAATGAACCTGCTGGAAACGATCGGCCAGTGGGCGAAATCAACTCCAGCCTCTCAGGCCAGATAAGAAAGCATCGGAAGCACCCATCGCCGGCCCCCAGCGGGCAAGGCTCGCCGGGGCCGCTAACGCTGGAAAACCTGCAACGAAGCACCCGCCACGAACCAAAGCCTCCTAGAACCCCGCCAGTCGCCGCTCTCCACGTACGTCACTAGATTCCGTGAGACAGGTCACAGCAAATTCCACTGGCTCTGACTTAATGCGCGCGACATTGGCAAACGCGCAGGTATTCTACGGTTTTCCGATCCGTATGAGAGCTGTCGTCACACGGGCTGCCTGCCGGGTCGAAGTTTTGGCGCTGGGGTTTTCGCTTGTTGGGGCAGGTTGCGGGACCACGCAGCGTTTGCCGGAATTGCAGTTGAGTTTGTGGCCATGAAAGCGCCTGCAAAGGCGGGGTCCCGGGTTTCTCGAGGTGCGGCATGAATGTTGTCCTCGCGCTCGGTTGCTTGCTTGCAGTTCTCCTGTGTTTGGCCTGCATATTTCTGCGCGACGTGGTTCGTTCCAGGAGTTTGCAGCAGCAAGGTTGCTCTTTGGGGCTGTCGTTTGAAACGGTTTCCGAATCGTTGACGGGGCCTCAAATGAAAGCAACTTCGTGCCTCCAGGATGGGTTCTCCACCGTCGCCTTCAATGTATTAACCGGCCGCATAGGCGAGTTCCAGGTTCGCATCTTCGATCTCCGCGACGAAAGCCTCGAAACCCCGGTTTTGACTACGGTTGCCGCCTTCCGCTCGCAGGCCGCCAACCTGCCCTCGTTTGAACTTAGCCTCAAGGGTCTTTGCGGGCGAATTGGCGAAGCCATTGGAGCGCAGCGGACGGCAGCCGGCAAGGAAGACCTTTCCAGTCAGTTCTTCATTCGCTGCACGGCGGACGAGAAGCGAATTCAGGATTTTCTGATCCCGCCGCGGCTGGAACGGCTTCGGCTGTATGTGAACCGGTACCGGCTCACCTGTAATCCGGAATGGATTTTTATCTATCGGCCCGGCAAAAGAATCAAGGCAAAACGTTTTTCGCACTTCCTGGAGGAAACGACAAGAATCGCCGAGGCGCTGCTGACGTGTGCCTCTGATATGCAGAAGACCTGCATCTGGCGCGGCTGGCGGAACAAATTTCGTCTCGCGCGGCGCGGGCGGTTGAACGGCTGGATGCTCACCTCTGAGGCGTGAGCTACGTCACTGCATTGCAAATTCAAGAAGGGCATTATGCGATTGGTCTGATGACCATATCAACATACCAATTAAGAAGGTTGTAAAGGGGACCACGGGCCAAGATGTCGACTCACCCAAAAACCGAGTTTGAAGCCATCCGCAGAAACAAGCTGTACGAGGAAGTGGCCGACAAACTCCAGCAATGGATCCTGGCTGAAATGAAACCGGGAGACAAACTTCCGCCGGAGCGTCAACTGGCGGAAATGTTTGGAGTCGGTCGCAGTTCCGTCCGTGACGCGGTTCGCAGGCTGCAAGCTATGGGCTTGGTTGAGCCACGTCAGGGGCACGGAACCGTAATCCGCGAGGTTTCCGATGATGCGATCATCAGCCCGCTCAGTTCCGTGCTGGTCAGGAAGTGGAAGCTCGTCGCCGAACTGCTTGATGTTCGCAAGATCATCGAGCCGGGAATCGCCGCTCGCGCAGCCGGCAATGCCTCACCTGAACACATCTCCGCGATGGAGGAGATTCTGGAAAGGCAGACGGCAAAGCTAGCTCGTGGCGAGTCGGCGATTAAAGAAGACTCCGAGTTTCACTATTGCCTTGCTTTAGCCGCCGACAACTCCGTGGTGTTGAAAGTTCTGGATGTGCTGATGGATTTGCTGCAGAAGTCCAGAGAACAATCCTTGCAGCTCAAGGGGCGTCCCGCAAGGTCGCTCGCTGGTCACCGTCGTGTCGTTGCCGCCATCAAGCGGAAAGATGCAAACGGTGCCGAGACCGCCATGCGACAGCACCTGGAGGAGATCGAAACCATCATTGTGGAACAAGTGTAACGACTGAAACTGTAAACGACTAAAACCGCAATCAACGAATGGAGGTTGCAAATGGGCCAGCTTTTCGCGGTCGAGATTAGCTACCGAGGAGTCTTCCAGAAGAACCTCGCGAAAAACATATGCCGCGGGATCGTTTTGGCTGCCCACAATGAGGGCAGACCAGGGATCTCGTTCGGACGGTATTCTGACTCTCCAGAGCGTAATGGCATTCCGGCCAAGAGCTTTGCTATCGTGGCCAGCGATGACGAGACGCTTGAAATCGGCATGGTACAGTACATGCCAAAGCAAGTTGATGTGACCGTGGTATTGGATGACACGCTGTGCAAGGGGCTGGAGCCTTGGGCTTGGGCCGGATTGCAACCAGTCAATGAGACGCTGAAACCCGGCAAGACACTGATCGTCGTCTCTACCGAGCCGGCGGCCACCGTCCTGAAGATGGTCCACAAGAAAGATACACCCTACAAACTGGGGATTCTTAAGGGCCTCGCCAGCTTCTCCGGCATGTGGAACTACAAGGACGACCACACCGACATGCGCGTGCTGGGCGCCATTGCCAAAGCTTTGCCGGAATTGTTCAAATTCGAGTCGCTCGAAAAATACATCACTGAAAAGATCAAAAACCCCGCCAAGCTGCAGTCGGCCTTAATGGCATACCAGCGTTTCGCGGTCACCGATGTAAAGGCCGGCGAAGGCAACCAGGAAAAACCGTTCAGCTTCGTCCTGCCCGGCGCCTCGAAGATGAGGGAAGGCGTCTCGGTCGAGGCAGCACCGCTTGGCGGTCCGTATAACAGCGCCGGTGGGTACAAGTCGGGACGTCCCGACAAGCTGATGAAGGCCAGTTCGCGTACGCTTCGTCCAGTCGTCGATTTCTCGGTCTGCACCAAGTGCACGCTCTGCTGGCTGCAGTGCCAGGATGGATCGTTCGACGTCACGCCGGACGGTTACTACGACGCTAACATGGAGTACTGCATGGGTTGCGGCGTTTGCGAAGCCGTGTGCCCGGTGCCGAACTGCATCACCATGGTCAGCGAACTCGCTTTCAGCGACAACGCCAACCAGTTCGCGGCGTACACCAAGGACAAGGTCGCCTACAAGGCGTGGCTGAAGACGAAGATTCAGAACGTCCCGCCCCGCGCCCATGGCTACCGTTATCGCGGTCAGTACAAAGAAGAAATTCCCGCGGCACTGGAAATCGCTAATAAAGCATAGCCCAGAGAAGGAGATTAGGTCATGGCAGTGATGGCACAAACGCCTGTCGAGCAGGAATCGGAACTGCTGATCACAGGGTCGGAGGCGATGGCAATCGCCTGCAAGCTGGCCGATGTCGATGTGGTGACTGCTTTCCCGATTCGTCCCTACGACACCGTAATGCAATTTATGTCTCAGCTCATCGCCGACGGCAAGATGGATTGCGAATTCATCCCCGCCGACGGCGAGCACTCTCAGTTCGAAATCGTCAAACACGCCTCCACTTGCGGTGCCCGCGTTTTTGTGGGCAGCAGCGGTGTGGGTTGGATGTACGCCATGGAAGCGCTGACGGTAACCCCGGCCTTGCGCGTTCCGATGGTGGCCATCGTCGGCAACCGCGCGCTCGATGATCCCGGGGCCTTCGGCACCGAGCACAACGACGCGCTCTCGGTCCGCGATCTCGGCTGGCATCTCTGTTGGGTGGACAGCGCTCAGGAAGCGTTCGACACCAATCTGATTGCCTACCGCTTCGCTGAAGACAAGCGCATTATGACACCCGTCGCCATCAGCCTCGATGGCGCGTTCCTCACCCACTCGCAGGCACTGGTGAAGATCCCGACGCAGGCGCAGGTAGATAAGTATCTGCCTCGCTACGATCGCGGCAACTTGCTGTTCCATCCCGACAACAGAATCTCGATCGCCCCGCAGTGCAACGAAGACTGGGTGATGGAGATCCGTCTGCAGCAGTACGGCGTCACGCAGCGGTCCAAGCAGGTGCTGCGCGAAGTCTATGCCGAGTACGACAGCGTCTTCGGCCGCAATTACGGCCCCAACCCGTTCTTCGAAGAGTACATGACCGAAGATGCCGATGTCGTTCTGCTAGGCATGGGCACGCTCTCGATGCCGGTTAAGGTTGCCGTCCGCAAGATGCGCGCACAGGGCAAGAAAGTCGGTTTCGTGCGTCTGCGCTGGTTCCGCCCGTTCCCGGGCGAGGAACTGGCACAGTGCCTCAGCCGGTTCAAGGCCGTGGGCGTCATCGACCGCGATTACTCGCTGGGTTCGCCGTATCTCAGTGGCGTCGTGGCCACCGAAGTGCGCACCGCGCTGTATCCGGGCAACGGCCCGAAACCGCCAGTGCTGGGCTTCATCTGTGGTCTCGGCGGTCGCGAAGTCTACGAAGCCGATATCGAAAAGATGACCGCCGCGTGCTTCGAAGCCGCAGCAGGCAAGCCGACACCGCTGACTCAATGGATCGGGGTGCGGGAGTAATTCCGGCGCCGGAAAGGATGAGGGACAAATGAGTACTTTAATGGACGAGAAACCGACACAGAATCTCGAGGCCTTCAAAGGGGTCAAAAAGATCCCCAATGAAGAGTATTACACCTCCGGCCACCGCACTTGCCAGGGTTGCTACTCCGCAGAGACTATGAGGTTGGTGGCAAAAGCCGCCGGTCCCAGAACAGTCGTGCTGAACTGCACCGGGTGCATGTACGTAGCCAACACCAGTTATTACACCACTCCATATGTTGTTCCATGGATGCACACCCAGTTGTTCGCCGCGGGCGCAGGCGCCCTGGGCATCGCCGCCGGTTACAAGGCGTTGATGCGCAAGGGCAAGATGAAGGACGAGCCCATTAATGTCGTCTCCATCTGCGGTGACGGCGGCGGCTCCGATGCCGGATTAGCCGGCATTTCCTCGGCTATGATGCACGCCGAGTACAACCTCCTGGTCCTGATGTACGACAACGAGACGTACGCCAACACGGATATCCAGGTTTCCGGATCCACACCGTGGGGCGCGCACACCTCGTTCAGCACACCCGGCTCGGTGAAGCGCATTATGTATCAGTGCTGGAAGAAGAACATGGCTGGCCTGATAATTGCCGGTCATCCAACCGTTAAATACGTTGCCACCATGTCGACTTCGTTCGCGCTGCAGGGGATGAACAACATCCGCAAGGCGTTGACGATCGGCGGTCCCACGTTCATTCACTGCCTCAATCCGTGCCCGAAAGGATGGGATTTCGATCCGATCATGGCTTACGAGTTGGGCGAACTGTCGGTCAACACTGGCATTTGGCCTTTGTTTGAAGTGGAAAACGGCAAGCTGAAGCTGTTCGGCAAGACAAGAATGATCGCCGACGGCAAGGCAGTTCGTACGCCGGTGAAAGAGTACTTGCTCAAACAGGGCAGGTTCTCCCACTTCACGAATGACGATGTGGATTATTTCCAGAGCAAGATCGATGATATGTGGACCAAATGGTTGGTTCCCGGGATCATCCCAATCCAAAAAGAGGTTGATGCTTCAGAATGAACTCAGGCCCGCCCCCTAAACAGGGCGGGCTTCTTTATTCCCTAGTACAGCGCCTCAGACTGGATAGGGTAGCCGGGAAATGGATTTAGCCCAAGTGCTACTCAGGAGGTTTGCCAATGGCAACACCCACGGTCTCTGGGCCCCAAGTTGAACCTCGTGTAGTCAATCGCTGGCTACAAATGTGCGCAGGCATCGTCGCCATGATGGCGATCGCCAATCTACAGTATGCCTGGACGCTATTCACCAAACCTTTAACCACAAACTTCCGCGTAACGCTTGCGGCCGTCCAAGTGGCTTTTGCCGCTTTTATTTTTGCCGAAACCTGGCTGGTGCCGTTTGAAGGATATCTGGTCGACCGGCTTGGACCGCGACTGCTGATCATCATCGGCGGCGTGCTCGTCGGAGCCGGCTGGGTCGGATCCGGATATTCCGGGTCTATGACCGGAGTGATCGTGTGGTATGCGATCGGCGGCATAGGCGCCGGCGCCGTTTACGGCGCGTGCGTTGGAAACGTGCTCAAGTGGTTCCCCGATCATCGCGGCCTGTGCGTCGGCGTTGTCTCCGGCGCGTATGGCATAGGAACAGCGGTTACCGTGGCTCCCATAGCCACGATGATTAAAACCTCCGGATACCAGCAAACTTTCATCACTTGGGGATTCATCCAGGGGACGATCGTAGTACTTGCCGCGCTGTTCATTATCGCTCCGCCGGACGGTTGGTTGCCGGTGGGCTGGAAGCCGAGCAAAGTAGCAATCTCAGCCGTAGACATGACTTGGGTGCAGATGATCAAGCAGCCATCGTTCTACATCATTTATCATGATGATGACGATGGTGGCATTTGGCGGCTTAGTCGTCACAGCTCAGATCAGTCCCATTGCCTCCTTTTATCATGTCGACAAGGTAATTGTAGCCTGGGGAATGTCCGCGCTTGTGTTGGCAATCCAGCTTAACCGTATCGTCAATGGCGTAACTCGGCCCTTCTGGGGTTGGATTTCGGACCGGATCGGTCGCGAGAATGCCATGTTCCTGGCATTCACGATTGAAGGTATTGCCGTTTGGGCTTTGCTGCAAACGATCACCAGGCCGGTACTGTTCGTAATGCTATCCAGCGTGGTGTTCTTTGCTTGGGGCGAGATTTTTTCCTTGTTCCCGGCTATCACTGCCGATCTGTTCGGCAGGAAGTGGGCGACGACCAACTACGGCATCGTTTACACCGCCAAAGGTACGGCCTCGATTTTCGCGGGACCGGTCGCCGCTATGGCGAGTATTAAAGAGGGCTCGTGGGTCAACGTGTTCTACGCCATGATTGCATGCGACATACTCGCGGGTTTCATGGCGCTGCTGTGGCTTAAGCCTTACGCCAAGCGCACAATTGCACGCGCCAAGGAGATGCACGCAGAAGCCGTAGCAGAGGCTCAGAAAGCTAAGGCTAAGGCCGCTACAGCCGGTCAATAGAATCGGCTGTGCAGTCAATGTCCGGACAGCAACTTGGAGGGGGATCCTCGACGGCAACAGAGGATTCCCCTCGTTTCAAGTGCACCGTTGCCCGGCCAGTGGTACAGACCCCCTTCGTCTGTCTGGTGATTAAGGAACTTGCGACCCAGGTGTTATGACGAATCCAAAGCGGCAATTCCCAGCAAATGCGAGTAGCTTTTTCTTCGGCCGCGACGAGTTCGACTACGCCGTCGGAGTACTAGCGCAAAGACTTGCCGAAGGAGCCACCGTCGATTTTTCCTGTCTTCCGCTGCTAGTCGCCATCGGCGGCTTTCAGTATGAACGCGGCCGTCGAGAGTTTGCGCAGTGGTCGGATTCGATGCAAGCCATTGTCGGCGGGGCGGTCGAATCGTTGTTGCGCGAAACCTGGGAAGCCATTCCGCGCAGCGTGGCCGAAAGGTTCGGCGCGGCCATCAACGGCGGCGTGGCGAACGTCGAATTAGCAAGCCTCGGACGTGCCTACAAGCAACTCCAAGTCAGCTTCCGTCAAACCCGTGGGGACTCGGTCATCGAGATGATGTCGGGCCTCGCCAAATTCAACGAGGCGATACATTCAACCGGGCAACCCCCCGAGCCTGCAAATGGTGAAAGCGAGAACGCGCACCGCCATCTCTGCACCAGTTGCGGTATGCCGTATGGTCACGGGCCATGGCAATGTGAACCGCCCGACGACCAGTACTGTCCTATGTGCGCTGAAAATGTTGCCGGACCAATCCCCATCTGGATCGAACGCTGGACGCCAGCCGACATGGAACACGCGGCGGCCGAGCCGGCGGGGCGCAAATCTGCCATCCCCTGGCGCCGAGATGATTACAGCCGTTGCGGAAGCCGCTTCGCCCACGCAACCGGAGTCAGCGCCAGCTCCCGTGAACCTGAATGTCGAGGTAATAGAGACAGAAAGTCCTATCCCGAACCCCACCAAGCACGGCCTCGCAAAGGTGGGGGGCATGGACGAACTCAAGGCGTTGCTCTACGAAGAAGTCGTTACAGCCATGCGTGACCCCGAGGATCTGAAAGCATACGGCCTGACGATCCCGAATGGGATTTTGTTGTTCGGCCCACCCGGATGCGGCAAGACTTTTATCTCTCGCGCGCTGGCCGAAGAGATGGGCTACTACTTCTCGGAGGTGTTCCCTTCTGAAATTGGCAGCACCTTTATACACGGCACCACGCTGAAGATTCGCGAGCTCTTCGATACGGCTGCCGAGCGGGCACCGGCGATTGTTTTTGTCGACGAATTCGAGGGCATGGTGCCCGCGCGCAGAGAGCTCGCTGCCCATCAGCATCAGACCGCGGAGGAGGTAAGCGAGTTCCTCAAGCAGTTGGAAACTTGCGCCGAGCGTCGGATTCTGCTGATTGCGGCCACCAACGAGCCCTGGAAAATCGATCCGGCGGTGCAGCGTACCGGCCGACTCGACAAGAAAATCTATGTCGGCTCGCCCGACGCCGCCGCACGTTCGTCGATCCTGCAATTCCATCTGTATGGACGCCGCATGACCGCCATTGATACCGACAGCGCGGCAAAATCACTGGACGGGTACTCGGCGGCCGATCTGAAAGTCCTGGTGGACGAAGCTGCGCGCTTGGCCCGCAAGGCGCGGCAACCCATCTCGGAAGCACATTTGAGCAAGGCGGCGCGCGAACGTGTGCCCCCATCGATCACTGCTCAAGACGAGCAGAGGTTCAGGGCATTCGAGCAGCGCGGCGTGGATGGGCCGCGACGCGCATCCCACGTCTTGTTGCCCGATGATCCATCGCTCCGAGCGCAAAAGACTCCACCTCGCAGAAAAAGCTGATGCGTACGTGACCCTGCACTCACTGCGGCTTGGATTTTCCGAGCCAGCGTGTTTTCCAGCGGGCAATTCATAACATCTCGTAATCATGCATACTGGTGATAGCGGGAGGCGCAAGTGAACCGTTCGGTCTCATTTGATTGGCGACATGCAGGGCGTGGGCTGTCTGTAGCTGTCATCGTGCTCTTGATATGCGGCTTGGCAGCCACGGCCGATGCGCGCAGCGTAGTCCTCATCTCGGTGGACGGAATGCGCCCCGACTACGTGACACAGGCGGAGCAGCTTGGCCTGAAGGTTCCCAACCTTCGGCGCATGATGCGCGAAGGAGTTTACGCTGAAGGCGTGAACGGCGTCGTTCCGACCGTGACGTATCCGAGTCACACCACGCTGATCACCGGTGTTTGGCCCGGCAAGCATGGCATCTGGGCGAACACGACGTTCGACCCCGAGCAAAAAAACTTTCAGGGATGGTACTGGTACAGCGAAGACATCCGAGTGCCAACCTTGTGGGAGGCCGCGAATGCCGCGGGACTGGTAACCGCAAGTGTGAATTGGCCTGTCAGTGTGGGCGCTCCTGTCAGGTACCTTATTCCAGAAGTGTGGCGCGCCGGAACCCCGGACGACCGCAAACTGCTGCGTGCGCTTTCGACTCCCGGACTGCTAGCCAAATTGGAGGCGGAGCTGGGGCCTTACGCCAACGGGTTAAACGCGGACCTGCAGAACGACCGGCTGCGCGCAAAGTTTGCTACGGCAATCATAAAGAAGTACAAGCCGAACTTGATCACCGTACATCTGGCGGCGCTCGATCACGCGGAACATCAGCACGGGCCGTTCAGTCCGCAGGCAAACGCGGTTCTGGAAGCCAGTGACGAAATGGTCGGACAGTTGCGCGATGCGGCTTTGAGTGTGGATCCAGACGCGATGATCTGCGTCGTATCGGACCACGGCTTCGCTCCGGTCAGCCACCGCTTGAACCTTGCTGCGACCTTCGTGTCGGCTGGGCTTATACGGCCTGCCGCGGCGAAGACTCAATTTGGCACTACAAAGGTTGAGCGGTGGGAAGCGATTCCTTGGACGAGCGGCGGCTCGGCGGCAATTGTGCTGAAGGATGCGCACGATCCGGCTTTGGTAAAGAAGACCAGAGAGCTACTGAAGCAGTTAGCCGCCGATCCGGAGAACGGTATTAACCGGATTGTCGAACAGGATGAATTGCTGAAGTTGGGCGGGTATCCGACCGCCAGCTTTCTGGTTGATCTCAAACCTGGTTTTCAGATGGAGTTCAGCTTTTCCGGGCCGGTGCACCGGAACAGCGCGCCGGGCGGCACGCACGGATATCTGCCGGAACACCCCGAGATGCGCGCTTCATTTTTTGTCGACCGGGGCTGGAATTGCACACGGCAGAAACCTTGGGGTGATCGACATGCGGCAGATCGCTCCGACCCTGGCGAAGGCTCTTGGGGTGAGCTTACCCTCGGCTGAAGGCAAGCCTTTGGCCATCCGGTAGCTTGCCCGGTCTAATAGGTTAGCTTCTTTCTTTCGGAAGGCGGGACTTTGATGTCACGCTCCCACTTTAATACCGGGGGCACAAACCCCGTAGGCCGTTCGATGGCGACATTTAGAAATGTCGGTTTCTCTTGAGACAGCGCCCACTGAATGCCTTCTTCGATATGCGCATTGTCGCTGATGTTGATTGCATCGATACCGAATCCTTTAGCTACGGCGACTGAATCGATCGGGCAGAAATCGACGGCAAAGTATTTCTCGTCATAGTAGAGCCGCTGAATGGTCTTGATCCAGCCATAGCAATTGTTTTCAAAATTAACGAATATAATCGGCAGGCCAAGCCTCTTAGCAGTTTCCAAATCACCGAGAGCCATTCCCAAGCTGGCATCGCCCATCAAAGAAAATACTGTGGCATCGGGCTTCGCCACTTTGACGCCAATCGCGGCCGGCAATGCGTAGCCCAAGCTACCGTGGGCTCTGGGTAGCACATTCCATCGGCCAGCTCTTTTTGACCTGACGTACGACGAAATATATGGGGTCGGGGTGCCCGCGTCTCCCACGAGGATCGTGTTGTGATCCGTCAATTGCTCCAGCGCGCCGAAAAACCTGCATGGAAGAACCAGATTGCTTTCGGTGAGCATCTCCTGCTCAATCCTTCTTCTCTTTTCGATAACCTTATTACGGACCCATGAGTTCCACTTGTCGTATCGGTCAGCCAAACGGCTCTTTGCCGCCAGCAATTCACGATTCAAGTTGCATAAGAACTCGTTAACGTCGCTCACGATAGCGACATCCACAGGCGTATTCAGCCCTATCCCATCCTCGCCAATGTCCACTTGAATCACCTTGGCATCTTTATTGATTGCTATCTTGCCCATCGTGGTTACGTTGTTTAACTTCGAGCCTAGTACTAGAACAAGGTCAGCCTGCTGAATAGTAGCCAGCCCTTCCTCCGAACCACCATTCGATCCAATAACTCCAACGGCATTGTTCGCGAATTCCTGAACACTGCCTTTTCCATTCACCGTTGTTACCACCGGAACGTTATAACCGGCCCTGAACTGCTCCAACTGCTCATAGGCGTCGGAGAGGTGCACGCCGCCCCCCGCCAAAATGATCGGTCGCACAGACTGGCAAAACAGATCAACAACTCTGTCGATATCCTGACTGGTCGGCCCGCATCTGAAAGGGGCCTGAGCCGAAGTCGCCTCAAGCGCGCTGAGTTCTTTGGCAGAGAACTCTACCGGCTGTTCCAATATATTTTCCGGCAGGGCAAGATGTACTGCCCCAGGGACGCCTCCGGTAGCCATTCGAAAGGCTTTTCGAAATAGCTGGGGGATTTTGGAAGCCACTCTAATCTTGGTGTTCCACTTGGTAACAGCCTTGAACAACAATTCCTGATCAACGTCCGTCAACGCGTTAGTCTGTTCGCTGCTCATCGTGATATCGGACGACAGACATATCATGGGGATACAGGAATTATTGGCCTCGCTTACGGCGGGAATCACATATAAAGCTCCACCGCCGCTCGGCGTCTCCACCACGCCCGGTTTCCTCGATACCCGCGCGTAACCATCGGCCATGTATCCTGCATTACGCTCGTCCCGGGTCAAGATGTGTTGAATCTCCGCGGTTCGGCCAGCGAAGGAATCGTGGACGTTCATGCTGGTATCGCCGGGGACGCCAAATACATGTTTCACTTTATGTGCGATTAACATCTCTACGACTGCATCCGAACCTCTCATGGAACGTCCTCCTGATGTGTGCAGGCACCCGGTCGCGTGGGGTGAATCGGGCAACAGAGCCAGGTTCAGCTCAGCTTGCGTGGGTAAAGCTTCGGTCTATAGCTATGCTCGCAGTTGGCTGGTTCCGACACAACCGTTATTTCGTAGGTTTCGAAATCTCGCTGGAAGGCCCTGAAAGCGCCGCTTTCGCGATGCGGACCGCCGCGATGTTAGGATTGTGTTACTCCGAGAATACCCGCGCCGCGAACCGTGGGTTCCATGCGCCTTCGCGGCTGGGCTGGAGTGCCGAAGGGCGATCTGTACCCCGCGCGCAAGCGTTGGGAGCACAACCGGGCTGGAAGCGAACGCGATGAGATTCATCGGCGGAATTGGCGATCATTGGCGATGGGATTATCCGCGGAACCAGTCTGCGCCAGGCGGGTACCATGCACATTCCTGATGGCTACTTGAGCCCTTCCACTTGCGCGGCAGGCTACGCCTTGGCAGCTGGTGGATGGTACGCGGCGCTGAAGCGCATTCGACGTGTGTTGTTCACTCGCGCCATCCCTCTTATCTCGGTCTTCGCGGCTTTCTGTTTCGTGCTCATGATGTTCAACCTGCCTCTCCCCGGAGGCACTACCGGCCACGCGGTGGGCGTAACAGCGGCGACCATCGTTTTGGGGCCATGGGGCGCGATTTTGGCGACTTCGATCGCACTCGCCATCCAGGCGCTTTTTTTCGGCGATGGCGGCATCACGACTCTGGGGGCGAACTGCTTCAACATGGCGATCGTAGGCGCGTTCGTGGCCTACGTTGTGTATCGTCTGCTGTCTGCCTCTTCGGAATTGAACTCGCGGAGGCGCGTAATCGCCGCGGCGATTGCCGGATACCTCTCGATTAACGCTTCGGCTTTCATGGCTGCCGTGGAGTTCGGAATTCAGCCAATACTTTTTCACGATGCCGGTGGAACTCCCCTGTACGCACCCTATCCGCTGCAAATCGCCATTCCTGCAATGATGATCGGCCACCTGACCTTAGCCGGATTTGCCGAGGCGGTCGTCGCGGGTGGAATGGTTTCCTATTTACAAAAGGTGAATCCCAGACTGCTTCAGGGGCTCGCCGGCTTGCAACAGGGGAAAGATGAATTCCGCGTGCCTGCCACCACGGGCATCAGGAACCTTTGGCTTACCGTTGCGCTGCTGATGATGGCTGCTCCGCTCGGCATCCTTGCGGTCGGCACCGCATGGGGCGAATGGTCGCCAGTCGATTTCTCCAGCCTGCAAGCACGCGCTCAAATCGCCGCTGTTTCTCACGGTCAAGCACCTCCTGAGGCGGTCCCTTCCGGCTTACAGAAGCTATCGTCTTTTTGGACCGCACCTTTCCCGAACTATGCGCCCGCGTTTGTCAAGAACCCACACTTGGGATACCTGTTATCCGCGATGTTCGGAGTGGGGCTGTTCGGCGTGCTTTCGTTTGTTGCCAGCCTGGTTGCGAAGAAGCGGAATCGCAGCGAGTTGGGCTCATGAGCCGCCACTTCTTCATCGAGTCCACGATTCGCGCCTTCGCCCGAGCGCTTTCACGGGCGCTTGCGTCAGAACAGTTGGTTACGCGGCGCGGACTACTGCAAGCTTTCGATCCGAGGGTACGTGCGGCCGGCGTGTTTTCCCTGGTCGTGGCAACGACCGTCAGCAGGCGCTTGTCGGTAATCGCGTTCCTGTTCGTTGCGGCCGTGCTGCTTGCCTTGTCTTCGGGCATCCGTTTGCAAACGCTGATTACGCGGGTCTGGCTGATCGTGCTCGGTTTCACCGGCGTCATCGCGTTGCCGGCAATCTTCATTACGCCAGGGATCGCCGTCGTCAGCTCCGGCGGACTGGCGGTGACTCAACAGGGATTACGAACAGCGGCGTTGCTGATTCTGCGCGTCGAGACCGCGGTAACGCTCACCACTACGCTTGTACTCTGCACGCGATGGACGCATATCCTCAAGTCGCTGCGAGCGGTACGCGTGCCCACTGAGGTCATCACGATGCTTGCGATGACGCATCGCTACATCTTCCTGTTCATCGAAACCGCAAACCAGATGTTCGAATCCAGGCAGAGCCGGATGATCGGAGCGCTGAGCGGCCCCGAGCAGCGCCGCGTGGCTTCCAGAACCGCGGGCGTTCTGCTCAGCAAAAGTATCGACCTGAGCGAAGAAGTCTATCTGGCCATGCAGTCGCGCGGTTTTCGGGGCGACATTCAACTGATTACGGAGTTTCGAATGCAGGCTCTTGACTATGCCGGGCTCGCTGGTTTTCTCGCTCTCGCCTGTGCTGCCGCATGGATGGGGAGGTGATCGCCATTGCCGCCGATCTTTGAGTTGCAGAACGTCAGCTTCGACTACGATGGCATACCGGCCCTGCAATCCCTGTCTCTGGTGTTCGAGCCGGGGCAGCGCGTCGCGCTCATTGGAGCCAACGGTTCGGGGAAGTCCACATTGTTGCGGCTCCTCGATGCGCTCTACTTTCCGAAGGCGGGGTCGATCAAGTTCATGGGGGAACCGCTGACTCAAGAACGCCTCCAGAGCGACACGGTGAACCTGAACTTCCGGCGTCAGGTTGGGCTGGTCTTTCAGAATCCGGATGTGCAACTCTTCAATTCCACAGTCTTTGACGAAGTTGCGTTCGGCCCTCTCCAACTGGGTTGGTCGAGAGCGGAAGTGTTGCAGCGGGTGAATGAAACCCTCGACCTCATGGGGATTCTCCATCTAAAGGAGCGGCCACCACATCGGCTTTCTGGCGGCGAAAAAAAGAAAGTTGCCCTCGCCTCCATCCTGGTGATCGATCCGCAGGTGCTGCTGCTCGATGAGCCTACGGCGGCGCTCGACCCGAAAAGTCAGAGTCAACTGGTTGACCAGGTCCAGGGGTGGAGAAGCACCTCCAAGACGGTCATCAGCGCCACCCATCAACTAGAGCTTCTGGATCACATCGCCGACGTGGTTTACGTGATGCAGAACGGCAACATCGTCGCCACCGGTACGCCAGTGGAAATACTGTCGAACAAAGACCTGCTCACCCAGGCAAACCTGATCCACGCTCACCGGCACTCACACGGCGGGATCGTCCACTCGCACGCGCACTCTCACAGACATCTGCACGACGATCACGGCGAGGATGTTGAATGAGGGCGGGTCGGGGGTGGGTCAGTTTCCGGATTGCCGAAAATCCGGGAGTTGGGTCGGTTCGGGTAACGCAAGGGCGTTTCCCGGTACGAATCCCGAAAACCGGCGGCCAATTTCCGGATTGCCCGTCACTCGTCAACTGACCGACGGCTGGTTTCCCGGATTGAGACTTCGGGACCGCTTCAGTGAATTCACTAGAAATTGAGAAGCATACTCGTCTGCGCCGCCCAAAATGGTGCTGTATCACTCCGCTTTTTTCCCGTCCTAAGGCTTGCGCCCCTTTTGTGGAGTTTTAGACACTTTAGTGGTATTGTTTCTCCTTCCTGAGTAGCTCAAAATCTTGCTGCACGTTTCTACGACAACCCACGGCCCGAACTTCGCAGCAAGAAGCGTTGCTCCCGCCTTGCAGTTCACGGATGAGCCCCCGGGTGTTGCCGACCTTGGGCACACTTACCCCTTCTGTCAGGCCCCGTTGTAAATGCTGACCCGCGCCGAATGGCGCCGGAGGTCGCAATGTCGCATGGCGTGAGCCGTCGCAGGATTTCCCTATTTTTTACCGGACGACTTACGTGTCTGGCAATCGCCGCTTACGCTACTAGTCCATCGGCATTCTCGCCCCATGGTGGAAAGACGATTAGTTGGAGCGCACCGGCGGAGATCGCCTACGGAACCGCGCTTGACGGCACGCAGCTCAACGCAACGGCCACTTGCAACGGCGTGGATGTGTCCGCGTCAGGTACCTTCGTCTATTCGCCTGCGGCGGGCAAGGTGCCGGTCGGAGGTAGCCAGAAGTTGTCGGTCACCTTCACGCCCTCGGACACGACTGACTACGCCACGGCTAGGGCATCGGTAACGCTGATGGTCACCGCCGTCACTCCGACCATCACCTGGCCCGAGCCCAAGGCGATCACCTACGGAACGAAACTGAGCGGCGCCCAACTGAATGCCAAGGCCACTTACCCCGGCGTGACAGTGTACGGCGCGTTTACGTATAAGCCGGCGGCAGGCGTGATACTAGCGGCAGGAGCCCAGCCTCTCTCCGCCAGCTTCCAGCCGACGAGCGCCGCTAACTTCAACACCCCAACCGATGCCTCTGCGACGCTGCTGGTGACTCCGCTGACGCCCAAGATCAAGGTGACGGCACCGCCGGCCATCGCTTATGGAACGCCGCTTGATCTCACCAAACTGAGCGCAACGGTCTTGACCTTGGCCCCCGGAACGACCGCTCCGGTCGACGGCCGCTTCCTATATTCCATCGACGGCGCTCCGGGGGTAGCGGTAACAGCGAGCCCGATATTGACGGGAGGACACCACACCATCGCGGCTACCTTCACGCCGACGGACGCAACTGACTACACGAACTCGGCACCGGCCAGCACTGCGATTACGGTGACCAAGGCAATGCCGGTGATCACTTGGAGCACACCTGCTCCCATCGACTACGGAACCGCACTTACGGGTACGCAGTTGAACGCGAGTGCCTCGATTGGCGGTAACCCGGTGCCGGGTACTTTCACCTACTCGTCGGTGTTGGGTACGGTGCTGAGCGGCGGAAGCCACACCTTGTCGGCCACCTTCAAACCGGATGACGGGACAGACTACGGAACTCCCCTCAAAGCGACAGTAACGCTGTCGGTGAACAAAGTCGCTGCGACCATCTCGTGGGCGCCGGTACCCGCCGCGATCAACGCCGGGACAGCGCTGGTCAAGGGCCAACTGAATGCTCGAGCTTGTCCTGACAGCAGTTGCAAGACAGTACTGACCGGCACATGGACGTACGACCAGAAGGCGGGCCAAACGACGCCAATGTCAGCCGGGCCCTACTCTCTAACATGCACCTGGACACCAATCGGCGCGGCAGCTGCAAGCTATCTGCCGACACCCGGTACCGCTGACATACTCTTGCTCAACTAACGCGACAAGCACTACCTGCAACGCGTCTGCTCTTCGGGAGTAGGCGTTTTTTCTTTTCGGCCCCCATGGCTGGGACGCTGGTCTGCCTCGCTCTGAGTGGTGCCGCAATTCCTGCACTTGTCGATTCCATACTGCATGCAGGATGTTGCCAATTCGGCCCAACTCCCATTGTCGGCAATTCGGAAGTTGGAATCGCTTCCCAGGTAACTTCCGTGTTGCCCGTCATTCGGGAGGTACCGCCTAATTCTCCGGGCTCAGTGGTCATGTGTTCGCATGACTCCGACAGGACGAGCCTGAAGGTCCGCATTATGAAGTGCTGTGAAAATTATGTGCATCTATCCGAAATCACAATAATTTTACGACTCATCGATTTCGCTAGGCAGCCGGAGATTCGGGCCAGTGTTCCGCGCTCGTGGTCGAAGGATAGACCACCTGCAAGATGATCTTGCCGCGATTGTGCCCGCTGGCACCTTGCCGAAACGCCTGTTGTGCCTGCTGAAGCGGCAGTACTGTTGCCAAACTCGGTCGCAATACTCCGGTGTCAATCAGCTTCCCAATCTCGATAAGTTCGGCACGGTTGGGCTGGACGATGAAAAAAACGCTGCGCACGTTATATTCTTCCGCCTTGTTGGGCGGCGGAGGCGCGGGCAATGTAACCACCATGCCGCCTGGCCGTAACACACCCCAAGACCGTTCTAGGGTATCCCCGCCAATTGTATCGAGCACAACGTCGACTTCGCGAACTCTGGTCTCGAACCGGCTGCTTGTATAATCGATAATCTCGTTCGCCCCAAGTTTCTTTGCAAACTCGAAGTTAGTCGGCGATGCGGTGGCGATAACGTAGGCGCCCCGCCAGCGGGCCAGCTGTACGGCGTAGCTCCCTACACCTCCCGAGGCACCATGGATCAGTACGCGTTGGTCGGAGGCAAGTGCTGCATGATCAAACAGTGCCTGCCAAGCAGTCAGGCCAGACAGCGGCACCGCCGCGGCCCGCTCGAAGTCCAGCGTCCGAGGCTTCGGCGCTAAATCAGCGGCGTGGACCGCGACATACTCGGCGGCACTCCCGTCGCGTGTGAAATCCGTAAGCGCGTACACGGCATCGCCGACTTTTACTTCGCTAACTCCGGGGGCAACTTGTTCAACAAAACCAGCCACGTCATGGCCGGGAATGGATGGCAATCGGCTCACGCCCTCGCGAGTTTTGTAAGTCTCATCCCAGGTCAACTCCGCCGGCGTAATGGCCATTGCGTATACGCGAACGAGTGCATCGCCGGTCTGGAGCTTGGGTATCGGCCCATCTTCGTACACAAGATTTTCTGGGCCGCCCCGTTGATGTATCCGTATGGCTTTCATTTGGGCCTCCATATAGGCTGTAGCTGCGGACTTGCGGTCCTACTCGCAAGCAAGCTGTGGATCATCTCGTAAACTGCCGTTGCAGCAGCAACTTTGAATGGTAATTTCCAGAACGCGATCCCCATCTCCTTCTTGCGGCGTCGGACATGGTATCTCGTCGACCACAATCGCGTCCGGCGGGCCAAAGTAATGAATTCTTGCAGCTTATCTCATGCCACCAGCAAAATCTTCCCGACACCACCCTTCTCTGCGTCTGCTTGGGCCTCGGCCGCTTCACTGAGTGGCAGTTTCCGGCTAATCGGGATTACTAGCTTGCCATCTCGCACCGCTTCGGCCATGAACTCGAGAGTTTTCCTGTCGAACTTCGAGAATACCGGCACCACCTTTACAGACGGATATTTCGCGGCATTTTGTGGTGCCCCGAGAACCGAAGCAAACACTCCTCCCGGCTTGACCTTGGCGATCAATTTTTCAGCAGTCTTGCCGTTGACCGTATCAGCTACGACATCGAGCATCGGAAGATTCGCAATCGCAGTGTCGTCGTCGGTTGCAACGACCTGATCCGCGCCGACAGTCTTCGCCTCATCCATCTGCCTCTTCAAAACTCCCGCGATCACAGTCGTCCCGCGTTGCTTTGCAGTGAATACCGCCGAACGTCCGACATTTCCAGCAGCACCTACGACGAGAACCGTCTGGCCCGCTCTGATGCCGGTAGCGGAAATGAGTTGGTTGCCAGTCGTCGTCACCAGTGGCAGCGCCGCCGCCTGGATCAAATCGAGTCCCTTGGGAACTTTCGCCAGAATCGCGGTTTTCACAACGCAAAGTTCGGCGTAAGTATTGTCCGCCATAGCGAACACCTGGTCGCCGACGGAGAAGCCTTCTACTCCCGGCCCAATCTTGACGACCGTCCCCGCGATATCGACTCCTATGAGGCCTGGGAACCGGATGGGATAGAAATCCTTCGTTAATCCAGCACGCCGCTTGTAGTCGATCGGATTAACGCTCGTGGCGGCGACCCGCACCAGCACTTCGCCCGAACCCGGAACCGGGTCAGGGTATTCCTCGAACTTGAGTACTTCAGGACCGCCATATTGGTGGACAACAACTGCTTTCATATTTCATCTCCTTCGTGAAGTGTCCTCTGCCGCAAGCTCCACCCTCTGACACAAGTTTGCCGGAAGAGCCACATCGCCAGTCGTCGCTCGCGTGTCAGAACGTCTTTGGCGGAGCCCCTCTTCTATTCTTGTGAGGATGAATGCCCAGGTCGTGCCATGACGATTCCGTGAGGTTGACGCCATAGTAGTTCGCAGCTTTCTCGATGTTGGCGAACGCCAAAGCACGGTCGGCATCGGAGACGTCGATAACCTGATCGAAGCGCGCGACCGCGTTACGCACATGTTGTGCGTCAGTCAGTGGTTCTTTACGCTGCTTCGGAAAAGCGTAGACGCTGTCAGGTAAGTCGCTCTGGCTCGTCAGATGTCCGTGTTTCTCGTGAGGCTTCCAGGTGGCTTCTGGCATGTCTTCATCATCCTTCTTAAAGTACTTGGTTAGAAGGCGAGCGCGCGAATAGAGGATCGCGACGGGAGTCGCGCATTGTCCGAAAGCCACTCACCCCGCGCGTTAACCGTACGTAAGGGTAGTGCTCTGGCCGACCTCGATAATGTAACCATCAGGATCGCGGATGTAGCAGCGCGTCTCGCCGTACTTGGGGATCGGTTCAGTGATGAACTCCGCTCCTCGACTTTTCCATAATTCATAGCACGCTTGAATATCCGCAACGCGGAAATTCATAAAGCTGTTGATGTGATTCGGGTCGGGGACGCTGAGCGTTACCGTGGGCTTATCCGGGGTCGGCCCGCCTCCAATGTTCAGAATCATCCAGATATTCGCAAGCTGAAGGTACCCAGGCGCGTTGCCGTCACCCAGGCTCAGAATGCGAGCGCCGAAGACCTTTTCATAGAAGCGAGCCGATCGCTCGATGTCGGCGACGGTGAGGAAATGCGCGATGCTGATCCCCTCTCGCGGGGGCATCTCGTAGGTCTTCTGTTCGATTTGTACGCTGCTGCTCATTGACGACTCCTTTTGATACAGTGCTCATTACAAATACAGTGCCCCGCGAGTTCCGGTTTCCGGGGCTTATCGTTGAGGTGTCCAGGACAGCAGCCAATTTGCCGAGCGGATCGAAATCGGCGCTCCAGCACGGCTCAAATTAGTGTGTCGCGTCCGAAAATGCTGATCGCGATGCACCTTCGCACGCTCGCCCCTCAGCGATGCATGTGCCAATGCCATTTGTACCTTCAGTCTGCTCCGACCAGACGCCGCCGAGCCAAATACCCCAATACCTGAAATCTCGGGCTTTCGAGTCATTGCCCCGGTGATGACCGCTATGCCCGCCGTTTGCCGTCGCTCAAAGCAATGGAGCGGGCACGCTTACGTCACCGCCCGCCGTAGTTAAGGCGAAGTCGGGTAGAAGAGAACCTTACCACCAATCTCAAGCGGCTAGTCTTCCCCTGTTGAGTGCCGGTAGAAGAAGATTCAGAAGCGCTTGATCAGAGAACGGGTTCTGGCCTGAGATCAACTCGCGATCTTGAAGGACGTAGCTCTTCCATGGAGCGAGCACGCTTACGTCACCGCCCGCCGTAGTTAAGGCGAAGTCGGGGTAGAAGAGAACCTTACCACCGATCTCAAGCGGTTCCCGCTGCTGCTCTTCCGCTGTCGAAAAGATAGTCATCTTGTATCCAGAATATATCCAACCCTGAGCCTTTGCCCTCGCTCCGGCGGCATCACCCGCCGCCAGCGCGGCGACCACTTCCTTCGAATTCGGAGAAGCCGAGAGAAGTGAAATCGGGCCATGGCAGAGCACTGCCGTCGGCTTGGATGTTTTATGAAAGTGTCTCATCACGGTGCCGGCGTCGGGATCATCGAGAAGATCCATCATCGGGCCATGGCCGCCGGGGACGAAAACAGCGTCATATTGATCCAGGCCCGATTCGATGACATCGGAGATACGAGTTGGATTTTTAAGCCCAGTCAGGCTGTCGCGGAATTTCAGATAGTCCTGAAGCTTTGCCTCGTCCCCACCGAAAAAGTCAGGCACAGCTGAATTAACATCCATCTGCGGCGTGTTGCATTTGGGGTTGGCGAAGTTGATTTCGTAGCCCTCCTTCATCAGGGCGCGAACCGGAACCGTCAGCTCGTTGAGGTAGTAGCCAGCGCCCTTGTAAACCTTGCCATCTTTCAAGGGCAAGCCGTGACCGCTCGAGACTAGTACCAAGATTTTTCCTTTCGTTGCCATATTGTTCTCCTTTTTGAAATCGATTCTGTTTTTCCCAGGATCTAAGCAGCTGCGCTTCGTGTGCTATCCTCACGCTGCTTTTCTGGCCGACGCGTTCATAAACTCCCAGACGAACTGGGCAATCTCGTCCGCCTTGGTGTCTAGCGCAAAGTGTCCAGCGTCGAGAATGTGGACCTCTGCGTCAGGTACGTCTTTGCGGTAGCGTTCCGGCTCGCCAGGGTCGAACGAAAGGTCATGCTTACCCCAGATCACCAGCAGGCGCGGCTGCCGCTCGCGCATCCATGCCTGCCATTTGGGATAGGCGTCTACATTAGTTCGATAGTCGTAGAACAGGTCGCTCTGGATTTCCGCCTGCCCAGGCTGGCTGAGGAAGGCAAACTCGTCCGTCCAGAGGTCTGGGTCATAGCGGTCCACGTTCGGATCGTCGCCTACATGGCGGGTCCGCGTCGCAGATAGCGAGAGCAGGTTTGTTCGGAGATTGCTCTCGTTCGCGGCACGGTCCTTCCAAAACTCGCGCCGCGCCTTCCAGTTCACGCCCAAGCCTTCATTGTGTGCCACAGCATCCTGGACGATCAGCGCCTCGACACGCTCCGGATGGACGACAGCCATGCGAAAACCCACAGGGCCGCCGTAGTCCTGCATATAAAGCGTGTAGCGTGGAAGTTTGAGCGCCTCGGTAAATTGATTCATGATCTCGGCGAAGCGGTCGAACGTATAAACGAATGTTTTTGGGTCCGGCCAGTCGGTGTGTCCGAAGCCCGGGTAATCGGGCGCGACCAGGTGGAAGCGATCAGAAACACGAGCGAAGAGCGGCTCGAACATGCGAGATGATGAGGGCAGCCCGTGCAAGAGGAGAATCGCTGGTGCGTCTTTCTGGCCGGCCTCACGGTAGAAGATCGAAAGCCCATCTACCTTTACCGTGCGATAGTAAGTCGCGTGTTTCACAACGAGTTCCTTTCCTTGAGCTTGGGACTTTTCACCGCTGCTCGGCGCCGGATGTCGCAGGGTCTTCGCGGATTACCATTTGCCGACGTGCGCACCGCCGTCTACGTGCAGCACCTCCCCGGTCACCTGGTCGGCTTCCGTCAAATAAACGATCGCGTCCACGATATCTTTCACAGTGGACAATCTGTCCCATCGGTTGTAGTTTCCTCAGAGGGTCCTTCGGTTGGTCCTTGTGCATGGGCGTATCGACAACGCCAGGGGCCACGGCGTTTACGCGTATACCCTGTTTCGCGTATTCCATCGCCAGACTCCTCGTGACAGACTCAAGGCCACCCTTGGTGATCATCGGGACCGCGCAGTTTATTCCCGCCATCGGATGGTTTGCCATCGTGGTCGAGAGATTGACAATGCTTGCGCCGGTCTTTTGGGCCACCATCTGCTTGATCGCGAGTTGGGTAATGAAGAAAAAGCCTTCGATGTTGACGGACACAAAACTCCGCAGGTCGTCGATCGTATAATCCGTGAAGCGCTTGGAGAAGTAGATGCCGGCGTTGTTGACGAGTGCGTCGATTGATCCGAACCTGGTTATGGCAGTTTCAGTGACCCTCGCCGCCGTTGCAGCTTCGGCGATGCTTCCGTCAACCAATGCGAGCTTGTCTGACGCATCGAACGCGCCCGACTTGGTGATGTTTCGCGAATTTGCCACCACGTTGTAACCGCGATCCAGAAAGGCCTTCACGAGGCCGGCTCCGATGCCCTGCGAGCCGCCGGTTACGATCGCCGTTTTCTGTCCATCTACCATTCGACAGCTTTCTTTGTTGGCCGCTCATCCGGTGCGGGTTGTCGCGGCAGATCGTTTTTCAGACTACGACTCTCATTGTTGCCATGCGGTAACAGCAAGGAACCACAACGCTTGCGCGATCTATGGACGGCATGCCTCAGTTTGTTTGCTCAGAGTTGTGAATGTTGCTGAATCCGGTCCAGATGAAATTGAATCGAGCTCGCGTTGCATAAAAGGTACGAGTTTCGGTCCCGCGAGCCGCAACGCTAGGTGGGGGAACATGCATGACAGATGCGGGAGGTGTTGAAGATGTTGTGCGGCGTTGAGCCTCTCGTTCTTAATGAATGTGAACTTACAGAGCCAGTGTATGTTGCTGGGGAGGGTCACTGCGGCCACAGCAATTCGTGCAGGGCCGATGTTTCCGGATGGTCGGCTCGTAGCGAGGTTTTCCCGACGGCGTCGCCGTTCCGAGTGGATGACGGGCAAACCGGAAGTTACGCTGCAATGTCGTTGGAGCCTTCGGCATTGGGCGACGCTGGCTACGGCCGGCTGCGTTCCGGTGGGCCCAAACTCGGCCACTTGAACGCGAAGTGGGCTTTGCTAAGGGTCGGAGCCGCGTGGACGGATTCGTACCGATATGTCGGCCTGCTGGCACGGTGCTTCTGGCCGTCAGACCGGATCATCCGGATCCAGGCCGATGTGGTCGTTTACAGCATTCTGGAACCGCTGCTTGCAGCCGAGGTATCGCTCCGTCGTCTGGATGGAAACGTGGCCCAACAGAAACTGGATCTGCTCCGTTCGCCGCCTGCCTGGTGGCACAACCTCGCGCAGGTCCTCCTCAAATCGTGCGGTGCTACGAAGGGGAGGCCGCAAGTCTTAGCGTCCCGCTTGACAACTGCCCCGATCCCTTGGGCGTGAAGCCGGTCCTCAAACTCTCCCTGCCTTGTTGATCGAGCGAAGAAGAGGGCCACCGCTGAGTCCTGCCGACAAAATCCAGACGTCGACCGCTGCCTTGACCCACTCGGGGACGGGGATCGTACGAATGTGCCCGCCTTTGCCGGTCAGGTCGGCAATCACCCCGTGGCCCTCGCGAAGCTGCAAGTCCTCCAGTCGCAGAGCGTCAACTCTGCCCTGCGCAGACCGCAGCCGACGAGAAGGGCAACCAGCGCACGATCCCGCTGGCTGCGCGGAGTGGCGCCGGTTTTGTTGCCAACGACTTCTTGCCGTCTTCTGCTGTCAGCCAGTTTCCGACCGAACTCCCCGCCGCTTTACCCCCTTGACTCGGCGTATTGCGGCGGCGAGATCGTGGCTGAGCAGACCGCAATCGGCGGCCTCATACGCCAACCGGCGCACCGCCGCCAATCTCAGGTTTATCGTCGAGGAAGCGTAGTGACGCTCTTCCAGTGAAATACGGTATCGCGTGACTACGGTCTTATTGAACGCCAGCCGGGGCTCGGAGCAGTACCAGTCAATGAACTCCCGAATCGCGTGGTCATATGATCGCTTGGAACTGGCTGACAGCAGAAGAGGGCAAGAAGTTGTTGGCAACAAAACCTGGCGCCACTCCGCGCAGCCAGCGGGATCGTGCGCTGCTTGCCCTTCTCGTCGCCTGCGGTCTGCGCAGGGCAGAGTTGACGGCTGTCGGCCGAATGCCGACAAGGTAGCTTGCGACTGGAGGACTTGCAGCTTCGCGAGGGCCACTGGGTGATTGCCGACCTGACCGGCAAAGGCGGGCACATTCGTACGATCCCCGTCCCCGAGTGGGTCAAGGCAGCGGTCGACGTCTGGATTTTGTCGGCAGGACTCAGCGGTGGCCCTCTTCTTCGCTCGATCAACAAGGCGGGGAGAGTTTGAGGAAACGGCTTCACGCCCGCTGCGAGTGCGCGCGCGGCGGACGCGAGCCTGCACGGCTTCTGCAGGGCCCGGATCCCCGACGGCGAGCGTGATAGCGCACCGATTTCAAAATAGACAACGGCAGCGGTCGACCTCGTGTGCGGAAAGAAGTAACCGTGCCGCGTCACGCCGACAAACAACAAGGCGAAAAATTTGGAAACATCAGCCCAAGGTGATCTGGGGCAGTTGTCAAGCGGGACGCTAAGACTTGCGGCCTCCCCTCCGTAGCACCGCACGATTTGAGGAGGATCTGCGCGAGGTTGTGCCACCAGGCAGGCGGCGAACTGGAGCAGATCCAGTTTCTGTTGGGCCACGTTTCCATCCAGACGACGGAGCGATACCTCGGCTGCAAGCAGCGGTTCCAGAATGCTGTAAACGACCACATCGGCCTGGATCCGGATGATCCGGTCTGACGGCCAGAAGAACCGTGCCCGCAGGCCGACCCGGTCCAAGGATGCTTAGGACGGCTTCGATCCGCTTCAGGTCCTCGCTCAACGAGGCGCCAGCGATCTTCTGCTTCACCACCGAGTAGCCGAGGTCCAGATATTTGCGTTCTTCATCCTTAAGCGCCTCAAGGTCTTTGCCGGGATAGTAATAACCTCCGGCAGCGTAAACGAATACCCTCCGATTAGGCTTGCCGTCGCCATAGCGCTCGGCGAGCAGTTGAAAGAGCGGCTTGCCTTCGATCTTCGCCACTGCGTCCCACACTGCCATGTCTATTGTGCCCACGGCCACCGAGCGCTCGCCATGTCCGCCAGGTTTTTCATTGGTCATCATACAGGCCCAGACCTTCGTCGGGTCGAGGTTGTTGCCGGTGTTGTCTAAAAGGCTCTCCGGTTTGGCCTCAAGCACGCGCGGACGGAAGCGTGCACGAATTAGCGCTCCCTGTGCGTAACGCCCGTTCGAATTGAAGCCGTACCCGACCACCGGCTTTCCGTCGCGAACAACGATCGGAATGACTCCGTCTGAGGGTCAGCAGAACGCGCCCGCAGGCCCAACTTATCGGTACGAATCCGTCCACGCGGCTCCGACCCTTAGCAAAGCCCACTTCGCGTTCAAGTGGCCGAGTTTGGGCCCACCGGAACGCAGCCGGCCGTAGCCAGCGTCGCCCAATGCCGGAGGCTCCAACGACATTGCAGCGTGACTTCCGGTTTGCCCGTTATTCAGACGCAATCCCACACGTGATACCGCGCCCACGTCCCAAGGTTGGGCGATTCGTCCGGCAACTGGCCTAATGCGAGTTCGCAGAGGCAACTTTTCAAATCCGCTCACGAGCAGTACAATCTGAGCACTTCAACGCTGAACAATCTCTGCTTAAGGCCTTGTCTAACGACAGAGGTATGACGATGAGCAAGGCGAAAGAAACGCTCTTCAAGGTAATCCTCAACGAACCGGATTGGACCTTGCGTTTGATTGAGGCCATCCCCGACGCAATCGTCATCGCCGATACGGACGGCGTCGTCCAGTACGTCAATGCCGGATACTTGCGGCTGGCCGGCCTCAAACGAGAGGACATAATTGGCAAAGATCTGGCCGAAATGAGGCCCGGGGCCGTCCTCCCCCATGCGATCAAAAGCGGAGAGGCGAAGCTTGCCGTTTATAGGCGGGTGGGGGATACGGAGTACATCACCGACGTGTCGCCGATCTCCCACAACGGGACGACCATCGGCGGGGTCAGCGTCAGCAAGCAACTGAAGGAGTTCCTTCTCCTCTCGAAGGAGCTGGAAAGGTATGTTCGCAAGACCAAGGAATTGCGGTCCGTCGTAAATCGCGCCTATCAGGCCCGCTATCGATTTGAGGACATCATCGGTAACTCCCCGCGGATACAGGAAGCCATGGCCATGGGGAAAAAGATTGCTCTGTGCGAAGCCGACATCCTCATCACCGGCGAAAGTGGGACGGGCAAGGAGATGTTCGCTCAGGCAATCCACAACGCTAGCAGCAGGGCTGAACTGCCTTTCGTGGCTGTCAACTGCTCCACTCTCAACTCCGCATTGTTGGAAAGCGAGTTGTTCGGCTATGAAGACGGTGCTTTCACCGGCGCCCGCAAAGGAGGCAAGATCGGCTTGTTCTCGGTTTCCGAGGGCGGGACCATCATGCTGGATGAAATCGCAGAGCTGTCGTACGACATGCAGGCCAAGCTGCTGCGGGTATTGCAGGAGCGCACAGTACGGAAAGTGGGAGATCACGCTGAATGGCCCGTTGACATCCGTGTCATCGCAGCCACCAACAAGAACTTGTTGGAGCTGACAAAGCAGGGGAAATTTCGGGAGGACCTCTACTACCGGTTGAATGCGATGAGTCTTGAGATCCCTCCCCTGCGGAACCGGGAGTCCGACAGCATTGTTCTGGCGGAGTATTTTCTGGTGAAATGGGCTCAAAGAAATGGGAAGTATTGGACTTTCCATCCGTCCGTCCTAGAGAAAATCCTCCGGTATGACTGGCCGGGGAACATTCGGGAATTGAAAAACGTGGTGGAATTCGCTGCCTACACCTGCGACCGAAGCGTCATCACGGACATTCAGCTCCCAAAGTCGAAACCGGAGAGCAACAAGGCCGATGACTCCACCCTGTCGACCATGAGAGGGTCCGGAACCCTGAAGAAGGTTGCGGCGGATACGCAACGGGCCGTGATCCAATCCATGCTGAACAAGTACGGAGACACTCTGGAGGCGAAGAAGACAATCGCCATGGAACTTGGCATTTCGTTGGCCACCTTGTACAACAAATGCAGATAAGAATTCCAATGTTCTAGAAGTTTATTCATCAACTTCCAAAATCTTAGAAACATAATACGATTGCTTTAGGGCAAATGCGCTCTCCTGCGCCCTTTTCGTTCTCCGGGACATCCTCAGCTGTGGCATTAAAACTGCATTGTTATGGGGAGCACTTCTTCTAAACCACGAGGCATGATTTCGCTGCGTGCTTGCGACGGCTTCCAGGCTGGGCTGGCCAACTAAGCTCAAGGCCGAAGGAGATTTGATATGGCATCTAATCAGACGGGTATTTTACCCCCACCGAGTGCCGGCGCTTCCACTGCGTTGCGGATCGGGTTGAGTTTGGGAGCGGTTGCGCTGGTCGCCGCGCTTGCGCTGCTGCACGCCGGGGCGAACCACTTGGCCCTGCTTGGTTTGGCGACTATTCTGGTGCTGCTGGTCGTCATCATGACCGAGGCGATGTCCCCACTGATTGCATTGATTGCCGTGCCTATCGGTGGGGCGCTTGCCGCAGGATTCAAACTGGACACCGGCAAATTCATCGTCAGAGGCATTTCATCTATTGCTCCGGTGGCGGGCATGTTTATCTTCGCCATCCTGTTCTTCGGCATCATGTCGGATGCCGGAATGTTAGATCCGATCATCGACGCGATCTTGAAAGTTGTTGGCACGCGGCCCACCCGCATCGTGATGGGCTCTGCTTTGCTGGCACTGTTGATTCACTTGGACGGTTCAGGCGCCGTATGTTTTCTGATCACCATTCCCGCCATGCTGCCGCTCTATGAGCGACTCGGAATGGATAAGCGCATTCTGGCGTTGGCGTGCTCCCTGGCCGCGGGAGTGAACTTCTTGCCGTGGACGGGGCCAACCATCCGCGCCTCCGCCGTGCTGCACATTTCGGCTGCAACGATCTTCCAGCCAATTCTGAAAGTCCAGATCGTTGGCCTGATCTTCATCTTCGCCATCTGCTATTTGCTGGGAAAGCGTGAGGAGAAGCGCCTCGGCCTTGGCAAGGGCGGCGTCAACGTGAATCTAGTGTTGAAGCGCGAGTTGAAGCCAGAGGAACTGAAACTCCGGCGTCCACGCAACTTCGCCGTCAACATTTTGGTTACTCTCGCCATCATGACCGTCATGATCGCGGGATGGGTCGACCCGGTAGTCATGTTCATGGCTGGAGTCGTGCTCGCGTTGATGATCAACTACCCCGATGTCAAAATGCAGCGAGCCAGGGTTGACGCCCATGCCAGAGCGGCGCTGATGATGGCCGGAATCCTGTTCGCCGCGGGGGCATTCACCGGCATTATGATGGGCACGAACATGCTCAAAGCGATGGCGACCGCTGCCGTGACGCATGTGCCGCCAGGTATGGGGCAGCATATCCCGTTTGCGCTTGGCATCATCTCCATGCCGCTTAGCCTGTTGTTTGATCCGGATTCGTTCTACTTCGGCGTGCTTCCGGTCGTGTCGGAGGTCTACAAAAGCCTGGGAGGACAGCCGATCCAGGTGGCACAGGCTGCGCTGATGGGCCAGATGACCGTCGGCTTCCCCGTCAGTCCTCTTACACCGGCTACCTTCCTCGTTGTGGGACTCTGCGGGATCGAACTTGGCGAACATCAGAAGTTCTCGATTCCGTTTCTTTTTGCGGCTTCTGTCGTAATGACGATCGCCTGTGCTCTGTTCGGAGTATTTCCGTTCTGATCACTTTCCGACGCGCCGTGACCGTTGTGCGCGGTGCGGAGCTGAACCAGGCAGGAGGAGATTTATGAAGAATGTCAGGATTGGTTCCGGCGCCGGCTATTCCGGAGACCGGATTGAGCCAGCCGTCGAATTAGCTGAAAAAGGAAACATCCAATACCTCGCCTTCGAGTGCCTTGCCGAACGTACGATTGCCATTGCTCAACAGGCGAAGATGACAGACCCGTCCAAGGGCTACGATCCGCTGCTGATCGACCGTATGCAAGCCGCCCTTCCTGTTTGCGCCAGAAATGGCGTGAAGCTGATCACGAATATGGGCGCTGCCAACCCGGTCTCTGCCGGAGAAAAGACATGCGAGATCGCACGCTCCCTTGGTTTGAAGGGCCTCAAGATCGCCACCGTCACCGGGGATGACGTGCTGGAACTGGTGAAGAACGGCAAGTACGTCATCGACGAAACCGGCGTTCCGGTCAGCAGTTTGGCGAGCAAGGTAGTCTCCGCCAACGCTTACCTGGGAGCACAACCGATCGTCGAGGCGTTAGCCAATGGCGCGAACGTGATCATCACCGGTCGCGTCGCCGATCCTGCTCTGTTCATCGCTCCCCTCATTCACGAATTTGGGCTTTCGATGGACGACTGGAACATGTTGGGGAAACTCACGGTCGTGGGGCATCTGCTGGAGTGCGCGGGCCAAGTGACGGGCGGCTACTTCGCCGACCCCGGGTATAAGGACATTCCCGACCTTGCCAGACTTGGCTTTCCCATAGCGGACGTAAAGCTGGACGGCAGCTTCGTCATAACCAAGGTTCCCGGGTCCGGCGGCAAAGTCACGACGGACACTTGCAAAGAACAACTAATGTACGAGCTTCACGATCCGCATGCCTACATAACGCCGGATGTGGTGGCTGACTTTTCCCAGGTCAGGATGAAGGAGATCGCGCCAGATTGCGTGCAAGTCGAAGGCGGCACAGGTCGCCCCAGAACCGATTCGCTCAAGGTGTCGATTGGATATGTGGACAGCTACATCGGGGAAGGACAGATCTCGTACGCCGGTCCGGGCGCTATCGAGCGTGGTCGGCTGGCCATCGAGATTGTAAAAGAAAGGCTGAAATTGACCGGGGTGAAAGTGACGGAGCTTCGCTGCGACCTCATTGGTATGGATTCGATCTTTGGTCCTAAGCTTTCGGTGGACGGCCAACCTCGCGAGGTTCGCATCCGGGTAACCGGCCGCACCGACAACATGAAAGAGGCGGTTAGGATCGGCAATGAAGTTGAAACTCTTTACACCAATGGCCCAGCGTGCGGCGGTGGTGCGTGGAAATCCGCACGGCAAGTGGTTGCCATGGGTTCAACCCTCATCGCCCGGAACCTCGTCAAGCACAACATAGGGTACCTGGAGGTCTGAATGAAACTACGCGAGATTGCCCATTCCCGTACAGGCGACAAAGGCGACACCTCCAACATTTCGGTGATCGCCTATCACGAAAGAGATTACCCGCTGCTGGAGCGACATGTGACGGCGGAGCGCGTAAAGGAACACTTCTCCGGCGTGGTGAAGGGAGACGTGATTCGCTACGAGATGCCGAATATCGGAGCCCTGAATTTCGTAATGCGCAATGCCTTGGGCGGCGGAGTAACACGTACGCTGGCGCTCGATATCCACGGCAAGTGCCTGGCTTCGGCCATGATGGATATGGAAATACCCGAGTCATAGGTCCGAAACCGCGTTTTGGGAAACCATAGTGTGTTTCTGGGCGAGTGGTCGCTAGCCTTGATCGGAAACGCCTCGGAGAGGGACCTGTGTGTAGACGGGGTTCTGCTCCGAGGCGTTTTCGATAAGGAGACGAGAAGGAAGCCGCTGGCGCGGTGGACGCGGTGAGCTACCGGGAGCTATGGGGTTTGAATCGGCTTCGGGGTGGCGTGAGGGTCATTCGATTGGGCGCTTGAGGCCTGGAAGCTGGTTGGAAGGGGCGTCTGACCATGCGATGTGCTTTCACGAGTGGCTGTCAGATGTTCACGGCAGTGTATCCGGGCGCACTTCGAAGCGATCCGGGCAGACGGGTGCATGGGCGTGCGTGGAGCAAGTCGCTGATACGGGTTGTAGCAGTGATTCACGATGAGTTGATCTCCATGGGGTTGAGTCGTCGCGAAACGGACATAGCACCGCCGCACTTCGGGCAGTGCCACAGCGGGGTATTACGTGTGGGCGCCATGCGCGTTGGCTCGATGCGCGTATGGTCCGACTGGGCCGCGAGCAGGGTTCGTGCCAGTGCAATGCTCTGGCTGCGGAAGCGGTTGGAGAGCAGGCCGAAGTGGCGGATACGCACGAAGCCTCTGGGCAGAACATGGAGAAAGAATCGGCGCAGGAACTCTACTGCGCTCAAGGTCATGACGCGCTGCTGGTTTGCGTGGGCATAGTCTTTCCAGCGGAAGGTGACGCGTTCGCCGTCGAAGCCGAGCAGGCGGTGGTTGGAGATGGCGATGCGATGAGTATAACGACCCAGATAGCGCAATACCCGCGCCGGTCCTCCCATGGCCTGCTTGGCGTAAACCACCCAGTGCTGACGATGCACGGTACGCAACAGTTGCGCGAACTGTTGCGGCTGCTGGAGGGTTACGGCGGGGCCGCTGCAGTTGAGCAAGCCCTTGCGATAGAGGCGCCTCAGTCCTGCGGTGAACTTGCCGCGGAATACCTTGCGCAGGATCGGGATGGGAAGCAGGAAGCGATGACGTGTACCAATCCATCGGGTGCGGTCGGGTGCGAGGCCTCCGGCCGGGATCACGCAGTGGATATGCGGATGAAGCAGCAGGTTCTGTCCCCATGTGTGAAGGATGGAGAGGAAGCCGATATCGGCGCCCATGTGTTCCGGGTTGGCGGCCACCTGCAGCAACGTCTGAGCGGTAGCTGAGAACAACAGATCGTAGAACACTGCCGGGCTGGTGAGCGCCAGGACGTTCAGCTCATGGGGCACAGTGAAGACAACGTGGAAGTAGCTGGTGTCGAGTAACTCCTGTTGCCGCGCCTCAAGCCATCGCTTGCGGGCCTGTGCCTGGCACTTTGGGCAGTGGCGATTGCGACAGGAGTTATAGGAGATGTCGGCTTGATAACCGCAGCGCAGACACACGTCGAGGTGGCCGCCGAGCGCGGCGGTGCGACAGCGGGAGACAGCACGGAACGCCTTCAGCTGTTGATAGCTGAAGCTGGTCTGATAGCGTTCCAACAACCTGTCGCCCTGTGCACGGAGGATGTCGGCCACCTCCATGACAGGCCGACTCATGGCTGATGCGGACGGTGAAGCGTGCGCCGAGTTTGATCGACGCTGGTGAGCGCGAGATCTTCCAGCGGGTTGGAAACTTGCTGCAGATGTCGCTGCGACAAGTGCAGATACTTGGCCGTTGTCTCCAGATCACCATGGCCGAGCA
>CAWHUL010000003.1:0-135547 GCA_963832365.1 uncultured Acidobacteriota bacterium | reverse complement strand
TGACGCCGACCATCGATACCGGATTCCCCTTGTCGTCATAGTAGGGTTGCCCCCGGCCCAGCAACCAGCGAACATTTCCTTCAGGCGTGGTGATTCTATATTCTGCATCGTACTCGGTGTGACTTCGAAACGCCTGATCCAGAGCATTCCTGACTTCCTCCCTGTCATCAGGATGAACGATGGAGAGAAACTGCTCTGCCGTTGCGATTGCCAAATCGTTCCTCCCAAATACCCCAGCGACGTCCCCCCACCTCCGGCGTTTTCCTGTTTTGTATTCGATTTCCCAGTAGGCCACGCCAGCAGCCGCACGTTGGGCTAACTGAACGCTCATGCGCTCAATCTCGGTCAGCCGAACGTTTGCGGCTTCCAACTGGAGTTTCCGCTCTGCCAACACTCTTGAAGCTGCCAGCAGCGAAATCGTCTTCGGAACCAGTCTCGGAAGACTGATTGCCGTCACGAATGAGGCCAGTGCCGTAACGATCTTCACATCCGCGGAAAGCCAGTAATAGGGTTTCCACACGGTCAGCACTTCCATCAGGTGCGTGCCGCCACATGCCACGATGAACAGCCCAAAGGCAAGAAACACCCACGAGAACGGAATATCCCGCCGTGTCCGATGGAGTAAAACTGCCAACGTCGCCGCAATGGCAATATATGATAGCCCGGTTAATGCATCGGCGCTCACGTTGACCCAAATCAGACCTGGAGTGTCGAGATAACAGAACCTGTGAGGCATGAAATCGGAGGAGGTGGCTTTCGTCAGCAGAGATGGCCAGAACACGAAAGGCGCAAGCGATGCGATAACGATTGCAAGTGCAAATGGCCAGAGTACTCGCTTTGCGGGTGTACCGTTGAGCGGAGAGGGGACTGGGGTCATCAAAATATCCAGATTGGCAAAATGGAAAACAGCGTACGCTTAATTAGCTATTGGAAACCCTATTTGATAGCCACTTTCAGCCGTTCGGATCATTTCGAGACTTCAGCAGGTTACGCAGCGGCCATGGGAGAGACTGTGACGGCTGTCACAATTTATTCCTCCTTTTGTACTTAGTTCTTCGTGCTTAGTTCTGGTGTGTAGGCAATCGCATCGGATTGCAGAGTACCCGGCGGGCGCTCCGACACCGGAATCCCGCAACATACATGCCAACAAAGTGCATCCTATTAAGCACTTTCCAGAGGAGGCGCCAGCACCAAGGGCTAAGCAATGGAATCTTCACCAACGGAGTCGATTCGGGTGTTGTTCGTGGATGACGAACCGGGCATCCGACTCACGATGCCCCATATCCTACAGCAGCACGGTTACAAGGTGACGGCGGTCGGCACCGTGAATGAAGCATTGGCGCAGATCACTTCCGCTGAATTCGACGTTCTGATCTCCGACTTAAACATCGGCGGGCCGGGGGATGGGTTCGTTGTCGTTGGTGCAATGCGTCGAACGCAGCCGAAATGCGTCACTTTGATCCTGACTGGATATCCGGGATTCGACACGGCACTCGAAGCGATCCGCCGTCAAGTGGATGATTACCTAATTAAACCAGCGCCTGTTCCGGACTTGGTCAAGTGCATTGAGAAGCGCCTGGAGGAACGCAACCCGAACACGATTAGCGCCACCAAACGAATAGCTGAGATCTTGCGTGAGAATACTTTGGAGATCACGCAACGAGCCCTTCGGGAGATGAAGTCCGACCCGCTGCTCGGCAAACTCCCTTTAACTGATCATCAGCGGATTGATCACCTGCCTCCCGCACTCGAACAACTAGCGGCAATGTTGGAGTCATCCGAGCTAAGCTACATGCAACCCAGCGCTATTGATGCTGCGGAACTCAGGGGCTTAAATCAGTA
Organism: uncultured Acidobacteriota bacterium; assembly: GCA_963832365.1. GTDB lineage: Bacteria > Acidobacteriota > Terriglobia > Terriglobales > Acidobacteriaceae > CAWBRT01. The sequence continues at coordinate 133,705 of CAWHUL010000003.1, read as the reverse complement.
TAAGTTGGGTTACACCACCCCATTGGTGGCAAGTTATGTGCGGCTTGTCGAAAGGGCTATTTACGATGTAATCCACCAAAACCTACTCTCATTAAACCTGAGTTATTTCATGGGCGATTTGAAACGGCTGAACGATGGCCTTGGTCTGCAACTGGAGCATTCGCTCAATGCTTTTCGTGATGCCGAGGCTTCGAAAAAGTCAGGATGAAGCAAATATCGGAGTTGTATGGAGAACTCTGCCCGGTCTGACTCCCACCATGTGGAACGAGAACAGGTATTTCGACACGGTATCGATTGCCGAGACTAAGTACCCGTCTCTTTCAGGCGACATTCTGATCTCCTCCCGACGACCGAGATTCGCTTGCTGATGAAAAAGCCATGGCCGGAAAAGTTATTCGGAAGACCGAGCCTTTGTCTTTTCGGCTACGCACCTTGATAACTCCGTTGTGCTTGCGAACAAGTTCCTGGGTAGCCCACAGCCCAAGACCCGTCCCAACGGACTCCTTTGTCGTATAGAAAGGCTCGAAAATGCGCTTGAGGTTTTCCGCCCGGATGCCACAGCCGTTATCGGCAATCGTCAGTCGGATGTCGTGACCGCTTTCCTTAAGATTCGTTACCCGTGATGCCCGAATGTACAACGAGCCATTGTCTGGGAGAGCATCTATGCCGTTGGCCAACAAACTAGAGATGATCTGGCGCACCTCACCAGCGCTAACAAGGAAACACCCTTCGCACCCTTCGCTGCAAGGGCCGCACGTGTAGCGGCGATGAACGGTGATTTTTCGATTTTGCAATTTTCCCGCATATACCCCGAGAACCTCGTCGACCACCTTAGGAAGAGCAACTGACTTCCTGCTGCCATATTCTCGATAAAATCCGAGCGTCTGCTGGGTTATGTGGGCAGCACGACGGAGTTCCTGATCTGCCAGCATCAGCATTTGGGGCGCTTGCGCCGGATTGGTAGACGCAACATATACAGCGTTCAAGGCCGCTTCCAAAGGATTATTTACTTCGTGCGCTATCGTTGCCGCCAGTCGCCCGGTTGCCGCCAGCTTTTCACTGCGGATCAACGCTTCTTCAGCTTTTTTTTGTGCACTGATGTCGGTATTCGTGCCGAACCAGCGCACCAGTCTGCCCTCAACGTCCTTTACTGGCATGACACGGGTCAGAAACGGACGAAATACGCCGTCAGAGCCCCGCAACGGGAACACCATGTCGAAAGGCTGTCCGCTGGCAATACAACCCTTCCACCGCCCCAGTACTTCCGGCAACGCCTGCGGATCATGAACTGACTGCCAGCCCCAACCCTCCATCTGCTTGGGAGTAGTGCCTGTGTACTCGTACCAGCGCTCGTTGTACCAGGTGATCCACCCATCTGCATTCGCCATCCAGCACAACTGCGGGATGGCATTGGCTAGGGTTCGAAACTGCGCCTCGCTTTCACGCAGCGACTCTTCGACCTGCTTGCGCTGTGTGATGTCCTCGGCGGTCAACACTGCCATGATCACGTTGCCTTGAGCGTCACGCACGGGGGACGCATTGTATCGATGAATAAACTCGCTCTCCGGGTTCCGTTTAGACCGAATGCGCTGCTCAACTCCGCGTACGTGTTCACCACGCAGGACACGAGAAATAATCCTGTCTTGCAGCGGCAACGGTCGGCCACTGAGGTCGAATACGTCAACTCCTTCCAAAAACGATTGCGGGTACGTTGGCTCCTTCACTGGGAAAAATGCGCTGAAGGCTTCGTTAACCACAAGTGGACGTCCGCTTCCGTCGCAAACGTACAGGCGCTCAGTGATGTTATTGACGATTGTGCGCAGTTGCGTTTCGCTTCGCCCCAACTCTTCCTGCTTCCGCTGCAACATCTCCTTTTCTCTGCGCAGGGTTGCTATGATGACGGATGTCACCACGCCGACAAGAGCGAAGGCCGCAAACCGCAACCATTCTCTCCGGTCACTAATCAACAGTGAGTAACGGGGCGGGAGGATCAAAAAAGCGGTATAAAAGAGTGACAGAGCAAGCGCCAGGAGACCGGGGTAAAGTCCACCGAGTAGCGCACTCAGGACTATCGTGAGGGTGAAGAGTGGGTATAGCGGAGCGGCGGGAGCGCCACGTTCCAGTGTCCAAACCAGCAACAACACGGCAGATGGGCTGACAACAGCCAAGCCGTAAACAAGCCAACGGCTGCGAGTGGTCGGTGAAGCAACGTTAGAAGGAGACAGCCACTTTGATTTCATGCAGCTCCGACCTTAAGAAATCAGTTAGCTTTTTAGGTAGGTGGGATTCCTCGCCCCGGAAATCCGGTCATGCTGATTTCTTCTGTTCTCGCATGGCCAGTTCCTCCTCCACGCATTCGAAGACCAGAAGCGTATCCGCCCGTTGCCGCACGTCACCTGTTTGCTCAACAAGGTCGGCGCATAGAGAACGGAGTGCAAGAAGCTGATGAGTGTTGTAATCTTCAAACATAAGGACAGTACTCAGTTACTGGGGAAAGAAGCACGATTAAGGGCGCAGGTATTTAGACGGCTCAGAGGACAGGTTAGGTTGCCTCCGAAGCCAGCGTCCTAGAGACTTCCCACTGGTGGTCAGATTCGTTGTTCCCCCGATTCGCCGTTGCCTCATCCCTCGGCGTTTGACGAGGACTCGGCGTGCATACGGCACATTCACACTGAAGAGATGTTCAGATTGTCTCTCGCTTTGAGCAACTGCTTACGTCGCCGCAGACGTGTCCTGGTCGGCAGGAGCGCCAATAGCTGGTTTTTCTTTTCCCCGTCGTCAGGCCTTCCTAAAGCTTAAAGATAGAAGCAGAGAAGGCACCGACGGGCGAGTTTGCGCTTGGGTTATAATGCAGCGCAAGTTGGTACGCTGAAAATGGGCGTTTCTGCTTGAGAGTTTTCCTCAGGAACAACTCTCTTTTTTGCCCACTAACAAGACTCCCGCCAGGGATGCACGAAACCCAGGTTGTCGCTCTCTAATTCCGCTGTCTCATGGATTTACAGCCGTTGGCTTGCTTACGGTGTGTCTGTAGTGAGCGCATCTGCGGCATTGTTGCTGGTCTGGGTGCATTTCAGGGCAGAGCCCGTGATCCGACCGGAAATCTCATCATGCCGCTTCAGGGTTTCGCGTAACCGCTTGCGTCGCCTTCTCGAGAGTCTCAGTCGTCTCATACCGCATGGGAACGCAGGACTCATCTTCTGCAGGGCTGTACAGTCCGCAACGGCTGCAGAAGAGCTCAGCATCGGGTTCACGTTGGGTCAAGTGGTGACTGGTTTCAAGAAACTTGACTGTCATAGCATCCTCCATTAAGTGATAGCGGTCGACGTGCTTTTTGTTTCAGTTATGACTGGCAAATGATCGACGTTGTGCCAGCCGAAATGCTTACGTTGTCTAAACAAAGTCCAATATTCGGCGGTGGTAGCCTGAACGATTGCCTCGGTGCACTGCGTACATGGTCAAGCCACGAATAGTTTTGGGCCGCCAGACGGCGCAAGTGGGCCAGCTCATCCGTGGCCGCGATACGTTGGTGGTTAACGAGGCAGTCACATTTCCCTCTTAAGGCCAACTGGCTCAGCCGCCACATTAGCCGGAATGGAACTTAGCCGGCTCAGCGCCGCAATGGGACGTGCGAAGCGCATCGGGGCGCTTCCGTGAGCGCGCAGCAAGTGATACGTGATCAGTAGTTGAGTAAGAGCAAGCGGGTCGCTATGTCGAACTTTGCCACCGTCGTTGTAATCGCCAAATTGATCCGCTTGCAACGGACGCAGGTCGGGAAGATGATCCCAAATCGTCTGCTCCAGTTCAGCGGTATGCTCCTGGCTTACGTTACCGTCGACTTCCAGGAAATCGACCGGGCGGCCACAATCACGCCCGAGTTCGAGACGAACGCCCGAGTGCCGGCTATGGCCATTGCCGCACAAATAGCTGAGATCCGGGTGCGGAATGGTTGGGCGCAGCACCAGGTGTACGTTAAGGTAGCTGTCGGTCGGGTCCGCTCCGGCAGCGCGCTCAGGATGGAAACGGATGACGATATCCGCGAATTCGCGCTGCGGACGGATAAAGGCCCGTGAATCCGATTCCCGCCGCTCCAGTTCTGCCAACACCTGCTCCGTCGTGTAGCCGCGCTTTGTGGTGTCGCGCTTGATCTTCCAGCTGCGCCGCAGGTCTTCGGGCGGGTCGAGAAACACCTTGACATCGTAGAACTGGCGCATGGCCGGGGTATGAAAGCCCAGCAAACCCTCTACGATCACAAATTCGTGCGGTTCCACGTATTCGGGTCGCACCAGCGTGCCTGTGCTGTGGTCATATACGGGCTTCAACATCGCCTGCCCGTAATGTGCGCGCTCCAGGTGCAACTCCAGAATGTCAAGATAGTTGCAGTCGGGATGCAATGGAGAAATCTTTCGCGCCGCCCGCTCCACCCGGTCGTACTTGTGATAGTCGTCAGCGCAGATGTGGGTGACGCGTTCTGGTCCCAGTATCCGAGCCAGGCCGCTTGAAATGGTTGATTTTCCTGCTGCGCTATCGCCTACGATACCGAGCACAATCGGTCTGTATCTGTTCATGCTGCCTCACCACTTCGTGTGGGTAGTGCGAGTCCCGCTGCCTCGGCGGGCTCCCCGGCAGAGGCTGCTCTTGCCTCCGCTGAGGTGTCCTCCAGGTACGCGCCTCCACGGAATACCCTGCTTTGGCGAATGTCTTTCGCCGCAATGCGAATCAGCTCTTCTTTAGGAATGCAGCCGCCGTTGGTCACCAGCCGATTCGCCTGGCGCAGCTTCATGCGATCGATTGCGTTGCGGACGCTGCGAGCATTGGCAAAGTGCGGCTGCTTCATGCGCAGTTCGAGATACTCGAGAAACACTTGGTGCGATTCGGAATCAAAGCAGTAGTTCTGCTCGCACAACATCAATTCGGCAATCGCATTCAATTCCTCAATCGTGTAGTCGGGGAAACTGATGTGGTGCGCCACGCGTGAGCGAAATCCCGGATTGTATCGGAAGAATGTCTCCATGCGATCTTCATAACCGGCTAGTACGACGACCAGGTCATCGCGCTGGGCTTCCATGACTTGCAGCAACATCTCGATAGCTTCCTGGCCATAATCGCGCTCATTTTCGGGCCTGTACAGGTAATATGCCTCGTCGATGAAGAGCACTCCTCCCATAGCCTTCTTCACAATTTCCTTCGTCTTCGGGGCGGTATGCCCAACATACTGTCCGACCAGATCGTCGCGGGTAGCAACCACGAGATGCCCACGGCGCAGGTACCCGAGGCGGTGCAGTATGGCCGCCATGCGCATCGCGACCGTGGTCTTGCCGGTGCCGGGCCGCCCGGTAAAGCACATGTGCAAGGTGGGCCGTTCGGTTGCCAAGCCAAGCGTCTCGCGCAAACGCGTCACAAGGAGCAACGACGCAAGTTGCCGGAGGTAGGCCTTGACAGGTCGAAGACCCACCAACCCCCGATCGAGTTCGTCAAGCACCTGTTCGAGGTTGGAATCCCGATGAGCTGCAGTTACATCAACGAACGATTCCTGGCCCTGCGTGGGAGCTACTTGATCGTGATCGCAATCGGTTTCGAGTCTTTGCATGGAGCCTCGCACTAGGGAAATTCGGGTCGTTATTGTTGTTGCTGCCTTTGGCCTCGCCTGCCTTTAGATCGAATCGTGTAAACAACGCGGCGGTCTGAGCCTTCCGTGCGCTCCAGCTCAAAACCGGGTTCTTCTTTGGGCCGGTTCACGAGAAAGCTCAACGTCGTCGTCTGCCGCCCCTTGGTGCGGTCATAGCCATTCATCTTGATGTAGTTGTCCGGAAGGGCCGTGCGGCATTCTTGAATTGCGCGGAGAACAGACGCGGCATTATCCAGATCGAACATTGGCAACCCCCACATCTCCCAATAGGCGTTGCGCGGGTGGGGATCGTCCGTGTGCTCAATGGAAACAGCCCAGCCGTTTGCGAGGCAATACTGCGCCTGGGCGCTGATTTCCTCATCAGTAAAGTCGGGCAGATAGGAAAACGTGCCCTGCGTAATTCGCATACTTTCATTCTCCATGTACTGACAAAGTCTCCCTCTCGCGATCAAAGCGTCAGCGTTGCAACCGCATCGGGGACATCGGTGGATTGGAAGTCGAACGTAACGTCCTTCCAGAGCTCAAGCGCCTTGCGCAGTTCCGGTGACCAGCGTGCCGCTTTCGCCAGGATCTCCGGGCCTTCGGCGAGGAAGTCGCGTCCCTCGTTGCGCGCCTGGATCATGACCTCGACTGCAACTCGGTTCGCTGTCGCGCCTTGGGCGATGCCGTCCGGGTGACCAATCGTGCCTCCCCCGAACTGAAGAACCACATCCTCCCCGAGATAGTGCAGCAATTGGTGCATCTGTCCGGCATGGATGCCCCCGGAAGCTACCGGCATCACGGCCGGCAACGATGCCCAATCCTGCTCGAAGTAGAGACCTTGTGAAGGATCGGCCTCCAGTGTGTTCTCGCGCAGCGTGTTGTAATACCCGCGAACCGAATTGGGATCACCCTCCAGCTTGCCAACAACCGTACCCGCATGAATGTGGTCGACTCCCGCCATCCGCATCCACTTCGCGATAACTCGGAAGTTCACGCCATGTGTCTTCTGCCGGGTATACGTGCTGTGCCCCGCCCTGTGCAGGTGCAGGATTACGCCATTACGGCGCGCCCACTTGGCCATCGACTGGATTGCCGTATAACCGATCGTCAAATCAATCATGACGATCACGCTGCCCAGTTCTTTGGCAAAATCGGCCCGTTCGTACATTTCCTCCATGGTCCCGGCGGTGACGTTCATGTAGTGCCCCTTAAGCTCGCCGGTGGCGGCGATGGAGCGGGTAACAGCTTCCATGCAGAACAGGAAGCGGTCACGCCAACGCATGAACGGCTGGCTATTGATGTTTTCATCGTCCTTTGTGAAGTCGAGCCCGCCGCGCAGTGCCTCATACACTACCCGGCCATAGTTGCGTGCTGAAAGGCCCAGCTTCGGTTTCACGGTCGCGCCTAGTAGTGGACGCCCAAACTTGTTCAGGTACTCCCGTTCCATGACGATTCCGTGCGCCGGCCCCTGGAACGTCTTAACGTAGTGCGCCGGGATCCTCATGTCCTCAAGACGTAGTGACTTCAATGCCTTAAACCCGAAGACATTGCCAATAATCGAGGACGTCAGGTTAGCGATGGAGCCCTCTTCAAAGAGATCGAGGTCATAAGCGATGTAGGCGATGTACTGATCGGTGCCGGGAACTGGGTCGACGCGATAGCACTTGGCCTGGTAGCTCTCGAAGGGTGTCAGCCGATCGGTCCAGACCACGGTCCAGGTGGCCGTCGAAGATTCTCCGGCGACCGCCGCTGCGGCTTCGGTCGGATCCACCCCTTCCTGCGGCACAAGCCGGAACGCGCACAGGATGTCGGTGGGTTTGGGTTCGTAATTCAGGTTCAGATATCCCATTTCCGCGTACGGCGTGACGCCTGCAGCCCACCGGCTTTTTTCACGAGAGGGGTTAATTGTAGCCATGCATTTTCCTTCCAGAGAAACCGGAGCGATGCTGATGACACTCTGATCTCCGACTCGCTGTTCAACAAGGCAACTTGCTTGCCAATCGTTTGGAATCGCAAAGAAGGTTGAGCTTACGTCGCTAAGTTATTGATTAACTTATGGAATGTCGTCAGCAGCGCGCGAGTACAGGGAGTCTTGCACGGTCCGTTTGCGGCTCGATACGGGACAATACTGTCTCGCCAGAAGGTGGGCATTAGAGAAACAGACATGGTCGCCCTATACGAAAGCCGAGGTATGCATGCTCACGCTCTTGGGACATAGATGTCATACCAAGTGGGACATATTTGTCTCAATCACGTGCTTTGGAATCTGCGGCCGTGAGCTTGTACTTTGCAATGAGCCGATGAAATGAGCGCCGCGGTATTTTGGCTAACGATGCCGCTCGCGAGATATTGCCGTCAGCCTGTAGCAGGTAACTTGCGATCGCTTGCCGCTCAAACTGTTCGATCGCTCTCGACTTTGTCGGGCGAAAACCGAGCTCTGCTTTGCCGTATCCAACATGCTGCAGGTGCAGTGGAAGGTGCTCTGCATCGATCGCTTTTGAAGACGTTAGTACGACAGCTCTTTCAATGATGTTTTCCAATTCGCGCAGATTGCCGGGCCAGGAATAACTTCTGAGGAGTGCAACCGCGTCCGGAGACACAGATTCCACCCTCTTGTTGACCTTCGCGCAGGCCCTCTGCAGAAAATAAGCCGCCAAAGAGGAAATCTCTTCAATGCGCTCGCGCAGCGGAGGCAGGGTGATGGTGAATGTGTTAATGCGATAGAGCAGGTCCTCGCGGAACGAGCCGTCGCGAATTGCGCTTTCCAAGTCGCGGTTGGTTGCCGCGATGATTCTGACGGTCACTCTTTTGGTGCTCATGTCGCCGACGGCACGAATCTCGCCGGTCTGCAGAGTTCGCAGAAGCTTCGCTTGAATCTCCAGCGACATATCGCCGACTTCATCCAGGAACATCGTTCCGCCGTGCGCTCTTTCAAACAGTCCCATGCGGTCGGCATAGGCACCGGTAAACGCCCCACGCTTGTAGCCGAAGAGCTCACTTTCCAGCAGCGCAGGAGATAGCGCCGTACAGTTCAGGGCAACGAGGGGTTGGCCGCTGAGCGCGCTCTGGCGGTGGATCGCGCGGGCGACCAGTTCCTTGCCCGTGCCGCTCTCGCCGCGAATCAGGACAGTAGTCGGCGTAGGCGCGACTTTCGCTATGAGGTCGGCAATCTCCTTCATCTTGGGGTTGGCGCCGACGATAAACTCGCTTTCGGTGCGGGTTTCCAGATCCTTCAGCGCCGAGCGGTACCTGTCCTCGATGGCTTCTGCTTTCTTCCTGGCTTCGACAAGATTCCAGATAAATCGGGCGGCGTTGCCGCCAATGAGTTCCGTGGTGCCGGACTTGCGTTCATAGAGATCACGCGCCACATCGGGATCGCCCGTAACATCAATGATGAGGTCGGCCTCTTGTGTGGCAATCAGTTTTGTGTAGTTGGAGCCAACGCGCAAGCCAAGCTGGCGAGCGAACACCAAACCTGGAGCGTGCTCGTTCTTGTCGACGACCGCGACGATTTGAACCGTAGGATCTCTGTGGAATAGCTCCACCAGAGCCCTGCCTCCGGTTCCAGCGCCGATGACGATGATCCGCGTCATGATGCGTTACGAGGAAATCCGTCTTACCAATGATACAAAAGCAATGTGGCAGATACCACTGTCGCTCAGAATCGAGAGCGGAATCTGCGTGGCGTATTGTAACGCAATTCGTCGTCTCAAATTACGCGGAGGTCAATTGGCTGCGCCGCATCGCATGGCGAAGCAAGCCTGGTTGCAACCAGCCGCGCCGTGCCAACTCTTCCACCAGCCGCAGATAGAGTTCGCGCAGACGAGCGACGCGACCGGTACGCGGTTCGAGCACCTCGCGAATGCGTATCATCTGCTTCGCAGTTTCGTGGATGCTTCTTCCCTTGGCGGCCGCCAATATGGCCATGCCGAAAGCGGGTTCGGCGTTTTCAGGCAATTGGACCGGCCGTTCCAAAACGTCAGCAAAAAGCTGGCACCAGTATTGATTGCGCGCTCCACCACCGGTCAAGCTCACGGCGCCATTAACAGGGGCACCAAGCATATCCACGTAGTCGAAACAGAGCCGCTCGACGAAACTCACTCCTTGAAGCAACGCTGCGAACAGGTGAATGTCGCTGGATGCATCTCCCAAAACAAACCCTTCCGCGGTGGGCGCAACAAAAGGAAACCGTTCGCCCCGGCCGGCGAGAGGATAGGCGATGATATCCACCGGCTCTCGTTCTGCAGCTTGTGAGCCCAGGATATCGAGATCCTGCACGGGAAATCGATTTGTGAAGACGCCCGCGCCTGTATTTGAGGCGCCGCCTGGTAACCAATAGCCATCCGGCGAGCGATGAGAGTAGAGGGCGCCACTAGGATCGAGAATCAATTGGTTGGTCACGCCTTTGAGAACCATCGTGGTTCCGAGTACAACGTTCCAACTGCCGACCTCCAATGCCCCGGCGCCAATCTGGGCGGCGCACCCATCGGTCATCCCCGCAATGATTGGCGTTCCCGCCGGTATGCCCGTGGCCGCTGCGGCGTCTGCGCACACTGTACCTATCTGCGTGCCGGAGCGCACAACCTCGGGCATGATCTCTTCGGGTACGCCCAGAGCTTCGAGCACTTCGTACGGCCAGCTTTCTTTGATGAGATCGTATCCCGTCTTGAGCGCACTACTTGAATCTGACGGAACCTCGCAACCGACGAGCCGTCGATTGATGAAATCAGCTTGATGAGTGAGGCGCGCACCCAAAACCGAATTACGATTCTCACGAAGCAGCCAGAGCAACTTGGGCAATGCCCAAGATGGCTGCATGTGATGCCCGAGCGCGGTCCAGATGGTTCCGCCAACTTCGCTGATACTATGTGCTTCCTTACACGCACGCAGGTCGTCATACATCAGTCCTGGTGTGAGTGCGTCTCCCGAACTGTTGGTAAGGAGAACCGTGCCGGAGGTACCGTCAACGGCCAGACCCGAGATGCGCCGCGAATGCAACTTGGTGAGAGTTCCACGGCATGCGATTGTAGTGACGCGCCACCACTCTTCTGGATCCTGCTCATGGCGCGAGCCGTCGCGGCGGCCAGTGAGTGGCTGAGAACTCTGTCCAAGCACGGATCCGGTTTCCGACACAGCGACTGCACGCACGCTCTGAGTGCCAAGGTCAATGCCCAGACAAACATTTTCTTCCGTCTTCATTCCCACCGTGAGTGCTTCCATTCGACAGCGTACAGAGCAGGGTTAGATGCCGGACAACAGTCCGCGTAGTGCAGGCAATTTCATCGCAGGCAGTCGCTTCCAAATAGCTGCGAGGTGTTCGCGCAAGGCGAACGTCGTACGGACTTTAGAATTGGGTGCCGCAGTCTGCCCGATTGAGCAACCAGAGTCGCGGATAACGAGCGCAGTCCAGAAGCCGCGTTCGGGGAAGCTTGAGGGAAAGTCCGATTCGTAGCTCATAGACAACAGAGAACGGGCGTGCTGTCGATTTGGCTGTTTCAATCAGTGCAGGTGCGTGAACGTCTGCGGAAAGTATCCCGGGTGGCGACCGTTCGAACCGAGTTGCTCCGAGTACAACCCGAGATGATTTGCATAGCCCAGCGACCCCTTTCAAAAAGCAGCTGAGCCATTTCCAACTCCCCACTTCAGCATTAGCATTGATGCGCAGCGACATTCCCGGTCCTTTATATGTATATGCTGGCTGTATCAGGCAACCCTTGCAGTCCAGCGATATTCGAATACAACCAAACCCTCATTCCAAGCAGCGCTGTGTCAATTTCACTTGAAATACAGGGTTGCCCGCGTGTGGGTCCATTTGGATGAGGGATTGCCCGGAATACCTGAATCCGGCTGCGCCGAGGTGCGACGATGGACAGCGTACGAGTTGACCGTTTCTACCTTTCCTGCCTGGCTCATGCCTCTTACCTCGTTTCTTCCGAAGGTGTAGCTGCCGTCGTTGATCCGCAGCGCGACGTTGACCTCTATCTCGAAACTGCAGCGCGCATGGGAGTGACGATCAAGCACGTTATCGAAACGCATCTTCATGCCGACTTTGTCTCCGGTCATCGGGAATTGGCGGAGCGTACTGGTGCGCGCGTTTACATCGGCGACGGATCCGGCGCGACGTTTCCACACATCCCGGTCACAGACAATGACGTCATTCAGTTTGGTGCATGCCGGTTGCAGTTTCTTCAAACGCCCGGACATACGCTGGAAAGTGTTTGCATCCTGATGAATGATGTTGGCCAGCCGAACCGCCCCGGCGTGCTGTTCACCGGCGACACCCTGTTCATTGGCGACGTAGGCCGTCCGGACCTTTCAGAAAACCACACGCCTCAGCAATTGGCTGCGCTTCTGTATCGCAGCCTGCACCAGAAACTGTTACGGCTTCCGGATGAGACCGAAGTATTTCCGGCGCATGGCGCGGGCTCGCTCTGCGGCCGCCAGATGAGTGCCGACAGCTCATCGACGATTGCCAGGGAGCGACGCTTCAACTACGCATTGCAGGCGCGTAGCGAAGGCGAGTTCGTGCATCTGTTGACCGACAATCTCGCTTCGAGGCCCGAGTACTTTACGCGAGATGTCGAGCTGAACCGCATGGGTGCAGCCCGGCTCTCGACGCTGGCAGCGCTTCCGGCCTTGCCTGCCGCCGAAGTTCTGCGCCTGCAAACGGAGCGGGTGATTGTGCTCGATACACGCCCAACGGCTCTGTTTGGCGCCGGCCACATACCCGCATCAGTTCATATCTCGCTCGCCGGGCAATACGCATCGTGGGCGGCTCGCATTTTGGGACTAGACGTCCGCATCGTAATCGTCGGAGAAGATCTCGAGCGAGTGCGCGAGTCCCAGATACGACTGGCGCGCGTTGGCATGGAGAATGTGATCGGCTACCTCGAAGACGGCGTGAGTGGATGGACGAATGCAGGCTACGCTCTGAACTCGATTCCGCAGATCGGCGTGCAGGACCTCGCCGCGATGCTTGCGGATCAAGTCACGCGGCCTTGCGTGATAGATGTTCGAGAGCCGCTCGAAATCAGCCAAGGTGCTATCGCAGGATCAATTTCTATCCCACTCGGCCAACTGGCTGTGCGATCCGGTGATCTGGACCGTCAACGGTCCTTCGTGGTCCACTGCAAGAGCGGATACCGAAGCACGATTGCAACAAGCCTGCTTCACCGCGAAGGCGTTGGGCAGATCGCGAATCTCGTCGGAGGATTCGACGCTTGGAAGGCAGCCGGACTTCCGTTCGTTTTGTCGAGTGCGAGCAGCTCGGAAGCAACGCTGAACGCAGCCTAAGCGGCAATTCGATGACCTGCCTGGTCGAACCAGCCGAAGAACACTGAAAGCATCTGATTCCGCTTGAAATGGTCGTTCCTGTTGGAGCCGCTCGAGGTGAGCTACGCGGCGAGAACTTTGGTACCGTATGCAAGGCTGGCGTACCAACTGCCCCGACCTTGCGGCGTGAGGTCCATGAAGTGCCAGATCGGAGTGAGCAGATCGATGCCGCGCTCCTGAATGTCGGGTGCCATCCTGGGATGCGCCGTGTAAAAGTGACGCAGGATGCCCCTGGCGTCGCGCGTGAAAACCGACACTGTTGAGTCCTGACCGCCTTCACGGTCTTCGCTGCCTAAGTCGTATTTGAAAGTGCTGTTGCCGGCGCTAAGGAGGCGCAGTTTGTCCCAGCCCCGCTCGCGAGCGTGGGCGCGGAGAGTCCGGAGATCGGCGGCAGCGACAACAGCGAAGTCAAGATTCTGAGCGAGATGATGCGCGATACCATTCGCACCGTCGAGCCAGGCGGTGCACATGGGGCAAGCCTTGGTCTGCCTTTTTCCGAACATGAAGTGATAGATGACGAGCGAACGATTGGGCTTGGTGAAGAGTTCGCTGAGGCGGACAGTGCGCACAGGCGCATCATCAGCATTGAGGTCACGCGGACCCTCTTCAAATTGATAGTCCTGAATAGCAGCACCTTCAGGAAGATTGCGGCGCAGCGCAGCGACGCCTTCGCGCTGACGCATGAGCTCGATTTCGGCAAGCCGAAGCTCCTCGCGCTTGGCCAGATACTCGGAAGATTCATTGGTCAGATTGGTTTGCCGAAACGTTCCATCCACTACTGTGTGAACCATGATGGTGGCCTCCGCGTGTCATTCCCGCTCATGCAGTAATGATGCAATCTTGGGCGCACGCGGATTCCCTCGCGGCTTTTGTTGAAGACGGAAAGTGCTTTTAACCACGTATGGAAGTTACGCTAATTCCAGACGCAAATCGTTGCCGGTTTGCCAGTTAGCAGAACGAACAGCCGACGGACCCACTGAGTTACCATGGTCCCCGTGGAGAATGTCCAGATCAGACCCGCTCAATCCTCCGATCTCGACCAATTGGCGCCTATGTGCGAGGCCCTGTGGCCTAAGTCTTCTGCCGAGGAACACGCCCAAGAACTCAGACTTTTACTCGGGGGCAACGCTGCTTTAGTGTTAACAATGCCACTCACCATCCTGGTCGCAGAAGCGAGCGACGGGACATTGGTCGGGTTCCTGGAAGTCGACTTACGTTCGCATGCGGACGGCTGCAATCCATCACAGCCAGTGGGCTACATCGAGGGCTGGTACGTTACCGAGGATCACCGCCACAGCGGAGTAGGCCGGAAGCTGCTTGCTAATGCAGAGGACTGGGCGCGCAGTCACGGGTGCTTCGAGATGGCTTCCGATGCCACCATCGACAATGAGCTATCCCAGCGTGCACACGAGGCATTGGGCTACGAGGTTGTGGACCGCTGTGTGCATTATCGGAAGAGACTCTGAGGAACTTGGTTTGAGTATGTTTCATCTGCTCGCGCACAACCTGAGGCAATCGGCTGCGTCATTGTTATCCGCCATCATGTAGGGGAAGAGATATGGGACCGATACTAGGGTGTATTGCAGACGACTTGACCGGTGCTACGGACCTGGCCGGCATGCTCGTGAAGTACGGAATGCGTACGGTTCAGTTGATCGGCGTGCCCCAGGGCGCTTCGCCTCCAGAAACCGACGCGCTTGTGATTGCACTGAAGTCCCGCAGCTGTCCCGCAAATGAAGCCATCGCCGAATCGCTGGCTGCGCTGCATTGGTTGCAATCGGTTGGGTGCCGCCAATTCTATTTCAAATATTGCTCCACCTTCGATTCGACGCCGGCGGGGAATATCGGGCCGGTAGCAGAGGCCCTCATGGCGGCATTGGGCCTGGACTTCACAATCGCATGCCCGGCCTTTCCGGAGAACAAGCGGACGATTTACCAGGGTTATCTGTTCGTGGGCGATGCCTTGCTGAATGAGAGCGGGATGCAGAATCATCCGCTGACTCCCATGACCGATCCTAATCTTCGGCGGGTGCTGCAGGCGCAGGTACGGCGAAAGGTCGGGTTAGTAAACTACTCCGTGGTTTCGCAAGGCGCGCCTGCAATTGAGAAAGACTTCAGTAGATTACGGAATGAGGGTTTCGGGTTCGCTATCGTCGATGTCCTCTCCAACAAGGATCTCGAACAACTGGGCACTGCTTGCGGGGACCTTCGACTGATCACTGGCGGCTCAGGCTTGGCAGTTGGCATACCCGAAAGCTTCCGCCGGCGTGGCCTGCTGGCCAGGAACATTGTTGCCGACGCACTGCCCGTCACGGGGGGCTTCCGCGCGGTTGTTGCCGGCAGTTGCTCCGTAGCCACGCAGAACCAAGTCGAGTTGATGCGGGGCCAGAATCCGTCGTTCCGTGTGTCTCCTCTGGATTTGGCTGAGGGCACGAACGTAGTGGACAATGCGGTGCACTGGGTTGAAGAGCACATTTCTAAAGGTCCGGTGCTCGTCTACTCAACTGAGACTCCGGAGAGAGTGAAAGCCGTGCAGCGCAAGCTGGGAGCTGGTAAAACGGGCGAAATCGTGGAGCAGGCGCTGGCAGCAATCGCTCATGCGCTGGTGAAAATGGGAGTTGGCCAGCTCATCGTTGCTGGGGGCGAAACAGCCGGGGCTGTTGTGAAAGCATTGGAAATTACGGGTCTTCGCATTGGGCGCGAAATCGACCCCGGAGTGCCTTGGACCACCGTGCTCAATGATCATCGGACTCCGCCGCTAGCCCTTGGCCTTAAAATCTGGTAACTTTGGCACACCAGACTTCTTCCTGAAGGCGTGGGGTTATCTGCAATGAGTGTTGAATCGTACGTGCAAAGTCCCGAAACACATTTGCGCGAAAACAAATATCGAGGTCTCGTATGAAGATCGCCAAGATTCAGCCTTTCTGCGTCAATCCAAGGTGGGTCTTCGTTCGCGTGGAAACCGATGATGGATACGTGGGATGGGGCGAGAGCATTATTCCTAAGCGCGTACATACCGTGTTGGGCGCAATTACCGACTTGGCGAACAATGTCATCGGCGAAGATCCCCTTCTGATAGAAGAGCTGTGGCAGAAGATGTTTCGCGGAGCATTCTTCCGCGGCGGCCCATTCGTCGCGACCGCGATTGCAGGGATCGAGCAAGCCTTGTGGGACATCAAGGGAAAATACTATGGCCTGCCAGTCCATGAATTTTTCGGCGGCCGTGTACGCAAGAAGGTCAGAGCCTATGCGTGGGTAGGCGGCGACCGGCCCAGCCAAGTCGTCGAACACACCAAGGAGCGACAGCGCCAAGGCTTCACCGGCGTCAAGATGAACGCCACGGAAGAACTGCACTATATCGATGATTACTCGAAGGTGGAAGCTTCCGTTGAAAGAGTGGCTGCCATCCGCGAGGCAGTTGGCACTGATTTTGCGATCGCCGTCGATTTTCATGGCCGTGTGCATCGGGCCATGGCCAAGCAGCTCATTCGGGCGTTGGAGCCGTACCATCTGGCGTGGATTGAAGAGCCTTTATTGAGCGAGCATGATGACCTATTGCCGGCAGTCGTGGGAAACACGTCAACGCCGATAGCTACGGGAGAACGGCTGTATAGCCGGTGGGACTTCAAGCACATCTTCGAATCCCGGGTGGTGGACATCATTCAACCGGATGCTTCATTGACCGGCCTTTATGAGTTGGAAAAAATCAGTCGCATGGCCGAGGCCTATGACATCGTAGTAGCGCCTCACTGCCCAAATGGCCCGATATGCCTGGCAGCGACCTTGCAGGTGGATGCGTGTGTCCCCAACCTGGTCATGCAGGAATACAGTATGGGCATTCACTATCACACCGGATATCACGGATTGAAAACGGGAGAAATGCAAGATTACTTGTTGAACCCCGAGGTCATCGCCGTGAAAGATGGTTATCTGGAGATTCCATCAGGGCCAGGATTAGGGATTACCATCAACGAGGAGTTGGTCAGAGAGCGCAATCAAATATGGAAGCTGTCCGATAATCTCTGGCGAAACGCCGATGGAACAGTCGCGGAATGGTGATGCCAATGCCGGTGAAGCCTCGTATCTTGTATCCCCATCATGTCAATCGAGAGGGCCGAGCTTCAGCTCATCCGCACCAGAACTTTGACACTACCCGGAGCCTGCGCCGCAGCATAGGCTTCCCGCGCCTCATCCAGCGGACGCACCATGGAGATCAACGGCGTAACATTCGCCTTCCCGGAGGCAATTAGCTCGATGGCGCGGTCTATGTCTTTGCCGAGATACAAACCGCTGCCTTGCATGCGGATTTCAAACCGCTGCATCCTTGGTATAGGCACGGAGAGCGGTCCTGGGGAGATGCCAACCACGATGACGCAGCCTCCAGAGAGCGTGCTGCCGCTGGCCAAATCGAATGTCTGCTGCCCGCCCACGCAGTCAAAACATGCGGTATAGCGTGGCGCCAACTGTACCTCTTCCGGGGAGAGAACTTCGGCCGCTCCCAAACGCTTCGCCAGATCACGTTTGTAGGCGATGGGCTCGACGACGGTCACACGGCCGGCCCCGCGCGCCTGCAGGCCAAGCAGAACACAAAGTCCAATTGTGCCACTGCCGATCACCAGTACATCTTCCAAATCATCGAAGAGGCTGGACGCGTGTACGCCCACCGCGAGCGGTTCGGCCAGACAGGCCTTCTCCAAAGAAAGCTCCGGCGGAAGCCGGTGCAGTTGCCGGGCGCTCATCACCAGCTTTGTTTGTCCAACTCCGGGCTCTCCCCGGACTCCTTGACGGGGCGGAATATAACCTGTGACTCTGCCGGCGTCGCAGGTGTTAAACGATCCCATGCGGCAACGTCGGCATGTTCCGCAGGAGAAGAGCGGATTCAGCGCAACGTGATCTCCGGGGACCACGTTAGAAACTTCCGGGCCAATCTCCTCGACCACCGCCACCAGCTCATGACCGGTGATCACCGGAGGCTTGGTCCAGGGATGCTTGCCTTGCAAGACGTGCAGATCGCTGCCACAGATGCCGAGGTAAGCCGAAGCCAGCACCACCTCACCCGGTCCTGGCTGTAGCGGTTCGTCGGCCGTGCGCACGACGACCTTGTTAATGTCCTCGAATACGATCTGCCTGACGTTCATCGCCTCTCCCCTTTTGCCTGCCGTTGCAACTCGAAGCTCTCCCGCTATCGGCGGACTACAGTCCGGTCCACTATTTCGCACAGGCGGCATAGGCGCGCTGCCGCATCTTCCTGCAAAGCACGTGGCAGATCCGTGCTGCCAATCACGCTGCTCCAGACCCCCCGGCCGGCAAGAAATCCCGACGCGCCTTCACGGCAGGCAAGTTCTACCGCGCGCGGAAAATTGTCTCGCTTCACTCCCGAGGAGAGCACGACCCAAGGCGAAGCTATTGTGCGCGTCAGCACCGAGCATATCCGGCGGATGGCCGCCTCCTCGCCCTCTGCGTGCAACGGCATCTCGGCCTTGTACAGGTCAGCGCCGCAGTTACCGAGTTCGTTCGCCGCCGAAAGCACGCCGGCGTCCCAGTCCCACGGGCGTCCATCCCTCGGTTTGCGGGAAATCGGCTCGATGATGCTGACCAACTCCGCCCTTCGGCAACGCTGCACGAAACGCTCGACCAGCGCCAAGCGCTTGTCCGCCGGCTCATCAGGGCGCCAGATGACGAGCAGTTTCATGGCAACTGCGCCTTGCAGCTTCACCTGCTCGGGCGGCATTCCCTCATCGATGACCGATTCGGCCACGAACTCGCCGGGCCCGGCGAAGAATTGGTCGGCTGCGGCAATCAAGCCACAGCCAGGACTTACCGCGCCCTCACGGATAACCTGATCCCAGGCGAACTGACGGTCAACCAGAACACCGGAAGCGTAGGGCGTCAGCGCCCGTGCAGCGTGCAGTTTGAATTCCGTCACTTGCTGGTCGGTAACGGGCGTTGGCTGATGCTCCGCGAACATGGCGCGCAGCGCTTCCCGTTGATCCAGAGCTAACATCGCATAAGCGCCGGACGGGCGTTGCAGTGCGCGAAGGCCGGCTTGAGACTGAACACTCATTGCCTGATCTCCTGTTCTGTAAGGAGGAGGCAAAGTCTAGCTTGTACTTCCTCGTGGCTGGGGATGGCGGACCGGCCATCGAGTCCGCGGCAAGATAGTGCTGCAGCAATATTGGCGTAGGCGAGGCATTGGGCGAGTGGGAAATCGCGCATAACGGCCGCCAGCAGCGAGCCGTGAAACACATCGCCGGCGCCCATCGTGCTAAGAATCGGCGCCTGATATGCCGTGACATGGCAAATCGTGCCCTCGGTCGTCGAGCGCCCATGAACCCGCGCTTCCAGCCGTCGCCACCACGCATTGCGCCCCATCCTCCACAGCAGCCCGCAGCAAGTCTGGCAGAGGCTTCTCTCCATACAAGACTCTTAGTTGCTGACTGGTAGGCACAAATAGTTCGATTCCCTTTGCCGTGAACCCCGAAGTTGGATTGCCCAGATCTACGGAAAGCCGTGGTCGCCTGCCGGCTTGCGCAGCCAACAAATCACGCACTGACTGCCAGCCGGAGTGATCGGCGTGCACCCAGCCGGCTTGGCAGATTAACTCCGCAGCGCGAGAGTCTTGCGGAATGCGCAGGGCGGGCCCGGGCAGGGCGCAAATGGCACGTGTGGCTTGGCTGCGGTCCGCCACAATCACGCAGCGCATTGAGCGCGCTCCTGGGACGCGGATCACGCCGCTGACATCAACCCCTTCGGCGCGCAATCCGGCCAGAATCGCTTCTCCCCCGGCATCGTCGCCGATCGCTCCGACAAAATGTGCCTCGCCACCGAGCCGGGCAAACGCCACAGCCGCAGTTGCCGCCGGCCCGCCGCCGGCGTACACGATGTCTTCGGCAACCAGCCGCTCGTCAGGCAGGGGAAAACGTGGCAGCAGTGCGATCACGTCCTGCGCTGCCACCCCGACGAAAACTGCCGAACCGGGCCTCTCCATCACCTGCTGCATTCACCTATGCCCCGCGAATCGATTTTAGAACAACACAGTGCGATCAAAAACGGGAAGATGCCGTGCGCGGCAATGCCTCACCGGTCGCGGCATCGAACAGGTGTGCACGCTTGAGGTCAGGGCGTAACGGCAGTAGGTCGCCGGGCACCACGGACACCTCTGCCCCGAGGCGAGCCACGATGCGCTGCTCTTCGATTTCACCGAAGACGAAAGTGTCGGAGCCAAGCGGTTCGGTGATCTCGACCTTCATCGGGAATGCCTGCTCCGCATCCGGCGTCACCTCCCAGTGCTCAGGTCTGATCCCCAGCACGGCGCCGGTCGCATTCGCGCCAGCGTGCTGCGGCAATTCGAGCAGGCGCTGTCCCCAGCGCCATTCGTTCCCGCTCCGATGCAACGGGATGAAATTCATGGTAGGCGTGCCGATAAACCCGGCAACAAATCGGTTGGACGGCCGGTTGTAGACCTCGGCTGGCGTGCCGACCTGCTGGATCATGCCCTGCTGGAGCACCACGATCCGGTCGGCCATCGTCATGGCTTCGACCTGGTCGTGGGTGACGAACACGGTCGTCGTGCGCAGTTCGTGAAACAGCTTCTTGATTTCGCCACGAACGTCAACGCGCAGCTTGGCGTCCAGGTTGGACAGCGGTTCGTCGAAGAGGAAGGCGCGGGGCTGGCGCACCATCGCCCGCCCCATCGCGACGCGCTGGCGCTGTCCGCCGGAGAGTGCCTTTGGCCGGCGATCGAGATACGGATCGATCTGCAACATCGCTGCGACCTGCGCGACGCGCTGGGCGATTTCCGCGGACGGCAACTTCTGGTTCTCCAGTCCGAACGAAAGGTTTTGCCGAACCGACATGTGCGGGTACAGGGCGTAGTCCTGGAACACCATCGCGATATTACGGCGCGCCGGCGGCACATCATTGACGATGTCGTCGCCGATGCGCACGGTGCCCGCGTCAATGCGCTCCAGGCCGGCGATCATGCGCAGCAGCGTGGTCTTGCCGCAGCCGGATGGACCAACGAAGACGATGAACTCGCCGTCGGGAATCTCCAGCGAGAGCTCCGGCACCACAGTTACATCGCCGAAGCGTTTGACCACACGGTCGAAGCTAATAGAGGCCATGATTGTTCCAGTGAAGATTACTATATCCCGGCTTCAAGCGATCACCCCTTGACCGCTCCAATCGACAGACCGCTGACGAGGCGCCGTTGCACGGCGAAGGCCAGCAGCAAGGGCGGCAGCGCGATCAGCGTCGCCGCCGCCATCAGCGCGCCCCAGAAGGTCGCGCCCTCACCGATGAAGTTGAACGCCGCAGCAACCAGTGTCTTGCTGTCCGAGTTGGACAGCACCAGCGCGAACTGAAAATAATTCCACGAGTACACGAAGGCCAGAATCGACGCCACGGTCAGACCTGGCATGACCAGCGGCAACGCGATGCGCATGAGGATCCGCAGCGGCGCGCAGCCGTCGACCTGGGCCGCCTCGAAGATGCTGCGCGGGACACCGTCGTAAAACGGAAGCAGAACCCAGATCACGATCGGCATCGTGATCACGGCGTGCGTCAGGATCAGCGCCCAGGCGGAGCCGATGAGGTCGAGTTTGCTGAATAGCAAGTACCACGGCAGCAGGAACAAGGTGCCCGGCGCCATGCGCGCCATCAGCGTCACCGTGGCCGGCCATGTAATGCGCGACCAACTAACCGCAAAAGCCGCCGGCACGCCGAGCAGCAAGCCGATCAATGTAGAGCCCGCGGAGACCACAAAACTGTTAAGCGCATAGCGCGCAAAGGGGGTCGTGCTGAACAACTGCCGATAGTTGTCGAGGGTGGCGGAGAACAGCAGCGTCGGCGGGTAGGCGGTGACTTCCGAAGAGGGCTTGAAAGAAGACAGCACCATCCACGCGACCGGCGCCAACACCACCAGCGCTACCAGCGCAAGCTGCAGATGGCTCAGGCGATCGATCCACTTCTCACTCATTCCCCCTCCTCAGTAGACGAAGTGCCGCCTTGCCCGCATCATGGTGAGCACCGCGCCGAGCACGATCGCGGAAAGACTGACCATGATCGCCGCTGCATAGCCGAGCTCGAAGAACTCAAAGCCCTGGCGAAAGCCGTAGATGTTGAGCGTGGTGGACGCGTCGCCGGGCCCGCCCTGGGTGGTGATGTAGATGATGTCGAAGAATCGCAGCAAATCAACCGAACGCAGGATGGCGGCCGTGACCAGCGTGGGTCCGAGCATCGGCAGCGTAATGCGCCAGAAGGTCCGCCAGCGCGAAGTGCCATCGATCTGCGCCGCCTCGAACACATTGGGCGGCAATGACTGTAGCCCTCCCAGTACGATCAGTGCGACGTAAGGCGTCCACTGCCAGGTATCGATCAGCGCCACCGTCGGGATTACCCACTGCGGCGAGGCGAGCCACAGCGACGGCGGCAATCCGATTTTTTCCAGAAGAAAGTTGGCGGCCCCGATCGAGGGGTCCAGGATCACCAGCCACATCATGCCCACCACCACCGGAGGCATTACGAAGGGCGAGATCAAGAGGGAGCGCAGTGCGCCCGGCAGTCGCTTGGCGCGGTACAGCAGCATCGCGATCCAGGTGCCTGCAACGAGTTGCAGGACAAGGGAGACCACGAACAGGACAAGCGTGACGCGCACACTTTGCCAGAACACCGGGTCGGAGGTCGCCAAGGCGACATAGTTGGCGCCGCCAGTGAAGCGGGTTGGCGAGCCGATCGCCACATTGTGCAGTGAGAGCCAGACCGTGTAGGCGAATGGGAAGGCTATCATCACCACCGTAAAAATGACTGCGGGCGCCGTAAGCGCACGAAGCTGGCGCCCGCTGCCGATATCGGTGGAATGGGTTGCTGCTGCCACCTTACCTCACTCCTTGGCCATCAGGGCGGCAAGCCCCTTGTTGGCGTCGGCGCAGGCTTGCGGAACCGTCTTTTGGCCGAGCATCACCTCGTTGACCATGCCGCCGATGACGTCGCGGGAAGCTACATTGGCAGTGATCGGCACGCCGACCTCCCCAGAGCCGGTCTTGGCCGCCAGCTGGATGGCGTTCATCCACTCGCGACGAACCGGCTCGGCCTCGATCCACTTCTTAAAGGCGGGATCGTTCGCCAGTTTGGCACGCGGCGGGGCGATGTCTTCCAGCGCGAGCTTGGCCTGCATCGCAGGCGAGGTAACCCACTGCACGAAATACCAGGCCGCTTCGGACCTCTTAGAATGCGCCGATACCGACAGCCCCCAGCCGATCAGCACCGGCTGGTTGCGCACAGCAGGAGGCAGCAGCGCGACGCCGGTCTCCTTCAGCCATGCTCCGCCTTCCACCATCCTATGCAGTTCATTGCTGGCATCGAAAGCCATTACCGCCTTGCCTTCGTGGTAGAGCGAGACGTTCTGATAGAAGTTATTGTTGATGGCGCCCGGCGGGCCGTAATCCTTCAGCAGGCGTGCGTAGAGCGCCGTCGCCTCCTGCGCCTGCTGGCTGCATAGCGCGGGTTTGCGGTTCTTGTCCAGGTAGTCGCCGCCCAGGTTGTGGAGGAATCCGGCATAACTGTAGGGCAGTGCGGACTTCAAGCCGCGCGTTGTCCACGGCACCATCGATGGGTTGCAGGCCTTCAGCTTGGCAGCCATCGCCGGCATGTCCGTCAGCCGGGTGGGAAGCGTAACGTCGCACTTCTTGAACACATCCTTGCGGTAAAAGATTACGGGCGCCTCAATATTCAAAGGGATGCCCGTCAGCTTGCCGCTCTGCATAAGTGGAGTAAGCAGGGCGGGAGTGAAGTCGGCGAAGTCGTAGTCCTTGGCGACCGAATTCTTGACGAATTGCGTCAGGTCAGCGTACCAGCCGGCCTTGGCGAACTGTTCGCCTTCGCGCGAAGGCAGCGACATGAATACGTCGATCTCAGGACTCTTGGCGTTCATGACCGTGACCAGGCGCTGGCGCATCTGCTGCTCCTGGTAAGTGTCGAACTTCAGCGTGATGCCGGTCAGCGCCTCGAACTCGCCCTTGTGCCTGAGCACCGCGTTGGCCCAGGGATGGTTCGACGACAGGAATGTTACCGTTTCGCCCTGGTGCTTCTTCCAGTTGAACTGCTGCGCCAAGGCGCTGTGTCCGAAAAGCATGGCGACAACGAGGAAAGCAATCATTCGTCTCATCTCTGGTTCTCCTTAGGTTGGCATTCGTAGCAGAATGCGGTATGGTTCCGCTCTGGAACAGTCCGTTGAGCGAGCTGACTCCAAGTAAGAAAGGCACCAATGCCGACCAGACGCTCGCGGTATCAGAGTCCGTCACATATCCCATATCTGTCAATAAGTTCTTTGGAATACAGCTTGGCAGCGGCATAATTTGCTTATGTCAACATCGAAAGTCGAAGTCCTTGTCACCGTTCCACTCTTGCCCAGCCTAATGGCTGCGGTCGAACTGGAGTTCACGGTTCATAAACTGTGGCTTGCTCCGGATCGTAATGCCTACTTGCGGGAGCATGGGGCATCGATCCGAGGAGTCGTTACCACCGCCATCATTGGAGCCGATGCCGCTCTGATGCAAGCGCTGCCAAGGCTTGAGATCATT
Source organism: uncultured Acidobacteriota bacterium (assembly GCA_963832365.1). Classification (GTDB taxonomy): domain Bacteria; phylum Acidobacteriota; class Terriglobia; order Terriglobales; family Acidobacteriaceae; genus CAWBRT01. Next base: position 109,186 of record CAWHUL010000003.1, on the reverse strand, counting down.
TCGGGATTCGGCGTCGGATACGAGACGATCGATATCGAGGCCGCGCGTCACCGTGGGATCATTGTTACCAACACTCCTGGTGTGCTGACCGACTGCGTTGCCGATACCGCACTTGCGCTCTTACTGGCGGTGACCCGGCGGATTTGTGAAGCCGATCGCTATGTGCGAGCCGGCAAGTGGCTGCAAGGTAGGTTTCCCCTCAGTGCCAAGGTGGGCGGCAAGAATTGTTGCATTGCAGGCTTGGGAAACGTCGGTCAAGCCATTGCTACCCGCGCGCAGGCTTTCGATATGAAGATCGGTTACTACGATCCTTTTCCCAAACCAGACCTGGGGTATCGGCGGTACGACGATTTGGAGGCGATGGCAAGAGACGCCGATTTCCTGATGCTGGCCTTGCCGGGAGGAAACGAAACTTATCGGCTGATCGACGGCCTCATCCTGGCCGCCTTGGGACGCAAGGGCATCCTGATCAATGTCTCGCGAGGATCGGTTTTGGATCAAGAGGCCCTGGTCAAAGCGCTAACGGCCGGCACCATCGCCGGCGCAGGTTTGGATGTTTTCGACAACGAACCGCAGGTCCCGGCGGAACTGTTGAAGATGGAGAACGTCGTCTTGACGCCGCATCTGGCGAGTGGCACGCATGAAACACGGGAGGCGATGGGCCAGCTCACGTTCGCCAATCTACACGCCCATTTCGCCGGCAGCCCGGTACTTACGCGCGTCGTTTAGATTCTGAATTTTCGCAGTTCGGAAAGACAACACCGGCCTCCCTGAGCTGGACGGGATGCCAACATAGATTCCTATTGCCAACCAACGGGTTTCGGGCATAGGTTTACCACGTTCAGCCGGAGGGATACGCATGGCCACAATCAGCTATTTGACGACGACGGAGTTCGGCTTCGGCAGCATAAAGTTTCTGGAGCCGGTTCGCACCCGGATCGGTATAAAGAAGCCATTGATCGTCTCCGACCGTGGGTTGGAAAAAGCCGGGGTGCTGGCGCAGGCGCTGCAGGATATTCCCCCTGAACTGGCGCGAAATCTCTTTCTCGATACTCCGGAGAACCCGACCGAGCAGGCGGTTGACGCGGCTGTCGCTCAGTACCGCAGCGAAAAATGCGACGGCGTACTCGCCGTCGGCGGCGGCTCCTCCATTGATCTCGCCAAGGGCGTTGTCCTGCGCGCAACCCACGATGGTCCGCTCGAGCAATATGCGGCGATCAACGGAGGCGTAGCCAGAATCACCTCCGGCGTAGCGCCGTTGATCGCCGTTCCCACCACTGCCGGCACCGGCAGCGAGGTCGGACGCGCCACCCTGATCGTCCTCAAGAACGGCCTGAAACTTGGGCTCATCAGCCCCTATCTGTTTCCCAAGATCGCAATTTGCGACCCGGCGCTGACCATGAACCTGCCTCCGCAGCTAACCGCAGCCACCGGAATGGATGCGTTTACCCACTGCGTTGAGACCTATCTCTCGCCTCTGGTCAATCCGCCGGCGGAGGCAATTGCTCTGGACGGCGTGGCGCGGGCGTGGAAGTGGATTGAGTGTGCGGTTACGGACGGCAAAAACCAGGATGCCCGCTGGAATATGATGATGGCCGCTCTTGAAGGCGGGTTGACCTTCCAGAAGGGTTTAGGGCCGGTGCACTCGCTGTCGCACGCGCTGGGAGCCCTGCCTGAGCCCAAGTTGCACCATGGCACGTTGAATGCAGTACTTCTGCCGGCCGTGCTGCGTTTCAATCGCGATTATGTGGGTGAGAAGTACACCCAGCTACTGCGGGTGATGAATCTTCCGGAGAAGGCCGACTTGGCCAGGACGATCAGCGCCAAGAACAAGGCCATCGGCTTGCCGCAGGGATTGGGCGCCTTGGGTGTCGATAGCTCTATGTTTGAAGAGGTGGTGCGGAAGGCTCTGATCGACCACTCCAACAATACAAGTCCAAGAAAGCCCACCGCCCAACAGTTTGCGGAGCTGCTCAAGGAATCCATGTCCTGAGCCGGCCCGAACCGGTTTGAACCGCACTCACGCCATCGCAGACAGCGGGTCAGGCTGCCGGCGATGGATCATATCAATCCCACTTCGGGCGACTCGAGAGGCTACCGACTATGCGCCAGCCTTAGCAGCCAGTGGCTTTTCTACCCCGGCTTGCACCGGTATGCCGTAAGGCCGGTTCAGCGGCTTTTCACCCTTGATACTCTTGGCGAATTCAAACGCCTTGGCAACCTTGGCGTCCTGCCCTTCCAGGATCAGGACGATCGTGCCCTCCGAGCCGGCAATGCCACCGCCGCCGGCAAGGTAGGCTTCGATTCCGAATAACTGCTCGAAAGCCTGAATTTCAGTGACCACCGTCGCCGTAACTACCGGCACCATGCCGATCGTCGACCCCATGGCATATTTGAAAGTTCGGTTGCCGGCATGCTTGGCCACCGCAGGCACATCGGCAATCAATTTCTCCAGGCCCACCGGCATGACCAGATGAGCGCCGCGGGCCAGTACCGTTCCCAACGACCAGCCCATCGTTCCTCCGGTCGCGCTGGCGGCAAACACCGCAACCCGATACTGTGGGTCAACCGCATTGGCGCCCTTGACGAAGACGTCGTCCGCCGTGAACTGTTTGAGCGCGTCCTCGGGGATGATCGATTGGCGCTTCCCTTTGTGCAACACCACCGGGAAAATATAGTTGGGATTCTTTGGCGTGTCCCAGGTCTCGCCGCCCGTAATATGGCCGGAGATGAAATTCTCCTTCACCATCGGTTCGCCAAGCAGTTCCTCGGCGACATAGCCGGTGCTGGTTCCGGTGCTGACGATGATCCATCCATTCTGCATCGCGTTTTCGACCGCGGGCAGCTTGGCGACTGCCTTGGCGATGACCCGCCTCGATTCATAGGGAGTTAAAACAACCAGCGCTCTCGTGTTGCCCATTTCTCTCCACTCCTGTTCGAATAAAAGCTCAATGATCGATCAATCTCCTATCGCCGCCCTCGCCGGCGGTCCTGCGACCCCATCCGGCTTCATCGGCAAATCGGTCCGACTGATCCTCTTCTGTTTAGCTGTTTCAGATTACACAACTATTCGATCAACAAAACAACGTAATAGCGAAGGTGTGTTTATAGGCGGTGGTGGGGCGCTGATATGCTCTTGGCAATAGCTTCTGGACGACCCGTGGCAGTGTTACGTGCTCCCATTCACCGTGCGCTCCAGAAGTCGCGTTCTCGGAACCGAGCGAGATCGGGCGCTCACGGCCCCGACGCTGCTGGTCAGATGACGTAGCCATACGGAAGCTGGCATCTTGTGAGCACTCTACTTTTCCGCCATGGCTTTAACTTGTTGGTAGCGATAGCAGCAAACCATGTGATCATTTACCAGGCCGACGGCTTGCATGAACGCATAGCAGATGGTTGGCCCCACGAAACGAAATCCCCGCTTCAGCAGATCTTTACTCATCTTCTCGGATTCCGGAGTTTGCGCCGGTACGGTGTTGACGGACCGCCACGCGTTTTGAATCGGGCGCCCGCCGACGAACTGCCAAACGTAAGCGTCAAAGGTGTTAAATTCTTTCTGAACCGCAAGATAGGCCTTTGCATTCTGAACAGCTGCCGCGATCTTTGCCCGGTTGCGAACGATGCCCGAATCGACCAGCAGACGATTCAACTTGGCCTCGCTATATCGCGCAATCCGGGCGGAGTCGAAACCGTCGAAAGCCCGGCGATAATGCTCCCTCTTGTTAAGAATGATCGCCCAACTCAAGCCGGCTTGGGCGCCTTCAAGCATTAAGAACTCAAACAGAATGCGGTCGTCATGCTGGGGAACACCCCATTCTTCATCGTGGTACTTGATATTTGGTTCGCTTTGAGCCCAAGGGCAGCGGTCGTTCCGCTTGGTGTTCACAATTCGATTGTAAAGCCCTCGACGCCTAGCAGAACTATTGTTGTGCTCCCACCGACTCAGCCCATCCGGCAGAACTGTGGGAAATGCTGCTATTGGGTGGGGTATGCGCCCCTGAGGCGTTTATAAGTCGCCGCGAGTCAAGCTTTTCTCATCCAAGATGAACGAGATATTCACGCATGAGTTTCGAGCCAATTGAAAACTATGGGGTGATTGGCAACATGCGCTCAATCGCCCTGGTGGGGATGAACGGATCGATCGATTTTCTCTGCTACCCGAATTTCGATTCACCCACGATATTTGCCGCTCTGCACGATGACGAGCGGGGCGGCCGCTTTCAGATTCAGCCAGAGCTCAAGAACAGGCGGGTGCGCCAGCTTTATTTGCCGGATACCAACATTTTGCTGACGCGGTTTCTTGCTGAAGAAGGGGTTGCCGAGCTGACGGATTACATGCCCATAGGCACGGATGGAAATCAGCCCAATGAGATTATCCGGACGGTATCCGTGGTCAGGGGCGAGGTCAATTTTACGCTGCTGTGCCAGCCACGTTTCAGCTATGCGCTGTGCCGGCATTCGCTTCGGATTGAAGACCAGTGCGCAATCTTCTCACCGCATGAAAATGTCTGTCTGCCGATGGCGCTCTACTCGACGATCCGTCTGGAACAAGAAGCCCAGGATGTGAAAGCGCAATTCAAACTACGGGCCGGGGAAAAAGCCACGTTTCTTTTCGGTGGCGTCCGTCCTCGGGAGCAGCAACCGGAAAAGGAGCGTGTAGACGAACGTTTCCAGGAGACTGCCCGTTTCTGGAAGAAGTGGATTGCGAAATCGAAGTACAAAGGGCGGTGGCGGGAGATGGTCAACCGCTCCGCTTTGATGCTGAAACTGCTGATCAGCCGCGAGCATGGCTCGTTGATTGCGGCTCCGACGTTCTCGTTGCCCGAGGAAATCGGCGGAGTGCGAAACTGGGACTATCGTTTTACCTGGCTTCGCGATGCCACCTTCACGCTCTATGCACTGATCCGGCTCGGCTTTGTGGATGAAGCGCAGGCGTTCATCGACTGGCTGAAAGGCCGGCTGAGCGACGATGCGGAGCGAGGCCCCTTACAGGTGATGTATGGCGTCGACGGCAGGCGGAAGCTGGATGAGGTGATTCTCGACCACCTGCCTGGCTACGAGCATTCCCGGCCCGTGCGAATCGGCAATGCAGCTTATCAGCAACTGCAATTGGATATTTATGGCGAGATGATGGACTCCATCTATCTGGCGAACAAATATGGTGATGCCATTTCTTATGCGGGATGGCAGGATGTCCAGCGCATGCTGGCCTGGCTGGGAAAGAACTGGCAGCGGGCCGATGAGGGGATATGGGAAGTACGTGGCGGCGCACGAGAATTTCTGCACTCACGATTCATGTGTTGGGTGGCTTTCGACCGGGCCTTGCGGTTGGCGCAGAAACGATCGCTTTCGGGGCCGCTTGCGGAGTGGCAGAATTCGCGTGACGCGATTCGTCACGATATCTTTGCTAACTTCTGGGATGAAGAGCTCCAGTCGTTCGTGCAGTCGAAGGGCTCTAAAGATCTGGATGCCTCGTGCCTAATGATGCCGTTGATGAGATTCATCAGCCCTGTGGACCCAATGTGGCGTTCGACAATGCGGGCGATTGAAGGCCGCCTGGTGGAAGATACGCTGGTGTATCGATACGAGGCGGAGCGCACACATGTAGACGGAATACCTGGTGGTGAGGGCAGCTTCACGGCGTGTTCGTTCTGGTATATCGAATGCCTGGCCAGAGCCGGAGAGCTGGAAAAGGCCCAGTTGCTTTTTGAGAAGCTGCACGGCTATGCAAATCATCTCGGGTTGTACTCGGAGCAGCTCGGTTCGAACGGCCGCCACTTGGGAAACTTTCCGCAGGCGTTTACGCATCTGGCCCTGATCAGCGCCGCGACATATTTAGACAGAGCGCTCTCAGGGACGCCCGATGCCGTGTGGCGCTAGGGGGCTGCGAGTCAGTCGTTTTCGCGTTTGGTGCCTGGCGCGTCCTAAAGAACCGGCCCAAGGTGTTGGCCTAGGCTCTTAAGAGCCATCCGGAAGTTTTGCCTTTGCTTCGCCGTCCATCACCACTTCGCCGGTCTGCTTCTTGATGACGGTTGAAATTCGGGCAACGCTCTTCGGCAGGATCTCGACGATCTTGACTTCCAGTGTCACCGTGTCGCCAATAAAGACCGGCGCCCTGAAGTTGCAAACCTGGTTCCGATAGACGGTGCCGACGCCAGGCATATCCATGCCCAGGACTTTCGAGATCATGCTGAACAAAATCGCGCCATGCGCCACGCGCTGTCCGAATCTACTTTTCCTGGCTATATCATCGTCCAGGTGGATAGGATTGCGATCGCCCGTCAGTTCAGCAAATGCTCGGACCAATTTGTCGTCTATCACCTGGGAGTAGTTATGGGTGAGGCCAACGTAGAATTTCCCTCCTGCTGGTACCGCTTCCGTCGCTGCCATTGCTAAGCTCCTTATGATTGCGTTCGGCACCTGCCGCTTTCGAGCCTTATCGGACTGGTGCGGTCGGCCTGCGATCGCACAGAAAGATCCCACCGGGGCAGTGGGATCTATCAGCAGACAAATGTCCCGACTTAAACAGCTCACGCTATCTTAAGGCGGCAGCGGCTTCGACCCATCCCGTATGGCTTTTGCCTTTAAGTCCCAGCATTGCACGCGCTTCGTCTGCACTTGCGATTTCAATACTGAGCTGGTTTGCGATATTGACTACGCGCGTTACCTGTTCCGCGCTGCTCTTCGCCAGTTGGCCAGGACCCACGTAGAGGTTATCCTCGAGGCCTACTCGCGTGTTCCCTTCCATAGTCATTGCGACCGCCATCAGCGGCAATTGGGCTTTACCCGCCGCACAGGCCGACCATACGAAGTTCTTTTCTCCAATCGTACGAACCGCCGTCTCGTACAGGAACATCAGATTCTGCGGGGTAGCCGGTATTCCACCCAGGATGCCCAGAACGAATTGCATGTAGATCGGGGGGCGCATAACTCCCAAATCGATAAGGTGCTTGATGTTGTTGATCATCCCAACGTCATACACTTCCAGCTCAGGCTTGGTTCCAGCCTCCTGCATAGCTTTGGAATAGTACTTCAACGTCTTGAAGGTGTTCGAGAAGATCAGATCTTCAGTCGATTCAAGATATGGAATCTCCCAGTCGAAACGTGGCTGCTTGATCTTGGCCGCCAGAGGATAGATGGCGAAGTTGATCGACCCGGAATTCAGAGAAGCCAGCTCAGGCTTCAGAACGCTGATCGGTCGCAGTCTTTCCTCCTTGGACATGCCCAGACCGCCGCCGGTGGTTACGCAGATCACCACGTCGCAGCGGGCAGAGATTTTGCTGACGATCTCACGGAAAAGATTGAAGTCACTGTTTGGCTGTCCCGTCTTCGGATCGCGAGCATGGACATGCACAACCGCCGCTCCGGCCGCATTGGCTTTCACCGCGTCTTCAACGATCTCATCCGGTGTACAAGGTAGATACGGAGAGAGACTGGGCACATGAATACCGCCGGTTATTGCCGCTGTGATGATTAGTTTAGCCATAAAAACAAACCCTCCTTGGTGTACTCGATCGCTTCGTCAGTATTCGGCCAACAACGTTGTTCATGCCTTTGACTTCCGTCAGTGTTTCGCTGCTGCTGTGGCGCTCATTGCCGACAGCAACTGTCTGGCGATCTCCAGGTTTGCATTGAAGTCAGGAATCTTGCCTTGAGCTTCCGCCACGGTCACAGCGTTGACGACGAAATCATTGCAAGGTGTGGGAATGTTCTTCTCCCGTCCCTTGCGGGCAACGTAGCCGTTGATGTAATTGATCTCGGTTTTGCGGCCTTTCTCGAGGTCCTGAAGCATGCTCGCCTTGTTGTTATGCGGTCCCCACACCTTCCGGTAAAATTCCATTTTGTCCTGCGGACTTTGGCCTGGCTTGAGTTCCAGGAACTCCATGTCGACGCCCTGTATTTCCGCTAGTCTGTAGCCGCAGGCGTGGGCCGCTTTGATTGTTTCGTCCGCGATGTGCGCTAACACCGTCATGGCATCGGCATTGGTGAGAACGCCACGGAAGGTGCATCCCAGTGCGGTTGACATTCCGCTGAACGTAGCATTCATCAGCAGTTTTGCCCAACGGACTCCCATAAAGTTGGCAACCATCGTAGTACCGCCAACAGCAGAGAGTGTCTCTTGCACCTTTTGCAGCCTTGGCGTTATGTGACCGGTCATCTCACCGATTTCAAAAGCGAACTTGTCCACAATCGCCGCGGCTGTAGTCAACTCCGAAACGCCCGGCTCAAGCCATGTGGCGCCGAAGCCTGTGGTGCCGCCCGTGGTCCGCTCGGCTCCAACATAGGACGCCACGGATTCCTCCGGTATCCCATTCTGCAGCGTGCAAACCGTGCTGTCGCCGGCTAAGTGCGGCAAAAGTTGCTTCAGCGCGACATCGTTATAGGTCTGCTTCGTAGTGAGAAGCACGATGTCATAGACGCCGCTCATCTGGGCTGGAGTTATTGCATTCACCGGAACGTTGATTTCCATGAACCCCGTCACGGAGGCGCCTTTGGCGTTCAAGGCGGCGACGTTTTTTTCGTCGATGTCGATCAACACGACGTCGCGTCCGCTCCTTGCGATCAACGCACCGACGATTATGCCGATTGAGCCCGCACCCATTACCGCGATCCTCATAACTATTCTCCTGAACCCGCACCCCTATGTCAGATGTAGTACGTCGACGCTTTCAGCTGATGGATCAATTTCTTCATAAACTTCTTCTTGATCGCCGGGATTCCATTCTTCTCGTACTTGAAAAAGCCTTCGCCGCTCTTGATGCCCAGTTTCCCTTCCTGCACTTTCTGTCTGAGCAGAAGGATTGGCACATTGTGAATTATCCATAACCTTCAGAAGATTGTCGCCAACGATGCACCAGATATCAAGGCCGCCAAAATCCGCGACCTCTAACTGTCCCGTGGTTGCATAGCGAAACGCCGGCCCGAACTTCAACGCCTTGTCGACATCTTCAGGCGCGGCGATCCCCTGCTCGATGATGGAGAACACTTCTCGGGCCACACCTTGCTGAATGCGGTTTGCCACCAGCCCCGGCACGTCTTTCAGAACCTTCACCGTCTGCTTGCGCAGCGCCTGATAGAAGCGCTCCACCTCCTGGTAAGTGTCCATTGGCATGTTGCCGAAGAAGGACAGCTCGACAAGTGGCATCAGGTGCGCGGGATTGTACCAGTGGTTCACCATCATCCGCTGTTTACGTTGCGGGCTGACGAACGCCATCATCGGATTCAGAGGGATACTTGACGTGTTGCTGGTGAGGATTGTGTGCTCAGGACAAGTTTGATCCAGGAATCTAAACAATTCCTGCTTCAGGTTCAGGTTCTCCGGCGTTGCTTCGATAACGTAATCGCGATCTTGAACCGCCGGCTTCAGATCGGAGAAGACGGTAATCCTGCTTAATGCCGGCTGAATTACCTCGGCCTTAATGAACTCTTCCTCGGCAAGCACCTCCAGCTCCTGCCGAATGGCATCCTTTACCGTGGCGCGCGTATTCTCCGCGGTTTCGTACAAGTTCACTTCATAACCGTACAGGGCGAAAACTTCCGCGATGCCATGCCCCATGGTGCCTGCACCAAGAACCGCGGTCTTTTGTATCACCGGCAATCCCCTCCGTGGTCAGTATAATTCTTCAGCAGAGTTCGGTGGTTTGCGATCCGCTTTAGCTCCGTGTCGGCCATCTCAGCCAATCACGTTGGTGTCGGACGGACGTGATGTCGTCCAGACAGGGGGACGCTAGGGCGAATGTTCTTGACAACCGAAATAGCGAAAAAGTACACTCCTGCGGTCTGCATCCCACGACATCGTCCGTCAAAACAAGTCAGAAACGTAATGCCCCGGCAATTCTTCAAGTTCAGGCGGCTTAAATTGCCCAAGGCGCTAGGTATTGAAATGATCCTAAGGAGATCCAACTTTCAATGATCAATAAGGGACGCATTATCTGCATGATGGTCGCGTTGAGTTTATTCGCTGCGACCACCGCGTTCGGCGCGGCGGTCAAGGTCGCCGTCATCGAGTCGCTTTCCGGCCCGCAAGCTTCTACCGGGCTCCTCTACCGCGCGGCTACACGATACGGCGTTGACCGCATCAATGCCGCAGGTGGATGGAATGGGCAAAAAATCGAATTCCTCGAATATCGACAACCAGGGAGGGACCGGCGGCGCTGCCGACAAGTTGAAGGCCGCCATTGCCGACGGCGTCCAGATTATCGTCCAGGGCGCATCTTCGGCAGTCTCGGGACAGCTTTCTGAAGATATACGCAAGCACAACCTCCGCAACCCCGGCAAAGAAATTCTCTTCCTGAACGTGGGTGGCGAGGCACTGGAACTGACCGGCGACAAGTGCCAGTTTTACCATTTCCGCTTCTGCACCAACGCCCAAGTTCGGGTAAAGACGCTCGTGCTGGCGATGAAGCAGGCCAACGTGCTGGGTACGAAGGTCTACTCCATGAATCAGAATTACTCCTGGGGCCAGGACATGGAGAAGGCTATCGTCGAAGACGCCGGCCTTGGCGGTTACCAAATCGTGGGCAAGATGCTGCACGATGTGAACAAGATACAGGACTTCACTCCTTATATCGCCCGGGTAAAGGAGTCTGGTGCTCAAACCGTAATCACCGGAAATTGGTCGAACGATGTGCTGCTGCTGATGAAGGCCGCCCATGAGTCCGGCCTGAAGGCGCGCTTCGCCACCTGCTTCCTTGATCAGCCCGGCAACGTGGCGAACGCCGGCGAGACCGCACTTGGGTATTATGTGTCGCATCCCTTTGACATCGAGGCTGCCGGCAAGGAGGGAGAATCGTTCGCCAATGACTACAAGGCTAAGACTGGACACCTGCCGGTATTCATCGAACCACAGAACGTTTTTGCCATGATGATGCTGCAAGAGGCGTTGAAATCAGTCAAGCCGGTGAACGGCAATTTGGATGTGACCGCGCTTGCCAAGTCCATGGAAAAGGCAAGAATCCGCACATCTATGGGCGAAGAATACATGCGCGCGGCAGATCATCAGGCGCAGCTACCCATGGTTGTATCGGTGGTATCAAAGGATGCCAAGTACAAGGCGGATGGCACCAATATGGGCTTCAAACCGATAAAGAAGTTTACCGCCGAGGAAGCATCCGTTCCGGCGCAGGCCAGTTGCAAGATGCAACGGCCGAATTGAGCAGCAAAACACGTTGACTGTGGCTTGGGGTCTGTGCTCGGCAACGAGCACATGATCCCAATCTTTTCTTTCGCTGGAGATGATTGCGTGGAGTACTTCGTAGTCTCGTTGCTCAATGGCGCTATTTATGGCTTGCTTTTGTTCATGGTGTCGGCCGGGCTGACCCTGATTTTCGGAATGATGGGCGTACTTAATTTCAGCCATACGTCGTTTTACATGGTGGGCGCCTATCTCGCATTCAGCTTGGCTAAGCCGTTGGGATTCTGGCTGGCGATCATCATCGCGCCGTTGCCGGTTGGCCTGCTCGGCGTCCTGGTAGAACGCTACTTTTTGCGCCGCGTCCACCGACATGGACATGCTCACGAACTGCTGGTTACCTTCGGCTTGTCTATGATCATTGCCGAAGTGGTCAAGCTGTTTTACGGCAATTATCCGGTTGACTATCACGTACCGAAGGCTCTGAATTTTGCCGCCTTCCATATATTCGGAAGCGACTATCCCGCCTACCGTGTATTCATGGGCGTGGTCTCGCTGGTCATGTTCGGCCTTGTGTTTCTGCTGCTGACCCGCACTCGTGTCGGCATCATCGTGCGTTCGGCCATCTACAGGCCGCGTATGGCCGAGGCTCTCGGACACAACGTTCCACTGGTCTTTATGAGCGTATTTGGCGTTGGTGCCATGCTCGCCGGGCTCGCCGGCGCTGTGGCTGGCGCTTTCTATTCCACCAGCCCCACTATGGCCCTGGATACTGGCGTCATCGTCTTCGTGGTGGTGGTTGTAGGCGGACTCGGATCGCTGGAAGGCGCGATGGTCGCTTCTCTCCTGATCGGACTCGTGACCTCCTTTGCCGTGGGCATCGACCGGAGTCTCGCGGACGTGTTCGCGCTGTTCGGCGCTCGCCAATGGGCAGAGCACGTGGGTGGACTGCTGACTTTGAATATTTCCAGCCTCGCGGCGACGATTCCCTTCGTGCTGATGCTGCTGGTGCTGATGTTGCGCCCATCGGGCCTCATGGGCGAGAAGGGGTAACGACGTGAAAGCGCTACGTTTGCCCCTCGGCCTGATCGTAGTTCTGGTGGTGTTGCCGGCGGTCCTGTCGCATTCGCTGCTCAACGCGGCGGTTCAGATGCTGATTGCCGTTCTGTTCGCCAGCGCCTTCAACGTTCTTAGCGGGCAAGGCGGAATGCTGTCGTTCGGGCATGCCGCATACTTCGGCATTGGCGCGTTTGCGACGATGCACGCCATGGGTGTTGCAGGCGCCGCACACCTTCTGCCAACACCGCTGCTGCCGCTGGCCGGCGGTTGCGCCGGATTTCTGCTCGGGGTTGTCGCGGGCTGGTTCTCGACCCAACGAATCGGCGTGTATTTTTCCATGATTACCCTGGCGCTCGCCGAACTTTTGCAAGCCCTTGCGCCGCATCTTGCAGGGTTCTTCGGAGGCGAAGCCGGGGTTTCATCCATGCGCATGCCGGCGTGGGGCTTCTCCTTTGAGCACGTTACGCAGGTGTACTACCTGACATTGGTATGGGTTGTGTTGTCGCTCGCCATGCTGTATTTCTACACGCGCACTCCCGTCGGGCGACTCACGCTTGCGGTGCGCGAGAATTCACAGCGGCTCCGTTTTCTGGGCTATGAAGTGCATCGGCTGCGCGTGCTCGTGTTCGCTATCTCGGCCATGTTCTCGGGGATTGCCGGCGGTCTATTGGCGGTCAGCAACGAAACTGCCAATTATGTCCTGTTTGATATGCACTACTCCGCCGAGGTGGTGCTCAACGCTTACATCGGCGGCGTAAATGTCTTTTTTGGCCCTGCTCTGGGCGCTGCCGTCATGACATTTTTCGGATACGCGGTATCGGACCTGACACGCTCCTGGCTGCTTTACCAGGGCGTGCTGTTTGTGCTCGTCATGATGTTCATGCCGTCGGGAATGACGGGATTGTTGCAGTGGTGGCGCGAGCGACGGTCGAGGTATTCCATTGTTGAGTTGTTGCCGGCGGTCTCTCTCACGTGCTTTGCAGCTATTTTTGTTGCCGCCGGCACGGTCTTCACCGTGGAAATCGCGCAGCGGGTTTTCTCGGAGGACTACCGGGCCTTAGCAGGGGCCGGTTCGGTTTCATGGCCGCCGGTGCTGGTCTTTGGCCGCGGATGGTCGCCGGCTTCGTTGCTCACATGGGCGCTTCCCGCAGCTCTCTTCATCGCCGGCGCGTTGACCGGCAAGGCATCACGCTATTGCTGGAAACGCTTGGAGGAAAAGAAGGAGAGCAACCTGTCGAAACCTGTATCGCACCCGGAGCAACTCTCGACTCCTTTACAACAGAGTGAAGTGGCAGTTACGGCTTCGCGGCAGGTGCTGGACGAGATGGACAAGAAATGAACGCCAAGGAACCAATACTTTCGTTGCGTAATGTGCATAAGTCATTTGGGGATGCCCAGATCATCCGCGGCGTGAACCTGAGCGTCGCAGATGGAGAAAGACATGCACTGATTGGACCGAACGGCGCGGGCAAGTCGACGCTGTTTCATCTCGTATCCGGCCATTTTGCTCCGAGCCAGGGGGAAATCGTTTTTTCCGGGAAAGAGATCCAGGGGATGACTCCGCAGCGCATCAATCATCTGGGCCTTGCACGCTCCTTTCAGATCACAAGTATCTTTGCCGGTCTCACCGTCTTCGAGAATCTTCGCCTTGCGGTCATGCAACGCCACAAGGTGCAATATACCTTGTGGAAGTCAGTCGACCGGTTAGGCGGCGTTCGTGAAGAAACCGAACGACTCATGGAACATCTTCGCCTGCAAACGCATCGCGACACTGCGGCAGGCGTCTTGTCGTACTCGGAACAGCGTTCGCTTGAGATCGGCATGACCCTTGCCTCGGATCCCAAGATGATCCTGCTCGACGAGCCCATGGCTGGCATGTCCAAGGAGGAGACCGAGTACACTATTTCGCTGATCCTGGAAGTTACTCGCGGGCGCACGTTGCTCATTGTCGAGCACGACATGGCCGTCGTCTTCTCGCTTAGCTCCCACATCAGCGTGCTCGTTTATGGAGAGGTGATTGCCACCGGTACTCCGGACGAAATCCGCAATAACCGCCGCGTGCAGGAAGCCTATCTTGGCGAAGAGGTCAGCGTATGAGCGAGACGCAAAGTGCGGCTTTACTGCAGGTGCGGGATTTGCACGTTCACTACGGCAAGAGTCACATTCTGCACGGGGTGACCTTTCAGGTCGGCAAGGGCGAAGTCCTGAGTTTGCTGGGCCGCAACGGTTCCGGACGCTCCACTACTTTGAAAGCCATCATGGGGCTTGTGAGCCCCACATCTGGAGAGGTGCGGTTCAACGGCCAGGATTTGGCCGGCGCGCGCCCTTACAGAGTCTGCCGCGCGGGTGTCAGCTTCGTGCCGGAAGAGCGCGAGATTTTCGCCAACCTCACCGTCGATGAGAATCTTCGAATGGGCGAACAGCCGCCCAGGAACGATACGCCTTCCTGGACGGTCGACCAGATGTTCGATTATTTCCCGTTGCTCAAAGAGCGTCGCAAGACCAAGGCAGGTAACCTGTCCGGAGGCGAACAGCAGATGCTCACAATCTGCCGTTCGCTATTGGGCAACCCACAGGTACTTCTGATCGATGAGCCGACAGAGGGCCTTGCTCCAAAAATTGTCGCGGTGGTCAAGGACGCCATTCGCGACATTCATCGGAGAGGCGTCTCGGTAGTTCTCGTCGAGCAGAAACTCACCATCGCCCTCAAGGTTTCTACGCAAGTGTGCGTCATGGGACACGGCCGCATTGTCTTCCACGGCACGCCTGACGAACTCACCAACAATCCTCAGCTGCTGAAAGAATGGTTGGCGGTGTAACCTACCACCTCTTTCGCGCCCGGGCCCGGTAGCGTCACACTTCACCCGAGGAGTGCACGACCTGAGCCACCCGCCCGGAGAACGAGGCGTTTTGCTTCAATTTCTGCCACCAGCGTTATTCGACATTATGTAATCCCAGTCCTGCGGGTACCAGTACGGATTCCTGCAGTAGTCCGGCAATCCGGAGTCGGCCGGCGGTGAAACGCAACTGCTCTTCTTCAGCTTCTTCTTGGATTTCTTGTCCGCTTTTGACGGTTGAGACTTGGCAGTTGGATTATCAGCCGTTGCGCTTCCTGCGCTGGGCGTGGCAGGCGCATTCTGGGCAGGTGCACTCGGGTTCCCGGCCTGAGCGTTAAGAGCGACCGGAAGCGCAAGCAAAACAACAAGCGCGATCGTGATAAGAGACTTCATATCTTCTATCCATTTGGTTCAGATTCCATTTGGTTTAGACGGTTCGCTAGCCTGTATTCTAGGGCAAACCAGGGATGCTATTCCTCTTCGGCTCGTTCATGGTCACCGCTTCCTGATGGTCGCGTCGACCGGAGTGTCTCTAAGTTCGGGATACACGATTCCTGGTCTTGCTAACCCCCGACCTAAATAAAAGTCGTGGCCTCTGGCTCATTAGGATGCAACGATGCCTAACACGAGCAAACCTGATTCCGTAGGTTCACTGGTGCTTTGCTTTACGCCTTGAAGCGGCCGCGAATTTTTGCCGAGACCAACCCCAGAATCAGCATTTCGCCGAAGCCCACGCCGATTGCCGGGCTGAGGTTCGAAAAGGGCAGAAAGCTGCTGAGAGCCGCAAGAAATACCAGGTGAACCACGGCGCACGACGGGAGTGCAATTCCTAACCAACGCTGCCGGAGTTCTCCGGATCGTACCGCCAATACGACCGGTGCAGCCAATGACATGGCGGTCAGAACGAAAATCTGGCTCGCCAGAATGAACAGCCGACTTTCCAGCCAGAGGCCGACCGAGACCACCAGCAGGCCATACGCCATGTTGTACCATCTCGCATTCATGCTGAAAGCAGCATACCGCAAGAAGCAAATCTGGAAAATCCGTCATCCGCCCCCGGACGGCCGTATGGCCTCTTTGATACAATCGCGGCCCAGTTTCGGTCAAAGCCTCTTCGGATGGGAGTCGAGATGAAGACACGTTCCGCCAGAATGGTTTGCTGCGCGCTCATTCTGATCATCGCCAGCACTACGGCTGCTTTTGGGGAGTTGCCGCCAAGCGCTTACAAGAGCATGCAGGATGAGGCTCCAGAGCATCTGCAGATCAAGGTCCTGTCGGTGAAGACAAAAGAGATGCGAGATGGGGTCAAGGTCCTCGCCGAGGCAAAAGTCACGGCTGTCATTCGTTCTGCCTCTGACCTGAAGGTCGGCGATGCTATTCGCATTGAGTACCTCCACAGCACCCGCCGCGCCCCTGGCCCCAGCCCCGTCCCAATTCTCGTCCAGGACCAGTCATGCCAGGCGTTCCTGACGCACAATTCCAAACCCGGCAAATCTTACAGTTCGGCGGCGGGTGGAAAAAGCTTTCCAGAAGTCCCGTAGGGGCCTACGCGGTGAACTGGCGTCAGCCGCTGGAGTGTAGGAAGGAGTCTGCGGTGACGAAAAGCCGAACCTCAACGAAGAAGGCGTTGGGTGGAACACCCGTTTTTTATCGACATTTAAGCTTCAGAGCCGTCGGCGAAAGCGCATAATGTGGTGGGCCAGTTGTAAACGTCTTAACGCAGAAGTTGGTTCCCTATGCTCGATTCCCCCAGGAACCCCACAATTCCGAGCACCCTCAACCGACTGCTTTCGTCGCTTGATCAGACTGGCCGAGATCGTTTTTCGTCGATGCGGCGCGTGGGACTGACAGCGAAGCAGGTACTCTACCGTCCCGATCAGCGGATCACTGAAATCTTTTTTCCCGAGAACTGCGTTCTTGCCATGCTGACGGTGATGGGGAACGGGGCAACTATCGAATCGGCGACCGTAGGACGTGAGGGTGCTTCATGGATTTCAGCAAGCCTCCAATCGCCTACGATGCCCTGCCAGACGATGGTTACCATTGCCGGAGACGCCTATAGCGTGCCCGCCGGTCTGGTGGAACGCGAAATCCAACGCAACGGCATATTCCACAACACGCTCTCGCACTACTCACATGTATTGCTTATACAGACTCTCCGCTCGACGGCTTGCAACGGCTTGCACACGCTTGAACAGCGGTGTGCACGTTGGATGCTGACGACTCTGGATCGGACAGACGTTGACCATTTCGTGATCACACACGAGTTTTTGGCAAGTCTTCTCGGGGTTCAGCGAACGGGTGTCAGTGAACTGGTGGAGCGGCTCGCCTCGCGTGGGGTGTTGGAGATCACGCGTGGACAGATTCGAGTGACTGACCGCAACAAGTTGGAGCACTTCTCCTGCGAGTGCTACGCCATCATGAAGCAGCAGTTTGCGAGCGCCATTGACTAAGTGATTGCCGCCCATCCTTGCACATGATCACACTTTGCTTTACCGCAGACGTGGTCGCGATTCCCTATTTTGTTATTGATGGGAACATTTGGAGTTTGGTGGAACGGTAACCAAAGCCGTTTTTTACGGCCGCTGTGCATCCTTTCAGATGCGCGAACTCAGCAATTACAAGGATATTGGCGTCAGGCGAATAGGCTACTACCCGCAAGCAGAAGCGGCAAACACTTTGAATGATTCGGCCATCCGGTTCGGGGAAATGGGAAAAATACTCTGAGCCGACCAGTTTCATGTTCGACATCGACAGGTCATCTCGGGAGTTCACGTTGCCTCATCTCAGAGTACCGAGAGCGATACTTTGAAGTAACGATATCGTCGTTGGTGAGAGGATGTCTGTCCTAAATAAGACCAAAACGGTGCTATATTTATAGGATTCCCGCTGCACACGATTCCATAGGCTACCCACAAGCAGCATTCTTCAGAGCGGCAACAAATCCCTATTCCCTCCTGCCTGTCTGCTGAGTAAAGTAGCGAGATGCACCGCATCGCTATGGTTTTCGCTTTTCTAGGCGCGCTGCTCACGACCGCTCCTGGCCGTTTGCTGGCGCAATCCCCGGCGCCGCCGGCGGCAGCCGAAATCGCGGAGCGCGTCCGCCTGACCGTCGAGCGCGAGTTCGGCTCCCGTTTCAAGCTGGTCGCCAAGTTTCAGCCCATGTTTGGAGACTTCGACGGCGACGGGAAAGAGGACCTGGCGGTGGTCGTCACGGGCAGTCCGGCGCGCGACCAGGCCGAGCACAATTTCAAGCTGATCGACCCCTACGACAGCTTTTATGGCTATGGAAATGCCAAGATAACGATGACCTTCCCCATTCATCTGGATGGGCCGGCGCTCTATGTGGCAATCGCCCACAACTGGCGCGCCGCGCACCCCTCGGCGAAATTCGTGATCGTGAATCTGCCCTTCGAGCGCCTTGAGGTCAGCCGCGCTCTGTGGAAGAAGAAGAGCGTCTCGGCGCTTTTCGCCACCGATTCCTCCGGAATGCAGGCGGAGGTTATCTGGGACGGCAAGAAGTATCGCTGGGTCTCAGTAGGCGCCGAGTAGGCAAATACTTCCTTTGCCTTTTACGCGTCAAGTCAGCATATAATCTGCGGCATGAATTTGGAGCAGAAGCTGACCGAACTGAAACGGCGCGATGCACTGGCCGAAGCCGGCGGCGGCGAGGAACGGCGCGAACGCGAACACAAACTGGGCAAGATGACGGCCCGCGAGCGAATCGAATTCCTGCTCGACGAGGGATCGTTCGAAGAAACGGACAAGTTCGTCGTCCATCGCACCAGCGATTTCGGAATGGATGAACAACGCTACTATGGCGACGGCTTCATCACCGGATACGGCCGCATAGAGGGCCGGCTGGCGTTCGTCTTCGCGCAGGACTTCACGGTCTTCGGCGGATCGCTGTCGGAAACCAACGCCGCCAAAATCTGCAAAATCATGGATCTGGCGATGAAAGTCGGGGCGCCGGTGATCGGCCTCAACGACTCCGGCGGCGCCCGCATCCAGGAGGGCGTCCGCTCGCTGGCCGGCTACGCAGACATTTTTCTGCGCAACACCCTGTCCTCCGGCGTCATTCCGCAAATTTCCGCCATCATGGGCCCGTGCGCCGGCGGGGCTGTCTATTCGCCGGCCATCACCGATTTCGTTCTGATGGTTGACAAGACCGCTTACATGTTCATCACCGGACCGGATGTCATCAAGGCTGTCACGCAGGAAACGGTAACGAAGAACGAACTGGGCGGAGCTTTCACCCACAACAGCACCTCCGGAGTCGCACATTTTCTGGCGCACGATGACGCCGAGTGCCTGTCGATGGTCCGCGAGCTGCTCAGTTTTATGCCTTCGAACAACCTCGAAGAATCGCCTCGCAGAACTTGCACTGACCCAGTTGATCGCGCCGACGAACAGCTCGATTCAACCGTCCCCACCGAATCGAACAAGCCCTACGACATTAAGGACGTCATCAGCCACGTCGTCGACGACAGTTATTTCTTCGAGGTGCATGAGCATTATGCCCGCAACATCGTCGTCGGCTTCGCCCGCCTGAATGGACGTTCGGTTGGAATCGTCGCCAATCAACCCTCGGTGCTGGCCGGCGTGCTTGATATCAACTCCTCGATCAAGGGCGCACGCTTTGTCCGCTTCTGCGACTGCTTCAACATTCCGCTGGTCACGTTTGTCGATGTTCCGGGCTTTCTTCCCGGCGTGCAGCAGGAGCACGGCGGCATTATCATGCACGGCGCCAAGTTGCTCTACGCCTTTGCGGAAGCCACTGTGCCCAAGGTCACGGTGATCACCCGCAAGGCTTACGGCGGCGCGTATTGCGTGATGGCCTCCAAGCATATTCGCGCCGACGTGAACTATGCCTGGCCAACCGCGGAGATTGCCGTGATGGGTCCGGAAGGCGCGGTCAATATTGTGTATAAGCGCGAATTCGACCGGGCCGCCAAGAATGGCGCCGATAGCGCGGCAGGGAAAGAGGCATTGGCAAAGCTGCGCACGGAGAAGGTCGATGAGTTTCGCGAGCGCTTCGCCAATCCGTACATTGCGGCTGAACGTGGCTATGTCGATTCGGTCATTCGCCCGCGCGACACTCGCCGCCGCGTCATTCAGGCGCTGGAGATGCTCGACACCAAGCGCGATAAGAATCCGCCCCGCAAGCACGGAAACATACCGCTTTAGCAGTCCGCCGCCGAAGCCCGTAAATCCGCGTGACTGGCCCGCAGCACGGGTTCAGCTGGAAACCCCTGTGCCGAAATCACAATCCAAAGAAGGAGAAACGATAGCTAGAACTATTTGGGACCCGCGCAGCTAAAAGGAAGAGTAGACATGAAGAACGGGATTCTGACATTGCTCGCGGTCGTGCTGGCTTTCGCGATCAGCGGATGGGCAGCCGACGAAGACGAGAGTAGCAAAACCATAAGGCGGATGGATGAGGCGGCAGCCGATTTGAACCGGCTCACAAACGCGCCCGACAGCGGTATTCCGCAGACGGTGCTCGCCAAGGCCAAGTGCATCGCCATCATTCCCACTCTGGTGAAAGGCGGGTTTATCTTCGGTGCCGAGCACGGGCGCGGCGTCGCCACCTGCCGCCCGGAGAGCAGCCACAGCTGGACTGCGCCGGCATTCTTCACGCTTTCCGGTGGCAGCTGGGGAGCGCAAATCGGCGGCGCAGCCGTCGATCTCGTGATGCTCTTTGTGAGTGACGAAGGCGCGGAAAAGCTAATGTCGGCAAACTGGAAGATCGGCGGCGATGTTGGGGTTGCGGCTGGCCCTTGGGGTCGTGAGGGCTGCGCCAGTACCGATTCGAAGATGAACACGGGGATTTTGACCTACTCGAGGGCCAAGGGCGCTTTCGCCGGCGCTACCGTGAACGGTTCCAATGTTCACGTAGATCAGAAAGCGATGAAGGCTTTCTACGGTGATACGAACCCTAGCTTCCGCGACGCTTTGAGCGGCAAGGTTCCGCCTCCGCCGCAGGCACGGCAGTTCCTGAGTTCTATCCGGCAGGATTTCCGGGAGGCCAACGCCAATAAGTAATGGTCCAATCGCGTCTGACGTAAGTTGCGATTGATGGAACGATGAGGGTGCTCTCAAGGCACCCTCTTTCGTTCTCGCCTGCTTGCCAGTCGCGGAGCGTTCGGGGTGAGTACCCCGATGGGCTGCTAGTATTGTTGTCTGTGGCGTGACGGAACATGCCGTTCCGGTAGCGCCAAACTGTTCTCTCACCCCACATTAAGGGCTGAAGCCCTAAATGTGGGCCACCAGGGTAGCTGTCTGCAATACACCGAACAATACGACGTAGCGGTTGTCGGCGCCGGCCACGCGGGCTGTGAGGCCGCGATGGCTGCCGCGCGCATGGGGCTTCGCACCGCGCTGTTCACGCTCAACGTGGACCTGATCGCGCAAATGTCCTGCAATCCGGCGGTCGGTGGCATTGCCAAGGGACACCTGGTGCGCGAAGTCGATGCCTTGGGCGGCATCATGGGCGAGGTTACCGACGCCGTTGGCATTCAGTTCCGTTTGCTCAACACCTCGCGCGGTCCCGCCGTGTGGTCTCCCCGCGCACAATGCGACAAGCAGCAGTACCGGCTCAAGGTGCGCGAAATTCTGGAGAGCCAGTCCAACCTCCAGGTCAAGCAGGCCGAAGTCGCCGAGTTGCTCATCGAAGAGCTTGCCCCTGGCGACGCCGAGCGCAGCGAAGCCCATGAACGCACGCGCGTTTGCCTCGGCATACGCCTCCGCGATGGCCGCACGGTCGCCGCATCCGCCGTGGTCGTAACCACCGGAACGTTTCTCAACGGCCTCATCCACTGCGGCGAACAGACTTATCCCGCCGGACGCAGCGGCGAGCCGGCCTCGGTGCTGCTGGGCGAGTTCATCAAGTCGCTGGGGCTCCGCGGCTGCCGCCTCAAAACCGGCACACCCCCGCGTCTGGATGGCCGCACCATCGATTGGTCGCGCTTCATCACGCAGCCGGGCGACACCGATCCCACTCCGTTCAGCTTCCGTACCCGGAGAATCACGCAGCAGCAGGTGCCGTGCTACATCGCTTACACCACGGAGGAGACTCACCGCGTCATCCGTGAAAACGTACACCGCTCGCCGATGTACAGCGGTCAGATCCACGGCATCGGCGCGCGCTACTGCCCCTCGATCGAGGACAAGATCGTTAAATTTCCAGACAAGGAAACGCACCAGCTTTATCTCGAGCCCGAGGGACTGAAGACGCACGAAATTTACGTCAACGGCATGAGCACGTCCCTGCCCGTCGACGTGCAGTTGGCGATCATCGCCTCGATTCCCGGCCTCGAAAAGGCCGAGATGCTGCGCCCCGGCTACGCCATTGAATACGACGCGATTGACCCCACCGAGCTCGAACGCACTCTGGAGACAAAGAAGATCGCGCACCTGTTTCTGGCCGGCCAGATCAACGGCACCAGCGGATACGAAGAAGCCGCCTGCCAGGGAATCATGGCCGGCATCAATGCGGCGCTCAAGACCAAGTGCGAACCGCCGCTCACACTGGACCGCACAGAGGCTTACACGGCGATTCTCATCGACGACCTGATCAGCAAGGGGACCAACGAGCCCTACCGCATGTTCACCTCGCGCGCCGAGTTTCGGCTGCACCTGCGGATCGACAACGCCGATACCCGCCTCACGCCTTATGGCCGCCGCGTCGGCTTGATCGGGGACGGCGCCTGGCAGGATTTTCTGGCCAAGCAGAAGCGCCTGGAATGCCTTCGCCGTCTGCTGGAGAATTCGCGCGCCGATGCGCAGCTTCCCGCGAGCGTCCTGGAGAAAGCGGTAAACGCTTTGGGGCAGAGCTATGCTCAACTGCTGCGCCGTCCGGAAATCTCGATCGATGAGCTCGCGCCGGCGCTGGTCAAACTTTATCCGGAATTTTTCGAACGCGATGGCGAAGGAGCTGGCGTTCCAAACTGCCAAGATGTGATTCCGAGCGTTCATGCTGTCATCCCGAGTATTCCCCGAAGTGTCATCCCAACCCAAGGTGTCATCCTGAGCGATAGCGAAGGATCTGCTGTTCTGCCCGGTGTCAGGCAAGCGACCTCGCCAGTAGTTGACACGCCTCTGCATTTTTCGCCAGCCATACGCAACGAACTCAAATCAATCGAAACCGAAATCAAGTACGCCGGTTATCTGCAACAGCAGGAGAAAGCGATCGAACGCCTGAAGAAGGCGGAAGAGAGACGTATACCTGAGTGGTTCGATTACACCTCGGTCAGCGGCCTCTCGCGCGAGATGAAAGAAAAGCTCACCCGCGTGCTGCCGCGCACCCTTGGACAGGCCAGCCGCATACCCGGAGTGACGCCCGCAGCGGTTTCATTGATCAATGTCTATATAGAAATTCAGGACCGCCGCCGCGCGCGGCCAGTGTAGGCCGGGGTCCGAAGCGTCTCTGCTCGCAAATGGCAGCTTTCCCCTTAGTGCAAAAGCGCTCTCGAGCAGTACAATCTGAGCAATTCAGAGCTGTAATCTGTTCGTAGCCGTACCGAAGCTATGTGCCACAAAGGCGGTTGCTCCCATGCCTGAAATCATGCTGATCGTGAATCTTGTTCTGCTGGTCGCCGTGCTGACGCTATTGATCTTGCTCTTGCGGAAAGCGTCAAACGCTAGTTCCCCACTGCTTGCTTCCCGTCTTGATGCTTTTGAAAAGGCTCAGGAACGTACCGAGCGGGCAGTGAGAGAGGAAGTGGCTCAGAGCAGAGACGAACTGGGAAAGGCCGCGAGGGAGCAGCGGCAGGAACTGACCGAAGGCTTCAGGGTTTTCGGTGATTCCGTGGTACAGCGAATGACGGATGTAGCCAGCTTGCAAAAAGTGCAACTCGATGCTTTTTCCGGTCAGCTTAGCTCCTTTGCCAAAGCCAGTGGAGAGCGACTCGACGGTGTTCGTGCTGAGTCTGCGCTCGGAGCAAAACAACTTCGGGAAGAAGTGGTGGCAACTCTCGGCAAGATTTCCGAGACTTTGAACACGACGATGAGCGGTCTGGCCAGTGCCCAAAAGGGCCAGCTTGAGGTCATGTCATCTGCGATTGAGAAGCTTTCGGATTCAAACGAGAAGAAGCTGGAGGCGATCAGAGTCACCGTGCAAGGCGAACTCCAGACAATGCAGACCGACAAGCCAAGCAGCTTGATCAAATGCGACAGACCGTGGATGAGAAACTTCAAGGCACTCTGGAAAAGCGTCTGGGCGAATCCTTCAAGCAAGTCAGCGAACGGCTGGAGCAGGTGCATAAGGGACTTGGGGAAATGCAGACGCTGGCCACCGGTGTAGGCGACCTTAAGAAGGTATTGACGAACGTCAAGACCCGTGGGACGTGGGGTGAAGTGCAGCTTGGGGCACTGTTGGAACAGGTGCTCAATCCCGACCAGTTTGCTACAAACGTGGCCACGAAAGAGGGTAGCGAGCGCGTTGAATTTGCGGTCAAGTTGCCGGGACAGGGCGCGGACAAGGATGAGATTGTTTGGCTGCCCATAGACGCCAAATTTCCCGTCGAAGACTATCAACGTCTGGTCGAGGCTCAAGAGCGGGCAGATGTCGAGAGTATGGAGGCTGCGGGAAAGCAGTTAGAGAACCGCGTCAAAGCCTGTGCACGAGACATCAGCGAGAAGTACCTGAGCCCTCCAAAGACCACGGACTTCGGAATTTTGTTCCTGCCCATTGAGGGTTTGTTCGCGGAAGTGATCCGCCGGACAGGTTTGATCGAGACTATCCAGCGAGAGTACCGCGTGGTTATCGCCGGCCCAACGACGTTGTGGTCGCTTTTGAACAGCCTTCAGATGGGCTTCCGTACACTGGCCATCCAAAAGCGTTCCAGCGAGGTGTGGAACCTGCTTGCGGCGGTCAAGACCGAGTGGATGAAGTATGGGAGCTGTTCTGGAGACAGTCCAAAAGAAGTTGCAACTGGCATCTGACACCATTGGAAAAGCACAAGTGCGGTCAAGAGCGATTGGAAGGCATCTGAGGGATGTGCAAGAACTTCCAGCCGGTGCCGCAACGCCCCTGCTTCCCACAAATCTGATAGATGAAGACGTAGAGAGTAGTGAAGGCGATGAAGCCGAGGATGCGCTAGCGCAAGTCTGAGGGCCTCCTAAGCAGCTCGGCTTTTATTCGCGATGCTTCGGCGGCGTTTGTGACCAAAGTCATTGGCGCCGTCCGCCGGCTCCGATAGCCTCGGAACTGGTATGGCAACTCCAGGTATTTCCGGAAAAGATTTCGTTCAATCCATTCAGCCTGTTCCGCGGCAGGTTAGTTCCTCCGCTCCCAAAAAGAAGCTCGTGCGCAGAGTCGAGGCGGATCGCTCGCAACTGCTCCGCCGCGTCGTGCAATTCGCTTTCCTGGCGCTGAATCTCTGGGTCGGCTTCGAGTTTTATACCTGGGTTCGATTTTTCGAGAGCGGCGGATTGACGAAGTATGTCGAACGGCCAGCTGGCGTCGATGGCTGGCTGCCCATCGACGCGCTGATGAACCTGAAGCTCACACTGCTTACCGGAAGTGTGCCGCGCGTGCATCCGGCTGGAATGTTTCTACTGCTGGCGTTTCTCGCCATTTCGCTTTTGTTCCACAAAGCGTTTTGCTCATGGTTGTGCCCGGTCGGCACGCTTTCGGAATACCTCTGGAAGTTTGGCCGCAAACTTCTCGGCCGTAATTTACAGTTGCCGCGCTGGGTCGACATTCCGCTGCGCGGGCTGAAGTACCTGCTGCTGGCTCTCTTCGTCTGGGTTATCGGCCGCATGTCGGTCGAGGCGCTCGCCGGTTTTCTCTCCGGCCCCTACGGAATTATCGCCGACGTGAAGATGCTGAACTTCTTCCGTCACATCGGCCAGACCGGAGCCATCGTGCTCGCCGTGCTGACGCTGCTTTCACTCGTGGTGCAAAATTTCTGGTGCCGCTACCTGTGTCCCTACGGCGCGTTGGTTGGCCTGACGGCGCTGCTTAGCCCTGTGCGCATACGGCGCGAAGCGGGGCCTTGCATCGATTGCGCCAAGTGCGCGAAGGCCTGCCCCGCCTGGCTTCCCGTGGACCGGCTCGTCGAGATTCGTTCGGCCGAGTGCACGGCCTGCATGGAGTGCGTAGCGGCGTGTCCGGCGCAGGGCGCGCTGCAACTTTCGATTTCAAAGGGTGCGCGGCACTCGCCTTGGGGAACCGTCGCACCTTGGGCGGTGGCAGCCTGCATCGCCGCGATTTTTCTCGGACTCGTCAGCTACGCTCGCATCAGCGGTCACTGGCAAACCCGCGTTCCCAATGCGATCTATATGCGGCTGGTGCCGAATGCGGACGCCGAGAGCCACCCCGGAATGTAGGCCGAATACGGCACAGTGCTATCCTGCATCTTCAATGCTGGAACCGCGACAGATCTCCGACTTGTTGCTGCCCTACCTGGAGGGACACCCTCTAACGGCCGATCAGGTCGGTGAAATATCGACGTATATAGATATATTATTGAAATGGAATCAGGCGATCAACCTGACTGCGCTCCGGCGGCCTGAAGAGGTGGTGCGGCGTCATTTTGGCGAGTCGCTGTTTGCCGCCTCTCACCTGCTCGCTCCAGATGTATCGGACAACGTGATCGATGTCGGTTCGGGGGCCGGATTCCCGGGGGTTGTGCTGAAGATCTTTGCCCCTTCCATACGTTTGACACTGGTTGAGTCGCACGGAAAGAAGGCCACCTTCTTGCGTGAGTTGTCGCGGACGCTGCGCCTCAGCGGCATCCAGGTCGTGCAGGAGCGTGCCGAACGTCTCCAACTTCAGGACAAAGACAGAGCGGCTCTGGTTACGTTCAGGGCGGTGGAGAGATTTGAGCGGATTCTCTGCACTGCCGCTTCGCTGGTAGCGCCGGGTGGACGCCTGGGAGCATTGATTGGGGCCAGCCAGCTCACGGTTGCCGCGTCTATTTTGCCGGGTGAGTGGAGATCGGTTGCGATTCCAGAGTCGGAGTCGCGGGTCTTGGCAATCTGGCAAAGATGATTTCCGATTGGCCTTCGGTTAGTGTTCCACGTGGAACATTGTTCGCAAGCTGTGGCCCTCATGGGGTATATCTCTGCAGACTCGAATCAGTCCCGCCGAGCGAGCCCCTAAACCGCGCGCTCTGCCTGGGGTGCGCCTTTGACGACGGGTTTTACGAGCCGCTCGTAAACAGCAGATCCTTCGCCCTGCTCAGGATGACACCTCAGAAATGAGTCTTTCAGCAGCCTGTTTAGCTGTTCGACGCTGCCTTGGGGGTCTCCACGTCAGCCCAACAGCGGGACGGGACGTGGGGCACCGTCGTTACTAAGCTGTCCACCACCGTCTTTACCTTTTTGCAAAACTCTTGCAAACCGCGCAGCCCGTATCCGCTGTTCCACGTGGAACATACTCGCCGAACGTCGGTAGCCAAACCAAGGCGCGCCGGGGCCGCCGCATAGACAGAATCAGACACCCACGATCCCACCGACAAAGAATTCTAGATTCTTCCCGCTTTATCCACCGAATCCACAGCCACCCACAGCAGATCAGCGTTGAAGGTCGCCTCAGCCTCCGATACTCTCGAAGTCGAGATCACCTGCCATTCGCATTGCTCGCCCTCGGTCGGGGTTCAGCCGCAATGTGCGGGTCAGACCAGTTTCGCAAAAGCCGCCTCCATTAATAGCCGCATGTCCTGTGGCTGACGGCTACGAATACGCTCCTGAAACTGTTCTTCTCGAACTGAAAGGACTAACCGCATGGGCCGGGTGATCGCCATCGCGAACCAAAAGGGAGGCGTCGGCAAGACGACGACCGCCATTAACCTTGCCGCATCCTTCGCGGCCGCCGAAGTGCCCACCCTGCTCATCGACTGCGATCCGCAGTCCAACAGCTCCAGCGGAATCGGCTTTCTAAAGGATCCCGCCCGCCTCAGCAGCTACGACTTGCTGGTGAACGAAATTCCGGCCGAGCAGATTATGCAGCTCACCGCGACGGAAAACCTCTGGGTCATTCCATCCACTAAGAACCTGATCGGTGCCAATATCGAGCTGGTAAGCGCCGAAAATCGCGAATATCGGCTCCGCAATGCCATCGAGACGCTTGTCCGGCGCTTCCAGTACATCGTGCTCGACTGCCCGCCGGCCCTCGATCTGCTCACCCTCAATGCTTTGGTCGCCGCCGATTCCGTGCTGGTTCCCATGCAGGCCGAATACTTTGCCTTAGAGGGCATCAGCGAATTGCTGGACACGATCGAACGGGTTCGCCAGAACTTCAATCCCAGGCTTGCCGTTGAGGGCGTCGTGCTCACCATGTTCGATGAGCGCACCAATCTCGCCCAGAATGTTGCCGCTGAATTGAAAACCCACTTTGGCGAACTGCTATTCGAAACCACAATTCCCAGAAATATCCGCCTCGCCGAGGCACCGAGTCATGGGCTTCCCGTCAATTCCTACGACCCACGTTCACGGGGAGCCGAGAGTTACATACGGTTGGCCAAGGAGTTAATGGATCGGCAGGCGCGGGCGGCCTCACCCCCCTTGTCGGAGGCGACTAATCTGGCCGTTAGCCCCGAGGCGAACCACTGAATTTAAAATCTCCGAGGTTTATTGCGATGAATGACAAACGAAAAGTTCTTGGCCGCGGTCTCGACACGCTGATTCCGGCAGCCCGTGCAGCCACCGCCACCCAACCGGCACCGGGCGAAATGATTCACCAGCTTTCGGTCGAGCAAATCGACCGCAGTCCCTACCAGACCCGGAGCCGATTCGATGAAACTGCTCTGGCCGAGTTGGCCGAATCGATTAAAGCCTCCGGTGTCGTCCAGCCAATTCTGGTTCGGCCACAGCAAGGTGGACGTTTTCAACTTATCGCCGGTGAACGCCGCTGGCTTGCCTCTCAACGTGCAGGCAAAACCACCGTGCCAGCCATCGTCAAGCAGGTCTCCAACGAGCAGGCGATGGAGATGACGATTGTCGAAAACCTGCAACGCGAGGATCTGAACGCGGTGGAGCAGGCAAGAGCTTACGAGCGCCTCGGTCGCGAATTCGGGCTCACCCAGGAGCAGATGGCACAGCGCACAGGCAAAGAGCGCTCCAGCGTCGCCAATTTTCTTCGGCTGCTCAAACTACCCTCCGAGGTGCAGTCCCTGGTTGAGGAAAATAAACTCAGCTTCGGTCACGCCAAGGCTCTTATGAGTCTGAACTCGCCGGAAGCCGTGCTTAAGCTGGCCAACCGCGCCGTGGCGCTCTCCATGTCTGTCCGCCAGGTTGAAGGCACCGTACACAGCCTGGTGCATCCGGAACCCAAGCGGGAAAAAGCCGAGCGTCAGGTCGATCCCAATGTGCGGGAGGCCGAGCGCCAATTACAACGAGCACTGGGAGTTCGCGTGCAGATTACCGACAACAAGGGAAGCGGAAGGATCGTCATCGAATACAAATCGCTGGAGGACTTCGACCGGGTCGTGGAAGTGCTGGGGCGCGAGAGCTGATCCAATATCTGCCGCCTAATAATGGCTTACGTGCTGTGCCTGTACACCAAGGAAGGCGACACCGTCATCGATCTGGAGAGCCGTGCCAGTAGCGCATCTTGGGATAATTCTCTTTTCTCTCTTCCGTTTCTGGCTAGAGCAGTAGTAGGATGTTCCCTCAAATCCAGATACTCACGAGTTAGCTTGGGAAGCAGTGCGGCTGTGTAACTAATTGGGTCATCAGGGAGGCATCAGTGGGACGCGAGAAGCTAATCAGTGCTGTCACGCGGAGGATCGCAGTCGGGCTCGCCATTACCGCAGTATTCGCCAGTCTTGTCGGCTGCGGCGGTAGTTCCTCAGCCCCAACAACTGTTCCAGCACCGAGCTTTGTCGGCATGAACTACGATCCACGACAGTTCCCAAGCGACCCGGTTGACAACCCAATCCAATTGCCAAACGGCACGGCAAGAGACATCGTCACCATCGGCTGCGTTGCGCCACTCCCCAATGTTCCGACATTCAAGGGACAGCTTGTTATCAAGGACGGACAGGCACCGCTCACGTACCAGGCAACCGGCCAGATTCCAAGAGGAATGGGACTTGAATCCGCGACTGGAAAAATAACTTATCTGGCACCAGACTGCAGTGAGCAAGGACAACTAAAAACAGTTACCTACACTGTGGTTGATACCCAGAATCAGCGCACCAATCCGAACCTCACTGTGACGTACTCTGTTCGGTGAGTCGTAAGATTTAAAACGCCTCTTCCTCATTTTATTTTTTCATGTGGGTGAGGCGGTTCCGTTGGTGCCCCGAGTTGTTTGTGACGACCAGCGAAGGCATCTTGAGACCGAATGGCCGAGATTCGAAGCACGATGACCATCCGCGAAGCAGCAGTCGTTTGGACTGATCCCCTGCGGGTTCAGCTGCAACGATGGGCCGACACATTCGAAGTCCCGCTGGCGGAGTTGCACATCGGCCACATCAGAACGTATCAAGCGGATCGCAGCAGAGAGATGCCGACGTCCGTCGTAGACACCGAAGTAGTCGCTTTGCTCGAATTGCTTATCTATTATTAATCAGCATATATAGATATGTACCCGGACTCAACATCCCGGCGCGGCCATCTGCCAGCTCGCACAGCCAGCCCGCTTCCTCGGCACCAGCTCAGGCTGAGCTATACTGCCCACATTCAAGAGGAGGACGCGACCGATGTTTTGCGAGGCGTGCGGGACGCAACTACAGCCCGCGCAGCACTTCTGTTCCAACTGTGGCAAACCGGTTTCGCCCGACCCATTCGCCGCAGCCCGCGCCACTGGCGGCGGACGCGTGGCACGGCATATTCATGTCGCGAGCATCCTCTGGCTGATCTTCGCGGGACTGCATGTGCTGGGCGGCGTTATCATATTTGCCGCCGGCAATGTTCTCTTTCAGGCCCTCGAGCATGGTTCTTACGCCGATCCGCTCTTTGTGCGCCCCATTGTCAATGTCATCGCTCTGTTGATCGCGGGCAAGGGTGTACTCGCGGGAGCGGCCGGCATTGGACTTCTCAAACGAGCCGCATGGGCGCGTGGGCTGGCGCTCTTCCTCGGATTTGTGTCTTTGTTTGAAATACCGTTCGGAACGGCGCTCGGAATCTACACTCTCTGGGTTCTGCGCTCTTCCAACTCGCAGCAGGAGTATCGCGCGTTGGTTGCCGGCGGCTGAGAATCGCCATCTGATGCCTCGAAGACGATCAACCGCAGGTGGCGCCCGCCGATGTCGCCAGCGGCGCACTGGAATCGGCGGCGTTGTCCGCCACTTCCTTCCCGCTCAACAGGGGCTCGAAAAACCGCTCCACCTCTTCGAGAATCTGGCGCTCGTCCTGCGCATGATAAATCGCCTTGCGCAACTGCGCGCCGTTGCGGACGCCGTGCGTAAACCAGGAGGCAAATTGCTTCATCTTTCCGGGAGTGTCGCGATATTCCTCTTCGATCAACATCTCGAAGTATCGATGGATCATGTGGAAGCGATCGGATTCGGTGGCCGTCCCATAGCAGCCACGCTCCGTGTACTCCGCAATCTGCCTGAAGATCCACGGGTTCGATGCCGCCGAACGCCCGATCATCACCGCATCGCAGCCGGTTCCAGAGACCATGGAGGCCGCGTCCTCCGGTGAGCGGATGTCGCCGTTGCCGATGACGGGGATCCGCACCAACTGCTTCAATTCGGCGATCCAATCCCACTGTGCCTGGCCGCTGTAGCCCTGCTCACGGGTGCGCGCGTGCATGGCGACGGCGTTCAGTCCACACTCTTCGGCCAGCCTCGCCAGTTGCGGATGGATAAGCTCTTGATCGTTCCAGCCGGCGCGGAACTTCACAGTGAACGGAATCTTCACGGCGGCGCGAACCGAGCGGAAGATGCGCTCGATCAGCGGCAGGTCGCGCAACAGTCCCGAGCCCCCATTGCACTTGACGACTTTCTTTGCCGGGCAGCCAAGGTTCAAGTCGACCAGGTCGAAACCCAGTCCCTCGATCATGCGCGCGGCCTCGCCCAGCGCCTCTGGATTCCTGCCGAACAGTTGCGCTGAAATCGGGTGCTCGTCTTCGTAGAAGTGGAGGTAGCGCTTCGCCTTGCGATCCTTGCCGCGCAGAACGCCCTCGGCCGAGGTGAACTCGGTCATGATCAGGCCGCAGCCCCCCATCTCGCGAATGAAGCGCCGGAAGACCGTATCGGTAATGCCCGCCATAGGAGCCAGCACGGTGGCCGGAGCAATAGCAACGTCCCCGATTTGGAGGCGCGCCGGAACCCTGGCCTCGGCCGGGGCCGTGCGCTCTGCCGGGTTGTCGTAAAACTTATGCACGCAGCTCTATTTTAGCTTGTGGGCCGACACGAACGACTGCCTTCCGTGCGAGAGGCAATCAGGCAAAAGAAAACCTCCGCATTCACGGAGGCTTTGCTCGCGAATGACTCGATTGCGCTTGTTCCGCGCTATTTCGTCTCGACCTTCTTCTCGACCTTGGCGTACTTACGACGGAAGCGCTCGATGCGTCCGGCGGTGTCAATCTCCCTCTGCTTGCCGGTGAAGAAGGGATGGCAGTTGGAACAGATTTCAACGTGGATGTCGCCGTGGTGGGTGCTGCGGGTCAAAAAGCTGTGACCGCAGGCGCACTGCACGCGTACTTCCGAATAATTGGGATGGGTTGCTGCTTTCATAATTGCAAAAACCTCTGCGCCTAAAAATCTATTGTAGCCGGAAGCACCGAAATCCGGCAAGCCGGGGAGTCGGGTATTGGGCCAGATCGCGCTTGTTTTGGATGCGCGGCGCGGGCGCAGGACGCAACAATCCTTCATTGCAGCAGGCTAGTGTCGTGTCCCGGAAATACCTGCCGTAACTTAACTAACTTTCCCCGGAGTGTCATGTTGAGCGTAGCGAAACATCCCATGAAAACTGCCCTAACCCGCGCCACTCTGAGCTTTTATGAAGTCCTTCGGCTGCGTCTCAGCTCCGCGCCGTGCTGGGATTCTTCGCTCCGCTCAGAATGACACTTCAAAAGTTATTGCGCGAAATTCTGGGACGCTACTCTAGTTCTTTACGGCTTCCACGTTGATATCGATCTTGATGTCCTTGCCAACCGACGCACCGGTGGAATCGTACGAGATGTTGTAGTCGAAGCGGTTCAGGGTTGTGCCGGCCTCAATACCGAGACGGGTTTTGCCCTTCACCTCGGCCCTGGCAAGCGTGATCGGCAACATGATTTGGTGCGTGACGCCCTTCATCGTCAAGTTGCCGGTTACCTGAAGCAGATCCCCGACCGCTTCGACCCTGGTGCTTTGAAAGCGCATCTCGGGGTACTTGTCGGTCTCGAAAAAATCGGCGCTCCGAAGATGCTTATCGCGGCTCTGGTTGTCGGTATTTACACCCGCGGTCTTGATTACGACCAGCACCGACGACTTCGATGGGTCCTTATCGTCATAGATGATCGTGCCGGAAACGTCGCTGAACCTGCCGTGCACGGTGCTGATCATCAGATGTTTCACCGCGAAATTCGCCGAGGAATGGCCCGGATCAATTGTGAACTCATTGGCGCAAAAGACCTGCGCCGTAACCAATAGCACAAAGCCCAACAGCACACTCAAACGCGTTCGCATTTGTAGTCTCCATTTCAGAGTAGTAACCCACTTGAGAGATGCCGGAATTCAGGCCGCGATGCAGATAAAAGCTGGTTCCATCGCGCAACTCGAACCAATTTTAGTCGGAATACAAACAAATCGGAAACGGGCCGCGGCGGTATTCAGGGTATTGGTCAGCTTGATCCATCGGCATTGAACTGCTTGACCCATGGGGTAGACTTTGAGCATGGCAAACAAGAACGCACCAAAACGTGAAGTCAAGAAACCACCCAAGAAGAAGACCAAGGCCTCCTTCTAGGACTGAATATAATTTGTAGCGGGAGTTGGCTTATCCCTGATATCAGCGCCGGGCGCTCTGCCCGGCCCTTTTGCTGGATATAGCTTCCCGAACCGGTAAGCAAAATGAACCGACTCTCCTTGTTTGGACTGTTTGCGGTCACGGCCATGCTCGTCTGCTACGCCTTCGAGAATCGGAGTCCGTGGTTCATCCTGGGATTCGCCGTAGCGTGCATGTTGGGATCGCTCTACGGCTTTCTGCAAGGTGCATGGCCATTCGGGCTGGTTGAAGCCGTCTGGTCCATCGTCGCGCTCCGCCGCTGGTGGGTGACGAAATGCTGAAATGGCGAAAACCGTGAGGGTGGCCGCTGGCGGGCAAGGAAAAAGCGAGGACCTGAGTCCTCGCCTCGAATGAGATCCGAAAATCCTATTTGCGATTGACTGCTTTCTTCAGCTCAACGCCTGGCGTGAACTTCGCTACCCGCCGAGCGGCAATCTTTATAAGTGCTCCAGTCTGCGGATTGCGGCCATTTCTCGCTTTGTGCTGAGAAATACAAAATGTTCCGAAACCCACCAGAGTAACCCGCTCGCCTTTCTTCAAGGTCGAGGAGACACTGCTGATGAATGTTTCTATCGCTGTCGTCGCCTGGGTCTTGCTGATTGCTGTAGTAGCGGCGATTCGATCGACTAAATCAGCTTTATTCATGCACATCCCTCCGACACAGAGACTTGCGGGTGCAATTACGCTCCCCGGCGCTCGCTATGTCAAGAGAACGTGATGCGAAATCAGGAGTTTAGTGCAGGATTGGGAAATTCCGGGCGTCAACGGCCCGCGAATCTGGTCGGGAACCGGACAAATGGCGACGATCTCGACAGATGCCGGATAGTCGCCCCTAAAGACGAACCCCCCGTCAGACGATTGTCTGCGGTCTGCCGAGGGGTTGTAGTGCTAACCGTGCTTACGCCGCGGCCTTCGGATCGTTCGTGGACTTCAACTGCACCATATCCTTGCCCTCGTCGATCGCGGCGCATTCGCCGAGCACGGGCGAGCAGGCGGGATTGCCGATACCCTTCTTTTCACGCTCATGGAAGCCGTTGTGCGTGAACTGTTCTTCCTCGGTAGAGCCCTTCAACGCTGTGGTCGAGGAGCTTCCGCCGGCGATCACCTGGGTAACCTCGTCAAAGTATCCGGTACCCACAAACCGCTGGTGCTTGGCGGCGGCATAGCCATAGTGCTTCTCACGGCTGAATTCCTTTTCCTGTAGCCGCGAGTAGGCCGTCATGCCGCTTTCCTTGTAGCCGCGAGCCAACTCGAAAATACTGAGGTTCAGGGCGTGGAAGCCAGCCAGGGTAATGAACTGGAACTTGTAATTCATGGCGCCCAGTTCGCGCTGGAACTTGGCGATGGTAGCGTCGTCAAGCTTCTTCTTCCAGTTGAACGACGGCGAACAGTTGTAGGCCAGCATCTTGCCGGGGAATTCCGCGTGGATCGCATCGGCAAAGCGCCGCGCTTCTTCCAGGCTAGGTTCCGAGGTTTCGCACCAGATGAGGTCGGCATACGGAGCATAGGCCAGGCCGCGTGCGATGGCCGAATTCAGCCCGTTGCGGATGTGGAAAAACCCTTCGTGTGTGCGTGGTTCACGGGTCAGGAACTGCTGATCGCGCGGGTCGACATCAGTGGTGATCAGGGTAGCGGCATTGGCATCCGTGCGCGCCATCACAATCGCAGGCACGCCCATGACGTCGGCTGCCAAACGGGCCGCAATCAGCTTCTGTACGGCCTCCATGGTCGGCACCAGCACTTTGCCGCCCAGGTGTCCGCACTTTTTGGCCGAGGAAAGCTGATCTTCGAAGTGGACACCCGCGGCGCCGGCCTCGATCATGGCCTTCATCAGCTCAAAAGCATTCAGAGTGCCGCCGAAACCAGCTTCGGCATCAGCCACCAGTGGAACCAACCAGTTGATGCCGTTCTTTCCCTCCGAGTGATGAATCTGATCGGCTCGCAACAGTGCATTATTAATTCGGCGCACCATGGCGGGAACGCTATCCACCGGATACAGGCTCTGGTCGGGGTACACCTGTCCCGCCGTATTGGCGTCGCCGGCCACCTGCCATCCGCTCACGTAGATGGCTTTCAATCCCGCTTGCACCATCTCAATGGCCTGATTGCCGGTCATGGCGCCAAGCGTCGGGACGTACTCATCTTCATGCATCATCCGCCAGAGCCTCTCGGCTCCCAGACGCGCCAGCGTATGTTCGACGTGAACCGATCCCCGCAGGCGATCAACGTCTTCCGCCGTATACGGACGCTCGACTCCCTTCCAGCGCGGGTCGGTTTTCCAGGTTTGGGTGATATCAAATTCTCTCTTTTTCACTACAACATATCCTTTCTACGCGCCAGCCGCGCGGGCCGGCGAAAAAGCCGCAAGAGGCCGAACCTCGGCCTTGTAACCGTTCAGCTATCTCGAAGCAAATCGGTTGGTAGCGGACGAGCCCTTGTTATCTTCCCGAACAAATGAGGAATTTCAGCCGCGACAACGGCTGCTCTTTAGCTGTGAAGCCGAGGCTTTCACCGAACCCCAGCGTTGGTTGGCGCCAAAGGTTCCAGAGAAGCTGGTCCGCTGGTTTCGGAGCCAGGTTTCAAAAAAGCAGGTGGTTCGGGCGTATCCAGGAGCACGGTTTCCACTTGCTTGCCGTTAGACGCATCCGGCCAGAGCCCGGTTGCAGCGATGTGAGATTTATTGAGGAACAAGCTCATTAGAAGCGACAGCGGAGCCAGATACTTCGCTGCCGCTCAGCATGACACCTGAGCCGTCCCAAACCTCAGGGGATGTACTTAACAATCTCTTATGATCTGCTTTTTTAGTTAAGAATTTCTGATTGCTAGCCACGGGTTATCTTTGCGCTTTTCTGGCTGTTCCATCGTCGACTAATCTGCAGGATTTGAACAGCTGCCGATCACCGTCCATCAACTTTAGGGCTCGGCAATTCACGAACTTGGAGAAGATTTCCACCTTCGTACCCTGCTTTTCTCGGAACAGCCTGTGGAATAGATGTGGAAGCAGTGAATAAAACTTCCCCTATCCCTTGCAAGGATCAAAACATACACAGAGCGGGTAATTAAACGATTCACCTTTCCAACGTCTCGAAGTGCGTCTCGATCAACAATCACGCCACCTCTTCGAGGTTATCCACTTTTCCCCAGGGCCTACTACGGCTACGAGTATTAAGAGTTCTATTGATTTCTTTTTGCAGGAGTAGTTACGCGCTAGTTGTAGCTTGTTTCAGATTGCGTGATTTGGATGATCCTGCGGTTAGCAATGAAAGCTCTGATACTGTGGTGAAGCCAGAACGGCTTGTCGCCCTGTTGGAGAACTTAATTTGCCGTCAGATCTCGAGCTGAACTCCTATCAGCGGCCGGCAGGCGGCGGACCATGCATTCTCGACAATTACGAGTGAATGGCCGCCCACGCTCTCTCACCAAGTTCAGCGAGGGTCCGCCGGTGACACAGCTCGTGCAGTCATTGCAGTTACTCTCACCCACAACCTTGGATTAGCCCTGTTAGCTTTGCCAGTTGCGCATCGTTCGTACCGGCTTATTATTCAGCGTGGTTAGTGTGTGAAGCGTTGGATGCTATTGAGAGCTGCAATCTGCCCTGACGAGTCACGTGGGACTGGTCAGCGTCTCATCCAGGAGGATACATCTGAAGCGAATCGTATGGCTGTTTCTCGGTGTTCTTCTGTTTTCGGCGATCCTGCTGAATGCAGAAGACAAAGGCAATCAATGGGCTGGCTGGGTCTGCGACACTAAATGCGTAGTCTATAACGGCGACAGCGCCACCTGCAACCGAACCTGCACAGAGCGAAGTGGGGATGCCGTATTCATTAACGATAGCGGTAAAGTTACACGAATCTCCAACCCAGACGAGTGCGCACAGTACATGAACAAACGCGTGACAGCGACAACTGTTCAGGAATATAAGTACAACCAAGAGATGGTTCGCCTGCGAGAAATCCAGGAAAGTTCGGGAGGATTGTAGATCACGATCTGTTGGTTCAACCCTAATCACCTCGGGTATCCACTTCCATCCACAAATAACCTCGGATTCCAACAGCTTACTCACAGGGTAGCCTCGTATTGCGGTTGCGCAGAGGAGCTGCATCATTCAGAGTTGCTGAATGAATCAGAGAGCTGAGGCATCTTCAAACCGCACCTCGCAGACCTGCGCCATCTGCGGGGGGACTGGTTTCAAGATGGTTCGCGCGGAAGACGAACGTGGACGCACGGTTGAAAAGGCGACAACCTGCGATTGCCAACTTCGCTCCCGTGGCTCACGCCTATTTGAGCAAGCCCGTATTCCTGAACGTTATAAGCATTGCGAGCTTTCAAATTTCGATCACGAAGGACCTTTCAAGTCACTGGCTTCCGCGCATCGCGGCGCCTGCCGTTTTGTCACTGAGTATCCGGTGGAGAAGAAAGGCTTGCTACTGATAGGTCCCATCGGAGTAGGCAAAACCCATCTCGCGGTCGGCATCATCCGTGAACTGATTTTCGAAAAAGGCATCCCGTGCCTTTTTTACGATTATCGCGAACTGCTCAAGGAGATACAGAACTCCTATAACGCCTCCGTCCAGACCACCGAGTTCGAAGTGCTTGCGTCCCGTCTTGCAGAGCGAAGTGCTGGTGCTCGACGAACTCGCCGCCGCCCGCAGCACCGAGTGGGTGGAGGATATGGTCAGCCACATCTTGAATACTCGCTATAACGAAAAACGCACCACGATCATCACCACCAACTACCGTAATCAGCCTCCGGGGGGCCTGGCCGAAAGCCGAGCGCTCAGGCAGCTATCGCGCGGCGGCGCGGGCCAATCGCGAGGAGTCGCTTGGCGATCGCATTGGGGAGCGCATGCGTTCGCGGCTGCACGAAATGTGCCGCATCATAGAAATGCAAGGCGTCGATTACCGTCAGTATCGCGGCGCGAGTTGTGACTAGGATGGTCTTCCGCCTTTCCCCCAAAAGCAGTTTCTTCTCTCAACGGTCGCCCCGAATCACCGTACCCGTTACAATGTTCTCGATGGAAGCAACGAAGACAGTCCGGCTGACGGAGACGGTCACGGCTGCGGGTTGAGCGAGCAAGCTAAGTCCGGCGGTGCTGGACTCGGTGCTTGGGAAATTAGCCCGGCAGAATGATCCGAACGTGCTGGTTGGCTTTGATAAAGCCGACGACGCTGGCGTGTATCAACTCACGCCCGAGCTGGCGCTCGTCCAGACGGTCGACTTCTTTACGCCCATCGTCGACGATCCCTACGTCTTCGGTCAGATTGCGGCCACCAATGCGTTAAGCGATGTCTATGCCATGGGCGGCCGGCCGCTTTCGGCTTTGGCTCTGGTGTGTTTTCCGGAGAAGGCCGACACCGCTATTCTCGAGCGGATTCTCGCCGGCGGTCTCAGCAAGATGATCGAGGCGAATTGCACGGTGGTTGGCGGGCATAGCATTCGCGACCCTGAAATCAAGTTTGGCTACGCGGTTACGGGAACCGTGCATCCCCGGCACGTGCTCACCAATGGGGGCGCGAAGCCGGGAGACGCCCTGCTGCTCACCAAGCCGCTGGGCACGGGGGTGATCTCCAC
Organism: uncultured Acidobacteriota bacterium; assembly: GCA_963832365.1. Taxonomy (GTDB): domain Bacteria; phylum Acidobacteriota; class Terriglobia; order Terriglobales; family Acidobacteriaceae; genus CAWBRT01. The sequence goes on along the minus strand of CAWHUL010000003.1, from coordinate 69,696 downwards.
GGCGATCAAGCGCGGCAAAGCGGCGCCGGAGTGGATTGAGGCCGCCACGCGCTCCATGACCACGCTGAACCGCAGCGCCGCCGAGATTGCGCTGCCGCACGCTGTGCATGGCATGACGGACGTCACCGGCTTTGGGCTTATCGGACATGCGCGTGAGTTGGCGCTGGCCAGCAACGTTGCGCTGATCATCCGCGTCTCGGAGGTGCCACTGCTGAGCGGCGCGCTGGAATGCGTTCGCGCCGGCATGATTCCGGGAGGATTGAAGGCTAACCGCGACTTTGCCGAATGCATGGTCGAATACGCGGAGGGAGTCCCCGAAGAGCTGCGCACTATTCTCTTCGACCCGCAGACCGCCGGCGGCCTGCTGATCGCCGTAGCCGCCGCGGAGGCCGATGAGTTAGTCGGCCAACTCCGCGGATGCCAGCTCGACGCGCATCGTATCGGCGAAGTTATGCCGGCGCGCAAACCGCTGATTTCGGTTGTGTAGAACTGCCGGTGTCGTGTCCCAGAATGAACTTTTACCTGTCATTCTGAGCGAGCGTAGCGAGCGAAGAATCCCATGACCGCGTGCGGCTGAGGTGCAGCCGAAGGATTTCCTAAAAAAAGCCCAAAGTGGCGCGAGTTGGGACACTTCATGGGGATGCTTCGCTGCGCTCAGCATGACATCCTAAGTTATGTCACAAACTCTTGGGACAGGACGCTAGGTCTACCAGATACTCAGCGTCATTTCATCGACCCAGACATTGTAGGGCTGCGCCGCGCTGTCGCCATTCATTTCAAAATGAACTCCAACGGAAGTGGAGCCGGAGTGCGCCTGTGGATTGAAACTCTGATTGATGCTGTACCTCTGTCCGTTCACGGTGATTGCCACGAAAACCGCTTGGCCGTTGGCGCGCTGATACTCGAACGTCAGGTGCTGCCAGGTGTTGGCCGGGGGCCGCGTGCAAGGTGCGGAGGTCGAGACCCAACCCTGGTTCGCCGAATCCCATACGCGCCATTTTCCATCGGCAAAGCTGCACTGGGTGGAGAATTTATACCACTGGTTCGATAGCTGCTGGTTGGCCGCGAACTCCAATCCCTGCGCGTCGGCCGGCCGATCGATGTAATAGCCCATATCGAGGACGAAATTGCTCGCCGTGCCGTTGCTCGACAGGTGCTGGGACCACAAGATGTGAGAGAAAGCCGGACCTCCGTCGTAGCTGAACAGGGTCGAGCTGCCATCCAACGAGGGCGACGCCTGTTGTTGGGTCATGCTGAAAGATGCTGTCCCATTGCCGCCGCTGCAGGAGGAGGTGCAACTGGCCCAGCCGGTCTTGTCTTCGATGTGGCTATAGACCGTTGCGGTGGAGGGTATGCCGGCCAGCGCCGGAGTCGTTGTGCTGGAAGTGGAGCTGGGAGACGAAGTCGTTGCGCCCACCGGTGTAGTCGGTGTGGATGAGGACGTGGCCGTTGTGTCCGGCGATGAAGAAGACGTAGAGCTTGTTTCAGCCGAGGTCCCCGCAGACGTTGAAGTCGAAGGCGACGCGTTTACCTGTTGGGAGCTGTTAGCGGCTGGTGAACTCCCGCTCGTTTTTCCTCCGCAGCCCAGGAAGAGCGTTAGGACCACAAACAACAGACAGCCGGCCAGTATCGGAAAAGAAGAGCGCATGAACGTGGTCCTCCGGTAGTAAGCAGTATTAAGGTTTGCCTTACTACCGAGAGGCTACGCAGGCATCAACTCTGATTGAATAGGTGGAACACCTAGAATGGCCCGAACATTTGCTCGGGTGACACACCGGGAGGTCATGTACCTTCCCGGCCCGTACGGGACGGAGGATATGAACTGATGGATCGAAGCTAATCGCTAAACAAAAAAGGGCGGCCGTGTGGCCGCCCTGACTTGCTCTGGAAAGGTGGAATCGGTTACGCGGGTGAAGGCCGTTCGCCCGGAGCCAAACCCGGCTGCCGCGACGGTTCAGGCTTGAGCACCTGCTGCACACCACCCTGGTCATCATTCGAGTTCGGCGAAACCCGTGGAGCCAGTTTCTTGCCCTCTATGAGCATCTGAACCTCGTGGGCATCGAGAACCTCGCGCTCCAGCAGAGCGGCGGCAATGTCGGTCAGGGCCTGGCGATTATTTTCCAGAATGCCCTTGGCCGCGTTGTAGCTTTCATCGACCAGGCGGCGAACTTCGCTGTCGATCTTGATCGCCGTGTCTTCGCTAAAGTCGCGATGCTGTGAGATCTCGCGACCGAGGAATATCTGCTCTTCCTTCTTGCCGAAAGTGATCGGGCCCAAGCCGCTCATGCCGAACTCGCAAACCATCTTGCGGGCCAGCTCGGAAGCCTGCTCGATATCGTTGCCGGCGCCGGTCGTCATCGTGCCAAGGAACAGCTCCTCGGCCAGACGGCCTCCCATCATGATCGCCAGCCGCGTCTCCAGATACTCACGCGTGTAAGTGTGCTTATCGTCGAGCGGCAACTGCATGGTCACGCCCAGGGCCATGCCGCGCGGAATGATCGTCACCTTATGCAGCGGGTCGGAGTCCTTGCTGAGCACCGCTACCAGTGCGTGGCCGGCTTCGTGGAAAGCGGTGACCTTCTTCTCCTCGTCGGAGAGGATCATCGACTTGCGCTCGGCGCCCATGAGCACCTTGTCTTTGGCCAGCTCGAAATCGTACATCAGCACCGTCTTGCGGTTCTGGCGGGCGGCGTTGAGGGCGGCCTCATTCACCATATTGGCCAGATCAGCGCCGGAAAAACCGGGTGTTCCGCGGGCCAGCACGCTCAAATCCACGTCGTCATTGAGAGGAATCTTGCGGGTATGCACGCGCAGGATCTCTTCGCGGCCACGAACGTCGGGACGAGAAACCACCACGCGGCGGTCGAAGCGTCCGGGACGGAGCAGAGCCGGATCCAGCACGTCAGGCCGGTTGGTTGCCGCGATCAAGATGACGCCTTCGTTGGATTCGAAGCCGTCCATTTCGACCAGCAACTGGTTCAGCGTCTGTTCGCGCTCGTCGTGTCCCCCACCGAGACCGGCACCGCGGTGACGGCCGACGGCATCGATTTCGTCGATGAAGATGATGCAGGGAGCATTCTTCTTGCCCTGCTCGAAGAGGTCGCGAACGCGGCTCGCGCCGACGCCGACGAACATCTCGACAAAATCTGAACCGGAAATGCTGAAGAACGGAACATTGGCCTCGCCGGCGACCGCGCGCGCCAGCAGCGTCTTGCCGGTGCCCGGAGGCCCTACCAACAGCACGCCCTTCGGAATACGCCCGCCAAGCTTTTGGAACTTCTGAGCTTCACGCAGGAATTCTATTATCTCGCGCAGTTCTTCTTTCGCTTCGTCGACGCCCGCCACGTCCTTGAACGTGACCTTTTTTTGCTGCATGGAGAGCAGTCGAGCCTTACTCTTGCCGAAGGAAAGTGCTTTGTTTCCGCCAGTCTGCATCTGCCGGATCATGAAGATCCACAGGGCAGCCAGCAAAACGATTGGAGCCAGATTGAGCAGCCAGGTCGGCCAACCTCCACCGCTGGCATCCTTCACCGTGATATTGACGCCCTTGTCGCGAAGAATCTTGATCATGTCAGGATAGTTCGCAGGGACGGTGGTATGGAAAGCGGCCTTCTCGTTGGCGTATTGCCCACGAACATCGGGCCCGGTAATGGTGACGTCCTTTACCTTTGCCTGGTCGACGTCATTCATGAACTGCGAGAAGTTAATTTCGCGTTCCTTGACGCCGGTGTTGCCAGCCTTAACGACCTGCCAGAGCAGGACGCCTGACAAGACAATTACCAGCCAGAACACGACTTGTTTTACGGTGGAATTCACAGCAAGCTCCTCAAATCAGGGCACACGAAAACCTTCGTGACGTACAACCTCACCAGCAAATTAGATGCAGTTGAGGGCGCACGGACTTAGGATTTTAACCCACTTCGCAAATTGTACTCGCTTTCGTCCTGGAAAGTTGCTCAAACCCCGGAAAACGGGGGCGCTTGGCCGGCCACAACAGCGAGGTAGGGAAGATTCCGGCCAAAATCGGCGGACCCCAGCCCGTAACCCACCACGTAGCTGTTATCCAACAGGAATCCGAAGTAATCGGCACGCAGCTGGACGCGCCGGTCCGTACTGCGATCGATGAATGTGGCAACGCGAACAGAGGCGGCTCCGCAGGAACGCAGGTGGCTGATGAGGAAGTCGCTGGTGATACCGGTTTGCAGCACACCCTGTACCAGGAGGACGTGCTTGCCGGTTACATCCAACTCGGGACGGAAGAAAATCTCGACTGTGGAGCCACCTTCGCGCGGCTGCTCCGTCACGTAGGTCTTCAGGAACTGGCAGACCACCTCTCCCTCAAGGGCTCTCACCAGGTCCGACATGAACATGAACCCATCTTCCAGAACGGCGACGGCGTAGATAAGCTCGCCCCGAAAATCGGTGGAGATTTGTCGCGCCAACTCCCGCACACGCTTCTGGATCTGCTCCGCGGTGGCTACAATCTCCAATTCGTACTTCGCCTGGTTATGAACGATTTCCGGCATCGGCTCTCCACTTGCTGCATCCAGCCCTATGTGAAAAAAGGCGTGCCTTCGATCTGCAAGGCTAACCCCGTATTCTCCCGGAAGGCAAAGGCAGAAGCAACAGGCATTCCGAGAGCCCAGACCAACTGCTGATTACTGAAGACCAGTGGCCACATAGTACGCTCCTCGGGCGGAATCCGATATTGCTGAAAATATACCTTCAACTTTTTCTCTCGCTCATCGCCCAAAGGACGGTAGCGATCGCCGGGGCGCCAATTCCTGACCGTTAACTCCGTCGCAATCCGTTTCGGGTCCAGCAGGTTTGCCATGCCGCGACCGTCGGTAACCCGCACGGTGGAAACCTTGATGAGCCAGCGCGCTTCCGGGACTTCGAGTTCTCCCGGCACCGGAAGCCGGTATTCGTAAGCCGAGTCATTGCCGGCGTCCGAGCCGGGGCGTGAAATTCGCAGGCTCGCCGAAGTCCGGCTGCGCTGTTTTTGCGCCTCCCAACCCGCCGGCAACTCGCACCGGCTTCCGCCATGGGAAGCCATCAGCTGGCGCAGCCGCTCCACTTCCTCAAAGCCGAGCTTGAGTTGCACCTGCTCCCCGGCGAAGCGGAGCAGCCTTCGCTGCAACGCCAACGGTTGAGCGGCGAGCAGAGACGAATCAATGGTGAGGGATTTCGCACCGCCAGGGTCTTCAGCACGGGGGACAGAGTGCGAGATAAGCCCCGGTGCAATCTCCGCGACCTTCTCTGCCCAATAGCTTTCTTCGGCCTGCGCCAGCGCGGCGATTTGCGCGAGCGCGGCGCGAACATCCGGATTGTGTTCGGCCTCAAGCAAGGGCAGTAACTGGCGCACACGGTTTCGCCGGAAGCGGCGATCCTGGTTAGAGAGGTCTTCGCGCCAAGGCTGCGAGAGACGCCGCAGATAGGCCTCAACCTCGCGCCGGGTGATGCCGAGTAGTGGACGAACGACCCAAACATGGCCTTCCGCGGCGCGTAGTTGCGGGTGAATGCCCGCCAGGCCGCGCAGCCAGCTTCCACGCAAAAGCTTGAGTAGCACGGTCTCCGCCTGGTCGTCGCGGGTGTGCGCCGTGGCGACCTTGTCCACCTTGCGCTCTTTGACCAGCGCGGAGAAGAATGCGTAACGCACTCGGCGGCCTGCTGCCTCCAGGCTGAGCTTGTGCCCGGCGGCGTAGGCGCCAACGTCGCGCGTGGCCAAATGAAATTCCAGCCCGTGGCGCTCGGCCAGCTCGGCGACGAATGCGGCGTCCTGCTCGGCATCGGCGCCACGTAGTTGGTGGTTGACATGCGCCACCGAGACGACGATGCCCAATTCCTGCCGCAGCTCCAGCAGCAGACGAAGCAGGGCGACCGAATCGGCCCCGCCGGAGACGGCTACCGCCACGCGCTCGCCGGCGCGCAGCAGGTCATGGCTGGCGATGAAAGCTTGGACGCTTTTCAGCACGCCACCATGGTAAATCGATCCTCGCGGCCAGCACAGTCGGTTGCCGCGAAATTACCGCCAAAAGTCCGGCTACGTCCTTGAATAACTTCCGCTGATCTGGACTAAAATCGTGTTCAGTATGGCACTTCGAGTGGAAAATCGTGCGCCGGTTCATCCTCGTCCAAAATGGTACGTGCGGCTCATCATGGTTTCATTTCGGACCGTGCTGTTCACAATATTGTTTACCGCGCTGGGCATGGGTGTGGGTCTGCTGTTGGGAATCATCGCCACGGTCGTGCTCGGAGCCGTGCATCATGTGCAGCCCGACATGGCGAATGCCTACCGCTATGCGGCGGCTCCTCTCGCGCTGGCGAGTGGCGCGTGCGCCTTGGTGTGGAATATTTTTCGCGGCGTCAAAGACGCGGTGAGTACTAGGACGAATACGCTTGTCGACCGCGCCGATGCAGATCGGCAAGGATGACCCGGCTGGGGCTACGGGGAACAAACAACTACCACACGTCAGCCCAAAAGAGGGGCGGGACGTGGGGCACCCGACAATAGGTGTCTAGGTGTCATTCTGAGCGACCAAGAGGGAGCGAAGAATCCCAACACTGCGGGGGCTAATGTGCAGCCGCATGGATTTCATCAAAAGGCCCGGAGTCGCGCGGAGTAAGACGCTCGCCAGGGATCCTTCGCTGCGCTCAGGATGACATCACAGGATGTTTCTTGTTATGCGGGAATTTCCGGGACACCACACCATCGTTTGACCCTCCCCGCCGTAGTCTTTAAACTCAATCTTTCTATCTGCATTCACTAGGATTGCGCATTGTAGGCGCGACCGGAGTTCATTTCATGTCTGACATTAAAGTTCAGCTACCCGATGGCAGTGTTCAGCAAGTTCCCCAGGGCACCACTCCTTTGGAGATCGCCCGCTCGATTTCGCCGCGGCTGGCCGATGCCGCGCTGGTCGCCCGCACCGCGCCGATCGAGCCAGGCCGATGGAGACGGCGATCTGACCGATCTGACCCGGCCGATGGAGCGCGACACCCGCCTGCGCCTGCTCACCGATCGCGATCCCGAGGCGCTCCAGGTGTACCGGCATTCCTCGGCGCACTTGATGGCTGCCGCCGTGCTTGAACTTTTTCCCGAGACCAAGCTTGGGCACGGGCCGGCGACTGAGAACGGTTTCTTTTACGACTTCTATCGACCCACGCCGTTTACGCCCGAGGACATGGAGAAGATCGAAAAGAAGATGCAGGAGCTCGTCGGGCGCAACGAGCCCTACGCGCGTGAGTTTCTGCCGCGCGAGGAGGGCTTGACTCGTTTCAAGGCCGAGGGCGATTTCATGAAGTGCCACTTCATTGAAGAATTCACCAAGCCCGACGAGAAGATTTCGCTCTACAAGACCGGCAAGTTTGTCGACTTCTGCCGCGGCCCGCACATTCCCTCGACCGGAAAGATCAAGGCCTTCAAGCTGCTGAACATTGCCGGCGCCTACTGGCTCGGCAAGGAAGAAAATCCGCAACTGCAGCGCATCTACGGGACTTCTTTCTTCAGCAAGAAGGATCTTGAAGAGCACATGCACAAGATGGAAGAAGCCAAGCGGCGCGACCATCGCTTGCTCGGCAAGCAGCTCGACCTGTTCTCCATTCAGGAACTCGCCGGACCGGGGCTCATCTTCTGGCATCCCAAGGGCGGCATCATTCGCAAGGAGATGGAAGACTGGATGCGCGAGGAGTATCTGAAGCGGGGCTACTCGCTGGTGCACACGCCGCACGTGGCGCGCGTCCAACTCTGGCAGACCTCCGGACACGAGGGCTTCTACGCCGAGAACATGTACACCCCGATCAAGCTGGACGATGCGGAATACCGCATGAAGCCCATGAATTGCCCCTTCCACATCCTGATTTACAAGGATCAGCTTCGCTCCTATCGCGACCTGCCGGTACGCCTGGGCGAGTTGGGCACCGTCTACCGCTACGAGCGTTCGGGCGTGATGCACGGACTGCTGCGCGTGCGGGGTTTTACCCAGGATGACGCTCATATTTTTTGCCGGCCGGACCAGATCGAAGAAGAGGTCATCGGCTGCATCGATTTTGCCAAGGCCGTGCTCGACGCTTATGGGTTTTCCGAGTTCCAGGTCGAGCTCTCTGCGTGGGACCCCAACGACCGCAGCCACTACGTGGGAAGCGAAGAGCAATGGGAGATGGCACAGAGCTCGCTGAAGAAAGTGCTCGGCGAGCGGGGTATTCCCTATAAGTTCATTCCCGGCGAAGCCGCATTCTACGGGCCTAAGATCGACATCAAGCTGGTGGATGCCATCGGGCGGCTCTGGCAGCTTTCGACCGTGCAGTTCGACTTCAACTTGCCGCAACGCTTCGGGCTCGAATACGTGGGCGAGGATGGACAGCGCCATCAGCCGCTGATGGTGCATCGTGCGCTTTACGGCTCAGTCGAGCGCTTCTTCGGTGTGCTCATCGAGCACTATGCCGGGGCCTTCCCGCTGTGGCTCTCGCCGACGCAGGTGGAGATTGTGCCCATCGCCGAACGCCACGTTGACTATGCCAACAAGGTGCGGGCGGAGCTGAAAGCCATCGGCGCGCGGGTGGAGGTCGACGCCCGCAACGAGAAGATGAACGCCAAAATCCGCGAGCACGCCATGCAAAAGGTTCCGTTCATTCTGGTGGTCGGCGACAAGGAACAGGAGAGCGGGCAGGTCAACGTGCGAGTGCGCGGCCAGGACAAGGCGGAGGGCTTGGTGGCGACCGCCGACTTTGCCGCCCGGGTGAAACGGCTGATGGAAACCCGCAGCGCCGGACTGGAGTGAAGGCGCGTTGGGAGCTGAACAGCTTACAACCAGCCGCATAGACCTTCTGCTACGATAGGAGTCTAGGGCGCTCCGCCGGGTCCGGGAACGAACGTGCTCGCCGGGAACGCCAGGTCCATTTCCCAGCCAATGACACAGACTGCTACGGCCACGACGCATTCTCCGGCGGAGATCATCAGGAACTCTCCGGTACAGCAAGCCTCCAATGGAATCTGCTACGCCGTTAGCGGGCAGACGAACCTGCTGGGCTCCGATGCCGAGCGCATGATCGCCTGCGTACCTCAGGCGGCCGCCGCGGCCCTGCAGAAGAAAGCCTTCTACTTTGTGCCGCTCGCGGTGGCGCAGGGCGACGAGACGGTGATCGCGGACCGCTACGACATCGCGCTCAGCGATCAGGCGGTTTGCCATCGCAACCTCACACTGGGCGGCGCCGAGTGCGTCTTCATCTCCACCCGCCTGATGGACGATCGCTTTTCCGTGGCCTTCGAGTTCTATATCAACGTGGCGCACAGCTTCGTCGAGCACGCCGGTTTCTCGCAGGAGTTCGGCGACCTTGCCTGGAAGCAGGTGCAGGAAAAGGTGAAGGGCGAAACCAGCCTGGACGCGCACGAGCTGCGTAAGATCGCCAACTCCACCGCACCCGATGCGGACAAGGCAAAGAACGAGTACTTCGAGACGGTTTTTGCCGACGCCATTGCCATCTACATGCTCTCGCTGTTTCTTGACGTGGATTACTACGAGCTGCGCGAGCGTGATTATCCGCTGCTGGTGCCGAATGCCATGGCGGAGCGGCTGCGCAAAGTGGCCGAACTGTTTCCCCCACCCCCAGGGTTCGAGTTCAACATCTTCTACCGCCGCCGGCAGTAGGGCAGGTTCGGTCTTTCCCGGCTCCGTGTGAGCTTTCCAATGAAACCCTTCGGCTGTACCTCAGCTTCGAACTGTGCTGGGATGCTTCACTTCGTTCAGCATGACACCCGAAGACGACCATCGCAGTCACCGGGATACACCAACTCTAAATCCGCTCTAGCTTTCGCAAAACTGGTCTACAATGCAGTCGATGATTGCGCACATTCGCGGCCGTCTGCTTATCAAGCATCCGAATCAGGCCATCGTCGACGTTGGCGGCGTGGGCTATGAGATCACCATTACGGTGCCGACCTTCTCCGAACTGGCGGAAGCCGGGCAAGAGGTCGCGCTGCACATCCACACCCACGTGCGCGAAGACCAGATATCACTCTTTGGCTTTCTGCGCCCCGAAGAGAAGCGTCTGTTTGAAAAGCTGATGACCGTTAGCGGCATAGGCCCGAAGCTGGCCGTCACCATCCTGAGTGGCATGCCGGTGGGCGACCTCATCGGCGCGATTCGCGCGGGAGACATAGCGCGGCTGACCAAGGTTCCGGGCATCGGCAAGAAAACCGCCGAACGCATGGTGCTGGAGCTGCGCGAAAAACTCGAAGAGCTGCGGACCAGCGCCATTGCGCCGCCGCCGCCGAACGCCATAGCCGATGACGTGCTCTCGGCCCTGGTCAATCTGGGCTACCAGCGCCCGCAGTCGGAAAAAGCCGTGGAGAAAGTCGCCGGGACCGGCGCACAGAAGACCTTTGACGAGATCTTCCGCGAGGCACTGAAGGTGCTGACGCGGTAAAGCCGACAAGCTGCTTCACAACCGGCTGCGAGGCACGGTCTATGAACTCTGTCCGGCTGCCGCGCTGCTGGCTAACTCTACTTGCCGTTTGCATAGAGCCAGGCCAATCGCCGCCGTAGCGACGATGCCAACGATGACCGCGATTTGCCCGTTGATGCCGACGCCGGCAGGGGCTCCTGCGGCATTCAAACGGTGGGCGAGTCCCGCGCCGGCCAACATGCCAAGCACGCACCATGCGGCATCCGTACTGCCTTCACCGGATGAGATCAACTGGCGGAGAGGACATCCACCGGCCAGTGTCGCCGCCAAGCCAACCAGGAACAGACCGAGAAAATTCCACAGGTGCATCGTATGCGCCAGAGGCTGAGCGCGGAACCCCAGTTTGAATAAACCAAGATAAAGATTTCCCGCCACTGCCACGAGGAAGATGACGGCATAGATTCGCAGGAGATGAGTGTTGCTCGTCAGGAAGAAATCGCGGATTCCGCCGCTCATGCACAGCCGGGAACGTTGCGCGAGCAATCCGGCAGCGAGTCCCGCGACCAGGCTGATCAGGACCGGAGCGTGCATAGCGCCGGGACCCTGTTTGCTGAAGGCCAGCATGGGGAGCCGGAGGGCAACGGCAAGGAAAAGCAGCAACGCAATCAGCGGCAGACCATAGCCGGAAGCCGACACGGCTCCGCCGTGCGGACTCGATTTTCCCAGGCTGTAACCGCGCCTAAGGAAGACGATTCCGGCCCCGACGCCGGCGACAAACCCGACCAAACCGGTCAGGCCGTTCAAGTCACCGCCGGCAAGACGCAGAAGTCCTCGCAGTGGGCATCCCAGAAAGACGAGCGCGCCGATCATCATTGCCATCCCCAGAATGAAGCGCGTAACCGGACTGGCACCGCCTCGCGAGCGGAATTCGCCGCGAAATCTTGCCATGGCAAAAGCGCCGAGCACCCAGCCCAGAATCTCCGGGCGCGCGTACTGAAGCGTGGCGACCGATTGGATATGAAGCGCTCCGGCAATATCACGAAGCTGACAGGCGGCACAAAAACCATAGTTGCCAGGATTCCCGGCGATCACCAGGAGAACGGCTCCCAGCCCGAAGACGATTCCGGTTGCCAACACCAGCATAGCTTGCTCCTTACTTAATTCGCGCCAGGAGAGGCCCGGCGGCGGTGCTTCTTAGAGACTCGTTTCATAAATCGACGGGAGGAAACGGCTCATTCCACCCGGGCTAAGGCCCGCGGCGCTTCAAAGCAATTTATGAATCAGGCTGTGGCGACGCCAAACTGACGGCAAGCAAACTACATTCAGGTGAAGCCGGAAAAGACGTGGATGGGCAGCAGCTTCATGCGAGTGGAATATAAATAGCTCGGTTTGCGCGATGGCGCAATAGCTATTTTCGAGCCCCGCCCGGGAAAGATTTGCGGCCGAGGTGCCGACCTGACGTGCCCGGTTGAGTAGTCTTGCGATGCTATTGGGCCTTCCGCTTCCGTGACCAGTTTTTTCATCCCCCTACTCATCCCCAACCTGCTGCCTTGCGGGCTTCACGCCTGAGAACGCCCAAAAGGGAACGACATCACTCTGGAATGTTTTATCAACGCCAACACCACCTTCATGCCTTGCGGAGTTGCTGGTAATTAATCACAATCCAGGAACTTAGAATTTGTTCCGGGAAACGAATCCAGGCTCCCAAGGTCAGCTCGCAGGGTCGAGGGAGTGGAGCGAACAATGCACACCACAAGCCTTCGCCTTTCGGCCTATGTCTGTCTTGTCCTCGCCATCATTCTTTTAACCGCGCTACCAAGTTCTGCACAGGTCGCCATCGTGGGCGCCGAACTTCAACGCGATAACCGTGGGCAATGGCGCCAGCACTACGATCAGCTACAGCTTCGATCGATCTACCGCCGTAGGCGCGGTGGCAGTGGTCACGCAGGGGCGTACGGGCCTGGACTTCACGAGTATCGGTGGCACCTGTACCGCGAGGACGTATTCCTCGGGCGAAAGCTGCACGGTGGATTTGAACTTCACGCCTGCCTATCCCGGCTTGCGCATGGGCGCGGTGGTGTTCAAGGACACTGGCGGCGCGGTGCTCGCCACCACCTACATTCAGGGCGTCGGCGTCGGACCATTGCCGACCGTCCCGCCGGCCTCGTCGGCGGCCGGTTTTTCGTTTCAACCTATGGGCGTGGCGGTGGATGCAGCCGGGTATACCTACGTCTTGGATCCGGGCACCGGTAGTGGCAACGGCGCTTTGCGACAACTGGGTCCGGGCTTTGCCGGGTTGACACTCCTGGCGGGTGGTTTCAACTATCCCGTAGGCGTGGCGGTGGATGGAGCGGGGAACGTTTATGTCGCAGTTTCCGCAACCGATAGCGTACCCGGTAGCGTATGGAAGGTCACGCCGGGCGGGACAAAGACGCAAATCGCTCCCACGACTAGCCTGGATCCCCACGGTGTGGCGGTGGATGGAGATGGAAACCTCTACATTACCGACCAAAATACTGAGTCTGTGTTAAAGGTCGCGCCGGACGGCGGCCAGTCGACCGTTGCCGATAGTTTCGACTTCCTTGTTGGGGCCATTGCCGTGGACGGAGACGGTCATATCTACGTCTCGGACACCCACAACGAATGCTTACCAGGGTTTTGCGACGCAAACAACTATGTGTGGAAGATTACGCCCGGCGGGGCGCGGACGAAGGTGTGGACGGGGAGCAATCAGGCCTCGGGCGTGGCGGTGGATGGAGTCGGGAATGTCTACGTCACCGACGGTAGTCTGTGGAAAGTGGCTCCCGGCCAGGCGCAAGAGCAGGTGATTACCGGCGTCACTCCTTTGACTCCCAGGAAAATCGCCGTGGATGGAGCGGGAAGCGCTTACATTGCGGACATCGTCAATAGCCAAATCGTGAAGCTGGGCGGGGCTAATTTTTTCCAGGTTATAGCTAACGGCGCTTGCGGCACGGCCAACGGCGGGAGCTTCAACCCAGCTCCGTCGACCGATCTCTGCGCGGCTGACAATACCGCTTCGGCGGTCGCCGGCGGCGGTTCAAACCCCTGGACCTGGAGCTGCACGGGTTCGAACGGCGGCACCACCGCCTCCTGTTCCGCCAATGTTGGCCCCTGGCTCGCGTTCCTCGCAGCTCCGCCAGCCGTGCTGTCGGTGGGCGGCAATGCCGGGACGGTGGTATTAGCAATCAAAGATAGCCAAGGCTCCGTGGTAAGTGGATCGAGCGCGGCGGTAACCCTGACCGTCACCGGGCTGAGCGGATATTTGGGCGGGTATTCACAGACCTACTCGGCGAATGCGGTCAACGGGCTGGTGAATTTCGATCTGTCGGCCGTGCCGCTGCCGACGCCGGACACCTATACCTACACGGCGTCGAGTCCGGGGCTTGCCCCGGCCACGGCTAGCGAGCAGGTTGCCATGGGCCAGCACGCCCATACAGGTGTTATTACGACGATTGTGGGTACCGGATTTGCAGGCTTCAGCGGCGACGGCGGCCCGGCGATCAATGCGCAGTTGAACTTTCCGGGCGGGTCGGCGCTCGATAGCGCCGGCAACATCTATATCGCCGATATGAGTAACTCCCGCGTCCGCGTCGTCTGCGTAGTGAGTAGCGGAGCATTTTGCAATGGCCGCACCCCGGGCAATATCTACACGGTGGCGGGCGACGGCGGCGGCGGATGGTATTTCGGCCCCGAAGGCCGGGCGGCCACCTCCGTGAGTTTGTACAATCCGACGAGCGTGGTGGTGGATGGCGCCGGCAACCTATACATCTTTGAATACCACAACCAAATGATCTTCAAGGTGGATGCGGCGACACACGCGCTCACCCACTTTGCCGGCGTGGGCACTTGGGGAACCGCAGCAGACATATGCAGCGGCAAGACTGACTCGGTAGGGGATGGCTGTCCCGCCACCCAAGCATTTCTTTTCCCTGGTAATAATGGTTCCTACGTGGGTATGGCGATGGGTGCGACCGGGGACATGTATATCAGCGCTGCGGGGCTGGTGCGCGTGATCTCCGGGGGGATAATCCGCACCCTGGCTGGCTGCGCGACAGGCAGTGAGGCGAATTGGTGCTCTGGGCCAGATTCCATCCAGTATTATGCAAATGCCGTGGCGGTGGATCGCGGCGGCTATGTCTATTTCGCCAATAACACCTCTGGGAACGTTGTCTACAAGCTCGATCCGGCGACCGGCTCATACTCCCTCGTAGCAGGCGCAAGAAGCGGAGCTAGCTCGTATTGTAATGGAGCCGAGACTGACTATTTCGGCGACGGTTGTCCGGCCGTCGGTGACCGGTTATATGCCGCAACCCTTGCGACCGATAGCTCGAATAACCTCTACTGGTCCGAGTCGTATGGCAACGGCGGCGACAGGACGGGTTATAGCCTGGTACGCTCGGCGAGTGCGACGACGAACATTGTCACCGCCGTGGCCGGCATCACCGGCAACATGGTCCCAAACAGTGTCAATACGACGCCGGTATGCAGCGGCGCAACGAACGACATCGGCGATGGTTGCCCGGCCACCAGCGCGAGACTCAACACTGGCATAGGGGGCGTGATGCTGGATGCATTCGACAACATCTACATTGCCAGCTACGACCGCTATGTCGGCAGAGACGGCGGCCACCGTGTTCGCAAGGTCACGACGTGGCTGCTCACGCCGACGCTCACCAAGTCGGCTTCACAGACCATCGAAGGCGGGACCACGTCGATTGCCTTGTCGGGAACGATTGCAGCCGGCATGGTGCACCCGCACGACAATGAGACGATGACGATTACCATCAACAGCGTTTCAATGTCGGCGCCGATCATCGGCGGGAGCTTTGCGGCTACATTCGATACCACTACCCTGCCGATTTCGGCAACGCCGTATGCGATCACCTACACCTACGCCGGTGACGAAGCTATTGGCAGCGTCAGCGATAGCAGCACGACCCTCACGGTCAAGGCGCCGTTGATTCCGATGACCATCAAGGCCGACAATCAAACGATGATCTACGGCAGTGTCATGCCGCCGCTGACCTACATGGTCAGCCCGAATGTAACGCTGGACACGGCGCCGACCTGCGTGCCGCCAGTTACTTATCCCGGAGCCATCACCTGCTCGGGAGCGGCCAGCGACGGCTACAAGATCACATATGTTGACGGCTTGCTGACAGTTCTACCGGCGACACCGGCGTTCAGCAATCTGACGGCTTCCCAGACCATCCTCTACGGGACACCCACAATCACGTTGTCGGGCACAATTGCGGCGGTTGGGGCGACTCCGCCCAGCTCTGAGACGGTGAGCATCACGATCAATAACGTGTCAACGGCAGCGCAGATCGGAGCCAACGGGAGCTTTTCCGCCACAGTCGACATGCATACCCAGCCCGCAAGCCATCTCGGTTGCTTCGCGGATAGCGAGCCGCGCGCATTAGAAACGCAATCGTTCAACCTATCTACCAATTCTGTGGAAACGTGCAGCGCTGCCTGCTCTCTAGGCGGGTTCAAATATGCCGGCGTCGAAGACGGCGGTGAGTGCTGGTGCGGTAACAATGAGGATTACGGTCGCCTTGGCACTTCATCCAGTTGTGTTACGAGCTGCTCCGGCAACGCGGCGGAAACCTGCGGCGGTCCTTGGGCCCTCAACATCTACAGGGTCGCGGGTGACCTCCTCCCCGTATCGGCAACGCCCTACACAATTGCGTATGCCTATGCAGGGGATAGCTACTTTGCTCCTGCCGTCGACACGAACACGACAGTGACGGTCACGCTGAACCTGGCAATCTCTGCGCCGGCGACGACTCCGGTCACGCCGTTTAACTTCACGGTAATAGCGCAAGATGTCAACAACAACACGGTCACCAGCTACTCGGGGTTGATGCACTTCAGCAGCAGCGACAGCAATGCCGTACTGCCCGCCGATGCGGCGCTCACCAACGGAGTTGGAACGTTCGCGGCTACCTTGAGGACGATAGGAAACCAGACCATTAGCGCCTCAGATACGGCGAATTCACGCATCGCCGGTAGCTCCAATGTGATCTTGGTAAACGCTCCGGTTGCGCCTACAGTGACCTTCGACGGTGCTCCGGACAGCGCGCCTTATAAATCCACATTCCCGGTATCCGCTACCACTAATGCCAGCACTTCGGCAGTGATCACTGCCAGTGGTTCCTGCACCATTGCAGGCACGACCGTGACCATTACCAAAAGCACAGGCATGTGTACCCTAAAGGCTGCATGGGTTGCGGATGCTCCATTCTATCTCGCTGCGACGGCCACCCAGTCAACAACCGCGACGGGCATTCCGCCGTATCTGAGTGTTGCCGGGCTGGCCTTCGGCAACGCGGGAGTGGGTGCGACTACGGCGCCGAAGACGGTGTACTTATACAACTACTCGGGCGCTACGATTACGCCGGGAATTCCGGACAGGGTGACCGCTTTTGCAACCTCGCCGGGCACCTGCGGAGTCCCGCTGGCGACCAACAAATCGTGCAGCTTTACGGTGACCTTTGCTCCCACGGATACGCTGACCTACTCCCCCACGCTGGACGTGGACACGGGTGTGGGCACTCTGTCGCTGGCGCTGACGGGCACGGGGATTCAACCGTTCTCGTTGAGTCCAGCCACGCTGGCCTTCGGCAACAAGGGAGTGGGGGAGACCTCGGCGCCCAAGACGCTCACCTTCCACAACTATTCGGGCGGCCCAATCACGCCGACAATTCCGGCCACGGTGGAGGCATTTTCAACCTCGCCGGGCACCTGCGGAACCCCGGTAGCGACCGGTAAATTCTGCACCTTTACCGTGACGTTTGCCCCCACCGTTGTGGGCGGCTATTCGAGCCAGCTGACGGTGACCGCAGGCACGATGTCTCTGAACGTGACCCTGACGGGTGCGGGCATTGTCCCGTTCCTGTTGAGCCCAACCAAGCTGGCCTTCGGCACCTTGGGACTGAACGTGCCCTCGGCGCCCAAGACGGTCACCTTGACCAACCGGTCGGGCGGCCCAATCACGCCGACCATTCCGATCCCACAGGACGGGTTTGCCGCTGTGGGCCTGGACGGCTGCGCCAGCCTGCCAGACACCAAATCCTGCACCTTTACCGTGACGTTTACTCCCACCGCTGCGAATGCCTATTCGGGCACGCTGAACGTGGATCCGGGGACGGGCGCTCAGGCGCTGCCGGTGGCAGTGACGGGCACGGGGATTCAACCGTTCTACCTGAGTCCAATCACGCTGGCCTTCGGCACCTTGGGAGCGGGAGAAACTTCGGCGGCGAAGACGGTCACCTTGCACAACTATTCGGGCGGCCCAATTGCGCCGACCATTCCGAACCCGCCGGACGGGTATGTCATTGCGGGTCTGGACAACTGCGTCGGCCTGCCAAACGCCAAGACCTGCACCTTTACCGTGACGTTTACGCCCACGGCTGCGACATCCTATTCGAACTCGCTGACGGTGAACGCAGTCACCAAGCCGCCTCTGAGCGCGGCCCTGGCCCTGACAGGGACAGGGATTGCTTCGTTCTCGTTGAGTCCAACCACGCTGGCCTTTGGCATCGTGACAGCGGGCCATACCTCAGCGGCGAAGACGGTTACCCTGACTAACCGTTCGGGCGGCCCGATCACGCCAACCACTCCGGTGATACCGGCAGGGTATGCTGTCGCGAACCTGGACAACTGCGCCGGCGTGGCAGACAAGAAATACTGCACCTTTACGGTGACGTTTACGCCGACTGGCAAGGGCGCAACTCCGGGCACGCTGAACGTGGACCCGGGTACGGGAGCTCCGGTGCAGTCGCTGTCATTGACGGGCACGGGCAAATGAGTCGGGAGAACTCCGGGTGCTTGCCTGACTGCAAGGCAAGCACTATCTGTTATCCGACAAATCCCGTCTGTGGCTGAACCGAGGGGCTAATTGCCTCTTGAGTTTGCTTCCGAAAGTTCGGACGCTCACGTGATTGCAGGCACGTAACTTATTCCTTCACTTTTTTTATCTGGGACTGGAGGTCCGGAGCAGTGGGCCCGTTCCATGAAGCCACCATCTTTTTTAGATCCCAAGTTATTGTGGCAGCAGTGTTTGAGGCGTATTTGAACTTCACTACTGTCGCCGAAACCAATTTTCCTTCCGCAGGACTGCATCCGGATTTATAGCTCGCGCCAGATGCCCAACAGTAGGTGCCTTTCAACTCGTTTCCGTCTACAGAGAGTACCTCAAGGGAAAATTCTCCATGAAACCATGGGGACTGTCGGCCGGGTTTTGCGATTTCCCACGCACCCTCCCATTTCCCTACTAGCTCGGCTGGGGTTGGCGTACCCGCATGCAGGTTGGCTGCAAAAAAAACTGCAATGGTCACAATCAGGTATACCCTCTTGATAGTGACCTCCTTAAGCACGAATCTCCTTTTCCAGCTCTGAATACTGCTCGTGAGAGATTTTGCAAGCGCCCTGCATCCCCTGAATACCCGGTTCCCCCCTAGCGTTCGCTTGCTGGAACGTACGCACGGGATTTTCTTTCGCCGGGATTCTCAACCGCAACGGACCACCGACTTACTATTTCGGCGGCGGCTGCGCGCCGCTCGAACTGCTGGGCGGGCACTCGCCCGTCCCTCTGCCGATCCTGCTCACATCGATCGAGGCCTTATTCAGTCCGCCCGTGTCCTTCACTTCACCCATGACCTGCACCGATTCTCCAACATGCGGCGTCAGCATAGACGCATCAGCACCCGGAGGAATATTCAGCTTGTAGGTCTTGCCAGTCTTGTCCGTGATCGTGTAGTTCGGATTGCTACCACCGAGACAGCCCTCGGTGATGGGTGCGTTCGCCGCCTGGCCTTGGGCCCCGTCCTGCGCACCGGTCTGGGCATCCTGGTCAGTGCTGCCGGGTTGCTGTTGTGCCGCCGCCCAGGCCAGCATCGCCAGCACGAACACGGTTACCACCAACATCTTTCTCATTCGGGAAAAACCTCCACCAAAGTTCCGCGCTATTTGCACTTTAGAAGCCCTTGCTGACAGAAAAGCGCAGCAAGATTTCATTAGAGCGCAATTCTCCTTTCGAGTTTGCCCCAGAGGCCCCAACAATTCGGGCCACTCCGCCCCGCAACTCGGCAGGGCGACGAAGGCTGCACAATCTTCCCGCTGCCCTTCATGAGCACTCTCCGGCAGCTCCAAACCGCAATCGGCGGCCGCGAACTATTCGAGGACAAGTTTTAATTGGAAACGGGCCTGTTGTAAGTTGTTGAAGCAACAGTATTGGTCGGCTTTAGCAGACGGGCTTTTGATGCCGCCCTGGAGTTCGCCCAAATCTGAAATAGCCGCTGTTAAGGCGATTTCCTGCCGGCAATCCGTGATTCTGGCGAGGTCAGTTTCCGGACAGGCGACAACACACCCAGGACTTCATCTTCCGCCTGCAACGTTCCTGATTGGACCACCGACTTCATAGGTCACCAGGTCCAAGTTCGGCTTTGGGTGACCCCCAAGGCTCGGAAACAGTGATCCTACAAGTTGTTTTACCGAATTCGCGTGATCGGAAACTCAGATTCCTGTAACATACCCGACCATTATCCCCCGGTGAAAGAACTCTGGGCCCTGGCTTCCTGGGAGATCTACATGCTCGAAGGCGCTGGCCACGCGCTGGTTGCAGCGAAGGCGGACATTGGCGACGTCCGTTCTCGTCCACCCCACACGGGAAGCGGCGGCGATGCGCCCTTCTTGCGCGGAGTGATTGAGATCGTTCGCCGCATTGCGTTGCTCGCAGGATTAGCGACAGCGGTCTGCTTCTACTTCGACGCCTATCACGGTCCTTATATCCAGTTCACTCAGCTATCTCGCTCCTCAGCCGACGGTGCCAGCGCGACGGCAGCATCGCCGACCTCACTGCTCGGCGGAGCTCGCCGCCGTGAGAGGACCACGGAGGTGATCTGGGTTGAGACACCCGAAGCCGTCCGCCAGTTGGAAGAATTGACGGCAGCGTTCTCTGGGGCGGCGTACAAGGCCGAATTGGCGCGCCGCGAAGTTAGGATCGGGGGCAATATCCATTCTCTGTATTTTCGGCCCGATGAGGGACCACTGGCTGCGGCGGTCGCCAGTAGGCGCGGCGGGAACCACGTGGTCGCATCGCGCGCAGCGTCACGCCTCCGGCTGGACGCGTACCTTTCACCGGGGAAAAAGGCTTCGCTTGGCGGAAGCGCCCCGCAGCCGACGAGCTTCTTCTATCCTCGTCGCGGATTGGCACGCTGGCCGTTGGTCATTGGAATTCTGATGTATCTCCTTTTGCCGTGGCCGCGCGGTGCAGCGAACATTGTGCGTGTTCGCCGGTGGCGCGTGATGCTGGCCGCGGACGGGGGATCGGTCCTCCTTTTCGGCATATTTTTCGCTTTGCCGATACTGATCCTGTCGAGCACTCGGGCCGCAGTTGGCGAATACTTGGGCTTCAGCGCTATCTTTTGGCTGCTTTCGATTTTTGGTCTGCTCATAGCGTACTGGGGAGCCTACTTCGCAGCATATCGGATCACCTTGGGCGATGCGGCCTTCACCGTCGCCACTTTACGACGGAGTCAAAGTTTTTCCTTGGCGGAGATCGTCCATCTGGAACCCGTCCGCATTCGTCCGCCACGCTGGCTGATCTTGCTTTCATTTTTGGCTATCTTTGCGGGCCGCGGCTCGTCGGCTTTGGGACAGGCAGGCCGCGCTACTCTGCTGGCCAGCAGCCAGAGCGATGGCTGGCTTCTCAAAACCCGCTCGGGTACGGGCTTGTATGTATGGATGACTGACAGCTTCGGGATGAGCCAGATGGAGAACGGTGCCGCTTTGGTGAAGTTGCTGAAATCTGCGCCGGTCAAGCCTGCGGACGAAATACACGAAATCCGGGCGATGTTCCCGCCGGACTGGGCCTGAGGCAGAGCCGGAGCTGCTATGAAACGTGTACTGCTGGCCGTGACTCTATGCTTGAGCTTCCTTCAAGCCTTCGCCCAAAACGCGGAAGTTGAGCGCCTGCTAACTCAATGATTTTGTGGGTTTAGTTGGTCGGCTTTAGCAGGCGATTGAATGAAAGATGTGGGATACAGAATCTTCCAGAGGTAGGAACGGTCTCCTTTCGCATCGGCCAAAGAACGGGACACCCTCAAAGTGCCTTCAGAAAACGCCTCTCCCCTATCGTAACTAGCTCCAGGGGAAATAAACCGATTTGCGACAGAATATCTCAGCCGACCTTAGCGTTCCTGTTGTTCGTTCCTTGGCTCAGCATATCGTGCACTTTGAGCAGCAACACTTCCGGCCTGAAGGGCTTTTCGAGCAGCGCGTCCCCACTCATCAGAGCTCCTTCTTTCAGCAGATCGGTGTCGGTGTGCCCTGACATGTACAACACCTTCATTTCCGGACGAAGCACAAACAACCGGCTGGCCAGTTCCCAGCCTCGCATTCGAGGCATGACAATGTCTGTGAGCAGCAGATCGATTCGATTAGCATGGAATCTTGCGATCTCAATAGCGGTTTTGCCACAGTTCGCATCCAGAACCGTGTAGCCGCTGCCTCGCAACACGTCCCGAAACAGCCCACGCAGGTTCTCCTGATCTTCGACCAGAAGAATCGTCCCCGATCCTTGCGGTTTTCCCACCAGCGGTTGCGCGCAAGCATGTTCCGAAACCGTTTCCATCACACGCGGCAGGTAAATCTTCAACGTGGTACCCTGGCCAATTTGGCTGTGGACCTGAATATGTCCACTGGTTTGGCGAACGATCCCGTATACCGTGGCAAGGCCTAGCCCAGTTCCTTTTCCCGGTCCCTTCGTCGTGAAAAACGGTTCGAAGATGTGTGCCTGAGTTTCCGGAGTCATACCGTTGCCAGTGTCACTCACGGTCAGCAGAACATACTGACCTGGCCCAAGCTCATCTTCTTCGCGGCGCTCGTCTGTAAACTCTGCATTTGAGGTTTCTATGGTGAGAGTGCCACCGAGCTGCATTGCATCCCGCGCATTTATAGCCAAGTTCATGATTACCTGCTCGATTTGTCCCCGATCGGCCCTCACGCATCCGAGTACAGCCCCCGGCAAAATTCGCAGAGCGATATCTTCGCCGATTGATGAGCCCAGCATCTTCCCCATGTTCACTAGGACATCGTTCAGGTTCAGAACCTCCGGCTGAAGAACCTGTTTACGGCTAAATGCAAGCAATTGGCGCGTAAGCAACGCAGCTTTTTCAGCCGCCATTGTGATCTGTCCCGCACCCTCGCGCAGGTTGGCGTCCGCATCGGGCCGGTTTTCCAGAAGAGCGCTATAACCAATGATGATGTTTAGCAGGTTGTTGAAGTCGTGCGCAATTCCGCCAGCGAGACGTCCAATGGCCTCCATCTTTTGCGATTGACGGAGTTGATCTGCGGTACGTTCATTTTCGGCGATTTGTTGTCGCAATGCTTCGTTGGCGGCCGCGAGTTCGGACGTGCGTTCACAGACGACAGCTTCCAGGCGATCTCGCGCATGCTCCAATTCCTGTTGAGTACGCCTCAGATCAGTCAGGTCCCTAATGCAGCCGACAATGAATTTTTCGCCGGTCCTGCTTACATAGAGGGATTTCTTCGTCGTAATCGAGTGTGTCACCCCGCTGCGGTCGGTAAAGCTCTCGTCATTAATGTTCTCTGTACCGGTCTCGAATACTAATTCGTCTTTTGCCCAGAAGACGTCCGCTTCGGCTTGGGGGAAGAAGTCATAGTCCGACTTTCCGATCACCTCTTCGAGCGTAACCGACATAAACTTGCAATACGCGCCATTTAGCAACACCCAACGATGCTGGCGATCTTTCACGAATATAGGATCAGCGATGCTGTTGATGATCGGCTCGAGATCGGACAGGCTAAACATAAGTACAACGCGAGCTGGCTGGGTAGAATTGTTTGAATGATGCTACCGCAAAACGAGTTCGTTACAAAGGGCGGCAGCAATTCTGGAACTCTGCTGATCGATGGCGACACTTTTACTTAGAGGTAGGCGAGATTCTGAAGCGCTGCGCGGCAGCACTCCCGCTCAAGCTTCTGCGGCAATGGGTACAGTAGACGTTGGTTGACTTCATGGAATTACCCGTTTTGACCGCGTGGAACCTCGACCAATGTTGATATCTTACGCCGAGCCGCTGGGGTCCACTCCGTAGAACTCGAGCACGTCGCGCATAGCCACCACGCCTTCCAACTTGTGGGTATCCAATCGGCTGACCACCGGCAAAATGTCCACCTGGGCAACGCTCATGCGCTCCAGCGCCTGATGCAAAGGGTGGTCGGAATGGACGTGCGGGAAGTAGAGGCTTTCCAGCAGGTCCACCAGCCTCTGGTCAGCTTTTCCGTCGTTAGCCGCGCTGGTCAGTGCCGCCCGGCGCAAAACGCCGACAACGCTACCTTCGTCCATCACCGGCCAAGCATTGAATTGACTGGAACCGATGCGCTCCAGCGCCTGGCGCACGCTCAATAGAGCAGGCAGGGTCTCGGTGGCGCCGCCCATCACCTCCCACACCCGGCGCTGGTTTGATTCCGGCACTTTCTTCGGCAGATGGATGCCATCCTGATGCGCCAGCGCCTCGTAAATGGGCACCTTCTGGAAGCGCGCGGAGATGAAAAGGCTGGTCAAGTTGGCGATCATCAGCGGCACGATGACGGCGTAGTCGCGGGTCATCTCGAAGATCATCAGCACCGATGTCATGGGAGCACGCACAATTCCGGCGAAGAGCGCACCCATGCCGACCAGCGCGTATGCCCCCTCGGTTGCGGTGTGTGCCGGCATCAGGTGATGGGCGACGGTTCCCACGGCCCCGCCGAGCATGGCACCCAGAAACAGGCTTGGGCCGAAGATTCCGCCGGCATTGCCGGAGGCGTAGCTGATCGTGACCCCGAAAAGCTTGAGCACAACCAGCAAAATCATCAGCTTTAACGCCATGTTTCCGTTCAGGGCCTGGCCGACATAGCCGTATCCCACGCCAAGGGCTTGGGGCACAACCCAGCCGATCAGTCCCACAGCCACGCCGCCCACCACCGGATGCCACCAGGCGGTTTTCTTCGGCATCAGCAAGAATCGCTTGCGCATGCGCAGCAACAGCTGCGTGAACGCTACCGAGAGAAATCCGCCGATAATGCCAAGTATGGCGTAGATACCGAATTCCCAGGGACTGACCAATTCGTACTGCGGTACCTTGAACAGCGGATTGTTGCCCAGAACCATGCGCAGCATCGCCCACGAGGTGGCCGAGGCCAGCACCACCGATCCCAGGATGGGCGCGTGCATGTCGCCCATCACCTCTTCAAGCGAGAACAGCACCGCCGCCATGGGCGTGTTGAAGGCCGCCGCGATGGCCGCCGAAGCTCCCACCGGCAGCAGGGCCTTTACCTTTTCAGGACGCAATCCCAGGTGACGGCCAAGCACGGACGCAATGCCGGCGCCGACCTGCACCGATGGGCCTTCGCGTCCGAGGGGGATTCCACTGGCGAGAGTAGCTGCCGTGCACCCGAACTTGCCTAACACGGTGCGCAGCGAGATGAAGCCGTCGCGCGCGAAAAGTGCAGCCTTGGCCTGCGGCACACCGCTGCCCCGAGCATGGGGGAAATACTTGTACAGAAGGAAGCCCATGGTCAGAGATCCCGCCACGGGTACGAGGACGCGCCTCCAGGCAGCGCTGCCGACCGGGTAGAGCCGCATTCCCAGCCGCTCGGTCAGAACGATGAAGGCTACAACGGTTAGTCCGACCAGGGCGCCAATGAGCAGCGACAGAGCCACAAAAACCTGCTCCTCGCGCTGCTCTAAAAGTAAAGTCCACCGCCGCCATAGATCGGCCCGCCATCCATTTTGCCGTGTCCGGAGGACTGGAGAGCTCATAAAACTAGCTTACCAAAACTACCCGACCATGCGGCGATCATGAGCGAAGTCCCGCCGCAGTAGGCCCTAGTCCTCGAACAATTCCATATCGTTGGCCAGCCTGTCCAGGATGTCCTTGCGAGAAATCGTCCCTTCAACCCGTGCTAAATCAAGTTTCCCGTCTGTCGGCGTAACCAGTGCAACCGGTACATCGCTTCCGCACATCTTGGTGATGACTTCCGATAGGGAAGCATCTTGCGGAACGGTAACGTAATCTTTGGGCGAGCCGTTGCCGTGCAGGTTTGCCCACTCGGCAGCAGCCCCCGCGTTCCAGGGGCGCATGATATCCCGCGCACGCCGGGAGAATGGGATGTCGGCGCGCATCGTCTCGGGGACGGACTGGCCCCGCTGGGTCAGCTTGCGTGTGTAAATGCTGTCCTTGATCAGACTTCTGCGCACCGCATAGCTGATGGCGACGGTCAATGTCATCGGGATAATGACGGTGTAGTCGAGGGTCATCTCGAAGATCATGACGATGGCAGCCAAGGCCGCGCCTGTAGCCCCGCCTACAACGGCCCCCATCCCCGCGATTGCAAAGGCTGCCGGATTTACGTGAAGTGCCGGAATGAGATGGTTCAAGGCCACCGCAAAAACCGCTCCGGATGTCGTCCCCAGGAACAGCGCGGGGGAAAACACACCGCCCGAAGCTCCTGAGCCTAACGTGAGCGAGGTAGCAAGCAGTTTGGCGGCGAACAACAGCAGAAGCAGATATAGCGGGTGCTGCAGGCCGCTGAGCACGTCCTGGATGGTCGCATATCCAACGCCTTCCACGTAATAGTGGCCGAAGCGGTGCATCAGCAGATACATGAGTATCCCGACCACTGACATACCCAACATGTGCTGCACGTAATAACCACCCTTGACGCGCTCTTCGAAAAACCGCTCGCATCCATAAATAGACCAGATGAACAATGCCGAGACCAGACCCGCCACCGCGCCCAGGCCGGCGTATGCGAGAAGTAGCGTCGGCTTGGTCAGCACAAAGAACGGCGTCTCCAGCTCAGGGACATAAAATGCCGGATGAGGACCGAAAAATATCTGGCCAACATAGGTGGCCGTTGCGGTCGCAGTGACTACGGGCACTAAAGTCCTTACGCTAACCTCATGGAGCACGATCTCGACCGCAAACAGCACACCGCCTACCGGTGTGTTAAATGTTGCCCCGATTCCGCCGCCGGCCCCCGCAGCGATGAGGGTAATCCGTTGCCAGGCAGGTAAGCTCAACAACTGGCCAACGGTCGAACCGAAAGAGGAACCGATTTGAATAATCGGCCCTTCGCGGCCGATCGACCCGCCACTGCCGATCGAGAGACTGGACGCAAGCGCCTTGACGATCGATACCACCGGGCGAATAACGCCCCTACGGTGATAGACCGCGTCCATAACCTCCGGAACTCCATGCCCCTTTGCTTCGGGGGCGAAGTTCTTGACCAGAAACGCTACACCCACAGCACCGGCGACTGGCACCAGAATGACAAACGCGCCCCAGGGACTAGGTGGCGTATGAACGCTTGCGTTGTATGTTGCGGAAACCTTACCGAGAAATAGCAGGTTATGGAAAAAGCTGATCAGAGCGCGAAATGCGACAGCTCCAAGACCTGCGACTATCCCTACTAAAATCGATAGTGCCCACAGAGCGGGAACGTTAAGCGATCGTGATGTTGGCGTTGAGCGATCCTGGATGGCTGTCACAATATATACGGATACGATGCGGCGCCACTGTGAATCGTAGCCTTGAGGTTTGTGGAGACTAGCTGTTCAGAGTACGTGCTGGTAGATTGCGAGCTGTTGCCGGCTGCGACTTATTGTGAGTTCCTGATGTGAACTTCAATCACTGCAAAATCACAAATAAGGAAAACTGGGGGCGGTCCGTTTGGACCACCCCTGGCCTGTTGCAGACTACTGACCGTAAGCGAAGTGGGCGCGACGATTCTGCCTCCAGCACGCTTCATTGTGGTCCGCGCAAGCCGGCTTTTCCTTGCCGTAGCTGATCGTTTTGATCGAGCCAGCCGGAACTCCCAGATTCACCAGAGCCCGCTTCACCGAATTGGCGCGATTATCGCCGAGCGCCACGTTGTATTCGGCGGACCCGCGTTCGTCGCAGTGTCCTTCGATGGTGAAGCGGATACCCGGATGGCTCTTCAGGAAGGCCGCATCAGCCTGCAAGCTCGGCTGCTCAGTGGCCCGCACCTCATATTTGTCGTAATCGAAGTAAATGTCCTTCATGCTGCGGGCAAACAGCTCCTGCTCGCCGGCCGACGGCTTCGCGGCGACTGGCGGCGGGGCGCTTACCGTGACCCGGGCCGTTGCTTCCTGCGTTCCACCGGCACCCTTCGCCGTGAGGCGATAGGTGGTGGAAGTCTTAGGCGTGACCATCTGCGAGCCGCTTGGGCCGACGCGTCCGATGCCTTCCAGTGTCACGTCGGTGGCGTTCTGGGTAGTCCAGGCAAGGGTGGTCGTCTGGCCCGGTTGAATGGTGGCCGGGTTTGCCGTCAAAGATGCCGTGGGGGCCGTCGCGGCCGGTGGAGGCGGAGGCGGAGCAGGCGCCACCTTCTTCTTGCAAGCCGAAACGGTGAGGATTGCCGCCATTGCCAATACGATAACTCCCAATTTCATCCGATGTTCTTTCACGTTTGGGTCTCCTTAAGCGAGAAACTCGTAATTTAAAGTTACAAAACAAGCACTGGGGTTCCGTTCGTATTCCCGAACGTCGTCCTGCCGAAACTACGGCAGCGCCGCCTTATCCTTTTCGCCGAAAGCTGCGAAACAGATGCACCAGGGGCAATAAGATCACGCTGGCGGCAAGCGAGTTCACGGCGACGAACATGGGTAGCGTCCTATACCACTCGCACCCAATCTCCAATCCCTGCGCCTGGCAAGGGAAGGTCAGCGCCGACGCCAACAAGCCTGGGAATGTAAACGCATTCAGAGGGATTCGCCACGACGCGGCCGACTCAAAAACCAGATTCCAGATCCATACTGCAAGACAAAAACCTATCGTCACGGTCGCCCCGAACAGTAACGCAAGCGTTAGGCTTCGCTTCATGATCCAATCTCCCGCACGCCCAAGACTCTGACGAAGAAATGCAGGGCACGTAACCTTGCCGATTGTCTTGCATTCGGCAGCCGGCAATGACATATCACCTATCAGGGTATCCGTGCCCTTAGAGGGTGCAGTGAATCAGTACTGCTAGGGGAAAGGATCAACAACGAAGGCTGAAGGGCACCAAATCATGACCGCCCGGACAGGGAGAAACGGGCTCCACAGTCGCAGAAAAGGTAGGTAGCTGTAACAAGGCGATGAGCACCGAACCAAACAGTAGCATCAGGAGCGCTTGGATGGCGGCAGCGGCGCGAAACGCCGTCGCGGGCCCATTC
This sequence comes from uncultured Acidobacteriota bacterium, assembly GCA_963832365.1. GTDB lineage: Bacteria > Acidobacteriota > Terriglobia > Terriglobales > Acidobacteriaceae > CAWBRT01. The sequence continues at coordinate 41,021 of CAWHUL010000003.1, read as the reverse complement.
GTCGCAGTGAACGGACCGCAAGCAGCCGGAAACAGAAAAACGAGAACTGTCCCGAGGATCGCCAGCAGAGCTATCGTGCCGATTCGAGACATTATTTTCATACTCCGGAGCAGTTCGAGGTTCCTGCATAGCATAACCCAACTACAGCCTAGAGTTGCAAGAAAACGTGTGAGGTTTCGAGGAAGTTACCGTCGGATTGTGCGTGGATCGTCGGCAAACCGGAAGTTGGCGCACAACCCGACTAGGGGCTCACTTGAGGCACAGCAAATTCCTGTAGATTCATGGCCTGTGATCAGCGCCTTGGCGAGCGCCTTTGGCGCCGTTCGATGGTCTCTCAGTCGACGCGCAGGAAGAAATCAAGTGGTTGGCGGTATAGCCGGGCGAGTTCGTCCACTTCAATCAGGTCCAGCCGCCGTTCACCTGATTCGGCTTTTGACACAAATGACTGTGGTGGCTCTGATCATTGCAGTACCTGCCATGTACTACGTCGGCAAACGGGAGACTGAACGAAAGTCGCCCTCGACGTCCTTCAATAACACGCCACCCCTTCGCTCGGTCGAACCTATAGCACCATTGAGCGTGCGAGACTTCTCGGATCTAAAACCGATGCCGCCATTGCGCATCCCAACGTTTGAGTACGCCATTCCAGATTACGTTCGTGACATATTGGCTGGCGCTGAAGCTTCCGATGAAGACAAGGCCCGTGCCTTGGACGCTTACAAAAAATCGGACGACGAGGCCGAGTTCAACAAGCGCCTAAAGAATATCCAAGGTCTCTCTGATGAGGTCAAGGCGCAGCTTTGGGACGCTAGATGGGGCAATCGAAAAATACTGCAGCAATCTTCTCGAAGTGGGACGGCGAAGGGCCTCAGGCGCAAGCCGGAAGAAGATCCCAATGCAGATTCCGACGTCAGCTCGATATTGGAAGCCGTTCGCCGTCGTATGGATCAGGCGTACACGGACAAGTTCGACGGGAAGATTTCGGAAGAGCTCTGGCAGCGCAAGATGATCGAATGGCAAGCCGATGAGCAGCGCATCGAGACGGCAATAGCCGGGCTTAAGGAGTCTGGCAGCGAACGACTGCTAAATGTGAAAAGGATTTTAGAACTCGCAAACAAGGCTTACTTTCTATACCTTACGCGGAAACCGACGGAACAAGCCGAACTGCTCAGGAAAGTACTTTTGAACTGCTCGATAGACGCTGTAAGTGTAACGCCCACTTACAGAAAGCCGTTCGATATGATCTTCCAAAGAGCGAAAAACAAAGAATGGTCGGGACGGCCAGATTTGAACTGGCGACCCCTCGCACCCCAAGCGAGTGCTCTACCAGGCTGAGCCACGTCCCGACGGTGTTCGCTACGCAGGTGCGTAACGTGGGGTAAAGCTATTGTACAGCAAGGGCAGCGCGCGACCGCTGCTTTTGAGCGTTCCGGAGAAGATGTGTCCGGCGGCGGCAGCGGTGCCGAAAGCAAAGTTGAGATGACTTTCACGTGGGCCGTACCCGAGATGAGTTCCACGTGGGTTGTGCCCCGCCGGGAACCGCCGTACTTGATCTCACCCAACGCGAAAGTTGGTCACGAACGCCTCGCGTGTAGCTATTTCTCGGGTGCCGCGTACTCTTTCGGCTTCTCGCCGCCGCTGCCAAAGAAGAACTCATCCATCTGCTGCACGATGAAATCCTGGTGTTCCTTGCGCCAGGGCTGCAAACGATATTCGTTGAGCAGGATTTTCATGTGGTCCTGCCACTGCGCCCAGGCTTCCTTGGATACGTGCTCGTAAATCTTCTGCCCCAGCGGGCTGTCGAAAGGAGGTTCTTCGAGACCCTCGGCTTCACGTCCCAGCTTCACACACTGCACCATCCGTGCCATTTATGCCTCGCAAAAAGAAGTTGAAGATTCTCATTGTACTAGAGCGGTCACATAGATGCTGTAACCCCCTTATTCGTAGGTCAATTTGGATCATGCTTGGGAGTTCGATCCCACATTAGCCAACTGCGGCAGATATGGGACACCAACCGACCCAGGTTAGCGCCGAACAACGCGGCGCGGAACCTGGGGCACCCGACGCGTTTTAGTCCCACATTAGCAACTGCGGCAAATGTGGGCCACCAAACTGTTCTTGCCCTGCTTCACGCTTTTCGTTTAGGCCGTCTCGCGCGGGAAGGCTGCTCGTGGAGCAGCGCAAATTGAATCTTGTGCTGAACCGGATCCACGCGGTCCACCAGAACGCGCACGCGATCGCCGATCGAGTAGCTCTGCCGATTTCGCTGGCCAATGATCTGGCGGGTGTTCTCGTGGTAGGTGTAGCGGTCATCGCTCATGGTGGAGAGCGGCACCAGGCCTTCGATGAACAGCTCGTTGAGTTCGACGAAGAGACCAAACTTGGTGACGCTGACGATCAGCCCGTCGAACTCGTCTCCCAGGCGCTGTTGCATGAATTTAGCTTTCTTCCATTCGAGCAGCTCGCGTTCCGCTTCGGCGGCGCGCCGCTCGGTAAAGCTGGTGTCTTCGGCAATCTCATGCAGCACATCCTCGGGAATCGGGCCGCCGAGCGCTTCGCTGGTTCCGGCGGAAGAGCCGCGAGGAGGTCGCGACCAGGGCGTGCCCGGGTCCGCCTTGGCACCAGCCGAGGCCTTGCGCAAGCGGTTTTGTACAACAGGGCCTCCGCTCACCATGGGCACTTGCACTTCGCCTTGCCCGGCCGATTCGGCAAGCACCGCCTTGAGGATGCGGTGCACGATCAGATCGGGATAGCGCCGAATGGGCGAGGTGAAGTGCGTGTAGGTGGTGGCGGCCAACGCGAAATGTCCCTGGTTGTTCTCCGAGTAGCGCGCCTGCGGCAGCGAGCGCAACATGAGGTAGGAAAGAATCCGTTCCTCGGGTTTACCTTCAATCTTGCTGGTCAGCTTCTGGTACATGCGCGGAGTGATGTGCACTTCGCTGGGAACTTCCAGATCACGCGACCGGTGTCCGGTGCCGCGGTCGGCGCGCCGCTGGCTGCGCAACGCGAAGCGCTCCACCGGCAAGGCGCCCACCCCGAGAGAGTAGCCAAACGCGGCGGCGAGGGTCTCGAACTCCATGACGCGTTTGGCCTGCGGCTTCTGGTGGACGCGGTACAGAGAAGCGACGGAGGCCTCCAAATAGCTGGCCACGGACTCGTTGGCGGCCAGCATGAACTCCTCGATAATCCGATTAGCCATGCTGCGCTCCGAGCGGGTGACGCCGCGCATCAGCCCGTGCTCGTCGAACTCGATGACCGGTTCGGGCAAATCGAAATCGATGGAGCCGCGCCTTTCCCGCTTGGCGGCGAGAATCAGCGCCAGTTCTTCCATCAGTTCGAACTGCTCCACCAGGGGCGCGTATCTTTTGCATACGCCGGCGTCGCCATCGAGCACCAGCGCAACGTTGGTGTAGGTCATGCGCTCGGCCGAACGGATGATGCCGGGGCACAGGTCGTAGCGCACGATCTCGCCCTTCGGATCAATTTCCATCAGGCACGACAGGACGAGCCGGTCGGCGTGCGGGCTCAGGGTACAAATCCCCGTGGAGAGCTCAACCGGCAACATGGGAATGGCCCGGTCGGGGAAATACACGGAGGTTCCGCGCCAGCGCGCTTCGCGGTCCATCGGCGAATCCTCATGGACGTAGTGCGCCACGTCGGCGATATGGACTTGCAGTTCATAGTTGCCGTTTTCCAGGCGGCTCACGGTTACGGCATCGTCAAAATCGCGGGCGGTTTCGCCGTCGATGGTCACGATCGGCAATTCGCGGAAGTCACGGCGGCGACGCAGCTCGCGAGCCGGAATCACCGGCTCAATTGCTTGTGCCTGGGCAAGCGCTTCAATGGGAAAGCGATGGGGAAGATGGTGTTTGCGAATAACGATCTCGACATCCACGCCGAAGTCGTCTTCGTAGCCAAGAATCTCGATGACGCGGCCCTTCGCGGCCTGCGTGGCGGTCGGCCATTCGAGGATTTCCACCTCGACGACCAAGCCCTCCAGATCGTCCCAATGGCGGCGGTGCGCTTCAGTGCCAATAATGCGGTCCGCCGTCGATTCTGACTTGCGATATGTAATCTTTTCCTGACGCGCGATGGCTTCGTCGCGGATTTCCGACGGCCACTCCATGCCGCGTGGAATCGTCACGTCGCCGGTGACGCGTTCGTCGAGCGGTTTGACGTAATGCGAGCGCGGACCATGGTGGAAGACGCCGACGACCGTGGTGTTGACGCGGTTGGTGATGCGCAGGATGCGGCCCTCGGTGCGTCCGTCGCCGGGCCGACCCTTTCAGCTCGACCAAAACCTGATCACCATGCATGGCCGAGCCAAGCTCTGCCGGACTGATAAAAATGTCGCCTCCGAGTTGGGTGCGCAGCTCACTGCTTTCGGGAATCGCAAAGCCGTAGCCATCACGATGCATGGTGAGCCGGCCCACCACCAGGTTGCGGTTGGCGGCCTCGACGGGCAGCGAATAACGGTCCCTGCCGGTGAGGACGAGTTTGCCGCGCTCAACCATTTCGGAGAGCTTTTCTTCCAGCTCTCGCCGCTCGGCGCCGTGCAAGCCCAGCTCACGGATGAGTTGCTTGTACCCTGCCGACTGATGAGGCAGCCGCTCGATATGACGCTGGATCAGCTTCTCGGTAATCATGCGAGACCCTGGAAGATATAACCCCCGAAAAGAAGCATAATGGCAGAGAGATGAAATAAACTAGGTAGTGTTCCCGATGTAGGAAGTCGCGGCGGAGTGGCAGAATTTACGTGATCGACCGTTGCGGCGGTCGCGTGGACGTCGCGCAACCTGAAGACAACCCTAATCACTTCCGGCAGTTCTGAAGCAGTGAGGCCTGCTCCGGTTTTGGCAGCTCACGTGCGGCTCACTGCCACGAAAGGATTCAAAGACAGTTATGTGGAAGCCCTCAAGCACCCCGAGTACCCCTGCGCCATCCCTTGAACCCCAGAGGCCCGCGTATACCCCAACCACCAATGACGCCAGCCGCGAGGAAAGCCACGTTGCCCCGCGTCCGAGCGCGCCGATTGCTTCGGCACAGGATCAGGCCACGATTGGCAAGTCGCTGGTTATCAAAGGCGAAGTCGCGGGCTCTGAATCGCTTTATGTCGACGGGCGCATTGAAGGCTCCATCAACCTTCCGGGCAATCGCGTGACCGTCGGACGCAACGGAGTTGTTTCGGCCAACATCACTGCGCGAGAGATCGTGGTTCTCGGCAAAGTGCGAGGCAACATGATCGCCAGCGATCGGGTTGACATCCGCAATGAAGGTTCCCTGACGGGCGATGTTGTGGCGCAGCGCATCAGCATCGAAGACGGAGCATTCTTTAAGGGCGGCATCGACATCCGCAAACCTGGCCAGAAGACCGACGCCAAGGCGGAAAATGGCGGAGACGCGCCCGGCACGCAGTCCGCCGCACGCGCGTAAAGCGACAGCTCAACGACTATTCACGGCGAGACAGGGGCCAGCGCGTCCCTGTCCGCCGCCGTCCGGCCCCGGCCAGAAGGACAAGCAGTGCTGGAGAGAGTTTTACAGTTTCTTCGTTTTTCCTGCAGGCACAGGCATACCACCAAGCCATTTTCGGCGGAGGTTGGCGCTTCCGACGCCGCATCTGTCGATTGGAATCCCGTGCAGTCGGGCAAGGCCTCGCATTACATCGTCTGTCTGGATTGTGGAAAGCACTTTTCCTACGATTGGGCGAAGATGCGGATCGTCAAAAACCACTAGGACAACTGCCGAGCGTCCCCCACGTCAGCCCAAAAGCAGGGCGGGACGTGGGGCACCACTTGATCTATCCGGGGACGCTTTAGCGCGGAACGGTCACCGCTTCGTCTAACGCAGGCAGTAGGACGCCCTGTTCGAGCAGCAGCTGTTCCAGTGCGGCTTGCTTTTCGGGCGCATCGAAGAGGAATGCCTGCATACCAGCCTTGCGGGCGCCGTCGATATTCGGCTGCTTATCATCCAGAAACAGGGCGCAAGCGGGGTCGACCCGCAGCTCCGCGGCAGTTTGCAGAAAGATTTCCACGGCGGGCTTTGCTAGCCGTATATTGCAGGAAAAAATCTTCACCGCGAATTCGTTCAGCCAGGGAAATTTTGCCTGCATCGCGGCAAGCATCTCGAACTCCATGTTCGACAGGATTGCCGTCTTGATACCGGCCATGCGCAGGCGGCATGAGAGCGCGAGCATATCGGGATTGACCCGTGTCCACTGCTCGTTGTCCAGCTCGATCAACTTGCCGAGTGTTCGTGAGTCCAGAGGGCGGCGTGCGACTGCCTGCCAGTATGCGGCAGCCCCATACGAGGCGCGGTCATATCCGTCGCGATAGCGCCAGTAGCCTTGTTGGAATTCGTCGAGTGGCCGGCCGGCCGCCGAGGCCAACTCCTGCCACTGCCGCGGGGTGGGCGCGTAAGAGAGTACCCTGCCGTAATCGAAAACCACGGCTCGCAAGGATGAAGAAGATAGCTGGACAGACATTGCTGCTTCTATAATGCCTCAACCGGGAAAATCAGGCCAGCACCGAGTAGTAGCCCGCTTTGGGTTCCCAGCAATTCAGGCCGTCTTCTCGTAGGGCCGCACAGTGCGCTCGATGACGGCGGAGAACTTGTCCTTGGCGACCTCCAGCTCATATCGGGCCTGCAATCTGACCCAGAATTCCGGAGTGGTTCCCAGGAACCGTGCCAGCCTGAGAGCGGTGTCCGGCGTAATGGCGCGGCGCCCGTTCACAATCTCACCCATACGCGTCGCCGGGACGCCGAGTGAGATTGCCAGCTTGCTGACACTCATGCCGATCGGCTTGAGGACATCCTCGCGCAATATCTCGCCCGGATGCACCGGAGCAATTTTCTTAGGCATACGTTTCCCCCGCTTGCTAGTGGTAATCGGTGATTTCAACCTCATAGGCGTTCCCCTCTCCCCAGGTGAAGCAAATCCGCCATTGGCCGTTGATGCGGACGCTGTATTGGCCCTTGCGGTCGCCGCCGAGCTTCTCCAGCCGGTTGCCGGGAATCCCTTGCAAATCGCGCAATTCCCCCGCTTCGTCGAGTTGAATGAGTTTGCGATAAGCAACTGCCGCGAAGCTGCGAAACCGCCTGCTGCTCACGTTCTCCCGGTACAGGCGCTCGGTTTCTTCGCTGCCGAATGTCTTGATCACGAGCTCAGAGTATAACGCCTCGCGTATAATGTCACGCGTTATAACGATTCCTGAAATGATCAATCCATCGGCGAGCCCGACGGGCATTTCGGTACAATCAGGTGAATGTCTTTTTCTTTTCAGGTTGAGGCGACCTCGGGCGCGGCCCGGGCTGGCCGCTTTGCGACCCCGCACGGAGAGGTCGAGACACCGGTTTTCATGCCGGTGGGGACGCTCGGGAGCGTAAAAGGTGTTCCGCAGGACACTCTCGAAGAGCTTGGAGTGCAGATCCTGCTGAACAACACCTATCATCTTTATCTGCGGCCCGGGGTGGAGACGATTCGCCAACTTGGCGGCGTGCAGAAGTTCATGGGCTGGAAGCGGCCGATTCTGACCGACTCGGGCGGATTCCAGGTCTTTAGCCTGAGCGAGCTGCGCAAGGTCACCGAGGAAGGCGTCGCCTTCCGGTCGCACCTTGACGGCTCGTCGCATTTCTTCAGTCCGGAGAGTGCACTCGAAGCGGAGATCGGACTGGGCGCCGACATCATCATGGCGTTCGATGAGTGTACGGAGTTTCCAGCGGAGCGCGAGCGAACCCGGCAGTCGATGGAACTGACCCTGCGCTGGGCTCGTCGCAGCAAGGATTATTTCGAGCAGCACAAGCGCGAGGTTCCCTGGCATGGGGAGACATTGGCGGCGGGCAGCGGGCAGACGCAGGCGTTGTTTGGCATCGTCCAGGGTGGAATGTATGCCGATTTACGGCGCGAATCGGCCGAGCGCACGGTGGAACTGGACTTCCCCGGCTACGCCATTGGCGGGCTCAGTGTGGGCGAGCCTCGGGGAAAAACCTGGGAAATGGTGGAAGCGGCCATCGCGCTGCTGCCGGTCGACCGGCCCCGCTACGTGATGGGCGTAGGAACGCCGGAGGAAATCGTGCAGTACGCGGCCCTGGGAGTGGACATGATGGACTGCGTTTTGCCCACCAGGGCGGCACGGCACGGGTTGTTGTTCACTTCGGAGGGCAAAGTGAGCATCAAAAAGCAGTGTTACGCACGAGACGAGAGCGCTCTGGACCCCAACTGCGGGTGCAAGGTCTGCGGCCGATACTCGCGCGCCTACCTGCGGCACCTGTATTCGTCTAATGAAATCCTGGCGCAGGTCCTTAACACGGTGCATAACTTGACCTATTACCTTGACACCATGGGAAGGGTTCGTCATGCTATAAGACTTGGGGAGTTTACAAGTTTCCGCTCTGCTGTTTGATTTGCCACTTTCCGTGCAAAGTAGTGCAGTTCGCCGTAGCGGTCCCAGGTAGGTTCCGGGCACATCAGAAAGCGCCACAGCCGCGCGTTTCGGGATGGAGCCGGGCACTCAGAAGATTGCTTGGTTTTGCGGTTTCCGGGGTGTATACCGAACTGGAACGGATTCCGGCCCAGAAGAACACGTTTGACACAGTTGAAGCGGCGACTGGCGTCCGGAGTGTGTGTAGGGCTTCCCGTGAGTTCAATTTCAACCGGGTCGTGGCAGTCGGCCCGATGAGAGTTAGACAGAATGACAAGCTTATTTGCAGCGTTCTTTCAGGGACAGGGCGGCGGCTCGATGGGCCTGGTGATGATGGTCGGCATCTTCGCCGTCTTCTATTTCCTGCTAATCCTTCCTCAGCAGCGCAAACAGAAGAAATGGCAGGCGATGCTGAGCAACGTCAAAGCCGGCGACCGGGTGGCGACCTCCGGCGGCATGCGCGGAGTCATCATGTCGGTGAAAAGCGAAGGTCCTGATCCCACGGTCATCCTTCGTGTGCCCCCTGACAATTTGCGTATTGAAATTGCACGCAGTTCCATCACATCGGTCTTTACCGACGAAGAGCCCAAGTCCTCGTAGGCGGTTGCAGTCTCCATGAAGAAAAACCTGCTCTGGAAAGTAGCTATCATCCTCCTCACGCTCCTGGTCTTTGTCTGGGGTATCCTCCTCGGCAACGATCCAGAAAAGAGCATAGCCGCCATCAAGCAGAACGGCTTGCTGGCAGGCTTGCAGCAGAATATTCACCTCGGGCTCGACCTGAAGGGCGGCACGCACCTGATACTTCAGGTGATGGTGAATGACGCCGTCAGCGCCGATAGCGATCAGGTCATCGAGCGGCTAAAGGACGATCTGCGGCAGAAGAACATCAGTTATGCCGAGATCAGTAAACCCGACCCGGCGGCAAATCCCGATCGCATCGTCATCAAGGGGATAGGTCCCAATAACAGCAGCGCTCTGAAGACGATCGCAGACGAGCGGCTCCCCGAATACACACTGAACACGGGCGCCGAGGGTTCTTATGTTTTGGCCATGAAGCAGCAGTCGCTCACCCAGCTCAAGAGTCGGGCTGTCGAGCAGGCCATTGAGACCATCCGCAATCGCATAGACCAGCTCGGAGTCAGCGAGCCGGTCATTCAGGAACACGGGTTGGGCGAGTACCAGATCCTGGTGCAGTTGCCGGGTGTCGACGATCCGGCCAGAGTTAAGGACATCATGCAGTCGACCGCCATGCTGGAGATCCGGCAGGCGATGGACAACGGCGTGAGCTATTCCTCGGAGGCGTCGGCGCTGGCCGCACACGGCGGGATTTTGCCCGCGGACTCGGTCGTCATGAAGGGTCGCAGCATTGGCCGTGGAGCAGAGGCGAGCGGAGAACCGCAGGACACCTATTACGTGGTGAGCCGCTCTTCGGCCGTCACCGGCCGCGATCTGCGCGGAGCCGAACCAACGCACGACGAGAATGGCCGTTCAGCGGTCAGCTTCAACCTGACGCGCGATGGCGGCAATCGTTTTTACGCCTTCACTTCTGCCCACGTGGGCGACTTCCTCGCCGTTGTGCTTGACGGCAAGGTTCAGGAAGTGGCGCGGGTCCAGGAAGGCATTCGCGACATGGGACGCATCACTGGAAGCTTCAGTGAGCAGCAGGCCAAGGACTTGTCGATGGTGCTGCGCTCCGGTGCGCTACCGGCCAGCATCCGCTACCTGGAAGAGCGCACGGTTGGTCCGTCGCTGGGAGCCGATTCCATTCGGCAGGGCGTTCGCGCCGCGATCATTGGCATGGCCGCCGTCATGGTGTTCATGCTGGTCTACTATCGGGCAGCCGGTATCAATGCCAACCTGGGATTGTTTTTGAACCTGATCATTCTGCTCGGATTCCTCGGCTTCAGCGGGGCTACGCTCACGCTGCCTGGAATTGCGGGGCTGATTCTCACGGTTGGTATGGGCGTCGACTCCAACGTGCTGATCTTCGAGCGTATCCGCGAAGAGCTGCGCAATGGCAAGACACCGCCCTCGGCAGTCGAGCAAGGCTTCGGGAAGGCTTTTCTGACGATCATCGATACTCACGTAACGACCATCGTCTCGGCAGCCATTCTGTTCCTGTTCGGTACCGGTCCGGTGAAGGGATTTGCGGTGACGCTGACATTCGGTCTGCTGGCTAATCTTTTCACGGCGGTCTTCGTATCGCGCGCCATCTTCGACAGCATTCTGAACCGGCATCAGCGTGGTGAGCCGCTGTCGATCTAGTTCTTAGGGGCTCCAGGGCTTTGAATCGGCAAGAACAGCCCTGGGCCGCGGTTGAATAGAGAGTTTGAGGGGCTTCAAAGTGGAGTTTTTTCGCAACCCGAACATCGATTTCCTGGGCAAGAAGTGGTACTTCCTGGCCTTCTCCCTAATTTTCAGCACGGCCGGCATTCTTTCGATGGCATTCTGGCACCACATTCCACTGGGTGTGGACTTCCGCGGTGGCACGCTCGTCTATGTGAAGTTCACCACGCCGCCGAATGACGACCAGATCCGCGCCTCGATGGATCGCGCCGGGCTGAAAGACGCGCGCATTCAGCGTTACGGCGCCGCCGCCAACAACGAAGTGCTGATTGCGCTGGATCTGAAAGAGACCAGCGAGCAAGCTCTCGACCAGGGCAAGAACTCGATCGTGCGCGCCCTTGAGACACAACCCGAGGCCGGCAAGCAGGATCTGAACAACGTCGGCTACAGCACGCTGACGAAGTATCTGGTGGACAAGGATCCGCTGAAGGCAGGGCTGGAAGCGGCGCAGCGCTACGGGCAACTGGCGCGGGCCATCGTCGATTACCGCGACAAGACACTGGGCGGCGTCCTTAAATCTATCCCTGACCTGAGCAATGTCGCTCCGCCCGCGGTTGTCTCCAGCTTGCAGCAGGGGTTCTTTACCTCGAACTTCGGCGTCCGCAACGTGGAGATCGTCGGTCCGCAGGTCGGCATGCAACTGCAGAAGCAGGCTGTGCTGGCGACACTGTACTCTTTGGCCGGAATGCTGGTTTATCTCTGGTTCCGTTTCGAGTGGATCTACGGCGCGGCCGCGGTTGTCGCCTGCTTCCACGACACGATCATCACTATCGGCGCGTTTTCACTGATCAATGAGCCAATCTCGCTGACGGTTATCGCCGCCATTCTCACCCTGGTCGGCTACTCGATGAACGACACGATCGTCGTCTTTGACCGCATTCGCGAGAACGTCAAGCTGTTGCGCCGCGAAAGCCTGTCCGACATCGTGAACCGCAGCATCAATCAGACGCTGAGCCGGACGGTACTGACTTCCGGCCTGACATTTTTGACCGTGCTCTCCCTGTTCCTGTTCGGAGGCGAGGTGCTGCACGGCTTTTCGCTGGCCCTCGTGATCGGCATCCTCATCGGCACCTACTCCTCCATCTTCATCGCCTCACCGATGTTGGTTGCCTACCAGGATTGGCGTGGCAGCAGGAGTGGAAGGAGTATTTCGGCCAAGGCAGCCGATACGCGGCGCGAAAAGATGAAGATCAAGGCCTAGGACGCGGGAGGAATAACCCCGCGAGGGAACCGGCGCCTTCGGCACTTGCTCCGAGATGGCATCCAAATCTTTTAGGAGAGTACCGACCGTGAATTCGCCCTAAAGGGTTGTTCCGGTAGCGGCCGACTCTTCCGGGGATTTCCCGTCTTTCGACCCAAAAATTGGGAAAATCTCTGGCCCGGTTCGAATTTGGGAGTAAGAGTCCGGGCAATGGTGTCTATACCTCTGGGCGGGGCCATTGCTATGTTCGAAGATAGTCTTTTCGATTCGAGCAAGAAGTTTAAGAGAAGTCCGTGGGGGACTGCCCTTTCTTTCCTGGTGCAGGTATTGTTGATCGGCGTGCTCGTAATGATTCCAATAATTTACCCGGAAGCTCTGCCCAAGCAACAGTTCATGACGTTTCTGGTAGCTCCGCCACCCCCTCCACCCCCACCGCCGCCCCCGGCTGGAGCTTCGTTGGCAAAGGTGCAAAAGAAGGTTGTTACCGAACTTGACAATGGTCAACTGCGGACTCCGACTGCAATTCCGAAAAAAGTCGCTAAGATACAGGAAGAAGATGCTCCAGCCCCGAGTGGCGGGGTTGCCGGTGGCGTTATCGGAGGAGTAATTGGTGGCTCGGTCGGAGGTGTACTCGGCGGCGTGTTGAACAGCATAGCCAGTATCCCAACCGCGGTACCGAAGGTGGACATACCCCAGAAGGTGAGGGTTTCTTCGGGCGTTGCGCAAGGCAATTTGATTCACAATGTGAAGCCGCCGTATCCGCCGCTGGCGCGCCAGGCGCGCGTCCAGGGTATGGTGGTTATTCAGGCCATAATCGGCAAGGACGGCACGATACAGAATCTGCGGGTGGTCAGCGGACACCCGATGCTGGCGCAGGCAGCTCTCGAGGCGGTGAAGCAATGGCGTTATAAGCCCTATTACCTGAACGGTGAACCGGTCGACGTCGATACGACGATCAACGTCAATTTCACACTTTCTGGTGGATAGGCCGGTTGCGGCTGAAAAGCTGCATCTAATGTTTCTGACTGGCGGCGCCCGGTTGCGCTCGTTGCGCTGCCGTATAGGCCCCTATCAAGTTCTAGCAAGCCGCTGTTGACTTCTGTTAGTGCCCGAAAGTGCGGGCCAGCGCGGGAGTTGGAGCAGCGTTTCGAAAGAGTTTCAGAGTTCCTGAGGAGGAAACCCACAACATGTTTGTCGCAAATCTCGCAACCCTTGTTCTGAGCAACATACCGGCGATGACGGCGGTGATGTTCCAGGAAAGTGCCGGCATCGGCTGGGACCCGATCTCCTTGTGGAGACAGATGGGTGTTCTGGCAAAGGTTGTCGTGCTCATCCTGTTCATCATGTCCGGCTGGTCGATCGGCATCATGATTGACCGCGCCATGGCTTACGGTGCGGCTCGCAAGCAGTCCCGCATGTTCGCGCCCGCCGTTGCCGGCGCTCTCCGCGAAGGCAAGATCGACGAAGCCATCAAGGTTGCCGAGCGCAACAAGAAAAGTCATCTGGCGAAGGTCGTCACCGCCGGCCTGCAGGAATTCAGGGTCCATACCCTCTCCAGCGACATTCCCGGCGAACAGATTGATGCCTCGCGTCGCGCCCTGGAACGGGCCGAAGCCATTGTTCATGCCGAGCTGAAGCGTGGACTCGGCGGTCTGGCAACGATCGGTTCCACCGCTCCCTTCGTGGGGCTGTTCGGCACCGTCGTCGGAATTCTCAACGCCTTCCGCGGCATCTCTGAATCGAAAGCAACAGGGTTGGGCGCCGTCGCCAGCGGCATTTCGGAAGCCCTGGTGACAACGGCGATTGGGCTGTTCGTTGCCATCCCAGCCGTGTGGATGTTCAACTACTTTACCAACCGGGTGGAAGCTTTCGACGTGGAGATGGACAACAGCTCCAGCGAGTTGATCGACTACTTCCTTAAGCAGCGCAACCTGGTTCGCAAGTAATCGTCTGAAAGACAGAATCCGGGAGCGGCGCGGCCCAGCCACGCGGCTAATGGCCCGGAGCTGTCAAGGGCAGGAGAGTCGAAAGCATGCCGCAACAAACGTGGAGACGGAGCCTGAAGGTCACCTCCGATATTAACGTGACCCCGATGGTCGACGTCATGCTTGTGCTGTTGATCATCTTCATGGTCATCACGCCGATGCTGCAAAAAGGCGTCAGCGTGGATTTGGCCAAGACGGACAATCCGGTGCAAATGCCGGACGCGGACAAGGAAGACTCGCTGCTGGTGGCGGTGATGCGCGACGGCTCGATCTTCTTTGGCCCCGACAAGGTCACGCCCGAGGTCTTAACCGACAAGGTGAAAGACAGGCTTGCCAATCGGGCGGACAAACGTGTGTACATCAAAGCCGATGCGCGCGCCAAGTACGGCGCCGTGGTCGAAGTTGTGGACAATGTTCGTTCGGCGGGAGTCGACGAGCTTGGTTTACTGACCGAGCAGCGCAAGCAGGGTTCGTTCGAGCCTTTGCCGGCCAGTGCGGCGGGCGTGAAAGATTCGGAAAAGAAGAAGAACCCACAGTAGATCCGCCTCGACGCGCATGGCGCGTATCGGGGCCCGGTAGGAGCGAGGCTTCTCTATGGCAATGTCAGTTGGCGGCAAGGGTGGTCCCTCCGCAGACATCAACGTTACACCGCTCATCGACGTGCTGCTGGTGCTGCTGATCATCTTCATGGTGATCACGCCGCTCACGCCGAAAGGGCTGGATGCGCTGGTTCCCCAGCCGCCTAAAAACGCGCAGCAACAACCGCCTTCGAACGAGCATACGATCGTGGTTCAGGTTTTGCGCGGCGCCGGCGGCCAGCCAGCGTATAAAATCAACCAGGACCATGTAACCTTCGAAAATCTGGAAGGCCGGTTGCGCGACATCTTCGCCACCCGTGCTGAAAAGGTAATGTTCGTGAAGGGAGACACGGAGCTGCCCTTCGCCGACATCGCAGCGGTCATCGACAAATCGCACGCCGCCGGCGTGGACAAGGTCGGACTGATCACCGCGAGAATCGAGGCTGGCCAGTAACCGGCTCAATTAGAAAGCCGGCCTTCGTGAGGGAATTTCAGGGGCATAGAGAACGAGTTGATCCTGTCCGATTCATCGGCGGTATAGGTCGGGATCAAAAGTAGTTCCGGGCCCAATCAGGCAAGGGGAAGGGATTCCATGAACAGAAGCGTACGAGTGCTGGCCGGCTTGGCGATTCTGCTCGCCATGTTTTCGGCCGCCGGCTGTACCAAGCTGAGAGCACGCGATCAGTTGAACAAGGGCGTCCAGTCCTACAAGAATTCGCGATACGAAGAGGCGATCGAGCACTTCAAGAATGCGGTTTCACTGGATCCGTCGCTGTTGAATGCCCGACTTTATCTGGCAACGGCTTATGCACAGCAATACATTCCGGGCGCGGAAACAGAAGAGAACAAACGTATGGCCGGCTCCGCCATCGAGGAGTACAAACGGGTTCTGACGCGTGACCCGAAGAATATCAATGCCGCGAAAGGCGTCGCCTACCTGTTTCTCCAACTGAAGGATTTCGACCAGGCGAAGCTGTACTACCAGAAAGCCGCCGCCGTCGATTCGAATGATCCCGAGAACTATTACTCCATAGCGGTCATTGACTGGAGTCAGGCTTACAAAGTTCGCCAGGAGCAGCGCGCCAAATTGGGGTTGAAGCCCACGGACCAGCTCAAAGACAAGAAGGTTTGCAGCTTTGTCAAAGCCAACAACCAAGCCCCGGTCGAGGAAGGCATCAAGATGTTGCAGAAGGCCTTGCAGATCAGGCCTGACTACGACGATGCAATGGCCTACCTGAACCTTCTTTACCGCGAGCGGGCCGACTACGAATGCGACGATGCCGCGGCTCGTACGGCGGACATCAAGTCGGCAAATGACTGGATTGATAAGACGCTGGCGACCAAGAAGGCCAGAGCCGAGAAGCAGGGAGCGGGCGGCATCGTGGTAGACGAGAAGATCGGCCAGAAAATCGACAGCCGGAAGAAGTAGCTAACGGCGCGGTTGAAAGCCCCACCCAAGCTTCGCTTGAATGGGGCACCCTCATTGACCACCAGCCTCTCCCAAAAACAGGGAGAGGTTTCTTGTTTTGGGAATTTCCGTGGACTAATCAAGCGGCTACTTAGAGCAGTCTGCCGGCTTTGTGCTATTTTGATCCAGTGGGTGAGATCCCCCGGTTCCCGGGGTGGGGTGAAACATGTTCCGGCGAGTTTTAATTGCCAATCGCGGCGAAATTGCCGTGCGCATTGCGCGTGCGTGTCGGGAGATGGGCATTGAATCGATAGGCGTGTTTTCCGACGTGGACCGCCGGGCGCTGTTCGTGCGCAAGGTGGACCACGCTTATCACATCGGTCCCGCGCAGGCCAGCGAGTCGTATCTGAATACCGAGAAGATTCTGGATGTCGCACGCCGCAGCGGGGCCGAAGCGATTCATCCCGGATACGGTTTTCTTTCCGAGAACGCGCAATTTGTCACCGCCTGCGAGCGCATGGGCATCAAGTTCATCGGCCCCAGTGCGCGCTCAATGGAGATGATGGGGTCCAAGACGCGGGCTCGCCAGACGATGAAGAAGGCGGGTGTGCCGTTTGTGCCGGGTTCGGAAAAAGGATTGGAGAGTCTCGGCCAAGCGCAGGAATTGGCCGAAAAGATTGGCTACCCCGTGATGCTGAAGGCTGCTGCCGGCGGCGGCGGCAAGGGCATGCGCCAGGTCCACACGGCGGACGAGATGCGTTCGGCCTTCGACCTCACGCGCTCTGAGGCACAACGCGCATTCGGAGATAACGAAGTCTACATCGAGAAACTGATCGAGAATCCCCGGCACGTCGAGATGCAGATCATGGCCGACGAGCACGGCAATGTGATCTACCTCGGCGAACGCGAGTGTTCCATCCAGCGGCGCCATCAGAAGGTGATGGAAGAAGCGCCTTCGCCGATCGTCAACGACGACATGCGGCGGCGCATGGGCGAGATTGCGATCCGGGCGGCCAAGGTTGCGCACTACACGAACGCAGGCACCGTCGAGTTTCTGGTCGACCAGTCGCGCAATTTCTATTTTCTGGAGATGAACACGCGTTTGCAGGTCGAACATCCGGTGACCGAGATGGTGACCGGTCTTGATCTGGTGCAAATGCAAATCCAGATTGCCGCCGGCGAGAAGCTCGCAGTGCGCCAGGAAGATGTGCAAATCCGCGGCCACGCCATCGAGTGCCGGATCTATGCCGAAGACCCGGATAACAATTACTTCCCGTCGCCCGGGCGCATAACCAGGCTCATCTCGCCCGCGGGCCCGGGCATTCGACGCGACGGCGGCATCTACGAGGGCTGGACGATTCCAATTGAATACGATCCGCTGCTCTCCAAGGTGACGGCCTACGGTTCGACCCGCACGGTAGCGATCAACCGCATGCGCCGTGTACTGGTCGAGGTCTTCATCGGCGGAATCAAGACCAATATCTCGCTGTTCCGCCGCATCCTGTTGCATCCGGAGTTCCAGGCAGGAAACTACGATACGGGGTTTCTCGACCGCCTCTTGCGGGAGCCCAAACCGATCGACGAGCGTACCCGCATGCGAATTCCGATTGCGGCCATCGCCGCGGCCCTCTTTGCCCAGGTGGAGAGCCGAGGCGGGCCGGAGATATCTTCGCTGAAAAGTTCCCGCAGTGGCGCGGTGCGTGAACCGCCAAAGAAGACGATCAGCAACTGGAAACGGAGTGCGCGCGAAGAGGCGCTGAGGTAGCAGGCCGCCTTCAAGACCTTCACTTGTTCAGACCTCGACCTGCAAGGGGGCAACATGACCTATGAAGTCATCATCGATGGCACTCAGCATCACGTTGAAATCGAAGAGCAGGGCGAAACCTGGCGTTGTCACGTCGATGGCCAGGAGATCATCGTGGATGCGGCCTTTACCGCCCGCGACGTCATCTCGATGCTGGTGAACCACCGGGCTCACGAGATCAAGCGCGAGTATTCGATGCTCGGAGATACCCACATCATCATCGGCTCGGAACGCTTCGCGGCCGAAGTGCGCGACCCCCGCTCCTTGCGAAGCCGCCGGGCGTCGGCGGGCGTTGGCGAAGGCCCGCAGAAAATTATTGCCCCTATGCCCGGCAAAGTTGTGCGTCTCATGGTTGCCGAAAAGGACGAGGTCGAGGCCGAGCAGGGCATCCTCGTGGTCGAGGCCATGAAGATGCAAAACGAGATCAAGTCGCCGAAGAAGGGCGTGGTTCAGAGAATTATGGTTGCCGAGGGCAGCAACGTGAATCCCGGCGACACGATGGCCATCGTCGAATAAAGACCTACTGCGCTCCCGCACTCTTCAGAATCGAATCCGCGAGGTAATTCTCGACCTTGGCTTCGTTGCGCATCGACTCGTAATAGGCCGTGCGCAACAGTTGTTCGCGCCGCTCACGCAACGAGGTCCGTATGGCCTGCTGCACTCGCGGATCGTTCATCTCCCGTTGTCCCGCTGTCTCTCTGCTGATCACACGGATGATGCGGAACCCGGCCAGCTTGTGGTTGGCATCGCTTCCCGGCAGCGGAGGAGTGTACTGGCCTGCCTTGAGCTTGGAAATCGCCTCGGCCGCCTGGCGATCCGACTTGAGGGAGGACTCGGGAACAAAACCAAGATCGCCGCCATTGGCCGAGGTCTCGGGCTGCTCGCTGAAGTTGGCCGCCACGGCGGCAAAATCCTCGCCGCTCTCGAGGCGGTGCATAATCATCTGCACTTTCTTGCGCGCATCGGCTTCGTTCTGCGCCTTGTCGTTCTTCAGGTTGTGAACCTGTGGATTCGGTTGCGCGGTCACCAGAATCTGCGCCAGATGGTACTGGGGTTCGATCAGGTTGAACTCGGCCTTGTGCTGGGTGTAATAAGCAGTGACATCGGCGTCGACGATGTTGACCTTCGAAGAGATTTCCTTGTTCACAACCTTCTCAATCGTAATCGAGCGACGGACGTCGCGTCGGAAATCGTCGAGGGTGATCTTGCGATCCTTCAAACGCTGGTCGAATTCTTCCTTTGTATAGGGCGCCTTGACGGCGTTCAGCTTGCTTTCAACCTCTTCGTCAGTCGCCATCAGCCCGAGCTTTTCGGCCCTCTGCATCAGGATCTCGTTATCGATCAGCTCGTGCACAATGCTCAGCCGCAGGCTTTGGGCCTGCTCCTCCGAAGGCGACTGAGGAGAGCCTTCGGTCTGGTTGTGATAGTACTTCTCCACTTCCGAGCGCATGATCTTGCGGCCGTTCACCTTGGCCAGAACATCAGGTCCGGCCTGTCCACTGCTGCAAGCGCCGGCCGGCAGCAACAAAACAACCGCGATCGCCAGGATGGCAGATGCCGCGATCCAGCAGGGTGCGGTCCGTGGGCCCCGTTCTTCACATTTCCCGTGCAAATCCAACCCTCCCGGTGAAAGTTTCACCAGAGCCTACTTTCCGGCGCTCGCTGCCGAGGTCGACGCGTCCGTGGGCGGCTGCTGGCCGGCATCGCGAAGCGCCTGGTCCAGAATCGCTTTGAGATCGGCGGCGGGAATGGCGCCCTCGACCTTCTGACCGTTGATAAAAATAAATGGCGTGGCGTTCACCCCCAACGATTCGGCTTCCTTGACGGATCTTTCCAAATCTTTTGAGGGTTGCTCTTTGATGCACTGTGCGAGCATCGCGGTATTCAGGTTGCGCTTGCCGCCAATGTCCGTCGCGATGTGGTCGACAGCCGCAAGCTGGGCTTCCAAGTGCTTCTTCTCGCCACTGATCTGCCGCCCGTTCGCATGTGCGTAGTCGGCGAAATCCCAGAACGCTTCGCCGTTCTGTAGCGCCAGGCAGTTAGAGTCGATCGCCGCACGCCGGGCCCAAGGGTGCATCTCGGCGGGCAGAGGGTAATCCTTGTAATACACCTTCACGCGGTCGCCGTAGCTCTTCATCAGCGAAAACAGCTCCTGGTGCATGCGCGAGCAAAACGGGCACTGGTAATCGTCATAGACAACCACGGTGACCTTGGCATCTTTATTGCCACGCAGAGGCCGCCCCGTCAGATCGATCTTGCTCATCGCCTTCTGATAGGGATCGGCCGTCAGATCCATCTTGCGCATGTCGATCAGTTGCTTGCCATCCTTGGAGATGAGAAATTCGTGCGTCTGCTTCTTGTCCTCGGTCCCGAGCGCCACCGTGATGGCATCGTAATTCGCAAACTCACTGGATGTCGTCGAGACGATCGAGATTTGTACGTAGGCTGGGATCTTGAATTCCGAGCGCAGTGTGCGCTCCACCCGCCGGCTTAAGTCAGCCGGGCCGGATTGGGCTTGTTGGGGTGCGGCCGAGCAGCCGAGCGAGGCGAGGGCCAGAAACAACAGAGTTTTTCGCAGCATAAATTTTCCTAGACGTTGACGGATGGTCGTGGTTGCGCACGTGGCGGCCGAGACGATAGGCGCGTTTGCTGGGGCAAGCACTCCATTGATTATCGCACGGGAGCTGTTGGGTGGCCGGAAAGCGTCTCGACCGAAAGCACGGCGTTCATCGAACCGGAGCGGAAGCCTTCCAGGTCGAGCGTCACGAACTTAAACCCGAGTTGTTTGAAAATGCGCGTGAACTCGGCTGCCATCTCCAGGGTCAAAGCGCGCGCCAGTTCGTCGCGGGCAATCTCGATGCGTGCGATAGCGCCATGATGGCGCACGCGCATCTGCTTAAATCCTAGCGCCCGCAACGCATCCTCACCGGCTTCCACCTGGCGCAATGCCTCGGGCGTCACTTCGCGTCCGTACTCGATGCGCGAGGAGAGGCAAGCCGAAGCGGGTTTGTCCCACACGCTCAGCCCAGCCGCGCGAGCTACGTCACGAATGTCCTGCTTGGTGAAGCCGGCTTCGAGCAGCGGGGCAGCGACACCGTGCCGCTGTGCCGCCTGCTGGCCGGGACGATAATCGCCTTGATCGTCAAAGTTGATGCCATAGGCCACGGTCTGGAATCCGTGCTCGTCGCGATAGCGCTCCACGGCGATGAACAACTCGTCCTTGCAGTGGAAGCACCGCATGGAATCGTTGCGCACGTAGTCGGGACGCTCCATCTCGGCCGTGGAAATAATCTCCAGCGGAATTCCGTTCTGCTCACAAAACGAAATGGCCTCGCGCTTTTGCGTGCGTGCGAGACTGGGCGAATCGGCCAGCAGGGCCACCACCCGTCCGGGCGCAACCGAATGAGCGGCCCAGGCCAGAAATGCCGAATCCACGCCCCCGGAGTAGGCAACCAGGGTCTTCCCCAACAATCGCAGGCTTTCTTCCAGCTTGCGCCATTTGGACTGTAATTCGGCGGAAAAGGTCAGCAAATCTACAGCGGCGGACATAATATCTATCTTACGACGGCCAGCATGGTTTCTCCACGAAATCGCGCCGGCACCCTCAGGCCAGGGCGATGGCGTCGATTTCGACCAGGCAGTCCTTGGGCAGCCGCGCTGCCTGAACGGTTGTGCGCGCCGGTGGGTTGCTCCCGAAGAACTTGCCGTACACCTCGTTCATAGCCGCAAAGTCGTTCATGTCCTTCAGAAACACTGAGCAACGCACAACTTCGTCCATGCTGGAGCCTGCGACCTTGAGAATTGCCTCAAGGTTTTTCATGGTGCGCTCGGTCTGCTCGGCTACTCCCCCGGCCACAAGCTGCTGCGTGGCGGGGTCGAGCGGGGTCTGCCCGCTCAGGAAGATAAATCCGTTTGCCTTGATGGCCTGCGAGTAAGGGCCGATGGCCTTGGGTGCATTCTCGGTGGCAACAACTTCGCGCATGATTCCTCCGTCCGGACCCGGCAGCGCCGGGCGAAGCACCAAGGTAAGAAAGCAGGCGGCAAATGTCAAAGGGGAGCCAGCCCGTTCAGCCTAGCTGGTTGATGGCGCGCACCGGCTTGCCGTCGAGAAAGGCCCGGATGTTCTCCACCGCGCAGCCGTAGATCACCCGATAGTTCTCCTCGGTGACGTAGCCAAGATGCGGCGTCAGCAGAAGATTCTCAGGCTTCCGCAACGGGTGATCGGCAGGCAGCGGCTCCTGGTCATAAACGTCGATGGCCGCGCCGGCGATACGACGCGTACCCAGCGCCTCCAGCAGAGCCGCCTGGTTCACGATCGGTCCGCGCGAAGTGTTGACCAGGAAAGCGCTGGGCTTCATACGCGCCAGCTCGGAGGCGCCAATCAGATTGCGCGTGCGCTCCGAAAGCACCAGGTGGATGGTGACGATGTCGCTGCTCTCGAGCAGCTTCTCCTTGCCGGCGTAGATGGCCCCCGCCTCGGAAGCCTTCTCCGGCGTGAGGTTCTGGCTCCAGGCCAGTACCTGCATGCCAAACGCCTTGCCCAGGGCGGCCACCTGGGAACCGAGTTTGCCGAGTCCCAGGACTCCCAGGGTCTTGCCGGCTACACCGCGCCCAACCGTGGTTTGCCACTGGCCGGAGCGCATGCCATTTGCCTCGTGCACGAGGTTGCGGGAGAGCGCCAGAATCAGCCCCCAGGTGAGCTCCGCGGTAGGTGTCGGCAGCGTCTCGGTGCCAGTGACCAGCACGCCGCGTTCGCCGGCAGCGTCGACATCGATGGAGGCATTACGCATGCCCGCGGTGATCAGCAGGCGCAGGTTGGGGAGCTGCTCGACCAGCGCGCGCGGAAAGGGCGTGCGCTCGCGCATCAGCACTACCGCCTGGAAAGGCTGCAGACGGCTTGCAAGCTGCGGCAGATCGACAAGGTTGTCGTGGAAAAACTCGACTTGGGCGCGGGGAGCAAGGCTGTTCCAATCCGCCAAACCCGTGCGCTACGTGCTGGTAGTCATCCAGAATTGCCACTCTAAACATTTCGATCATTCCCTCACTTGAATTCTACAAGCAGGGTGCCTGCCGGAGCCGGCGGCCTGTGAAGCGGCTCGACAGTTTTGTATCAACGGATGTAGTGTTCAAGAAGCTGAAGCAGGCTGCCCAAAGATTACGATGAAGGAATTGCCCGGCATCACCGAAGAGCGCGCCGCAAGCAACTGGCGTCGTGCGGTCGCGGCCTACACCAACAGGCGCGTGCTGCAGGTATTGGCACTCGGGTTCGCCAGCGGTCTGCCGCTCCTGCTCACTTACTCGACGCTGTCGGCGTGGCTTGCGACAGCCGGTGTGCGGCGCGCAACGATCGGCGCCTTCGCCCTGGTGGGCACGCCCTACGCGTTCAAGTTTCTGTGGTCGCCGCTGATGGATAGCCTCCCGCCACCGCTGCCGTTGGGGCGGCGGCGCGGTTGGGGAGTCACGATCCAGATCCTCTTGATCTGCGCAATACTCGCCCTGGGATCGTGCGATCCACGGCACAACTTGACTCTGATGAGCGCCCTGTCGCTGCTCGTCGCGTTTCTATCCGCAAGCCAGGATATCGTCATTGATGCCTGGCGCGTGGAGATCCTGGAGCTGGAGCTGCAGGGGCCCGGTGCGGGCATGATCCAAACCGGCTACCGGCTTGCCATGCTGGTATCCGGAGCGGGCTCCCTGGTGATCGCGGCGCGCGCCGGGTGGTTCGCGGCCTATGCCACGATGGCGGCGCTGCTCGGGGTGGGAATGCTGGTGTTCCTGTTTGGCCCCGAGCCGAAAGTGGCGGCGGAAAGTACACATACCAGGGCAGCCGGAGGAAGGGAATTCGCCAAGCGCTCGCCACCGCAGTGACGGGCCCCTTCACGGATTTCATGCGCCGGCCGCGCTGGCTGATCATCCTGATCTTCGTTGTCGGCTACAAGTTGGGGGAAGCGCTGGCGGGAGTGATGGCAACGCCGCTTTACATCTCGCTCGGGTTTTCGCTCAACGAGATCGCCGCCGTTTCCAAACTGGTCGGGTTCTTTGCGACCGTGGCGGGGGCTCTGATCGGGGGTGTGGTGACGGCGCGGTTTGGCTTCCGGCGCTCGCTCATCCTATGCGGGGTGCTCCAGTCGGTTGGCAACCTGTTCTATGTGCTGCAGGTTGTAGGCGGGCATCGGCTCGGCTATCTTGCGCTGTGTGTCACTGCCGAAAACGTAACGGGCGCAATGGCAGGGACAGCCTTGGTGAGCTATCTCTCCAGTCTATGTTCGCCCGCCTTCACCGCTACCCAGTACGCGCTGCTTTCCTCGCTCGCGTCGGTTGGCCGCACACTGGTGGCCTCCTCAGGAGGCGTGCTGGCTGAGAAGTTCGGCTGGGTGCCGTTCTTCCTGCTGACCACGGTGGCGACCCTGCCAGCCCTCGTGCTGCTCATCTGGATCGGGCCGCGCAACGATCTAAGGAATGGGTCGGAAGACACGAGCCCATCTTAGCTTCATCCGAACAGAGCTCTTCAGACGAACAGGATGACCATCTTCCCGCAGGTCACTTCCGGTGTGGCGGCAATCCATACCCAAAATGAACGTAATCCTGCTCTGGAGTGCGCAGGTCGTAGTGTTTGCAATTTCCAGGGTCTCCGGATTCGCATGGCGCATCTGTGAACGCGGAGTGAAATTTATGGCTGCAACAAAACGGCGTAAAGACGATGAACTCGGCTCAAATTCAGCCGGACAGTCTGGCGACATTCAGCAGATGCCGAATGCCCCTGAGGCGGATTCCGAGAGCGTGGAGGAATTGGCGGAGGAGGGCAACGCCTTCGAAGCCGACGCTGTCCAGGGCGTGGAAGACGCCAAAGACCCTGACGTTTCCGAGGTGACCACGCGCCAAGTGCCGGAAGACGATGTCCCCGCCGAGTACCTGAACGACGAGGACGAGCATGTCGCGTAACGCCCGATTACGCTGCTTATTATCCAGGGAGGGCCGCGGGTATGAAGATAATCTCGGTGAACACTGGACTTCCCCGCGAAGTGATGTGGCGCGGGCGAAGCGTAACCACCGGGATATTCAAGGAGCCGGTCCAGGGTCGCGTAGCTCTGCGCAAGCTTAATTTGGACGGCGACCGTCAGGCAGACCTCACGGTCCATGGTGGATTGCATAAGGCCGTTTATTGCTACCCGATTGCACACTACGACTACTGGAAGAGAGCGCTGCCGGGCCGAGAGCTGCCGCTCGGCGTTTTCGGCGAAAACTTCACGACCGATGGGGGGCTGGAAGAAGGCTCAGTCCATATTGGCGACCAGTTCTCTATCGGTTCCGCGGAAGTAGTTGTGACGCAACCTCGTCTTCCTTGCTACAAACTTGGCGTGAGATTTCAGTCAGACGACATGGTGAAGCGATTTCTCGCGAGCGGTCGGACGGGTTTCTACCTCGCGGTCAGCCGCGAGGGCGAAGTTGGTGCCGGCGACGAGATTGGGACCATTGGTCGAGACTCAAATGGAGTTCCTATTTCGGAAGTCACTCGACTGTATATTGCGAAACGATTCGCTGAGGACGACGTAACTTTAGTGCGCCGTGCTTTGCGTGTTGCCGCATTGCCGGAGAGTTGGAAGGAGTACTTCCGGGACCGATTGCAGAAGATGGGCACCGCGGTGGCATGAGGCCTCTGGTGCGCAGCGCAAACTCGTGGGAATTCCGGGCCTCGCTGAGAGAACAACCACTCAATGACTCATAAGGAGGATTTATGGCAACGAGAAGAATAGCGGTGGTACCACAGGTTGCAATGACGGCGGCGCAGATTTCTAAACCCGGAGCGGATTTCGAGATCGTCGAGCGCGAGATCCCCAAGCCAGATGCAGGACAAGTGCGGATCAAGGTGCAGGCTTGTGGTGTTTGCCACAGTGACGTGTTCACGAAGGAAGGCGCCTGGCCTGGAATTCAGTATCCCCGCGTTCCGGGACACGAAGTCGCAGGCGTCATCGACGAAGTGGGCGCCGGTGTTTCCGCGTGGAAGAAGGGACAGCGCGTCGGCGTCGGCTGGCACGGCGGCCAGGACAATACGTGTCGCGAGTGCCGGCGCGGAGATTTTCGCAATTGCCGGAACCTGAAAATTCCGGGCATCAGCTATGACGGCGGATACCAGCAATACATGGTCGCTCCCGTGGAAGCGCTGGCGGCGATACCTGAAACTCTAAGCGACGCCGACGCTGCACCGCTGCTCTGCGCCGGAATCACTACCTACAATGCGCTGCGGCACAGTGGCGCGCTCCCCGGCGACCTGGTTGCGGTGCAGGGTATCGGCGGTCTGGGTCATCTCGGGAATTCAATTCGCGAACAAGTTTGGTTACAAGGTCGCGGCGATCGGGCGCGGGGCTGAAAACGCGGCGCTCGCAAAGAAACTCGGAGCGAGCGTGTACATCGACAGCAAAGCGACGAACGCGGCACAGGCACTGCAAGAGCTGGGTGGCGCACGGGTGATCCTGGCGACGGCCCCGAACTCGAAAGCGATGTCAGAGTTGATCGACGGTCTGGGACCGAACGGCAAGCTCGTGGTGATCGGCGCGACATTCGATCCCATTGAGGTCACGCCGGCACAACTCATCACTGGAAGTCGAACGATTCAGGGCTGGGCCGCGGGAACGCCAGCCGATTCCGAAGACACACTGCGCTTCGCCGAACTGACCGGCGTGCGTCCGATGATTGAAACCTATCCGCTCGAAAAAGCGGCTGAGGCTTACGCGCGAATGATGAGCGGCAAGGCAGAGTTCCGCGTTGTACTGACGATGTGAGTTAGCAAAACACGGCGACAAATTTGGCGGAAGCGTGTGCGAGTCGAACGCACCGAAGACATCGCGAAGATGCCTCCCGCCGGTTTTGAAGATCACAAAGGGGTTCCTGCTCCGTTTCCAAAATTTTCTATTCTACATGCGCCATCAATAGCTTACGAGTGCCGCATTCTGCCCTGTTCTGGTCCAAATTGCAGCAAATTGCACGTGGAATTATCACAATTTCATCACAGAGGAAACCGCTCGGCGATCTGTAACACCAGCCTAAAAGTGATCGCTGCTTCCAGCTTCCCAGAAGCGGACTTTGGGACCGCTGCGGCCAAGCGGCTACCTTGGAGCTGCGTCGCAGCATAAGTTCCGGATTGCCCGTAACACACCAACTGACCACGGCTGACTTCTGATCTCAGTTATTGGCACATACAAAGGCCCGCCGAATACCAGGCTGTTACGAAACGACGGTTTTGATGGGGTAAACGAACGGTGTTCCGATTTCCGAAGCACCGTTTTCTTTTTCGGCAGTGCTTATTGTGGTTTGGTGTGGCCGACCGACGATTAACGGGCGAGTGCGGTGGTGAGTTTTTGGCCGCCCAGAACATTCATCATCCGTTTCAGGTTATAGGCGATGGTTGCCAAGCTCATCTCGGCTTGTGCACCGGTGACTCCGCGCAGAAGGAATCTGGGGTGCCCGAAGATGCGGTACTTAAGAGTGCCAAAGGGATGTTCCACCGTGGATCTTCGTAATCGCATGGCTTGCGGCGTAGCGCGTTGATTCATGCGCTGTAATGCGGCTTCGTGGAGATGACGATTGACGATCCGGTACCGGGCGTTCGTGCACTGCTCTTTCAAGGGACACATCGCACAGGCGTGTGCCGCTGCTGCATAGACTACCCGCGTTTTCCATCGCTGGAGCTGCTTGCGGGCCAGGGTCTGCCCTGCCGGGCACCGGAAGCTGTCCGTCTCGTCGTCATAAACGAACTCGGTGCGGTCGAACAGTGTTCCATCGCCCTGGTTGTTGATGGCGCGATTGGCCGGGACGTGGGGCAGGATTCCCTTGGCTTCACAGCCCTCCGCCTGCGGGCCATTGGAGTAGCCTGCATCGGCCATCACGTGCAGTGTTTCCGGAGCGCCGACGGCCTGCTGGGCCGCTTCCGCCATCGGCAACAGGCTGCGATTGTCGGTGACCTCAGTTGTCACCTTCTGCACAACAATCAGCGCGTGTTCGGCATCCACTGCCGTCTGCACGTTATAAGCGGGCGCGTTGCCTTGGGCCATGCGCATGAAACGTGCTTCCGCCTCTGGGTGATTCTTCAGCTTCTCCAGCGCCGCCGCTACCGCGCTCGGGTTGATCACCACTTCGTCCTGCGCGTCGGCTCGCTCCAGTTGATCGAGGTAGCGCCGGATCGCCTCACGCTCCCTCACGCTCTTGGCACTGCTGACGGCGCGGAACTTCGAGCCGTCGATCGCCACCCACTCGCCGCGAACCAGTCCCACCGAACGCGCAAAGCGAACGAGTTCCGCTCCCGCCTCTGTCACCGCCTCCGAATGCATCCGCCGAAACTCGGCAATCGACTTGTAGTCCGGCTCCAGACTGCTCAGCAGCCACATCACTTCCACGTTGCGCCGGCACTCGGCTTCCAGCCGCCGCGACGAACGTATCTGCTGCAA
Source organism: uncultured Acidobacteriota bacterium (assembly GCA_963832365.1). Taxonomy (GTDB): domain Bacteria; phylum Acidobacteriota; class Terriglobia; order Terriglobales; family Acidobacteriaceae; genus CAWBRT01. Next base: position 12,840 of record CAWHUL010000003.1, on the reverse strand, counting down.
ATATCCATACAGATACAGCTTCAGCAGATCGCGCGGGTCGTAACCAGGACGCCCGGTTTCGGCTGGCTCGGCCCGAACGAAGCCCAGCGCCGACATCTCCAGTTTGCCGACGAACGCCTCGATCACACGGCACATATGATCGGCAGGAATCAGATCGTCCAGAGTCGTCGGAAACAACGTGTGCTGATCCCGCCTCTCACCCTGAATGAAGCCCATGAAAAATGCCCCCGCTCTCGCAAGGGCATCTTCCCATTAACTTACTTCAGAGTCACTCAGTTTCGTAACAGTCTGAATACGGGCGGGCCTCGGCCTTTTTGCAAAGCGCTATTGGCAGCTGGTGAAGGGAATAGTCCTCGCCGTCACCTAGCAAGCCGGATGTCACTGCGAGCGGAGTAGCTCCATCGGGTTGCACGGAGGTGGTCATCTCGCTGGGTGAGCAGGTCGCGGTGGAAGCCGAGCCTGGATGGAATGCCAACGCATCCACCGTGTAGTTCACACTGGAGCCTGAGATAAGGGTGACAGTGGCAAACGGTGATCTGAACTGGATAGTGAGTTTCATCTGGGCATCGCGGATGCGCTACGCGATATGCTTCAAGTCCTATCATTCCGTGCTGGGCACGCAGATGCACGCTACAAAGCTCGGAAATTAATTCTTTGCTGTGGTTGCGCTACTATGTTGACGCGCAGCTTCGAGCCACTCAGTGACCTCCAGACTTAGTAACTCCATCACATCCTCTGGTATTTCGAGTTCTGCTCGTTGATCTCGAGATGTTTGCTAACTCCATTGATCTGAGTTGTCGCGACATGGTTCGTGCCGTCGGGCAACTGCGCGAACTGGGCCGCAATCGTGACGGCGTCTTTGGGGTCGCTCAGATAGGACGAGACCTTAATGCTCACCGGTGCATGCGTCTGTTCACTAATTGTCATCGTCACCGAGTCCCCTGGCTTCACATAATTCTTGATCACCAGGCTTACAGTTCCTTGTCCGGGCTGAAGCGAAATGTTGCCTTGTTGCTTGGCCTGCATCAGGCGCTCTGGATCGGGTGCGGTGTACTGCTTGGCGAGTGCGCCGATCTGCTGTCCATATTCTTGGTATTCTCCGGTCTTCTTCTCCACCACGTGCTTTTTTAAAGGACCTTCGTGTCCGCCGGATTGTGCTTGCTGGTCGCTGAGCTCGTTCTTCTGCTGCTGGCCATTCGGTCCCATCTGCACCTGGTACGCTTTGGTGTCCTTCACCTCGCCCTTGATGCTGATTGTTTCGGTCTCCTGCCAGGTGTAGTGAGCCAACTTCTGCTTGTTGGCGGCCTGCGCCTGTTTGATGGCCATCACTTTCTCCTCCATTTTCGGGTTCTGTGCGACGATCGTTGTGCCTGTCAGTGCAACGAGTGAAGCTGCCGCCACGATCACGGCATTCGTAAGGGCCTTGACTGCTGTCATTGTTCCTCCTCCTTTTTTCTGCGATGGGTTTACTCACGGACGTCAGTGTGATCTACGGAGTTGGTACTACGCGGTAGTAGATGCCGTTTGCGCCGTAAGCCGGACTGAACCACGTGTTGCCGCACAGATAGTAAGTGCCACCTCCCGAGACACTGGGAGTGATGCAGCCGGCGGGCAATGCCCCGGTGCCCGGCGGAGTAGTTGAAAACGTGCCGGGTTCCTGCGCAAATAAACTAAAGCTCACGAGAATAACAATGGCCTGGCAGAAAGGTCTCGCTATAAATCTTGTCCTTTCTTTCATTACTCTATCCGACTCCAAGTGTTATCAGGATCAAATGCGTTCATCGCTGTTGCCGATTCTGTAGTGTTTTTTCCCAAATCCTTCTGGAACAGCACGCCATCCTGATTGATGATGAAGGTCGTCACCCCCGAATTGCCGTATTCAGCCGGATAGGCGACGAGCGCAAACCCGCTGACCATCTTTCCACCGACTACATAGTCCTTTGCACCGCCTCGCGCGTTATTGCCTTGCCGGGTCAGCATATGGAAGTAGTAGCCATGGAAGGGCGCGTGTGCATTCGGCTTTGCGCGATATCCTTCGGCAGTGGCCATTGCGGCTAGCGGCCCGAGCGGGCTTTTAGGCTGGCCTTCTGGCGACTCCCAATACAAACCATTTTGCTTGCCGGAGTCACTGATGAACTTCGGAGCGTATTGCCCCTTGCTTCCACCGTCGTGACGCTGTGAGAAATACTCAGCCTGAGCATCGGCCACCGCTGCGCAAATGCGGATGACTGCCAGTTCGTTCCGACCAATACGGCGCGACAGAATCTCATCTTTTCCCGCAACCACGTCGAAGTACCACTGCCCGGCACTATTTTTCTTCAGCGGGATTGGGAAGGGGAAATTGTCGGCGCCAACCAGCAGCATTTGGGACCCATCGGCCATCTTGCGCCAGCGGTGCATCAGCTGATAGGCCGACGTGAATTTCTCGACCGCGGCTTTGTCCTGCACGGGATCACCAGAGTAGATAATGTCCTTAGACTCCGAACCGAAAAGTGCTAGCCCCGCGTTTTGATCTCCCGACTTTGCCGCTTCCAGCAATGCGTTGCCCGCTTCGTCCGGTGAAGCAAATACTTTGAACGAAGGTTTTGGCTTGTCGTTCTGCGCGGGTTGCTCGGACTTGTTGCAGGCGGCAAAGAAAACCATCATCGCTAGAAGTATCAACCAGGCCGTAATGACCGATCTGCGGGTCTTGAGCGACATAGCTATTCTCCCAATAACGACTGTGATGCACTTCACCAACACCGCTCACCAACTTGCATCGTGTTGCGGCTGCGCCGCGTGGTTCACCTGCGGCCGCCCCAGCCGCCGCCACCGCCCCTGCTTGCCGAGCCACGAGCACTCTCCGCCCTGGAATCCCAACCGCTGCTGCCTCCGCCGAAGGCCGATGCCCCGCTGCTTTTCTCCTGCTGCCCCCAGCCCTTAGAAGAAGCAGAATTGCTCGGGCTTCCGCTCTTTTGCTGCCAACCGCTCCCGGTGTTGCTGTAAGTTTTGCCGTCTGCTGCGGCGTACTTATTGCCACTGGCGGTCTCACCCACAGCAGCGCTGTTGTACTTACCTGTGCCGGCAACAGCCTTGCCGCCGCTTGAGGTTTGCGCTGATCCCACGGATCCTTGCGAAGTTGTTTGGTGCTGGGTGTATGTAGTCTGGCCGTTCTTTGAATACGCCGAGCTTCCAGAGCTTCCATAGGCGTTGGAACTTTGACGAGTCGCGGCAGAAGCCCCGGTGTTTGGGTTGTACGCTTGACCAGCTTTTTGCGTGCCGTAGGCCGTCGTGGTCGATGCGCCGCGAGCATAAGTTCCAGTGGATGGGTTGTACGCTTGACCGGCTTTTGCGCTCCCGTAGGCGGTCGTGGTTGATGCCCCACGTGCGTAAGTCCCCGTGGATGCGTTGTAACTGGTGCCGTAGGAGCCGCCGTGCCACGCGCTGTTTCCGTAGTATGCACCGCCGTGATAAACCACCGCAGTGGTGCCATGCCAACCACAGTTCCAACTGCTATATCCCCAACTGCAACATCCACCGCTCATCATCGCGCCAACCGCGACGCCAGCTCCGAACGCAAGCATGCTGGTCGCCGCCACGGTGGCAGTGCTGTATCCGGGAGTGACATAGGGAGTGCCGTAAACCAACGTCGGGTTGTATACGGGGACATACACCACCTGCGGATTCCCCGGCTGAATCACGATTACTTGCGGCGACTGTTGCACCACCGTAATCTGCTCGCTTGATTTCAGATTGCCGGCAGCTTTTGCCTTTGCCCGCAAAACCTGGACGGCCGACATAACGTCGGAAGGCTGGGTGTGATACGCCTCTCCCAGTGCAGAAGTCCAACTGAGATTCTTCGCCATGTTGTCAAGAATTGAAGGAAACTGCGTGAGTGCCTTAATACTGGGATCCCACGGTTGCCGGTCAACCATCTCCATCAGGAGGTTGCCTGTGAGACTCGTGTTCCCTTGAAGCCACTCGGCGGCATTGGCAACCTGGTCTGGAAAGGTCGCGGCTCCAAGAACCTGGGCTACCAAGGCGTCAGGGTACAGCGCGATAGGCGCGACCAGTTGCTGCAATTCTTCTGCATTCAGAGGCGCACCTTGTCCCGAATACCCGGTCGACCCAGTTTGCGCTGATTGCTGAGCCCAGGCTTCAAATGGAGCAGTCGTGATGAACAGCAGAGATAGCGTCGTTGACAAAACTCGTCTTGTGAAGGTACTGATCATTTTCTTCTCTTTCTTCTCTCCATGCAGAAACGCGTATCAGGCTTGGCTGTCGTTTGTTTAAGGGAATCACGATAAAGCTCGCTAGGACTGCGGCTGAGCAAACATCGTCGACGAACCGGCGGTTTTCTTCTGATTCCACTAGACCGAGATACTTAGGCATCCGGTGCCTGCGGTATCCGCTCGGTCTTGCACGATGGCCCCACAGCAGGGAACATCTCCTCGGGATTATGCTCGGGGAATGGGTCGAATCTGGCAACTGGTAGTTGTGCGAGGTCGATCTGTGTTGTTTTCTCGCCAACCAACGAGCCAGGGCCCGAGACTTTGATCTAAGTTGATCGTCAGGTTCAAGCTCATTCAGCTTTCCTCGGTTTCGAGTCTCGGGCGTTTGTCGATCAGTTCCCCGCATTGGTGACGATTGCTGGCAGGATTCTCTCAGTCTTTCTGCGCTTACTGGCACTATTGCCAGTTGCTAACATAGTCAACACATTCGAGACTCGCTCCTTGACACGTTCACGTTTAGGAGCAGGCTGCCGCCAGAGAGAGTTTAGTTGGGGCGGTCGATTCACAATCATCGTCATCTCAGCGAAAGCTCTGTTCAGTCTATGTAGGCGGGATAAACTCTCGAGGGAGAGGTAAATCGTGAGTTCCCTGGCGATCAGCTTGATCGTGTTCGCTTGCGTTGTCGGAGGCGGGCTGCTTGGCATGTTTCTTCGCGCCGCTTTGCCGGAGCATCATCTGAGTGGAGATTCAAAAACGTTTGTGACGCTCGGGATGGGACTGGTGGGAACCATGGCTGCCCTTGTTCTCGGTCTGCTGATCGCTTCTGCAGCAGGGTCGTTCGACATGCAGAGGAACGAACAGACGGAGGGTGCCGCCAAGATCGTCTTACTTGACCAAATACTGGGCCATTACGGGCCTGAGACGAAGAACTCTCGTGATCTGTTGCGCGGCGCCGTTGTCCACGCACTCGATAAGCTTTGGCCGAAAGACCATTCACGATTTGACCCAGCCGAACCGGATGCGGCTAGGGCCGAAGTTCTCTATGCCACAATTCTAGGACTCTCGCCTAAGGACGACGCTCAACGCACACTCAAGGCGCAAGCGCTAAGTATCGCGATTGAGCTCTCACGTGCTCGCTGGCTCTTGTACGAACAGCGAAGCATCTCAATCTCAACGCCGTTACTCGTGGTGGTTGTTTTTTGGCTTACGATTATTTTCATCAGCTACGGCCTTTTTGCACCTCCCAATGCGACCGTTGTAGCCACCTTATTCGTTTGCGCGCTATCGGTTTCAGGCGCACTCTTCTTGATTTTGGAGATGTATCGGCCTTTCGCAGGAATAATTCAGATCTCCAGCACTCCGCTGCGTAACGCCCTTGCTCATCTGGGCCAGTAAGCGCTATCGACACATCGTCGATGGGAGGCTCTGGCGATCAGCTGATCAGGGCCTAAGTTCTAGCAGTTGATACAGCCGAGTTGCGGATAACCACGTTACACAGGACATCGGACAATGTTGGACACGCAACAAACGAAGGAGAAAGCCGTCGCTGGAGCAAAGGAGTTTTTAGTGATAGTTGCCTACCTATGGGTGCTACTCAGCGTACTCGAACTTCACAAATGGGTCATCCTAAGACAGCAACACATAGCGCACGACATGGGCTTTAAGGTGGGCGTGAGCCTCATTAACGCAGTAGTGCTAGGCAAAGTTCTATTCATTGTAGAAGAGTTGCATATAGTGGAGCATCTCAGCTATAGGCCGATTGTCTTCCCCATTCTGTATAAGTCCGCCGTATTCTCGATCATATTGATCTGTTTTCACATTGTGGAAGAGATGCTTGTTGGGATGTTTCATGGCAAGACGATTGCGCAAAGCATTCCGGTGATGGGCGGAGGAGGGGTGGAAGGAATACTTGTGATGGGCGTAATTGCCTTCGTGGTGCTGATTCCGTTCTTCGCATTTAGGGAGTTTGCCCGACTCGTGGGCGAGGACGAGTTGAAGTCTCTTATCTTAGGCCGCGGCGCAAAGGCAGAGACAGTTCAGGCCAAAGTGCAGCAAGGCGATGACAGGGTAGCGTGATCGGTCGATGACTGGGGCGCTGCCAATCACATTGGTGTTTCCAGAAGAATGTCGGTGGACAGGCAGAGGTGAAGGACATGGATCAACAATCGAAATTTGTGACAACAGTTCGATGAGGGTTACGATTCACGCAGGCGTTTAGAGCTTGTTTCAAAAATATCTCCGAAGCGTAATCCAGAAGCAGGCGAGGTAGAAGAAGGCGGAGTAAGTGGAGAGCAGATGCTCATGACGAACCAGCAACCGGCGGAACTGACCGAGCCAAGCGTTGGTTCGCTCCACGATCCAGCGACGCTTATAGCGCCGCAATTTGCGTCCATCTTCATAACGCCGTTCCTTGTTGTTGCTCCGGTAGGGCACAATCAACTCAATGCCGCGCTTCTTGAACCGCTCCCGCAGTGGGTCGGAATCGTAGCCGCGGTCGGCAATCACGCGCTCCGGCCTTTGCCGCGGACAGCCTTTCGGCCGGGGGACGCGGATTTCGTCGAGCGTGGCTTCCGCAAGCTTAACTTCAGCCGGAGAGGCACTTTCCAGCCGAACTCCCAGCGGAATACCTTCACCGTCGACCAGTACCATCCACTTCGTGCCCTTGCCCCGCTTGGTTTTACCCACTGCAGCGCCCCCTTTTTCGCCGGGGCGAAGCTGCCGTCCAAGAAGGTCTCGTCCCATTTGAGCAGAGCGGCCTCATCCAGCGCTCCCAACAGCGCACGCCAGGCCTCCAGCCAGACGCCTTCCTCTTGCCATTGCTGCAGCCGCCGCCAGCAGGTCGAGGGTGAGGGAAACTCGTCGGGCAGAAACCGCCACGCCGCGCCCGTTTGTAGAATCCACAGGATGCCCTCGAAGCAAGCTCGATTCGATGCAGGCGGCCGGCCTCGTTTATCGCGCCGCTGCCTCCGTTTCGGCAGCAAAGGCTCAATTAACTCCCACTGCTCGTCTGTCAACAGCTTCTGCCGTTTCTTCATGGCAGAAGCTCACCAGCAAACCCGCCTCAGACATAAGTACCAAATGTGAGGCCGAACCTATTTTTGAAACACGCTCTAGCGATACTGACCTGGGGCTCCAGGTGATTTCTCGTGTTGCTGGGTAGACACCCTGCCGATCATCTTTGATTCTCGATTAGAGCGTTAAGCGTTCGGATCTCCAGACCTGAATCGACGATCGTATTCTCGATGGTTGTAGCGATCTGCATGAATTCTGCCTCGAGTGTCTGGCTATTCAAGTAACCCCGACATACCCGAAACTCGACGACAGAGAGCCACGCCTGCGGTAGAGATCCCTATTCCAGGTCTCACACCGCGACTATTGCATCACAGAGCACGCCTTCGAAGGTCACCTGAGTTACGAACGTAATGCCGCAGTTGTGGGCCTCCTTTGACGGCAAGTTCTGGTACGGTGTTCATCCAGCCCCGGCGGGGAGAGTACATCTGGTAATTTTCACAGCTGACAAGTAGCCCGCCAATCCGTAGCCTCATCCCGTGGCGTCACGTTTGGCCCATAGACTCTTGTAAGTGTAATGGTCTGCGGGTTCATGGATCTGTCACAAAATCGAATATGAGAGGACAAAGTACGATGAGTATCAGGAAAGCGCTTGTGTTGGTAGCTGTCGTGATGAGTGGGTTGACAGCGTGGGCGCAGGACTACCCAAAGTTTCAGGCATATGCGGACTATTCACTGGTTCACTTCAATCCGAGCAAGAGGTTTACCTCAAGTCACAATCTGAACGGTGGCGGTGGTGGCATTGTTTATAACTTCACCCACATGCTCGGTCTCAAGATAGACCTCCAGGGCTATGGAAGCCAGACAAATGCGTTTACGATTCCTGCGGGAAGCCGTATAGGAAACGTTACCACCGTGGCTCCGCTTCGTTTCAACGCGAATGGGAACCTGTTTACGTACCTGTTCGGCCCACAGATCCAGAAGCATGGGAAATTCTCGCCTTTTGGCGAAGTGCTGTTTGGCGGAGCCCATTCCAACGTCTACGGTAACGTGTTCAAAACCGTGGGCGCTTCAGTAGCCGGCGTCGGGGCAGCTCCCAGCAACAATGGCTTCTCATTGCTGGCCGGTGGAGGAGTTGATATTAACCTGTCGCACGCAGTCGCCATACGCCCTGTGGAGGTAGGTTATCTGCTGACTCGATTCGGGAACAATTTCACAGGGGCCGGTGCGCAGAGTCAAAATAACTTCCGCTACAGCGGCGGCATCGTATTCAATTTCGGCGGTAAATAGAGTTGATCTGGATGACATCCGAGGAGGGGAACTGTTGAGCAGTTCCCCTGAGGGTGGCTGAAGCAGCGCAGAACCAGCCGAAGTTGTTCGCCTGGCTCTCGGTCGCTGTCATGTCTTTGTGTGTGGAGGGCGATCATGCTCCGTTCGGCACGAAGAACAGCATCTGCCTCATCGATTCGCTCCGTCCATACATCCCCTCCGGCAACAGCAGGATCCAATGTCGCCACGCGCCAATCATCACGGGATCATGCCGCACTCGAACATTTTGTTAGCGATAGGAGCCGCAACCCTATTAATGAATTCAAGGCGCATCTGCGGATCGGCTTTCAACATTTGAATGGCCTTCTGCTCCTGCGCCGAGGGCGGCTTCTTGTGGGCTTTCTCCTGCCACAGTTGCTCACAGCTCGACCCAAGAGCAGTTGACGGCAGAAGACCACAAGCAAATGCCAGCCATTGCCCACGCGATCGCCCTCGCGAAAGACTAGCTGGATGAAGACGCCGCCGTGGCGGAAGTGGCCATGGCGGCGCGTTCTAATAGCAGTTCGGCGTAGAACTGACCGGCGTTGCCATGACATTGGCGCGCGTGACCGGCATCGCCCTGATCGCACTAGGGACGCCTGCTGACGATCAACGGCACTTACAGGAATCCGACGATCAAGAAGGTGCTATGAAGAAGCTCCTCATTCTCGCGGCGGTAGGCGAAGCGTTGACTGGCCTGATCTTGCTTGTGTATCCCCCTATCGTGATCCGGCTGCTGTTCGACTCCGAAATCGCCGGCGCCGGCGTCGTGGTGAGTCGGATCGCCGGCATCAGCCTGATCGCCTTGGGAGTGGCTTGTTGGCCGGACCGCAACACGCTCCGGGCGTTCTTTGGGATGTTGACCTACAACTTGCTCGCAACGCTGTATCTCATTTACGTGGGGGTCAACGGTGGAGTAGGAATTCTGCTGTGGCCAGCCGTTGCCGCTCACGCCGGTCTGTCTGTCCTTCTCGTTCGGACGTGGGGGAAGGAACGACAAGCACCGGAGGCAAACATGTAAAGCGATGACTTAGAAATACAAGGAGTGCCGTCAGGCCCAAGCTGGCAGCGGCTTATCACTACGTGATCACTCCCGGATTGTCGGCGATCCGGAAACTATAGGGCGAGGATTCGCACCGGTGTTGATTAGATCTGTCCGGTTTTGAAGATCACAAAGGGGTTCCTGCTCCGTTTCCAAAATCTTCTATTCTACATGCGCCATCAACAACTTACGCGAACCGCGTTCCGCCGGGTTGTGATACAAGAAGCCGCAAATTGCACGTGGACTTATCACGATTTCATCACAGAAGCCGAAAGCAGCTTGCCGCACCCGTTACTGACACTTTCCATTCTTGCCCGCAGTCACAATTGTTTGGATCTGTGCTTGCGTCAGCTCAGCGGAATAGAGACTAATTTCATCAATTATGCCGTTGAAATATCCCGCTGCATCGACACCTTCACCGACGCCTATATCCTCACGACGGCCGATATAAAGGTATGGTACGGGTTTGAAATTCCCGTATACGGCGCCGTAAATTGAAGCTGGCCCATAGATGGCTATCAAGGGAACAGAATTCCCGTTGACATACGCTCTCACATTGCCTGTCAGCGTGCTTGCGGTGACGGCGACATGCTGGTATGTGCCAAATGACAGAACGCCTGGTGAAGATTGGAATATCGACCCAGTAGGGGTCGGGCTAGTCGTCGTACCTATCTCTATCCCCAAAGAACCGTCAGGGAACATCAGAACGCTGAAACTCTCGGTTATCATTGGATGTCTGCGTGAAAACATCCAGCCATACAAATTCGGTGCGGGGAGCTGCGGGTTTACCCACATTTCTACACTTTGCTGAAAATAGATGGCGTCCAGAGATGGTGATTCAGGGACATTGACGAAGCCCGTGCTTCCGTCGAAGCGGAATGCCTCGTTTACTTCTCCCGGAACATAGGAAACGCCTCCGTTTAGAGTTCCTGAATTGGCACCAATGGAATCGCTCGCGGTACCATCACCCCGCCACCAACTGACAATGCCCGCTGGCGGCGGTGCACAGGCGGTTGACGGAGGTGGTGGCGACGGCGGAGGTGGTGGCGATGGCGGAGGTAGCGGCGATGGCGGCACGCTTAGCTTAGTCGCACTCCAAGTACCCACATCGCCGCTCAGACAAGCGCCCGAACTCGTGTATGTACCGCTCATCGTGGTACCAGTTGGATCGACAGTTCCAGTCATAAGAACGGTATCGAAGGTGTCGCTCGCTGAGAGTCGAACAGCATTTCCCGACAGAGTGCCTTGAATCATGACTGAAGTCATACAGGGCGAGCCGAACAACGCAAAAGACCCTGCAAAGCCATTTCCAGATTGCGTCAAGGTGCCATTGGCGACAGAATCGGCCACGAAAATAGTGGAGCTAAAGGCAGCATTCCACTTTCCTGTAATGTTGATAGCGCTGCTTTGACCACCACCGCCGGAACAGCCGCTCGATGAAATCAGTGCCAACACTGCCGACAATACTGTGATGCGACGAAGAAGGGGTTTCCGCATGACGAGACCTCCCCGTCCAGCTTTGCTGGGAAGCCACAGCACGACTTAGGGAAATTGAGGCGAGACGCGAAAAGGCCCGTGAAACGAACGGATTATACGTCAGCGAGAACCGGTTAAACCGTGCCCAAGCGACTTAATCACTTCAGAGTTTCATTCTGGGAAGCGCGACCTGCTACTTCAATTGACAAACTGAGTTCGCCGTATCACATTTCATGACAGCGGCGCAGCATTGAACAAAGCCTCTAAATACCATCAGAGCGTTTTCACATTAGCAGTTGTAATTTCTAGTCGAATGGTTTGTTTCAACATCTTAGCGATAGGCTTTGATGTGTTGATGCCTCGTTAGGTGTTTTCGACTACTCAATTCTGTGCTTGTTTCCGGTCTGAAAAATTGTCCAAAAACAGATCAGAAATGGTTGAGGTATTCGTTTCCAGCATGTCTAAGCACTTCCGGGGCATATTACCCTATGCCGGGGCGTAGCAACGCGTCCTCGCCCCCTTAAAAGCACGTAGCGCCCTATCATACCTACGGCCTCAGAGCCTATTTCCCCCACTCTTAACCTATTTGACCTGGTGGGGAAGTGCAGTTTGGCTTAATCTCGCATTTATTGGGAAAGAAGAGAAAAGAAAATACCGGAGCAAAATCGCGAAAGCGATTTTCTCATTCTTTTCTTTAGAAAAGAATATATTACCTCAACCTAAACATATAACACTTAATATGTACCGCGTTTTGCGGGACTCACGCAGATTTTAATGGCTTAGAGCATGTGAGGGTGATGCTCACCGAAACAGGTTTTGTGGGGACTCATTACAAATACGTATTGACTCAGCGCCATGACGGATTTTGTAGGACTCCGCCCAGCCCTACTCGCTCCTGATAACCGATTTCGCGTGAACACCAAAGTGTTTGGCGAATGCCCGTGAAACCTCCACCCAGGAGGGGGTCCGCTTTCTTCTTTGGTAGTGCACAGCCAAGACATGAAAGTAGCGCTTTTCCTTTCCTTGATACCATCCATAGGTGATCTTAAGAGGGATAGGAAGACCAGTGTCAAGCTTCTCCCAGTTAAGTGCCAAATCTCGAATAGCCTTCCGCACTCGGGTGTGGGACCAGCCCAGCTGTTTCCAAAGTTTGAAAACTCCAATCCAGGATACGTCCTGCCACCCGATATGCTGAGCTCCGAGCAGAGGCAGCAGGACGACCGCATTTGGATAAATGCGACAGTATTTCCTAATGATGAAGCGCGGGACCGGAAACCAGTCGTCAGTGATAAACTCCCGCCGCTGGCACGATCCAGGACGGCTTCGAATTCTACTGCGCAGCACTCCCTCTCGCAGTGTTCGCACAAGGTGTCGCTGCTCGAGTTCTGCCAAGCATTTCTTGACGGTCCGCTCATCCAATTCCAGTCCAGGTTGCCAAATCTGACAGAGATGCGGTTACCGGACCAGGTTTTGTCACTTTATGCTTTTTCTTTGTCTTTTGGTGCCAGGCACGGTCGCACATGACGACCAGCAGTTGAACACTGCGGGTCTGCTTTAGCGTCGAAAATCCTGAAGTTACAATTGCGCTCGAAAAAGGGGTGAACCTCTTGAATGGAATCGCCACAACATAATCTTCCGGTTTCGCCATTTGGATATTTCCCCCTCCTGGTCACCAGCTTTATCACCAGAGGAACGAAAAAAGCGGGGACGCGGCTGAGGAAGTTGTGGTAGGTACCGTCCGATGTCTCGCCGAAGCCAAACTGCACGAAGGAACAAGCCGCTTCCCAAAGAGGT
>CAWHUL010000002.1:0-359009 GCA_963832365.1 uncultured Acidobacteriota bacterium | reverse complement strand
TAAAGCGCCGGCCTTCAACGTCCCAGATCTCAGAGTTTTCCGCCCGAGAAGCGTAAACGTCGTACGTAGTGCTGATACCCCCGAGGCGTCGCCGCCTCCTTTCGCAATTGCAGTTCACGGTTCGTGAACTTTTAGCATTGTATCGATCACGGTCTCCTCCGTATGAAGCACCCAAGGGACAGCAATGCTAAATAACATGCGACGCCTTCGACTGAGTGCTTCCCGCTGCCTTATACACTCGTTAGCATTGCATCCTATTACTGACAGGTACCCGTATTAACATGTCAACAATTGTTTCGCTGTAGAATTGCCGAGTCCCAGGTTGTTGAGAGTACGACCTTCCCTAAAATAATCAACACCGTGAATGGAGGATGCGATACGGACAAAAAGCATCCATTAACGGTGTTTCCACCCCAACCAGATCACCAAAATTTGCCCAGGTCACCAGTCCATAAGCAATGTCCTCCATAATAAAACGGTTATGAAGATAGGGAGGAGCTTTCATGGGAGCGAAGACTTCGCTGTGTTGATACTCGTCGTGTCAGTTTTCCGGGATGAGTGTATCCCCAGAATTACCAATCTTTCGGCGGTACTTATCTCAGTAAGCTCATAAGCACGAACGACCGCCATTCGCTCCTTATCCCACATCCTCCATCACCCTAGCCACAGACGGGGTGATCCCTTCTTTATAATGGAGATAGTTTCCACCAGTGAATTCGATTCGTCCGGCGTTCAATAACGCTCGGTCGGATGGCTAACAGGGTTCCCATTGTTAAGCGCCGTATCCAGAATGTTCTTCACCTTGACAGCCGCAGGGAACATCTTCTTGAATTCTGAAAACATCTCTCCTGTTTTCGTGGCTGGAAATGCTGCAAAAAAAAATCTCCTTGGCATCCAAAAGGATGTTGACAACAACCCCGGGTTCCACTACGCGAGCGCCATAGGGAAGGCTTGCGGTTTCAGCCCAGTCAATGTTTGCGGTTACGCCCTTGTCTTTAAAAGCCTTTCATAAACTGCAACAGCCCGCCCGTCGAGCCAGGGTTCAGAATAATGGACTGGCCGTCCCTGGCATGGAAAGCACATGGCTTCTGCCAGCGCCTTGTGAGCAAACGTCGGAACGACAGGCATGATACAGTCTGCCTTTGCAAAAGCCTCTTTGGCATCTGTGGTGAACTTATGGATCTTCACGAATTGTCGGTGTTCTCCCCGGATGACCTGAATTCCACCCGTCTTGGCAACTGCCTCTAGGTTGCCTTTGAACTCCGGCAAGTCAAAGAGCGTTACGGCGTAGCCCCGTAAGGTCAGATCCGCGGCGGCTCCATGAGCTCCATTACCTGTACCGATGACCGTAATTTCCTGACCCCTTGCATTTCTATCCCTTCCTAGCGTGATTTGATGAACGATAAAGCTCAGCTCCAGCCTGAATAGATAACGCAGCAGGCGGGCTCACTTCACATGCATTACCCGCCTCAAGAAATCTCGAGTCCGATCTTGCCTGGGGTTGACAAGGATTTCCCGGGGCGATCCCTCCTCCACGATGACGCCCCCATCCAAGAAGATCACCCGATCGGCCACCTCCTTCGCAAAGGCCATTTCGTGGGTGACGACAAGCATGGTCATACCTTGCTCGGCAAGGTTGCGCATGACGCTTAGTACCTCTCCTACCAGTTCCGGGTCGAGAGCAGAGGTGGGCTCGTCAAAGAGGATTGCCATTGGCTGCATGGCTAGAGCCCGGGCAATAGCCACTCGCTGCATCTGTCCGCCAGAGAGTTGGTTAGGATATGCGTCCGCTTTATTTGCCAGGCCTACCTGTTTCAGGAGTTCGCGGCCGCGGCTCGTAGCCGGGTACGGTCTTCTTCTTTACATAGACCGGGCCTTCAATGACGTTTTCAAGAACGGTTCGATGCGGAAAAAGGTTGAACCGTTGAAAAACCATGGACACATGTGTACGGATCCAGATGATTCCCTTCGTGTCCCGGTTCACATGGTGACCCTCTACACGAATTTCTCCCTTGTCGTAACTTTCTAGCCCGTTGATACAACGCAAGATGGTTGATTTGCCGGAGCCGGAGGGGCCGATGATGCACAACACCTCTCCTTGGGTTACTTCGAGCGAAATGCCCTTGAGCACTTCATTTGCTCCAAAGGCTTTATGCAGATTTGTGATACTGATCATGCTCGCTTAAACCTCTTTTCAAGCCTTGCCACCAGGACAATGAGAGGTAGACTCATTATTAGGTAACCAATCGCGCCCATAGTGAATACTGTCGTGTTTTTGAACGTGGAGGCAGCGATCAGTTTGCTTTCCAGCGACAATTCGGCAACGGTGATTGCAGAGGTCTGCGATGAATCCTTCAGGAGCATAATCAGGTTGTTGCCGTAGGGTGGAAGTGCGATACGAAAGGCCTGTGGCAGAACTACTCGGGCCATGATAAGCCACCGGGTCATGCCAATGGTTTGAGCCGCTTCGATCTGGCCGACATCAATGGCCTCAATACCGGCGCGAAAAACTTCCGACATGTAGGCAGAATAGGCGATACCTAAACCGATGCTACCGGCCTGATATGCGGTAAGCTGGATCCCTATTTCCGGCAACACAAAATAGATGTAAAACAACTGCACAAGAATCGGTATGCCACGAATAGTGTTCACAAAGGTGGCACTTATCCACGACAGCACTTTGATATGGGATGTTCTCAGGAGCGCCCAAAAAAGACCAAGGACGGTTGATAGCGCGAGGGAAGTGATAGTAACCATCACTGTCACCTTCGCGCCTTGCAGGAGTATCGGCGCAAACTCCGCCGCGTCATGCCAGAACGTTGCCATGAGTCCCCCCCGTTACAAAATCTACTTGAGACCCCATTGGAGAGAATCTTGTCCATGGTGCCGTCGGCTCTTAACTTGGCTAGGGATTTGTTCAGTTTCTCCAGGTTAACTTTGTCGCCCTTGCGCACTGCCATGCCGATATCGACGGTCAGGATAGGTTTGATACCTTTAAGCATGCGTACGTCCTTATGTACCCCCTGAGAGATCTGGTAGGCTATAATCGGATAGTCGCCGAAAGCCGCCTTGATTCGTCCCAGGCTAACGTCATGAATGGCGTCGGCCATAGAGTCATAGGCACGTACTTCCTTGAAAATGCCGGTTTTCTTGAGAGGTTCCTGCCAGACGGTTCCTACCTGAACTCCAACCACCTCACCCTTGAAATCATCGTAGGACTTATATTGCGTGGTATCCTTGGCGCTTATCACTACTCCCTCGCCATAGGTATAGACCGGGCTGGTGAAGTCCACCACCTCTTGCCGTTGTGGTGTAATTCCAAGGGCGCAGGAGATAATTTCAATCTTTCCAGTCGTGAGCGATGGAATCAGGGTATTAAAAGGCATGCCCTGAATGTCGACGTTAAAGCCCTGATCCTTGGAAACAGCTTGAATCACATCCACCATTACCCCTTGAATGGAATTCGTTTTGGTGTCTAGAAACGTGAATGGAACACCCGTTGGTGTTGCCCCCACCTTATAGGTTTGAGCTCCGGCAGCAGGGGTAAAGAGCGCCAAAGACAAGATCACAAGCAAACCATTCAGCAGCTTTGACAGCATTTCTTTTGCCTCCGTTTAATAAAAAGCCCTTTTTTGATTGCAGAAAGCGGAGACTCCACCCAAGGTCCATGTTGGTTCGGCCAGGAAAATATTGATATGATTTATTGCATTGCGATAAATCATATTGTATAATTGTCGGGAATTATCAGATGGAAAGTTAGGGCTGTCAACATATTTTTTTATAATCTTTTTGGCGAGGAAATAGGCGTTATGAATCTCCCCAGGTCGACAGCGAAGCGCATTAGCCAGGCGCGAGAGTCGCGAGTGGATCCATTGACAGTTAGATCAGTTGAAAAGGCATTTCTCGTTTTGAATGCTTTTGGTGGAACGAATTTTTCGATGAGTCTGACCCAGCTTGCTTCGGCGATCCGTCTGGATATAAGCGCGGCGCAGCGTTTCACCCATACCCTAGCGAAGTTAGGCTACCTGCAAAAGGATCCCCTCACCAAGCGATTCGGCCTTGGGGTGAAAGCGCTTGATCTCGGCCACCATTATCTTCGGGCAAATCTGCTGGTTGAGCGGGCTATGCCCTATCTCCTGCATCTGAGCAAAACGACACAGGAGACGGTCAATCTCACCGTACAGGATGATACCGAGGTCGTTTTCATTGTGCGCTTCATGTGCAGGCAACTTCTGAATCTGAACGACACTGGTGTAATAGTGGGAGCAAGAATGCCAGCTTACTGTACTGCCAGTGGCATTGCCATTCTCTCTCAACTAGCTCCGTCCGAAGTCGCTGATATCCTCAACCGATCCGAGTTGAAGGCTTACACTCCTCATACCACTTGCCGGCCGAAAGATTTGCTCAAGAAGTTGGAGATATCGGCGGCCCGCGGATATGCCACGGCATTCGAGGAGTTCTTCCTAGGTGATCTTGCGATTGCCGCTCCGATTCTTGCCCACAATGGCCCGGGAGGGGCCATTAACATTTCGGTACCACGGGCGCGTTTCTCTCGGGAGGAAGTTGAAGAGAAATTCGCACCATTAGTCGTGGCCGCTGCTCAATCTCTGTCGCAGATATCGAATCCTCGCTTATGACTTATCATTTCCTGCCGCTCAACTGTAGCCTCTTTACTGGTGTGTGCTGATGTCCGCCGCGGTTTCGGCCCGCGAAGTACTGCGCGGGCGCTTACACGAAGCGGGGGTTCCTGTTGGCTTGGCAGTTATGCTCTATGCAACGACAAAGCCGCCCCACACAACAGCGACGCCGCAGCGAGATTTCTATCGCCAACAGTGAGCCGATTAGCGCCAGGGTTCAACCAGAGATAAGTGAGAACAAGATCGTCGTAGGATCCCGGACTGAAGTTTTCTACTCCCCCGAGGCCCATCAATGTGGGCTTCTTTCATATAGCGTCGGCAGACATCAACAATGAGGCGTTCGAGGCCCCGTAAATTGTCTTTTGACGATGGCCATGTGCTATTGATGGCCGGTAGAAGAAGGAGAGGACTTCCACCGGCCCGGGGAACGCGCCCCTGCCAGGGCGCATTGCTCCCCTGAAAGTTCGGTGATGCTGTCTGGTTGGCGAGCATCCCCGAATCATCTCCGGTGTTCATTTGTGCCGACTTCGGCTACTACCCAGAGAAGAAGGGCTCAGGTCCATCACATCGCCGTCATTTGTCAGATGGTGTTCCCGGCCGTCGGTCTCGTTTCTGTATAGCTCGAAGGGATTGGGACCTGCCGCCGCTCTCGTGCGTCGGCTGGTGAAGCTCGTCGATCAGGCAACGGCGTCCCCCCCTTTGCTGGTCGGATCCTTTGCGGCCTCGCTCGTTCTCTGCAGATCGTTCATTTCCTTTTTCTCCTTCAGAAAGGTCTGAACCACGTCCATGATGTCGTATTCTTCATTGTGGCCACAGGTATCTCCATACTGCTGTTCGAGCACCACGCGGAGAGCCGCCTTGCGACTATGTTCAGGGGTAGTTCGGGCGGTTGCCTCCCGCGTCCCTTCAGCGCGGGATGCCGCGACCTGCACAACAGTACGACGTCGTGACCACCCTCCTTTGTCCCACGCGGTAGGATGCCGAGGATTGGTGCCATTATCTGTTGAGTCCGCTGGGCCTGCGTTCTCGTTCTCGGCTGTCGAGATTTGGTCCATTATTTCCAGATACTTTTCAGACGTAGCCCTGAAGATCCATTGATCCCGAGAATGCATGGGGTTGTAGCCGCGCTTGGACAATTCCTCTTTGATTTGCTGTGAGGTTTCGGTCAACGTTTGGCCGATGATCGCCAGTTTGTCGGCGCTGCTTTGGTTGATTCTGATGGCGTCGCAGAATTCCTGCCAGCGTTCCTGTGAAAGGTGCTTGCGATAATACGCGAGGGTCTCTGCCTTCTGCACCGCAGTTGTGGCGTCGTTTTCGGCAATCTCACACAACGTGTCCCTGCGATCCGATTCGTGGTGTTCTTTACGTGCTTCTTTATCCATACTGCCGTGTACGGCATATTCGAGTTGTTCACTATCGATCTTCATTTGGGTGGGAAACAGGTTGGCATCCAGGGGAGGCAGATATAGGTGCCGCGTGCTCTGAACTATATCGTTATGTTTTAGTGCGTACACTTGGTCGGCATCCAGCCTCTCGCCGTCATTGGCTTTCGTTACGTTGATCAGTTTGCTGGCCGTGCTTTTGGACATGCCCTTGAGTTCATTTGGCGTGTAGCCTGCCTTGTTCAGCGCCCACCTCTGGTTCTCCGTGATCGCAACAAAGTTCGACACGGAAGCTGCTTCACCGTTATTGCCAAAGATATCTTTCTCATCATTTTTACTGGTCATAGCGTTTTCCTTCAATTTGGTTAGTGGTTTACATAGGTAGGGTTGGGGCGCTTCTTTACCGCCGAAGCGCCGGTTATCATTTGGACCGCATATTTCAATTGATGTTACTGTCCCCGTCTGCGCGTCCTCGGTTTTCGTATGCGCTCTCTATGGGGCCTGAATCCGCAACACCCGCCACAAGGGGCGTATTCATTGGCGATTTATCGTTTTCACTAACCGCAACAAGATGCCCCTGTTGCGGTGTTGAAATGTGCGTTATACCCGCATCAATACTGGGTTGTGGCGGCTGTTGCGGTTGTGGCGTGTCGCTAAGGACCCTGGCAGAAGCAGTAGCTTGTGCTGGTCGGAGGTAGCGACTCCACGCATCGGCGAAATCATCGCGCAGGTATCCCTTCGGAGTACGGCTGTCAGCAGTTCGGATGCTGCGGGGGTAGATATGGTACGACTTTAGGAGCTCAGCCAGCTTGTTCGGCGTGATTCTCCCACGATTCTGAAACTCCGCCCACGGTGCTCCCTCAATCCCTGCCAACTCGCGCGACAAATCAGCCGATGGTAATCTGTCCACATTCCTGGTGATGAAGATGGCGTAAATATCCGAAAGCAGACGGACGCCCACGGAATCGTCTTCTGCTGCCGTTCCCGTGAAGAGCTCGATCAAAGTTGCTCGCGCCCTCTGGGGCCATTCGGCACCCGCCATATCAGCTATGGCAAGTAGCGGTTCAGCACCGTCTTGCTGGCGATTACTCAACTCCTCCGGCAGTAGCGGCCAGAGATTCTTCAAAGTCGATACATTCGCATTTGCCCATTTCTTCAATTGCTTTCGAATCTGGTCGGCTTCCGGCTCAAAGATCCGCTGACGGAATCGTTCGATTGATTCACGTGCCGATTTGCGCTGAAGTTCAATAGGAATCGAGCGATCAGCAACGGTATCCGGTAGCTTACCTATTCCCGCGATAGCTTTAGGACAGAAGACGTCGAAGTCTCTGAACGTTATCTCGGCTCCCTGCCCCACGCAAAGCGACACCTTCCCACCCCGTCGGTGTCCCATATTTAGCGTTCCACGGAGCGCCTCCGCATACTCAGATGGCCCATGGAATGCGGCGTCGGACTCGTCCAACAGGAGAGTTGGGTGATCCTGATCGATTTTGCGCACTAACGCTGCCGTTGTGGTGCGCCCGGTGTACCAGGGCGCGTGGACTAACATGCCTAGGACTTCTAACGTCTGAGTTTTTCCGCACCCCTTCTCCACGCTGGTGATAGTCAGATAGGGGGTGTGCTCAGCTGCCCGCATGCAGTGTGTGTGAACGACCCATAAGGCCATAACAGAGACCTGCGATGGCTTCAGCACCACAAATCGGCGGATAAACCCAACCACGCGGTCGAGCAAGTCAGCACCATCAACGACGACATCCCCAATGGGTTCGGGACACGGTGGGCACGGCTCAGGAGCATCAGCCTGCGGGGCATCAATGTCCGCCAAAGAACTGGAAGGCTCTCTCTGTGGTTTCAGATTGCTCTTCAACGAGATATCTACCCTGGCAGCGGCTTTGACTCGTTTGTTAGGATCTAAGTCGCATGGTTCGCCGAGGGCTCTAAGGTTCAATTCGACGTTATTCAGGTTCTTGTGCAAAGCTCGCAACTCTTCAGCGCTCGGTGCCGAAGAACTGATCTGACGATCCCACTCGCACCCATATTCCCGTTGCAATTTTCTTAATTCCAGGACCTGTTTCTGTTTATTTGTAATTCTCATCATTTCTCCAAATTCTTTACCCTTCTTCCCTTACCCGGCCGGAGTTCGCGCCCGAAGCGCTTGTCTTTGCGGGAATGATGCTCGTCGCAATCAGGCTCTCGAGATCGGATCGGCGGAGGAATACCCGCCCGCCGATTTTCAAGTAGTCCACCTTGCGCTTTAGAATCCATGACCGCACGGTCCCTGGCTGAAGCCTCAATAACGCGGCTGCCTCGGCGACTGTGATGAGGTCGGATGGAATGCGATCCATATCGATCGTTTGCTTTAGTGCAGTGTTCATGTTAACCTCTAGTGATAGATTACCACTTTATGGCAGCACTTCCAAAGGGCTCAAGTATGGTCAAACAACAAAAGCAGCCGAAGACCTCAAGTTCAGCGCGAAAACGGCCGTATGACATTCACGCCAGCCTCCGATACGACTGGTGCTTACCTGAAAGCGCGGAGCTTGAATTACAGATGGCGCTTGCGGGACAGGGCGCTCATGGCTGGAGCATCGAGGGGGAACTCGGGCACGGACACGCTGATGCCGCTCGCTGGAAGCGTCCGCCTCACGTCGAGCTTGCTAATTTGCCGCTCGCGGTGGTGCCCGCGAATGAGTATGGCCCGAGTTGGACGCCGCCGCCAGTAGATCCGGAAGCGGCCAAATCCTTTGTCAAACGCTACGGTGTACTTCAAGGGGTCGTCGACGCCGCTAATGAACCTCGTTTCCACGTCGATTCCACAGATTTTATGAGCGCCTATAACCTGCTGCGAAAGGCGTGGGGAGGTGGAGAAGGTGTAGCCGAAGCAGTCGAGAAAATCCAAAAGCAGGCAAAACACGCCCTGGAAATCCGACTGGGCAGCAAAGTTGGCGGCCTCGAACTGTTATCAAACAATCTATGGGGCCTGATCACCGTGCTGTTCCTGCGGGATTATGCAGCGGGCAAGATCGGTCGCTGCGCTAATCCAGACTGCCCTGTCCCCCACTTCCTCAAATCACGGAAAACTCAAAAGATATGCGAGGCGGGCGATTGTGTGGCCTGGGCACAGCGTCAATACGCCTTGAAATGGTGGCACGGAAACAAAGGAACAACAACCCGGACAAAGCAGGGTGGCGGGAGCGATAAAAGCAGACCGCGACGTTAACAACGCAAGTACCATACTATGGCGGGCCCGCTCGGCACTTGAAAGTCCACCTCTGTATCGTAAGTGTCATTAAAATCGCTCTACCCCGGCGAATCCCTCACTCGCGACACCGGAATCTTGACCACGATTTCCCAAGCACTGGAAGAAACATCGACGCCATTGGAGTACTATTGCCTTTCATTGATGTGCGAAATAAGAAGCATCAAGTGCGCAACTAAAACGCCCTGGCTCAACTCGAACCAGGGCTCAGTGTTGCAGGTTGAAGCTATGCGGTTCCTGTAGGGAGCATCGGTGCTTCAACATCAGGTTTCTTTACATCGAGCAATACACTGACCATGGGTAACACCATTACCTCATCAACGAACGTGCCAGCCAATATGTGGTCGGTCAGCAGATTCGGCAGGTCATCATCATCCCAACCGGGGACATGCATAATGGTTATGTCAAGGAGGTTGTGTTCAGGGTAGAGCCTAAAGATGTCGTCTATAAGCTCTCGCCCAATCGCTATGGCTACGTGGATACCGCTGCAAGCAGTCTGATACTCGCCTTTGGCTACGATGTAGTAGACAGCAGCGACGGGTGTCCGCCGGTCGAAATCAGCCACCCTTACAGATTGGTAGACTGCGCGTAATTTCACCAATCCAAGCGATTCAATTGGTTTGCGCTTCGCACCAGGAGGGGTTTTCATGCTTTCCTCCCCGCCGCAGCAGCGGCCTTGCGCTTAGCCGGGTTGCCAAATCTGCGGCCAGCAGGCTTGGTCGGACACCCTGATCTCAGTTTATTCATTTCAGCTCCTTGGCCGAGGCAGTGCTCGACCAGCTCCAGAACAGGTCTGGAGGAAGAGGTGCCATCACCGCACAGCAGTGATGGAGGTTGATGTTCGCCAGTTCCAGCACTGGAACTGAACGCACCCCCGGCATCATGTCTCTTGGAAGGCTATAGGTAAGCTGTTAGCTAGCCGATTTCAAGGAGCTATCAATCCATTCGGTCGTTATCTGTCGTATCTAAATCAGTCGTTTATATGTTGTATGGTCGAGTCGTGCTATCTATCAGGTCAGCTTATAGCACGTCGGCAGCCTGATGGGATGCCGGGCGGCTACGAAATGGTTCCCTGTTAAAGGGTTGTTTTCACAGATTTTCCACTGCAAAGTTACCTGAAACGGCGCCTTCTCTTGATATCGTTGAATTTATGGAACGGACCACATGCAAGGCAGCGCCAGTGTCTTTGGCGGTTCGTGCCGTCAATATATAGACTGGAAGCTGGCACAGGTACTCATGCTGTGGCACTTCGAGCAGTGGAGTCTGCGGATTTATGAGCGGGCCGCATCCGATGCTGGATATTTTCATCGGTAGGAAGTCTGTAATCGGTGCTCCAGCTTAATCGCTGGCACTGCCATTGCGCTTATCCTTCACAATACACGGTGCATACAACCCGGCACGCAATGTTCAAGCGGGCTCCCCGGCGTCAGCCAGAGCCGGAAAGAGCACGATGCGGTCGTTCATTCAAGGCGAACAGCAAGAGCCCCGGATAATCCGAGGCTCTCGTGTTGCTGACTTCAGTTCAATCGTTGCGGCTGTCAGCCGTATCTGTACATCTCTTATGCCACCACTGACTCTGGAATTGCGGTAACCTCATCAATCGCTTCCCATGCTGCTTCACTGGTCGGATACTGCTGAAGTTTTACCGGAGAGCCAACCTCGTAAACGCCATAGCCGCCCCATGGAGCCGGGCGAACTTCATACTTTTTCCCAGGCTTCAATGGCGACGGGCCGAACGATGACTTCCGCTCTGCTGGACTGCCGAATGCCGGGGCCGCTTCCTCTTCTGCGTCCGACATCGGCTCCAACCGCTGGACTTGTCCAGAGGTGGCGTCGGTAGGCGGGTTGTATCCCTCGCTTCCCAACGCCCCGCCATTTTTCTTGACCAGACGCTGGTTACGCTTCCTCCTTTTTTCTGTTGCCGCCTGTGCCTCACCCAGCACTTGGTCGGGCTCTGGCTTCGGTCGATGGAGTAGCAGCTTGCCACGTAGCCGCCTCGCCTCCGCCTTGAGATTCCCATCGGTGGTCGATGACGAAACTGCCATGACGAAGTTCAGTACGTCGGTGTAAAGGTCGGTCGGCAAGGGCGTCAATGGCGCGGGGATAGACTCCGCCGCTGCCAAGAGCTGCTTCTCCACCTCTCCTTCGGGGTTTTTCTTTGCGATTTCCATCGCTGCACACGCCACATGTTCGTACCTCTTCTGGTCGGTGCGGTCTTGAACCTTTGGCTTCGGGGGCTTTGGGTCACTGGCGTTGCCGCCAGTGTCGGGCAGTCCGTTGGCGACAGCAAATTCCCTCAGCAGACGGTCGGCATGCCTGAGGGTATAAGCTCGGCATTTCGTATTGAAAGCTTTCCAGTCAGGAGCACCGAAACACCGCTGATTGTCTTCTGCCGTCCTGTTTTCGCACCCGTCCAGGTCGGCACGGTAACCGGGATTGAGCAACCGCCGCTTGATTTCGTAGTAAAGCGGGCGGTTTTTCTCGAATTCACGCTGTGCTTCGCGTCGCGCCTGCTTGGCCTGCGCTTCGTGATCGGCGGCGGTGTCGAGCTGCTTATCAATACGCTCCGTCGGTGCCTTGATCGCCGCCACTAGTTCGGCTGATGACATCTCTCCGGGTGCTTTTTTGACCCCCGGCTCCGTCTCGGCCGCCTGATTCCCGGCAGGCACATCCGAATCTGGAACGGACCCAGTCAGAGCAGTCAAAGGAACATCAATGATTGTTGCAGCCCGGTCGGGCGGGCTAGTAGGCGAACCTGATGCCTGCCCTGCCATCGTTATTATTGTTGAACCAGCCTGCGTGCTCAGTGGAACGTCAATCGCCGTCGAAGAACTGGAAGGCGGCTCCTGGACGCACGTGCTTGGGATGAGCGAGCCTGATGGTGGATGATATTGGGCTACCCGCATAGGGTTGTAATATCCGGCGGGCAGGTACGGTTGCAGGTCTTTCTTGATATAGTGCTTGACGCCGAGACGTGCGCACAGTTCAATCACGCGTTCTGTGTAATCCTGCCAATCTGTCGTCCTGGTGATCGTCGGAAGGTAATTCGCCCGCCCAACCTTGAACAGATCGACGAACGAATGTGTCGCCTCGATGATTCCAAGGCTGCTCTCCACGTCCAGCGTGGGTTCCAGGGAAACCCAAGTGAAAATGCCAGCGTCATGGAAGGCGCGAAGCGCAGCGATGCGGTCACCTGGCAGAGCCGCATTGCGCTCCCACTGGCGTGAAAAGTCATCGTCTAGGCTGGTCAGCGTGGAGGCGAAGGCGTCACGGTCGGGCCGGAAGAGATCAAGGTCACGGAGGGCTTTGGTCCCGCCTTTGGTTAGCGTGCAGACGCCCAAGCCATGAGCCTGCAGAACGTGGATAACTTGGCGGGTTAAAGAGGTGTCCCCGGGATGATACGGGTCCGTGGTGAAGCTAAGCATCACCTGCTCGGTGATGCCAGCCTCCTGGTACTTCCGCGCATCATTGATGAGGTGGTGGATGTAGTCTTCGCGCGGAGTCGCGCCAGCGTCGAACTCCGAGCGAGTTATGTGAAGCACGCCTGGGACGTAGCAATAGGCGCAAGCGTGGCCGCAGTTACGGTAGGGGTTGGCGGCCAAGGGCGCGTATTCTTCAGCCTGTCCCGTTGGCCTGTAGATGTATTGGCAATTCTTGACGGTGTTCTGGTCGTTACTCATTTATCTGCTCTCTATGGGCACACGCCAACGCTGACAGCGAAAAGTGCTGCCGAGAGTGGCCTGTCCCAAACTGAAATCGCAGATAAGTGATTGAGAGATCGATGAAAGATCAATCTCCGCGTCGACCCACGACGTTATGGGTTCCCCGTGCTATGCACGGGAGCTAAGTTGTCAGTAAATTCGATGCGGCTTTATGCAAAAGGGCTCAGGCTGAAAATATTTTCCCAATCGTCACTGCCCGTGCCGCCTATCGCTTTTCTGGAAATCATTGAAGAGGCAAACGTGATGAATTATTCGGTAACCGTCACCACATACGGCTGACGGTTGCGCGCGACGTCAAGCATGCGCAGCGCTCGGTGGCGAGCGGACAATTGTTGGGCCGTGGGAGCGGTCGGAATGTACGAGGCACCCAGAGCTGCTTCCTGAATCGAATATTGGCTTCTGTTTTATACGAACCCTCCCACCTGTTGCTGCAGCGCTTCGAACCTCGCCATCTGCTGCAGCAATTCATTGCTGTTGTTTTCGATCTGCTCGGCGGCACGATGTATGGCCCCGTGTGAAATGTGCGTGTAGTGCGCCACCATCGCGGCAGAAAGGTGGCCGACCTGTGCCTCGATGACTGGAATCGGCACGCCGGCTTCGGCGGCTCGGGTTATGTAGGTGTGGCGCAGGTCATGGAAGCGTGCGCTGCCCAGCCCCGCCGCCTTGCGCAGCCGCTCCCACTCTGTTTCCCATGACGACATGGGGTGTGTCGGATCATAGCCAGATCCGCCGTGGAGCGGATCATTGCGACGGGTGTGCATTTCCAACAGCGTAGGCAACAGAAAATGCTCTGGCTCGACCGCGCCCAGCGAGCATGCTCGGACAATCAAGCGATGGAGAGCCCAGCAGGCGACTTTGTCCAACGCAACGTGGCGATTACCTGCATCTGTCTTGGTTGTGCTGCGGCGGACGAGAATGTACTTCTTCTCGCTGGTCAGATGGATTGCGTTCAGCCGTAGGTGGCGGATTTCCTTCATCCGCATACCCGTGCGCACGGATAGCACGGCAACGTAGGGCGCGACCGTAGAAATCTCCGAGTACTGCGCCAGGGTGAGCAGCTTAACTTCCTGCTCGCGACTGAGAGCCATCCCCAACTCGGAGCGGCGCACTTTGAGCGGCCGATAGCGTGCTGCCACGCGATGCCACAGATTAGCGTCCTGCAGGATCGCGGACAGCGCCAAAGCCTCATTGTTAATGGTTTTTGGGCTGACCGCGTCTTCGAGGCGCAGCGTCTGGTAACGCTTGACCGCCTCTGGAGTAGCCAGCTTGATCAGCCGAGTGTCTTCGCCGAGCTTCGCTTTCAGATTGCGGGTATTGCTAACATCCGACGTGTATGTGCCGACGGCGACACGAAGTTTACGCTCTTTCAGCCACTGCTCCACCGCCGCCTTCAACGTCCAGTGCGAGCGATCGTTCGGTAGCAAGCCTTCTTCGATCTCGCGCTCGGCTTGGTTTTTCCGTTGCTTGGCGAGGCGATAATCGCTGGTGCCAGAGGTGCGTTCAATCCAGTTGCCGTTCTCGTTCTTCACTTTGAAGAAGTAGTTCTTGCTGTTGCGCCGTTTGTAGACACCGTTGCGGCTGCGGCTCATCGCGCCACCTCCGTTTTGAGGTGGTCAGCGACATATCGGTCGAGATCAGCGGGATAGTAGCGGATGATCGCGCCGTCACGGAAATGGCGGGGGCCATTGCCTGCGCGCCTACGGCGGCGCAAAGTCGATAGCGACACACCAAGCCTGATAGCGGCTTTGTGTTCGGTTAAGGGGAGGGTATCTGGGTGGATGTCGGCCATCCTGGTTGCCTCGCGAAAGACGGCCCTGGCCGCGTGTTCATGACGCGTGCCCGTAGGCCAGAATTTCGCACGGCAGGAGGCCTTGATCTGCCTGGGAAGCTCTTGGCACCAGGGAGACCCGCTAATTGCCCGCCAACCCGCGAGGTCACCGCAATCCCTTCGGCCACCGCGATGGCACCCAAAATCGCGAACCCTACAGCTCGGCAGCCCGCATGCGGCCAGGCGTGGTGCTCGGCCGCACGTTCGTGCTTGAAAGATTTGATGAGCATTGCCAAGCTCGCGATGCAGCAGCCGTCTGCAGGCAGAGGCCTGCGGCTGGGCCTGTAGGCAGTTTGGGGAAGTTTTTGGGGAAATAGAACGAGCGCCGTCTGGTCGGCGCTCGGAAGTGGCTGAATCAATTGGTTGCGGGGGAAGGATTTGAACCTTCGACCTTTGGGTTATGAGCCCAACGAGCTACCAGACTGCTCCACCCCGCGAGATGATCTTATCGCGCCCCAACGTCGCAGTCAATAACCCGCTCTGCTTTAGCACGGTGAATTTCTCCGGGAGCTATCTCAATCCTTATGTATCCACCATTGGAGTTCTGGTTCCTGTATTTGGTACGCATCATCAAAGCCGCATCTGCGGCCCGCGAGAGCTGCCGCGCGCGGCGTGGCCTCCCGCGCATACGAATTCGCATCATTAATTATCGTCGATTATCCCGAAGGCCCCAGTTCAATACCAACGAGTTCCGATGCAAATTCAGTGTTCCGGGCTTGGTTTCCGGCAAGCTCAATTTGACGCGGCACTCCAGGAATCCTACAGTGATCAACGTAGTTCGGAGCCCTGAGAGTTCCTTCCC
The DNA here is from genome assembly GCA_963832365.1 of uncultured Acidobacteriota bacterium. Taxonomy (GTDB): domain Bacteria; phylum Acidobacteriota; class Terriglobia; order Terriglobales; family Acidobacteriaceae; genus CAWBRT01. The sequence continues at coordinate 343,379 of CAWHUL010000002.1, read as the reverse complement.
GGCTCCGGCGAATTCGCAATCTTAACGAGGAGAAGCATGGCAAGTTCGACAAAACAGCAGGAACTGGAGTTACTTGCAATTAACACGATTCGCACTTTGTCGATGGACGCGGTGCAGAAGGCGAACAGCGGTCATCCGGGAACTCCAATGGCCTTGGCCCCGCTGGCCTATCTTTTGTTCCATGAATACCTTCATTACAATCCCGGCAACCCTGATTGGCCGAACCGCGACCGCTTTGTTCTCTCCAACGGGCATGCTTCCATGCTGCTCTATTCCGCTCTTTTCCTGACGGGTTACCCCTTGACGCTGGAGGATCTCAAGCAATTCCGGCAGTGGGATTCGAAGACGCCGGGGCATCCGGAACACGGCTTGACGCCGGGCGTTGAAACCACCACGGGCCCGCTCGGGCAGGGTGTTGGCAATGCGGTTGGGATGGCTATTGCCCAGCGTTGGCTCGCGGCCCATTTCAATCGCGAGGGCCGTCAGATTGTCGATTACCGCGTCTACGCCATCTGCGGCGATGGCGACCTCATGGAAGGCGTCTCCGGTGAAGCTTCGTCGCTGGCCGGCCACCTAGGGCTGTCGAAGCTGACCATGTTCTACGACAACAACCACATCACCATCGAAGGCGACACCGAACTGGCGTTTTCCGAGGACGTAGGCCGGCGCTACGAGGCGTATGGCTGGAACGTGTTGCGCGTGGACGATGTGAATGACCTTGACTCGCTGCGTTCCGCAATTGCCAAAGCGCATCAGCAGCAAGAGAAGCCGAACCTTATCATGGTGCGGTCGCATATCGGGTACGGTTCACCCAAGCGGCAGGACACCAAGGAAGCCCACGGCGAACCCCTCGGCGAAGACCAGGTGCGGGCCGCAAAGCACAACTACGGTTGGCCCGAGGATAAGACGTTCTATGTCCCGCCCGAAGTTGAAACCCACATGCGCAAGGCGGTGGACCAGGGTGCCCGGCAGGAACAGGAATGGAAGCAGAGGTACGAGGCATACCGCAAGGCTTTCGCGGACTTGGCCGCCGAGTGGGAGACGATGCAAGCCGGACGACTGCCTGAAGGCTGGGACCGCGATATTCCGGCGTTCCCGGCGGACGCAAAAGGCATGGCCACGCGCGAATCGGCAGGCAAGGTTGAGAATGCTATCGCCCCGCGTTTGCCTTGGTTGATGGGCGGCTCGGCGGATCTGTCGCCTTCGACCAAAACCGTGATCGGCACCGAGCCTTCATTTGAGCGCCAGACCTCTGGGCGCAACATGCACTTCGGCATCCGCGAGCACGGCATGGGCTCCATCCTGAACGGCATGTCCGTATCCAAGCTGCGGGCCTTTGGCGCAACCTTCATGGTATTTTCCGATTACATGCGCCCTTCCATTCGCCTTGCGGCGCTCATGCGCCTGCCCGTGACCTATGTGTTTACCCACGATTCAATTGGACTTGGAGAAGACGGTCCCACTCACCAGCCGATTGAGCATCTCACGGCCCTGCGCGCCATTCCCGGTCTCACGGTGATTCGTCCGGGAGATGCCAATGAGGCTGCCGAATCATGGCGCTACTCCCTCGGCTCGGCGAAGGGGCCCACGGCGCTCGCGCTTACTCGCCAGGCGATTCCGACCTACGATCGCAGCCGCATGGCCTCAGCCTCCGGGTTGCATCGCGGGGCCTACGTGCTGATCGAGAGCAAGAATCCCGAAGTGATTCTGATCGGAACGGGTTCGGAGCTGCAATTGTGCGTCGCGGCTTTTGAGAAGCTGGAGCAACAGGGCGTGCGCGCGCGCGTCGTCAGCATGCCCTCGTGGGAAATCTTCGAGCAGCAGAACGAGGCGTATAAACAGTCTGTTCTGCCCGCGTCGATTCCGGCTCGGGTGTCTGTCGAGGCGGGTTCGACTATGGCATGGTGGAAATACGTGGGCCCCGATGGCCTCGCCATCGGACGCGACGATTTCGGCGCATCCGCTCCCGCCAAGGAACTGTTCAAGCACTTCGGCTTCACCGTTGAGCACGTAATTGAGGCGGCGCTCAGCGTACTGGAGCGCACAAAGGCACGGGTATGAAGATCGCCGTCGGCGCCGATCACGCCGGCTTTCCGTTGAATAAAATGATCGTGCAGGCGCTGCAAGCCGTCGGCCATGAAGTGCTGGACTTTGGCGCCGACAGAGGCGACTTGCCGGACGACTACCCTGATTACGCCAAACTGGTGGCCGAAGCCGTGCAGTCCGGCAGAGTCGAGCGCGGACTTCTGGTCTGCGGCAGCGGCGTCGGAGTTACGGCGGCGGCCAACAAGTTTCGCGGCATACGCGCATGCATGTGCCACGACTCCTACAGCGCGCATCAGGGAGTGGAGCACGACAACATGAACGTGCTTTGCCTGGGGGCCCGGGTAGTTGGCCCAAGCCTTGCGATTGATCTGGTGCACACGTTTCTGAACGCCCGCTTCACCGGCGAGGAGCGTCACCTGCGGCGCTTGAGCAAGATTCATACAATAGAAGAAAATTGGTGTGGAGAGAGAGCCATGACAAGTAGAGTGAGCGAACTGAAGAAGCTTGGGCAGAGCCTGTGGTTTGATCAAATGGAGCGCAGCCTGATCACCACCGGAGAGTTGCGCCGCATGATAGCCGAGGGCGAGGTTTTGGGGTTGACATCGAATCCGACGATCTTCCAGAAGGCAATCACCGGCAGCGACGCCTACGATGACACCATCCAGCGACTGGCCCGCGAGGGCAAGAGCACCGGAGAAATCAACGAAGCGCTGGTTCTCGAAGACATCGCGGCGGCGGCCGACCTCTTCCTTCCGGTTTACGACGCGGCCGGGGGCGGCGACGGCTTCGTCAGCATCGAAGTTGCACCCGACCTGGCCTTCGATGTCGAAGCGACCACAATTGAGGCGCGCCGTCTGCACCGCGCGCTGCACCGCAAGAATGTGCTGGTCAAGGTTCCTGCTACCAATGAGGGCCTCGGCGCAATCGAGCAACTCACCTCTGAGGGCATTAACGTCAACGTCACTCTGATCTTCTCGGTCGAGCGCTATCGCGAAGTCACAGAAGCCTACATTCGCGGTCTCGAACGGCGCGTTGCCGAAGGCCTCCCAATCGACAACGCCGCCTCGGTTGCGAGCTTTTTCGTGAGCCGCATCGATGTCTCGACCGAAAAGCGTTTGCAGAAAGTGCTCGATGACCCCGCGCGTGCGCCGCAGCACGCAACTGCTCGCGAACTCTTCGGCAAGACTGCCATTGCCAACGCCAAGCTCGCCTACGAGGCGTTCAAGGAAATCTTTCACGGCAAGCGATTCGCCGAATTGCGCAAGCTGAATGCCCGTGTGCAGCGTCCGTTGTGGGCCTCGACCGGCACCAAGAATCCGAAGTACAGCGATGTCTATTACGTCGATACGCTGATTGGTCCGGAGACGGTCAACACCGTGCCTCCACAGACTTTGAAGGCATTTCTGGATCACGGCACGGTCGCCCCGACACTGGACGCGGACCTGCTCGCCGCAAAGCGCGTTTTCGAGCAGTTGAAATCGCTCGGCATCGACTTCAAGGTAATCACCGACGAACTGACGCAGGAGGGCGTGAAGGCGTTTGCCGATTCATTCCGAAGTCTGCTCTCCGCGGTCGAGGAGGAGAGAAAGAAATTCGCTGCGAATGTTGCGCGCAGGTCCGGCAGCAGCGGAGATGTGAAGTCTGCAATTGACGCCGCGCTTCGCCAAGCCGCCGACAAGCATCTGCCCGAGCGCATCTGGAGCAGGGACGCCAGCGCATGGAAATCCGACCCCGAGCACCAGAAGATCATCGGCAATGCGCTTGGCTGGCTGGACATTACTAAGTTGCTGCTGGCGAACGCGGATGATCTAAACGCATTTGCCGGAGAGATTCGCCGCGAGGGATTCGAGCACGCCGTCGTGCTCGGCATGGGAGGCTCAAGTCTGTGCCCGGAGGTGTTCGCCCGGAGCTTCGGCCCCCTCGACGGATATCCCCGGCTTCATGTGCTCGACTCCACGGTGGTCGGAGCCGTGCGCGCTCTGGAAGACAAAATCAAAATCGAAAAGACGCTGTTCATCGTAGCTTCCAAGTCAGGCACCACCACCGAACCGCGCATGTTTCACCGTTATTTCTATGGCCGAGTGAAGCAGAAGCTCGGCGACAAGGCGGGCCGCAACTTCGTGGCGATCACAGATTCCAACACGCAGTTGGTCGCCGATGCCGGCCAGGACAACTTCCGGCGAGTGTTCCTGAATCCTGCCGACATTGGCGGACGCTACTCGGCGCTCTCTTTTTTCGGCATGGTTCCGTTTGCCGTCATGGGCGGGGATGTCAGGTTGCTGCTCGAGCGGGCTGACCGCATGGTGCAGGCGTGCGGCGCATCCGTGCCCGCCCAGGACAATCCCGCGGTCCGGTTGGGAGCCTTGCTCGCCGGCTGCGCGCAGCAGGGTCGCGACAAGCTCACGCTCATCGCCTCAGCGCCGGTCGCGTCCGTGGGACTGTGGATCGAGCAGCTTGTCGCCGAGAGCACCGGCAAGGAAGGAAAGGGCATTCTGCCGGTTGCCGGTGAACCGTTGGGCTCGCCTGAGAACTACGATAATGATCGCGTCTTCGCCTACATCCACGTCGAACCGGACCCGGCCATCGAGAGCAAGCTGAAGCGGCTGGAAGGCGTTGGACATCCTGTCATCCGCCACAAGCTGGAGTCTCCGCTGGATCTGGGCGCGGAATTTTATTTATGGGAATTTGCCACCGCGGTTGCTGGCGCACTGCTTGGAATCGACGTCTTCGATCAACCAAACGTGCAGGAGTCGAAGGACAACACCCGGCGCCTGCTCGCGCAATTCGATAAAGATGGTGCGCTTCCCGAAGATGTGCCCGGCGTCACCCGCATCTCGCTGGCGGGCGGGGTGGGCGCGGAGCAGGAAAAAGCGTTGGAAGCATTTGTGCGGCAAGTGCGCCCGCGTGATTACATTTCCATCCAGCAGTATCTGCCCGAGAGCGCGGAAACCGACGCGCAAATCCAGAGTTTGCAGCTTGCGCTTCGCAACCAGTTGCGGGTCGCCGTGACCACCGGCTATGGGCCGCGATTCCTGCATTCGACCGGGCAGTTCCACAAGGGTGGGCCGGCCACGGGAGTCTTTCTGCAAATCACTGCCAACGAACCGGGCGAGTTGCCGATTCCGGGCGAAAAGGCTGGCTTCGCGGTGTTGGCCGATGCCCAGGCCCTTGGCGATCTGCTGTCGCTGGTGCAGCACAAGCGACGCGTTCTGGCCGTGCGGCTCAGTGCTAACGTCCATCGCGACCTCGACGCGCTGGCCCGCAGCCTGCAGCGGTTGGTTGAGATCAAACCGGTGTCGATCTGATGGGCTTGGATTGAATCGGGTGCCCCAGGTTCCGCGCCGCGCAGTTCGGCGCTAACCTGGGTTTTGGTTGACGGCTCCACATCCGCCGTCGTTGCGAATGTCGGGGATTCGAAGATTATGCAACTTAGAGAAAGGTAGCGACCGTGAGTGATTTTGGAGTGATCGGACTTGGCGTAATGGGGCAAAACCTTGCCCTCAACATTGAAGAGCACGGCTTCAGCGTTGCGGTCTGGAACCTGGAAACGGACTGGACCGAGCGCTTCGTGCAGCAGAATGCCGGCAAGAAGTTCACTGGCGCAAAGTCGCTCGATGAGTTCGTGAAGAGCCTTCGCACGCCCCGCCGCATCCTGATGATGATCAAGGCCGGCGAGCCGGTAGACAGCATGATCGCGCAGCTTTCGCCGCTGCTCGAAGCGGGCGACATTCTGATCGATGGCGGAAATTCATGGTTTAAGGACACACAGCGCCGCGAAAAGGAGATGCGCATGAACCGGCTGCGCTTCTTTGGCATGGGCGTTTCCGGCGGAGAAGAAGGTGCGCGTCACGGGCCGTCCCTCATGCCCGGCGGCGAACCGGAAGCCTACCGCGAGCTTGAGCCGGTGCTCACGGCCATCGCGGCCAAGAGCGATTCCGGCCCCTGCGTCACCCATGTTGGCCCCGACGGCGCCGGCCACTTCGTCAAGATGGTTCACAACGGCATTGAGTATGGCGACATGCAACTCATCGCCGAGGCCTATGATTTGCTGCATCGCGCGCTCGGCTTCGGCGCCGACGAACTTGCCGGCATCTTTGCCGACTGGAACCGCACATCGCTGAAGTCGTACCTCATCGAAATCACTTCGCAGATTTTCACCGTCAAAGATCCGCGCACCGGCAAGCCTCTGGTCGATGTGGTGCTGGACAAGGCGGGGCAAAAAGGTACTGGCCGATGGACCGCCGAGATGGCGCTGGATCTCATCGTCCCGGCGGGGACCATGGCCGCCGCCGTCGAGGCACGCGTGCTCTCCAGCATGAAAGACCAGCGCGAGGCCGCTTCACGCCTCCTGGCCGGCCCCAACGCGAAATTCGACGGAGATCGCCGCCAGGCTGTCGCCGCCATCCGCGACGCGCTTTATGCCTCCAAAGTGTGTTCGTATGCACAGGGCATGAGCCTGATTCAGGCGGGGTCCGCGGTTTATGACTGGAAGATCAATCTGCGGGAGATGGCCCGCATTTGGAAGGCCGGCTGCATCATCCGCGCCGAGTTCCTGAATGAAATCATGCAGGCCTACGAGCGCGATCCGCAACTTGCCAACCTGTTGCTCGACTCCGAGTTCCGCGTCAAGGTGCCGCAGGCGCAGCAGAATTGGCGATGGACTCTGCGTCTGGCCATCGAGCACGGAATACCGGCCCCCTCGATGACTGCCTCCCTGGGATACTTCGACAGCTATCGCACCGCGCGGCTGCCGCAGAATCTCACGCAGGCGCAGCGAGACTACTTCGGCGCGCACACCTATCAGCGCACCGACCGTCCCGAAGAGGGGTTCGTTCACAGCGATTGGCAGCGACTTGTCGTTTCCGCTGCCGATTAGCAGCTCGCTCTGGTGGCCCACATCCGCCCGCAGTTGGCGAATGTGGGGTCGCAAGGTCGTAGGGTAACTGCGGAAATTTCCGGGTGCCCCAGGTTCCGCGCTGCGTTGTTCAGCGCTAACCTGGGGTAGTTTCTCCGTGTGGGGTAATTGCGGGCTCGCTCCGCGCAACGATGTTTTCCCTTGGGTCGAGATCTATGAGCAGCGTTGAAGTCACCATCGATCACGTTTCCACACCGGCCGCTCCGAAAGCCGTCGAACCATGCATTATTGTCATCTTTGGCGCGACCGGCGATCTCAGTCGCCGAAAGCTGGTTCCCGCGCTTTTCGACCTCGTGACCGATGGCCTGCTGACTGCCGAATTTGAGGTCCTCGGCGTAGGACGCTCCCGGTTGGACGATGAGAAGTTCCGCGACATGCTGCGCGACGGCACCGAGCGGTCGAAGGATTCGCATCACTTCACGCCCGACCGTTGGCAGGACATTTGCGCAGCGTCTTCACTATATTCCGGGTGCGATCGAAGGCCCGGAATTCTACAAAACGCTTCAAGCCGAGATCGGCAAGTTAAGCGCAAACGGCGACAAGCCAAATGTCCTCTTTTATCTTTCGGTGCCTCCATCGGCCGTGTCGGATATTATCCGGCACCTTGGCAACAGCGGCCTCTCTCACGCTGCCAAGGGCTGGACGCGCATCATCATCGAAAAGCCTTTCGGACGCGATCTCGCCTCGGCGATCGCCCTCAACCAGACCGTGCTGAAGTCTTTCGACGAGGAGCAGGTGTTCAGAATCGACCACTACCTCGGCAAGCAGACGGTGCAGAACATCCTGGTCTTCCGCTTTGCCAACTCGATGTTCGAACCCATCTGGCATCGCAACTACGTCGATTTCGTCGAGATCACCGGAGCCGAAACGCTCGGCGTCGGAACGCGCGCGGGTTACTACGAGGAGAGCGGAGCGCTGCGCGACATGGTTGCCAACCACATGCTCCAGCTTCTGACCCTCACCGCGATGGAGCCTCCCGTGGCCTTTGACGCCGTGAACGTGCGTGAGCAGAAGGTGCAGACCTTGCGCGCCATGTCGCCCATGAGCCCGGAAGAGGTGGCGCGCCGGACCGTGCGCGCGCAGTACCAGGCGGGCAAGATCGGCAGCTCCGAGGTGCCGGGATACCGCCAGGAGTCCGGCATCTCACCCGAGTCGCGTACCGAAACTTTCGCGGCCGTCGAGTTTCGCATCGAGAACTGGCGTTGGGCGGGCGTGCCCTTCTTCGTTCGTACCGGCAAACGGCTGGCTCGTTCGCTCACCGAAATCGCCGTGCATCTGAAGGCTACACCGCAGGCGCTGTTCGCGGGAACGGCGCAGCATGGCATACAGCCCAATGTGATCATGCTTCGAATTCAGCCGGATGAAGGCATCTCCATCGAGTTCGAGACCAAGGTGCCTGGAACCTCCATGCAGACCTCGACCGTTCACATGGACTTCTGTTACGAGCGCGAGTTCAACGTGCCCGCGCCGGTGGCTTACGAAACACTGCTGCTGGATGCCATTCGCGGAGACGCCACCCTGTTCACGCGTCACGATGAAGTCGAAGCCGAATGGCGGCTGGTGACGCCCATTCTGGACGCGTGGGCAAACAATGCCACGGAATTGCAATCCTATCCGGCGGGGAGCGAAGGCCCGCAGGCCGCCGCTGATCTGCTCAAGCGCAGCGGCCACAACTGGCGCCTGCTGGCCAGCAAGTACCGCAGTTCGTGTTCGAGCCCTTCAAACCTATGACGACGCTCGTGGTATCGGATCTCGATGGAACCTTGCTCACTCCGGAGAAGCAGATCACTGCGCTCTCCCGGGAGGCGATAGCGGATGTCCTTGCCGCCGGCATTCGCTTCACGGCCATCAGCAGCCGTCCGCCGCGCGGCATGCGGTGGATTGTCGAGGAGTTGAACCTTTGTGAGCCCTTCGCCGCCTTCAACGGGGCCGCCATCGTTTCTCCGCATGGGGAGCTGCTGTTCGCAAGTTACATTGAGCCGCGGACCGTACGCACCGTAATCGCCGCCGCCATCGAGGCCGGTGCCTCGCCTTGGGTCTATACCGATGACGACTGGTTCGTGCTGCCAGGCCGCTCCGCTCACGTGGAGCATGAGTCCAAGGCCGTGCGCTTCCGCCCCACCACCGTCGAGAGCTTCGAACTTCTGCTGGACCGCGTCATCAAAGTGCAGGCGGTCAGCGACGATCCCGCGGTGATTGCCCGCTGCGAAGCCATGATTCGCGCCAGGGCGCAGGACAAGGTTTCGGCCACGCGTTCGCAAACCTACTATTACGATGTCACGCCTCTGGGCGGTGACAAGGGTTCCGGCGTCGAGCGTCTCTGCTCGCAACTGCAAATCCCGCTCGCTGAGACAACCACCATTGGCGACATGGAAAACGACATTCCCATGCTGCTTCGGGCGGGCTTTTCGATTGCGATGGGACAGTCGTCCGCCGAAGTGAAGTCGGCGGCCAAAGTGGTCACCGGCAGCAATGCCGAAGAGGGCTTTGCAATAGCAATGTACCGGTTCGTGCTCGACCGGGAGCTGCCCGCCCAGGCCGCGCCTGCCAAATCGGCGTGAGCTTCTGGACGGCTGCCTGTCGGGGTCCCCAACGAGGCTCGGCTCGTTGGGGTGAGTGTGGGGGTTTTCGATGGGAATGCGGCACGTCAAAGTTTTTCCCGGCAAGGACGCTTTAGTCGTCGGCACGGCGGAGTGGATTTTGTCCGCTTGCGGTGAGGCGATTGCCGGCCGCGGTGCTTGCAGCATCGCGCTTTCGGGCGGCTCGACTCCGCGCGCGCTTTACCACCTCATGGGAAGCGATCCCTGGCGGAAGCGTTTCGACTGGAGCCGCATCGAGTTGTTCCAGGTGGACGAGCGGTCTGTCCCCATCGACCATCCCGACAGCAACTTCGGAATGATTGAACGCGAGCTGCTTCGCTCGGTTCAGATTCCCAAAAACCATGTGCACCGCGTGCGCACCGAACTGGGCGCGCAAGCCGCTGCCGAGGAATACGAGTCGCAACTGCGGAAGAGTTTTGTCGCCGCTGGCATTCCGCAGTTCGACGTCCTGCTTTTGGGCATAGGCGAGGACGGACATACGGCATCCTTGTTTCCCGGCACCGAAGCCCTACATGAAGCGAGCCGCCTGGTGCTCGGCTACACAGTGCAAAAGCTAAACGCTCCCCGGATCACGCTCACCTTTCCGGTCATCAACAATGCCCGCAAAGTGCTGTTTCTCGTCTCTGGCGAGAACAAGGCGCAAATCCTGCGCGAAGTCTTACAGGGCGACAGCCCCGAACTGCGCTTCCCGGCGGCCATGGTCGATCCGGAAAGCGGGCTGCTCTACTGGCACCTCGACAGTGATGCCGCATCTATGATCCCTGTCGTCGTCAGCGAGTGAGGGATATGAATCTGACGGTCGCGTGCCTCCCATCCGCGCTCGATAGCATCTCATCTTCGAGCGGCTTTGGAATACGTGTATCCGAAGCCCGGCCTCATCCACATCAACACAGGAGTCAGTTATGGCCACTCGCAAAGTCATCGATTGCCGTTGGTTCCCAACCGAAAACGCTTGCGACATTGCTATCTCAGGAAACGAAGAAGAGGTGCTGCAGATCGCCGTGCAGCATGCTGTTCAGTCCCACGGACACCAGGACTCGCCCGAACTGCGCACGCAGTTGCGCTCCATGCTGCGTGACGAAGGCCAGGTTAAGGCGGCTTAAGAGACTGAAGAGCTGACGGAGTGAACCGGTGGAGAATCCGCTAAAGCTGAAGAGAATCCATCACGTTGAGTTCTATGTCGGCAACGCCAAACAGGCGTCTTTCTACTATCGAAACGCATTCGGCTTTTCGCAGGTTGCATACAGCGGGCTCGAAACCGGGAACCGGCTGGCTGCTTCCTATTTGTTGCGTCAGGGCAAGGCCGACATCCTTCTGACCACGCCCTTGAACCCGGGCAGCCCTGCCAGCGAGCATCTTCGCCGCCACGGTGATGGTGTGCGCGATATCGCCTTGCACGTCGAAGATGCGGACCTGGCGTTCGAGGAAGCTGTCAAGCGCGGCGCGACGCCCGAGGAGCAACCGCATGAGCTCGCCGACGAGCACGGAAGAATTCGCCGCGCCGCCGTCCGCACCTACGGCGACACGATTCACTCGCTGATCTCTTACAAGGACTACTCGGGGCCGTTTCTCCCCGGGTTTGTCAGCTCACACGTTCCGGGCGCGGATGTGGGAATTCTGCGCATCGATCACATGGTCGGCAATGTTGAACTCGGCAAGATGAACCACTGGGCCGAGTACTACGGCCGCATCTTCGGATTTCATCGCTTCGTCAGCTTCGACGACAAGGACATCTCGACCGAGTACAGCGCCTTGATGTCGATTGTCATGTCCGACGATTCGTATTCCGTCAAGTTTCCCATCAACGAACCGGCGGCCGGCAAGCGCAAGAGTCAGATCGACGAGTATCTGCAAGCCTATTGCGGAGCGGGCGTGCAGCACATTGCGCTGCAAACCAAAGACGTGATTGCTACCGTTTTGAAATTGCGCGACCAGGGAATCGAGTTCCTGCGCGTTCCGGATGCCTATTACGATGTGCTGCCGTCGCGTGTCGGCCAGATACCGGAAGATCTCGATGCCATCCGCGATCTCGGAATCCTAGTCGACCGCGATGAGGAGGGGTACCTGCTTCAGATCTTTACCAAACCGGTGCAGGATCGTCCGACGCTGTTTTACGAAATCATTCAACGAAAAGGAAGCCGGGGGTTCGGCAAAGGAAATTTCAAGGCGCTGTTCGAGGCCATCGAAGCCGAGCAGTCCCGCCGCGGCAATCTCTAGTCGGATCAGGTGGCCCACATTTGCCGCAGTTGGCTAATGTGGGATCGAAGCGGGCCGGGTGCTTGTAAGACTGCCGGGTGCCCCAGGTTCCGCGCCGTGTTGTTCGGCGCTAACCTGGGATAGTTCATTCGAATGAGTTATGGGCGCGTTCCCATAGTACGCGTATCCCTGTCATGCTGAGCGAAGCGAAGCATCCCCGCGCAGCTTGGGGCTGAAGCGCAGCCGAAGGATTCAACAGAACGACATGGCAACTACCAAGCCAACCACAAAGTCTGAACCACTCCGATACCACAGCGGATTCGGAAACGAATTTGCCAGCGAAGCCCTCCCCGGCGCATTGCCCTCGGGGCAGAACGCGCCGCAGCGCGCTCCCATGGGACTCTATGCGGAGCAGTTGAGCGGAACGCCGTTTACCGCTCCGCGCGCTGCCAACCGCCGCAGTTGGCTCTACCGCATACGCCCTCGGTGATGCACAAACCCTACCGCGAAATTTCTCGCGGACTGCTGCGCAGTGCGCCCTTCAACGAAGTTGCAACTTCGCCCAACCAGTTGCGTTGGGACCCAATTCCCTTCCCCGCCAAGGAAACGGATTTCGTCGACGGCTTGGTAACCATCGCGGGCAACGGTGATGCCGCCGCGCACAGCGGAATTGCCATTCACCTCTACGTGGCGAACCAGTCCATGCGCAATCGCTGCTTCTACAGCGCCGACGGAGAACTGCTCATCGTTCCGCAGCTCGGAAGCCTGCTGTTTCACACTGAATTCGGAGACATGGAAGTCGCGCCCGGCGAGATATGCGTCATCCAGCGCGGCATAAAGTTCCGTGTGGAGTTGCTGGAGCCGTCGGGGACCCCAGCTACGCGGCTCTTCTTCGCGTAGTGGGGCAGAGGCGCGCGGCTACATTTGCGAGAACTATGGAGCGCTGTTGCGGCTCCCTGACCTTGGTCCAATCGGCGCCAATGGATTGGCGAATGCGCGCGATTTTCAGACCCCCAGCGCTGCCTACGAAGATCGCGATGGCGATTTCCGGGTCGTGGCCAAGTTTCTCGGCGGCCTCTGGGAGGCCGAGTACGATCATTCGCCTTTCGACGTGGTCGGCTGGCACGGAAACTACGCGCCTTACAAATACAATCTGGCAAACTTCAACTGCATCAACTCCGTCAGCTTCGATCACCCTGATCCGTCGATTTACACGGTGTTGACTTCGCCCTCTGAAATTCCTGGGACGGCGAATTTCGACTTTGCCATCTTTCCGCCGCGCTGGCTGGTCGCCGAGCACACCTTCCGTCCGCCGTGGTTCCACCGCAACTTCATGAACGAATTCATGGGACTGATCCACGGCGCTTACGACGCCAAGGCCGAAGGCTTTTTGCCGGGCGGAGCGAGCCTGCATAATTGCATGTCGGGGCACGGACCCGACGCGGCCACCTACGAACTCGCCAGCGCCGCCGAGTTGAAGCCGCAGTTTCTGGCCGACACGCTGGCCTTTATGTTTGAAGCACGCTTCATCTGCCGTCCCACGAAGTACGCGATGGAAACGGCGCAATTGCAGCATGAGTACTTCCGCTGCTGGCAGGATTTGAAGAAGCACTTCCAGCCACGGTAACGGGTTCTGGTGCGGGTGACCCCACATCCCCATGGTGGCCCACATTTGCGAAGCCGCAGGCGCAGCTAATGTGGGATCGGATGGATGCCCCGTCCTGCGGGTGCCCTACGCTCCGCCCCGCTTTTTGGGCTAACGTGGGGTAGCTGCGGCGCGGGCCAACGTGGGTGGCTGGGGTGCCCCATCCTAGCCGCTGTTGCTAGGGTGGGGTTGTTTCTTTGCATTGGAGCGAAGAATCCCATCAGCGCGGTCCAACATTTGCATCGAAAGACTCAAAACGCATGTTGAGGCGAACGTAATGAGCACGGCCCGAATCAAACTGCAGCCCAGCCCCATAATGGAACCACTTCGGATTCTGTTGTCCGGTGCCATCGACTATGCCGGACTGTTTCCTCCGGCATCGCTGGAGATGCCGGCAGCGGTGCGGAATTTTGCGCGTTACCTGGACGGCGAGTTTCACTGGATGCTAGGCAGGTTTGTCGTTCCCGCCGAGCGGCTCATGGAGTTGGAGAAGCTGCTCAAGCCAAACCGCGCGCGCGGCTGGCGGTTAACCGCGCTGTTGGGCCGCAGCATCAAGGATGACCTCAAGTCGATCGTGCAGTTTCATCTCAAGGCCGGCGAGCGCGCTCATGTTGACTCCGTGGAGTTCAAGATCGCCACCAAGGACGAGATCAGCCCCATCCTCGAATTGCTCCCGCACGACATCAACGTTTACGCGGAAGTCGCGTTGCGAGATGATCTGGCCGAGCAGATTGAAGCCATCCGCTTGGCTGGCCTGCTGGCCAAGATTCGCACCGGGGGCTCGAAGGCCAGCACGTATCCCAGAATGCAGCAAGTGGCGCGTTTCATCTCCGCCTGCGCCTCCGCCGGCGTGCCTTTCAAAGCCACTGCCGGATTGCACCATGCGTTGCGCGGTGTTTATCCTATGACCGCCGCGCAGCGCGGTCCGCACGTTCCCATGCACGGCTTCCTGAATGTGCTTTTGGCTGCGGCGGCCATCAAAGCCGGTGCGATGGAGTTGCAGATCCCCGAAATCCTGGCTCTGCGAGCCGGCGAGGCTTTTGCGTTCCACAAGGACGGCGTAACGCTGCGCAATATCAAGCTCAACAATCAGCAACTGCGCGAGACGCGCGAGCAGTTGGCTCTTGCCTTTGGTTCCTGCTCTTTCGAAGGCCCTGTGCGCGATCTCGAAGCGTTAGGACTTCTATGATTCATGAAGGCAGAGGCAGCGCGGGTACCCCGGGCGCCGGGTGCCCCACGTTCGCCCCGCTGTTGGGCTAACGTGGAGTAGTTTCTTCGCGCGGGGCGAGTACGACGTTCCCGATCTACGCCATCAAAGTATGGACGTCATTCTGAGCGAAGCGAAGAATCCCATAACCGCGTGGGTTGAAAACGCAGTCCAAGGATTTCCTCAAGTTCCTGAGCGGCGTGAGGCGAGGTAGTCTCATGGGATGCTTCGCTCCGCTCAGCATGACAGCGCAGGATCTGTTCTGCTGCGCTCCACCACTCATCAAGGAAGCCACTCCATGACCCCTCGTATCAACGAAACGCATGACCCCACGGCGCGCTCGTGGGTCGAGAGCGCGAACCGCGCGGGATGCGACTTCCCTGTTCAGAACCTGCCCTTTGGAGTCTTTCGTCTTGCCGGTGGCGAGGCGCGCGTCGGTGTTGCCATAGGCAATCAGGTACTCGACCTAAGCGCCGCCACTCAACGCGGCCTGTTTTCCTTTAATAGAGATGAAGCGCGTGAGGCCGCGTTTTGCTTCAACGCGAGCGCATTGAATCGACTCATGGCCCTCGGCGACCGCTACTGGTCCGCGCTTCGCAAACGAATCTTCCACCTGCTTCGACATGACGCCTCGGTTGATCGCGAGCGCGTGCCCCTGTTCCCCATGGCCAATGTGGAAATGCAGTTGCCGGCCCAGGTGGGCGACTACACGGATT
Source organism: uncultured Acidobacteriota bacterium (assembly GCA_963832365.1). Taxonomy (GTDB): domain Bacteria; phylum Acidobacteriota; class Terriglobia; order Terriglobales; family Acidobacteriaceae; genus CAWBRT01. The sequence goes on along the minus strand of CAWHUL010000002.1, from coordinate 328,054 downwards.
TTTACGCCTCGCTTTATCATGCGGCTAAAGTCGGCAGCATGTTCCGGCCTGACAATCCTCTGCTGCCCAATTACAAATGGCTGCCGGTCGCGTATCACGGACGCGCCTCGTCGTTGCTGCCCAGCGGCACGCCGATTCGCAGGCCGCGCGGCCAGAGGCGCAGCGACCCCGATCAGCCTCCCGTGTTTAGCCCCACCCAGCGGCTCGACTACGAAGTCGAGGCGGGCTTTTTTGTCGGGCCGGGAAACCCTCTCGGCGAGCCAATCCCGATCGCCGAGGCCGAGCAGCACATCTTTGGCATGTGCCTGGTGAACGACTGGTCGGCGCGCGACGCGCAAACCTGGGAGTACCAGCCGCTCGGTCCATTCCTCTCCAAGAGCTTTGCCACCACCGTCTCTCCCTGGGTCGTGACGCTCGAAGCGCTTGCGCAGTATCGGACAGGCGCGTTCATTCGCGAAGATTCGGATCCACGGCTTTTGCCGCATTTGAACGACCTTGAAGACCAACAATACGGCGGCATCGAGTTGACCGTAGAAGCGTGGCTCAGTTCCAACAAAATGCGTGATCTCAGGATGGGACCGATGCGCCTGAGCCGCGGCAGCATGGCCGACATCTATTGGACCATGGCGCAGATGCTCACCCACCACGCCAGCAACGGATGCAACCTTCGCCCGGGCGATCTGCTGGCAAGCGGCACCATCTCCGGGCCGTCCCAGGATGCGCGCGGATGCCTGTTGGAACTTACGTCGGGCGGCAAGCAGCCAATCACCCTGCCCAGCGGTGAACAGCGCAGCTTTCTGGAGGATGGAGACGAAGTCATCTTGCGCGGATATTGCGAGCGCCAAGGCGTAGCGCGGATTGGCTTCGGCGAGTGCCGCGCGATAGTGTTGCCAGCCATATAGCGTCGTGCGCCACCGTTCATTATCAGCGCACCGACTCCGGGAAGTACTCCCTGTTCCCCGGGCCATTTGGAATCCTCAACCCCGTTCGAGTTATTATTAAAGGTTCTTGAGTCAATCGGGGGAATCACCGAGTGAATAACAAAGAAAGCACCGAGGCACTTGGCTTGGAAGTTCTGGAAACCCGGGAGTGGCTGGACTCGCTGGATTATGTGCTCGAGCACTACGGGCCTGAGCGCGCCGGCCGCCTGCTGCAACAACTCGAACTGCATACCGCCCGGAGTGGCTATCGAATGCCGTTCTCGGCGACGACCCCGTATCAGAATACGATTCCGCCGGAGAAGCAGCCCCCGTTTCCAGGCAGCCAGGAAGTTGAGCGGCAAATCAAGAGCCTGGTGCGCTGGAATGCCCTCGCCATGGTGATGCGCGCCAACAAGGTCGAGGAGGGGATAGGCGGCCACATTTCGACCTATGCTTCCGCAGCCACTCTCTATGAAGTCGGGTTCAATCATTGTTTCTTCGCACGCACGCCCGATGGAGACAGGGACCTAATCTACTTCCAGGGACACGCCTCGCCCGGCATTTACGCGCGCGCGTTTCTGGAAGGCCGCATCTCGCGCGATCAACTGGAGAACTTCCGCCGCGATTTGAAGGGCGGGTTAACCTCGTACCCCCATCCCTGGCTGATGCCGCATTTTTGGGAGTTCCCTACCGTTTCGATGGGCTTGGGACCAATCCAGGCGATTTACCAGGCTCGTTTCAACCGCTACCTAGAAAACCGAGGCTTGAAAGAATCGACGGGCGGAAGAATATGGGCTTTCCTTGGAGACGGCGAAACTGACGAACCCGAAACCCTGGGCGCCATCGCCTTGGCTGCCCGCGAAAAGCTCGACAACCTGATCTTCGTCATCAATTGCAATCTCCAGCGACTGGACGGCCCGGTGCGCGGCAACGGAAAAATCATTCAAGAGCTGGAAGCCGATTTCCGCGGCACTGGATGGAACGTCATCAAGGTCATTTGGGGCGGCGATTGGGACCCGTTGATCGCCAAGGATCGCGATGGCCTCTTGGTGAAGCGCATGGGCGAGATCACGGATGGCCAGTATCAGAAATATTTTGTCTCCAGCGGCGCATACTTCCGGCAGAACTTCTTCGGCACCGATCCACGTCTGCTCAAAATGGTGGAGCACCTGAGCGATGAGCAACTGGCCAAGATGCGCCTTGGAGGCCACGATCCGATCAAGGTTTACGCCGCATATAAGGCCGCGATGGAGCACCGCGGATCCCCGACAGTGATTCTGGCCAAGACCATCAAAGGCTATGGCCTGGGCGAAAGCGGTGAAGGCAGAAACATCACTCACCAGCAGAAGAAGATCAACGATGAAGAGCTGCTGAGGTTCCGCTCTCGCTTTGGCATTCCTATTGCGGATGAGCAACTGCACGATGCGCCCTTCTACTGTCCCCCGCCGGATAGCCCCGAGATCGTGTACCTCCAGGAGAAGCGGAAGGCGCTGGGCGGCTATCTTCCCGAGCGCAAAGTGCGCGCCCCAAAGCTGGCGCCGATCAAGGAAGAATTCTTCGAAGAGTTCTACAAGGGCACCGGAGGCCGCAAGGCTTCGACCACGATGGTGATCGTAAGCATGATCGCCAAAATGGTTCGCGACCGCGACTTCGGCAAACTGATTGTGCCCATCGTGCCGGATGAGGCGCGAACCTTCGGCATGGAAGCATTGTTCCGGCAAATCGGGATCTACTCCAGCGTGGGCCAGTTGTATGAGCCGGTGGATATGGGCACGCTACTCTATTACAAGGAAGCCAAAGACGGGCAGATTCTGGAGGAAGGAATTACCGAAGCCGGCTCGATGTCGTCGTTTATCGCCGCCGGAACGTCGTATGCCAATCACGGAATTAACACGATTCCGTTCTTTATTTTCTATTCAATGTTCGGACTGCAGCGCGTCGGCGACCTGGTGTGGGCCGCGGGCGACCAGCGTACACACGGCTTCGTTATCGGCGGCACCGCCGGACGCACCACGCTGGCGGGCGAAGGACTGCAACATCAGGACGGCAACAGCCAACTACTGGCTTACCCGGTGCCCAATCTGTTGGCCTACGATCCGGCGTTCGCCTACGAACTCGCGATCATTATTCAAGATGGCATTCGCCGCATGTACGTCGAGCAGGAAGACGTCTTCTACTACATCACCGTCATGAACGAGCCCTGGGAGCAGCCGGAGATGCCGGAGGGCGTGCGCGACGGCATTCTGAAAGGAATGTATCTGTTTAAGAAGTCCGGGAAAAAAGATGCCAAGCTTCGCGCCCAGCTCATGGGCAGCGGCGCCATTTTGCTCGAAACGCTGAAGGCACAGGAGATTCTGGAAAGCAAGTTTGGGGTTGCCGCCGATGTCTGGAGCGTGACCAGCTACAAGCAACTTTACATGGACGGCAATGCTTGTGCCCGCTGGAACATGCTGCACCCCGGCGAGACGCCGCGCGTGCCTTTCATTACGCAGCTAACGAAGGATGTGCCCGGCGTTTTCGTGGCCGCATCCGACTACGTGAAGACCCTGCCCGAATCGGTTTCGCAGTGGCTGCCGCGGCCGCTGGTCGCGCTCGGCACGGACGGCTTTGGCCGCAGTGAGGGACGCGCCTCGCTACGCGACTTCTTCGAAGTCGACGCCAAGCATATTGTTTTGGCCACGCTTACCGGACTACTGCGCGAGGGCCAGGTCACAGCCGATTGCGTGCAAAAGGCGGTCAAGGAACTCGGCATCAACCCCGAGAAGCCAAACCCAGCAGTTTCGTAACGAGCAAAGAAAGGACTGATCGTGGCGATCGAATTCAAACTGCCGGAACTGGGCGAAAATATCGAAACGGGCGACCTGGTCCGGGTGATCGTTTCGCCCGGCGCGCAGGTGCACGCAGGCGATCCCGTCATCGAATTGGAGACCGACAAGGCGGTCATCGAAGTCCCGTCAACGATTTCGGGCACAGTCAGCGAAATCAAGGTCAAGCAGGGCGACAAAGTCAAAGTGGGTCAGGTGATCTTTACGCTTGCCGAGGGCAAGGCCGGCGAGACCAAAACGGCTCCACCCGCCAAACCAGAGCCCGCCGCGCCCGCTCAGGCGGCTCCTCAGCCAGCCGCTCCAGCGCAGCAACCGAAACCTGCCGAAGCCCGCGCACCCGCGGATTTCCGAACTCAGGAAGCTGCCCGCGACACCTACGCGCGCGCGCGCGAACTGGAGGGAAAGAGCGAGGAGGAGGCTTTTCCGCCCGATATTCGCCGGGATGAACCGCAACCCGTCGTTCCATCTCAACTGACGAAGACTGCCGGGCCGGAGCACCGTCCTCCGCTGGCGGCTTCTCCCGCGGTTCGCCGTTTGGCTCGCGAACTTGGGGTCGACATCTATAACGTGCGTGGCAGCGGGCCGGGCGAGCGCATCCTGGAAGAAGACGTTAAGGCTTACGCTAAATCGGTGATCGGCAGCGCAGGCGCGGCCATAGCGGGAGCCGCGATGGGATCGGGGTTCGTGCCTCCATCGCCGCAACTGCCAGACTTTTCCAAGTGGGGCCCCATCGAGAAAGTTTCGATGCGAGCCATCCGACGCAAGACCGCCGAGCACCTTGCCCAGGCCTGGAACACCATCCCGCACGTCACGCAGCACGATCTCGCCGACGTCACCGAACTGGAAGAGCTGCGCCAGCGCTTCGCCGCCAAGGCCGAGGTTGCCGGCGGCAAGATGACGGTCACGGCGATTGCGCTCAAGGTCGTAGCGTCGGCGCTTAAGGTGTTTCCGCAGTTCAATGCCAGCATCGATGTACGTGGCGAAGAGGTGATTTACAAGCGCTACATTCACATCGGTGTTGCAGTCGATACCGATCGCGGCTTGCTGGTGCCGGTGATTCACGACGTGGACCGCAAGAACATCGTCGAGCTTGCCGTGGAACTGGCGCAGATTTCGCTCAAGGCGAAAAACAAGAAACTCACCCCCGAGGACATGGAGGGCGGCACCTTTACCATCACCAATCTTGGTGGTGTCGGGGGCACGTACTTCACTCCCATCGTGAATTATCCAGAGGTCGCTATCCTCGGCATGTCGCGCTCGCGGATGGAGCCGGTGTGGATCAAGAACAAAGACAAATTTGAGCCGCGGCTGATGCTGCCAGTTTCCCTCTCCTACGATCATCGATTGATCGATGGGGCGGATGCCGCGCGCTTCGTGCGATGGGTCGTAGAGGCCCTGGAACAGCCGTTCCTGTTGTCAGTCCAAGGATAGCCGCCCAGCATTAGGCAGCTGATTCCGGTCAGGCTTTTGGTGTTTAGTGGGCAGGAAATGCTGAACGTGGATCTTGCACACGGTTTTTACGCACCATGTCTATTGCGCAGCACGTTACAAGGAAGATTATGCGGCTCACTCATCTTAGGTTGTTGAAAATGCTGGCTAACATCTCAGCCGTCCTGTGCTGCGTTTGCCTCGGCTGGGGGCTATCGTTTTATTTTCGTGACCTTCCTACTTCACCGCATCCCGAACTGGGAAGTATCTATCCCCTAAACAAGCATGGTCTCATCACCTATATGACAAGGCGGGAGTTGCTAGAACACGAACTTCTCTTGCCTCTTTCTTCTCTCTTTTTCGTGGTCTTCTTTGTGGTTAGGCTATTTAATCAATCCTTAGAACGGAGACACGGTGGCTGGTTGGATAAGCCGTAACCACTCTGCCGCCCGATGTTGCTAAGGATAGGAATATAAAGAAATGGCAGAGAATAACACGCCGAACGCTCCGGCAACAGCAACGCCCGCCGGGAACCCCATCAACCTCGCCATCATCGGTGGCGGGCCGGGCGGTTATGCGGCCGCTTTCCTCGCCAACGATCTCGGCATGAAAGTTACGTTGATCGACCTGGAAAAGAATCCGGGCGGCGTATGCCTCTACCGGGGCTGTATTCCCTCGAAGGCGCTGCTGCACGTCGCGGCCGTTATCAACGAAGCCCAGCACTCTTCGACGTGGGGAGTGGAGTTCGCCGCGCCCAAGATCGACGTGAACAAATTGCGCGCATTCAAGGAAGGCGTCGTCAACAAGCTCACCGGCGGGCTTGGCATGATCTCCAAGCAGCGCAAGATCACCTACATCCAGGGACGCGCGAGCTTTGTCGATTCCAAAACCCTGCGAGTGGAAAAACTCGGCGCCGGTGAAGAGACGCTGACTTTCGATCGCATCCTGATCGCGACTGGTTCGCGGCCCTCGACCATTCCGGCGCTTTCCATCAAGAGCCCGCGAGTGATGGACTCGACCGGAGCCCTCAACCTTGAAGAGGTGCCGAAGAGTCTGCTGGTGGTTGGCGGAGGCTATATCGGCCTGGAGATGGGCACGGTCTACTCCGCGCTCGGCAGCCGCGTCAGCGTAGTGGAAATGCTGGACGGACTGCTTCCCGGCGCCGACCGCGACCTGGTTTTGCCGCTGCACAAACGGCTCGAAAAACAATTTGAAAGCATTATGCTCAAGACCTCCGTCGAATCGCTGAAAGAGGAGAGCGGCGGAATTCGCGTGACCTTCAAGGGCGACGTCAAGGAGAAGGAGAAAGTTTACGACCGGGTTCTCATCTCGGTTGGGCGCCGTCCCAACTCGCAGATCCCCGGACTGGAAAAGACCAAGGTCGTCGTCGGCCCCAAGGGGTTCATCGAGGTCAACCGGCAGTTGCAGACCGCCGACCCTGCGATTTATGCCATTGGCGACGTGGTCGGCGAGCCCATGCTGGCCCACAAAGCCTCGCACGAGGGACGCACCGCGGTGGAACATATGTCGGGCAAGAAGGTGTCGTTCGAGCCGAACGCGATTCCCGCCGTCGTCTTCACCGATCCTGAAATCGCGTGGGCCGGTCTGACGGAAACCCAGGCGAAAAACGAAGGGCGCGAAATCAAAGTCGCGAAGTTTCCATGGGGCGCTTCCGGCCGCGCCGTCACTCTCGATCGCACCGAAGGCGTCACCAAACTGCTGATCGATCCTAAAACGGAGCGCATCCTTGGCATCGGTCTGTGCGGCCCGTCGGCAGGCGAGATGATCGCCGAAGGCGTGCTCGCAATCGAGATGGGAGCGACCGCGATGGATCTGGAACTCACCATCCACCCGCATCCAACGCTCTCGGAAACCATCATGGAAGCCGCCGAGGTCTTCTACGGAACCAGCACCGATATGTACCGGCCGAAACGGTAGTGGGTTCTCAGTATCAGAATGTCATGGCGAGCGCAGTCGAGCCACCTTTTGTTTCTGTCGCCGAAAAACAAAGGGTGGCTCCGCTCCGCCCAGATGCTTCTTGCGCGAATGTAATTGTCGGTACGCAGCGTCCTCTCCGGCACAGCGCCAACCTCCGGTCGCCATGACATCCCGTCGAAATTCAGCCCGCTGTCTACGCTCCGTGTACCAGCAGGTGCAGGAGCCAGTACCCGGCGCCTGAGACCAGTGCGGAGGCCGGAATCGTCACCACCCAAGCCCACACAATGCGTTGCGCGACGCCCCAGCGCACCGCCGAAAGCCGGGTCGTGGTGCCGACGCCGATGATGGCTCCGGTAATCGTGTGCGTAGTGCTCACCGGGATGCCGGCCATCGCGGTTCCAAACAGCGTGATCGCGCCGGCAGCCTCCGCGCAGAACCCGCCCACAGGCCTTAGCTTGGTGATCTTCGAGCCCATGGTGTGGACAATGCGCCAGCCTCCGAAGTAAGTGCCCGCCGCAATTGCGGCGTGGGCGGACAGAATGATGGGCCAGTGGTACTTGCCCCAGTCGTGGGCCACGTCAAACCGGGTCATTATGCCGCCGGCATAAAGCGCTCCGGCGATGATTCCCATGGTCTTCTGTGCGTCGTTGCCGCCATGCCCGAGGCTGTAACAAGCTGCCGAAACCAGTTGCAGTTTGCGGAACCAGGTGTCGACCTGCCTCGGCGCGCTCCTTCGGAACATCCAGGACACGATGACCATGAACGTGAAACCCATGACGAGTCCCAAAATCGGCGCGATAAAAATGAACAGGATGGTCTTCGTCCAACCGCCTACGATGATGACTCCGAAAGCCTTGCCCCAGCCCCGCACGATTGCAGCCCGCACGATCGCCGCGCCGGCGTAGGCGCCAATCAGCGCGTGCGACGATGATGTCGGCAGGCCCCACCACCAGGTCAGCAAATCCCATACGCAGGCGCCCATCAGCCCGGCCAACACCACGTACTGGGTCACAATCTCCAGATCGATCATGCCGTGACCGATTGTCTTGGCCACCGCCGTCCCAAAAAAGAATGCCGCTACAAAGTTAAAGAAAGCCGCCCAGACAACGGCCAATTTTGGCGTCAATACCCGAGTGGAAACCACCGTGGCAATACTGTTGGCCGCGTCGTGAAAGCCGTTCAGAAAGTCGAAGGTGAGCGCGACCAGCACGGTGAGAACAAGCAGCAGGATATCTAAGCTCACAGGCAGTCCTCAAAGCTGCGATACCTGCCCGCGATGGACGTGGCCGCCGGCGCATGCAGGATTGCCAATGACCGTGGAACATCCGGTTCGGTCAGGCATGTTTCAGAACCACGGTTTCCAAGACGTTTGCGGCGTCTTCGGCCTTGTCTGTGGCCATCTCCAGAACTTCAAGTAATTCCTTATTCTTAATCAGGCGCACCGGGTCTGTTTCTTCTTCGAAAATCTTTCCAATCGCGCCCCGGCAAATCGTATCGGCCATATTTTCCAGCCGGTTAATCTCCACGCAGTGCGCCAGAATTCCGTCGGGCTTCTCGAGCATCGCCACTGCCTTGGACAATTCTTCCGCTTGCCGCACAATCACCGAAGCCAGCTCCGCCGCAGCCGCCGGAGGGCAATCGATCTTATAGATAATAAGGCGGTCGCTCGCGCCATTCACGCGATCGAGAACGTCGTCCAGGCGCGACGTAAGTTCGGCGATGTCTTCGCGGTCGAAGGGGGTTATGAACGTCTGGTTCAGCTTGACGTAGACCTTGTGGGTCATTTCATCGCCGCGACGCTCAAGTTCCTTGATGCGGTTTACCGACTCCTGCACATGCTGGAAATTGAGAAAGAGGTCGCGCAAAACGGTCGCGGCCTGTGCCACATTGTTCGAAATTTCCACGAACATGTCGAAGAACTGAGTGTCTCGCGGGATCAATCGCATGAGATATAGGAACCTTGGCGCCGGTGCTGTTAGCCGCCTGCGCTCTTTTAAAGTCAGGTAACTATCTCATTCGGGCCGCCGAGCGTCAAACGATCCCTGCCTGCTATACTTAAGGTTTGCTCCGGACCTTTTCAACTGCTGCTTCAGAGCGGCAACCCCATTTCGTAAGCCTCTCAGAATCAACCTGATCGCAAACATCAGCGCAACCATGCAGAGAATCGCCACGGTGGCCGCCGCATAGGGATGAACCGTTGCCAGCCACGTCAAGCCGATGGCAGCGCCGTCCTCCGCGGTGCTCACCACAGCGTTGGTCAATGGCTCGGGAGTGGCATTGACCCCGATGCGAAGAGCGGTCTTGCCGGCATGTGCGGCGAATGCGACAGCGGCTCCCAGCGCCGAAGCCGTCAATTGCCATTGCGGCGGCAACTGCGATCCGGCCTGATAGGCCAACAGAGCGGCGACGGGAATTCGCACGAAAGTGTGCAGAAAATTCCAAACAACGTCGAAATAGGGAATCTTGTCGGCAAAGATTTCAATGAAGAACAGAGCCCCGCTGATTCCGATCGTCCACCACGAATCCAGCAGACTCAAGGCCGGTGGCAGTGCAACCAGGTGCGCGCGAGCCAGCAACCCAAGTGTCAGGACGGTGGCATAGACATTGATCCCGGCAGCGAAGCTGGTCGCAATGATCACGGGCAGGAGTTGCTGCAAGTTCGACGGCATAGGCGGGTGCAAGGCGCTTCAAAAAGCAGAACGCTTGAATGGAGGATGATTCGAATCTGGAATAGGCTTTCCCAAAAAACCGAAGGGCCGCACATGGCGGCCCGGCGTGTCACCCAATGAGGGTACGTCTACAGCGTCGATTCGATCTCGAACCCCCACGCCTCGAGAAGAGGTTCGGGAATGTACTTCGAGTTCTTGTTGCGACGCGCCCACTCGCGAAGACGAGTTGAGCGGATGTACTGATCGGGTTGCAGTTTGAATTCGCGAACAACCTGCTCGAATTCAGTGATGGTTGGCGTTACCGGTCCAATCGGCTCCGGCTTGCCCCAATTAGGATTTCCGCGTCTCTTAGCCATAAATTCAGTTCGACCTCTGCGATGAGATTAATCAGGTTGATGTTTTCCGGGAACCTTGCTTCTGGGATCTCTTTCTTTAGACTCTGGGAGCCTTGAAAAAGTTTCGGCCAGTATTGTCCGGAACTCTACTGATGGGTTGCTGTGTTCGGCCAAAAACACTTTATTCTACGACGGTTTTGCTAGATTGGGGCAATAAATATACCAGCGACAGTTCATTAACCTCGCGCCAAACTCGTCTTCCGGAAGAACTATACGCAGTAAGTAATTATAAATAAACAAGTTACATAGACTACATGGACGGCAGAAATACCGCCGTGTCGATCCTCGAAACAAAATCTCAAATCGTGAGCTTTCGCCGATTTCCACCGCCGTTTTCATGCCCAATATCAGTTCGGCACCGGGAGGGCGCCTTGGACGGCGAGAACAAAATAGCCACATTGGTGGTAGTTAAACAGATCGACAGGCCTTGCTCGAAGTCGGGGATGTCAGCGCGGATCGTCAAATTTGCTCAGCGCCCAAGCTGCGCTTTTCCTGCTTTCGGCGTCGGGATGTTGGCGCGCGGCCAACGTCACAGCCTCGATTGCTTCCGGGGAAAAGAGTGCCGACGCCTGCCCTAATCGTCCCAACGCCCAGAAGACGCCACGCTCAATGGGCCCGGTTTGCAGGAGTTCAGGGTAGTACGTGAAGGAACAAAGGTTGGAAAGAAACTCCGGCTGCAACTCGGTCCGAACCGCAAGCACCTCTCCAATGGCTTCGGGCACGCCGTATGGCACGGCGCCGGATTCCTCTTTGAGCGCCCAGAAAAAACGTCGCAACAGTTCGCGGGCACGCTCCTCGGAAACCGCGTTGCGCTCGCCGACAACGACTCCCAAGCCGCGAACAGCCTTCCACTTGGTTCCATCGTCCGCGGCGGAGAGACGACTGCTCAGGAAGCGAATGGTTCTTGCCGTTCCTGCCAGGGCCGCTCTGCGGAGCGCCGCTTTATCTTCCTGCTCAACAGCCAGTCTGAGTTCACTCTTCCAGTCCATCGCGTTTATTATAGGTGAGCTGCCGGCGTGTGCTGGGCACCGGCGAATTTGGGAAGATGACGTATATATGCTAAGTTGTTGATGCCACTGACTTGCCGGGATGGCGAAATTGGCAGACGCAGCGGACTTAAAATCCGCAGACTCTAACGAGTTGTGGGGGTTCAAGTCCCCCTCCCGGCACCATAAGATCTTCCGGCCTGTTCGTCACTCGAGCGCCAGGTGTCCGGATGACAGTGATCTTCAAGGCTTTGAGAATAGCTCCTAGGCAGAATGGCGCTTCTTACGTCAGGCCCTGGTATTGTTGGTCGCTGACCTTCTCCATCCAGTCGACCGCCTTTCCGTCGAGCTGTTCCTGAATCGCGATGTGCGTCATGGCCGTTGTTGGCGCGGCGCCATGCCAATGCTTCTCACCAGGCGGGATCCAGACCACGTCGCCTGGCCGAATTTCCTCGATCGGGTCGCCCCAGCGCTGTACGCGGCCGCAGCCAGCAGTGACAATCAGATGCTGCCCCAACGGGTGGGTGTGCCATGCTGTCCGAGCGCCAGCCTCGAACGTGACACTGCCAGCGTTTGCACGTGCCGGATCATCTGCCTGGAAAAGAGGGTCGAGGCGCACCGTGCCAGTAAAATAGTCAGCCGGTCTCTTGCTGGAAGGCTGTGATCCACATCTCTTAATCTCCATCTTCCGACTCCTTTCTGCGTCATCGTAATTTACCAAATCGCTCGACCTGGCGCTTTGCCGTAACCTCTGGATTGCCCGTGACTCTACCGGAATCAGGCCCGGTCATCTGAGTTCTTGAGTTCAATGGGGCCCCTCCGCTCATCGGGTCTAGAGTCGAAGAAGCTGCCCTCGGGCATCCACTCGCTGCTCCAGCTACTCTAATTGACGAAGCTGGCGGAGTGAGCTACTCTCAACCTCATTGCTCCCGCCCCTCGGGGCTCGCTGACATTCCAAAGCATGAAACGGAAGAGCCAATTCGATCGAACACTAGCCATAAAATGGGTGGCGCTGCTCGCCATATTGGTATTTGCCGTCTTCACGACTGCCGAGGTTATACATTTCCATCCAGACACGACCTCTGAGTCGCACTGCTCCCTCTGTCTGGCGGCCCACTCGGCGGCTGCGCCGACACAGGTCAGCGCGGCGCCAGTACTCGCGTTAGTATTTGCACCTGCTGAATCGCCCGAGCCCCAGCTTCAATCCCGCTTGTTCGTACCAGTTAGTTCCATTCGTCCTCCCCCTCCGGCGGTGTAGCCGAATCATCACTGCAGGCAGCAGTCGTTTACCTAACGCTTCATCTAAACGATCCCTCGGAAGGCGTCAAGTCATTCCCGGGGGGCGGATATGCCCATCCGCATTTTTTGTTTACTGCCTGCCTCTGGTCATTTTGCGAGCTAATCCTTTCCGGAGGAAATTCATGGCTTCTTGCAGGAAGTCGCTGATTGTGGCTTTTTCAGTATTGCTCTATCTGGCTGTCGGTTTAGTTGCTGCGAGTGCGCAGTCCGGTGGAAGTTCCACATCGGTGAATGGCACGGTACTTGATCCCTTGGGGGCGGTGGTTCCCGGCGCTACCGTTGAGATTCAGAATCCAGTCAGCCATTTCGACCGCAAAACTACCACCGACGGCGTAGGCAAGTTTACGTTCTCGAACGTCCCCTTCAATCCCTATCACCTTAGTGTCACCGGGACCGGGTTCACCCCTTATGCCCGGGACATTGATGTCCGCTCGGTCGTACCGTTGAATCTGAGCATCAGCTTGCAAGTTGCAAGCTCTTCCCAATCTGTCACGGTCGAGGCCTCAGGGGGAGATCTTCTCGAAAACACGCCTGTGTTTCACACCGACCTGGACCGCGATCTATTCAACAAGCTTCCCCTGGAGAGCGCTTCCTCCTCGGTGAGTTCGCTGGTTACGCTCGCCACGCCAGGCGTCGCCGCCGATTCGAATGGTCTCTTCCACGGCTTGGGCGATCACGCTGAGAATTCGTTCTCGGTTGACGGCCAACCCATCACCGATCAGCAGAGCAAAGTTTTTTCCAACCAGATTCCGCTGGATTCGATTGAGTCGATGGAGGTGATTTCCGGTGCGCCGCCAGCGCAGTACGGCGACAAGACGAGCCTGGTTATCAACGTCACCACGCGCTCCGGCCAGGGTATGACCACGCCCCACGGTAGCGTCACCGCATCGTACGGTAGTTTCGGTACCTCCAATGCGGGCTTTGATCTCGGCTACGGCGGCAAGAATTGGGGGAATTTCATTGCGGTGAGTGGCCTGAATACCGGGCGCTTCCTCGACCCCCCGGAATTCACCATAATGCACGCCAAAGGGAACGAAGAGAACATCTTCGACCGTGTGGACTGGCAAATTTCTGACAAAGATACCATCCACACTAATCTGCAATTCACGCGTTCCTGGTTCCAGACGCCCAATTCTTTCGATCAGCAGAACGCCACGGGTTGGGCAGACACTGGCGGCCTCGGCCCCAACGGTCTACCCGTTGGCCCTGCGGACCAGCGCTCTCAGATCAAGACGTTCAATATTGCCCCGTCGTGGAACCACCTGTTCAGCTACCACAACTCTGTTTACCCTGGGCGCCTACGTACGGCGGGATCAATACAACTACTATCCGAGCGCAAATCCCTTCTCCGATTTTGCACCCAATCTGCAGTCAGAGACCGTCGGCCAGAATCGAACGCTGACCAATGCCGGCCTTCATTCCGACATCTCCTATGTGAAGGGTATCCACAACCTGAAGATAGGCGTCAACTACCAGCAAACGTTCCTTGACGAACACGACAGCTCTCGGCGTTGTCGATCCGACCTTGAACGCGGCGTGCCCTGATCCCACGAATTCGCAGTGCGCGACCCTGCCCTACGACCTGACCCGCGGAGGAACTCTATATACCTTCAACGGCCACACCGACGTCAAAGAGTTGGCGCTGTATCGTTCAAGATACGATCACCAAGGGAAAGTGGTCGTTCAACCTTGGAATTCGCGGCGACCTTTACAACGGTCTGACCATCGCTAGGCAGGCCGAGCCTCGCCTCGGTGTCGCCTATAACATCAAGAAGACCAACACAGTTCTTCGTGTCTCCTACGCGCGTATCTTAGAAACTCCCTTCAACGAGAACTTGGTGCTCTCGAGCGTCGGATGCAGCAACCCCGTTCTCAACCCGCTGCTCGGCTGCTCCAACTCCAGCGGCACTCCTTTGAGTCCAGGCTGGCGCAACGAATTTCATGCCGGCCTTCAACAGGCCTTCGGAAAATATCTGGTTTTCTCCGGTGAGTACATCTGGAAGTACACACATAACGCCTACGACTTCAGCGTATTGGGCAACACGCCAATCACCTTCCCGATCGATTGGCATAACTCTAAAATTCCGGGATTCATGGGTCGTGTCAGCGTGCCTAACCTCCACGGACTCTCCGCGTTTGTCACATTCTCCAGTGTAGCGGCGCGCTTCTTTACTCCCCAGCTCGGCGGAGCCGGGGCCACTCCCTCGGCGCCCCGGGAGTCTTTCGCATTGACCACGACGAGACGTTTAACGCGACAACCCACATTCAGTACCAGCCTTGGAAGCGCGGCCCTTGGATGGGCTTCAACTGGCGCTATGACAGCGGATTGGTGGCCGGGCCAGTGCCTTGCTATGGCGTAGGACCCGGCAACGACGTCCTCAGTCGACGACACTGAACGGACTGCCGGCAATTAGCATGACAGCGTCAGCCATGCCGCTGACGGCAGATCAGGATTCCAGGCCGGGCTCTTCTGTGGCTCAATTCATGCCACTCCGACCCGCCGATCGCTCGGCGCTGGTTACCCAACGTTTGCCTGGCGTCGCAATTCGGTTCCACGCTGGTTAAGATACCCGGCCCCTGGCACCGAGAACGACGACAAAAATCCTCCGCGCATTCGCGCCGCGTAATCTGTTCGACCTTGCCATCGGTCACGACAACCTGTTTCATGGAGAAAGATACAAGTGGAGCGCTCAGTTCACTGGTTATTAACCTGGCCAACAATTACGCGCTCTATAACTTCCTCTCCACCTTCAGCGGGACGCACTATGTCACCCCGCGGAGCTACAGCGCTCAGTTGGGCTTTCACTTTTAACCCAGTTTCGCACTGAATCGCGCGCCACGTTCTGCCCATTTGGGGCCCCGGCGAGCAGGGCTCGCCAGGGTAGTTGGGCTATAAGTCGGGTAGTTTCTCGGACTGACTTGTAGGCCACCGGCCCAGCGACCTGCGTGGATTGTCGGCCACTCGGAAGTAATTCGGTCGGGAATTCAAGGATGGCGGCAGATTTGGGGCTTTTCTTTTTGGTGTTGAAGCCATCCAGAGTAGCTGCTATATTCCCGTTCGTAATCCGATCCGACAATTAGCGCGTGGTTTAGGCTGAAGCCTCTTTTCAGTTTGGGCTCCATCATTTAACTTCGGCCGAGCCAATCTGTCGCGTTGTTCTCATCACCAGGCTAGGCGCTCGTACAGTCCCTTCCTACGGCCAGGTTGAGCAGTCAGGCCCTAAATTCAAGTTTCGCATTTCAAAGTGGAGCAAAGATATGCTGCGCTCAATCGCCCGTATTATGTCCGTTGTCATAGCGACTGCCCTTATTTTTGGTAATAGCGCCTTTGCCGTTGCGCCGACCACGGTCAGTCCGGCGAGCCTGACTTTTGCCTCCACTCCTGTGAATACAACCGCCGCGACGGTCCCGACTGTGACGTTGACCAATAGCCAGGCAACTCCGCTCACGATCACCACCATTAATATTACGGGCGACTTCGCAGTGAGCGGCTCGACGTGTCCGTTGTCGCCAAATACGCTGGCGGCGGGAGCAGGTTGTACCATTTCGGTGAGCTTTACGCCCACGGTAACGGGGTCGCGCGGTGGAATGCTGACCATTGCCGAGAATGCCGCCGACACCCCGAGGACAATCCCGCTTTCCGGCACCGGGGCTGGCGGGTCGACGAGCATCAGTCCATCCGGCCTATCGTTTGGCAATGTGCTGCAGAATACGACCACCCCGGCAAAGCTCGTGACCTTCAAGAATGCGACGGCGGCCAAGCTGACGATCAATCAGACCGGGATGAGTGGAAGCGGTGACTTCACCAATACCGCTACTACCTGCGGCGCCACGCTGGATGCGGGCAAGAGTTGCACATTCTCCATCACTTTTGCTCCCAGCGCCATGGGTCTGCGAAGCGGCACCCTTACCATCACTGACAGTGTGGATAGCAACCCTGTCACGGTGACCTTTTCAGGAACGGGAGTAGGGCCGACCACGGTCAGTCCCGCGAGTCTATCCTCTGGCACCTCGGTTGTGAACGTGCCCGCCGCCTTGCCCAAAACTGTGACCCTGACGAACAATAATCTAGCGAACGCGATCGCGATCAGCCAGATTAGTGTGACCGCAGGAGCCAATGATTTTGCGGTTAGCAGCACTACGTGCCCCGCCAACCTGAATCCAGGCAAGAATTGCACGGTGACAGTTACATTCACTCCCACTCTAACCGGTGCGCGTACCGGTACCCTGTCCATTAGCGATAGTGCCGATCTCAACCCGGTAACAGTTGCTCTTTCCGGGACTGGAATAGTGCCGACTACGCTATCGCCGTCTTTGCTGAGTTTCGGCAACGTGGCGGTGAACTCCACAAGCGCCATCAAGACCCTTACCCTGAAGAACAACCAGGCCGTCAGCTTGAACTTCACGGCCCCCATTGGCCTTCCCCCAGGGTCGCCGTATGCCGTCGACGGGAGCACGACATGTCAGCCAGGGAACTCTGTGGCCGCCGGGGGCAGTTGCACCATAGCGCTTACATTCAAACCCACGAGTGTGACGTCGTTCCCCCAGACCCTGAGCATCCAACATGACGCCAGCAACAGCCCGCAGGCCGTACCGCTCACCGGGTCGGGAGTTCTTCCCCTTGTTTTGACTCCGGCCTCGACTAACTTTGGGAACGTGGTGGTGAACACGACCAGCGCGACGAAGCTGCTGACGCTGAAGAACAACCAGAGCAGTGGGGTGTCCCTCACGTCCGATCTCTTCAACGGGCCCTTTGCGCTCGACACCGGTGCCGTGACGACCTGCCCAAAGGCGGGGGGAGTGCTGAACGGAGTGCTGGCTGGAGGAGCTAGTTGCTTCGTCGGGGTCACATTCCACCCGACGGTCACCGGACCAACGGCAGGGGGGCAGATCACGCTCAGCGATTCCGCCACCAACAGCCCACAAACCGCGGCCCTTTCGGGGATTGGAATAACGGCGACTACGATAGCGCCCGCATCGCTGAATTTCGGCAGTGTGGTGGTGAATACCACAACCGCAATCAAGACCATTACGCTAACGAACAACCAGACCATCAGCTTGAATTTCACGGCCCCCCTTGGTCTTCCCGCAGGGTCGCCGTATGCCGTCGACGGGAGCACGACATGTAAGCCAGGGAACCCCGTGACGGCGAGCAACAGTTGCACCATTGCCCTTACGTTTACCCCCGCAAATGCGATAGCGTACCCGCAGGTCTTGACCATCTCGCATGACGCGGCCAACAGCCCGCAGACCGTGAACGTGGGCGGCTCCGGGAACGCGCCGGTGAGTCTCAGCGCGGCGAGTTTGAATTTTGGCACCGTAGTGGTCGGCGCTCCTGCGAGCAAGAGCTTGACGTTGACGAACAAGCAAGCGGCCGCGCTGACCCTCAGCCCGATAACGGGCTTCAGCGGCGGCTATACGCTGGATACCGTCAATACCACCTGCCTGTTTGCGCCCAGCACTCTGGCGGGAGGCGCGAGTTGCGTGATCGCGGTGAGTCTGAACGCGACTGCGACGGGAGCGCAGCCGGGATCGATCAACATTGCATATAACGCGCCGGGAAGTCCAAATATAGTCAACCTGAGCGCGACTGCGGTCATGCCCGTGAAGGTCTCGCCCACTTCGCTGTCCTTTGCTGCCCAGTACGAGGGAACCACCAGCGCGGCGAAGTTTATTACGCTAACCAATTCGCAGAGTGTGCCCCTGACGATTTCGTCCGCAACGATCACGGGGATAAATAGCAGCGACTTCGGAGTTACCACTTCTTGCCCGGTCTCGCCCGCGACGCTGCCGGCGGGTTCCATTTGTAAGCTGTCAGTGACTTTCACCCCGACCGCATCGGGAACGAGAACCGCAACGCTGAGCATTGCGGACGACGCTGTCGGCTCTCCGCTGCAGACCGTGGCCCTTACTGGTCCCGGCAATGCGCCAGTCACCCTTTCGCCGACGTCGATCACGAACTTCTCGGCTCCGGTGGGCACCACCAGCGCCTACAAGACGATTACCGTCAAGAACAACAATAAGACGGCTCTGAACATCAGCAAATTCCAGTTCAGCGGCGACTTCGTGCAGACGTCGACGAGTTGCGGGAACGGGCCTCTTTACACGCTCGCCGCCGGTGCCTCCTGCAATGTCACCGTAAGCTTCGCTCCTACGATTGGCGGCACTCGTGACGGCCAGCTTCAGGTGAAAGACGATTCGCTTACGAGCCCGCAGGTGGTCAACCTTTCCGGTACCGGAACTTCTCCGCTGACCATTTCGCCCACCTACCTGAACTTCAGCGCACAGATGGTGGGAACCACCAGCGTCGCCAAGGTTCTGACCCTCACCAATCACGAAATCCAGTCGGAGAGCTTCACGCTTACCCCGTCCGGCGATTTCACCGCCAGCAGCAACTGCACCTCGGGCGTGGTCCCCGCCGGGGCTTCTTGCCTGGTTTATGTGAACTTCGTTCCCAGTTCGATTGCCCCCACCTCGCGTACCGGCTCGCTGGCAATTGCGCATACGGCGGCCATCGGCTCACCGATTAACCTGTCCCTTACCGGGTCGGCGACGGCCACCAATCCGCCCGCGGCCGTGGCCGTAGTTTCACCCGGCGCGGGCGTCGCCGGCACGACGGTCGACGTAGTGATCACCGGCAACGGTTGGACACACTTCAGTTCGTCGTCGGTCATTAGCTTCGTCGACACCAACAGTAGTACCTATCCCCCTGATATCACGGTGCAAAGCTTTACGGCCGTCACGCCCAACCAGATCAATGCCACGCTGGTGCTCGGTACGCCCGCTACGGATTCAGGCTTTGGCGCGCGTAATGTCACGGTGAAGACAGGGACGGAAACGGCCTCTTTGCTTTCGGCGTTTATCATCGCCGATCCAACCAACAAGCACGACATCACCGCCGTGACACCGGCCTTTGGCAAGCAGGGCCAGACGCTGAATGTGAACCTTACCGCGACGGGCACGCACTTTGTGCAGGGCGTCACGTTCGCCAACTTTGGCGATGGAATCAGCGTCAACTCCCTGACGATTAACCTAAACGGGACCGATGCGGTGGCGAACATCACCATCAGCAACACGACGCCGATTGGCTATCGCACCATCACGCTGGTCACGGGCGGAGAGTTTGCCACCTCGATTCTTTCGCCGCAGGGCCACCCCATTTTCCAGATCAACCCCAACGATGCGACTTTGTTGAGTGTCAGCCCCAACTCGGGAGGGCAGGGACTATTCACCGGCCCGGTAACGTTAACGGCCTCCGGCACCCACTTCCTGCAGAATGCGACCAAGGCGTCGATCGGCGGCGGCGTCATCGTGGGCGATGTCATTGTTTTGACCCCTACCTCAGCTACCGCGCAAGTCGCCGTGCCCCTCAATGCGTCAGCCGGTGTGCAGAACGTAACCGTTTCAACCGGGGGCGAAATCGCGACCCTGGCTAACGCCTTCACAGTGCTCGGCACTGCCCCGTACCTCAGCTCGGTTTCGCCGGCCTCCGGCGCGCAGGGTCAGGCCAACCTGGATGTCGCGATCAAAGGCGTAAACACCAACTTCAGTTCAATCGCGCCCGCCTCGGTGATAGCAGAGTTTACCGGCGTCATCGATGTGAACAGCGTCACTGTGAACTCCGCGACCGATGTAGTCGTCAACATCACCGTCAAACAGATCGCTCCGGTCGGAGGACTCACGGCGCGGCTTACCAGCATCGATAGCCTGGGCCAAGCAACGATTTTCCCGTTCACCTTCACGGTCACGCCTTCAGGCGCCCGAATTGTCAGCGTTGCCCCGAACAGCGTGCCGCAGGGCGGCCAGGTGACCCTTGCCGTGGTGGGCTCGGGTACCAACTGGGTACAAGGCACCACTTCAGCCGCCTTCTATCCGGCTGGAGTTCCAGTCCCCGGCGTCGATAGGGTTACGATCAATTCGGCGACGAACTCGGCCCTCGACATTGCAGTTCCCACCAACACCCCGCCGGGTACGTACGGCTTCTATATGGCTACGGGCGGCGAGATTGTAAGTTCCAGCATCCAGGTGTACCCGAATACGCCTTCGTTGACGATGAGTCCAGCTAACGGCTTGGTTCCCTCGAATTCCGCCTTTAGCAGCTTAAGCGTCAGTTTTACCGGGCAATTCACGCATTTCTCTGCGAATACGCTGCCGGTGATCGCCGGCCAAGGCGTAACCCTGAGCAATTTCGTCGTCACTCCGCCATTAGGCGCGACGGGAACGATCCATATCGCTAAGGGTGCCGCCACCGGCCCGCGGCTGGTCACCTTCACCACCGGTGGAGAAATCGTCACTACCTACTTCAACGTCACCAGCACTCCGGTGCGGATCATTAGTGTTGCGCCGTGGCATGGGCCGCAAAGCACGACCATGGGCGTTGAGATCATCGGTCTGAACACGAACTTTACATCAGTCGGTTTGACGCCCACCCAGGTCATCTTCGGCGGTCCGCAGATCACGGTAAACAGTGTGACCGTGAAGAGTGCGACCGACCTGATCGCCAACATCACGACCACCTACACGCACAACAACATCATCACGCCGACCCCGCCCGGATGGCAGGCCGTGTACGTGAACACAGGCGCGGAACAGTTGATCGCCGGCTTCTTGGTGGATGCACCCGCCAGCCCGACGATTGTGAGCGTGGATCCGCCCAGCGCCGCGCAGGGCTCGACTTGGGGCGTGACCATTACCGGTTCGTTGACGAACTGGGTCCAGGGTGTGTCGGAACTCATTCTCGGCGCCGGCGTGACGGTGGCGGACCTGCAGATCACCAGCCTCACAACAGCTACGGCCACCATCGCGGTCTCTCCGACGGCACCCGTGGGCGGCAACAGCGTCATCATGATCACGGGTTCGGAGTACGTCAGCGGAACCGGCTTCAGCGTAACGCCGAGTGCGGCGGAGATCGTGAGCGTCAAGCCCAACTTTGTTTGCCAGGATAGGCCCGGGGTGACGCTCAGCCCAGCATGCACCAATGGTGGAGGCGCGCCCGCCGGAATCCCGATAGTCTCGCAACTGCAAACCTCAATTTTGAATATCGTCGGTGTCGGGACTCACTGGCTGCAAGGCGAAACTACGGTCAGCTTCGGTCCTAATGTTGTGGTGGATCAGCTCGCCGTCAGCAGCCCGACGATCGCCCAGGTGCAGATCACCGTGCTTTCCAGCTCTCCGGTTGGGTTCGTTCCGCTGACCATGAACACCGACGGGGAAACGGTGACTTTGCAGCAGGCCATCGACATCGAAGAAGGCTCTCCGAAGCTGCTGGCCATCTCGCCCGCGGCAGGCCCGCAGGGCCAAACGATGACTCTGCAGGCTCTAGGCCGGTTTACGGGTTGGCAGAACGGGCTCACCACGGCCGCCTTCAACAACACGGATATCAAGGTGAATTCTGTCACCGTGATCGACTCGGAAACCCTGACCGCAAGCATCACCGTAAGCCCCTGGTCTAACATCGACACTGGCAGTCCGTGCAGCCACGTTCTCACCATCACCACGAACACCGAGCAGGTTTCGACCGCCCCTCCCGAACTGAATCACTTCTGTGTGCAGCCGGGCGCCGCGCAAATCAACTCCGTCTCGCCGCTCTCGGGCGTGCAGGGATCCACTTTACCGGTGACCATCACTGGCTCGCTGACCAATTTCGTGCCCGGCGTAACAACGGTCGATTTCGGCGATCCTAATTTCCATGTCGGGCAGATCACCGTCAACAGCGCCACCAGCCTGACGGTTCCGGTCGGGATATCGACCTCAGCAACCACGGGCCTCAAACTAGTCACGGTGAGAACCTACGGCGAAATTGCCACGCAACAGTACTCGTTCACGGTAAGTCCGGGCGTGGGCACGCTCAATGAGGCCATCACCAACCACGCCGAACAGGGCGCGCCCTTGAGCGGCCAGCCGCCACTGGTGGTCCGGCTCATCGGCCAGTACACACATTTCAGCAGCCTGAGCACGGCGACCTTTGGTGCTGGCATCGTTGTTAATTCCGTTACCTACGTCAGCAACACGGAGGTGGACGCCGACATTACCATCGATCCGCTCTCCTATGTAGCGAGCCGCACGGTCACGGTGACAACGCCGCAAGTTGCCTGCTCCTACCTCGTTGCCACTACCAACGCGTGTCAGCAGGGCCAGACGACGGGCAGCGAGATTGTCTCCGCCAATATTTTCTCTGTCATTCCGGGCCCGGCGATTATCAGCAGAGTTTCGCCCAGTACCGCCAACGAGGGCCAGGAGGTGGTGTTCAACATCACCGGCTCGGCCACGCACTGGAAGCAGAACTTCACCCAATTCAATATCGCCGGCGGCGGCTACGATCTGACCATCAACTCGGTGGTCATCAACGACCCCACCAGCGCTACTGTCGACATGACGATCTCGCCGACCGCCAATCCGGGGCCGCGCTCCATTTATATGGTCACGGCGGGCGAGTCTTTGGCGAATAGCGGTGCCTTTGTGGTGACCGGCGATGTCCCGGCGATCACGTATCTGAGTCCCAACCGCGCCCAGACCGGAACCACCGGATTGCCAGTGACCATCCATGGCATATACACGCATTGGACCCAGGCGGCCACCACAGTGAACTTCGGACCCGGCGTTACAGTCGAGGCGGGTCTGTACACCGTAGACGACGACACGCACATTTCGGCAATCATCAACGTCGACGCCTACGCGCAACTCGGCTACAAGACGGTTGTGGTGCAGACCGGCGCGCAGGTCCTGACAGGGAACTTCCTGGTGCAGGCGCCTCCGCCTCCGCCCACTCCTTATATTTCGTCGGAATCGGCAACGACAGGGATACCGGGCCAGACGCTCACCATCAACTTTACCGGCGTGAACACCGAGTGGGATCCCGATCCGGTGACCGGCACGCAGTTGACAGGCTTCGATAACAGCATCACGGTAAATAGCTTCCAGGTGACCAGCCATACAACGGCTCGGACCAACATCACCATCAGCCCTACGGCTAATGCCTCAACGAGCACGCTCACGTTCACTACCCCCAATACCGCCGATTACGGTATAGAAGTGGATCGTGGCCAATTCACCGTTGTGGTTGCCCAGCCGCATCTGACCATCGTCGATCCGGGATCGGGGATGCAGGGCGCGCAGAGTCTTACCGTCAATATTCTCGGCCAGTTCACGGCCTTCGACGCCACCACCACATTCGACTTCGGAACCGGCATCACAGTTAACGGTCCGCCAAACATTCTCGGCCCGACGATCGCCACGCAGAATATCAGCATCGATCAGCTGGCCACACAGGGTTACCGTAGCGTTGTCGCAACCACGGCGGATGCGGTCGGATTGCAGCACACGGTGAGCGGCGCCTACTTCCAAGTCACGCCCAGTCTGGCGCTGATCTCGGCCATCACGCCCAACACGGCCAAGCAGGGCGACACCGTCGTCGTCCAGGTCTACGGCCAGAACACGCACTGGAATGCAGGGACCACGTTCTCCTTCGGCGCGGGCATCGTTGTTTCCCAGACCCAGGTGAACGGCAACATTGCCACCCTTACGCTCGTGATTCCCGCACTGGCTCCGGAAGGCGCCACTGGGGCCAGCGCCCACACGGGCGGCGAGCTTGCCAACATTTCGAATGGCTTTGTCGTTCAGCCGGGCACGCCGCTGCTGCTGTCCTCAGGCCCGGGGTCGTTACCACAGCAAAGCACCGCCATCTTCACCATCCTGAGCCAGGCAACGCAGTGGACGGCCCAAAATCCGCCCACGGTCGACTTTGGTCCGGGCATCGTGGTCACCGACGTTTTGGTCACTTCCAGCACTTCTCTGACCGCAAAGGGATATGTGCTGCCCACCACGGCATTCAACAACTGGCACACCCTCACCGTCACCAGCGGCGCCCAGGTGCTCAACCTGACTTATGCCCTTTACGTGACCCGCGGCCCAGCAGTGATCAATAGCGTTTCGCCTGCATCCGGCGGACAAGGCAGTACTTTCGATGTCACCTTCGCAGGTATCAACACGAACTGGCAACAGGGGACGACGGTCTTGACGTTCCCGAACGTGACCGTGAACTTCACTCCCAATTACCCGAACGGCCTGAAGGTGCTCAGCCCGACCTCGGCTATGGCGAACATTACGGTCTTTTCGAATGCGCCTGCCGGGCAGGTCAATGTAACCATGACCACCGCCGGCGAGGTTGCCAGCAAGAGCAATGCCTTCGAGGTCATCCAGACGCAACCGCAGATGCTTTCTATCAATGCGGGCAGCGGAGCTCAGGGTCAAACCCAAACCGTCACCATTGCCGCGCTATACACGCATTTCGCCACCAGCAACTGCGCACCCAATTGCACTACGGCCAACTTCGGTCCTGGTGTAAGAGTGAATTGGGTGAACGCCCTGAGCGCGACCTCACTGCAGGCCAACATTACCGTGGATCCGACGGCGGCCCTGGGCTTCCGCAATGTCTCCATTACCACCGGGAGCGAGTCTGTTTCCAGCGACTCTCAATTCAAAGTCAACCCGGGGCCGGGGGCTATTATCAAGGTTCTGCCAAATTCGGGAAATCAGAATCAAAACGGACTCAGCATCGCCATTCAAGGTAACCAGACTCACTTCACTCAGGCCACTCCTATCGTTAACCTGGGGTCCGGCGTCATGGTCACCAATACCACGGTGACGGATGACCTGAACCTTACGGTTATTGTCAACATCGCGCAGGGCGCTGCTGTCCAGACCAACGACGTCACTGTTACCACCGGCAGCGAGGTGGCGAAGATACTTGGCGGCTTCACGGTGCTTGCCGGAACGCCCGCTGTCACCACCGTCAGCCCAACCACGCTCAATCAGGGCGCTACCAACGTCGCACTCACAGTTAACGGTCTCTACACCCACTTCAATACAGGTATTACCGGGGCTACCTTCATTCCCAACGATGTCACTTTTGTCTCGGCGCAGCCCGGCGCGAGCTCGACCCAGGCGGTGATTAACGTCAGCGTGAACAATGCCGCCCAACTCGTTTCGCACTCGATTACGGTTTCAGACCCGACCGACGGCACAGCCTCCGGTACGGGGGTGTTCACCGTCGCCGCCGGCATCCCCGTGGTGACCTCCCTGGCACCCGGCAGCGGGACGCAGGGTTCGTCGAATTCCGCGGTTGTCATCAACGGCAATGTGTTCACCCATTTCAGCCCCGCCTCCCAAGTCGTATTCAGCGGCAGCGGCGTCACTGCCGGAGCTGCCCAATTCAACAGCATCCAACAGCTCACGGTTCCGGTAAACGTTACCCAGGGCACGGCACCAGGCCTCTATACCGTTACCGTTACTACTCCACTCATCCCCGCAGGCACTGAGACGGCAGTGGGCAGCAACCTGTTCCAGGTGCTGCCGGGCGCGCCCACGTTTGCCATTTCGCCCAACGTTGGCAATCCGGGCACGAACCCGATCATTACCATTACCGGCACCAACACTCATTTCGATCCTATCCTCGCGAATAATACGGTGACTATTGCCTCACCGAATATCGCGGCAGCCATAACCGGCGTCTCCGGCCAGATCATCACTGTGCAACTGACTATTGCCGCTAACGCCACCCCGGGACCGTATAACGTGAACGTTACGGATCCTACCGATCCGGCGCTGTCCGTTACCAACGGCTTTACCGTCCAGCCTGCTGCTCCTGTGGCGCCGACGATCGTTGTCGCAGCTCCCCCCAACGGCGCGATCAACGTGCCCACCAACACAAAATTCACCTTTGAGTTGAGCGAGCCGATCCAGAACGTTTCAACGCCAAATCCCCCGGGTACCCCGACCGGCAATGTGATTCTCTTCGATCAGTCGATTGGAGGGGCCAACTGCAACTACGGCAGCCCCGCCGCCGGCGCGGCCGCCATGGTACCGGGTCAGGTAACGACCGATGGCGCCGGGCGCGTCGTCACCTTCGCTCCCAACCAGAATCTGAAGGTCGGCAACGCTTACATTCTGTGCGTCAACGGCTCGGTCAACAACTGGGGATCCCCGTGGGGGGCGACGAAGATTCAAAGCCAGGGCGCTTCGCCGCTAAACCTGGCGTATAGCTACTACACTTTCACTACTGGCTTTGGCGCGGATACCAATGGTCCATCATTTACATATTCGAATATCGGCAACAACGACACCACCGTCGGCACAAACGCCGTAGTCACTCTGGGCTTCAATAAGGCCGTCGATCCGACCAGTGTTACTTCTTCCAGCTTCTACGTGCAGCAGGCCGGCAACCCCGTGGCGGGAACGATTGGCTACAACACCAGCTTTACCCAGTACACCTTCACGCCTTCGCCGACGTTCTCCGCCAACACGGCCTATACGGTTACCTACACCAACTCCATTACCGACTGGACCGATACCCCGCTGGCAAATCCCAGTAGCTTTGGTTTTGCAACTGGCGCCGGCAGCAATACCACCGCTCCGTCGATCGTGAACTGGACCCCTTGCTGCACCGAGGTAACTGGCCTCAATCCGACGTTTGCCTTCACCACCAGCAAGCCCATTAATCCGCTCAGCATCACCCCGGGCACCTACATCGTTCACAACCAGGCAGCGGGCTGGAATGTGCCGGGAGGTACTGTCTCGTTCGCGAGCAACAACCAGACGGTCATACTTACTCTGCCTTCCGGTTACTTGCTCGACTCCGGTACTAACTACAGGTGGTACGTTAACGGCTACGACCGTGACGGCAACTCTTTCAGTGCGTCCGACTACTTCCTTACCGACCCGCCGCCGACACTCGCTCCCGACACCACGCCGCCGGAGGTGTCACAAACCAATCCCCTCAATGGCGCAACCAATGTGGTGCTGAATCCGCAGCTCCAGGTGCAGATGAACAAGTTCATCGATAAGACCAGCTTGGCTGGCGGTACGGTGACGCTCACTCCTCCGCCTCTAGGCATCATTGGCAACTGCGGATCGGCAGCCGGCAACCTGGTGGCGAATTGCGGCTTTGAGACCGGCAATACCAATAACTGGATTGGCAGTAACTTCGCCGCTTCGTACAACGTGGTGGTTGCCAGCCAAGCCAATACCGGCAGCCATGCGATGCGGATGGGCAACCTCAACACCCAGGGCTCGGCGGTGCTGTCGCAAACCATTGCGGATACGCCTGGAGTCAGCTATACCTTCAGCTTCTACCTTCATAGCGAGAGCTCCGGCACCGTGAAATCGTTCCAGGCGATCTGGAACAATACCACCCTGCTCAATTTTGGACCCACGCTCAATTCGGCCTTCGGCTGGACCCAGTATGCCTTCACCGTGACCGGGACCGGTTCGGATACGATCACGTTCAAGGCTATTAGTGACCCGGGATATTTCTACATCGACGATGTCGCAGTCACGAGCGTCGCGCCGACTGGAGTTATCACCGGCGCAACGCTGGCCAGCGATCTCGAGACGGTCACCTTTGGTGGAGTGGTTCTGGCCACCAACACGTCCTATACCGCTACTGCGGCCGGACTCAAGGATGTGGATGGCAATACCATGGTGCCGTATTCATGGAGCTTCGCCACAGGCGTTACCAGCACGCAGTTAGTTACCGCAGGTACTATCGCCATTGCGCCGACCAACGCTAATGTTGTGCTGACGCTATCGGCCCCGGTGGATGCAAACACCATCAACAGCACCACTATTCACGTCTTCGATAATACGGTTGGGGGCGGGAACTATGCGCTGCCGGGCACCATTGCTATAAGTAATGGCGGCCGAACCATTACATTTACTCCGGCTGTCCCATTTGCCAACAATCATTCGATCTGCGTTTATGCAAGCTATAACGCGACCTTGTATGACATCGCAGGCAATCCGTTCGGCCAAAATACCGAATGTTCCGCCGTCACCAACGCCGCCGATACAACGGCGCCTACCGTGCTTACGATAACGCCGGCAGATGGTTCCACCGGCATCGGTCCGAACAACCCGATTACCGTGATCTTCTCGAAGCCGATGAATCCCACCTCCTTCAACAGCGGCAATGTTGGACTCTACACGGGCACCACGCTGGTGACGAGCAGTGTTTCGGCGTCGCGCGACACTACGGCTTTCACCTTCAATAACAGCACTTTGTCCTATGGCACCACCTATACCGTGGTGCTCACGCCTGGCGTTGCCGATTTGTCGGGCAATCATCTCGCCGCCCAGGTAGCGAGCAGCTTCTCAACCATGGCCGCGCCGGCAATCGCCAGTCCGGTGGAGCAGACCCAGGTCAGTTGCAACCTCTGTATTACCGGCTTCCGTCCCGGCTCCGGCGCAACCAACGTCAACCCCGTCAATCCGGTGACCTTCTTCATTTCGACGCCGCTGAATCCGTCCTCGGTAATTGTGGGTACGGCGAACACCGCAGGCACGATGTACGTGGCCCAGAATGGCGTGCTTTTCGATGGCTCAGTCACGCTCTCGTCGAATAACCAAGTCGTCACCTTCACCCCTTCCGGCGGCTCGTTCACACCCGGCGTGGTGGTTTCGGTTTATCTGACGAAAGGCATTACCGACGCATTTGGCAACGCGTTGACCACTTACTCCGCCAGCTTCACCGTGGCGCCGGCAACTGTCAACACGGTCCCGGTGCTGACTGCGATAGCTCCAAGCAACGGCAGTGGCAGCACGTTCGTGAACACCGTTATTGACGCCCGCTTCAACGAAGCGATCGACCCGACTACGGCGACTAGTTCAAACTTCTTTGTATTGGCAAATAACAATCAAAGCACACCCGTATCAGGTTCGGTGACTTTGCTGAACGGGAACATGCTGCTGCGCTTTACGCCAACTTCACCTCTGGCGGCCAACACTTACTACTACGTGTACTTAACCAGCGGCTTGGCCAACGCCACCGGGCAACACTTCGCTGGCTCCAACAGCAGTTACAATATCTACTTCTATACCGGAACCAGCAGCAACAAGACTACGCCGGCGGTCACCGCCATCGAGCCGACCAACGGCAGTTCGGGTATCGGCGTGAATGCCTTGGTTCGTCTCTCCTTCAACGAAGGGATTGAGCCGGCGACCGTAGATGCAACGACTCTTACACTTTCCTCAAACAGCAACCCGATTCCATACACCTTCACTTACACCAGTAGCGATGGCAACGTTGGGTTCAGTGTCGATGGACCTAATCAGCTCGTGCTGACCCCGCAGCAACCGCTACCCGCTGGAACGCCCATCACGGTCGCGGTTACGAACGCGGTTACGGACGGCGCGGGCAATCCGGCTACGCCCTTCAGCGCCACCTTTAACACCGGCGCGGCACCGGATTTCACCGCCCCGCTGGTAATCGGCGTATCGGTGGCCAGTGGCGCCTCGAATGTGCCGGTCGATTCCGTATTCACCATCACCTTCAACGAGGCGATGGACACGCGTAGCTTCCATTACAACAGCTCGATTATCTTGCGGGATAACCAGTTCTCCACCGGCCAGCCCAGTAACTCGGTACCGGCGCTGATGACTTTTACCCCCGATGGCCGGCAGGTGACGATCGCCCCTCTCTCCGTGCTCGCGGCTGGCCGCCAATATTATGTCGGGGTCTGCAGCGCCTACGACCTTACCGGCAATGTTTCGGGTTGCTGGGCAATGCAGAATGTCTTCACCACTTCGCTCACGCCTCCGGCCGACCTGGCGGTGGTGAGGACTACGCCTCCGACCGGATTCGGCAACGTGGGAACCAACATCCATCCGGAGATCCAGTTCAACCATCCGGTGTCGGAGCTAAGTGCGGCGTCCAACATCACGCTTACCCAGAACGGCAATCCGGTGCCCGCCACGCTCAGTTTCTCTAGTTCCGATACCGTGGTTACGGTAACGCCCAATGTAATTCTCCAGCCAAACGCGGTGTACAACCTGAATATCGGCGGTGGAAGCAACGGCGTGACCGACGCCGCCGCTGCCAATCGGCAGTACACCCCTGTGGCTTACCTGCATACCGGCATTTCAGGTGCATCCTCCTCCGTGCCGGGCACTCCGTTAGCTGGCGGTGCGGCGGATACCAACTGGACCGTCTCCGGGCCCGCGCTCCCTTCGGCAAACCCGGTCGTCCTTAGCCCAGCCCGCGTTAATGGATCGTGGCAGGCGGACGACAGCAACTCGCAGTGGATCAGCGTCCAGGACAGCGTCACTCAACCGGCGGCGCCTTTTACCTTTACTACCACCTTCACCGTGACCAATCCGGCCACGGCCATGCTGAATCTGACCTGGGGAATTGACAATACCGGGACGCTGGCGTTGAACGGAACGCCGATTGCGTACGGCAACAATCTTGTCTCCTTGCAAAATGTCAACATTGGCGGCAGTAGCGGATTGCTAGTGAACGGAGTCAATACATTAACCATTACCATGACTAGCAGCGACCGTTCCTATGACGCTGTGCGGCTCGTCGGCACCGTCAGCCAGCAATCGACGACCGCGCCTGACTCCGGCACGTACTTGCCCAGCACCGTTACCGCGACATTTACCACCGGACCGAGTATCGATCTGACCGCGCCGACGATTACTGCGATTAACCCCATTAACGGGGGAACCACAGGAACCAATCCAGTCCTGAGGATTGACTTCAGCGAACCGGTAGATCCGTTCCACTCCAGTGGCTGGTACCTGCACAATCAGGTGGCGGGCGGCGGCAACATCGCGCTTACACCCACTTGGGCGGCCGATCTCCGGAGTGTTTCGTTCAGCTACGCGACCTACGTGAACAGCAACGGCGTGGCAGGCCGGCTCGATCCCAACACAAACTACTCTTTCGGAAGCGGCAACTACCTCGACCTGGTCGGCAACGGCCCCGTAAACACGAGTTTGACCTTCACCACGGGGGTTGGTCCCGTCAGCAGCCCGCCCACAGCGGTGGCAGTCACGCCACCAAACGGCGCCACTGGCGTACCTGTCAATCCTGTGATTTCGGTGCAAATGAGCCAGCCGATTGATCCGACTTCGCTGAGTGCCGCCGCGATCACCTTGAATCCGTCTGCCACTGGCAACGTACAACTGTCGAGCGATGGCTATACGTTGACCTATGCCCTGTCCGGCAACTTAAGCCAGAGCACGATATACGCTCTGAACATCGGCGCCGGCGCCTTTAGTGATGTGAACGGCAATGCAGTGCCGCTTACCAATGCCCCGACCAGCTTTACTACCGCCGGCACGACGCTCAGCGGCAATGGTTCCATCAGCTTGGCCTCGCCAGCGCCCAACGCGACGAATGTGTCGGTCGGTTCCGCGGCCACTCCAACAGTTATCCAGATTAACCTGAGCCGTCCGGTGGACCCGCTGAGTGTTTCGCAAAGTTCGTTCCAGGTCTTCCGGACCAACGGCAATTATCCTGTCAGTGGAACGCTCGCGATCGGCGCCAACGGCTCCATCCTGACCTTCACCCCCACCGGCCCGCTGCCCGCAAATTCAGCTATTTTGGTATACGCCAGCTACAATGCCGCGCTGAAGGACTTGGCCGGCAATAACTTCAACTGCCTCTGTGGTGCGCAGTTCAGCACCGGAAACGCCGCCAGCCACGTTCCGCAGGTGATCTCCGTTACCCCGGCAGATAGCTCTACCGGTAATGGGCCCAACACTGTGGTCAGCCTGGTGTTCAATGAAGCACTGAACCAGACCTACATCAATGCCGCAAACTTTGCCCTCTTCAACGGCTACTCTAACCTTAACGCGACCGTCGGCTATTCAGTCGACCGTAAGATCGTGACCCTCTCTTGCGGCAGCCTGCCTTATGGCACGCAGATCATGGTGTTGGCGGGCACAGGCGTCCAGGATCTTGACGGCAACCACCTGGCGGCGCCATTTGCCAGCACCTTCACCATTATCCCGAAGCCAGTTATCGCTACGCCGTCCGTCATCCAGATACGTCCCGCCGCCGGCGCCAGCGGCGTCGACCTGAACGCTCCGGTCACCCTCTATACCAGCAGCCCAGTGAACCCAGCTACCGTCAACTCAACCTCAGTCGTGGTGATCGAGAACGGTATAGCCGTCCCCGGCAGTTTCGCCGTGGGTACGGCGCCGGCGACCAGCGACGGGCAAACCATCGTGTTTACCCCGACCAACCCATTTACCGGCAACGGCTTGGTGCAGGTCTTCCTGACCTCGGCTGTCACCGATGATTGGGGCAACGCCTTCACTGGCTATACGGCGCAGTTCAACACGGCGCAGTCCACTGACCCGGCGCTCACCGGGCCCACCCTAATCGGCGTTTCGCCTTCCAACGGCAGCAGTAGCAACCCCTCGAACTCGGTCGTTGTGGCTACCTTTGATCAAGCCATTGCCAGCCCTGTAAGTACCGATAACTTCTATCTCCAGATCAACAATAGCGGTCCGCATTACGGCTCTTCCGTAAACCAGATCGCCCCGAATATGTTAGAGCTAAGTGCTGGAACGCTTTCTCCGAACACCACTTACTACGTTCATCTGACTGGGATCCACAATGTCAACGGCCGTGAACTGAACGCAGGTAGCAGCAACTATGCCAGTTACTTCTACACCGGCGGTACGGCTGACAGTACAGCACCGGTGGTAAACTCAGTTGCACCTACCAATGGCGCCACCAATGTTGGCGGCAATGCCATCCTTGAGTTCACCTTCAACGAAGTTGTGGATACATATACCATCAACGCGAGTACGGTGACGCTTACGGCCAACGGCGACCCGGTGCCCTTCACCCTCTCATTTGGCGGCAACTACAACAACTCGGGAACCAGCGTAAGCCTTACGCCTCAAATACCGCTGCCCGATAGTGCGTCTGTGACCCTGAAGATTTCGGTTGGCGGCACGATCCTGAACCTTGCAGGTAGTGCCGTGCCCGAGGTGGATGTTACCTTCACCACTGGTCCGGGCCCCGATTTCGCCGCTCCGTATATTGTTTCCGAAAGCCCGAACTACAATGGCCCCGGGCCGCAACAGAACTACATTCAGACCAACTCTACGTTCGTATTCGTCTTCAATGAACCATTGTCGCCGAATAGCGTTCTGAACAACCCCAGCGTCAGCCTGTATAACTACGGCACTAGCTCCTACATTCCAACGGGTGTGAGCCTGAGCCCGGATGGGACGACGGTTACATTCTCGCCGGGGCCGTTGACGGCGGGGGTCCAATACCGGCCCTGCGTGTCATCTGTTTACGACTTGGCTGCTAATTTATGGAGCGGCTCATGTGCTTACTTCACTGCGGCCGCCGATGGCTCCGCGACGCCCCAGGTGATCTATACGACGCCGATCAATGGTGCAACCAACGTGCCCACCAATGGATTGATCGAAATTGCATTTAACGAATTGGTCTCCGGCAGGAGCCTGGGGCAGATACTGCTTACTCCAACCTCACCCGCCGGAGCGGCCATGCCTGTTACTGCATCACCGGTGTTTGACGGCACCGTGGTGCGGATCACGCCGGCTTCGTTGTTGGCGCCGAACACCACCTATCAACTCTCCATCGCCGGCGTTACCGACTTCTCCGGGGCCAACGCAGTTACGCCTCAGACGATCGGGTTCACCACCGGAACTAACCCGCAGATCGGAAACAGCAGTACTTCGTTCACTGCCGCCAACGTTATGGTGTACAACGGCACATCCACGATGGTGAATTCTACGAGGCCGGGGGTGCTGAACGTGGATGGCACTCAGCCCATCACCCTTACCTTCACCGGTCCAGTCGAGGAGGCGTCGCTGTTTGGCGGCAATGCCATTCGTCTTTACACCACACTCGGCGGTACTTCCACTTCCGTTCCCTTCACTTTCGCTCTTTCGAACGGGGGCAGCACCGTCGCGATTGTACCTACCTCGGCGTTGGCCTCGGGTACGGAATACACCTTGACAGTTAACTACAACGGCACGATTTACGATCAGGCGGGATATACGGTTGTAAACGGAAACTATTTCTACTTCACCACTCATTAAAGTGGGTATGTCCCAAGGCAGGAGTAGAACTGAAAAGCGACAAGGAGTTCACCAGGGACCTCAGAGGATCGAGGTCCCTGTCTTTTGGTCTGCGGATGCTTGTCGCCGCCGTATACTATCTGCATGGCAGCTTCTCACAAACCTTTGTTCCCCGTTGCAATGTTGTTGCTCTGGATTGCAATTGCGATGACGGCACAGGCGCAGTCTGCGCTGCATGTATTACAGCCTCCCTCTAAGGCGGTGGTCGCCGTCGGAATGGTCGAACCGGATCTCAATGGCAGTTCAGCGACCAAGAGCGAGCGCCTTGCCAGTATCGCTGGAACAGGATTCTTCGTCAGTAAGCAAGGATACGTCATCACTGCGGGACACGTGGTGCGGGCTGCTGAGCGCACCGGCGAGAATATGCAGGGCACCGACAAACGGCTATTCGTGGGACTGCCTGCCAGCGGTAGCTTTGTCGCTGTCCCGGCAGAGGTGATCGAGGTGGATGAGGCGCACGATTTAGCGCTCCTGCGGACTAAGACGCCGGCTGCGGCAGTCAACGTTGTGAAATTGTACTCGGCTCGGCCGCCGGACGGCACCTTGATTGAAGCTGCCGGTCTGCCGGCGCTATCTGGGTTGGCACCGGTTTATAACACAGGACATCTAACCGACACGGTGCTGCTGCGGACCGGCAACCGCAGTGTCATTGTGAAATCGTCTGCGCAAATCGATGGCGCGCGGCGGGGCGAAGTGCGCGAGTTTTATCTCGCTGACTCCAAGGCGGATGAAGGAATGAGCGGGGGCCCTGCCTACTTAGTGGATAGCGGCGCTGTGATTGGGGTGGTCCAGGGATATACTCAGGACCCGCGCCTGGCTGTATTAGTACCCGCGTGGTATGTGATCGAACTGCTGAAGAGCCACAACGTCAGCTATGAGGAATTCCCAGCGGACAAGTCTGATTGACGTTCACTGCGGCGCTGCCTTCTGTCGACGGCACGCAAAGATAACGGTCCCCTCCCGGCACCATAAACAAAGCACGCCAATTACGGACGGACTCCCGCGTCAGCTCGATTGGAGAGCAGTATCTTGTCGCCGTAAGTTGACAGCACGAATCTCGATTGTGGGATGACATTTTCCAGCCCTGCCAGCTTCGGTTGAAAGGTGACAAGAAAGACGCGGCCTTTTGACTCATTCCACAACTGCTTCAGTTGCGAGTCGTCGAGAAACATCGGCGACGGCGCATCTGCATAGCGCGAGCCATACCACAGCGAAGATGACGGCTCATGGTGGATAAGTACCATGCGTCCGGTGTAAAAGGCAACGCTCGAAGCCTCCTCGTACTCGCCGTCGATCACTATGGCGGGAGCGGCCGTGGACGAGGCGTCCCAGCGGCGGTTAATTTCGTCGGCGACGGGTCGCGAAGTCAGACGCGGGGCGAAGATCAGAAAACCGAGATTGGCCGCCACGAAGAAGCATCCCATCCCCAACGCCAGAACCGTGGCCTTCATCCCCATGCGCTTGAAGAAGTGATGCAGCGGAAACGCCACCCCCAAACCAATTCCGGCGAGCACGAGCGGTGTACGCAACGCCGCCAGACTCTCCGGCGTGAGATCGAAGAGATGCCCCAGGTAATAAACGTAGAGGTCGGAGTTGTCCTTCAGTTTGAGAAAGCTCTCGGTCATGGTGGGTGAATCGTAAGCGGCGACGGCGATCAGGGCGGCCCCGCATAGCGCCCCCAGAACAGCCAAGGTGATGCCCGGCCACTTTTCTCCTCTCTCCCAGCACGAGGCGCACTGCATCCCGGCCAGCAGCGCCAGAGCGGGCAGCGCTGGAAGCGTGTAGTACTCCAGCCGCGAGGAAAAAGAGAAGAAGATCAGTATGGCGAAAGCCCAAGCCAGCAGCAGCACGAGCCCACGGCGGTTTTGCGTCAATGCGCGTTTGAAGTTGCTTGGGCGGCAAAGCGCCAGCAGATAAATCGACCAGGGGAACAGCCAGACCAGGTGTAGCAGCCAGAATGGAATTAGCGGTACCGTCCCGTAATCCATCGGAAAGCGTTTGCCGAGGAACCGCAGCAGGTGCTCATTGATGAAGTAGAACCAGAAGAAGCCGTGATTACGCGCGCCGATCAGCAGGTGCCAGGGGACGGCGATGGCCGCGAACAGGAGCGCGCCTTTGAGCGACAGCAGCCGCGCGGCTTCTCTCAGCCTGCTGGTGGCGGCAAGCGTCGCCAGCAGGATCATCAAGGGAAAGACCAAGCCGATCAGCCCTTTTGCCATCACCGCGAGGGCGGCGAAGGCATACATCCACAGCAGTGGTGGCTTCTTGTTTTCGGCGCGCTCCCAGAGGAGAAAGGAATAAAGGAACAGCGTGAGCAGCAAAGTCATCAGCGCATCTGGCAGAGCGATCCGCGTAAAGAGAAACATCCCTGCCGAGGTGGCCAGCGCCAGACCGCTGAACAAGCCGACGCGAAAGCCCCACAGCAGCTCGCCGATCTTGAAGGTCACGAAGACGAGGGCCAAAACCGCCAGCGCCGTCGGCAGTCGGACGGTGAACGCGTTACTCGTATGCAAGATGGTGTTGGAGAGCGAGATCAGCCAGTAGAAGAGCGGCGGCTTGTCGAAGAAGCGGAGCCCATTGGCATACGGCGTGACCCAGTCGTGCCGCAGCGCCATCTCGCGCACGACTTCGGCGTAGAAGGAATCGGCATCATCCAGCAGGGACGGAATGCCCGCACTCCCCACGTAAATTGCGGCAGTCAGCGCAAGCAAAGACCGTAACGCCCAGTTCTCTCGTCTTCCAATACGGTTCATGAGGCAGCGACATTCCCCGGGGATGAGGAGGATATCCATGCGCGGAAGGCCGCGCTGCTCCCCGAACTCGTCCATCCATCCGGCAGCCACACCGAAGATACCATCGATCTTACCGGCCGTTGGAAAGGGATTTGAAATTAGAGCGGAGTTCCAGTGGGTGAACTCACTGTATCTGTTCCTTTCTTTCCGTGCAACAGCTTGCGCTTGACGTCAGGCCAAAATTCGTCGCCCCATTCTCCGGCAATGCCCCACAAGAGTCCGACTCCGAAACGATTCATGGTCAGACCAAAGCCGCGGTTCGGCTGCGGATAGTACGCGTTGGAAATAGCTGCGCTCGTCAGCATGCCCAGAATGTTCGACCAGTTAAACTGGCGTCCGCCTTTGTCGCTCTTAGCGGAAAACTGCTGCTCTACCGAGTAGATGAACCGTTCTCTAAGCGACCCCTCTCCAAGTCGGAAATATCGTGGGTCCTGTTTCAGAGCAATGCAGAAGGCAGTGGATGCGAACCCGCCGTTCACCGCGTCCAGCGTCGCTGCCCCGTATCGTTTACCGAAGCCGGCTGCACCCTGGCCATACTCTGGAAATTCGTTGTTGGCTTGACTGACGCCTGCCGTAATGCCGCTTGTCACCCACATAAATGGATCGAACGTCGACCTCGAAGCGAGCGCAAGTTTTTGCTTCGCGGTCAGGGGCGGTGCATTCTGGTTATTGGTAACTCCAAAGGCCGGAATCACGAACAGAATGCGCTCATGATCTTCGTTGACCGGAGCAATAGTTGAAGTCGACTTCTGGGCCGGTTCATTTGGGGGTGCCTCTTGCTGCACTGAAGGGGCATCAGGCAGCTCCTGAGCAAAAGCAAAGCCGTTGACCAGTAATGCTGCGGAAACGATTATTAGCAGAAGCACTCTTGCTCTGTCCATCATGTCTCGTGAGACTCGATTCCTGAGCGACGGTTGGAAAAGAAGCGCACCTTGCTTCCACTTCCAGGGCAAGAACGTTTCCTGTATTTCGATGTGCTTTAGCGCCAGTCAGCTCTTTGTCCTCAGCATATCAAATTGCCCCAGGAGGCTACACTCCCACGAGCTTTTCATCAGCCCAAAAAACTTCCGTGTACAAACGTCTTTAAGGTTTCTCAGCTGCCGCCCCAATTAGCCTAACGAGAGCGGAAAGTACGCTTGCAACCGAAGCGACAACCCGCTCCACATCTTCCTCTGAAGTTTGCCAGCAGCAAACGCTGACCCGCATCGCACGCCGGCCGCGCCACACGGTTCCCCCAAAGAATGCTTCGCCCTTCGCAAGGATGGCTGCCATTACTTCGTCGGTTCGCCGATCGTGATCCTGCTCGGAAGCATTCGATTTCGCGTCAAGGAACCGGACAAGTCCCTGGTTAATCGTTGGCTCCCAAACCACTTCCGCGCCGGGCAAGCTGCCGATCCTGGTCACCAGCGAGTGTGTGTGCTTGCAGCATCTTTCCACCAGTGCGGAGACGCCCTCGCGACCCAATTGGCGCAGCGCGGCGTAAGTTGGCATGCCTCTCGCCCTACGCGACCATTCAGGGTTCCAATCAATTTGGTCACGCGCCTCAGCGGCATGGGTCAGGTAGGGAGCCCGGTATGACATGGCCGCGCGATGCGCTTCCCTGTTTGCCACAAAAGCGTAGCCGCAGTCGTATGGCACGTTAAGCCACTTGTGCCCGTCCGTGGCCCAGGAGTCAGCCGCCGCTGCGCCCTCCATCAGATGACGGTAGCGCTCACTGGCCGCCGCCCACAGACCAAATGCGCCATCGACGTGTACCCAGGCGCCGTAGCGCTTGGCAATGGGGATGAGAGTCTTGAACGAGTCAAAGGCTCCGATGTTCACGTCGCCGGCCTGCAGCAGCACAATCGTCGGCAAAGCCGGCGCTTCGGCCAGCGCTTTGTCCAGAGCTTCGGCCACCAGCCGGCCTTGCGGGTCCACGGGAAGGTATCGCGCCTGCGACAGACCGAACCCGAGCAGCCGCAACGCGCGCTCAAAGGAGCCGTGCCGCTGATCGCTGGAGAGAATTCGAATGGGAGGCGCACCATACATGCCCTGTTGTTCGACGTCCCAGCCGCGCTCTGCCAACAGTCCGTGGCGGGCTGCCGCAAGACATGTGACGTGGGCCATCTGGCATCCGTTCACCAACGCAAAACTAGCGGATGCCGGAAGCCCCATGAGTTCCTTCAGCCAGCCGCCCGCCACTTCCTCCACGACCGCTGCCGCCGGACCGCTGGCGTAGAGTGCGGCGTTCTGGTCCCAGGTCGACGTAAGCCAATCCGCCGCCAGCGCCGCCGGTAGCGAGCCCCCAACTACCCAGGCAAAAAACCGCCCGCCTGCCGATCCCACGATGCCGCCCTCCACATCGTCGACGAGTTCTCTGATGACCTGATCGGGCGAAACGCCCTCATTGGTCAGCGCCCGATTGAGTCGTTGCCGCAATGTAACGAGGTCCACACCCGCCGCAACGGGCTTATCGTTCAAGCCTTCCAGATATCCCAGCGCGCAGCCAAACGCGGTTTCGAGCGACTTCCTGAATGACGGATCTAATTTCTTCATGCGATCTATGGTATGGGTTTTCTGCGCCGTGTCCTATCCGAATATTGCTGCCGAATCCGAATTCTCGCTAATGCGTCATTGCGAATTTTCCATAAGCCAGGGGGCCCCACGTCCCGCCCCGTAGTTGGGCTGACGTGGGTCTGGTGGCGTTGGCTTGGGTTGGCGCTACCCCCCACATCGCCGAACCCCTCACATTTGTCGTATTCTGACTCAGGTAGCAAGCGCGCCCCGAGTTCAGGGCCGAAGCGAGATATGGACAAGCCCATATCAGGTCACGACAAGCCGACAACGAGCGATACCTCCGCCTCGGGCATTGGCGACGCCGCTCCGGGCCAGCGCTCGCTCGAAGGCATGCACGGCACCGTCGAGGTGCCTCCGCACGAAGCCGGCTTCTGGGCGAAGTGGCGAGCCTACGTGGGACCGGCCCTGCTGGTAAGCGTCGGATACATGGACCCCGGCAACTGGGGAACCGACCTGGCCGCTGGCGCGCAATTCAAGTACGGCCTGCTTTGGGTGGTGGCCCTGGCCAGTCTCATGGCCATTTTTCTGCAGGTGACATCCGCCCGCCTGGGCGTGGTCACGGGGAAAGATCTGGCCCAGTGCTGCCGCGACTGGTATCCCCGGTGGACGCGCTGGCCGAATTGGCTGCTGTGCGAGGTCGCCATCGGCGCATGTGATTTGGCCGAGGTCCTCGGAAGCGCGGTCGCACTCAACTTGATGTTCCATATTCCGTTATTGTGGGCTGTTCTTATTACGGCGACGGATGTGCTGCTATTGCTGGCCTTGCAGCGCTTCGGGATACGAACCGTCGAAGCCCTCGTGCTGCTGTTGGTCGGGACCATCGGCGTCTGCTATTTCATCGAGATTTTCATCCTTCCACAAACCGCTCCCAGCTTCCGGGAAATGGGTCATGCGCTCATCACTCCCGGCTTTCGCCAAGTGGGCATGGCCTATGTAGCGATTGGCATCATCGGCGCGACAGTTATGCCGCATAACCTCTACCTGCACTCGGCGCTGGTGCAAAGCCGCAAGCTCGAAAAAGACGAACGCTCCATCCGCAGCGCAGTCCGTTTCAATACGCTCGACTCGACCATTGCGCTGTCGATCGCGTTTTTCGTCAATGCCGCAATCATGGTGCTCGCGGCGATGGTGTTTTACGGGAAAGAGAGTGTGACCGTCGCCGGCGGCCAGGTGGTCACATTCGGAAACGACGCCGATTGGATTCGCGTAGCATACCTCACGCTTGCGCCGCTCCTGGGCACGGCTGCGGGCAGCATTCTATTCGCCGTCGGGCTTTTGGCCAGCGGCCAAAGCAGCACCATTACCGGGACGCTCGCGGGACAGGTCGTGATGGAAGGGTTTATGCACTGGAAGGTTTCGCCGTGGCTCCGGCGCTTGATTACGCGCGCGCTTGGCCATCCTTCCGGCGGTCCTCATCATAGGGATTCGCGGCGATAGCAGCGTCAACGATCTGCTGACGCTCAGCCAGGTTGTGCTTGCCCTTCAATTACCATTTGCGATGTTTCCGCTTCTGCACTTCACCAGCTCCCGCAAGCGCATGGGACGGTGGAAGAGCGGCTGGTTCCTGCTGATCACCGGATGGGGCAGTGCCATCGTGATTACCGCGATGGATATCTATGGTCTACCCGAGTCGTTGAAGTCGGCTTGGCACGTCATCACCGGCGGATGAGAAAACTTTAGGGCACTACGGAGAACAGCTATGTACGACACCATTCTCTTGGCCTTGGATATTTCACCAACAGATCGGCCGATCATCGAACACGTCAAGGAACTCGCCGGCATCATGCACAGCCGAGTCATCCTGTTGCGCGTGGCAACCGGCGCGGCGGCGCAATTCCACGGCAAGGATGCCGCAGGCGAGGAGATCGTTGAAATACGCGCCTACCTGGATAAGGTTAGGGCGGAGTTTGAAGCCGCCGGCATCCCAGTCACGGCGGAACTCTGCTACGGCGAACCTGCAAGAGAGATCATCAAGTGGGTCAACGAGAAGGGCTGCGACCTGCTGGCCATGGGCACCCACGGCCATAAACTGGTGGCCGATATTGTGCTCGGCACAACTGCCAGCCGGGTCCAGCACAACGTCAGTATTCCCGTTCTGCTCCTGCGGGCTCGCTAGCGAGCGCGGTGCCCCACGTTCGCCCGATTTTGGCTAACGTGGGGTAGTTGCTTTTGTCCCTCTTTCCATCCCAAAATGCCGAGCCTAATGAAGCACACTTCACGAGTGTCATGTTGAGCGTAGCGAAACATCCCATGAAAGCTGCCTCAACCCGTGCCGCTTTAAGCTTTTATGAAGTCCTTCGGCTGCGTCTCGACTCCGCGCTGTGCCGGGATTCTTCGCTTTGCTCAGAATGACACCTCAAAAGTTGTTGCGCGAACTTCTGGGACGCTACACTAGACTGGAAATTCTAAAAACACACACAAAGGAGTTCTACCTTGGCGATCGAGCCTACTGGAACAAAGCCGCGGCCACCCGCCGGGACAAGAGAAACCATCCAGGTCGACCAGAAGGTGTCTTTTCTGAAAGGCGTTCCACTGAGCTTGCAGCATTTGTTCGCAATGTTCGGTGCCTCGGTCCTGGTTCCCATCCTTTTCAATCAGGCTGCGGGAACAACGGTAGTGGACCCGGCTCTCGTCCTGATGATGAATGGCATCGGAACGCTCATCTACCTTTTCGTATGCCGGGGCAAAGCTCCCGCCTTCCTCGGTTCCAGCTTCGCCTTCATTGCCCCCACCATCACTTGCATCTCCCTGGCTAAGACGCCTGGGATTGGCTTCCAGCATGCACTGGGCGGTTTTGTGGTGGCCGGCCTTATTTTCACCATCGTCTCGCTCATCATCCGCTTCGCCGGCCGGGAATGGCTCAATGTGGTTCTTCCACCGGCGGCGATGGGACCCATCGTGGCGCTCATCGGCCTGGAACTGGCGCCCGTCGCCACCAATATGGCCTTCCACAAGGGTGACGCCATCAGCGGCACCGCCACTTTGATCTCTCTCTTCACTCTGCTTGTGGTGGTAATTGGCTCGCTGGTCTTCCGCGGGTTCTTTTCCGCCATTCCGGTTCTGATCGGCGTTCTCGCCGGCTATGTTCTGTCGGTGGTGCTCAACATCTGGGTGCCCGGCACAGTTGATTTCACTCCGCTGCGTGGCGCCGAGGTCTTCGCCTTCCCCCACATCGTTCTGCCCATCTTCGACTGGGCCTCCATCCTCATCATCATGCCGGCCTCTCTGGTCGTAATTTCCGAGCATATCGGACACCTTTTCGTCACCAGCAACATCGTCGGACGCGACCTCCTGAAGGTTCCCGGCTTGCACAATTCCCTGCTCGGCGATGGCCTTTCCACGATGCTTTCCGGGATGTCCGGTTCCTGCCCGACCACTACCTACGGTGAAAACATGGGCGTGATGGCCCTCACCAGGGTTTACTCCGTTTGGGTACTGGGCGGCGCCGGCGTCATTTCCATCGTCATCGCCTTTTTCGGACAGGTGAGCGGGGCCATCCGCACGATCCCCGTTCCCGTTATTGGCGGCGTCAGCATGATGCTGTTCGGCGTCATCGCGGCATCCGGCCTGCGCATGCTGATCGAGGCAAAGGTCGACTACTCGAAAAGCAAGAACCTTCTTCTCTCCGCAATCATTCTCGTGGTTGGAATCTCCGGCGTCTCCGTCAAGCTCGGCCAGACCCAGCTCCGAGGCATGGTGTTAGCAACCATCGTCGGCATGATTCTCAGCTTGTTCTTCTTCCTTTTGGAGAAGTGGGGATTGACCGTGGAGGACTCCGCCGTCCCCGTTGAAGGGTAAGCTCGACGTTCACATCAGCATCTGCGGCAGAGAAACGAGCAGGTAGTGGGTCGTTTTGAATTCAAAAACGGGTGCCCCACGTCCCGCCCCTCTTCTGGGCTGACGTGGGACCATTCCCAAACACCAATCAAATTGCCCCGCTACCAACGAGCAGCGCTTCAAGCCGACTTGCGGCGAGGCTCGCCTTCGGCTTCCACCAGCGGCATATTGACCAGGTGCTCGCTCAGGAACCAGACCTGCATTTCGTTGCCCCGCAAAACCTCGCTCACTACCAGATCGTTCGTCCCCTCATCGCCTGATCGCGAGGCACGGCGCGCCAGTTCACGGCAGTCGCCGATGATGATCTGGTGCGCATCGAGCAAGCGGGAAAGTTGTACCGGAACTTCTTCGCGGCCGCGAGGCGGGCGTGCGATCTGCGTGGTTTCCGCAACGTCGGCGGCCATCGCGAGACTGATTCCGCCGAGGATTTGAATGCGTTCTGCAATCGCATCCACCAGTTCTGATTGCTCTCCGAAGTGCTTATCATACAGAAGGTGAAGCTGGTAAAAAGTTGGTCCGGCCACTTGCCAGTGCGACTTCTTGTAGAGGTCGCGAAGTGTCATCGTATCGGCCAGTAATTGATTCAGGCGTTCGGTCATCTCCAGCCGCACCGATTCTTCCAGCTCGAGTGGCGGCATCTGGCTGACTGTTCCATATTTCTGGATCTCGGGCGCGCTCTGATGTAGTCGTGGCTGGGCGCTAATTTTGCCCTGATTGCTCGAGAAATCTTTTTTGGTCATCGGACTCCTTTCATCTTCGCGGGCAGGGTCAGAAACCCTGAAAGGCTGCGTTTCCAGCGAGTAACTGTCGAAGTTCAATTCGTATCTTTGGAAGATGCCGTGCGCCTTGGCGTTGTTGCCTGAGGAACAAAGCAACTCGCACCGCAAAGGTGCTGTGTTTTTGCTCACGGTAGAACTCGCACATTCCCCGCCCCCAGGCTCGCAGGAGTTTATCTGAGTAGTGTCACAGCACCAGTGCCTATGTCGTAGCTACCGGCAACGACTTGCAGCTTGCTTTCTTTTATCGAGCCTGCGATGACGGTCGACGCCTCGCGTAGGAGGGCCGCCTGTATCTTGGCATTCGCTTTCGTCGCCATTTCAAGGTTCGGTCCTGCCTGATCTATCGCCGGTTGGATGTGCGGATAGAGCGCGCTGATCTGTCCGGGAACTTCCTTGGCTTGGATGGTCGCCTTGACCGCTCCACAATTAGTGTGTCCCATCACAAGAATCACCTTCACACCTAGTACAGCGACTCCATATTCAAGACTGGCGATGATCTCCGGGGTGACGACATTTCCCGCAACTCGCGTAACGA
This sequence comes from uncultured Acidobacteriota bacterium, assembly GCA_963832365.1. Lineage (GTDB taxonomy): Bacteria > Acidobacteriota > Terriglobia > Terriglobales > Acidobacteriaceae > CAWBRT01. The sequence continues at coordinate 283,189 of CAWHUL010000002.1, read as the reverse complement.
AGATATGGCCGATGCTCTGATCGAAGACGAGTTCGACGGGTACTCGGGAATCCGCGCAGGACAGTACGGCGGCGAATGGCTCCTGTTTCTCAATTGTGTGTTGTTTAAGAACCGCAAGGTCATGCTCATGAGCGGTCATGCGACCTGTCGTGAACCGTTTGTTGCCATCCATCAACTGGGCCAATGCCGCATCAGGACTGAGCATGCTTTGCGCCTGCGCCTCCGGTGGAAATGCGAGGTCCCGGCCGCCTGTCAGCAAACCGACAAGCGTCCCGGTTACGCCCATTTGCATAAATCGCCGTCTGGACGCTACCTCGTCTAAGTAAAATCTACCCATCTCTTTGCTTCCCCTTTTCGGCAGCGAAATCTTTCCGATTCACGTTGGCTTCGCGAAACAGTTTCTGGCTGTGTTGGCCACCTGCTCCCGCCAAGTCTGCTGGTGAACCGCTGGGATGACGCAATGATCGAAGCAGTTGCCTCTAGTCGGGACAGCGCCTGTCACTACCCGCGCAACGCGGAAGTAAGTCAGGCCCATAGTACGATGTAAGAAATGCGGTATTGCGCTCTGGCAACTGACTACGACGGCACATTGGCTACTTACGGCAAGGTGGACGAGCAGACACTCTCCTCCCTTCGTCGCTTTCTGTCGTCCGGGCGCAAGCTGGTGCTGATTACCGGCCGCGAACTTCCTGACCTCAAGCAGGTCTTCCCCCAGTTGGGGATGTTCGCGCGAGTGTTGGCTGAAAACGGTGCGCTGCTTTACCGTCCTGCCACTGGTGAGGAAGAGTTGCTGTGCACACCCGTGCCGCTCGCTTTCATTCGTAGTCTGCGCAGGGATGGAATCCCTCTCTCAGTTGGCCGCGCCGTCGTCGCGACGACGGAACCCCATCACGAAGCGGTGCGAAAGGCGATTGAAGAAAGTGGTCTGGATCTGCGGATATCGCTCAACAAAGGATCAGCAATGGTGCTGCCGGCGGGCGTTAATAAAGCGACCGGCCTTCGCCGTGCGCTCGCCGAACTCGGGCTTGATCCCAGCGATGTTGTCGGCATCGGTGATGCGGAAAACGACTGCGATTTTCTGAAGGCATGCGGCTATGCTGTGGCGGTAGCAAATGCGTTGCAGTCAGTTAAGTCATCCGCTCACGTGGTGACCACCGGCGCCAGCGGCGCGGGCCTTATCGAGATCATAGACCGGGTGCTCGCAGGCGATCTCCTCGCCGGTGGCGACCAGCGCGGCCGATAGTTCTTTGGGCCTTAACGAGTTCGAATTTGCGACGCGAACATCGCACAATTCACCGATCAGGGTTCCCGCCCAACGGTAGACGTTCTGCTGTTTGACAACCGCGCGCATGCGGCCCATCCGGTTCTTTCGCTCAACAGGATTCATCGTCAATGCCGTAAAGATCGCATCGGCCAGGCTTTCCGTATCGTACGGGTTCACGAGAAGCGCGTCCGGCAGTTCACGGGCCGCACCTGTGAACGGACTGAGGATAATCGTCCCGTCTTCATCATCGCGGCTGGCGAGAAATTCTTTTGCCACCAGGTTCATGCCGTCGTGCAATGACGTGACCATACATAGGTCGGCGGCGCGGTAGAACCGATTGACTTCAGCGTGATTATGGTGCCACTTACGGAAGAGAATAGGGCGCCATCTGCCGCTTGCAAACCGTCGATTGATGCGCTCGCTTTCGGCATCAACTTCCCCCAGAAAATCGTGATACCGTCTTGATGTCCGTTCGGCTGGGAGCACCAATTTGCACAAAGGTGAACTTTCCCTGGTACTGAGGATACTTCTCCAGGAAACGCTCGACGCCCAGGAAGCGCTCAAGAAGGCCCTTGGTGTAGTCAATCCGATCGACGCCAACGGCAACGTAAAGTGCATCGGCTCCGATTTCCTCCAGCAGCGTCGCTTGCTGCGAATGGGAGGACTTTCTCTGCGGCTCCCGTGATGCGTCAGGAAAGGCAACACTGATTGGGAAGGGACGCACCAGCGTGACATGATTGTTACGATTGACGGCAAAACGCTCCCACTCGATGCGGGACTCCAAGCCGGCGTTCACGGTTTCCAGAAAATTGTCGCAATGCGCCTGAATATGAAAGCCGATGAGATCAGCCCCCAGCAGTCCTTCCAGCAATTCACGCTGCCACGGACATATGCCGAAGGCCTCCGGATTGGGCCAAGGTATGTGCCAGAAGATTCCGACTCGGGCGTCAGGCCGCTTTTCTTTGATCAGCTTCGGAAGAAGCGCAAAATGGTAATCCTGAACGATAACGACAGGGTGCGCGGTCCCAGCGATTTCGTCCAGCACTGCGTCGGCAAAAACCGCATTCACATCCTTGTACTGTTCCCAATCCGCGGCTCGAAATGTCGGTCGCGTGTGGGCGATGTGGCAAAGCGGCCAGAGGCCTTCGTTTGAGAAGCCGAGATAGTATCCTTCTTCCTGCTTCTTGTTGAGCCATACCCGACGCAATGTGTAGCGCGGATTTTCGGGCGGTACACGCAGGCAGTTGCGCTCGTCAACGGTTTCGTGGTCTGCGTTGCCACTGCCATGTGCGATCCAGGTGCCATCGCAAGCGCGCAATATGGGCTCGAGTCCGGTCACCAAACCGCTGGCTGGGACCAACGCCTCTATAGCGTTGCCTTGGCGCATGTGCATGTAGGGCTCACGATTCGAGACCACAAAAAGCCGGCTGCCCTTCAACTTGGTTTGCAGGCACACAGCCAGACGTTCGGCTGTCCACGATGATTCGGCAGTCTCACGCAGGCGTGCTTCCAGCTGGGCGGAGGCACGCGCATCGGCCAAACTCTTTGCAAAGCTTGTGGCCTCCAGCGCCAATGGTCCGAACATCTCGGACTCGGGTGGTTCACCTTCCGCAGGGGTTCGTCCATTGCGCAAATCGCGCATCCAGGCAGTTGTGCGAGCAATCGGTCTCATTACGCTACGCTGGAACACGACAAAGGTCGTCAAAGCAAGCAGACAGATCTGCACTCCAATGCGAATGGATATTTCCCGCCAGGATCGCCTGTTGGCCGCCGCGATATAGCTGGCGTCGTGTACCACCAGCATTCCGCCAATTACGCCGGTAGCACCGTGCAAAGGCACGGCACGAAAATGCAGGAGTGTACCGCCCATCCGAGCAAATTGGTCGGCGCCATGGTCATCGCGAATTGCTTGTGTCACGACTCCCGGTGGTCCCGCAATTCGTGTGTCAAGTGACGTCGTCATCGCCAAAGGCGCAAGCTGCTCCCCGTAGATGGCGACTCCGAGAAAATGCTCTTTGCTGCCGATACGCTCAACCATGCGCCGAAGATCGGCTGCGGGCTTCTCCTGAAGAAGAACCTCGATCTTTCCCTCTAAACTGTCGGCGAGGAATTCAGCGCGCTTTTGAAGTTCGCGCCGCAGGCTCCGCTTTTCACGTTGGACCTGGTAGTAGGATGAGGAGACCGAAACCAGCAGTACACATGCCACCAACAAACAAATCAGGCGAATGACTAACCGCATGGTTCCTCTTTACAGCCTGGAACAAACAGGCAAGTGGCGACTGCAAGGTTAGGTGATTAGCGCCCCGCTCTTGCTCAATCGAAATGCTTACTTGTACCTGCGAATAACCCCTAGCGGTGTAACGAAACTGGTCCGGTCACTTGGCTTTCTAGGCGATGCGTTCGTTTGAGATGGAGGCCCCAAGCGCCTGTCCGATGTCGTCTAGTATGTCTCGCGGGTCCTCGATCCCTACGGACATTCGAATTAGGCCGTCACCGATGCCCACCTGCCGGCGGCGCGCAGGAGACATCTCGCGGTGAGATGACGTTGCCGGATGCATCACGCCGGTGAAGACATCACCCAGGCTGGTTGAGCGGACGCAGAGCCGCAGGGCATCCATGAATCTGAATGCGGATTCGCGGGAGTTTGGCGGCAGCTCGATAGCGAGCATTGCACCCGCGTGCGGCGGACGCAGCATGCGGCGAAACACCGGCTGTGTTCCCTGACCGTCTATCCCCGGGTAATGGACGCGGGAAACGCGACGATCGGTGACGAGTTGTTCGGCTATGTAACGCGCATTGGCACATTGCCGCTCCATGCGTAAGGCCAGCGTTTTGACGCCGCGAAGGACCTCGTGCGCCTCCCACGGGCCTAGAATGCCGCCCGCTAATTTCATGACGCTGACCAGCGCCGCTTGGTCGGCCACATCGCGAACCACAACCACGCCGCCAATTACATCGGCATGGCCGCTCAGGTACTTGGTGGCGCTGTGGACGACAAAATCGGCACCGTGTTCAATGGGACGGCAAAGATAAGGCGTGGCAAAGGTGTTGTCCACAATCAGCCGCGCGCCAACCCCGTGGGCAATGTCGGCACACATCGGTAGGTCGCAGACCTTCAGCAATGGGTTGGAAATTGTCTCCGTCACGAGCACCCGTGGACGAACTTCGCGCGCCTTGGCCGAGAGCGACTGCGGATCACTGAAATCGCAGGTGACCGTATTGACGCCAAACAGGCTGAACACTTTTACCAGCAGGTCGAGGGTCGCCCCGTAGAGATCCTGCGATGCCAGCACGGTGGTTTCCGAAGTAAGTTCGCAGGCCAGGAGGGCGGCATGCAGCGCAGCCATACCCGATGCGTAGGCGCAGGCGCCCGCACCGCCTTCCAGCGTCTGCAGCGCGTCTTGTAAGGCGGCGACCGTGGGATTGCCGTAACGCGAATAGACATACCCAGCCTTTTCGCCCGAGAACACCTGATCCATCTCCGCCATGGAAGGATAGGTAAACGTCGACGAGGCATAGATCGGCGTGGCGACGGGCATGCCCATCGGCCATTGCCCCCGCTCACCAGCATGAACTATTCGCGTTGCAATGTCGCACTCGCGCGGTTTCACGTTTCCGCCTCCGTATTTTGAAATTTGCGCTCACCCCTCGCGAAATTGCGCGGCGTCATCATTTCAGATGTTAAAACTCGGGCATTCAGAGCTCGGCCACCCTAGCGCCGCGATCGTGAGTTCAGCAGTGCTGCGGCAACGCGCATGCCATTTGCGGTCACAGCCCCAGATAAGCTCTGCGAATCTCGTCCATGTTGGCGACTTCGCGCGCGGACCCTTCGATCTGCACACGGCCCTCCGCGAGAACATAGGTGTAGTCGCTCAACGCCAGCGCCAAATGGATATTTTGCTCCACCAGCACGATAGTCATGCCTTGCAGCTTTAGCTTCTTTAAGGTGAGAAAGAGTTGCTGTGCCAGTACTGGTGCCAATCCCAGGGAAAGCTCGTCGATCATCAACACCTCTGGCTCACCCATCAAACCTCGGCTGACGGCGAGCATCTGTTGTTCGCCACCGGAAAGCGTCCTCGATTCTTGACGGCGGCGTTGTTCCAGTCGGGGAAATAACTCGAAGGCCCGAGCCATATTTTCTTTCATCCGTCGACGCGCACGCGGAGAATACGCACCCAGTTCGAGGTTCTCTTCCACCGTGAGGTGGCCGAACAGTTGCCTTCCCTCGGGCACGAGCACCAGGCCTCTTTGAGCCTTTGCATGCGGTGGCAGGTTGGAAACGTCTTTGCCGCGGAACAGAATCCGTCCTCGCCAGGGGCGAATAGCGCCCATAAGAGTTCGAAGTGTGGTAGTTTTGCCGGCGCCGTTTGCTCCGAGTATGGTTGTGAGTTGCCCGGCGCACACCTTCAGCGAAATTCCCCAGAGAACCTGGACCTCTCCGTAGCCGGACTCGAGTGCCTGGAGTTCGATGAGAGCGTCCATCAGCTTCCCTCCATCAGCTTCTCGGCAATGTTCGGGTCGCCTAGATAGGCTTCGAGCACCTGCGGGTCGCGAGAGATTTCCGTTGGGGTGCCTTCGGCAATCTTCTCGCCGAAATTCAAGACGATGATGCGATCCGATAGATTCATGATCGCCTGCATCAAATGCTCGATCATAAAAACGGAAATTCCACCTTCGCGAATGCCGCGAACGATTCCGATCATGTGCCTGACTTCCGTGGGATTCAATCCCGCCAGAACCTCGTCCAGCAGAATTGCCTTGGGCCGTGAGGCCAGCGAACGTGCAACTTCCAAGCGCTTTTTGCCGGCTATAGTGAGTTCGCGCGCGAGTGCATCCTTGCGCGCGCCGAGGCCTACCCTGTCCAGCACTTCAAGAGCCACTTCACGAGCTTGCTTCAGCGGCAAGTGTTCCGAGCCAAAGCAAGCGCCAACCACCACGTTATCGAGCACGGTCAGCTCGTGCAGCGGTTTCACAATCTGGTGCGTACGCGCCAAGCCGTGCCGCGCAACTTTTTCCGGAGGCCATCCCGTGATGTCGTGATTTGCAAAAACGATACGTCCCTGGTCGGGCTTAATGACTCCATTGATCAGGTTAAACAGTGTCGTTTTGCCGGCGCCATTGGGTCCGATGAGCCCGACAATCTCACCCTCCCCGACTTCGAAACTGACGCCGTCCACGGCGAGAAGGCCTCCAAACCTCTTACTTATGCCGTGCACCTCGAGCAGGACGTTCACTCCAACACCCTCCGGGCGCTTGGCAGCAAACGATAGAAACCGCCAATAAGCCCTTCCGGTGCGAACAGGACGATGATCAGTAGCAGTCCTCCCGTAATAACCAGGTGAAAGCTGGAAAAGCTTGAAGATGTCAGCAAGTATCCTCGGAGCTGCTGGTAGAGCGCCGCTCCAATAGCGGCTCCGGTTACAGTCCCCCGTCCACCCAGCAGCAGCATCACGATGGCTTCAATCGAGAGCGAGAGATCGAAAGCGCCGCCCGGATCGATCATTCCATTCTTGTAAAACACGAGCGCTCCAATAACCGCGGGTAGAAAGGCGGATACGCTGTAGACCACGGACTTGTAGACCGTCGCATTTACGCCGAGAACTATTGCGGCGTCTTCGTCTTCGCGAATGGCGAAAAGCCCCAGCCCGAATTTCGATCGCTTAACAAAAAGGCTCAACACCAACGACATCCCCATGACGCCGACGACCAACAGGTAGGTGATCCAAACCGCGCGCATTGGCCCGCCGAGCGGTTGATAAGCACTCATGGATACGTACAGACCCGCGGCGCGACCCCATGGATTGAAGTTGGACACGAAGGTCCGCACCGCTTCGAGAATGCCGATCGTGGCCAGCCCGAAGTACGCTCCCCTCAGCCGCAGAATGGCCAGCCCGAAGACAAGTGTGAACAGACTGACCGCAATCCCCGCCGCGATTGCCGCCGCAATCAGCGGCCATCCCGTGACCGTGGCAAGATAAAGTCCGATGTAGCCACCCAAGCCATAAGAGATGACGTTGCCGAAATTTACATAGCCGGTGTAGCCGATCATCAGGTTGAGATTGCTGGCAAGTGCTATGGCAACAGCTATGATGATGAGATTTTCCCGAAGACTGGCATCGCCGGTTGCCAGCGGCAGGACTGCAAACACCAAGGTGACGCTCACAATCATCCAGAAAGAAGGACGTGTCAGCATCAACCGGCCCTCCCAAAGAGCCCGCTCGGGAACAGGACCAGCACGGTAACAAAGAGGCCGAATTCAATCAACGGAATCCAACTGATAGCGATGAAGGGCGTGACCGCACCCTCCAGCAATCCGAGCAAAACGCCCGCCGCCAACGCACCGAGGGGCTTGCCTAAACCGGCGAGCACTGTAACCACAAAGCTCTTCAATTGGTATGCGCCGCCGGACAGCACTGTGAATGGAAAGAGCGTGGCAGCCAGTCCGCCCGAAGCCGCAGCCAGCGCAACTCCTAACCCGAACGACACTGTCAGCACTTGCGCCGAAGAAATCCCCATCAACTCGGCCGCATCGCGATTGTCGGCGGTTGCGCGAATCGCTACCCCAAACCGCGTGTAGTAGAGAAAGCTCTGTAACCCAACCGCCATAATTACCGCGGCGATTGCAGCTGCGATATGGTCACCCGTGAAGGTATAGGGGCCAATCGTGACGCCGGCCAACGCGAAGTCCACATTGTAGGGGCTGGTGCTCCAGAGTGTGGTACCCAGACCGATCATGACCATGTTCACCGCGAAGGTCGAGAGCAGACTAGTCAATATTGGGCGGCCAATGACGCGATGAACCGCGATCCAATAGATCACCACACCGCAAATGAATCCGACGCTGAGAATCGGCAACAGCAGCACATAAGGATTGACGCCGAAGCCGCTGAACAGGAAATAAAGGCCAAACATTCCGAAGGCGATCATGACGCCATGAGCGAGATTGATGACGTTCATGACGCCCCAGACCAGACTTAGCCCCATTGCTGCTAAACCATATACGCACCCGACCAACAGGCCATCGAACATCGAAGCTAGAACTCCGAACATGCCGCTCACCTAGCACCGCTGCCAAAAACAGTGGACCCCGTTGGTAACTGAGCGCGCAGTTCGAGCGCTTCCGTCTGTCGGATCAAACGAATGGCGCTGGGCGTCTCGATGGACCAACTCTTAGATCATTTTCCTGCTGCCGCTTACTTCCCCGCCATCGCTGGTTGTCCATGATGCATGGGAAAAACGATGCCTGCGGTTTTCGCCGCATCCGGCCAGACGACCTGCTTATCCAGTTTTCCCGACTTGTCCTTTTGCCATTGCGCAAGGACCATCGTGTGGGCAATCTGCAGTCCATGCTGGTTCGCGGCAGTGGCAAACTTCGTTTGGCCGAAGAATGTGGTCAGGTCCGTCTGGTTCATCGCGTTGGCTACTTTAGCGGTGTCCAACGAGCCTGCCTGTTCGATTGCGTGCTGCAGAATCAGTCCGGCAGCATACCCTCCCGCCGATTCGTAGCTGGGAGGAGCGTTGTACTTGGCCTGATACTGCTTGGTGAACTCGTCGCCGGTTGGCCCGATCTGCGGCTTGAATGTTGACTGCGGTTCCCATTGTGAAGGGACCGTGACGCCGTACGCCGCGTCACCAAGTTGGGCAAACTGCGGACTATCAGGAGCGACCAGCAACGAAACAAATTCGATGTTTGCCTTGTGGCTGTGGAGTTGTCGCGCGAGGGTTGATCCGTCCGCGTAGTGGCCTCCACCGGCCAGAGCGGTTGCCTTGGCTGAGATGATCTTGTCGATGATCGGCCCGAAATCCGTCGTATTGGGAGGATAGCTCTCGGCGAAAACTACGCTCAGGCCAATCTTCTGAGCATGTGCTTTGGCCGCGATGGCGACCGCATTCGAAAAGCTGTCGTCCGAATTAATGAGCGCCAAGCGACTCTTCGGATCTTTCGCCTTCAGTGCAGACAGGGCGCTAGTCAGATACTCATCGGCGGGCGTGAACATCTGAAACAGGTACTTGTTTCCGAGGGTGTAGGTTTTGCCCTCAGCCGCACCTGTCGTGATCATGATCTTTCCGTTCTGCTCGGTGATGATCGCCGCGGTTGCAGTCAGCCCTGATGAATAGGGGCTTAGCAGAAAATCCGCTTTGTCCTGCAGAATCAGACGCGTGTACAGTTGCTGCACTCTCTGCGGGTTTGACTCGTCGTCGTAGTTTGCCAACTTCACCTGGTAGCTCTTGCCGCCCGCCTTGATGCCTCCAGCGGCGTTCGTTTGGTCGCGCCAGAGTTCAACTCCACGCAACTGCTCCAGTGAGTCCACGTTCAAACTTCCCGTTCGGGAGACAGTGAAGCCAATGGTTATGGTTTGAGCTGATGCGGACGCCAGAAATAGCATCGCAAAAACCGTAGCTGCTAACGCGAACCTCCATTTCATAGAAACCTCCAGCACCATCGCGAGCCTATGTGTTTGATGTGATGACAGAGGTTGATCCCGAGATGTAGTGCGAAAACGTGCGCCTGGACGGCCCGCTACTCTGTTCAGAGCTCCGCAACCCACAACAGCGGGTGAGCAGGCTAGCTGTCTTGCTTCCACTCTGGATTGTCCTTAGCATCAAATGTAAAGCGGATGGTGGCGCACGTTTTTTACCGTTTCCCGTGCTTGGACCGCGCCAAAGGAGAACGGTGGCAGGTAGGTCACGCCATTCGCGGTTTGCGATTATTCTGTTAGCCCGCGCGATTCCAAGCCGCGCACTTCGATCTGACCATTTCGTGCCCGGACCTCCAGGCAAGGCTGCGGATGCACCGCTGGCCCGTCAAGCACTCGGCCATCCTCAAGAGCAAATCGAGAAGCGTGGTATGGACAAACAATACCGTCACCGGCCAATTTGCCTTCCGAAAGCGGCCCACTGAAGTGCGAACACGTCTCCGCCATGGCAAAGAGGCGTTCCCCACGACGAACAAGCAGAATGGATACGCCATCGTGGACTACACGAGTTGGCGTGCTGTCCGCCAGTTTCGATTCCGCGAGCACGGCCACAAACTCTTTCGGGAATACTTCACCAGCGGTGCGATCGACTCCTACCCTCTGCTCGTACACCATCTTTCCACCGAGATGAGCTGAGTACGACAGGACGGCATAACCGAGTGCGGAAAAGACGCGAGCACCGGCGCGCGATCTTCGCTTTCGCAAGAGTAGCGAGGTGGTAAAAAGCGCGGTAACACCTACGTTCAGCAGCCCGTGAATCAGCCCAAGACGGCGAGCTGGAGGATCGACGTCAGACCAGTCAGCGATGCCGGCTACAGCCGCGCCCGCTGCGCCCACCAGCCCTATGGCCAGCGATGTGTCGGCGGCCAGCGAAAACTCACGCCTGTTGCGAATCACATCCAGGGCATCGAACATCATCGTAACTGTCCACGCGCCTATTGGCACATCCGTAAGGACAACGTGCAGCGGCGCGCCCAACCACGTGCCGTTCAAAACGTTCCTGATCCTTTGCGCGCCCGGTCGTCCGTTGGCATAAAGAGCCTTGTCGAGCAACTTCTGCAGTTTCTCGTCTACGGGCTTGCTTGCCGGTATTCCCGATTCGCCGGAAGCAAGAACATCAATAATCCCGTGGGGTCCGGTAACAGCTGGGTTCGTCATCTGCTCTCCTGAATAGGGTGATTGCTCCGGTGAGATGCCAATAATGTCAGGTCAGGCAGGCATTTTTCCCGAACTTCGTGTGAAGGCTTCGATAACGTCTGGCACGTTGCCAAGCCTTAACGCACAATTCTAGAGTTTGTTGCTCTTCGCTTCTCTGGCCGCCGCACCGCTCGCGGCGGCCGGCATTCCGAATTTATGCCAAAAGCGCACGAGCACCTTCCCAGAGTTGGCGCACCACTTCGGCGGCGGGTTCCGCCTTGGCAAGCCTGGCAGATTGGCCGGCCCAGACCTGCATACGCTGCACGTCACCCGCTTTCTGTGCCTCTTTCCGCATGGCAGCCGTAAGGCCGCGTTGGACCGGGTATGGCGCGGGCAGAGGCGCATCCGGAGCCGTAGCGGCGCGCACATAGTTAGTCAAAAGGCTCCGTCCAGCACGTCCGCTGAACACTCGACTGACAACGGTGTCTTCGGGTGCCGCCTCGGCAAGCGCATTGGCCCACGCCGGATGGATCTTCGCTTCAGGACACCGCAGGAATGCCGTTCCGATCTGTGCCGCGCTGGCACCGAGAGCCAAGGCTGCTGCAACTCCGCGTGAATCCGCGATCCCACCTGTGCCGACGACCGGCACTTTGACGGCGTCGACTACTGCCGGCAACAAGGCAAATAAGCCGACCTGCCTCCGCTCGGCTTCTGCAGCGACGAAGCAACCACGATGTCCGCCTGCCTCCGCCCCTTGTGCCACAATTACGTCCGCACCTGCTGCCTCGGCGGCGCGAGCCTCCGCAACTGTCGAGATGTTGGCGAACCAAGCTATACCGCGTTGCTTGAGCCGCGCAACAAACTCCGGCGGATACAGGCCCATGACAGACGAAACGATTGGCGGGTGGGCTGCAAGCAGGGCTTCGCATTGGGCCGGGAAATCCGGAAGAGTTGTATTGCCGGCGTCGGCCGGCACCGCTGGACCCCAACCAGCTAGAAATTCGCGCACCCGTGCCTCATGTGCAGTATCGCGCTGGGGCGGGGGATCAGGAATCCAGAGATTGATCTGGAAGGCGCCGTTGCTATTGGTGCGGACCTCGCCCGCCCATGCAATGACCTCGTCGGGCCGCATCAGAAGCGCTCCGCACGAGCCCAGCCCGCCGGCGTTTGCGACTGCAATTGAGAGCGCGGGCGCGCTTGCTCCCGCCATCGGTGCGAGCAGAATAGGTACTCGCAGGCCGAAACGTCCACAAAACGCCTCGGCGCGTTTGAACTTAAGACTCATATCGTGCCTCCAACTGAATCGCTTCTAGCATGACGATGATGTCCATATGAGAGGTGGGGTTTTGCGAAATGAAACAGGTCGACTCGATGCCGCGCTGCGAAGGGGTGACGGATCAACGTGGCGTTGACAGGAGAATCGAGACTCGCGGTTGTGAGAGGCTCGCAACAGCACAGAATCGTAAATTGCGGACGCAAGCGGGAACTTTATTCGCGCATCACATGCTGCAATCCACACAGTTTCACAATTTGCTTGGGGTCTCTTGGCATATTGAATCGCATAACTATTTGGTTTGTGCCAGCTTCTACTACGCCCAAATACAACACTGGTAATAGAGCCTGAGGGTCCGTCGGGTCGCCGAGTGAACGCCCCGTCATAAGCTTGACGAGTTGTTGCTTATCAAACAACAAGCTTCGGCGATCATCGCTTAGCTCCCAAAACTCAGAAACCGCTTTTCTCTTTTCATCCCACCTTATTTCAACTTGAGCTTGCGGTTTCCCTTTGAAGCTACGGGCGGTGTGGCCTTCCCAACCGCCGGCATGTTCGGCAACTCCGCCGATGAGTAAGTAACCTCTTCTAAACTTCTTATTCTCGCAACTCACTAAAATGCGCGGTGTTTCGCTGGCGCCTGACGAAGGGGGCTTAATGTAAGTGCCGTCGAGAATAAGTTCGTCGAACGGTTTCCCCTGCAATGCACCGTTCTGGCGGTACTCCCACCTCGCCTCGTTTTGTGCAAACATCTTCAGTCCCAGCACAAGCACAATCACAACAATTCTCTTTGCCAATGGCGCCCCTCGCAACTGTAGTCTCAACTTTAGTCCCAGTTGTAGAGCCGGTTGCCCCGATTAGATTCCGCTGCAACGGCATGTTAAGGCTGCACCGAGTTTCGTTAAAAGACGTTCTCTGCCAGTCACCCTAGTTTCGAGGCATCCTCTAACCCCTACGAGTCCTCTCATGGCAAAAGCCTTTTTAGAAACGCAGAAACACGTTCTCTCGCGAACTCCGGAGGTGGCCAGTGAGGAGAAGAATCATTGCTGCATTGTTCCTCTCTGTGCTGATGCTGGTGCTTTGGGCCTGCGGCTCTGGCACTAGTTCGACAACAAACTCGATGACAAGCTCGACAACGATCTCCGGACAAGGCGCTTTCGAGGGAACTGCATCAGACGGAAACGCCTTCGAACTTGTCATCCTTCCCAACGAACATTTTTTCATGTTCTTTGGGCCAACGCCTACGAATCCTCGCAACTTGATTATCGGCCAAGGTAGCTTCAATAACGGGAATTTCACGGCAACCGGGACTGATTTTCTAGCAAGCGGAACGACTGTTTCTGCATCCGTAAGTGCCACATTTATGGCCAGTTCCAACGTCAGCGGTACGGCCACCGAAAACGGCACAGCGATAACCTTTAGTGGCACGGGGCTACCTAGCTCGCAGTTCAGTTTCCAGACTCCAGCGTCACTGTCTCTTGTCACAGGTACTTGGAATGCCGCCCTGTTGGATGGAACCACTGGAACTCTGACTGTCGGCTCCAACGGAGCGATCGCCGGTTCGTCGCAGGGCTGCTCCTTTTCAGGAACTATGACTCCTGACACCTCGAACCTGAACTTCTTCGATGTAACATTGATGCTAACCGGGGTTCCTTGCTCGCCGCCGAATCAAACGTTGGCGGGTTTTGGCGTTGAGTTTCTGCAGTCAAATGGTACTACCCGCGAACTTCTTTTGGCGGTATCGTCTGGCAACCTTGGAACTGGGGTCATAGCAACATCACCCACGCCGACCACATCACCCACGCCGACCACATCACCGAACACAGCGCCGGTTACAACACCGGTTACAACACCGACAATGACACCGTCAACCTTCCCAACCATTGTTCCAACGACAACACCAACCACAACCCCAACGACCACTCCCACCACCACGCCGACGACAATACCGAACACAGCGCCGGTTACAACACCGACCACCCCAATCATTATCCCAACTATCCCAACGACAACACCGGGTACAGTGCCAATCACGACGCCGCCCACGACGCCAGTTACACCCCCCACAACTAGTCCAACTACAACACCGACTAGCCCGACCCCGACTACGACACCTATAACGCCGTTTGTAACGCCAAACACGACACCGGGTACAACCCCAATGCCGCCAGTGTAGAGGGTTAGCCAAAACAGGCTCTTCAGAAAGAGTTCTTTTTGCGCCTTCTCTCGCAACGCCTGAGGCAAGGACGCAATGTAATCGCGCTGTAGCGCTTGCGTCCGCTCTCACGCCACACCAGAAGGAACTTCCCTTCCCACATGTAACGTCCCTTTGCATTGGGACGCTGTTTTGGAATATCGACGGGCTTGCTCGTCCATCCATCGTCCGCTGTTTTGAGTCTTTCGATTATGGATATTTTCAGGTTCGCCATTGTCCGACCTCTGATTCCCTGATACTGCGCATCTCGGAAAGTCGGCGAATATCCACGGCGGATAATGGATACAAAGTGGATACAAGCCTTTGAGCTACACTGGATGTTCTTTGGAATCAACAACTAGGAAGGAAATGGTAGCGCTACCGGGAATCGAACCCGGGTTTGAAGATTGAGAATCTTCCGTCCTAACCCCTAGACGATAGCGCCGTTGACCACACCTGAATCATAGTAGCAAAACTGCATCTCAGCGCCAAGCCATCTGGCAGGGTTTCCCCGCCCCGCCTTCGTCGCGCCCTTCCGCCTGAAGCCCCATCCCAGCGGCGCATCCAAGATCACAGGTTCCGCCGGCTGTCATTTTGACGCTGATCGGCATCTTAGAAATTCAGCAGCATGCTCCAGCGCTAACTTATAATTAATTCCGCGCACGGTGTGAAAGTGAACACTGCCAATCGGCAAGCCGCCGACCGATACTCCATAAACAATCAACTGTTCTGCTCGATTTTTTTTGCCGGTTTAATGATCGCAGCCATAGTCTTACCTGCTCGCGGGCAGGATCAAGCGGCGCCGCTCTCGCCCACCCAGACTATCGGCTCTTACGAAGGCCAGGCGGTTTCCGCCGTTGAAGTCGTCGGACAGCCTGAGGCCTCGCTCTTTCAGCTTGAACCGTTCATTCAACAAAAGCCCGGGCAGCCGTTTTCGCAGCAGCAGGTTGAAGCCAGCATTTCCGCCCTCAAAAAGGAAGGCAAGTTCCAGGATGTGCAACTCCAGTTGCGACCCGAGGCCAGCGGCGTGCGTGTGCGCTTTGTGCTGCAACCCGCGCTCTATTTTGGAGTTTACGAATTTCCGGGAGCAATTCGCTCTTTCTCTTATTCGCGCCTTCTCCAGATCTCCGGCTACCAGAGCCAGGAGCCGTATTCGGCGTATGACCTGCAGCAGGCTGAAGCCAGCCTGACGAAATTTTTCCAGCGAACAGGTTTCTTCCTGGCCGCCGTCCATGTCCAGCTACAAACCGATCCGGCCAACCGCCTGGTCAGCGTAGATTTCCAGACGAACTTGCAAAAGCGCGCAAAGGTTGGCGAAATCATGATCGAAGGAGTTTCGCCGGAGGAAACAGCAAAACTCCAGAAAAGTTTGCGAACAGTAATGGCGCGGCTGCGCGGCGCACTTCTCAAGAAGGGCACCCTCTACACTTACAAGAAGTTGCAAACAGCCACCACCTACCTGCAACGGGAACTCTCCAAGAATCGTCATCTCATGGCGCAGGTGAAGCTGGTTAGTGCAAACTACCATCCGGAGACGAACCTCGCCGACGTAACGTTTCAGGTCACGCCCGGACCTGAGACGAACGTCAGCATTGCCGGCGCCCACCTCTGGAGTTGGACGCGGAACAAGCTCATCCCGATCTACCAGGAAAAGACAATCAACAGTGAGCTGATCGATGAGGGTCAGCGCAATCTGACGTCTTCTTTCCAATCAAAGGGCTACTTCGATGTGAAGGTCACCACCGAAGTCGACCATCAGCCCAACGCTATCAGCCTCGTATATCGCATCGACCAGGGGCCCAGGCACAAAGTCGAAAAGATCACTGTTTCAGGCAACAAAAATTTGTCTGACAAAGATTTGCTTGCGCGCGCCGCGGTCGTCAAGGGCGGAGTGTTTTCGCATGGCAAGTACAGCGCGCAACTGTTGCGACAGACGGTCAACTCCATCACCAACCTTTATCGCAACGCTGGCTACAGCCAGGCAAAGGTCGTGCCGCGCGTTACGAAATCGAATGGGAATATCATCATCGACCTGGCCGTGCAGGAAGGACTGCGCGATACCGTCGAAGCTCTGCAATTACAAGGGAACGCGACCGTGCCGTTGAGCCAGTTGGCCCCTAAGGGCCTTCGACTCGCGCCTGGCAAAGCCTACTCTCAGCAACTCCTACGGCAGGATCGCAACCACATCATGGCCCACTATCTGGCGCTCGGCTACCTGACGGCAAATTTTCGCGCCACCGTCAAGCCGGTCGATCACGATCCCCACCGCCTCGCTGTGACCTATGCCATCTACGAAGGGCCGCGTGTGGAAACCTCCCAGGTCATCATCGTCGGACGGCAACACACCAAAGCGTCGCTAATCGATAAGACCGCCGACATTAAGAGCGGCCGCCCGCTCAGCCAGGAGCGCATGCTTACCGCCGAATCGAATCTTTACGCGCTTGGCCCTTTCGACTGGGCTGAAGTCAACGTCCACCAGCCAATCACTACGCAGTCCAAAGAAAGCGTCACCATCAAGGTGCACGAATCCAAGAGAAACACCGTAACGATGGGCTTCGGTTTTGAATTGATCAATCGCGGGGGCAGCATACCAAGCGGCACCGTGGCATTACCGGGACTCCCGCCCGTCGGCCTCCCTTCGAATTTCCAGACAAGCGAGAAGACGTTTTACGGCCCACGCGGCTCCATCGACTATACGCGTCACAATTTGCGCGGCATGGCCGAAAGCTTCACCGTCTCCGGATTTGCCGGCCCTCTCGATCAACGCGGCTCACTGATCTACCGTATGCCTCGCTTCCGGGGCAGCAGTTGGAATGCGAGCTTCACCGGCTCCGGCGAAGACAATTCGCAGAATCCACTCTTCGACGCGCAGACCGGGCAGTCAGGCGTGCAGTTTCAGAAACCCCTCGACGCCAAGCGCACCAAGAACGTCATTCTCCGTTATGGCTTCCAGTACACGTCGCTGAGCAGGTTGCTGATCCCGGACCTGGTGCCCCCGCAGGATCAGCAGTACCGTCTTTCAAACCTGGGAGCGGCCTACAGCCGCGACACCCGCGACAGCCCCTTGGACGCTCATCACGGCATATATCAGAGCCTCGATCTCACGTTCAACACCAGTGTGCTCGGCTCCAGCGTCGACTTCGCGCGCTTTCTCGGCCAAGTCTCGTACTACAAGAAGCTCCGTCACAACATCATCTGGGCCAACAGTGTCCGGCTCGGACTTGAACAGCCATTCAACGGCAGCTTCGTGCCCCTAAGCGAGCAGTTCTTCACCGGAGGCGGCAGCACTCTTCGCGGATTTCCTCTGAATGGCGCGGGGCCGCAGCGTCAGCTTCCGGCTTGCGGCGATCCGCTCAATCCCGCGACCTGCACGCAGATCACGGTCCCGTTAGGCGGCAATCAGTTGTTCCTGATCAATTCGGAATTTCGCATCCCGCTGCCCATTGATTTTCCGGCGCCGATCCACAAGAACCTTGGCATCGCGATCTTTTACGACGGGGGCAATGTTTTCACGCAGATTGGATTTCATAACATCGATTTTGGCAGATGCACGTCCAATATTGTCTCCGGATCAGCCCCAACCGCTGCGTTCCGTAATTGCTTCACTAGTTCGGTCGGCGGCGGATTGCGCTACTCCACTCCAATTGGCCCCATACGCATTGACCTCGGTCACAACTTGAACGGGATACCCGGAATCAAATCAACTGAGCTATTCATTACCCTGGGCCAAGCTTTTTAGGGGCATGGCTTTTAGCCGCTAGGGGACGGGCTTCAGCCGTCCGTCAACAGCCAGGAACAATGGGGCTTTAGCCCCGAGGAGAGTTCGTCGCCATGCACTCGCCAACGGCGGTGAAATGGAAAAGAGCTGCGGGCTGGGGCGCAATCGCGCTCTTGGCCCTCGTCGTGGCATCGGTTGCAATTGCGGTCGTTCTTTTCCATTCTGAGGCGTTCAAGAATTACTTGCTCAAGAAGGTTCAGCAGATTGCCGCTGAGTCTCTTAACACACCGGTCCGAATACAAAATCTTGCTTTGCACTTTTCGCCGCTTTCGGCCGACCTCTACGGAGTTACCGTCCGCGGAACGGAGCCCGAAACAGAGCCTCCGCTATTGACGGTCGATCACATCAAGGTCGGCTTCACCATCGTTTCTTTCGTTCGGCGCAAGTGGAATTTGAACGACATCGAGATCGATCACCCCGTCGCGCACTTTCTTTTGAACCAGCAGGGCGATAACAATCTTCCGGCTCGGACAACCGCCGGCACGTCGCGGACAAACATCTTCGATCTGGCGATTCAGCATGCGCGGCTCGAACGCGGGGAACTCTATTACAACGACAAGAAAAGCATCATCGATGCCGACCTTCACGACCTGACATTCCGTTCGACCTACTACGATTCGCAAGGCGGGCGCTACCACGGCACGCTCGGCTATCGCGACGGGCGCTTCGTCTATGACCATTTCGCGCCCATGTCGCACAACCTCGAAGTCGCCTTCGACGCCACGCGCTCTGCTCTCGCACTCAACCCCGCGACGCTTTCACTCGCCGGCTCCCAGCTCCGCTTGCAAGCGACGGTGCGCAATTACAGCAGTCCCGTGGTTGACCTGAAGTACGATTCGACCATCCAGGCCGGGGAGTTTCGCGACCTGCTGCGAAATTCAAACGTGCCCACGGGCATCGTCCGCATCGCCGGTTCGGCGCACTATGAGTACGTGCCGAACCGCCCCCTGATCGAGAGCCTCTCCGCCGAAGGCGATATCAGCAGCCGTTCGCTTTTTGCGCAGACCTCCGCCGCACGCTCCGAAGTGCGTGACGCCAGCAGCCACTTTCAGCTTCGCGACGGCAACTTGAATCTTCCCGAATTTCGTTTGTACGTGCTTGGCGGCGAAGTTCGCGGCAACGCATCCATTCAACATCTCGCAGGCCGGCAGCTAGGCCAATTCAGTGCGTCTGTGCGCGGCCTTTCCCTCGAAAGCTTGCAGCCAATCTTCAACATTGCGGCGCTCGACCAAGTCCGGTTCGGCGGCATACTTGATGCCGATACCAAGGCAACCTGGGTTGGCACCGTCCAAAATCTCGTCGCCGATACGGACGCAACCATACACGCATCGGTCGCCTCCACGTCGCAGCCTGTCCCGCTCGATGGCGTGATTCACGCGCGCTATTCGGCGAGCTCCCAACAGATATCCTTGTCGCGGAGTTCGCTGCGAACCCCGCAGACCACGCTCAACTTGGACGGCGAAATCGGTGGGCACTCCAACCTGCAAGTCACGCTTCAGGCCAATGCTCTTCATGAAGTGGAAACGCTCGCGGAGATGTTCCGCGCCGCACCTCCGGGCCAACAGATTTCGCCGCTGGAGCTTTACGGCGCGGCCCTGTTCCGTGGCAACATTAGCGGCACACTTCAAGATCCGCAACTGAGCGGGCAGCTTACGGCTCGCGACCTCCGCATCAGGGGAAGCCGGTTCCGCCTGCTGCGAACCGATATCACCGCCAGTCCAAGCCATGCGAGCCTGCAAGGCGCTGAATTAGATCCCGCATCCGGCGGGAAGCTCACCTTCGACGTACGCACAGCGCTGCGCCAATGGGCCTATGACCCGGAGAACTCCCTCGCGATTTCCGCGCACGCCTCGCAGCTATCAGTCGTGGAGTTCGCTTATGTCGCAGGCGTGCAGGCTCACGTCACAGGAATCCTCAATGCGGATATCGTCGTAAAAGGTTCGCAGGCAAATCCGATTGGGAATGGCAAGCTGTCGCTAACGCGGGCGAAAGCCGCGGGCGAGCCGATTCAGTCTCTCAATGTGCAGTTTGAGGGCACCGCCGAAGCCGTCAACACTTCCATCGAAATGCGCGCGCCAGTTGGGGCCGCCAGTGGGAAGCTTACCTACAATCCCAGGCAGCAGCGCTATCAATTCACGCTGCAAGCCCCGAATCTCCTGCTCAATCAATTGCAGTCGCCGCGCGCAAAAACTTTGAAACTCTCAGGTCAACTCAGCATTTCAGCCAGCGGCCATGGAACACTCCAGAATCCCGAGCTGCAAGCCAATGCCACCATTCCGGAGCTGCAAGTGCAGGGGCAGATCATTCGCGACCTCAAGTTTGACGCTTCAGCCGCCAACCATGAGGCGCAATTCACCCTCGATGCGCAGGCAGCGAATACCTCCGTTCGTGGCCAGGGCAAGGTCGCGCTGAAAGACAACTACTACGCCGTCGCGCAACTCGACACGCAACGCATTCCGCTGCAACCTTTGTTTGCCGCGCATATGCCGACGCAATCCCAAGCCATGAACGGCCAGACTGAATTGCATGCCACTCTGCGCGGTCCGCTAAAGGACCGGCAACACCTCGAAGCCCACCTTGAAATCCCCGTCTTTCAAGTCAGCTACGAAAGCATCGAGATTGCCGCCGCCGCTCCCATTCGCGCGGATTATGCAAACGGCGTCTTCACCCTTCAGCCTGCCGAGATCAAGGGCACCGGCACCGCGCTGCGAATGCAGGGAGATGTGCCGCTCGTCGGCAGCGCGCCGGTTACGCTCAGCCTGGTTGGCACCGCCGATCTGCGGCTGCTGCAGATTCTGGAGCCCGACCTCGAGAGTCATGGCCAGCTACAGTTCGATATTCATTCGCAAGGCAACAAGTCGAATCCGGATGTGCAGGGCCAAATCCGCATCGTCGATGCGGGACTTGTGCCATCCGGTTTGCCTTCCGGCTTGCAGCACGTCAACGGGGTGCTCGCGTTGCGAAATAAGCGGCTTGACATAGAGCAATTCCAGGGAAAATTCGGCGGCGGGAACGTGACGGCACGTGGTCGAATCGCTTACGAACAAACCATTCGCATGGATCTCGCGGCAGCCGTCAACCAGGCGCAGCTCGTCTACCAAGGCTTGCGCATCACTCTGGACGGCAACCTGGCCCTGACCGGCACGCCGCAAGACGCCGTGCTTGGGTGGCCAGGTAAACGTCGGACGCATTTCGGCCGCTCCGGATTTCGATCTCAACAGTCTTTTGGACGCGGGAGCCCAAGGCGAAGTGGCGACGCCAGCTGGAACGGGCTTAGCTCAGAACGTAAAACTGAATGTCGGCATGCAAACCACGTCGCAAGTAGACCTGGTCAGCAGAACTTTGAGCGTCAAGGGAAGCGCAAATCTCCGCGCAACCGGAAGTCTGGCGGACCCGGTGATCCTCGGACGCGTCAACATCACCGGCGGAGATGTCATCGCCTACGGGAACCGCTACGTCCTGCAGCCCGGCACCATGGATTTCATTAACCCAGTGCAGACCGAACCCGTGGTCAATCTCGCGGCCACCACATCGATCAGCCAGTACTCCATCAACTTGCGCTTGCAGGGTCCATTGGAGCGCCTCCGCACAACCTACTCCTCCGACCCCGCGCTTCCGCCGGTCGACATCATCAATCTCTTGGCATTCGGACAGACCACCGAGGCCGCCGGCGCCAACCCCACACCCGGAACTCTCGGCGCGGAATCGGTGCTCGCATCGGGCATCAGCAGCAAACTCACCAGCCATATACAAAACATCGCAGGCATTTCGCGCTTGTCCGTTGACCCCGTATTGAGCAGTTCGGGAAACGGCGCGCAACAGAATCCGGGCGCCCACATCACGGTGCAACAGCGAGTCACCAGCAATCTATTCGTCACCTTTGCCAGTGACGTGACCTCGACCCAGAACCAGATTATCCAAGTGGAATATCACTTCTCACCGCGCTGGTCATTCAGCACTGTGCGCGATCAGAACGGAGGATTCGCCCTCGACTTCCGCCTGCATAAGGAATACTAAAGCAGGTCCAGAATCGATGTATCCGAATCAACAATTTGAGAATGTCATTCCGACCGGAGCCGCGCAGAGCGCGGCGAAGTGGAGGAACCTTTTGTCTTAGCCGGGCCATTTTCCCGATACGAATCATGCTCGCAATGGGAATTTTGCTATCAATTCAGGTGCCAACTTTTTCGTCTCGCGCTGACAAAAATCCGGACGAACAGTCTATAGTTGTATCTACAGGTTTTGATTACTTCAACAACCCAAGCCTCCCTGGCCAGGGCAGAATCTGTTTATTTCTAAAGGAGTTTGTTTGTCTTATGCCACGAGCCAAAAAGACCTCTGATTCATCGTCTGTGAGAAAGAATTCCCGCGCTAAGGCTTCCGTCGAACCGTCGTCCGCCACTCCAGGCACGATTTCCGCCGTGCCGGCCACGGAAGAACAGGTTCGCCGGCGTGCTTATGAACTGTTCCTGCAGCGAGGTGGATTCTGGGGCAGCCCGGAGCAGGATTGGTTTCAGGCCGAAGCCGAGGTCCGCGAGCGTCATGCCTCATAAGGCCGCAGTTCGAGTCATCAATTCGAGCCAAATACTTTTGATCGACGATGACAGAACGCAGCTAGGGGTGCGCGAAGCTATTTTGCGAGCCTCCGGCTTCGAGGTCGCCATCGCCACCAGCCCGGCGAGCGCCGTCGCCCTACTTCGTGCGGCACCCAGCGAATTTGGCCTCATCATCAGCGACCACTTCCTCACCGGAGCAACAGGGGTCGACGTTGTCCGCCAAGTGCGCTCCTTCCTTCCCCACATCCCTATTGTCATCATCAGCGGCATGCCCGAACTTGAACCGGAGTATGAAGGGTTGGACGTGATCGTGCGCCAGAAGCCGATGCCTCCGCCCGAACTCATCGCATTGGTTCGCAGCCAACTTCACGCCGCCTGAAATAATTCAACGGGTGCCCCACGTCCCGCCCCGCATTTGGGCTGACGTGGGATCTTCGGCGCAGAAAAAAATGGCCCGCCTCGCAGCGAGCCTCATCCGGAGTCTTCTGCCTTCGGTCATTCCCTCAATTGGGGATTTCCCGAGGTTTAGGGTAACGGAATCAGCCTAATTCTTAACCGTCCCCCGTCCTAATCTTTCCAACCGTTTCCGTCGTATTCGCTTCTAAGAATAAGACGGCGTCTACGCGGTTCCAAAACGGATAGCGGTCGGCGCAATCGAGTGGTACCCAGTTCTATTCTCATCAGTTTGAATTTCGGGCGGCCCATTCAAGCCCGCAGTTGGCCTGAGTGGGGCAGTTCCACTGCCTTGGTTTGGTGGCCCGGATCCGTCGGGCTTACCCGCCCAGGGCCGATCCACTGAGTACAATCGGGAGCAGTTGCTCTAGTTTATGCTTTCTGCAACAATATAAAGGCACGGCCCCCATTGGCCGCCTGTTCTCATGCCCCAAATCGGAAGCTACTGTCTTTTGTTGGCGTTCGCCCTGAGCGTCTATACCTTTGCCGCCGGCATTCTTGCCGTTTACCGCCGCGATGAAAGGCTCGCCGAGACTGCGCGCCGCGCCGGTGTCGCCATTTTCATGGCGGTCACAGCAGCCTCTCTCGCCCTGGTCTTTTCGGCCTTTCGCGACGACTTCTCGCTGGCCTACATTCTCCACCACAGCAATCGCGACCTCCCCGTGCAGTACAAGTTCGCCGCGCTTTGGTCAGGCCAGGAAGGCTCGCTGCTGTTCTGGTGTTGGCTGCTGTCCACCTACGGATTGGTCCTGCGTCTTCGGCACAAGGTGGATACCCGTCTGGTGGCGCACGCTTCCATCATTATTGCGGCCGTCCAGGTGTTCTTCCTGATGCTGGTGAACTTCGCCGCGCATCCCTTTGCGCTGGTCGCCGGCACCATTCCTCCGGACGGTAATGGACTCAACCCGCTGCTCCAGTATCCGGAGATGGTGATTCATCCGCCCATGCTGTATCTCGGCTATGTGGGCATGACCGTGCCGTTTGCCTTCGCGCTGGCGGCGCTCATCATCAAGTATCCCGGCGAAAAATGGATTCACATCACGCGCCGCTGGACGATGGTCGGCTGGGCGTTTTTAACCTGTGGTGTTTTTCTCGGAATGCACTGGGCCTACGCGGTGCTTGGCTGGGGCGGATATTGGGGATGGGACCCGGTGGAGAACGCTTCCATTCTTCCCTGGCTCACCGGCACGGCGTTCCTGCATTCGGTGATGATGCAGGAGAAGCGCGGCATGATGAAGGTCTGGAACATGTGGCTCATCTTCGCCACCTTCCTGCTTTCGATCTTCGGCACCTTCCTGACGCGCTCCGGAGTGGTCAGCTCGGTGCATGCGTTCGCGCAATCGGGAATCGGCCCGTGGTTCGTGGCTTTCCTCTCGCTCACCTTCGGTGCGTGCATGTTCTTCTTCGTGCGCAACCGTTCGCACCTCGAGAGCGAGCATCAGCTCGAGTCGCTGGTATCGCGCGAATCCAGTTTCCTGTTCAACAACGTGCTGCTGCTGGTCTCCTGCTTCACCGTGTTGTGGGGCACGTTGTTTCCGGTCTTGTCGGAATGGGTTCAGGGCACGAAGGTCACCGTCGGGCCGCCGTTCTTCAACAAGGTCAACGTTCCCATCGCCATGGTTCTGCTTGTGCTCACCGGAATCGGCCCGCTGCTGGCCTGGCGCAAGACGTCGCTCGATAGTCTGAAAAAGAATTTTCTGATCCCCACCATTCTCGCGCTCGCTGACGGCTGGCGCGCTGATGGTCGGCGGCGTGCGACCCTGGCGACGACATTTCTTATTTTTATTCGCTGATGGCGATCTCGCTTTCGCGTGCTCGTTGCCTCCACCATCTTCAGCGAGTTCTGGCGCGGCGGCCGGGTGATTGCCGCCAAAAGCGGCACGAATATTCTTGGCGGAATGTTGCAGCTCACGCGCCGCAACACTCGCCGCTATGGTGGTTACATCGTGCATCTCGGCGTCGTCATCGTGATCATAGGATTCGCCGGAGCCGCCTTCAATCAGGATAAAGAGCAGGAGTTGGGCTACGGCGACCGCATGAACATTGGCCCATACACGCTCATCTGCCGCTCCTACACGCAGGATGACAAGCCCAACTACAGCAGCGAGTGGGCGATCCTCGATGTCCAGAAGAACGGCAAGCAGATACGGACGATGTATCCCGAGCGCCGTTTCTACAAAGCCAGCGAGCAGACGGCGACCATCGTTGCCAACTATTCGACCGTTCGCGAAGACCTGTATCTCGTCTATGCCGGGCAGAATCCAGATACTCATCGCCCGATCATCAAGGCGCACCTGAATCCGCTTGTCTCCTGGATCTGGTCGGGAGCGCACATTCTGTTGATCGGAACCATCATTGCGCTCTTCCCGAGCATGAAGGCCCTCAAGATCGCTGCTGTTTCACCCGAGCGCGAGCGCGCCCTCGCCGAGGTCGCCCAAACCGGCGAATCGGTAGGAGCCGGAGATTGAACGGAATGCTAAACCGATTCCAGTCGTCATCCCGACCGAAGCGAAGCGGAGTGGAGGGATCTTGTGTTTGGAGCGCACGCGCTGCACGAGGGTGCTCCAGGTTCGCCCGCCTTTGGCTAACCTGGGGTAGTTTCCGGAACTCTAAACGCTACGTGCTCTCATGGCGGGCGAAGTCGATTCTGCCGACGGCGGCGCGGAGAGTGGTCCTCGCGTTGGCGTTGTTCGCGGCCATCGTGGCAACCATGGGCGCAGGCGACACCGATGCGCGATTCAATCGCCTCGGCCACGCGCTGATGTGCATGTGCGGCTGCAATCAGGTGCTCATCGAGTGCAATCATGTCGGCTGCACTTATTCCGATCGCATGCGCCAGGAGCTCATGGCCGGCATCGAACGCGGCGACAGCGACAATCTTGTGCTGCAAAGTTTTGTTCAGAAATACGGCAACACGGTGCTTTCGGCCCCGACGGCCACCGGCTTCAACCGCATCGCCTGGATCATGCCTTTCGTGGTCTTCACGCTTGCCGTAGCCGGAGTCGTGGTGCTGGTGCGTGTCTGGAAGTCGCGCCAGGTGCCAGCCATCGCTCACGGCGGCGCAACGGCCGAACAGTTCGACGCCTTCCGCGAACGGGCCCGCAAGGAGACGGAATTTTGATCTCAGCCATGTTTTTGCAAGCCGCGGCGCAGCCCGCTGACGCAACTCAGTCGATGATCGTTTTCTTCGGCTGCATCATCTTTACGCTGCTGCTGATCTTCTACGTTTTCGCTCCCGTGCACGTCGAAAGCAGCGAGGAAAAGACTCGCCTCTCTTATCTCTACGAGCGCAAGGAAGTGGTCTACGAGAACCTCCGCGATCTCAGCTTCGAATCCAAGGCCGGCAAGCTTGGCGATGCCGACTTCGAGAGCGTGCGCAGCTCGATGGAGGAGGAGGCTGCCGCCGTACTTGCCGAAATCGATCAACTCGAAAATGCCGCGCGCCGCGCTCGTCCCGGCTCCCTTCCCAATCGTCCAAATAATGGGGTGCGGGCATGAAGCGTATTCTTCTGCTCTCGCTCGCTCTTTTCTCCGTGGCTCTATTGGCCGGCGAAGCCGCATTTGCCCAGGCCATCACCGGAGTGGTCACCAATGGCACCACCGGCAAGCCGGCCGCGAGCATCGAAGTTGCGCTGGTCGATCCCATGCAAGGCATGGCCGAGCTGGTCAAGACCACTACCGACCAGCAGGGAAAGTTTTCGCTCAAAGCCGACGCTGCTCAGGGGCCGCGACTGGTGCGCGCTGCTCGCGATGGCGTCAACTACTTCCGCATGGCGCCTCCCGGAACCACCAACGTTGCGATTGATATCTACGACGCTGCCAAAAAAGTCGAACGCATCGAGGGCACAGCGGACGTGATCCGCATTCAAGCCGACGGCTCCACGCTTCAGGTGGTGGAACTTTTTGCGGTCAAGAACTCTTCCTCGCCGCCAAGAACTCAGACCGCCAGCCCCGGATTCGAAGTGGCGCTACCGGACGGTGCGCAACTCGGAGGCGCCGATGCGCAGGGTCCGAACGGTCAGCCGATCTCGATTTCTCCGCAGCAACTCGCGCAGAAGGGCCACTACTCGTTGCCATATGCGCTCAAGCCCGGCGAGACGCGCTTTCAGGTCGCCTACCAACTGCCCTACAAAGGCGAGGCGACGCTTTCACCCACGCTGCTTCACTCGTGGAGTCACTTGGTGCTCGTCCTTCCGCCAAGCCTTGCCTGGAAACCGAAGAATGCGACTCTCTTCCAGCACATGGAAGAGCAGCAGGGCTCCGAGGGCAATGTACAGATCGCAAACAACGTCAAGCCGGGCCAGGATCTGTCGTTCCACATCTCCGGAACCGGCAGCTTTCCAACCACCGAGGATGCAGCCCAACCGGGCGCGGCGCAACCCGGCTCCCCGAACCCGCGCGACAGCCGTCCAGGCGGCGGATTGGGACCGCCTATCGACGCGCCCGACGCGCTCGCCAAGTATCGCTGGTTGATTCTTGGAGCCTTGGCCGTGGTGCTTTCCGGCGCAGCCTATATCTCCGTGACCCGTGCACCTAAGCCGATGCCGATGGCCTCCGCCGAGCCGGAATCCGCTGCGCCTGCGCCGCCTGTGCCGACGACCGCTGTATCGACGACAGCGCCCGCGGTCCCCAACGGCAACCTGCTGCTGAACGCCATGAAGGATGAGCTTTTCCAGCTTGAGATCGAGCGGCAACAAGGGGTCATCACCGAAGAAGATTACGAGAAACAGAAGGCCGCGCTCGACCAGACGCTCAAGCGCGCCCTCGCACGAACCCGCCGCGACAACGGATGAAGTGATCGTTCGAACGGGTGCCCCAGTCCCGTCCCTCTTTTGGACTGACGTGGGGGCCTCTCTTTCTCTTTCACTCCTGAGTGCTCATCCAGTAGAATGCGTACAGCAGAATGTCTTCTACTACTTCTACCTCACGCACAATGGCGGCGACGGCGGCGCAACTGGAAAACGCGCTCCGCACGATAATTCGTGGCAAGGACGATGTTGTTCGGCTCACCCTGGTTTCGATTCTGGCGCGCGGTCACCTGCTGCTGGAAGGCGTGCCCGGTGTTGGCAAGACCACGTTGGCTCACGCGCTGGCCCGTGCCATCGATTGCAATTTTCAGCGAGTTCAGTTCACCAGCGACATGCTGCCCAGCGATGTCCTGGGCATCTCCATTTATTCCTCCCTCGAAGGCAAGTTCGAATTCAAGCCAGGGCCCATTTTCACCAACGTTTTGCTGGCCGACGAAATCAACCGCACCACTCCCAAAACGCAATCCGCGCTGCTGGAGGCAATGAACGAACGCCAGGTGACGGTCGATGGCCACTCGCATCCGCTGCCACAGCCTTTCCTGGTGATCGCCACCCAGAATCCGGTCGAGCATCACGGCACTTATCCGCTCCCCGAGTCGCAGATGGATCGTTTCATGCTGCGGGTGCGCATGACCTACCCCGAACCCGATGGCGAGCGCGAGATTCTGCGCGGCCGCGCTGGCGCCGTTCGTCTCGATGACCTGCGTCCGGTGCTGAAGACGGAAGACGTTCTGGCCTTGCAGGAAGAGGTGCGGCAGGTGCAGGTCGATGACTCCCTGCTGGATTACGTGTTGCGCATCGTGCAGCGAACGCGCGAAAGCGAGCAGCTGGCGCTGGCTGTTTCCCCGCGCGGCTCGCTCATGCTGTTTCACGCCGCGCAGGCCATGGCTTACCTCGAAGGCCGCACCTTCTGCAAGCCCGACGATTTCAAGCGCTTGGCCATCCCCGCCTTTGCTCACCGCGTCGTGCTCAGCAATCGCACGGCTCTGTCCATCAAACGCTCTGAACAGGCTGAACACATTCTCCGCGACCTCATCGACAGCGTTCCAGTGCCGATTTAGTCCTGACCATGCCCTTTCTTGAGTGTCATCCTGAGCGGCAGCCGGGGTTTCCGACAAGCCCTCTGTTGGCTTGTTGGGGTGGAGGAGCGAAGGATCTATGCATTCTTTTCCTGCGCCGAAATACATGGATTCTTCGCCTGAATAGCTTCTTGATTGTCGATTGCAACGTCGGGTACGCAGCTTGGCTGCTCCGGCCACAGGCGCTCGGCGCTGCGGCTCAGAACGACATATCTCTTGTGACGCACTTTACTAAATATTTACTCAGATTTAATACCTAGACGCGAGCATAGTGCGCTAGAATGACTTTAAGGTTGTCAGCGGCGCGCAAGTGAGCGTCGTTCTGGGAGACGACGCTGAAGGTGGTAGTTCTCCCGCGCGCTAAACTGCACGTTAGGGAAGCGAGCGAAGACGTCCCGCCACAGAGTCGCACTTAGATTCCAGCAGACACAAGCGTCATCGCGGGTAGCTGGCGTTATGCACTCAATTTTGCTCCGAGTTCCAACGTGCATACTCGTGAAGTCGCATCACAGTTCATAAGTAGATAAGTACCTATTTAGTAATTTTGGTAATTATATTAGGTAGCTAATCTGGTACGCGCGATCAGGAAGCCAAATCATCTCCGAGGAGTCGACCCCAAATGCTGACAAAATGCGCAAACTCTTCCTGCTCGAACTTGTTCCACTATTTTGGCGAAGGCAAAGTATTTGAGATTCGAAGGGAAGGATCATCCGGTGCCCATCACGGCATCCATGTCACGAAGCGCAAACGCGTTGAACACTTCTGGCTCTGTTCCAGTTGCTCCGCAACGCTGACGATCGCCATGGACTCCGCGCACAACATACTGGTCATCCCACGGCCTGATGACAATGCCGAGCGCGCAATCGCCTGACTTGCTGCGGTTCGCTACGCCCTGGGGTGCCCGACCGGCATTTCCTCTGCGGCTGGAGAATGCGCGGACTGTGGAGCGCAATCGTATTTCCCTGAGATGCTGTTCCAGCGAATTCTGAATAAATCCAGAACCATATTCATGCCGTCGCTGATCAGATGAATCTTGGAGCGATCGTCGTGCGCCCAAGCCACCGGAATCTCTTCGGTCTTATAACCCAACCGGCGTGCCAGAAAAAGAATCTCGGGATCGAACCCCCATCGGCGGATGCGTTGTCGGCCAAAAATATCCCGGGCGGCCTGCAGTTTGAGAGCTTTGAATCCGCACTGCGTATCCTTGAAACTGAGTCCGAGGACAACCTTCAGCGCCAGGTTGAAAGCTCTACCAAGAAGTTGGCGAAGCATCGACTGTCGCGTGGTCTGCATCTCCGACTGGAGCCAGCGCGAGCCGATCGCGACATCGTTTCCCCGGTGAATCGAGTCAATCAGTTTCGAAGCCTCTTCAATCGGCGAAGAGAGGTCGGCATCGGTAAACAGCACCACCGCGCCCCTGGCATGCAGAATCCCGTTCCGCACCGAATAGCCTTTGCCGCAGTTCCCCGGATTTTCAATCAGGCGGATACTCGCGAATCCGTGAGGCGTACTCGCGCACGACCTCGGCCGTGTTGTCCCGCGATCCGTCATTGACCACTACGATCTCGGCCTCCCAGCCCTGTTGCTGGATGTAAGCGACGACACGATCGAGAGTGGGAACAATGCGTACACTCTCGTTATAGGCGGGGATGACGATGCTGTAGTCAGGAGTTGTCATTCGTGTGCTTCAACAAGACTCGATTATAGTTGCAAATGCTCTAGCGTTGGCTCAGTCACGCCGCTACTCGCCCTAAATCGGGCATGGCGAAGAATTCCTGCACGATTCGCTGGTCCCACAAGCCCCGTTCGGCCTCTTGCATCATGGTTCGCTGTGCGTCTTCATGATTGTGAGGGGGCTTGTAAGGGCGCGCCGTGCGCAGCGCATCATAGACGTCCACGACTTGCAGAACCCGCGCCAGCAACGGTATCTCTTCCCTGCTGAGCCTGTCCGGATACCCTGTACCGTCCCAGTGCTCATGGTGATGGCGGATGATCGGCAGCACCATCCGCAGCGAACGCAACGGCTTGCAAATATTTTCGCCGATCAGGGGATGGCGCCTCATGATTCGCCATTCCTCGGCCGTAAGATTCGTGCCCTTCTTGAGAATCTCGTCTGGCACTGCGATCTTTCCCAGATCGTGTAGATACCCGCCACGCTTCAGTGCCACCTGGCACTCCCAGTCGAGCCCCAGATGTTCGCCCAGTTGGCTGGCGTAGCGAGCCAGCCGTTCGCAATGGCCTTCGGTGTACGGATCACGCGACTCCACACTCAAGCCCAGCGTGCAGAGGACCGACTCGGCATTTTCAAGTTCGTCCGTATAATCTTTTATCTTCAGCAGCGAGTGGACGCGTGCAAACAACTCTTCGGGAAAAACCGGCTTGTTCAGGAAGTCGTCCGCCCCGGCTTCGATGCCGCGGATCCTGTCTTCACGATCGCTCAACCCGGTGATCATCACCACCGGAATCAATCGCGTGGCATGATTTTCTTTCCATTCCCGGCAAAGTTCATAGCCGCTCTTGTCGGGCATAATCACATCCAGCAGAACCAGGTCCGGCGGATGTTCTCGCATCTGCTCTTCCGCCTCGCTGGGGATATTGGCGGTTACCACATCGTAACCCTTCTGCGTAAGCAACTCCCTCATCAACAACGTGTTGTGTTGATTGTCATCCACGACGAGGATTCGCGCTATGCGCCTGCGGGTGACTGCATCGGCCATGTGTAAAGTGTGAGTCGTTTGCACCCCCGGAAGGTTGTATGTGGCGGCACCTTTCCCGGCAATTACACAGGTGGCCCACATTTGCCCGCTGTTGGCTAATGTGGGATGGAAGCGCCGCCGTCGCCGTATCGGGTGCCCCACGTCCCGCCCAATAGTTGGGCTGACGTGGGCTATTCGAATTGACCCGCTACTCTTCGTTCTTGCTCCTCCGGGGATGCCCGCAGTAGGCTGGATTCATGCGCTCCAGACTCTTGCTGCTTGTAGTAATGGCTTCGCTGGCTGGTACGGCCCTGGCCGCGAAGCCTCATGTCATCAGTTTTGGCAAAGTGCTTTCCGTCAAGCTCTTCATCGGACCCGGCGAAGATCGCACTGTCCCCATGAACGTACGCACTCTTTTGGTGGATGGTAGCCCCAAGGAATTTACCACCGGTGAGTCCCACGCTGTAACCGACCGCATCTTTGTCGTGCGGCGTGCCTTCCGGGTGAACGACAATCTGCCCGGGGACCAGGGAAAGGCGCCGCGATGGGTGTGGCAGCGCGGCGGTTGGCTCATGGTTGATCGCACCACGGCCCGTATCACGCAGCTCAATCTGCCTTTTTTTGATCCCTTCTATTCCCAAGCAAGCTGGTTTCGCGACTATGCCGCTTACTGCGGTCTGTCCGTGAATGGCGAAAAACTTTATACGGTGGTGATGCAACTGGGAAGCAAGAAGCCTGTCCTGCGGCAGGAGATCGGCGCAGCATCTCAGGGCGACGACCTTGATTCCAATTGCACCATTCCCACCTGGGAAAAGAATCCGGCGCGTGTGACCTTCCATCCGAAGGGCGCACAATCCTCCAGCTTCATCGTCCACGGCCGCTCGGCCGATGTCGCTCCCGGCTCCTCAGAGGAGGAGTAGTAAGAGAGACGGACGGTGCTCCACATCTGCCGCAGTTGGCAGATGTGGTTTCCGGCGACGATCATCGCCCTGCCTTCTGAACGGAATCTCGCGGCCATGCGACTTTCCTAAGCGTCGCAGCCCGCTCTAATTGAGCTCTTTCCCCTACTTTAACTACCCCACGGAAGTGTGTTTTTCAGCGAAATTGTCGCATAAATGAGATTCCTGGTGCGGGATGACGAAGTTTGTTGCAGCTCTGGTTATTAGTGCCTATAATTTGGGCGGTTTTCCAATTTGTTCCAAATCACTGGGAGGATTTTCATGAAGCGATTACTCGGCCTGCTGTTGGCCTTTGCCGTATCAGCCTCGCTCGCATCGTTCGCACAGACAAAGACGGACGACAAGGGCAAGGCAGCAACTACTCCAGCAGCAACCGCTCCGGCGAAGGCTGCTCCTGCTAAGGCCGCCGCGCCCGCAAAGGCTGCTCCGGCAAAGGCCGCTGCTCCGGCAAAGGCTGCCCCGGCAAAGGCCGCTGCTCCTGCAAAGGCTGCTCCGGCAAAGACCGCCGCTGCTCCTGCGAAGGCTGCCCCGGCAAAGACCGCTGCTCCTGCGAAGGCTGTGCCTGCAAAGGCCGCCGCTACTACGAAGCCCGCTGCAAAGCCCGCCGTAGAGACGACGCCAGCGCCTGCGAAGAAGTAGTTTGCATCTCAAGGCTTACTAAGGGAAATATCACCTGAAGAAAAGCCATCTTAGCTTCTGCTCTGTACTGATTCGCCCGACATTCATTGTCGGGCGAATTTATTTGTCGCAGATTCATTGATCGCGGTGGCCCACATTTGCCCGCAGTTGGCTACGTTGGCTAATGTGGGAACGAAGAGCCTGCTGACGTCGGATGGGTCAAGCCTTCGATTGTTCATTCCCCGAATACCCTCGAAATTTGGCCCACTACCTCTGCCGAAAGCGATTGCCCGAACCGGCACTTTGGTTTATAAATCAATCAACTACATTCCATCTTTTGACGGACGTTCCCATGACAGCACACGCACATTCTTCCCACTCGTCCCATGCCTCCAAGCCGCTCTGGCGCAGGGGATACGTCCAAGTGCTGGTCGCAGCGGC
The DNA here is from genome assembly GCA_963832365.1 of uncultured Acidobacteriota bacterium. GTDB lineage: Bacteria > Acidobacteriota > Terriglobia > Terriglobales > Acidobacteriaceae > CAWBRT01. The sequence continues at coordinate 249,459 of CAWHUL010000002.1, read as the reverse complement.
TGCCGGAGCGACGATGGGGGCTATCTGGCCGCAAGCCGGCATTGCCGTCAAGCCATTGGCCGACGGCTTCATTGCACTCATCAAGCTGAGCATCACCCCGTTGATTTTCCTGGTGGTCGCCACCGGCGTTGCGCAGGTCGGCGACATGCGCAAGGTTGGGCGAATCGGGTTGAAGGCGCTGATTTATTTCGAGATCATCACCACCATCGCGCTCTTGATGGGCGCAATCGTCGGCAATGTCGTCAACTTTGGCGCGGCCGTCCAGCGGCCCTCGGCGACGCAGGCTGCCTCGGCCGCCCGTTATTCAAGCGCCCACGCTCAATCTTTGTCCCAGTTTCTGTTCGCCATGGTTCCGGAGAACCTGTTCGGCGCGTTCGTCCACGACAACGTGCTGCAGGTGCTCGTCATCGCGCTGATGGTGGGTGCCGCCATGGTGCGGATGGGTGAGGCGGGCGCGACAATCCGCCGTGGAATGGAGCGTTGCATCGGCTTGGTCTTCGGAGTGGTCAACATCATCGTAATGGCTGCTCCCATCGGCGCTTTCGGCGCACTCGGATTCACCGTAGGACGCTTCGGCGTGCGCACGCTTTACGCTCTCGGCATGTTCGTCGGAACAGCATGGCTTACGCTTGCCTTCCTTATGTTTGTCGTCTTCGGCATCGTGTGCAGACTCTGCGGTGTCCGTCTCTTCGACATCTTGCGACGCCTCAAGGACGAATTGCTGGTGGTGATTGCCACCTCGTCATCCGAGACCGCCATTCCCGGCATGATGCAGAAGCTGCAAGCTTCGGGCGTGTCGCGCACCACCCTCGGACTCGTCATCCCCACGGGTTATTCCTTCAATCTGGACGGCGTGGCCATCACTCTGCCTATGAGCTGCCTGTTCATCGCGCAGGTCTACGGCATCCACTTGGATCTTCGCCAGCAGATCACCATGTTCATCCTGATGCTGTTCACCTCGAAGGGCGCGGCCGGCGTCACCGGAGGCGCTTTCGCCGCGCTTGCCGCCACCGTGGTCGCCAGCGGCCTGCCCACCGAAGGACTCGCTCTATTGCTAGGCATCGACCGCTTCATGTCTCAGGGCCGCTCGATCATCAACACCGTCGGTAACGCGGTCGCGGCCGTCGTGGTCGCCAGGTGGGATGGAGAATTCGATGCGGTGGCCTGGAAGGCGTACGGAGACAACCTTGACGCCGGAAAGCCCCCGCAGCTCGCCGCAGTCGCGGGCGCGGAAGAATGAACGGGCGTATTTCGTAGTAGTTTGAATGGGTGCGGATTCACAGGCTGCTGAACTACTGCTCTCCGAAGTGTCATCCTGAGCGAAGCGAAGGATCCATGCATTTTTGATCCTCTCGCCTCCGGCTGAATAGTTTCTTGCTTATCGAACGCAACGTCGGGTACGCAGTTATGGGAGAAAACATGCAGAATCAATCCGCCAATAGTCTCAACGATCCTCGCCCGCGCATTGCGCTGCTCATGGGCGATTGCACCGGCATCGGCCCGGAACTGGTCGCCAACGTACTGCATGGCAAGCGCCTGAACGATGTTGCGCGGCTGGTGGTGGTCGGCGACGCGCGCGTGCTGGAACTCGGGATGCGCGATGCCCACGTCGAGCTGCGCTGGGTCAAGGTTCCCAACACGGCGGCGATCGACTGGACATCCGGCGCGGTGCCGTTGATCGATCTCGGCAACGTCGATCCTGCCAAGTTCGCGCAGGGCAAGGTCTCGGCGGAGTCCGGCAAACTCACCGGCGATACGCTTGCCTATGCCATCGAAATGGCGAAGCGCGGCGAGATCGACGCCATCACCTTCGCCCCGTTGAACAAGCGCGCAATGTTCGACGGCGGCTGGCGCTTTGCCGATGAGCACAAGATGTTCGCCCACCTGCTCGGCCACGAAGGCTACTTCAGCGAAATGAACGTGCTCGACGGGCAGTGGATGTCGCGCGTGACCGGGCATGTCGCGCTGCGCGAAGCACTCGACCAGGTCACGCCGCAACGCATACGCGACGCAGTTACCCTGGCTGATACGATGATGCGCCGCGCCGGCATCGAGAACCCGCGCATTGCCGTCAACGCCCTCAATCCGCACGGCGGCGAAAATGGTCTGTTCGGTCGCGAGGAGATTGAGTTGATCCGTCCGGTGGTGCAGGAGATGGCGGCCCGCGGAATCAACTGCAGCGGCCCCTATCCTCCCGACACCATCTTCATCCGGGCGTTCGCCGGCGAGTTCGACAGCGTGGTTTCCATGTATCACGACCAGGGCCAGATCGCCACCAAGCTGCACGGATTTCATCGCGGCGTGACGATTACCGCCGGACTTGCGACGGTCTTCACCACGCCGGCGCACGGCACCGCATTCGACATTGTCGGCAAAGGCGTTGCCAAGACCGGCGCGCTCGAGAACGCGCTGCAACTGGCGGCCCGCCTCGCCTCCAGAGCAATCGCGAAGCCGGCGTAGAGGAGAACCAGAGCAGGTATGTCCGTCTTGAAGGCGCGGCTTTACAGGCTGCTAACACTTTTCGAGTGTCATCCTGAGTGGAGCTAGCGAGCCGAAGGAGTCGATTTGATCCCTATCGCGGGTGCCATAGATCCTTCACGACGTTTACCCGGATGAGCGCGGCTGTGGGTGGAGCGTCGTTGAGACTTCCAGCGGGCTGGTGGCCCACTTCCCACAGTCTGGCTAATGTGGGCGAAGAGGCTGCTGACATCGGAGGAGGTTCAGCCTTCGCTTACTGGCGACCCACTCGACGTGACGATCGTATGCATTTCGATCTTCCCTGCGCCTCTTCCACCGCATGTGCAATGCGAATCATGGTGCCCTCATCGAAATGTTTGGCCATGATCTGCACGCCGATGGGCAAGCCTTCGCGGGTATTGCCGCACGGAACGGACACGCCCGGCACGCCCACCAGATTTGCCGTAACGGTAAAGATGTCGCTCAGATACATTTCGACGGGGTCTTCGGTTTTCTCCCCGAGTTTGAACGCCGGTGTCGGGGTCACGGGAGTCAGAATGGCGTCGACCCGGCTGAATGCCTGCTGGAAGTCGCGCGCCAGCAGCGTGCGCACCCGCTGCGCCTTGAGGTAATAAGCGTCATAGTATCCGGCGCTGAGAACATACGTGCCGAGCATGATGCGCCGCTTGACCTCCGTGCCAAACCCTTCGTTGCGGCTGCGCCGATACATCTCCGAAAGCGTCTGCGCATGTTCCGTGCGGTGTCCGTAGCGCACGCCGTCGAAACGCGCCAGGTTCGACGAGGCTTCGGCAGTCGCCACCACGTAGTAGGTCGGAACCGCGTACTTGGTGTGCGAGAGTGAAACGCGAACCAGCTCGCAACCGGCGGCTCGCAGCCGATCCATTACGCGCTCAATCGCCGCCCTGATTTCCTCATCGAGACCTTTGCCGAAATATTCCTCCGGCACACCGATTTTCAATCCCTTCACGGGCTTGCCAATCTCGCTGACGTAGTCCGCGACCGGCACCTCCGCCGAAGTCGAATCCAGCGGGTCGCGACCGGCGATCACCTGCAACACACTCGCCGCATCCTTCACCGTTTTTGTCAGCGGCCCTATGTGGTCCAGAGACGAGCCGAAGGCGATCAGTCCGTAGCGGGAGACGCGGCCATAAGTCGGCATCAGCCCGACCACTCCGCAGAACGCCGCCGGCTGCCGGATCGATCCGCCAGTATCGGAGCCCAGCGCCGCCACGGCCATTCCCGCCGCGACGCACGCCGCCGATCCGCCCGAAGATCCGCCGGGGACGCGCGTCAGATCGCGCGGATTCCGCACCGGCTTGTAGCCCGAATTCTCGTTCGACGAGCCCATCGCGAACTCATCACAGTTCAGCTTGCCAAGCACAACCGCGCCGGCGGCTTCCATCCGCGCCACGGCCGTGCAGTCGTAGGGAGCTATATAGCCCTCCAGGATTTTCGAAGCGGCAGTCGTGCGCACGCCGCGCGTCATCAGAACGTCCTTGATTCCCACCGGGACGCCTGCCAGCAGCGGCAGCGGATCGCCGCGTTCCGCCATCTGGTCGATCTCCGCGGCCTTGGCCATGGCGCGACTCTTCGAGAGCGTCAGGAACGCGCCAATCTTCTCGTCTTCCGCCGCGATCTTGCCGTAGAAAGCCTCGGCCAGCGCCGTAGCGGTTGTCTCTTTTCGAGCCACAAGGTCGCGGGCGCCGTCAATGGTCAGCAGGTCTATGGCCGGCATTCGAGCATTCATCCTATTTTTCGATTACCTTGGGAACCTTGAAATAAACTTTGTCGGATTCAGGCGCGTTCGCCATCGCGTCCTCGTGTGACAATCCGGGGCGCGCCTCATCCGCGCGCATGGCAAAGCCAAACGGACCGCCCTCGGCCGCTTGCGAGCCGGCAAACATGCTCGCCACCTCGGCCAGCGGCGGCACGTCGGAGGTATCGAGTTCGTTGAGCGTGTCGATGTGCTCGAGAATCGAATTCAGGTCGCGGATCATGCGGCCTTTTTCTTCGGCCGTCAGCTCCAGATTCGCCAGGTCGGCCACATACATCACATCGCTTTCGGTTACTTTTGTTTCCGCCATCTGCTTCCCCGCTCCGGTTCGCTTGCTGCTCCGCGTTTGCGGCCCGGTTTGGCCGCTCGCCCGGAATCTTTTACGGCAGCCCCCGCGACCACAAATTCAATTCGCTCGACTCGCGTTCTGCTGTACTGGTTCAGCTTCGCCAGGTAGTTTCGACTCAAATCCTGAAGCTGCTCTTGCCATCTCGCATCGGGAACTTCGACGCGCAGAACGCCCCTCTCAAAGCCTATCGCACAGGTCCGCTCGGCAACCTGCTTGCCACACACAAACTGCCAGCACTCCACCGGGACTTGCTCGGCCGGCAGCTGATTAAGGACATCGGCAACAAGTTTCTGCAAGATCGGGCGAGCGGAATCCATCTGCACACCTATGCCTTAAGTAGCTGATTTTAGCATCTAGCGTAGTGCGTCAAACAGATGAGCAGTTATCGCGCTGTCATGCTGAGCGGAACGCGTCCCGGTTTTGGGCGCGTGGAGTCGAAGCCCCCCTACCGAACCAAAGAGGCACGGTCCAATAGGGGCCCTTCGACTCGCTTAGCCACCGCCCCATATCTGCCGCACTCAGCAGATGTGGGACGCTGATTTCGGGTGCCCCACGTCCCGCCCGCTGTTGGCTGACGTGGGGTAGTTCGCTGCTACTGCGCAGCAACGCTACGACGCCCTCGGGTATTGCCGTCGCACGAATTCCATCGCCTCGTCGCGGTCGTGCAGCCGTCCTTCCAGTTGGGCATCCTCCACTGCTGCAAGAATCTCGCTGAACAGCGGCCCCGGACCGTAGCCCTCCGCGATCAAATCGTTGCCGGTCAGCAATGGCGCGGGAAACACCTCATCCTGCGGCAAAGCAGCGATCTTGTCTTTTGTGTACTCATAAAGGTCGAGCATGCCGTGACTGCCGAGACAATCGAGGCGGTGCAACTCCAGGTGCTCATCAAAATCGGGCAATCGCGCGAAGCGCTTGAACGTCGATTCCTTCATCTTCTCCACGTCGGCAAAACGCATGTGATTGGCCACCAACGCCGCGATCTGTTCCGTATCGTGATTGCTGAAGCGCAGACGATGGCAGATCTCTTCCGCCATGCGCACGCCAATCTCTACATGGCCGTCGAAGCGTATGCGGTCGGGCGCGATCCGGAACGTCGGAGGCTTGCCCACATCGTGCAGCAACGCCCCCCAGGCGAGCGTGCGCGAACAATCCGGCGGCAGCATCTCAAGCAGCAGCCGAGTGTGAATCCAGACATCGCCCTCGGGATGATACTCAGGCGACTGCGCCACCCCCTTCATGCGTGCCACTTCCGGTAGCACCGCTTCCAACAGGCCGCTTTCATCCAGCAGCTCGAAAGCGCGCTTCGCCCGTCCTTCGGTCAGCATCTTGGTCAGCTCGTCGCGCACGCGCTCTTTGCTGACCTGGCGAATGTCTCCGCGCCAACGCATGAATCGCGGCAAACGTGCGCGGCTCAATCTCATATCCGAAGCGTGCCGCAAAGCGAATCGCCCGCAGCAACCGCAGCTTATCTTCCTGGAAGCGGCGCGTCGCATCGCCGATTGCGCGGACAACGCCCGTCCGCAGATCTTCTCTTCCGCCGACAAAATCCAGCACCTTGCCGCCGTCGACGGGATCGAGCATGAGTCCATTGATGGTAAAATCGCGCCGCTGCACATCTTCGCGCGGATCTTTAGAAAAGCTCACCTGGTCGGGATGCCGTCCGTCGCTGTATATGCCATCGTTGCGGAAAGTGGCCACCTCGATGCACCCCGGATGACTTCCTGCCTGCCCTGAGCGGCGCTCGCCGCTTCCCTGCCCGCCGATCAGGCTCACCGGGACCAGCACGACACCGAAGCGGGCGCCCACCTCAACCGTGCGCGGAAAGACCTGCATCACCTGCTGCGGTGTGGCATCGGTCGCAACGTCATAGTCAGCGGGTTCGCGGCCCAGCAGCAGATCGCGCACACATCCGCCCACCAGGTAGGACTGGTACCCGCGATCGCGCAGGATGCGGACAATCTCGACTGCGGCCTCTTTCATCATAAGTCGTCAAGATGATTATCAACCACGCAGGGCAAAAAGTGCGACGGGTGCCCCATTCAAACGAAGTTTGGGTGGGGCTTTTGTTCGTCATCACGGCGGGTGCCCCATCCTTATCGCGCAGCGATAGGGTGGGGTAGTTTCTTCGATTGTTGTGCCTGATGCCCCACTTCCCGTCCCGCAGAAACTGACGTGCGCTCTTCTTCAAATGCTATCCGAAAGGCCACCGCGAGGACGGATGGCTCATCTCAGTTTGTTTTGCCAGGTGGTGATTTTTCTATGAAGAACAAAGCATTATTGAACCATACCGTTAAGAATCTGCGGCCCGCCTTACGCGAAACCCTGCGACAGCAAGGCGAATCACAGCAAAAGTGCCCAAATTCAGGTATTCTGGGCCGAGCTGGGACGTAAGGGGCCGCTGGCGACGCGGGTCTTTCAGCCGCTCCCGAATTCAATCTTTTTCAACTGGACAAGGCCTCCTTGTTATTGATAATTTATCAATGACATGGAAGGCACACGTTTCAACAAGGTAAAACTTCAGGCCTGTCTGGAACAGGACCGATATCGGTTTCACCCCGATGTTTGGAAGGGATTCCGCGAACTGCAGATCGATCTGAACGACGCTCTGTTTGTTCTCCGGCATGGAACAATTTGTGGGGAACCCGAGTTCGACGCAATGTTCGGGCAATGGCGCTTCACGGTGCAAGGGACAACCGTCGATGAGAGAGAATTGAGGATTGGCTTTGCCTTCGCTGAGATTGACGGCTTGCTCGTCCTCAACATCTTGACCGAATAGCTCTCCGAGCTTTGAAGGGCAGGTGCAGCATGCGTAATGTATGCGAATGTGGGGAAAAATCCAGGATAGTTCGTGGGGACTATCTCTTTGTAGAAAGCGGGTTGGACAATGTTGTGCTGCGCAAAGCGAAACTGCTTAACTGCAGCCGGTGCGGCAGTGTGACGCCCCTTCTGTCGAATATCAATCAATTGATGCAGGTCATCGCCTCTGCTCTGGTGCTCAAGCCTTCTGAATTGGCGGGCAAGGAAATCCGTTTTCTGCGCAAATACATTGGCCTGACCGGCGAGCAATTTGGAAGAAAGCTTGGGCTTACGAAAGAGCACGTCTCGCGAATCGAGAACGAGAAGCATCCGGTCGGAACCCAGACCGAACGACTGATTCGCTATGTCTCGATTTCGGCGGTTCCCGAACTGCAATCGGAGATGACGCATCTGCTTAAGCTGCTCGACACAATCAAGAGCGAATCCCATAAAGAGCGCATCGAGATCAACGCCGCAACTGGTTCGTTCGAGTACGCCGCCGCATAAGCAGAACAAATACCACCGCCAGAAGAAACGTTACTGGGTGCCCCATTCAAGCGGAGCTTGGGTGGGGCTCTTTGTCTCTCGGGTGTGTGTAGCTTTTGTCTCGGGTGCCCCAGGTTCCGCGCCGCGCTTTTCGGCGCTAACCTGGGGTAGTTTCTTTGGCGCTGGTGGCCCACATCCGCCGCAGTTGGCGAATGTGGGAACGACGAGAATCTATGGGATGGATATCACGTTATGCATTCTCGGCGGGTGCCCCAGGTTCCGCGCCGCGTTTTTCGGGCGCTAACCTGGGGTAGTTTCCGAGTTTATTTCACCCCAAACTAGGCAGCTCGATCCTTCACATCTGCCGAGGTTGCGAGCCGTGCGCAGTGGGCGCAGCAGAAGAAACGGCCGCCGACCTCGATGCCGTGTCCAATGACTCGGCATTGGCAGTGCTCGCAAACGGGTGCAATCGCCTGGATCGCGCATTCGAAGCTGTCGAATGTGTGCCGATTTCCGGCTGTGATCAGCTCAAAGGATTTGTCGTACTCGTTACCGCACACCTCGCACTTGGACATAGACCTCTCCTTCATCAATAGTTGGCAGGTACAAATTAGATGTCCGGGAGGCTTTGTGCTGTTGTCGAGTCGCAACTCCAGAGTGTTGCGCCATGGCCGGAATGTCAGATTCGGCGCAGTTGCATTAAGGAGCTGGTGGCCGGGTGCCCCATTCTAGCCCGCTGTTGGCTAGGGTGGGGTAGTTTCTCGCTCGGCAGCAACATAACATCCACTTCGGGTTCCGCTTCGATTCCCCCGCTCTCGCTTTCATTGATCCCCATCGATCCCGTACAATCTCTTCGCATGTCCTTTCAGGTGCAAAGTGTCACCATCGGAGGGCCTGAGCTGTTTCTAATCGCCGGGCCTTGCGTCATCGAGAGCGAGGAGCACGCGCTGAAGATGGCTGCGGCCATCGCCGCCGTGGCGCGCCAGCTCGGAATCCCGTACATCTTCAAAGCCTCCTACGATAAGGCAAACCGCACTTCGCTCGCGAGCTTCCGTGGCCCCGGTCTGAAGCAGGGGTTGGCGATCCTGCGCAAGGTGGCCGAGTGCGTCAAGGTTCCGGTGCTGACCGATGTCCACGAGTCCGCTCACGTGGCCGCCACCGCCGAAGCTGTCGACGTGCTACAGATTCCGGCTTTTCTCTGCCGTCAGACCGATCTGCTGGTAGCAGCCGCAAAGTCCGGACGCGCCGTCAACATCAAGAAGGGCCAGTTCGTCGCGCCCGGGGACATGCGCCACGCCGTCGCCAAGGTGCGCGAGGCAGGCAACGACCGCGTCTTTCTCACCGAGCGCGGAGCGGCGTTTGGCTATAACAATCTGGTGGTCGACATGCGCTCACTGCCCATCATGCGCGAGTTTGCGCCCGTGGTGTTCGACGCCACGCACTCGGTACAGCTTCCTTCGGCAGGAGTGCAGTCCGGAGGCCAGCCGCAGTTCATTCCGCTACTTTCGCGCGCGGCGGTCGCCGCCGGAATCGACGGAATCTTCATGGAAGTGCACGATAACCCCGGCGAGGCGAAGTCGGACGGAGCCAACGCGCTCGATCTGAAGCTGCTGCGCCCGACTCTGGAAGAGCTGCTACGTGTGCGTCAGGCAGTCTCTCCACGTCCCTAGCGATTTCTGGAGCATTCACGCGGCATAGCGCTGTGTCACCGAAACTTATCGGAGATTGCGCATTATCGGACGTTGCACCGCGGCAAAATAGCGCGATCTAAGCGACCAAATCAGCGCAATTTACCCTTGCCGGACTTCGCGGAGTATACCTTCCTGGTAACCCGGGGTTCCTTGCTGGTAATTAGCGTAGTGCGCCACATATAAGAGCATGCAATGAGCAGCGAAAATCGAATTTCAGGTGTCACCCTGAGCGAGCGCCGAGCGCCTGTGGCCGGAGCAGCCAAGCTGCGTACCCGACGTCGCGTTCGACAAGCAAATGGCTATTCAGGCGAGTCGAAGGGCCCCTATTGGACCGTGCCTCTTTGGTTCGGTAGCGGTGCTTCGACTCCACGCGCCCAAAACCGGGACGCGTTCCGCTCAGCATGACAGCGCGATAACTGCTCATCTGCTTGACGCACTACACTGACCTAAGCCTTCTCCGTCGTCACTTTGGCTGGCTCTTTGGCCGGCTGCGCGGGCTGGGTTGCGTCCTCATGTTTTGACTGAACCGGCGACTTGGCCGGCTTGGCTGCCTTCTTCTTCTGCTCGGCCCAGTGCCTCTCCATGTCACGCATGTTTTTATTCTTCATGGAAACAGCCTGCCACATCCTGCGCGCGCTCGCCAGTGCCCGTCAATTTTCGAAGCTGCTTAGTACAGAATTTCAGCTCGCCTTTTGAGAAGCGGCTATGATCTTCTTCTTGGCAGGGGGCTTCTTCAACGCGACCTTGACGGTAAGGAGCTTCTCTACCATGGCAAGCAACCTAGTAGGCCCATCCCCTTTACACAGGAAATTGTAGGCACCGTGTTTCACTCGCGCAGGTATTTTGTCAGGGCAGCCGCTGCAGATCAGGACTGGCAGCTTGGGCTTCTCCTTCAGCAGCAGCTCAGCCACCTGACTGCCGTCCATGCCCGGCATCTGGAAGTCGGTAATCACAATATCAATCGAGTGCGTTCGAGTAATTGCGATTCCGGCCAAGCCATCGGGAGCAGTCAGAACCGTGTACCCCTTGGTCCCCAGCACGGCTTTATGACATTGAAGGATTCTGGGATCATCGTCGATGCAGAGAATAGTAGTCATACCGCCAGCCCTGTTAATTGAATAGTATCTACATGCGGGAGTCTCGTCGGTACGATTGGGAACCTTCAAACGTGCGCTGGCGCACGCAATTATTCGAGTTGCTGCTGCCACTCCTTAGTCTGCTGCCGCAGCAGCCGATAGCACTCGCAAGCTGAATCTTCCAGTCCGCTTCGGTCCAGGATGGTCACTCTTCCCCGGGTGTAAGAAATCAAACGCGCTTTCTGCAAAATACAGGCGCACTGCGAAACGCTCGAGCGGCGGGTTCCTATCATCTGCGAGAGGAAGTCCTGTGTAATGGGAAAAGCGTTGCAGCCGATGCGGTCCTGCGTCATTAACAGCCATCGCGCCAGTCTGTCCTGCACGCCATGGAGCCGGTTGCACGCTGCTGTCTGTATCACCTGCAAGATCAAGAACTGCTCATACCGGTGGAGCCGCCGCTCCAGTTTGGGATAATGGCAGAACAAAGACAAAAGCTGGCTGGCATCGACCCGGAATGCGGTTGCTTCGACTTGAACAATGGTTCTGGCATGGGCGGTGCGAAAACCCGCGATCAATGGCAGCCCTGCAAATCCTTCCTTTCCGATCAGCCCCACGGCCACAAGTTTGCCGTCAGGCATGGCGCTTAGAATCGAGAACATTCCTGAATTGCAGAAGTAGCCGGACTTAAGCGGCTCCCCAGCCTCATGCAGAACCTGGCGCGGTTTCAATCGCACGAATTCCAGGTTCGACACCACCGCCTTGCAATCTTCGGGTGAGAGATCGAGCAGGATTTCGTTCTGAATCTGAAGCTCCTCACCATTTCGTCTCGATGGTGAGGGTTCTGCTGGAAGGGTTGGGGAAGGCTTGGCCATAACGGCACCTCCCACAGCGAAATCACTTTCCGAATCGGTAAAAAAATATCAACTGGGGCAGGACCCAGGGGCCAATTTGAGAGTATGAACCCGCCTGCCGACATTTCAAGTCCGTTTATCACAAGCGGTTGTGATTCGCCATAAAGCCGCTATCAACGCACCACCCCGCCGTGCGTGCCGCTTGGGAAGCGTCTAGGCGAACCCAGCGGATAGCCTATGGGTGGTCTCCGGTGCCCGTCGATTTAATACAGGGGGTTACGCCGTGGCGTCCGTCGGGATACAATAAATGTGGGAGATTCTTATGTTTCGACCAATCTCACATCACGGCGTGCGCTCCCTGAGGGCGCGTGGCGCGCAGCGCTTTTCGTCGCGAGTGCTGACCCATCTTTCGCCTTCGACCTCCCGTCCCAGCCTTTTCGCCGGCGATTAATCCCGCTTTCATCGTCATGCAGCCCGGCTGCGATTTCGCGGATTCGAGCCAGTAGACCGCTCGTCCCGCGGACAAGTGACTGCGTCAGGCCCAATCTGTCGGACCTGACGCACTGTTTGCCCCAAAAAAAGTGTGAAGCTGGCGCTGTCAGGGGCGCGATGGAGGAATCCAATGAATAGTATGACGATTACTCTGAACCCGACGATTGCCGGTCCCATGATTCGGACCAGGCTGCCCGGCCCAAACGCGCGACGCATCATTGAGGCCGACGAGCGGTTCATTTCGCCTTCTTATACTCGCTCGTATCCGCTGGTTGCCAAGTCCGGGCGCGGCATCGTGATCGAGGACGTGGATGGGAACGAGTTTTTTGATTTTTCAGCGGGCATCGCCGTCGTCAGCACCGGCCATTGCCATCCCGAGGTAGTCTCGGCAATTCAGCGCCAGGCGGCTGAGTTGATTCATATGTCGGGCACGGACTTTTACTATCCGCAGTTGGTGGAACTGGCCGAAAGGCTGTCGCAAATCGCGCCCATGAAAGGTCCACATCGGGTTCACTACGGAAACTCGGGGGCGGAGGCCGTCGAGGCCGCGCTGAAACTGGCTCGCTATCACACTCGGAGGCAGGGAGTAATCGCGTTCCACGGCAGCTTCCACGGACGGACCATGGGAGCGCTCTCGCTTACCTGTTCCAAGGTGCAGCAGCGCCGTCGCTTTTCACCGCTGGTTCCGGGGGTGATTCATGCGCCATTCCCTAATCTGTATCGCCGTCCGGCGGGTATGCCGGCAGATGAGTATGCGGTGCAGACGGCGCGTCATATCGAAGACGTGATCTTCCGGACCGAAATGGCTCCCGAGGAATGCGCGGCCATTTTTGTCGAGCCGATACAAGGCGAAGGCGGCTACCTGCCCGCTCCTCCGGCCTTCATGCAGGAGCTGCGCCGAATCTGCGATCGTCACGGCATCCTGCTGGTGGTCGACGAGGTGCAGGCCGGCATGGGACGCAGCGGCAAATGGTGGTCGGTGGAGCACACCGGCGTCGAGCCCGACATGGTCTGCATTGCCAAAGGCATTGCCAGCGGCATGCCGCTCAGTGCGTTGATCACGCGCGCCGAAATCATGGATTGGACGCCCGGTTCGCACGCATCGACCTTCGGAGGCAATCCGGTTGCAATCGCCGCCGCGCTGGCAACGCTCGATGTGCTGGAGCGCGAAGGCGTCAGCAACGCGGAGGTGGTTGGGCGGCACATCATGCAGCGCATCGATGCGTGGCCGGAGACTCTGCCGCTCGTCGGCGATGTGCGCGGGCTTGGATTGATGATCGGCGTGGAGCTGGTTGCGGACAAGAAGACCAAAAAGCCGGCCGTCGAGGAGCGCGACCGGGTGGTCCAGATGGCGTTCGAAAAGGGAGTGCTGTTGCTGGGCGCGGGTCCGAACACGATTCGCATCGCGCCTCCGCTGATCGTGAGCAAGGAGCAGGCGGACCTTGCCCTGGACGTGCTCGAAGAGTGCATCCGCGAAGTGGGCAAGCGGCGGGATGCCGGCGTGTCGGTGATGTAAGCGAAAGGCTTCCAGGACTGCTGGTTGGGTGGTCGTGTGTCCACCCAGGGCCTCGATGTTGGCCTCGTGCAAAGAAATACCCCACGTCAGCCCAAAAGCGGGGCGGGACGTGGGGCACCCGGCCACGTCACGCAGCTATAATGCTGGCGTGCTACAGCGGTTTGTTCAGGAAACGAATGTGGCCGTGGAGCCGCGGTTGAACCTGGTACTGTTGCAACGCAGGTTTGCGATTTGTCGGTTGAGATCCAGCGAGTCGATCCCGCCGTGGGTTCTCAATGCTTCCGGGTTTTTCGCATTGGTTCGCACCAGCGACGAACTCTCGGTGGTATGTGAGGAGAATGTACCGCCCACAAACGTCCGGAACGAGTCGGGCTGGCGCATGTTCATGGTTGAAGGACCGTTGGAGTTCGCTATGACGGGCGTGTTGCTGGCTCTTGTTAAACCATTGAGCGACGCCGGCGTGAGCCTCTTTGCAATTTCGACGTTTGACACTGATTACCTGCTGGTGAGGGAAGAGGCCGTCGATGCCGCGGAGCACGCGCTGGCAGAGGCAGGGCATAGGATCAAACGCCAACTATTGGGATAAGAACGCTACGGCGCAGCTAGCTGGTGTTTCAAAGATAATCAGGGCCGCCATCGAGGCGGCCTTTGTTTATGCGGCTATCGGACGCGATGACGGGAAGCGCCGGAGCGTCTACATCAATCCCGCCAGTTCGCGTTCGAAGTGGGTCACGTCGGCGGCACGCAGGAAGCGCGCGGATTCCTCGGGCGGCGTGGGATTAATGTAGAACCCTGTTCCCCACTCGAAGCCCGCGGTCTTGGTGAGCCGAGGCATGAATTCCACGTGCCAGTGATAGTGCTCGTTGGAAGGGTCTTGCAGCGGCGAGCTGTGAATGATGAGGTTGTAGGCGGGTTTGTCGAGCACAATGTCGGCCTTGATTGCCAGCTCTCTTAACGCCCGCGCCAGCGCGTCAAACACCTGCGAGGACGAATTCTCGAAAGACGATTCATGGCGCTTCGGCAGAATCCATGTCTCAAAGGGAAAGCGGGGCGCATAAGGAGCCATGGTGACAAATTCGCTGTTCTCCGAGACCACGCGAATGGGATTCTCCAGCTCCTGCCGGATCATGTCGCAGTAAACGCAACGCTCCTTAAAGATGTAGTACTGCTTGGCGCCTTCGAGCTCTTCCAGAGCATGCTTGGGGATGATGGGCAGCGCGATCAACTGCGCGTGCGGATGTTCGAGGGTGGCGCCGGCGGCCTCTCCGTAATTCTTAAACAGGAGAATGTATTTGAATCGGCGGTCGCGCTTGAGGTCGACGATGCGGTCGCGAAAGGCCCATAGCACGTCCTCGATGCGCTTGGCGGAAAGCGTTGCCAAGGTCGCCGAATGCTCGGGCGATTCAATGATGACCTCGTGCGCGCCGACGCCGGTCATTTTGTCGAACATGCCCTCGGCCTGGCGGTTCAGATTGCCTTCAATGCCGAGCGCCGGAAACTTGTTCGGCACCACTCGCACCGTCCAGCCGGGAGAGTCGCGCGGCGGTTGCGGGCCGCCATTCAGCGGGGGTCGATAGGCAAGAATCTCGGGAGGAGTCTTAGATTCGTTGCCATAGCAGAACGGACAGAACCCGCCCTTTAGCGTGACCTGCTGGCGGAAAAAGTCTGTGGGGCGTTTAGCACGGTCAGTCGAGACAATTACCCAACGGCCGACGATCGGATCTTTTCGCAGTTCGGGCAAGTGCAACCTCTCTGAAATTCCTGTGGGCGGAGAGCCGGATTGACTCGCATCCGCGGTCAGCGGTAGCGGGCTGGTTTCATACTACGCCATGAATAAGCGTTCTTGAATACTTGGATTTCGGTCTGCTGGTCCGGTTCGAGATACACGGAAACCACATCGAAATCTGATGGGAATTCCAGGACGCAGATGCCGCAGGTACTCGCGAGCCATGCGGGAGACCTGGTACCGCTTCCCCCGGTCGACTGCCGCTTCGGCGGGCTTTACGTCGCGCGATGTGCGGGTTTTGACCTCGATGAAGCAGAGCACATGCTGGTCCCAGCCAATCAGGTCGAGCTCACCTCGATGGCTGACGGCGCGCCAGTTGCGCGCCACAATGATGTATCCCATCTTGCGCAGATGGAAGTAGGCCTGATCTTCGCCTCGCCGCCCGGTCTTGATGTGCCTGGCCTGAGGCGGCTCGCGACGGAAGATCTTGGCCGTCCAATCGAGCACATCGCACAGCGCGCGCGTGAGCCACACATTCGCCATCGCGGCAGTTTACGGATTCTGCCCTTCTGCAAGCGGTGACGCGGCGCACAGTGCCGGCGGCAATACACGGGCAGGGTAGCTTATCCGCGCGATGAACATACTTTTGTGAGCACATTTTCGATACCGACGAATGTTTCCGGCTTGTTTGCAGAGGCGGATAGGTTTAGAGTTCAAACCTGAGTTCCTCGAATTCTGCGTGCCATGATGCTGGCGACCTATTTTCAGCATTTATTTCCGCCGGTTCAAGTTGCCATCAAGCTTGCGATTGCGCTTGGCATAGGCACCCTTGTCGGTCTCGAACGCGAGTGGGCGCACAAAGATGTGGGGGTCCGCACTTTCGCCATAACCTCGATGGCCGGAATGCTCGCGGCTCTATTGGGCCGTGAATTTTCCGTTGCGGTTGTCATCGGGGTTTTCCTGATGGTCATTTTCGTCAACCTGCGTGTGATGCTGGTCAACCGCTCGCTTGAAATCACCACTTCGGCGGCATTGATCGCGGTCGCTCTACTCGGAATTCTCGTGGGCGAGGGGCACACGTTTACACCCATATCGTCAGCCATCATCATCACCATGCTGCTGGCATGGAAGACCGAATTGACACGCTTTGCCGGCGGCCTCACACCCCAGGAAATCCGCAGCGCAGTTCTGCTCGGCCTACTCGGGTTCGTGATCTATCCCATCCTGCCCAACCACTTCATCGACAAATGGCACCTGCTGAATCCCCGTGAAGCATGGATCGCGGTCATTGTACTGGCGGGCATTGGCTTCGTGAATTACGTTTTCCTGCGCATCTACAGCAACCAGGGACTCTACTACGCCGCCGCGCTCGGGGGACTGGTTAACAGCACAGCAACGGTCGCCGAACTTTCGCGCTGGCTTCGCCCGGCGGAAGATGAATCCATCTCACGAGCCGTGGGGCTGATCCTGCTTACGCGCATCTCGATGTTTCTCAGGAATCTCGCGATCCTGTTGATCTTTGGCCGCGCAGCCGTCGGCACAGCGGTGTGGCCTCTGCTCTGTATGGCTTTTGCCGCCGCCCTGATCACCTGGGTCGGGAGAAAAAACAGCAAAGCGGCTGTGCATGAACTGGAACTTTCGTCCCCGATATCTCTCCGCCGGGTTCTGACAATGGGCTCGATCTTCGTTGTCATTCAGGTGGCTAGTTCGCTGGCCGAGCGTCACCTTGGTCACCTGGGATTTTTGGTCGTGAGTTTTATCGGCGGCTTTGTCAGCAGCGCAAGTACGACGGCGAGTGCGGCTTTAATGGCATCCGACGGAACTATCGCACCACATCTAGCAGGGGCGGCGGCGGTGCTCGCGACGGTTTCAAGCTCTCTGGTTACCCTTCCGCTCATCTATCAGCAGACACGACACAAAGCCCTGAGCCGCGCCGTGGCCGTCATCACGGTTGCTGTCGCACTGCTCGGACTGGGCGTTTTGGTCTTTCAGCAGAAACTCTTGCAATAAGAGTCACTTAATTCCGGTATTAAGCAACCGAGCAGTTCACCTTGCCATCCAACTATCACGGTTGTTATCGAGCAGCCAGTGTCGGCTTCTTGAACGACAACTGAGGCCACTAGTCGCCGGATGGCGCATCCTCCTTCTTAGGGAATTTCTTGGAGCATCGCGTGGAGCGTCAAAAAAAATTGGGTTCTTACATGCAATCGTTTACCGGCAGTGTGTCCATTCGATGTCTGGAGCTGCTCGAAACTGTATTTGAAGGTGTTGAGCGACTTTCGCGGAGAGCGACCGGACAACGCCGGGCGCCGACATCACATACTGTCGAGGACAAAGCCGGCGAATCCCAAAGAGCAATGAAAGTTGGCGCCAAGTAAAGCCAACTCGTGGCTGACCGAAACGTCTATCCTGAGCCCGCCGCTCTAGATTCCTAAGTTCGATTCCGCATTCGTGTTGCCCCAGAACATCGTGTCGCTGTCTGCCCGTATAGGGAGTGCCATCGATCGCACTTCCCTGCCCGCTATGGTGTGGTACTCTAATGGTGTTCGCCTCACAAGAAAGCCCCAGCGAGCACAGGGGTTGGCATCAGGAGAGATCTCACCGTATTGGACGTGTCTTTGGCGGCAGGAGTTTATTCTCGCCATTGTGACGTGCGTCATCGCCAAGTGTGAATATAGCTGCCAATATGTGTATGTACGCCTCCCATTTACCATCGTGGTGCGGAGAGACTCACATCTCCCTGTCAATGGTGCGGCGCAGTTTGGAACTGCGGAGCTGCTCCTCCACGCGTTATTGGTCCCAAGCACCCTCTCGTGACGAATAAGGAGACTGAGTCATGCGCGCACATATCGTATTTGCTGCTTTACAAACCCAAAATCGCTTTGCATTGTGCCACCTTGCTTTCAAATCGATTCGCAAGCTCCACAAGCCCAGTACGCGCATTCAGGACACGGCCAATGACGTGCTTCAGCGGATTGCAGGTATCGAAGAGCGACAGGTTGGAGCGGCGGCCGTGATCGCTCTCGAAGGCACACAAGGACAGCCCGAGATAGCATTGCCGGCGGGAGTGCCGTCAGCAGAGCCAATCGAAGCCGGGGGCCCTGGTATTGAGACTGTGTTTTCATCCCGCTGACCCTCCAGCGCCGAATGCGTCAGGCCGTGGGCGGGATTCCGCGGACATCCCGAAGTAAGAACACAAGGAAGCCAATTAACGCCTTTATGAAGAACGATGATTTCTGGAAGAGCCAGTTTGTAAAGCACGACCCGACACCGGGCACTGGCAAGCCGACAACAATTACCGCCCCTCCGAAACCTCCGTCGAATCCCGTCAGCGCTGGGCCAAAGGTTGTTTCCACTGCGGATGTGCCATTACCAACTATGGAAGAGATGTTCCAGTCGGTCCGCGCAACTCAAGCCACACTGAGTTTCGACAAGTTTGTGTCGTTGATCTTGTCGAAGTTTCCGACGAAAACGAAAACTCAGTGGGAGCAATGGCTGCTGAATCAGAAGGCGGCACTCGTGAAGAAATGGAACCTATCCGACTAATGCCCGTCTAGACCCGTTGTTCAGTCGTCCGCTCTGGATGGCTGAGTTCAAAAATAAAGCCCCTGCGACACCGCTCACCCTTTGCGGGATCCCGGCGAGCCGGCATCATCGCGTGCTCGGGGACCGCGGCCAGCGGAGCCCTCTACTCCAACGTAGTGCAGAATCATATCCTCGTTGACGTCGACCGCAACGCCCAGCTTTTCACTGGGTGGCGCGTCGGCGCGATGCGGAACGAAAAGAGTTTGACTGCCTTAGCGGAGCTGACGCAGAATGAGGAGCCACTATCAATATCAATTTTTCGCCGGCTTCGGCGTTCGAACAAGTGTGCAACCCATGCATGACGATCGATGAGTGAAGGAGATTTTGTGGAAACCCGCAAGACGTCGACCAAGTACTGGATGCTGTTCCTTATCTTCAGCGGAAATGCGATTAACGCGCTCGACCGCTCTAGCCTTGCAGTTGCCAATAGCTTCATTGCCAAAGACCTGAACCTCAGCCTGACGACCATGGGCATGGTGCTGTCTGCGTTCGGGTGGGCGTACCTGCTGGGCAATTTGCCTGCGGGGCGGCTGTGTGACCGCTACGGAGAAAAGAAGGTCTATGGCCTGGGCGCGGCTTTGTGGTCATTCGCCTCGGCAGCGACCGGGCTGGCAAAGGGTCTGGGAACCCTTCTCATTACCCGCATATTGATCGGCGTGGGCGAGTCGGCAAACTTCCCGGCGGCAACCAAGGTCATAGCCGAGCGCTTCGACAAGTCGCAGCGTGGGATGGCGACCGGCGTCTTCATGGCCGGGCTGCGTGTCGGCTTTGCCGTGTGTCCGGCGTTGATGATCGGATTGATGCTCGCCTTCGGCTCGAAGGCGCAACCCAACTGGCACGTCGCGTTTTACATTACCGGATTGGGCAGCCTGCTCTGGGTCGCCCTGTGGTTCCTCACCTATGGCGATAAGCCCGGCAGTTCAACTCCCCAGGCCGGCACGACTCCAGCCCCGAAGCGCATCCCCATCATGGTGCTGCTCAGGTACCGGAACATTTGGGCGATGATTTGCGTCAAGTTCTGCCAGGACTACCTCTACTATCTGTTCCTCACCTGGCTGCCGGGATACCTGATACACGCCCGTCATCTCGATCTGCGCAAAGTGGCATTTTATTCCACCATGCCGTGGATTGCTGGCATGATTACCCAGCCGGCGATCGGCATCATCGCCGACAAGATGATCAACTCCGGCATGGATTCGACAAAGGTGAAGAAAAGTCTGCTCGTGGCGATGCAAGTGGTTTCCCTGGCAGTAGTTTTTGCCGGCTTCGCCGAAAGCGCTGTCGTCGCAGCCTGGTTGCTGGTGGTCGCCATGGGTGGGGAGTCTGCCTGCTCGGCTCTGACCTGGACTTTTCCGCAAGACCTCGCGCCCAAGGGGATGTCGGGGACGCTAGGTGGGATCAATAATACCTCCGGGGCCGTGGCTTCCATCGCCGCGCCGATTCTTACCGGGTATGTCGCCCAACAATTCGGATTTCAGTTCGCGCTGGCTTTCGGAGGTGCCATCACCGTTGTCGGCATCCTCTGCGTTGTGTTTATGATGACCTCGCTTCGTCCGCTGCCGATCGATACCGCCGCCAGCGCCGTGGCCAGGTAGATGGATGTAGGAACGAAGTCGAACGGGAGAAAAGGTACTTGAAATGGGTCAGCAGATAAATCGGATTGCGGTAATTGGCGCGGGCATTATGGGGCATGGCATCGCACAGGTTCTTGCCCAGGCGGGCCATCGGGTCAGTCTGACCGACAGCATGCCGGCAGTGCTTGAAAATGCGCGCGCGCGCATCGAGAGCAGTGTTGAGATGCTGCTGAAGAGCGGCCTGATCACGAAGGCTCAGGCCACTTCAGCCAAAGAGAATCTCACCTTTGCCAGCGGACTCGACGAAGCTGTGGCAGCGGCCGATCTGGTCTTCGAGGCTATCCCAGAAAAGGTCGAGATCAAGCGGCAGATGTTCGAGCGGCTCGACCTCATGTCGAAGCCGGAGACGATCTTCGCGAGCAATACCTCAGCCATTCCGATCACCACGCTGTCCGGTTTTTCGCAGCATCCTGAGCGGGTGATCGGAACCCACTTCTGGAATCCCCCGCAGTTGATTCCGCTGGTCGAGGTGGTTACCACCGAGCGCACCGCCCCAAATGTGCTGGAAGCAGTGATGAACTGCCTGACAGCGGCCGGCAAGAAACCGGTGCACGTCCTCAAGGACGTGCCTGGCTTTCTCGGCAACCGCCTGCAACACGCCATGATGCGCGAAGCCATGCACATGGTGCAGGAGGGTATAGCCAGCGTCGAAAGCGTCGATGCGGCGCTCAAGAACAGCTTTGCCCTGCGATTGCTGTTCTCCGGTCTCTTTGAGCAACGCGATCTGAATGGGCTTGATACTCAGCTAGGCTCGGAGATCACACTCTTCCCTGATCTTTCCACCATGCAGGAGCCTCCGCCGCTGCTGCGGGACAAAGTGGCTGAGGGTGAACTGGGATTGAAAACCGGCAAGGGGTACTACGACTGGACAAACCAGAATCGCACCGAGATTGTTCAACGCAAGAATCAACAGCTTGTCAGCCTGCTGAAGTTTCTGCAGTCCAACGGATAGAGTTCTAAAGTTTCGATTTGCCGAGCCACCGTATCGCGTGGCGCGTTTCGCCACTGCCTCTATGTCACCCGGCTAGCTGGGCGGCCATTGCCCACCGCCCTCTTTCAATGTCACACCCAAGCCATGTGCCCTGATAACGTCGAACTCATCGAAGACTGCGGCCATTGAATCACATTCAAACCGCCTACCAGACCGCTTCTCTTGCTCGAGCAAACGCAATTCCTCTAACGTCGTTATCGTCGCCGGAAATGTGGTAGTCATAGCTGCCCCCTTTCGTGCGGAGCCCATCCCACACCCAAGGCAAAACAGTTCACTTCAATAGCGACAACTGGCCTTTAGGAACCGCTGAATTTCCGCGGCTCCACACGCTGCCAAACTCTCCCAAGTCTGAGCAGCCACGTTCATCGGCCGTAATGCTGATCTTGGGCCCAATGTAGTCCATGATCCAGCTCAAAGTCTGTGATATTCAGAGCGATTTCTTGGCCGTAAGGGGTACTGTGCAGAGGACAGCCAAGCGATTGAAACAAAACCTTTATGAGGTGGGCTGAGTTCCAAATTGGATTAGGTCAGGTGAGACTTAGTGCGCGTGCCGAGAGGAGAAATTCACTCTTGGCGATCGGTCCACTCCTCGTACCACGCCATTTGAATGGCTTCCAGTTTGGCTTCATTCGAAGTTTTCGGATCGTCTGCGAACACCGGCAATTCGGTGATCATGCGGTGCAGTTCGGTAAAGCGGACTTCCAAGGGGTTTTGAGTGGGAAATTTATCAGCCAGTAAAATTCCGAGATCTTCAGCATCGCCCCAACGAAGCTCGGTCGCCATTGTTTCCTTCCCCTTGATCGTGTTTCAGATAAGAACCCGAGTTCCAGCCCAAAGTTTCTGAAACCCGAGCTCCACCTGAAAGTTTCCCTCATCCGAACTTATTTCGGATCGCCGCTCTCGGAGACGTAGTTGCGGTTCCATGAGGGGATTTCGACGACAATTTCTCCAGGCTTGACGATCTGCACCTGACAGCCAAGGCGCGAATTCAGTTGCAGGTCGGCGGCCATATCGAGCCGGTCGGCCTCGTCATCATCGATCTCGCTAAGCAGTTCCTTGCCCTTGCGAACCACCACGTGGCAGGTTGTGCAAGCGCAGTTGCCACCGCAGGCATGCTCAAGGTGAACCCCGAAATTAATCGCCACATCCAGCAGCGACTCCGGCTTGCCGTGTTCCTGGTAAGGAAGGCTGCCGTGCTCGTATTCGAACGACTCGTTGCCGGGCAAAAAAGTCACGCGAACAGTGTTCGCGCCGGGCTCGACGATAGCGGCAGCAACGTTATTGTTCGAATGCGTATCTTGATCTTCCATGCCAACCTCAACAGATGTGAACAAAGGCAAAGGCGTCAATCAAAGTGGGGCGTTACTTGAATGCGTCTTGCCCTCTTTCGGATGTCATCCTGAGCGACAGCGAAGGATCTATGCATTTCCCCTAAACCGAAATACATAGATTCTTCGCCTCCGCTGACGCTCCGGCTCAGAATGACATCTCCCAATAAGTCATTCGACTCGTGATGCAGTTACTCGAATTCCGCCTTGCCGATGGGATGCGGCGCCGATGGACCTTCGCCAACATCGGCATTCTCCATGGTTTTGCCTTTGAGAGCCGAGCTGACCGCTGTATCCATCATCAGTTCGGCCAAACGGAGCGTTGCCTGGTTCAGAGCGTCGATTGCGGCGCGCACCTTCCGTGGATCGTCCTGTAATCTGGCAGTTTTCAGCTCCCTTTCGCACAGCCAGACCTGTTCGCGCTCCGGCGGAGCAAGCTGCTGGAAGGCCGGGCTCTGCTTGCCTTTCTTCAGAGCGGCTAAAATCGTCTCGGCCTCGTTGCGCGCCTCGATCAACTGTCGATCGAGCAAGTCTTTCTCGGCGTAATCGAACGATTCGAGAATCATGTTCTCGACCTGCTCGTCGGAGAGTCCGTAACTGGGCTGCACCTCTATTTCCGCCTCTTTGCCGCTGCGCTGCTCACGGGCGGAGACGTGCAGGATTCCGTTGGCATCGATCAGGAACCGCACCTCGACGCGCGGAAGCCCAGCCGGCATCGGCGGAACGCCTTTCAAATCAAACCGCGCCAGCGAGCGGCAATCCTTCGCCAATTCGCGCTCGCCCTGCACCACATGAATGGCGACGCTGGTCTGGCCGTCCACGCCAGTGGTGAAATGCTCGGTTGCCGAAGCCGGGATGGTTGAATTGCGATGAATAATCCTGGCTACCACGCCGCCAAGCGCCTCGATGCCGAGCGAAAGCGGAGTCACATCGAGCAACAGCATTTCCTGCGTCGCCTGCGACCCGCCGGCAAGGATGTTGGCTTGGACGGCTGCGCCCAGAGCGACCACTTCATCGGGGTTGAGTTCGCAATGCGGCTCGCGTTTGAACAAATCGCGAACCAATTGCCGCACCAGCGGAATGCGGGTGGACCCGCCGACGAGAACAACCTCGTCGATTTGTTCGGGCTTCAATGCCGCGTCTTTCATCGCCTGCTTGCATGGACCGGCGGTACGCTCGATGACCGGACGTATCAGTTGCTCGAACTGCGCGCGCGTAATTTCCCGTTGGTACTTGTGTCCGTCCGGCAGCGTGACGCCAATGGTTGTAGACGGATTCGTCGAGAGCGCAATCTTGGCATCGATAACGGCGTGGCGAATCAACTGCACGGCCTCGCCATTGTTGCGAAGATCGAGGCCAAGGTCGCCCTGAATGTCGTCGAGCGCAATGGCAATCAGCAGATTGTCAATGTCGTCGCCGCCGAGATGCGTATCTCCATTGGTGGCCCTGACTTCGAAAATGCCGTCGCTCAACTTTAGGATCGAAATGTCGAATGTGCCGCCACCCAGATCGTAGACAGCGATGGTTCCGTTCTTCTTCTGGTGAAGGCCGTAAGCGAGCGAAGCGGCAGTTGGTTCGTTCACCAGGCGCAGCACATCGAGACCAGCGATGCGGCCCGCATCCTTCGTCGCCTGCCGCTGTGCATCGTTGAAATAAGCGGGAACGGTAATAACCGCCTGTTTGACGGGTCCGCTGAAGAAGCGCTCGGCATTGCGCTTGAGCTGGCGCAGAATGTGGGCCGATATTTCCGGCGGAGTGTAGCTGCGCTCGCCCAGTTTGATGCGCAGCACTTCGCCGGCAACGAGATCGTCGGCTAGCCGGAAAGGAAATAGCTTCAGTTCGTCATGGACATCTTCGAGATCGCGGCCCATCAGGCGCTTAACCGAGTACACGGCGCGATCGGGAGTCGAGGCGAGGTATTTCTGCGCGGCATTGCCGATGACGATATGGGACTCAGCGTCGAGCGCGACCAGCGATGGCACGAGGTTCAATCCGTCTTCGCCCGGAATAATGACTGGACTCTCCGAATGCATGAAGGCGACGAGCGAATTCGTGGTTCCTAGATCGATACCGACTACGCGTTCGTTTGACATGATAAACGGGGTTGCTCTTGTATTGAGGCTGCGTCTTTGCCTTTCGCTCAGTTGTCGTGGCGCAAGTTCGACCGTCTTATCAATCTTCCAGGACTTCGTTCACATCGCGCACGAGGTTACGGATGTAGCTGCGGCGGTTCAGCACATCGACCATTCTGTCGCACAGGATCGTGCGATCTTCGTCCTGCCCTCCGCGGTCGATCATCGCGTCCCACTCGTTCCAGCACTCTTTCAGTTCGCTCATCAGAGCCTCGTGCTTCTGTTCTAAGTGGCGTTTCGTGTTTTGCAGTTCGCCGCTCAGCGCCGGGTCGCGCTCGCCGGCCTGCTTGTTCATGCGGGCTTCTTCAAGCTGCATGTTCAGCTCAAAAACTTCCTCCAGCATATCCGGAGGCACCCCTTGTTTCTTCAAAGTGCCGGTGGAACGAGCTTTCTCGGTCGCACGCTTCGACTGCTCATCCAGCTCAACACCCTCTTTTTTGAGCAGATATTCGGTTCGCGAAATCGGATCGCGCAGCGTCCGGTAAGCGTCATTGAGCTGCGAACTCTTTTCCAGGCTCCAGGACTGCTCTTGCGAACTGAAAAGGACATAGGTGTCGGGATGAAGTTTGCGGCTCAGCGCATGGAACTCATGCTCCAGAAACGATAGCTCGATATTGAGCTTGTGCGGCAATCCGAAGAAGGAAAAGAAGTCCGCCGGATGCGGCGGTTGCAAATGGCCGCAGGAATCGCAAAAGTGGGCGGCGCGCATGTCGCCACACGACCAGCACTGATGCCCCTTCCCGGATTCCTTTTCGACGGATATCGCTGTCGGTTTTTGAATCATCATAAGCTGGTTTCCAGACCACACTTTCGAGTTGCAAGGGAAAAATTGCTATCAGGCCGGTTCAGTAAGCATATCGCGGATAGCAGACTGTCGGCGCGCTCTTCGCATGCAACGGGGGACACACTTCGCCTCCGCCGAGACACGCCGGGTGACAATCTACTCGAAACTGCCTACGAGAAAGAAGTGCCGCATCCGCAGCTCTTCTGCGCGTTCGGATTGATGAAAGCGAACCCGCTGTGCATCAATGTCTCCGTCCAATCGAGCGTCATGCCGTGGAGATATACAAATGACTTCGGATCGATGAAAACGCGCACGTCGTCGAACTGGAAGACCCTGTCCCGCTCACGTGGCTGCGAGTCGAAACGAATCAGGTAGCTCATCCCCGAACAACCGCCGCCCTGCACACCGAGGCGAAGTCCACCCTCGGCGGCCGATATGCCTTCCTTGGCCATGGCCATCCGGATGTGCTCGATCGCTTTCGGCGTAACCTCTATGCCCTTAGCGGGCGTTGCTGCCTGTACGGGTTGGTTTGTGTTCGTCATGCGCCTCCAGAGCACGGTGTCAGCTGCACCGCGCCAAAACTTCCTTCCTCCACCGCGGAGCCCAGGCGCGGGTGGAACTACTTGCCGGCACCGTTGCCGTTGCCATTGCCATTGCGGCCCTGCTTCTTCTTCCAATCGCTGATCGCGGCCCTGATGGCATCCTCGGCCAACACCGAACAATGGATCTTCACCGGGGGCAGAGACAGCTCACGAACGATATCGCTGTTCTTGATCTGCAATGCCTGATCGACCGTCTTTCCCTTGACCCACTCCGTCGCCAGCGAGGAGGAAGCGATTGCCGAACCGCAACCGAAGGTCTTGAACTTCGCGTCTTCGATTACGTTTGTCTCAGGGTTGATCTTGATTTGCAGCTTCATCACGTCGCCGCACTCCGGCGCTCCCACCAGGCCGGTGCCAACCTCGGCGCTCGCCTTGTCGAGTGCGCCAACGTTGCGGGGGTTTGTATAGTGATCAAGTACCTTATCGCTGTAAGCCATCCATGTTCTCCTGCTCGGCCGCGTACTACTACGCCTGCTATTTAGATTCCTCGCGCCTGAGGGCGCCGCCAAATTTTTATTGGAGCGCCTGAGTCGTCAGTGCGAACTGGGTTCGGCTGCCCACTGCACTTTCTTCAGGTCGACGCCATCTTTCGCCATCTCGTAGAGCGGCGACAACTCGCGAAGCCGTCTCACGGTTTCAACCACGCGCTTAGCCACGTAGTCCACTTCGGCCAGCGTGTTGAAGCGTCCAAGGCCGAAGCGAATCGAGCTGTGCGCCAGTTCGTCGCCGGTCCCGAGCGCCTTGAGCACGTAAG
Source organism: uncultured Acidobacteriota bacterium (assembly GCA_963832365.1). Classification (GTDB taxonomy): domain Bacteria; phylum Acidobacteriota; class Terriglobia; order Terriglobales; family Acidobacteriaceae; genus CAWBRT01. The sequence continues at coordinate 222,414 of CAWHUL010000002.1, read as the reverse complement.
AGGGCTCGAGCGTGGCCGAGGTGCAAGCCGAACCGCTGGAAACCGCGATGTCGTTGATGCCCATCAGCAGCGACTCGCCCTCGACATAAGCAAAGCTGATATTGAGGTTCCCGGGAACGCGATGCTCCATCGAACCGTTGACATAAACCTCGTCCAGGTTCGAGAGAATCTGCTGTCTCAGCCGCTCGCGCAACTGCGTGAGCTTTGCCGTTTCCTCAGTCAATTCATGCATCGCGATCTCGCAAGCCTTGCCGAAGCCCACAATGCCGGTCACATTCAAAGTGCCGGAACGCATGCCACGCTCGTGCCCGCCGCCATCGATCTGGGCGACCAGTTGCACGCGTGGATTCTTGCGCCTAACGTAGAGCGCGCCAACGCCCTTCGGGCCGTAGATCTTGTGCCCGCTCATTGAAGCCAGGTCGATATGATCTTCGATAACGTTGAAGGGAACTTTGCCCACGCTCTGTACGGCGTCCGTGTGGAACAACACGCCGCGCTCGTGGCAAAGCTGGCCGATTTCCCGGACTGGCTGCAACACGCCAATTTCGTTGTTCGCGTGCATGATCGAGACCAGAATCGTCTTCTCATCCATGGCCCGCTTGAGGTCATCGAGATCGATGCGGCCATCCTTTTGCACCGGTAAATAAGTGACGCGGAAGCCGTGCTTCTCCAGCCTCTTGCAGGTGTCCAGCACGGCTTTGTGCTCGGTGACCTGGGTAATGATGTGGTCGCCCTTTTCGCGGTACATCTCGGCCACGCCCTTAATGGCGAGGTTGTCGCTTTCAGTTGCGCCGGAGGTAAAGATAATTTCTTTCGCTGTTGCGCCGATCAGCTTGGCTACCTGCTCGCGAGCCTGCTCGACCGCCTGCTCGGCCACCCATCCAAACTCGTGGTTGCGGCTCGCCGCATTGCCGAAGGTGTCTGAAAAATAAGGCAGCATCGCATCCAGCACACGCGGATCTACGCGCGTGGTGGCGTGATTATCCATATAAATCGGCAACTTCACCCCGGCACTATTGTTCTTTTCTTCCGCCATGTTCGTCTCCTGATTTATCAAAACTCGTTCAACGCAGCGTGACCAGTTCGCTGGCCGCATCCTGCTGCTCGGCATTTTCAGTCAAATCCCAGACCGTCAACTTTCCCAGAACCTCTTCTATCGTGCGGCTCACCTTGCGCAACGGTTCGCGCACCGTGCAGCGCACACTCTGGCCGCACTCGCCCCGAGTCGTGCTGCAGGAGGTGATGAAGAGCGGCCCTTCAATCGCCCGGATCACTTCCAAAGCGGTGATCTCCCGTGCGTCTCGCGCCAGCACATAGCCGCCGTTCGTGCCCTGGAGGCTCTTTAACAATCGAGCATTCTTCAACCGTTGCAGTATCTTCGCCAGCGCTTCCTGCGGAATCGAGTACAGCTCCGCCAAATCCTTTGCGCTGCATGTGCCGACGGCGGCGTGCTCGGCCAAGTGCCTCATGGCGATCAATCCATAGTCAGCTTTCTTGGTCAGTTTCAGCATGCGGTCAGAGTAGCTCAGGGTGCCGAGTCTTTAATCTGCGACCATTTTAGTCGCCAATTGATTGTTGCACGTCAGCACTCGAAAAGCAATTATGTTCTAACGAAAAATAACGGATAACAAATTGATTTTAAAACACTTATATAATGGCGATAATTTTGGTCGCAGATTCGCTTCGCAAGATCGGCTACTCGGGCCAGCTCTGGCCTAGGACGCGGCTTAAGCGCGTGGAATGCTAAGGCAATCAAGGCACTTTTATGGGAAGTTCGGGCAGCTACGCTGAAGCAAGCTGATTCGAGCCGGCTGGCGCTTGCGAAAGTTGCTTGACATTGCTTGGACTCCCTCTAAAATACCGCTCAATCGACTGTCCGGCACGTAGCGACCGGGCATCAGATCAAACGTTCTATGAGTTCATCCCGTCCGGTAGCACCCAACCTTCCCTCGAGCAGAATCATGGAAAAGCCGTGTCAGCATCCGCGCGTGCAAATCGTCGCCCGCCAAGAAGACACCGAATTTGTTGAATGTCTTGAATGCCGTGAAATCTTTGAGTCAAGCGAACTCAAGGACATGGCGATTGAAGAGCGTGCGGTGGACGAAGCTTCGTAATCGATCCAACAGCAATATTTGGCGATGAACCCCGCTGCGCTGCGGCGAGGGAGGTTCTCGTCCAAGTGCGGTCCGCTCGCGGTCGTGGTCTATCGCAGGGGAAGCGAGGCTTCGATGCTGACGTCGGTTGAAGCGAAGTCGCGCGCCAGCCACTTGGGGTAGGCGGCAGCGGCAATCATGGCGGCATTATCCGTCGAAAGCGGGCGCGACGGAAACATCACCCGCAATCCCTCGCGCGCACGGCGGTGCGCTGAAAGACCTGCCGAAGCTCGCTGTTGGCGGCCACTCCGCCACTCACCAGCAACGTTACGGCCTGGTATTCGCCGGCGGCCTGCATGGTCTTTCCAACCAGGTCCTGCACGACACCCCGCTGAAACGATGCCACCAGGTTGAGCGTCCGCCGATCGCAGTGCTTCAGAATATCTTCAACTCCGGGCGCGGCGAGCCGTGCGAGAGTGCTTCGCCGAAGCGCGATAGACGGGGCCATGCCCTCGGTTTCCACATAGCGCAGCACTGCGGTCTTAATGCCGCTGAAAGAGAAGTCAAAGTGGGGGCGTTCGGGAAGCGGACCGCGATCCTTGCGGTCGCGATGTTTGAGCTGCGCTGCCGGAAAATTGACTGCCGTAGCGTCGCCGTACTTCGCCATGGCGTCGATGATGGGCCCGCCGGGGTAGCCAAGCGCAAGCAGTTTAGCCACCTTGTCGAAAGCTTCTCCGGCGGCGTCGTCGCGGGTGTGTCCGACGTTCTTGTAGCGCCAAACGGAATCAACCTGCTCGGCGAGGTAAAGGTGAGTGTGCCCGCCGGAGACAACCAGCGCCAGCACCGGGAACTCGAGTTGCCCGTTGCCGTTCTGCCGCGCTTCAAGCAGCACGGCGTGGATGTGGCCTTCCAGGTGGTTGATCGAAATCAGCGGCTTCTCCAGGGCAAACGCAAGTGCCTTGGCGTAGCTCAGCCCGACCATCAGCGCACCGGCCAATCCGGGGCCCTTGGTCGCCGCCAACGCGTCCAGGTTTTCCATCGCGATTCCCGACCGTTCAATCGCCTGACGGACGACCGGGACAATCGCTCGCAGATGTTCGCGAGAGGCAAGTTCGGGAACCACTCCGCCATAAGCCTGGTGAGTCAGAATCTGCGAAAGCACCACGTTGGAGAGCAGCTCTTCTCCATCACGGACGACCGCCGCGGAAGTCTCGTCACACGAGCTCTCAATCCCCAGAATAAGGGCCATGTCTCTATAGTAGAACGCTTCGGGAGAAATGGACCATAGAGGGCAGCCGAGGTCCTGTTGCCGTGATAAACGCTAGACAGGCAGCAAACAATCAGATACAAAAGGGTCCGATACGCTTTCGGCAAGAATTTCCACGGCGTGTTATATGGAAATCGGGATCCCAGCATTTTATGCGGTTCAGCGTAGTTGTTGTTTGCACAAAGAATTAATTTAGGAGGAGTGAGATGAAGATGTCAGAAGACATCCACGTCGATGACAATCTGTTCACAGTCTCGACAATGACCAAGTGGCTACTCATATCAAAGCCTCACTCTGTTGTCATCCCCCACACCCTCAACGGCAAACCCACGGCGAGTCGTGGCTTTCGGGTCGAATACGCTACGTCGGACACAGAAATTCTGGAACTGTGGCACGAGTTGTTATGCTCGAAGGTTCGCGAGGGTCTGTTCGAGCTGATGTTGCGGAATGCCCATGAGGGTCGATTCCCGTTCGTCGAGGAAGAAAGAGCCCTCATGAACTACGTAACGGGCTTTCGTTGTTGAAGGCGCCAACGCGTCAGAAGCAGAAGGGAAAAGGCTTAGATGGATATCAACGCTTGGCTCCTGCTGGCTATCTTCGTGATTGGTCTAATCGCGCTGATCGGCTTCTTTTGCACAAAGACCAAGGGCTTCGGTCGCTTTGCCACAAGCTCCTTTCTGTTGCTGCTTGTGGTCATCGTCGCGGCATTGCTCTTCGTTGCTGGCAAGCTCGAGGCTCAAGTGGTGGCCAACATCTTCTTCGCCGTTATTGGTTTCGCTGGCGGGCTGTTCACCGGCAAGGATACCGCCGCCCAACAAGGCACTCTGGGAAATCAGCCAAAAGCTTCTCCTGAGCCCACAAGTCATAAGAATTGACGGGTGCCCCACGTCCCGCCCTGTAGTTGGGCTGACGTGGGTCATCTACCCACTCTCCCCCAGACCTCATAGATAGCTGCTCTATCTTCTTGCCGTTCCCGCCTTTTCAGGTCTCAGGAACATGTCTTCATGGATGACGCTGGTTGCGGCCAGGCGTTGCTGGCGATTCTCGTAGGAAGCCTTGATGAAGGAGACGAACAGCGGATGCGGCTCCAGCGGCTTCGATTTGAACTCGGGGTGAAACTGGCATCCGAGGAAGTATGGATGGTCCGCGATTTCGACGATCTCGACGTAGGTTCCGTCGGGGGTGGTGCCGGTAATTTTCAGGCCGGCGCCGGTGAGTAGCTGCTCGTATTCGCGATTGAACTCGTAGCGGTGGCGATGGCGTTCGCTGATCTCGGTTGTGCCGTAGGCACGCTGGGCGAACGATCCCGGCTCCAATTTGCAGGTCCACGCGCCGAGGCGCATGGTTCCGCCGAGTTCCTCCACTCCGCGCAGTTCGCGCAGCTTGTAGATGACGCGGTTCGGGGTCGCGGGATCGAACTCGCTGGAGTTGGCGTCTGTTAGTCCGCAGACATTGCGCGCAAATTCTATGCAGGCGGTCTGCATCCCGAGACAGATACCGAAATACGGCACCTTTTGCTCGCGCGCGTAGCGGATTCCGTTCAGCATGCCGGCGATGCCGCGCTTGCCGAAGCCGCCGGGCACAAGGATGCCGTCGAAGCCCTCCATCTGCGTCTTGTAACTGTCGTCATTGGTCTCAAGACCCTCGGCCTCGATCCATTGCAGGCGGAGCTTGAGATTGAAATTCAGAGCGGCGTGAACAAGCGCTTCCTTCAGCGATTTGTAAGAGTCTTCGTACTCCACGTATTTGCCGACGACGCCTATGATCACCTCGTCCTGCGGGTTGTAGGCACGGTGGACGAGATCTTTCCACTTCTCCAAGTCAGCTTCGCCGGCCTGCAAATGCAGGTATTTCATAACCAGCCGGTCCACGCCTTCCTGCGCGAACCCGAGAGGCACTTCGTAGATGGAGGCAACATCCTTGGCGGTGATCACCGCCTCCGTCTCGACGTTGCAGAAAAGTGCGATCTTCGCCTTCATTTCCGAAGGCAGAAAACGGTCGGTGCGGCACAGCAGGATGTCGGGCTGAATGCCGATGGAGAGCAACTCCTTCACCGAGTGCTGCGTGGGCTTGGTCTTGAGTTCGCCGGCAGCGGCGATGTAAGGCACCAGGGTGGCGTGGATGAAAAGAGTGTTTTCGCGGCCAAGTTCCTGGCGCATCTGGCGGATGGCCTCGAGAAACGGCAGCGACTCGATATCGCCGACGGTGCCGCCGATCTCGACCAGAACCACGTCGACATCCGGCGCGACCTTCTTCATGGCCGCCTTAATCTCGTTGGTGACGTGCGGAATGACCTGGACGGTCTTGCCGAGATAGTCTCCCCGGCGCTCCTTGGCGATGATCTGCTCGTAGACGCGGCCAGTTGTCAGGTTGTTGTCTCGCGTGAGCTTGGCGTGGGTGAAGCGCTCGTAGTGGCCGAGGTCGAGGTCGGTCTCCGCGCCATCGTCGGTCACGAAAACCTCGCCATGCTGGAACGGCGACATGGTGCCCGGATCGACGTTCAGATACGGGTCGAGCTTCAGCAGCGTCACCTTCAGTCCACGCGCTTCCAGCAGGCATCCGATGGAAGCCGCAGCCAAACCTTTACCTAGCGACGACACAACGCCGCCCGTCACAAAGATATACTTTGCCGACATGCCCGCCTCTGTGAATTATGGGGTGGATTGTGCAGCGACTTTGTTCCGAAAGGGTGGCACCGGTGCGCACAGTATCGGCGCGGTCGGTGGGGTCCAAAGGGGTGCACGATCAATTATGAACGGAATCGCCTGGTTCGGCAAGCATTCATCAGTCTGGGCCGGAATTGCGATAAAATCTGCAAAGTTGGACCTTGTCGCGGGGCTGGGGTGGACAAAAATCGTGAATCGCCGACTCCAAGTCGCGTTGTTGGTTGCGTTTTTCTTTTTGCTATTCGCTCACTCACCAGCTGAGGCACAAACCGCCAAACGCCTGGTGCTGAAGGATGGAAGCTATCAACTGGCCAGCAAGTGGGAAGTGAACGGCGATCGCGTGCGCTATCTCAGCACCGAGCGCAACGAATGGGAGGAGATTCCGGCCTCCATGATCGACTGGCCCGCCACCGAGAACTTCGAGAAACAGCGCGAGGTGCAGCGCAAGTTGGAGTTCAAGCAACCGGCAGAAGAGGACGAGTCTGAAGCCCCCGCGGCCAGCCCCGCCATCGCTCCCGGTCTCCATCTGCCCAGTTCCGGAGGGGTGTACCTGCTTGACACCTACAACGGAGAGCGGCAACTGACCGAGCTGAATCAGAGCAGCGGCGAGTTGAACCGCCAAACCGGCCACAGCATCCTGCGAGCCGCCATGATCCCAATGGCCTCCTCGAAGCAGTTGGTGGAGTTGAAGGGCGAGCACGCTCGCACCCAGTCTCACACGCCGCAACCGACGATTTATCTCGATATCGACCAGGACCCGGGGGCCGAGTCGCTGCCGCTCAACGAGCGCTTTCGGATCGCTAGACTGGAAACGAAGAAAGATGCGCGCGTGGTGGGGAGCCTCAAGATCGCCATTACCGGAAGAGTCAACCGGCAAGAGTTTTACCTGCCAGCTACGGCGGAACTACTGCCGGGCGGATGGGTGAAGTTGATGCCGTCGCAGCCGCTTTCTCCGGGTGAATATGCCGTGGTGGAGATGCTTACTCCGAAGATAATGAATTCTTTTGTCTGGGATTTCGGCGTCGACCCGTCATTCCCGCGGAATCCCGGGATGTTGAAAGCCGCGCCCCTGCCCGACCTTCCTGCCGACGCCGGGACACCATCCCAGCTACAACAGCGTTCGCGGTAAGAACGGTTCCTGCCGCAATCTTCAAAACACCACCCGCGATATCAAATACGCGGTAGCCGTTGAAACCGATACGCCAATCAAGCCCGGCATCATGAAACTGTGATTCAGCAGGTATTTGCCTATATGGGTTGTGCCGGTTCGATCCATGGTGATGGCCGCGAGGTCGCTCGGGTAGAAACAGAAGAAAAAGTAAGCGTAGCTGGCGGGCATCAAGCCGAGCATGACCGTCGTTGGTAGATTCAGTGCCACGCCAAAGGGGATCATGACGGTCAGAGTGGCAGCTTGGCTCTTGACGAAAGCCGAGACGCAGAACATGGCTATGGCGAATGTCCAGGGCCAAGCCTGAACCATCGACCTCATCTGCATGACCAGATAGGGTTTATTGCTGGTCACAAAGGTATCGCTCATCCACGCGATGCCGAAAATGGAAACCACCGCGATCATGCCTGCAATGAAGACGCTGGAATGTGCGATGTCGGCGGCCTTCACATTCGTCAGGAAAAGTATAAAGGCGCCGAATGCCAGCATCACCATCTGAACCACGATGGTAAGCGGAATCGCTTGCTTCCCTGTCATGGGCAGCAGCCCCAGATGCAGAAAGTCTTGATCGAGCGCCAGAATGACAATGAAGGCTACTCCCGAGAAGAACAGAAGGACCGAGGTCTTAGCATGCTTCGGCAGCTTCTTGTCTAGGGTGGTGACTGAAACGTCGAGCGCCTTGCGGAATTCCGGATCTTCCATGCGCTTCTGAAAATCAGGATCTTTGTCCAGGTCTTTGCCCCGGTTCATGCTCCAGAGAGCGGCTGCCAGCAGGCCGATGATGCCAGCCGGCATGGTGATCTTCAGGATATCGATCAGGCTGACGGGATGATTGGTTTTGGCCGCGAAAGCCAGGAAGGTAGTAACGGCAGCGGCAACAGGACTCGCCGTGATCCCCATTTGCGCCGCCACGCTCGACACCGCCATTGGACGCTCGGGCCGAATTCGTGTCCGCAGGGCAACATCGGCGATGACCGGCAGCAGCGCGTAAACAGCGTGTCCAGTACCAACACAAACCGTTAGAAAGAAAGAGCAAAACGGAGCCAGCAAGGTTACGTGCTTAGGATGGGCACGCAGAAGCTTCTCCGTTAACTGCACAAGATAGTCTAGTCCGCCGGAGACTTGGAGCGTCGCCGAGGCGGTGACGACCGCCAGAATAATCAGCATCACTTGGATAGGGGGCTCGGAGGGTGACACCCGGAAACCAAGCACCAGCATCGCCACTCCCAAGCCGCCGATCAGGCCCAGTGCAACCCCGCCCCGGCGAATGCCCAAGAGTATGGCCGCAAGGACCAGAAAGAACTGCGTCCAGAACAGCTGCGGGCTGGCGCCTTTGGGGTACGCACGAGCCGCCGTATTTGCCCACCAGATCACGAATCCCAGTAGGGGAATCACCACCCAAATTGCATAGCGCCACCCGGAACGTGCCGGGGGCTTGGCAACTTCACGCGCCGGAACCGCAGCCACAGGACCGGTTGCTATGCTGCCCGTGGTTAGCGCTTGACCACACTTGCTGCATGTTTGCGTATTGTCAGGGTATTCGGTGTGACATTTGGGACAGATCATTGCGGCATCTCCGAGAGCTGCTCAACTGGCTTAACTAAAGAGATTGTCCATAATATGACAAATAATGGAGATATGAACGGTAAAACTTTGACAACTCTGGCGTGGCGCGTCTAGCGCGTGCGCCCATGTTGCTGCGTGATGAGCGGCCTTTGGCCAAGGCCGTAGAGTTCATCAGCTCGGGTCAAAGTCTCGGCTCAAAGTTAGGAAGCAACCAAACCCCACCGAATTTGCTTCTTTAGTAAGTGGTTGTGTCTCCTCGGCGTAAGCTGTCTAGCACAAAAGACCTACCGTTTCGCTGGAGGCGGGTGACAGTCTGGGATCATTCCCAATGGGGGAAGTCCTTTTAATCGCCGTGATAGACGTTCCGGGCCGGGCGTGGGGGTTGAAAGCGCCGGCAAGTGTTGAGAGCTGATGGAATTACACACGACAGCAGCGCAAAACCGAGCTATCCTGCCAGTATCTCAGGTGGGAAGGTCCAAGAAGCGAACATTGGCACAAACAAAGAAAATTCTGGCCTCCGGGATTTCAGAAGCGGAAGCGATTGAGCGCGCAAAGCAGGGAGACGGCGAGTGCTTCGAGGTGCTGTATGGGTTTCACAAGCGCCGCGTCTATTCCCTTTGTTTGCGCATGACTGGCAATACGGCCGAGGCTGAGGATCTGACCCAGGAGGCTTTCCTGCAGCTATATCGCAAGATTGCAACCTTTCGCGGTGAGTCAGCTTTTTCAACCTGGTTGCACCGCCTGGCCGTAAACGTCGTACTCATGCAGCTTCGCAAAAAGGGATTGCCGGAAGTCTCGTTGCAGGAGACGCTGGAGCCGCAGGAAGAAGACGGACCCAAGAGAGATATTGGCTCGCGCGATAACGTACTCGCCGGATCGATCGACCGTGTGAATCTGGAACGCGCAATCGAAAGCCTTCCGCCGGGTTATCGAATTATTTTTGTGCTGCACGACATTGAAGGCTATGAGCATAATGAAATCGCAGAGATGATGGGTTGCTCGATCGGCAACAGCAAATCTCAGCTTCACAAGGCGCGAATGAAACTGCGCGATCTCCTTAAGACCAGCAGAGCTGAAAAGGCCGCAAAGCGCTAAGGAGAAAGTTGGACATTTCACAGCGCGCGAATCGCGCTTGGCATTTGGGGAGAGAACATGACTTGTTCGGAATTCCAAAGCGTCCTGCCGTTCATCATTGAGACGGGTGGAAGCGCCAAGGAAGAAGATCATCTGAAGACCTGTAAGGTTTGCAGCGATCTGGTTGCCGACCTTCGATACATTGCCGAACAGGCAAAGCTGTTGGTTCCGATGAAAGAACCGGACGAACGGGTATGGAATGAAATCCAGAAGTCGCTCGAGCGCGAAGGCTTGGCCAAGCCGGTCGGATCGCGCAAAGGCGTGCTGGGCTTTCATGCGGTGCTTTGGATTATTGCGTTCGGCGCAGTCGCTCAGTTCATGCGCTGGTAACTTCCTCGTCCGCCTGCCTCTCTGCTAGTGCCGGGCAATCGAGACACCGTGTCCGATCAGCCCGGCGAGTAAGAATCGCCGAAAGCCCGGCTTCACGATGTTCGCCTCGCCTGCACCTTTCTTCCCGTATCTCTCCTCATGCTAAAATCAGGGCGCTTTGCACCCGTCAAGCGCGGTCGAGCTGCGTTAGCCGGAAAAGATTCCGGCGTACGCCTACGCAATGATGACAAGTCCGTTCCAGATCGGTCCCATACTCCTGGTGGGGTTCATGGGTGCTGGCAAGTCCAGTGTTGGAGCCGCATTGGCAAGCGAGTTGGGATGCAGCTTTATCGATCTCGATGCCGTCGTGGAGGAGAGCGCAGGGCGGCCGGCTGCGGCGATTTTTGGCACGGAGGGCGAGCAGCGATTTCGTCAGCTCGAGTCCGAAGCGCTGGATCAAGTGCTCTCGACCGGGACCGAACGTCGTGTAGTAGCTCTCGGAGGCGGCGCCTACGCGCAGTCTGGGAATCGCGACCGAATCGCTCGCAGTGGCGCGTTGGTTGTGTTTCTTGAGGTGGAGCTGGACGAGGCAATGCGAAGAGTCGGGCCCTTCGCTTGGTACGCGGCCGCTTGCCGCCAACCGGGAGGACTTCGCGAGGCTCTTTGAAGAGCGGCGGACTGCCTATGAGCAGGCCCACGTCCGGACCGACACGACCAATAAGTCCATCACGGAGATAGCGAAGGAGCTGGCTGCATGGCTAAGAGAACAAGAGCGGCAATAGCGAGGTGGTTGAGCCTGGGATTTCTGGCGCTGGCGTTGGTTGTGCCCTCTCCGATTTGTGCCCGCTCAAAACCGGCGCAGCAGGGCGCGACGGTCGATTCCGGTACCTTCAGCATCCTGATCGATGGCCGCAAGGTGGGAACCGAGACGTTCACCATCAAGCAGTCCGCAGAGTCAAGCATTGCTTCGTCGGAAATCAAGATCGACGACGGCGCCAGCAATGCGCGGCAAACCAGCGAGTTCCGCATTAGTCCCAAAGGTGAGTTGCAACGCTATGAATGGCACGAACTCGCTCCCGGGAAGAGCGAAATCGTAGTCGAACCGCAAGAGGAGTTCCTGGTCGAGCACATCACCAGCGAAAAGGACAAGAAGTTCGATCAGCCGTTCCTGGTGCCGGCCACCACCCTGGTGCTTGACGATTTCTTTTTTTCGCACCGGGAGATTCTGATCTGGCGATACCTTGCGTCCATCTGCAAGCCCGTGAACGGCGCCACTCAGTGTACCCCGCAGAAATCGCAGTTCGGCGTGATTGTTCCCCGGCAACATACGTCCATTGTCGTCTCGATCGAATACATGGGCCGCGAGCGTGTGCCGATTCATGGAACAGAGCTGGAGTTGAGCCACTACCGGATCACTTCGGAAGGCACTGCCGACTGGGACCTTTGGTTCGACGGTAATCAGAAGATGGTGCGCATCCTGATTCCAGCAACAAAAACAGAGGTTGTGCGCGACTGAGAGAAATTTCCTTCCCTGGCCGGCCTTGATCAATCGTGAAGTACCCGCGCCGGTTTCATGTCGTGAAACTGGTCTATAATTTTCGGTCGCATTGATTCTTTTTTGATAGAGGTCTTTCGATATGCCCACATCTCCTGCTTCATCCGTGGCGCCCCAGTCGCTGCTTGCGCTAACCGAGGACGAGCAGTTGTTCCGTGATAGCGTCCGTCAGTTCGCCGAGGAGGCGGTTCGTCCGCTGGTCAAGGACATGGACGAAAAAGGGGTCTTCGAACATTCGCTGATCGAGCAGTTTTTTCAGCTCGGACTGATGGGGATTGAAATTCCCGAGCAGTACGGGGGCAGCGGCGCAAGCTTTTTCGAAGCCATTCTAGCGGTCGAGGAGATATCGCGCGTCGATCCCTCAGCGGCCGTGGTCATCGATGTGCAAAACACTCTGGTGAATAACGCCATACTCCGCTGGGCCAACGAGCAACAGAAGAAGAAGTATTTGCCGAAGATGGCGAGCGAGTGGGTTGGCGCTTACGCTTTGAGCGAGGCCGGATCAGGGTCCGATGCTTTCGCCTTGCAGTGCCGCGCCCAGGACAAAGGTGACCACTGGCTGCTCAATGGGCAGAAGATGTGGATCACCAATGGCAAGGAAGCAAGCCTGTTTATTATGCTGACCACGGTGGACCCGGCGGCCGGCTACCGTGGCGTTACCGCGTTCCTGGTGGAAAAAAGCTTTCCGGGATTTTCGGTCGGCAAAAAGGAAGACAAGCTCGGCATCCGCGCTTCTTCCACCTGCGAATTGATCCTGGAAGATTGCAAAGTGCCCAAGGAAAACCTGCTTGGAGAGGTTGGCAAAGGCTACAAGATCGCCATCGAAACGCTGAACGAGGGACGCATAGGGATCGGCGCCCAGATGCTGGGCTTGGCGCAAGGAGCTTTGGATGTGGCGGTAAAGTACGCGCAGGAGCGCAAGCAGTTCGGCCAGCCGCTCGCGAACTTCCAGGCCATTCAGTTCCAACTGGCGCAGATGGCAACCGAGGTCACGGCCATGCGCATGATGGTTTATAACGTCGCCCGGATGAAAGACTCCGGCATGCCTTTCCTGAAAGAATCGGCAATGACCAAGCTGTTCTGTTCGCAGGTCGCCGAGCGCGTGGCATCACTGGCAGTGGAAATTCTTGGCGGCTACGGCTTCACTAAAGACTACCCGGCGGAAAAATTCTTTCGCGATTCAAAGATCGGCAGCATCTACGAAGGAACCTCGAATATGCAGCTGGCCACCATCGCCAAGCTGGTGCTCGGCGGAAAATGACATCACGTCGGCATTGGACGCTTGCCTGTGCCGCGTAATACGTCTTCCGCAATCGACGGTGCCCACATCTGCCGCAGTCAGCAGATGTGGGACTCAGTTCGAGCTCAACTGCGGTAGAATGATGACGTTGCGGGAGCGTAGCTCAGGTGGATAGAGCATCTGCCTTCTAAGCAGAGGGTCGCAGGTTCGAGTCCTGCCGCTCCTACCATTATCTTTCGTTAGCTCCAACCGCAAACATCAAAGGACACCATGTATACCAGTGTGAATCATGTCAGCTTTACCGTGAGTAGCGTTGAGAAAGCAGTGGAGTTTTACGTTCATTCCCTCGGTATGAAATTGATTGATATTTCTGAGCGGGGCGTTGCTTTTAGCGAGAAAGTGACGGGCATTCCTGGTGCATCATTGCGGATTGCCTATCTGACCGCCGCAGATTTTAAAATTGAATTGATTGAATATCTTACGTCGCGAGGAGAAAAACTCGACACCCGGACGTGCAACATTGGGAGTGCGCACGTTTGCTTCAACGTTGATGAGCTTGACACCATGTACGCGGAAATGTCGGCAAAAGGGGTGAAATTTATGTCCTCACCTCTAACGATTCCGGCAGGTCCGAATCGGGGCGCGAAGGTTGTTTACCTGGAAGATTGTGATGGAAACACGTTTGAATTTATCGAAAGGCCTAACCCATAACCCAATGGAGATTGGGGGAAGGGAAGGGGTCGCAGGTTCGAGTCCTGCCGCTCCTACCGATATTTTTGTTTCTGCCCAAACAATTTTGAAAGAATCGTCGGCACCTATCTTCCCACCGCGGCAGCGCGCTGGTGATTCAGGGTCAGCAGACGTTCCAAGAGTTCGGCATCGGTGAGCGTGGCGGGCCAGCCGTAAGCGGCAAAGACGGCCTCATCCAGTTTGCGGTGTGCGTCCGCCAGCCACGCGGGGCGGGCGTAGAGATTGGTAAGCGTGCGCTTCTTGAGTTCGTCTTGGGTCGCGTCCGGCGGATTGAGCCACGCATCGCGCTTTTCTACCAATTCACACGCCGCTGCTGCGATGCCTTTCACTTTTGGCGTATCTACAGGCTCATGTCCAGGTGCCCACGGAAACGGGTAGGTTTCAAAAGTCGAAGAGGGAGTATAGCGGAAGCCGCTTTCGACCTCACGCAACTGAGTTCCCTGCGCACGGGCCCACACTTCATGGAGCCGGGAATGTAACACGCCAAAGAAGTAGTCATCTTCGCGGGCAAAGACGATGGTCCCATCGTTACTAGAGCGTGTTTCAAAAATAGGTTCGGCCTCGCATTAGGTACTTATGTCTGAGGCGGGTTTGCTGGTGAGCTTCTGCCATGAAGAAACGGCAGAAGCTGTTGACAGACGAGCAGTGGGAGTTAATTGAGCCTTTGCTGCCGAAACGGAGGCAGCGGCGCGATAAACGAGGCCGGCCGCCTGCATCGAATCGAGCTTGCTTCGAGGGCATCCTGTGGATTCTACAAACGGGCGCGGCGTGGCGGTTTCTGCCCGACGAGTTTCCCTCACCCTCGACCTGCTGGCGGCGGCTGCAGCAATGGCAAGAGGAAGGCGTCTGGCTGGAGGCCTGGCGTGCGCTGTTGGGAGCGCTGGATGAGGCCGCTCTGCTCAAATGGGACGAGACCTTCTTGGACGGCAGCTTCGCCCCGGCGAAAAAGGGGGCGCTGCAGTGGGTAAAACCAAGCGGGGCAAGGGCACGAAGTGGATGGTACTGGTCGACGGTGAAGGTATTCCGCTGGGAGTTCGGCTGGAAAGTGCCTCTCCGGCTGAAGTTAAGCTTGCGGAAGCCACGCTCGACGAAATCCGCGTCCCCCGGCCGAAAGGCTGTCCGCGGCAAAGGCCGGAGCGCGTGATTGCCGACCGCGGCTACGATTCCGACCCACTGCGGGAGCGGTTCAAGAAGCGCGGCATTGAGTTGATTGTGCCCTACCGGAGCAACAACAAGGAACGGCGTTATGAAGATGGACGCAAATTGCGGCGCTATAAGCGTCGCTGGATCGTGGAGCGAACCAACGCTTGGCTCGGTCAGTTCCGCCGGTTGCTGGTTCGTCATGAGCATCTGCTCTCCACTTACTCCGCCTTCTTCTACCTCGCCTGCTTCTGGATTACGCTTCGGAGATATTTTTGAAACAAGCTCTAAGCACTTGAGGCATTTGCCAAACGAACAGTCGATGCTTTGAGACCCTTGGAGTTGCAATGTAGCGCGAGAGAGAAGCGATAGCCCTTCTCATTCCGGGCCGAGCCTCCGCATACAGCCACCACCTCTCCCGATAGGCGTCACGATGATTTCCTTTTCGTTCTGGATATACGACGGATTTCACATGCTCAAACGGTGCTTCGTATTGTGCAGCCTCCCCCTCAGTTGTCTCTGTTCCAAAATCAATTGTCCACATATTTCGGGAACCTCGCCCTATATCAACAGCACTCGCAACAGGTCGAACCACGTCTGAATTGGGGCGTCCGTTCACATTCAACGGTGATGCGAGCATTCGATGCGCCAACTCACGATCAATATCGAAAGAACCGTGAGGGGATGGCCCCACAAAACAGATTCCTGCGTTTTCAGGGAGCGCTACGGCTGAAGCAGTATCCGCCTCGCCTGTGAGGTTGGCATTAATTCTTTTCACCGGACAACCGTCCAGCCAGCGCTCTACCTGTGAACCCTCATCAAAAGCAACTATTGAGACATGGACGTTTGCCCCATCCAGAATCCATTCGCGATCACTCCAGGCCATGACGATACTGCCGCTTTCTAATATGCGGTCCAGGACTGTGCGGTTTGCCCCGCCGCGAATGCCTTGGGTTGCCAGCAAGCCCGCGCGCTTCGCCTTGCCTTCCTGAATCTGTGCGCGGGCGCGCTCAAACCAGAACGTCACAAGGTCCGCACCGCCCGGAACGCGGCCCGCGTAGAGCTGGCGCAACTCATCAACGTACTTGTCGCCAAGCTCACCGCGCATTTTCTTGTCACCCAAGAACGGCGGATTTCCGATGATGAAATTTACTTCCGGCCATGCTGGTTCAACCGCGTTACCTTTAGCGTCATGGGCGAGTACGGCATCCCGATTTTGGATGTTATCGAGCTTGCGCAGAATCGGCTCCGTAGGCCAGCCGATACCGTTCTGATTGAGCCATTGCAGATAGCCAATCCATACCACTACGGATGCCAATTCTTGCGCGTAGATGTTGGTCTCCAGCCCGTAGAGCTGCGAGGGGTGAACCTGCTTATCCAGGAATGTCGGAAGGCCATAGTGCGCGGCGAAGACGCGGGCTTCGTGCCACAAATCCAGCATTCGCCGCAAGGCGAGATAGAGAAAATTACCGCTGCCGCAGGCGGGGTCAAGAATGCGGACGCTGGAAAGCTCCGCTACCCAATCGAGCACCCGTTCTTCCAGATCGGCGCGGAGCTTCGCGTATTCGCGGCCCTTTGCCTTGTCAGCCGCCGCCGCTACTGCTTCCGCCTCCGCCTTCACAATCTGCCAGCGCCGCTGCAAAGGCTCAATCACCACGGGCTCAACAATCAGCAGAATGTCTTCCTTGCTGGTGTAGTGCTGGCCAAGCTGCGAACGCTTGCCGGGGTCCAGGCTGCGCTCAAAGAGCGTGCCGAAGATGGCGGGTTCTACCTGTGACCAATCGAGCGCGGCGGCAATGTTCAGCACGCTCAGGTCTCGCCAGTCCAGGTTAAACACTTCGTCATCGGCAAACAGACCGCCGTTGAACCAGTGAATGTCGTGCATTCCAAAGGTGCTGCCGCTGGTGGACATGGCGGCGAAAAGCTGGCGCAGCTTGCGTGCAAAATTGGCGGGCTTGCCTTTGTCGGCCTCGATCATGCGGCGAAAGAGATGTTCGGGCAGCAGGCCGATGCTATCGGCAAACAGACAGAAAAGCAGGCGCATCAGGAAATGCGCGGCACGCTGCGGCTCAATTCCTCGGCTCTCCAGGCTGTCAGCGAGCTTGGCGAACTCCGCCGCCACTCTTTCGGTAACGCGGGCTTGCGCGGCCTCCGGACGCAAAAGGCTTGGGTCAGTGAACACGGCCCGTAGAACATCAAGCGGAGCCAATGCGCAATTTGCAGTAGGCGTACCCGCCAGTAGTTCGTCCAGGGTAAAGCTGTAAACCAGTGGGCGCGTGTTCTCGAAGTTCGTGTGAACCTCGAAGCGATCTTGGTCGCACGTCACGAGCAGGCGTGGGTTCTCAAGGTCTTCGCGATAGTCATTGAGCTGGATGTAAGCGGCTTGCAGGTCTTTGTGCTTGCCCTTGTACTCCCATGCAAAAAAGCCACGCTTCCACACGTCGGCAAAGCCCTTGCCACCTCTGAGCTTGGAAACGTGTTTCTCAAAGGTAAAGCTGTCTCCGGTCTGGTCTGCGGCGGCGGGATGGGGATGTCCCAGAACTTGGCACAGGTCTATAAAGTGGCTCTGCGCGGCTGATCGCTCAGAAAGCGTGCTGGCCTTCCAGCGTTCGACAAACTCGGGTAGTGAAAGAGGCATGGGCTTTGTGTTTCGTGCTCGCGTCGTAATTCTTTCAAACCAGAGGGTCTGCCGCCAAGTGGCGGGCCAGTGTCTCCTCACTCCACTCGACTGCGCTGGTGACGGGCGGGGTTCGCCGCTCGTTGACCGAGAGCCGGAAGATGTCTGGCCGGGCGTAATGTCCTACCACATCGAAGTCGTACTTGGAGCGCGGAATTTCGTCGAGATCGATGTCAGCGGTCAAAATGCATTCGCCGTCGAAGCTGGGGGCGGCGAGCACGCGTCCCAAGGGGCTGATGATGCAACTGCCGCCGCGCATGAGGACCGTATTGGGATCGTCGCCCTGCTGCGCCGGGTAGTCGGCGGGGAAACTGCCTCGCTTGATGTACTGGCAGGCGGTAAGCACAAAACACCGGCCCTCGAGCGCAATATGCTGCATGGTAGGAAGCCAAGTGTCGCGGTCATCGGCCGTGGGCGCGCAATAGATTTGTATGTTCTTGGAGTACATCGCCATGCGCAACATGGGCATGTAATTTTCCCAGCAAATCACCGCGCCGATTCTTCCCACCGGCGTGTCGAAGACCGGCATGGTCGAGCCGTCGCCGAATCCCCACACCAGGCGCTCGTGGGCTGTCGGCATCAGCTTGCGGTGTTTGCCAAGCAGAGCGCCGTCCGGGGCAAAGAAGAGCGCGGTGCAGTACAACGTGCCGCCATCGCGCTCGATGACGCCGATCACGAGATGAATGTGATTCTCCCGCGCCGCCTTGCCGAGAGCTTCGGTGGCCGGTCCGGGCACCTCGATGGCGCTCTCCCAATACTTGCGGAACTGTTCGCGGCCCTCCGGAGTACGGCCGCCAACTCGCGATCCGAAATCCAAACCTTTCGGATAGACGGAAATGAATGCCTCGGGAAAAACCGCCAAGGCAACGCCTTTGGCCGCCGCTTCAGCCGTTAGCCGGCACGCTTTCTCTACACTGGCCTCCCAATCGAAGGGAACGGCCCCTGCCTGAACCACCGCGGCTCGAAATTGTTTCATGGCAAATCTCCTTGCAGCTTTGTGAAATCCCACATTAGCTCCGCAAATGTGGGCCACCAGCTAACCCTTGAGTGATGCTGGAACGGCGAATTATCGCACGGCGACGGAAGTTTTTCACGCGCGGTTCGCCAACGGCGCTTTGGATGCCCATTTCAAGCGAAGCTTGGGTGGGCTTTGGTTCGACTTGGGAAAGGCGTTGCGATTAAGCACTACGAGAACGTCAACTACCCCGCCCTAGCTTTGCTGGAACGGGGCACCCGACCCACGAAGATCTCAATCCATCATGCCGGCGTTCGGGCACGAAGCGCAGGCGCCGCCGCCACAGGGACTTGGTGCGCCAGAAGGTGCGGTGCTGTTGGAGCGCGGTGCAAAAGTGGAGAGCAATTGCTCCAACTGTTGTCCATGACAGGCGGGACACTCCGGCTGTTTGGAATCCATCACCAGGGCTTCGAAGGTGCGACTGCAATCTTTACAGATATACTCAAAAATAGGCATAGGGCTCCGCGAAATCTGATCTGTTGCATCCATTATAGATGGAATTGACGGCTCCGAACGACGTTCTCCATTCTTCGCTTCGCTTTCTTCCACGCCGTTGGCTGCGCGGCGGACACGCGCAGACGCTGGCGGGAAACTTTTTGCCGCGCCCAAATCTGTTGCCGCCGCCCGAAGAACGGCTCTTTCAAGTGGAACCGGACGCGCAAGTGCTTTGCCACTGCCACTGGCAGCCCGTGCGCCAAACGCACTTCACGATTCTGCTGATACACGGACTGGAAGGCTCCAGCCAATCGCACTACGTGATCGGCACCGGCTTCAAGGCCTGGCAGCGGGGCTGGAACGTGGTGCGGATGAACGTGCGCAACTGTGGAGGCACGGAGAAGCTCTGCCCCACGCTCTACACATCGGGACTTTCGCGCGACGTGCAGAGGGTTGTCCTCGGGCTGATCGAGCAGGAAGGGCTGGAGGCGATCGGGCTTGCAGGATTCTCCATGGGCGGCAATCAGGTGCTGAAGTGCGCCGGTGAGTGGGGAGCGAGTGCCCCGCCACAAGTGCGCGCAATAGCGGCCGTCTCGCCGGCATGCGATCTCGCCGCCTCCGCCGACCGGTTGCACCAGCCGCGGAATCGCGCTTATGAGCTGTGGTTCCTGCGCGGTCTGTTTCAGCGCTTCCGGCGCAAGGCCCGGCTGTTTCCCGGCAAGTTCGACGTTCGCTTGTTGCGGAAGGCCCATAGCGTAAGGCAGTTCGATCACTTCGTTACCGCGCGATACATGGGCTTCACCAGCGCCGACGATTATTATGCGAAGGCAAGCGCTGCCCAATTTCTCGATCGAATCGCCATTCCCGCGCTCGTCATTCATTCCGTCGACGACCCGTTCGTTGTCCTCAGGACGGAGACGGAAGCGAAGTTGGTGGCCAATCCGAATATCACGTACATGCGCAGCGAGCATGGCGGGCATTGCGCTTTTCTGGCGCAGCCGGACGGCTACGACGGACGCTGGGCGGAACAGCAGGTTGTGGAATTCATGGCCGGCGTCAAAGTACTGCGCACGGGACATTTGCGGGCGGGTGTAGGTGCTAAGCTCGGGTAATGGTGAGCTCTAATAAACCGTACGAGTCCCTGAGTTATTTCGGGATTTTGCACTATGCCGAAATTTGCATGACTATCGGGGTTTCGCAAGGACTGTAACAAAGCCTTTGAGAAGGTTCTGACGCTGGCAGAGTACGAGAAGCAAGAAATGAAGTGTCCAAGCTGCGGCGGCTCAGAACGTGGGCAGGAACTAAAGGCATGCTTTGCCGTAACTTCCAAGGATAGTTCAACTCCTGCTTCTACTCACTGAATAAACGCCTCCCACTTTGCCAAAGGTTGGCAGACATGGGCGAAAACCCCACTCGACAACTGACGGCTTGAATGGGCCGCCCGCCGGATACCCTGAGCCCTATCTCACACGCTTGTACGGCTTATAAACAGGCTGCCACATGGTAGCGCGAACGGCGTCGGCGATCTGCCGGTCATCACGCGGTTGTCGGCAACGCCGTCGAGCTGCGCTTGTTTGGCCACCGCGTTCCCGACGACCTCGGCGACTTCACGCAAGCGGCTGACCGCAGGCAGCAGCGTGTCCTCGGGATCGCGTGCGGCGGGAGACGCCCCGGCCAGCGCCTTGGCCGCAGCCATGAACATGGAATCCGTCACCCGGCGCGCATTCATGGCGAGCACACCCAGCCCGACTCCAGGAAAGATATAGGCGTTGTTGGTCTGGTCGACGGCCATCGGTTTTCCGTGGCGCATGACCGGCGGAAACGGACTGCCGGTGCCGATGACCGCGCGTTCGTCGGTCCAAGCCATCAGGTCCTGCGGCGTGGCTTCACTGCGCGAAGTGGGATTGGAGAGCGGAAAGATCACGGGACGCGCCACATTGGCGGCCATGGCGCGCACAATCTCCTCCGTAAAGGTTGCGGGCTGCCCGGAGACGCCGATCAGTGTAGTCGGACGAGCGTTGGAAACGACGTCGAGCAGGCCGATGCGATCCGGCTGCCGAAGCTTCCAACCTGCAATAGCGGTACGCGGCTGCACGAACGGAAGCTGGAAGCTTTGAATATCGGCCATGCCTTCCACCAGCAGCCCGTCACGATCCACCGCATAGAATTGGCGGCGCGCTTCGGATTCAGGCACTCCGGCGTCGATGATGGCTTTCAACAATAACGAGGCGATGCCGCAGCCGGCGGTCCCGGCCCCGAGGATGGCGATTCGCTGCCGCGTCAGTGGAACCCCGGTCACCTTGATGGCGGCCAGCAGGGTGCCGGTGGCGACTGCGGCGGTGCCCTGTATGTCGTCATTAAAGGTGCAGAGGCGGTCGCGATAGCGGTCGAGCAGACGGCCGGCGTTGGCGCGCGCGAAATCTTCCCACTGCAACAGCACGTGCGGCCAGCGCTGGTTTACGGCGTCGACGAACATCTCGATGAAGTCGTCATAGGCGGCGCCTCGGACACGTTCATGTCTCCAGCCGAGGTAGATGGGATCGGCGAGCCGCTCTTCGTTATCGGTGCCGAGGTCGAGCATGACAGGAAGCGCGTTGACCGGATGGATTCCGGCACAGGCCGTGTAGAGAGCGAGCTTGCCGATCGGGATTCCCATGCCACCCGCGCCCTGGTCGCCGAGTCCCAGAATGCGTTCACCATCGCTGACGACGATGACACGAACATCGTCGTGGCGGCGATGGTCGAGGATCTCGTGAATGCGGTGCCGGTTCGGGTAGCTCAAAAAGATACCGCGCGGCTTTCGCCAGATGGTGCTGAAACGCTGGCAGCCCTCGCCGACGGTGGGCGTGTAGACGAGCGGCAGCATCTCTTCGATATTGCGCACCAGCAAGGCGTAGAAGAGCGTTTCGTTCGTGTCCTGCAGGTCGCGCAGAAAGGCGTACTGCTGGAAGGGCGTGGGAAAACCTCGCAGGGCATCAAGCCGGCGGGAAATCTGCTCGTCAAGGGAACCCACATGAGGAGGCAGCATTCCGTGCAGGCCGAATTCGTCGCGCTCCGTCTCGGTAAAAGCAGTACCTTTATTGAGCAGAGGATAGTTGATAAGGTCATAGCCGGAGACATCGACCGCAAGCACGCCATCGAGTGCGGCTGCATGTTTGGTTGCGTTCACAGGCCACCCCCTGAGATCAGCAATCCTAACACTAGGGCGGCGGTTCAGCCGACCCACAAATCCTGGTCACGGCATGCGGGGAACCTTCGATTTTGCCCGGCCAATGGCCCCCGGCGACTCCCCGATGGCCATTCGTAACGTCGTTGGCCATTGGGTGAACTTTCCGCATTACTTCCACTACATATATAGGTGTCTGTAAGTTTTCATACCGTATATAGTGCGGAACGATAGTACATGTTCCAAAAAACACCCTCGAAAGGCCTAAAGAACCGGAAGTAAACGGAAGTAATCTGTTGACAGCCAGAGTTCCTGCGCTAACCTGCTGATCAGCAGTACACCCAAGCAAGGTCGAGCATTTCGTCCTTGAACGCGCGCCGGACGGATGAAGTTGTCCGTCGAAAGGCAGCGAAATTCTGTGGAAAGGTCAGCAGCAATGGCCGATTCGCCCGAAGTGATGAACATTAGACAGGCCTCGCAATATTTGGGCGTGAGTCCGGACACTTTGTATAAGTACGTGTCGGAAGAAAAGATTCCCGCCTTTAAGCTTGGCAACCGATGGAAGTTCAAGAAAACGATTCTGGACGCCTGGATGGAAAAGAAGAGCGCAATCGGCGAAGCGGGCGGCAAACCGCCTCAACAAGCGCAAAAGCCGCGTCTGTCGGCTACGCCGGTGAAGCGAGTGCGAATGAGCGGGACTGGGCGTTAAGGGCATAAACATGTTCGGACTAGGCAGGGGAAAACCGGTTGTCGGGCTCGACATTGGCTCAAGCAGCATAAAAGCGATTGAGCTTCGCCGAGTCCGTGGCGAGATTCAGGTAGTGAATGTCGGCGTGGAACCGCTTGCTTCCGACATCGTTGTCGATTCGATGATCGTCGACAGCGGCAGCGTAGCCAGCTCCATTACAAAGATCTTCGCCGATCACGGGATCAAGTCGAAGCAGGTGGCAACCTCGGTGAGCGGCCACTCCGTCATCGTCAAGAAGATTTCGATGGCGAGCATGCCTGAAGATGAAATAGAAGCCGGGGTACGCAACGAGGCCCAGCAACACATCCCGTTTGAGATGAGCGACGTGAACCTGGATTACCAGGTGCTCTCCGGGGACCAGGGTGGGTCGCAGATGGACGTACTGCTGGTCGCCGTAAAGAAGGACAAGATTCTCAACTACACCAATGCGCTTCAGCTCGCGGGGAAGCAACCGGTGATCGTCGACATCGACGCCTTCGCGCTGCTGAATTGCTACGAATTCAACTATGTGCCGACATCGAACTCGACCGTGGCACTGCTGAACCTGGGCGCCAGCGTCATGAACATCAACATCGTGAAGGGGACGACGCCACTGTTCACCCGCGATGTGAGCGTGGGAGGCAACCAGTACACGGATGCGCTGCAAAAGGAACTCGACCTGAGCTTCGATGACGCCGAGTCGTTGAAACTTGGACACCGGGTAGGTACGGTCAGCGAGGATGCCAAGACACCGATCCTTCAGCAGGTGACGGAATTGATCGTTCTCGAGATTCAGAAGACATTCGATTTCTTCCGCGCCTCGGCGAGCGGCGAACACATCGAGCGGATTTACATGGCCGGCGGTTCTTCGCAGATTCCCGGACTGATCGAGGAGTTGCAGCGTGAGTTTTCCCTGCCGGTAGAGACGCTGAATCCTTTTTTGAGGATCGACCCGCCGGCCAATGCAAGCGCTGACCTGCTGGAACAGCACGCGCCACAGCTTTCCGTGGCGGTCGGTCTGGCCTTGAGAAGCTTCGAGGACAAGCTATGATCCGGATCAATCTTCTGGGCACGCCCAAAGTGAAGGCTCGGCACATGCCCAAGATCACCATGTCTGCGCCGTCATTGCGGATGCTGTCGATCCTGGCCGTCGCGATCATGTTTGGCGCGGTTGCGTTCATGTATTGGCGCGCTCAAAACCAGCACGAGAAAATCCAAGTCGAACTTCGCGACACCGACAAGCAATTGGCGGCACTGGCGGGCGTCAAGGCGGCGTATACGCAGAAGCAAAAGGAGGTCGATGCGATCAAGCACAAGTTCACCGTCATCGATCAACTCCGCGCCCACCAGAATGGTCCCGTGCAGTTGCTGAACACGATCACGCAGACGGTGAATTCGACTGATGCCGTGTGGCTGAACAAAATGAGCGACGACGGCAAATCAATTTCCATGGATGGTATGGCGCTGAGTACGACGGCCGTGGCCAACCTTATCAGCAATCTCAACAAGTCCGGTTATTTCAATAACATCGAACTGAAGGAGACGTGGCAGGACGATACGGTAAAAGACTACCAGGCGTTCACCTTCACGCTCGTGTGTGAGAAGCGGCAGTCCTAACGGGGAATTATGGCTAGTTGGAGCGAAATAGAGCCGAGATACAAGATCGTAATCCTCAGTCTGGCCTGCGTGCTCATCGCGGGCGGGGTCTGGTATGCGATGGTTCGGCCCATGGAACAGATCAACCGCGACGACCTTGCGGCGCTAAAAGGCAAGAAGGCCGAGATCGCGCAGTTGATGCCGTTCCAGGCACGCATCACCCAACTGAACAAGGAAATCGAGACTTATCGGCAGCAGATTGAGCAACAAAAGCAAATCGTGCCGGAGGACAAGCAGGTCGACGGGTTCATACGCACGATACAGGCGCAAGCGCACTCGTCAGGCATCGAGCTTCGCCGATTTACCGCAATGCCCGTGGTGACGCGCGATTTCTACTCGGAGCTGCCGTTCGAAATCGAGATTGACGGCCCTTATTTCGGAGTCGTCCGTTTCTTTGAGCAGATCGGCAAGATCGAGCGCCTCGTCAGCGTCTCGGGTTTGGCGATGGCAAACGTGAAGAATCCATCTCAAGCGAAAGCAAAAAAGAGTTACAAATACGCGCCGGGCGAGACCGTGGTGGCGACCTGCACCGCTTCCGCATTTTTCAGCCCGAAGGTTCAACCACCACCACCAAAACCCGTGAAAGCGCCATTGGTGAAGCCGAAAGCGTAAAAGGAATTTATGGTCTGGAGAGCTGCAAGTGCGATTTTGTTACTGGCCGTCACCGGATGGGCGCAGGCCCCGGGCGATGTCCAGCCGGTTGCTCCGCTGCGGAGCCCGTTCTTCAATCCGCTTCGCGCGGCAGTGAGTCCAACCGTGCCGGCCGCGCCTGAGAGCAAAGCGAAAGAGCAGAAACCGACGGCGACCACTTCGAAGCCCGCTACAGGCACCGCAGCGCCGCCCTCCGCGACCCCGCTGGTGAAGCCAACCAGCCCCAGCGAGGTCAAAGCGGTGCGCAGCGGGCGCGACCCGTTTATCAGTTCGGTATCGACCGCTCCGGAAGCCGCTGTCTGCACCTCGGGCGGCAAGCGTTGTCTGATGATCAACAGGATCAAGCTGAAGGGCTTGGTCCGCTCCGAGTCGGGCTTTATCGCAGTGGTAGTCAACGCGGCGAATCGCGCGTATTTCCTGCGCGAAAACGATCCGCTCATGAACGGTTACGTGGTGCGAGTCACAAGCAATGGTGTGACGTTCAAGGAAACAAGCAGGGACCGGATAGGCCATTCGGTTACTCGCGACGTCACACTGACGATGAACGGCCCGGGTTCTGCGGGCGGGTGAAATGCGCGCGCCGCTACGGAATGGAACCGGCGCGTAGGACAAGTTAGGGGTCGGCTGTCTCCGATGTCAGCCGCCGGCGGCGCGCCGGAAGCAAGGCGTGCCGGTTGCGAGGAGAGTTACATGAGGCTCAAGCACGTGTTTGCACTGGCGCCACTGCTATTGTTTGCGGTAATTGCGGGCGCTGCCGATACGCAACTCAAGGAGATTTCGGTATCCGCTCAGGGTGGCGCGACCGTCGTGGCGCTTGAAACTGCGGGACCGTTCACGCACAACGAGTATCGGCCCCAGCCTTCGATGGTGCTGGTGGACTTGCAGAAAGTCTCGTCCACCGCACTGAAGCAGCGTCAGCGCAGCCTCGATTCGCCGGCGGTGAAAAGCTACCGGGTGCTCGAATACAAGAGCGTTGGGGGAATCGGCGTGACGCGGGTTGAGTTGACCGTGACGGACGCAGCCAAACTCCAGGTCAAGGAAACCAAGAACGGGTTGCAATTGTTGTTTACGTCGGATGGCTCCGCCACTTCATCGCAGGCGACTCCCGCAGCCGCTGTCCGCCCTGTGGCAACATCGGCGCCGGCGCCTAAGCCGGCTGCCAGTGTGACCACCAAGCCTACACCGGTAGCGGAGGCCGCTTCGTTGCAGCCGGTTACGATCCGCAATATCGGGGTGGTTCGCACCAGTGCGGGCATGGCGGTTGAAATCGAGGGCGCAAAGACGGCCAAGACTTTACGGCTGAGCGGTCCAGAGCGGCTGGTGGTTGACGTCGAGAATTCGCTCTCGGCCACCAAGCAGCGGACCATCATGGTGAATGCAGCCGATCTGAAGTCGGTCCGCATCTCGCAATTCCGATTGGCTCCTCCCGTCACGCGCGTAGTGCTCGATCTTACCGGGCCACGTGACTTCGACGTCGCAAACAGGGGCAACAAGCTGGTGGTCACCGTATTGCCGCCGAAGGCAGAACAGTCCGCCAATTTCACGCTAACCGCACCAAGTCCGAAGATCGAAGCGCCCGCAACTTTGGCGTCTGCGACATCGCCGCGGGTCAAACCAAGCGCAGCAACTCCGCACCTGTCCGCGGCGTTGGCCTTCGCCCCCCTGACGCAGACGGCTTCCATGAATAGTTCGACAGCGGTACTGCACCCGATAGGATCGGCATTCATCGACCAGTCCGTGGTTAACGCGGTAGCGCAGAAAGAGGCCCCGCTACTTAAGAAAGAGGCCGCGACAGTTCCGGCGCAAGTCCGAATGGATGAGGTGTTCCCGGTACAAAATGCGACGCTCCCGGTAGAAAAGGCGGCTCCGGCTCCAGTTCCCGCTCCGCAAGCCGTAACGGCAAAGCAGGAAGGGACTCCCGGAGAAGCCTCGGCAAAGCCAGTGCCGGAGGCATTGAGCACTGCCAACATACCGCCACCGGTCGCTCAGAAGAATCCGGACTACGTTTTTGTGGTGCCGGATTACAAGAAGCAGACCGTAGCGCCTGCCCAGCAGGCCGTAGCTCCTGTCCAAGAGACTGTGGCGGCTCCTGCACAGCAGACTGTAACTCCTGTCCAAAAGACGGTTGCGGCGCCTGCCCAGCAGGCCGAAGCTCCTGTCCAAAAGACCGTGGTGGCACCCGTACAGCAGACTGTAGCTCCTGTCCAACAGCCTGTGACGAGGCCCGCAAAGCAGACGGTGGCGCCAGTTCCAGTCGCAGTCAATCCAGCTAGCACGCGCTCCATCCAGGCGGCAACAACGGTTGCGCAAGACCGTCCGCCGGTGTTGGCCGCGCAGGTTCAGCCGCCTCCGGCAGTGACGGAGCAGGTCCAACCGGAAAAATCACCGGCACTGACTGCGCCGGTTCAGCTGGAAAAAAGGCCGACACCGACGCCAGCCGCGAATCTCGCGCTGGAACAGCAGAAGGCAAGTGCCACGCCCGCGCCTCCACCGGCAGCCAAGAAGTACACCGGCGAGCCGATCTCGGTGAACCTGAAGGATGTGGACCTGAAGGACTTCTTCAGGCTGATTCACGAGATCAGCGGCCTCAACATAGTCCTTGATCCGAGCGTCAGGGGTACTCTCACGCTGGTTCTGGACGACGTGCCGTGGGATCAGGCGCTTGACGTGGTATTGCACAACAACGGCCTCGGACGCGAGTTGGAAGGCAACATTCTTCGGATCGCGGCGCAGGACACCTTCCGCAAGGAAGCCGAAGCGCAGCGGGCGCGGATCGATGCGCAGGCGCTGGCCGTCAGCAAGATTACGGTTACCCGATTCCTCAGCTACGGGCGCGCCAAAGATGTCATGCCGACGATCAAGAAGCTGTTGACGACGCGCGGTGAAGTGCTCGCCGATGATCGCACGAATGCTTTGATCATCAGCGATATCCCGAGCATCATTCCCAGCATCGACCGTTTGATCACGCAGCTTGACCGCAAGACGATGCAAGTGGAAATCGAAGCCCGCGTGGTTTCGGCCACGCGAAACTTTGCCCAGCAGTTCGGCACGCAGCTCGGTTTTGCCTGGGGTAATGGGTCGACATCGGTGGGCGGTAACCCATCGACGGGATTTGCCCCGGCAACCTTCACGTCGTCCACGGGGTCGTTCCCTTACTTCACCAACGCCGGCAGCATCCCGCTGTTCTCTAACCTCGCGCCAGGTGGAAATACCAGTGGGTTGGCCTTATCGACTGCGGTAGGCAACTATCGGGTGGACGTTCTGCTTTCCGCCGCTGAGTCGCGCGGTCTGGCAAAAGTGCTGTCACGGCCGCGAGTGGTGACGCAGAACAACGTCACGGCCGTGGTGCGCCAAGGCTACCGTATCCCCATTGTCACGCAGAGCCAGCTCGGCGGACCGGCGACCACGACTTACATCGACGCCTTTCTGCGGCTGACCGTTACGCCCCAGATCACGGTGGAAAATACGATCTTCCTCGCGGTCGACGTGGAAAACACGACTCCGGATTTCGGCAATTCGAGCACCACGGTGGGCGGCAATCCCAGTTTGCTGACGCAGCAGGCGACAACGCAGGTTCTGGTGAGTGATGGCGGCACGGTTGTCATCGGCGGCGTCATTCAGACGCAGAACTCGATTAACATTCAGCAGGTTCCATGGCTTGGCAACATTCCAATACTCGGCAATCTGTTCAAGAGCCGGTCGGTGTCAACCAGCACGCAGGAGCTGATCTTCATCCTGAGTCCTAAGATCGTCCAGACATAACGCCTCGGTCTTCGTTTCGAGGTTGAGGGGCTGCTTTCGCGGCCCCTCATTTTTTTGGGCGATCCGCTCGAACAACCCGCAACTACTGCCCGTACCTGGGCCCCCGCGCCATATACAATGAGCAGCATGGACTACTCTGGACGGCAACAACGGCTGCAACTCGAGCTGCGACGGCTGAAGCTGGATGCGATTCTGATCACGCATTTACCGAACGTGCGCTATTTGACAGGCTTTACCGGCAGCGCTGCCGCATTGTTGATCGGCAGCCGGTCGGTTTTCGTCACCGATGGCCGCTACGCCGGACAGGCGAGCCAGCAGGTGGCACATCCGCGAGTGGTGGTGCATAAGACCGGCTCGCTCATGGGAGCAGCGCGGGAAATTTCGGCGCGCAAACCGTCCCGTTTGGGTATCGAGGCCGAACACGTGACGGTTGCCACGCGCTCTCTGCTGGCTCGCCAACTGCGTGGATCGAAACTGATCGCGACCTCCAGCGTCGTCGAAGGATTGCGAATGCTGAAGGAGCCCGACGAAGTCGATGCCATTCGCGAAGCGGTGCTGTTGGGAGCGCGCCTGTTTCCGCTGGTGCTGCGGGCGCTGCGTCCGGGGCGCTCCGAAGCCGACGTGGCAGCGCGACTCGAATACGCGGCACGACGCGCCGGGGCCGAGCGCATGTCGTTCGAAACGATTGTCGCATCGGGTCCGCGGTCGGCGCTGCCGCATGGTGTCGCTTCTGAGGCGCTGCTGCCGAAGCTGGGCCTCGTAGTCCTTGATTACGGTGTTATACTGCACGGTTACTGCTCTGACATGACCCGCACGGTTCACATGGGTAAACCCAGCCGGCAAGAGAGAGGCTGGTACCGCGCGGTGTTGGAGGCGCAGCTTGCGGCGATATCCGTCGTCAGTCCTGGCGCGAAATTGTCAGAGGTTGACAAGGCTGCACGATCGGTGCTGAAGAGTTCGAAGCTGGAAAAGTTTTTCACCCACTCGACTGGACATGGAGTCGGATTGGAAATCCACGAACCGCCTCGTGTGGCCGCCAATCAGGACGGCACACTTAAGCCGGGAATGGTGATTACCATCGAGCCCGGGATCTATTTGCCGGGCAAGGGCGGCATTCGTATCGAGGACATGGTGCTGGTCACCAGCCGTGGCTACGAGCTTTTGACGCCCGCCAGAAAAGATTTTATGGAAGTCTGAAGGGCGGCTGTATCGGTATCCCACATCTGCTGACTACGGCATATATGGGTACCGCCGTTTCAAGGCTGCGTGACCGTGGCGAGCCTTGTAAATCCTGGAGTGAACGCGGTTCTTGGCATGATAAAAAAATGAACCTGAAAGAAATCAGAGAGCTGATCGACTTCTTAATCGAGAAGGACGTGGCCGAGTTCGAACTGGAGCGCGGCGACGTCAAGGTGCGAATCAAGCGAGGGCAGTCGGCTGCGTTGTATGCGACGGCGCCGTCTCCCATGGCTTCGCATTTTCCACCCGCAAGCTCGGTGCTCGCACCGGGCGGACACGCCGCCCCGGCCGCCGGCACCACGCCAGCCTTGGCCGCCGAGGAAGAGCTTCACTTGGTCAAGTCGCCAATTGTCGGCACGTATTACGAGTCGCCTTCGCCAGGCTCACCGCCGTTCGTAAAGCCAGGTGATCGCGTAACGCAGGGACAGGTGCTGTGCATCGTCGAAGCCATGAAATTGATGAATGAGATCGAGTCTGACGTGGCGGGCGAGCTCGTAAAGATTCTAGTCAGCAACGGTCAGCCGGTGGAATACGGGCAGCCGCTGTTTTCGGTCCGGACGAGATAGTGCTCGCGCCGGAAGCGCCATGCCAAAGGATGTGGCGGCGATTGCACGGCATCATTTTCCATGTTTAAAAAAATCTTGATCGCCAACCGCGGGGAGATCGCCCTGCGAATCATTTGCGCGTGCAAGGAGCTGGGCATCCGCACGGTCGCCATTTACAGCGATGCGGACCGCAACTCGTTGCACGCACGTTTCGCCGACGAGGCCATCTGCATTGGGCCGCCACGGCTGAGCGAAAGCTATCTCAACATCCCCGCGGTGATCAGTGCAGCCGAAATCAGCAACGTCGACGCGGTGCATCCCGGATATGGCCTGCTGAGTGAGAACGCCAATTTCGCCGAAGTTTGCGAAACCTGCGGCATTACGTTCATCGGACCTCCTCCGGACATCACGCGCATGATGGGCGAAAAAGAAAAGGCCCGCATGGCTATGAAGAAAGCCGGGGTGCCGATTCTGCCGGGCTCCGAGGGGGTCATCACCTCGGTGGGAGAAGCCGGGGAGTGGGCGCGCCAGACGGGGCTTCCGGTGATCGTAAAGGCTTCGGCCGGAGGCGGCGGGCGCGGTATGCGCATCATTCGCTCGCAGGAAGAGCTACCGCAATTATTCAATGCTGCGCAGAGCGAAGCGGCGGCTGCCTTCGGCAACGGTCTCCTCTATATGGAGAAATACATCGAGCGACCGCGCCATATAGAGTTCCAGATTCTGGCGGACTCATTCGGCAACGTGGTGAGCCTGGGCGAGCGCGAGTGCAGCATTCAGCGGCGGCACCAAAAGTTGATCGAGGAGTCCCCTTCGGCGAAGGTGACCCCGGAGCTGCGAACCAGAATTGGCGATCTGCTGGTGTCGACGCTGGGCCGCATTGGCTATGTCAATGCCGGGACAGTCGAGTTCCTCATGGACGAAGATGACTCCCTGAGTTTTATCGAGATGAACACGCGCATCCAGGTCGAACATCCCGTAACCGAGATGCGAACCGATGTGGATTTGGTTAAAGCCCAGATTCTGATTGCGGCCGGCGCCCGGTTGTCCGACGTCCTGCCTGACGTGATCGAGCAACGCGGGCACGTCCTCGAATGCCGCGTTAACGCCGAGCATCCGGAAAAGTTCACGCCCTCGGCGGGCAAGATCACGGCGTTCCACACACCCGGGGAAACCGGAGTGCGGGTTGATACCGCGATGTACGCTGAAGCGGTCGTGCCACCCTACTATGACTCGCTGATCGCCAAGCTGATCGTGCGCGGCAAAGATCGCGGCGAGGCGATTGCACGAATGTCCCGCGCGCTGGATATGTTCATTGTCGAGGGAATCCACACTTCGATTCCTCTGCATCGACGGATCATGAAGGACCCCGAGTTTATCGCCGGGCGCATCGATACCAAGTTCATGGAAAGATTTCTGGCAGAAGCCACCAAGCAACCGGCGGCTCCGGAGGCGCGGGCTGAAGTGGCGACTGTCCCCGTCACGGCTCCGAGCGAGCAGGTGGAGGTATCGTCCAGGAAGCGTCGCGCCCGAAAGAGCGTCAAGGAACGCGGCTAGACCCGATGCGTGGAAGGTATATACCGAAAAGAAGCCGGGCCTTCAGCCGGCGGTGATAGTTTCCGGATACGCGAGCATGGGCACTACTCTAGAGACGTGGCCGCCGCTGTACGCGATTCTCGACATCGACTGCATGCTGTCGCGGCTGGCAACCGGAAATCGAAATGCAACCGCCGCGATCAATCCCTCTTCCGAGACCGAGTTGCACGCCGCCGTTCTTGAATTCGCTTCGCAGTTGCACGACGGCGGCCTTCGCCTGCTGCAATACAGGGCCAAGCGACTGCCGGCCCGATCCGCTTTGGCACATGCCCGCGCTTTACGGCAAGCATTTCCAGGACTCAAACTCATCATGAATGACCGCGCCGATCTCTGCCTTGCGGCGGACTTCGACGGAGTTCACGTTGGACAGGATGACCTGTGGCCGGAAATGGTTCGCGGCCTGATTGGAAGCCGTATCGTTGGCGTCTCGACGCACAGCCCCGAGCAGGTTGCCGGAGCCTCCGCCGGCCCAGCGGATTACGTTGCCGTCGGCCCCGTATTCGCCACCGGCAGCAAGCTGAACCCGGACCCGGTGGTGGGTTTAGAAGGAGTGCGTCGAGCACGGCAGCTCACGACCAAGCCCCTGGTCGCAATCGGCGGTATCACGCTTGAAAATTGCCAGAAGGTGCTCGATGCAGGAGCCGACTCCGTGGCAATCATCTCCGCGCTGATCGATCACCCGCGGGAATCCGCCGAAAGATTTCTGCGCGCGTTATCTTGACGCGGCGCTGCTCCCACCTCGGCGGAGAAAACCACACCCTGGCAATAAGGCTAGGCAGCGGCCGCGGCCAAATCATGGTTGCTGGATTCGCGCTTGCCTTGCGATGAGCGTCCAGGATTTCAAGCGCATTATTTCTTAGACGGAGACCCGGCGGGAAATTTCGCGGTAAGCAGTTCAATCCATAAATCTCTTTCCGAATTGAATCCGGCGACGGCCGAGGCAAGCGGAACGTTTTGCAGCGACTTCGACCCAAGTCTTCCTGACTTTACTCGCCCCGCCTT
Organism: uncultured Acidobacteriota bacterium; assembly: GCA_963832365.1. Taxonomy (GTDB): domain Bacteria; phylum Acidobacteriota; class Terriglobia; order Terriglobales; family Acidobacteriaceae; genus CAWBRT01. The sequence continues at coordinate 189,058 of CAWHUL010000002.1, read as the reverse complement.
CTTAAGCACTCCGGAGCGCACCAGGTAAACCATCGTTTGTTCGTTAACGGCCGTCATGACCACGGCTGCGTCAGTGTCGTTGACGAGGTAAATCTTTCGAGCGCCATCTATATCCAACTCGGAAGCCCACAGCGACTGCTCGATGGTGACGCTTGCGTGTGTCAGACCCAGATCGTCCGAGATGTATGCAGGTACACGTGACGGGCTACCTTGCTTCGCCGCTATTTGAAGAACCTTGGCAAGCTGCTTGGCGGCGTCTGGTGAACTCGGCGGTTTGGCAGAAACAGCGACGGGCAATTCCGCTGCGGAGGATAGCTTCTGGCTCTCCGCCGGAGCGGCGCCGGACGACTGTGCGCTCATACTTTCGCTTGCGATAGATACCAAAACAAACAGCAATGCAACCAGACACATCGACCTCAGCCGCGCCCGCAGTAGCCAACCCATGGAAACACCTCAGTGTTCACGTTCAGAATGGTTGCGATTGTAGCTTTTCTGTTTGCGCTAGAGCAAGCATGAGCGGCGTGTTTGATAAGTTTTGGATGTCGAATCGCACTCCGCTTAGTAAACTTGATCCGCACCACCAAATTTCTTGACGAACACTGGAGACATTCATGGACGTGCTGATTCTGCCGGGCGATGGCATCGGCCCGGAAACGACCGCAGCCACGATGAGGGTACTCAACGCCGTCAACGCTAAGTATTCGCTGGGTCTCGAATTTCATTGCGAGGAGATCGGGCTGGCTTCTTTAAAGAAGATCGGAACCACGCTGCCTCCGCACATTCTGGATGCGGCGCGCAAGGCGCATGGCGTGCTGCTTGGACCGGTGTCGCACCACGACTACCCGCCGCGTGACAAGGGCGGACGCAATCCGTCTGGCGAGATGCGCATTGGGTTGGACCTCTACGCCAACATTCGCCCGAGCCGTTCGCGTTTTGGCATGTCTTTCGCGAATAAAGAGATGGACTTGGTCATCGTTCGCGAAAACACCGAAGGCTTCTACGCGGACCGCAACATGTTCTTCGGCAATGGCGAGTTCATGCCGACCGAAGATGTCGCGCTGGCGATTCGCAAAATCACCGTCAAAGGCTGCCGCCGCATCGCCAAGGCCGCATTTGAGATCGCCACCAAGCGCCGCAAAAAGGTTACGGCCGTTCACAAGGCCAATGTGATGCGGGTCTCCGACGGCCTGTTCCTGCGTGAGGTCCGCAAAGTCGCACAGGATTACCCACAGGTGAAACTCGATGAGATGATCGTCGACGCCACGGCCGCAATGTTGGTGCGCGACCCGGCGCGCTTCGACGTAATCGTCACCACCAACATGTTCGGCGACATTCTTTCCGATGAAGCCTCCGAAATTTCCGGCAGCCTTGGACTGGCCGGCAGTCTCAACGCCGGCGATGGGGCCGCCATGGGACAACCGCAGCACGGTTCCGCGCCGGATATCGCAGGCCAGGGCATCGCGAACCCGGTTTCGCTGATGCTTTCAGCCAGCATGCTGCTCGACTGGATGGCTACGGAGCACAAGAAACCCGCGCTTGCCGACGCCGCAAAGTGCATTGCTGACGCGGTTGAACTCGCGCTCTCCAATCCCTCGACGCGTACCCGCGACCTCGGCGGCAGCCTCGGCACAGAGGCGTTCACGGATGTCGTGCTGCGCACTGTTCGCGGGTAAAGTGCCGGCCTACGTCAGCCCGACAGAAAGGCGGGAGTGGGGGCAGCCGCGGTCAACAACACAGCAGGAAGGAGTCAGGGGCCATGTTAGTTCCTGTATTTGTGGTTCCTGAAGGGGCGGCCGATTGTCATCTTCATGTTTTCGACCCGGCGCGGTTTCCGTAATTGGAGCCTCCCAGTGGCGCCCGAGGCAACGCCGTCGCGAGGCAAGGATCGAGCGGTCGCGATGGTTGCCGGTCACATAGGGCGGTGCTCGTGTCAATAATCACAACTACCTGTGACGCACATTACAGCCAAAATGTTTGCGCAACCCGCAAAGTAGCTGTCAGGTAGTTGTCGTACGTGTGGGGAAGGGGATTTCTACCTCGAGATCGAAACAGCTCTGGCGCATTAATCCCTGAAGTGTGCGTCGGGGTGCATATAGAATAGAGACAATGAGCAGCGTGGGGCTGCTTGGGGTTAGAGCACCTTTTCGACAATTCATTTCGATCGCGCCCCGGCCATCGGGGTAGGCAAAACGCCAGGAGCATTTATGCCCGATAACACTCTGACAGTAGTCGACAATCGGACCGGCAAGTCGTATACAGTTCCGGTCACGAACGAGACGGTTCGCGCCATGGATTTCCGCCAGATGAGGGTCAATCCCGATGATTTCGGAATCATGACCTATGATCCGGCATTCACCAATACCGCATGTTGCGAGAGTAAAGTTACGCTGATCGACGGCGACAAAGGTATCCTGCGTTACCGCGGATATGACATCGAAGAGCTGGCTGAAAACTGCACTTTTTTGCAGGTTGCCTACCTGCTGATTAACGGGGAGCTTCCCACGCCGGCGGAGGAAGCCGTCTGGCTGGACGCGCTCCACTACCGCATGTCGATCTTCGAAAATATCAAGAAGTTCATGGAAGGCTTCCGTTACGACGCGCACCCTATGGGCATGTTGGTGAGCACGGTGGCCGCGCTTTCGACGTTCTATCCCGATTCCAAAAACGTACGGGACGCCGAGACGCGCAAAGCTTGTATCTATCGCCTGATTGGGAAAATGCCGATCATTGCCGCCTATGCCTACCGTCACCGCAAAGGGTTGCCCTATCTCTATCCGGAGCCAGACCTCAGCTACACCGAGAACTTCATGAACATGCTGTGGAAACGCAGCCACCTGAAGTACCTGACGAATCCGGTTCTTGCCCACGCGCTGGACGTTTTGTTCATTCTGCACGCTGACCACGAGCAAAACTGCTCGACCAATGCCATGCGTGCAGTCGGCAGCTCGGAAGCCGATCCCTTCCTGTCGACTGCGGCGGCTGCTTCCGCCCTGGCCGGCCCATTGCACGGTGGGGCCAACGAAGCCGTGCTGCGCATGATCGAAAAGATCGGCAGCAAAGACAAGGTGCCCGAATACATCAAGGGCGTCAAGGAAGGCAAGTACAAGCTGATGGGATTTGGCCATCGCGTCTACAAAAATTACGATCCGCGCGCCCGCATCATTAAGAAGGTGGCGGAAGAAGTGTTCGAGGTCACGGGACGCAATCCCAAAATCGACATCGCGATGGAGTTGGAGAAGATTGCGCTGAACGACGACTACTTCATTAAGCGCAAGCTGTATCCGAACGTGGATTTCTACTCCGGCATCATCTACGAAGCCATGGGGTTCGACTCGGAAATGTTCACCGTGTTGTTCGCCATCCCGCGGACCGCAGGCTGGCTGGCGCAGTGGCAGGAGATGGTTTGCGACGAAGAGCAAAAGATCGCTCGCCCACGCCAAGTCTTTACCGGTATCGAAAAGCGTAGCCTGGTAAAGAAGAGCACCGCCCACGCCGACTAGAGTCGTTCTTGCCAGCAGTTCGCCGAGAGCACTTCCCTGCTCTCGGCTTTTCTTTTTGGCGTAGCTTTCAGACGGCAGCTCTCTTATCGACTCCTAGGTGCCAGCCCTTCCTTCAGCTCTCGATTATTTTTTTTTGACCAGTTGCCAATTTCAGCCATGTTGACGATTTCCAGTGTAGAATGTTCGCATTGTTGTGGATGGCCACGGCGCCGGAAGGAGACCGTGCTTCCCTAGGAAGTTCCTTTCGTCGACCATTCCTCAGGCTTTTGAAAAACATCGCGATACGACTTTTCCCGGATTGAATACCGGCGTCTTCCGCGTGCGCATTTCCCATGAGGTACATCGTGATCGACGATTTACCCGAAGGTAAATTCCAGTCCGAGTTGGGACGCGGCGAAGTTTTATCGCGTCATTCCTGCCTAATTCCAGGCACTTGCGAAACAAATGTCGTTCTGTCCCCAAGCAGTTCGGGACAGCCTCTTCTCCGGCAGCCTCATCAGTATGTTTTGATCCGGAACCTGTTGACGTAGGAATGTAGGAGTAAGGATGAGACATCTTCTTGTTGTTAAGCCAATTCTCCGTTGGGCGGTTCTGATCGGCGTTCTCCTATTGGCAGCGATTACGATGATGGCCGCCAAGCGGGATTCCGACGCCCAAAAGGCCGTCCCGGTAGATCAGCAAACCGCTCAGGCTGATCCGTCGCAGTATGTCGGATCGGACACCTGCAAAGGTTGCCATGAGGACGCAGGCAAGAGCATCGACGCCAGCCCCCATTTCAGAATCAGTACTTCCAAGAAGATTCGCGGCGAGGCGGTTCACGGATGTGAATCTTGCCACGGCCCCGGCGCTGCGCACGTTGAAGGCGGCGGCGATAAGACGAAGATCTTCAACTTCAAAGACGCGAAGACGGACCAAATCACGAAGCGCTGCATGACCTGCCACGAGTCGAATCCTGAGCAGCGCCAATTCGTCCGCTCGACGCACAACGAAAACGGCATTACCTGCACGAGCTGTCACTCCGTGCATCACTCGAAGTTGGAGTATCAGCTTGTAAAGAAGCAGACGCCGTTGTGCTTCTCCTGCCACGCGGAACAGAAGGGCGATTTCCAAAAGCCGTTCCATCATCGCGTGGAAGAGGGGCTGATTCAGTGCGGCGATTGCCACAATGCGCACGGCGCGCTAAAAGCTCGCCAGCTCCGGGCGACGCCGGATCAAGATGCGGTTTGCTTCAAGTGCCACAGCGACAAGCGTGGCCCATTCGTCTTCGAGCACGAGCCGATCAAGGTTGAGGGATGCACGGCTTGCCACTTCCCGCACGGCTCAACAAATCCGCGCATGCTGACGACCGCACGCGCGAACTCGCTCTGCTTGCAGTGCCATGCGGCTACGGCTCAAATCGGGCACACTCAGAACACGAGGATTCAGCAATGCATCGCGTGCCACTCGAGCATCCACGGCTCGAACTTGAGTCCCGTCTTCTTCAAATGAAAGAAAGGAGAAAAGCGATGGCAAATACAAAGCACAATCCGCCGCGTCCTCTCCTTTCCGGAAGAGGGCCGTTGCAATGGAGTCGTCGTATGAGCAAGAGATACTTGATCGCAGTTGCCGCTTTAGTGCTGCTTGTGTCTTCGCTGGCTGTAGGCCAGCAGAAGGCCGCGCAGGAGCAAGAAAATGACAACGTTTCGAACGGACACGTTTGGGGCAACTACACGGTGCGCCAGTCGTTCGAGTTCGGCGGGCGCATCACCGAAACCAGTGGCAATCAGCAGATGTACGACACGCTGGTGAACTTGCAGAGCGGTCCGCGCCTTCTCTGGCAGGAGCTGTCGATGCGCTCAATAAAGCGCGACGGCTCGCTGTTCGACAATCTGTACCTGAGCATGTTCGGCTTGGGCGGCGACCCGAACGACGTGGTCCGCCTGCGGATCGAGAAGAGCAAGTGGTATAACTTCGTCGGACTCTACCGGCGTGACGTAAACTTCTTCGATTACAACCTGTTCGCCAATACGCTTACGCTGAATCCGGGCATTACCAATTGCAGCACCGTCGTCGGCGGCGCGGTCGTTCCTTGCACGAACGTATTTAACCCGCACGCAAACTCCTTTTACACAAACAGCCCGCATTTCCAAGACACAACCCGAAACATGGGCGACTTCAACCTGACCCTGTTTCCGCAGTCGGCTATTCGTGTCCGCTTGGGCTTTTCGCGCAACAACAACAAAGGCACGGTCAATTCCAGCCTTGAAGACGTCACCATCGATTTGACGCAGCAATATCAGTCGCGTTCCGATAGATGGTCGTTTGGCGTTGACGCGCGCCCTCTACCGCGGACCACCTTGAGCTTTGACCAGTTCTTCGAGCACGACAAGGTCGATACCGCTTACGTCAATAGCCCGCAGAATCCGTACACGGTGGTTGTAGGTGGTGTCGCTACACCAATCACACTCCCAATATTTTTCCCACCCTGTACTATCGCCGGACCGCAGCCCTACATTACTGCTCCCGGCGTTCTCAATCCATTGTGCAACGTTGGTGTTTTCGGTTACTCGCGCAACCAGAATGTGCGCTCCAGTTTTCCAACCTCGCAGTTGTCATTGCGATCAAACTACTTCCGTAAGCTGGATGTTACCGCCAGCGGCACGTACAGTTCAGGCTACTCCGAGCTATTGAACGCCAATGAGCTTTTCCACGGCCAAATTGGCCGGAACGGTACCGCCAGCGCTTTTCAGGTCACCGGTCCGGCGAGTACGGATCGCGTCTCAGGCAACGCGGATCTCGGCCTGACCTACCACATCACCAGGAGTTGGAGCTTTTCGGATAAGTTCCGATGGTTAGATTGGCGCGATCCGGGAGGCTACAACCAGTTGACCAACAACTGTTATACGAACCCCGCTGGTACCGCTCCCCTCTCGACTCTCATTGGCCCGCCCTGCGCCATCGCAGGAATTACAGCGACGGGACTGGCTCCGCTAGCAACGCTCACGGCCCTCCAGGCAGTTGCTTACAGTACGCTGGAGGGCGAGCGTACATACTCCAACAGAGCGACGCTGAATTGGGCTCCGAGCCGTCGCCTGAACGCGTATGTCGGGTACCGTTACGAACGTCGCGAGCTGACGACCTTCTACCAGGCGGCAACCACGAGTACCACGTTCGCAGGAATCGTGACGCCGAGTGTTGCCTCGGCTCCGCTGTCTACCGACAAAATTAACGCACACACAGCGCTGGGCGGCGTTACTCTTCGTCCCACCGACAAATGGCGAATCAACGCTGATGCGGAGTTGACGTATGCCGACAATGCATTCGCACAGATTGTTCCGCGTCACGAGCAGCGAGTGCGGGCCAACACGGTTTACAAGCTGAAGCGTTGGGCCAGCATCAACGGCGGTGTGCATTTTGTCGAATCGCGGAATGACTGGGCCGAGAGCTTCGGCGGTCCGGGAGTCAATCTGTTTCCAACCACGGATGCCCCGGCTTACGGCACCACCAGCCACTATCGCTACTACACGCTGGGAGCGACCCTGGCTCCCGACCGGCGGGTCAGCCTCGACTTTGGCTGGACCTATATGGATCAGAAGTTCAACATCCCCGCCTGTATGGTACTCACAGCTAGCGTGATTGCAGGCGGTGCTCCGACCGTCTGCCCCGTCACCACGAACCAAACGACGCAGCCAGCGAATTTGAACGTTCTGGCGGCTCAGTTTAACGTACCCGTGATTCAGGCCTATCAGGAAAACACGAACACCGGCTATGTAGTCCTGACATTCCGGCCGATTCATCGCGTTGCCCTGAACCTGGGTTATGAAATCACCAGCACCAGCGGCTATGACAACTGGCTTCGAGGGGATACGAAGTTGCCGTTACAAGTGCTGGGCGACAACTTCGGCAATGCACCCGGCATTCCCGGCAATGCTGGGACCGTCGTCACCGGTGCCACCACCAGCGTTGGAACGAATACCTTCCTGGGGCCATTCCCGAATCAACCCCTTGGTTCACAGGACTTCAATTGGCAAAAGTTTACAGCCGGTATAGCAGTCGATGTCTGCAAAGGCGTGAAGTTCAAGGGCAGCTATGCCTACTACGACTACAACGAGAAGGAAGGGAACGTGCCGTTAAGCCAGTTGGTGGCGCTGCCGCGTAACTTCCACACCAATATCGGCACGGTTTCGTTGAGGTACTCGTTCTAGGACCGGCTAATTTATCGGACGGGACGTCCTTCGGGCGCCCCGTTTTTTTGCCGCGGGAACCCTGTCAACTGCGTTCCCTGCCAAAGGGAAAGCTAAGTTACTGATTTTACTAGGAAAATAGTTTTAAAAACGATGTCGCATCATCCTGGCAAAATCAGGTATTCTGTATCCAGAGGGCGATAGTAAAGGGGAAGTCTCCTGAGAACCGGGTCAAGCAGGCGGCAAATCGTTTGCCGCCTGTCGCTTTTTGCACCGAAGCTGGTGCGTTGGCGACCCAGCAGCTCTGCAACTTACTTCACTTCCTTTTCCAGCGCACGCCGTCTTTAGTGTTCTCCAGAATCACGCCTTGCTCCGCCAGTTGATTTCGAACCGCGTCGGAGGTCTTGAAGTCTTTAGCTTTGCGCGCGGCGGTGTGTTTGGCTACCAGTTCTTCGATTTGCGCATCGGTGAGTGCGGCTGCTTTAGCCAGCTCGCGGACTTCGGCTGAAATCTTATCGGCGAGGCCTTCAGCTTCGGCCCATTCCACAACGCGACGGATCTTTACAGCATCATCGTCGGCCAGCACGGCGAAGATATCGTCGAACTTGGCGAGCACCTGTAGCAGTGCTGGAACGTCGTCTTTGTGCACCTCGGCCTTGTCGGCAGCCGCGTTCACGTCGCGAACCAGGTCGAACATAGCTCCCAAAGCCTGCGCCGTATTGAGATCGTCTTCCATGGCGACGCGCAAGGCAGTCACGGTTTCTGCAGCCATCGCAGCAATGGCCTGGTTCGTGCCTTCGGGCCAGTGCCCGGTTTCCAGACGCAGCTTGAAATTGCGCAGGCGATCCACCGAGGCCGCCGCCTGTTTCAGTCCGTCGAAGGTGAAGTTAAGCTGCTTGCGGTAAGGAACCGATGCCAGTAGAAAGCGAATGGAGGACGGCTTGTGGCCCATGAGCACCAGGTCGCGCAAAGTATAGAAATTGCCGAGCGACTTGGACATCTTCTCGCCCTCGACCAGCAGGAAGCGCGAGTGCACCCAGAAATGCGAAAATTCCTTGCCGGTGAGCGCTTCCGACTGGGCGATCTCATTTTCGTGATGCGGAAAGATCAGGTCCTCACCGCCTAGATGGATGTCGAAGCTCTCGCCCAGGTATTCCATGCTCATGGTGGAGCACTCGATGTGCCAGCCCGGACGCCCGGGGCCAATCTCCGTATCCCAGCTTTGCTCGCCGGGTTTTGGGGCCTTCCACAGGGCAAAGTCGCGCGCATTGTCCTTGTCATATTCGTCCACGTCGACGCGCGCGCCGTCAGTCATGCCCGCAAAGTCCTTCTTGCTGAGCTTGCCGTACTGCGGAAAGCTGGCGATGCGGAAGTAATACGAGCCTTCGTCGGTGCGATAGGCGTTGCCCTTGGCGACCAGATTGGCGATAAAGTGCGCCATCTCCGGGATATGCTCGGTTGCTCGCACCAGCTTCTCCGGCGGTTCGAGGTTGAGCGTCTGCATGTCGTCCAGGAAGGCCTGGGCGAACTTTGCGGTGTAGTCGGCGATCGGCACACCCTTCTGCATGGCGTTGCGGATGATCTTGTCGTCGACGTCGGTGATGTTCATAACGTGCTTCACGCTGTAACCACTTTGCAGCAGGAAGCGGCGCAGCACATCGACCGCAATGAACGTACGGAAGTTGCCGATGTGACCGTAATCGTAAACCGTGAGCCCACAGGCATACATGCGGACGAGGTTGTCCTCGCGAGGTTTGAATTCCTGAACTTTGCCGGAGAGCGTGTTGTAGAGCTGGAGCCCCATAGTTGCGTCCTTATCCAGAACTGAACATCTGATTCTAGGGTGAGGACGCGGCTGGGTCAAACAGGGGCGGGGATTCGTCGTCAGCCTGTCTCGCGGCAGCAGTGCGCTCGAAAAATCCGAGAGTGTTGAGAACAAAGGAGGAAGGGAGACATCTAGCGCGAACGATCTTTCGTTGGGCTCCCCCACCGACCCGAAACGGGAATAACAGGATTGAGTATTAACCTCAAAAGTATTGACTCTTGATCGATTCAGCGCCTATCTTTCTTTCAAGTTTTACTAGCGTATTCCGGCCCGTTTTCCAACGGCCCTACTCTATCGGCCCCTTCTTTTCAATCAAGGAATCGTCCATACATCTTCAGGCTCATGGGCTTTTTTCAATGTTGAAAAGGAAAGTTCAGTGAACAAGGCCACCTTCACTGTCAGCACAAGTTGTCCCAGTGGCACACAGCTGTTAAACGGTTCTACGACAACTCTCTGCTGGCCCATATCTGACCGTGGTCGGAGTAACCAAGTAGTAGTTGGCGGGTGAGCCCATCCTACGCCGCGATCACTTATATCGAGTGACACGAAACCTACTATGGGCTTAAGTCAGGAGGCGCGCGTTGTTACCTTCCTCCCTGAACAGCCATCACAGCGTGCGCCATCCTTGACATATCCGCCGTAACACCACTGACCTGAATGCCCTGCGGCACAGTGAAGCGGGGGTCAGTGGGAGCTGCCGCAAGCGGAGCAATGCCATGCTCGGTTTCTGGCATACAACTCTCTTAGTAGGGCCGCAGCGCCGTTATGAGCTTGACTCAAGCCAATGTCTCGACTGCGGCTGGAACGCAGCAGGAAGCAAAACTGCAGTTGCAATTGCGGAGGAGGCGCACGTATGTGTCGGACGGGTTCGGCGGAAGCCAGCAGCCCGAGTGTCCACGGCACCTATTATCACGGCACCTATTATCAAGACTGCCTGAGAACGCATAGCTTTACCTCTCGCGGCTGGGTGCGTCAGGGAATGTGATCCGTCGCCTCATATCATGTACCATAACTGCGGGAGTGGCCTTTATGCGGCGAACGACAACGATTGCAGTTTTTCTTCTGCTCCTGCTGGCCGCTGCCGCGGCTCAGATCACGTTTAACCCTAAGCTCTATGACCCTGAGGCCAACGCCAAAGCGGAGATCGCCAAAGCACTCCGTGAAGCTGAACGAGAGCACAAGCGAATTCTTCTAGTCTTTGGCGCCAACTGGTGCCCCGATTGCCATGCGCTCGACTACCGCTTCCACCAGGAGCCGATCAAGGCGCTGGTGGATAACAATTTCATCGTCGTTCACGTGGATACCGGCGAGGGCGAGGGACGTTACGCCAAGAACGTCGACCTGGCAGATCAATACCAGATTCCGCTGAAAAAAGGGATTCCGGCTATTGCCGTGCTGTCCGAGCAAGGCCGCCTGCTGAGTAGCCAGAGGGATGGGCAATTCTCATCGGCGCGTCGGCTCGACCCGCAGCAGATTGTCGAATTCCTGAATCAGTGGAAACCGAAGCGCAACTCTTAACGCGACTGAGACCTGAGAGTACCCACGTTAGAGCAGTTCCCTGGTTGGTGTATACAAACTCCCAACGTATGTCTTGGCGACCGGAGCGAAGCGGAGTGGAGCCACCCTTTGTTTTTCGGCAGAAGGGTGACTCGACTTCGCTCGCCAATACAGTCTCCCACGTTTGGGATATATCGATTGGGGAACCTCTTTAGCCGTGTCGGTCGAAGCAGACCCCGGTCCCACATCTGCTAACTACGGCAGATATGGGGCACCGGCTAGAACACCCGCCACTGCGCCAACATCGAGCTATCGGTGCCAACTCCAGCTATACCCCGCGTACAGCAGGTTCGAATCTGCGCCAGGGTTTTGATTGGCTGAGTTGGCATTGGAAATATGGTGGAATTTGTAGCCTATGCTGACGGACTGATTCTCCCGGTGCCAGATCTGCACGCCCGCTCCCCAGCCGACCCCGAAGTTGAATTGCGACGATCCGCTGACGGGAACCTGCTCGGCAAAATACAGGGCGCCCGCTGTGCCATTGATATAGGGCTGGAGCGCGCGATGGCGGCGAAAATTTACCTGTAGCCCGATGGGAGAAATGCCGCCGCCGTAGATTGTGCGCCTGGTGCCGGCGGCGTCGACCTGCACCACGCTAGTTCCCTGCACCACATTGACCTGCCGTGGTTGGCTGATGATCGCCACCGGAACCATCTCAACCATGTACTTCAGGGCCCAGTTGTCGCCAGCGACGAGCACCCGCGCATACTGAAAATTCAGCTCGAAAAAAGGACGGTCCGTGGTAATGCCGATCAACGTCGGATTGTTTGGCGAGTACCCGGCCCAGAAGCCCAGTTCATTGGTGCCGCGGTCGAGCGAGCGGCCATCGGACGCGGCAAAGCTTGCCACGGCCAAGAGCAGCAGGCATAGCGTTACAGCAGCAGATTTCGAGGCACGGGCTCTCATCTATTTCCTCTCTGTTTCTCGCCTTTTCTCATCCGGGCGTTCCGCCTACGTCAGCTTACCTGTAGCGGTAAAGGCGCGCCAAACAAAAACGCAGGCTTAACGGCCATGTTTGGCGGCGCGGCTGTCGGGCAATCTGGTACTATTCGTCTTTCCATGAATCACACTGGCGCAAATGTCGTTCGCATGGAAGCCGAAGCCTTGCGGCAGTTGGCGGACCGGATCGCCGGCCCCATGGCGGGGGCTTTTTGCCGTGCCGTGGAGTTGCTGTCGGACTGCGCCGGACGCGTGGTCGTGACCGGCTTGGGAAAAAGCGGCCTGATCGCGCGCAAGATAGCCGCCACGCTCAGCTCGACCGGAACCCCGGCGCTTTTCCTGCATCCGACGGAAGCGCTGCACGGCGATCTTGGCATGATCGTGCGGGGCGACATCGTGATCGCACTCTCGGCCAGTGGCGAAACCGAGGAGATTATCGAACTGCTGCCCAACATCAAACGCCTGGGCATCGTGCTTATCAGTTTCACCTGCGACTCGCTCTACCCGCCGAACGCCCACTCCAGCGCTGGCGCGCCGGGGCCGTGCAGCCGCAGTTCGCTGGCGCAGGCCGCCGACATCGCGATGGACTGCTCGGTTGCCAAAGAGGCCTGCTCGCTAGGGCTGGCGCCCACCACTTCTACCACGGCCATGCTCGCCCTGGGCGATGCCATTGCCGTCGCGCTCTCCGAGAAACGCGGCTTCCGGGAAGAAGACTTCGCCAACCTGCATCCGGGAGGAAAGATCGGCAAGCGCCTGATGAAGGTGTCGGCCTTGATGCATACCGGCGACGCAATCCCAAAGATTTCGCCGCGGACGCGCATGGCCGATGCGATCTTCGAGATGTCGAGCAAGAAGCTCGGCATGACGGCCGTCGTGGAAGGAGAGCTGCTCGCCGGGGTGATCAGCGACGGCGACCTGCGCCGGTTGCTCGAACGCCGCGGCAAAGAAATCCTGGACCTCACGGCGGGCGAATGCATGACCCGAAGCCCGAAAACGATTTCGCCGGACGAGCTCGCCACCGCCGCCCTGGAGGTCATGGAGCAAAAGAAGATCACTTCCCTCGTCGTCGTAGACAGCGAAGGCCGGATACAGGGAGTGCTGCATCTGCACGATCTGTGGGGCACACAGATGTTTTAACCTTTCGCTTGAAATCAGTGTGTGGTCCCGCAAATTGCATAATTTAGGGGTGTCACTCTGAATGTTTTAGGGCGAGAATGCAACACGGCTTGGGTTGAGGCACAGCCGAAGGAATTCATCAAAAAGCCCCGAGCGACGCGGGGTGGAACAGTGTCCTGGGATCCTTCGCTCCGCTCAGGACGCACACTTCCACGGATGACATTCATAAAATTATTTAAGTGGGTACGATGTATTTGCAGGCCTAGCGCAACTGCGCACGCAGGACAGCCATCCATGACTTTTGTACCGCAGCAGGAGATTCGCATTACCAACACGGGGATTATCGCGAGCGCTACGCCAACAGCGTACAAATACGCGTGAACGTCTGGGATTTCTTCCTCGTCTTTGGCACGCTACAGCCCAGCGAGACGCATGTCGAGGTGCAGAACTTTCAGGGGGTCTACCTCAGTCCCCAGCAGGCCAAGGCGCTGGCCGGGCTGTTGCAGCAAAACGTCGCCAATTATGAGCAGGCGTTTGGCGAGATCAAGCTCGATCCAAAGATGGCGCCCGGCCCAATCCACTAGGGCATGTTTAGGTTGATGTACCAGCACTAGCATCGCCGGACAGGATGTCATCCCAGAATTTCCGGCCCATCGCGGGGGGATACCTTCCGCGAATCTGGTTAGCGGAGCAATGGAACGGGAGCCGCAAAGCCCTTCGCCCCCTTCGGCGCAATTGAGGCCAACTTGCGAAGTCGCGTCCAACCCGCGCGCGGGGCCGCTGGCGGCGGGCTTTGATTTCGTCCTGATCTTTTGCGCGATTTTTGCCCTGCACGCAACGCTGTTGCGACTGCCCTATTTTTCCGACGAGGCCGGTTATTTCGTTCCGGCCGCCCGCGACATTCTCCTGCATGGAAAGCTGATCCCGCAAACTACTCTCTCCAACGCGCATCCTCCGCTAGTGATGCTCTGGGTTGCGATGTGGTGGAAGCTGGGCAGCTTTGCGCCGGTCGTGACGCGAACGGCCATGTTGATGCTCTCGGCCTTCGGGCTGTTTGGGTTTTATCGGCTGGCGGAGCGCGTATCCAACCGGCAGGTTGCGCTGGCATCGCTCGGGCTGACGGCGCTTCATCCGGTAATCTTCGCGCAGAGTTCCCTGCTCCAGCTCGATATCGGTGCATTCGCTTTTACGGCGTGGGCCGTCTATTTCCACATCACGGGACGGCGCATGGTTTCAATCGGCTTCTCCGCCCTGGCCACGCTGTCCAAGGAAACGGCTTTCATCACTCCGCTGGCATTTTTTGTCTTGGAGATTACTGGTTATCTGCGAAGCCGCGCCGCGCTGCAACCCCAACAATTCAACGAAGGGCTTGCCGGGGACCCCGCGGTGCAGCAGGAGCCGCGCGCGATAGGAACCCCGGTGGCGGCGCTCACGCAACTGCTCGCCGCAGTTCCGCTGTTGGCGTGGTATGCCTATCACTATCTGCAAACTGGCCGGGTCTTCAACGCGGAGTATTTGTCCTACAACGTCTGGAGCGCTTTCCATCCGCTGCGCATTCCGCTCGCGGCGTTGATGCGCCTGTGGGAGGCGGCAGGATGCATGAACCTGTTTTTGCTGACCATACCCGCCCTGATCGTATGGAGGTCCACGCCCGATAGATTTGGGCCGTCAGACACCATCGACCGCCGCGTGCAGGAGGTATTTTGCGTGGTAATTGCGGCCTATGTGCTGGCGCTGTCGTTCGTGGGCGGCGCCGAACTGGCGCGCTACATGATGCCGGTGATTCCGCTGGTGATTATTCTTGGCGTTGCGGAACTCTATCCCGGCAAGCGCGACCAGAGGACGCATGATCAGCGACGCGCAATTTTGTTCTGGCGGGCCTGGTGCGCGGCCTGTGCGGCGGCTTTCGTGCTGGCGCTGGTCGTGAGCCCGCTCTGGAGGATTGCGCCGGAAGATAATCTGACCTACGCGCGCTTCGTCCGCCTGCACCAGCAAGCCGCCGCCTATTTGGAGCGGCACTACGCGCACGACCGGATTCTGACCGCCTGGCCCGCATCCGACGAGCTGAACCGGCCCTTTCTTGGATACGTTTTCAGCCCTCTCTCAGTGGTGCGGATCGAGAATTTTACCGCTCCGGAGGTGCTCAAGGCGGCGCAGCAGCGGCAAGCCTTCGATGTTGCTTTCGTGTTTTCCACAAAGTATGATCCGCCGGCAAATCCGTTCAGCCATTTCGCCTGGTGGAACCGCATGGAAGAGCGCTTTTTCGACTATCATCACGATCTTTCGCCGGCGATTGTGGCAAGGCTGCTGCACGGCCGCATTGTGTGGGAGCAATCTTCAGGCGGTGAGTGGGCAGCGATTATCGAACTGGATGAGATTCGCAACGCCTTTGGCCATCCATCGCCGGATTGGATACAAGTTGGCGGGCGGTCAGGAATATCTGCTCGAACATCGCAACCGTCAGCTTGCCGGTTGCCGTGTTCTGATTCGAAGGATGGTAGGAAGCCAGCAGGATGACCCCGTTCGGCATCGTGTACCGGGCACCGTGACCAAAGCTGTAACCGCTCTTGCTCTTCAGCACGCCGACGCGCTTCAAATGATTCAGATAAGCATCGAAGCCGATCCTGCCCAACGCGACGAGGACCTTCATTCGCTTCAGGGCCTCCAATTCACGGTCGAGAAAAGGCGCGCAGTTAGCGATTTCCTGCGGAGATGGCTTGTTATCCGGCGGAGCGCATCGCACGGCGGCCGTGATGTAGGCGTCCAGCAAGCGCAGTCCGTCGCCGCGACTATCGGCGTTAGGCTGGGACGCGAAGCCCGTGCGGTGCAGGATTGGGTACATAAAGCGTCCCGAGGAATCGCCGGTGAATGGCCGACCCGTGCGGTTGCTGCCGTGGGCTCCGGGCGCGAGCCCGAGGATGACCACCCTGGCCTTTGGGTCTCCGAAGCCGGGAACCGGCTTGGCCCAGTAGTCGTGATCGAGATAGGCACGGCGCTTCTCGCGTCCGACGATTTCGCGGAACTCGACCAGACGCGGGCAGCGCCGGCAAATGACCACTTCCCGGTTGAGGACATGCAGAGCAGAGGGCATGACCCTATTTTATAGCTTGTTTTATAAGCCGATCACGGGAGAAAAGCCGACATCTCCTCGCGGCATGCTTGAGCGCCGATGTCTCAGCCCCCGGCGGTCAATCGGCCTTTCGTCCACAGTCGCGTACAATAGACAAGGCCGGACGCGTCAGAGTTGATCCGTCAGCTTTGAATCAAACAGAGTTGTTGGCTTCTGAGGGGGCGGTTTGACCGGGTTCGGTTGCCTCTCTTACACTATTTTTTCGCTTGGCTTGCGTCGGCTCCACGGGCGCGAAGCTGAAGTCCCGGCGCGAGCCGTAGGTGGCCAGCCTTTTTGGCGCACACTTTACACTGATCTGAAGGCACTTCCTTGAATTCAACAGAAGATAGCAAGACCGAAATCCCTAACCCCTGTCAGCGAGAGATTTCCGTCGAAATCCCCGCCGATGTGGTGGCAAAAGAAGAACAGACCGTTATCAGCGAGCTTCAGAAGCATGCCCGGGTTCCGGGCTTCCGACGGGGCAAGGTTCCGCCCGCCATCATTCGCCAGCGCTTTAGCGAAGACATCAAGAGCGAAGTTGTCGAGCACTTGATTCCGCGTTACTTCCGGCAGGAAACCGAAAAGCAGCACCTGGTCCCGGTTTCGCAACCGCAGGTAACCGACCTCGATTTGGCCGGAGGCAAGCCGATGCGATTCAAGGCCAGCTTCGAGGTTTTGCCGGAGATCGACGTTACCGGATACCAGGAGATTCATCCTGAAAAGATCGAAATTTCAGTGACCGACGAAGAGGTCGACCAGGCGCTTGCGAACCTTCGCGAGCAGCATTCGACCTACGAAAACGTCGAGGAAGTTCGCCCTCTCCAGGACGGCGACTACGCCCAGGCCGGGTTCACCGGAACTTCGGGGGAAGCCGACGCCAAACCCATCAACGTCGACGACGTGCTGGTGGAAATAGGCGGCACCAACACGATGGCGGAGTTCAGCGACAACCTGCGCGGCGCCAAGGCGGGAGAAGCGCGCAGCTTCGATGTCACTTACCCACAGGAATTTTCGGACAAACGGCTGGCGGGCAAAACGGTTCACTACGAAGTTCAGATTAAGAGCATCAAACGTAAGAGTGCGCCAGAGCTGACTGACGACTTCGCCAAGGAAGTCGGCAGCGAGTTCGAATCGCTGGAGAATCTGAAACTTCGGATACGGGAGAGCATCCAAGCTGGTAAGCAGCAGGAAGAGGAGCGCCGGGCCAAGGACAAGCTGGTGCAGGACCTGGTGACCAAGTTCGATATCGCCGTGCCCGAGTCAATGGTCGAGCAACAGATTGACACCCGGCTGGATCGGGGCATGCGCGCCCTGGCCGCACAGGGGATGCGGACCGAAGACCTGAAGAACATGGATATGGGCCGTTTACGCGAAGGACAGCGGCAGGCTGCACGCCGTGAAGTTCAGGCATCTTTACTGCTCGATAAGATTGCCGACGTGGAAACCGTCGAGGTTAGCGACGAAGAGCTGAATACAGAGATCGAATCTCTCGCCAAGCAGATGCAACAAACGGCGGAGGCCGTCCGTAAACGGCTGGAAGAGAACGGCGCAGTCGACCGTATACGGGCACGGATCAGGAACGACAAGACTTTGGAGATGCTGTACGGCAGGACGGGGTAATCCGTTTTTGGGGAGTACACAAGACGGGAGTTCCGGAACGGGAGCTGCGCTTCCGCACGGTTCCCCGGAGGCATTGAATCGCTAGTATTATGGATCGGGGCGCGTCGTGCTGGAAGCGGCGGTGACCCTGCAAGCCGTTTTCCGAGCGGGATTCCACCCCGCCGCGCGTAACGCGCGGTGGGGACGCCTTGAACGCGCCGCCGCCTTTCGATATCGCAACCGTGGCGGAGAGGGCGCACGATGATAAAGGAGCGGACTTATGCTTGTGCCCATGGTAGTGGAACAAACCAGCAGGGGCGAGCGTGCGTATGACATCTACTCCCGTCTGTTGCGGGACAACATCATCTTTCTAGGGACTCCGATCGACGACCAGGTAGCTAACCTCATCATTGCCCAATTGCTTTTCCTGGAAGCGGAAGATCCCGAAAAGGACATATCGCTCTACGTCAATTCGCCCGGCGGCTCGATTACGGCTGGCATGGCGATCTACGATACTATGCAGTTCATACGGCCCGACGTGGTGACCATCTGCATCGGGCAGGCGGCGAGCATGGCTGCTCTGCTGCTGGCGGGCGGCGCCGCAAAAAAGCGGTTCGCCCTGCCCACGTCACGCATTCTGATTCACCAGCCGCTTATAATGGGCGGAGGCATCTCCGGACAGGCAACCGATATCGATATTCAAGCGCGCGAAATTCTCCGCATGCGTGAGATCACCAACCAGTTGCTCGCCAAACACAGCGGCCAGATACTGGAAAAGGTCGAGCGCGATGTGGAGCGCGATTTCATCATGAATGCTCAGCAGGCCAAGGAATACGGGCTGATTGACGAGATTATTTTCAAGCATCGCTAGGGTATTGGGCTGCCCTGTCGGATCGGGTGGTCACCTGAGTGTACCAATGGGGACTTCCATTGGGAGCGAAGTTGTAGTTCAATAGGCCGGGCTTGGATCAGCGATATGCTGGTCGCGGTGGCAAATTGACAGGCGGGAGCGTTCCCGCACCGCTTGGCGGACCAGGCGGAGCAAGAGATCGGCAAGTGCATGGTAAGTATCGAGGAGTCACATGAGAAGGTCAGGTTCCGATGAAGTTTTGCGATGCTCCTTCTGCCACAAATCTCAGGACGCTGTCGCCAAGTTAATCTCTTCCCCCAGCGATTACCCACGGGCGTATATCTGCGACGAATGTGTTGCGGTCTGCAATTCGATTCTCGAGGATGACCGCAGCGAAGCGCAGCCTTCCGCCGCTCCCAGCCAATTACCTAAGCCGCACGAGGTAAAGGCATTTCTCGACGAGTACGTCATAGGCCAGGAACAGACAAAGAAGAAGCTCGCAGTGGCGGTTTATAACCACTACAAGCGCGTCTACATGAACAAGCAGCGGAACAGCGATATCGAGCTCTCGAAATCGAATATTCTGCTGATCGGTCCGACCGGCACCGGCAAGACGCTACTTGCGCAAACTCTGGCCAAGATGCTCGACGTGCCGTTCGCCATCGTTGATGCGACCACGCTTACCGAAGCCGGGTACGTCGGCGAGGATGTCGAGAACATCATTCTGAAGCTGTTGCAGTCAGCCGACGGCGACGTGGCGCGGGCCCAGACCGGAATCATTTATATTGACGAAATCGACAAGATCGGGCGCAAGGACGAGAACCCCTCGATTACCCGCGACGTGAGCGGCGAGGGAGTGCAGCAGGCTTTGCTGAAAATCCTGGAGGGCACGGTCGCCAACGTCCCGCCGCAGGGCGGACGTAAGCATCCGCACCAGGAATTCACTCCGGTGGATACGACTAACATCCTGTTTATCTGCGGTGGCGCATTTGTTGGCCTGGAACGAGTGATTGGGCGGCGCGTCGGGAAACGGGCGATGGGGTTCCGCTCGGACGAAGTCGCGGGCCAGCAGGAACTGGTCGGCGCTGCCAAGCGCGACAGCGAATTGCTGCGTAAGGCCGAGCCGCAGGATTTGATCAAGTTCGGGTTGATTCCCGAATTTGTGGGCCGCATGCCTGTGATGGGAGTCCTCGACGAACTGGACGAGGATGCGCTGGTCGAGATCCTGACCAGGCCGCGTAACGCGATCACCAAGCAGTATCAGCGGTTGTTCGAGTTTGAGAACGTCAAACTTTGTTTCACACCCGATGCTCTGCGAAGCATCGCTCACGAGGCAACGCTGCGCAAGGTGGGCGCCCGCGGGCTGCGGATGATACTGGAAGAGTTGATGCTTGACCTGATGTATCACCTGCCGAGCCAGAAGAAGGTGAAAGATTTTGAGGTGACTCGCGAGATGGTCGAAAAGCGCGACCTTGCGATCGCCATGTTGGAAAAGGCGGGCTAATCGGTTCGCGATTCTGTTCGGACAAAGGGCTTGCGCGAAGCAAGCCCTTTTGCTCGTTTTGGGCAGTGCTCCTCGTTCGTGGTCATTACGAAAGGTCAGCGCACTACGGCATTCTTAACGATTTAGGGCGTGCAGCGCCGTACTTTTGGAAAGATTTTCCCGCCGAAAGCGTTCCCGAATCAGAATTCGTCATCGAAACAATTAGGGGCCGTATCTACTGGGGTATTACAGTCCGGGGCGGTGGTTGCCGTAGGATGTTTCATGTAGTAGGCTCGGAATAGCCGTCGGCCCCGGAGCGATTATTTGAAAACGGGCCAAACAGGGAGTTGTACTGAGTGAGTTCTACCAAAGAAAAATTCGAGACCAAAAAGCTGCCGATGATGCCCATCCGGGACGTCGTCATCTTTCCGTTCATGATGACGCCGTTCGTTGTGGGGCGCGAATCGAGCGTGCGGGCGCTGGAAGAGGCGCTGGCCCACGACAAGAGGATTTTCCTGGCAACGCAACACGATGCCAGCATTGACGAGCCGAAGCCGAATGAGATCTACCAGGTGGGCACGATCGTCAATATTGTCCAGAGTCTCAAACTCCCTGACGGGAACATCAAGGTACTGGTCGAAGGACTCGAGCGCGGAAAGACCTTGCAGGTAACCGAAGTGGGAGGCTACCTCGAAGCGTCCGTTCGCACTGTGAAGAATACGATCGAGGTGACGCCACAGATCGAAGCTGCGATGCAGCGCGTGATTTCTCAGTTCGAGCAATACGTAAAGCTCTGCCAGTCGCTCAACTACGAGACCATGGCCGCCACGGTCAGGCCGGACGATATTGCCAAGCTGACCGACACCATCGCCGCCAATCTGCAGCTCACGATAGAAGAGAAGCAGGAACTGCTTGAAATCTTCGATCCCGCCGACCGTCTGAACCGCGTGCTCGACGTGCTGGACATAGAGATCGAGAAGCTGAACATGGATCGCACCATCCAGTCGCGGGTCAAGCGGCAGATGGAGCGCGCGCAAAAAGAGTACTACCTCAACGAAAAGATCAAGGCGATCCAGAAGGAACTCGGGCGCGGCGAAAAAAGCGAATTCGACGAACTGAAGAAGAAGGTCGACAGTTCCGGCATGCCGAAGGACGTTCACGAAAAGGCGCTGCAAGAGCTCAAGAAGCTGGAGGCGATGCCTCCGATGTCGGCTGAATCAACCGTCTCCCGCAACTATCTGGATTGGCTGCTGGCCGTGCCTTGGAAGAAGAAATCAAAGGAAGTCCGGGACATAGAGTTCGCCGAGAAGGTTCTGAACGAAGATCATTACGGACTGGAAAAGATCAAGGATCGCATTCTCGAGTTCCTGGCCGTGCGGCAGTTGGTGAAGAACCCGAAGGGTTCGATTCTATGTTTCGTCGGACCTCCAGGGGTCGGCAAGACTTCGCTCGGCATGAGTATCGCCAAGGCGACGGGACGCAAGTTCGTACGCATGTCGCTGGGCGGAGTTCGCGACGAAGCGGAGATTCGCGGTCATCGCCGCACCTACATCGGCGCCCTGCCCGGACAGATCATTCAGATGATGAAGAAGGCCGGCACGAAGAATCCGGTCTTCATGCTCGACGAAGTCGACAAGATGTCCGCGGACTTCCGCGGCGATCCTTCTTCGGCGCTGCTGGAAGTGCTCGATCCGGAACAGAATTACATGTTCATCGATCACTACCTGGACGTTGAATACGATTTGTCGCAGGTATTCTTCATCGCCACGGCGAATGTGCTGCACACGATTCCAGCAGCTCTGCAGGACCGCATGGAAGTGCTGCGGCTGCATGGCTATACAGAACCGGAGAAGCTCGAAATCGCCAAGCACTTTTTGCTGAAGAAGCAGCGAGAGCAGGCCGGGTTGACCGACCCAAACATCAGCTTCACCGACGAGGCGATTACCGGAATCATTCGCAATTACACGCGCGAAGCCGGAGTCCGCAACCTGGAGCGGGAAATCGGCAACGTATGCCGCAAGGTGGCCCGCCGCGTTGTGAAGGACGGTCAAGCCTACTCCATCGCAGTTACCGCGGAGAACATCAACGACTTCCTTGGCGTGATGCGCTTCCGCGACACGGCGGTCAACGAGAAGAGCGAAGTCGGTCTGGTTACGGGATTGGCGTGGACCGAGGTTGGCGGCTCGTTGCTGTCCACGGAAGTAACCGTGGTGGAAGGCAAAGGCGGCAAGCCGTTGCTGACCGGCAAGTTGGGCGATGTCATGCAGGAATCGGCGCAGGCGGCCATCACTTACATCCGCTCGCGCTGGCAGCAACTCGGCCTGAACCATGACTTTTACCGCAATATCGACATTCACATCCATGTGCCTGAGGGCGCGATTCCCAAGGACGGGCCCTCGGCGGGAATCACCATGGCCACGGCCATTGCCAGCGCCCTTAGCCGGATTCCTGTGCGGCGCGACGTTGCCATGACCGGCGAGATCACGCTTCGCGGCAAGGTGCTGCCGATCGGCGGCCTTAAGGAGAAGTTGCTGGCAGCGCATCGTGCCGGAATTCTGGAAGTGATTCTGCCGCAGGAAAACGACAAGGATATGGCGGATGTGCCGGAGAATCTGCGAAGTGCCATGAAGTTCCACTTTGTGGAGCACATGGATCAGGTTCTGCAGATCGCACTCGAGCGTTCGTTGCCCGTATCTTCTGACGAGGCGCCCGCGATGGCGCCGCCGCCTACCGCGCCGGATCAACCGGCCGCGCGGCAGTAGCAAGGTTCCTATCGAGCCCGCTAGCGACGCCTCAAACGAGATTTGTTCCGTTATCGTTGAGGCGAGCGCAGCGGGCTTCTTCTTGTTCGTGTGCTTCAGACACCGCTCAAAGCGATAGGCCCGCATCTAAAACCCATGGAGTGGGGTTAGCAGAAAGATGAAGGTCCACACACGGTTTCTCTTAAGCGCCATGGATGAACGGCACTTCCCCGCCGCAAGTGCACCGGAAATCGCATTCCTGGGCCGCTCGAACGTAGGCAAGTCCAGCCTGATCAATTCACTCGCCGGAGTGAAAATTGCCAAGACCAGCAACACTCCGGGCCGCACCCAGGCGATCAATTTCTTCGAGGTGCGTTGGCCAGGACGTCCGAAGCCGGATTTGCTGTTTGTGGACCTCCCCGGATACGGGTACGCGCGCGTTCCACGCGAAGTTACCGATCGCTGGCAGGGCTTTGTCGATCCATATCTGACGAATCGATCATCCCTGGCACTTTGCCTTTGCCTGGTCGACGCCAATGTTCCGCCGCAAAAGAGCGATGCGCAACTGATTGAATTCTTGCAACACGTGGACCGCCCCCTGCTCGTGGTTGCGACCAAAGCGGACAAAGTGGGTTCCCGCCTGCCGTCCGCGCTGGAAAAATTACGCCAGGGGCTTGGCGCCGACAAGATCCTGCCGTTCTCCTCGAAGAGTGGGCTGGGCAGGGACGAATTGTGGAAGCTGATGCGCATGGCCGTCGAGCGCTCAGACGAGGAATCCGGCGGTCCCGAAGCGCCACGAGCTACCGGGTAAACGACGCGAGATCCTTCGCCGCCCGCTTAGGATCCAATGAGCGGTACGAAGCGGCAGCCACCGAGATTGGTCCTGATGATTTTTCCGCCCACCTTGTGCAGCAGTTGCAATTCCTGCAAATCGTCACTGCCGACAGGCAAGACGAGTTTCCCGTTATCATCGAGCTGCTGGAGCAAAGAGTCAGGTACTGCGGCAGCGGCAGCAGCCACAATGATCCGCCTGAAGGGCGCCGACTGCGGCAGACCTTCGCTCCCGTCTCCCACATTGACTTCGATGTTGCAGTACCCGAGACGGGCAAAATTCTCCCGGGCGCGCATTGCGAGCGACGCAACCCGTTCAACGGTCAACACTCGCGCCGCAATGCAAGAGAGCACCGCCGCCTCATATCCTGTTCCAGTTCCTATCTCCAGTACGGTATCGCCGGCTTCGGCGCCGAGCGCTTCGATCATGAACGCGACGATGTAGGGTTGCGAGATCGTCTGGCCTTCGCCGATGGGAAGCGGGTGGTCCTCGTAGGCTTTGCCCCAGGCTTCCGGAGGCACGAATTCGTGGCGCGGAACCGTTGCCATGGCCTGCAGCACGCGCTCATCGCGAATACCGCGATCGCGGAGTTGTTCCGCAACCATCCGGAATCTAGGTTCGATGAATGGATCGACCGGGCTGACGTGGTCCATTGGCATAAGCGAGGTTATCACCCCAGCCGTCGTGGCTCAGCGCTTCCGGCGGCGCACAAAGACGTCGAAGCTCACCACGCCGTTCTGGTCCCTCACCCCAACAATGGATATGCGGGGCGTGATGTAGTACTCGAATTGGATGATCTGCTGCGCCGACTGAGCGAGGTTTGTGATGTAGGTCAAGGTGACGCGATTGGAGACCGTTTGCTCAATTGTAAGGCGGGCATTCGCCCCGCTTTGCTGACCAACGACTTTGGGATCTATTTTGATTCGGCTGACGCCGAACAACTTCTGCAGGCGGCTGTTTACAGTCGAGTTGAGGGCCTCGCCCAGGATGGCGTTTGATGCCGACTCGGCGAGATTGGACGTGCCCTGCATCGTCGAACCGGGAAGCTGCGCGATTTCTTCTTCGCGGGTTCGCCCCAACGCAAGCAATGAGACGATGTCCGACGACGACAGTGGCGGGTCGGATCTGTACGTCATGCTCAAGCGGTTGAGCGTCCCCTGCAACCCCAGCGTGATGTCGTAATCGCGGACGCGGGCCGAAGCTTCGATGTCGATGTTGGCATCGATGCTGACCGGGTTGGCAAAGGAAATGTCACCGCGATCAAGCCGGTATGTTGTGCCGGCAAGCGTAATATTGCCTTCCAGAATACTGATGCGACCCAGAATCGAGGGCCGTGCCGCTGACCCGCGGATGCGAAGGTCCACATTGCCGGTGACCCTCGCCAGCGAAGTCTGTACTTGGAGTTTGGGCGTGGAAACGATTCGCACGTCAAGCCTGACATTGTTTGCCGGGGCTTTGGGATTGGCCGGAATAGCCACAAGCTGCGTCTTCTTGAGGTAGCTTGCGAAATCAAACTGCGGATTCAAGGCGAGCCGGCTGACGGTCACGTCGCCCGAAAGCAGCGCATTGCTGGTGGTGCCGGAGAACGTAAAGCTGGCATCGACGCTGGAGCTTACGCCCTCGGGATATCGCAGGCGAATGTCGTGGCCTGCGGCGGTCAGGTTGAACGTGATCTCCTGTGTATAACTGACGGAACCGCCTAGCTTGAGCCGGCCGCCGCCCGTAACCGCCGTAAGATCCTGGACCTGTAATCTATCCTGGTTAAAGGCGAGTACGCCGTTGATGTTGCTCAACCCGTTCGGCAAATCGACGTAGGAGACGGCACCTTCGGTGATGCGCACCTGCCCGCTCAAAGAGGGCTTGGGAATGGTGCCGCGAATTTGAACGCCGAGATCGGCGACGCCCCGCGAGCTGAGGTCGGGCGCCAAGGTTTGCAGCAGCCTCAGGTCGATCTTGCCGTCGGCGTCGAGATTGTAGCGCTGATCGCCATAGGGGCGGACCTGTCCGTGAATCTCGACAAAGTGGGTCTGCTGCCCTTCGAGACGAAACTGATCGACGGTTACCACCTGATCGCGCATGTGCAGGCGAATTGGCCCAGCGTTGCGAAGAGGAAGGCCTTCCAGCTCTCCTTGGACACTTGGGATGGTGAGTTCCGCGCTCAGTGAGAGCGGCGAGCGGGCGGCGCCTTGCACCAGAATCTCCCCGTCCAGCACAACGTGAGCCGCATGTCCGGCGGGAAAGTAGTGTTTGATCAACGGATCGAGGACAAGATTGCTGGCCACCAGTTTGGCCTGCATCGGCATTTCGCCTCGCAGATGGATGTTTCCGTCGAGCGCAACCGCGCCGTTCGGGAATGCCGAGCGCGCAGTCAGCGTGAGATCCGCTCCCTGGGTCACGGCTACGGCGTTGAAGTCGCCAATGCGTTCTCCGTTAACAACCAAGCCGCGCAAGCGAAGAGCAGCGTTGATCACCGGGGCTTCCGCCGTGCCCGAACCTTGCGCTTCAAATCCAAGCGCTCCCTGAACGTGCAACCTGCTGGCTTGCAGTTGGCGAACGCGCTCCAGTTGAAAGTTGACCCCATGAAGCAAGAAGCTGAACTGCTTGCCGGAAAGGTTGTACTCGCCCCCGCCAGTCACCTTGCCCCAATCATTAGTCGCAACCAGATTCTGGACCTTGAGATCATTCCCCTCGAACTTTAGATCGGCACTGGCCAACCGAATCGGTTGCCCATAGGCGACTACGTTTGTCAGCCCGAGATGGCCCGTTCCTTTCAACTGCTGACGGGTTCCGTCGATCTGCAATGCTGTATCCAGCCTGCCACTGATGGGATAGTTCGTTCCGATAATCAACTGTAGATCGGCCAGCTCTCCGTCGCGGACCTGCAAACGGCCATGAAGCTGCGACGATTCCACGACTTCGCCTTTCAGCAACGAGCATCCACCCTCCCAATCGATCTCCGCCGACCCGCGCCGCAGCTTTGCGTGCCGTACCGAAATCGCCTGCGAAGTATAGAGAACGTCAGCTTGAGCCTCGTCCCAGTGAAGGCGGAGAGGAGCAGGCTCGTCTGTCGGAATGGCTGTCGGAGTCTTCGCGGAGCGGAAAACCGACAGCGCGCCAAGCACGCGGCTAGCCCGCTTCGGCAGACTTGCTTGAGCAGCCTGCGGTTGTTCCCGTCCGCGGGAAATGGCGGTGTTGAAATCACGCATCTCAAGATGCGCGGCAACCAGCGGAGCGGAAAAAGTGCCGGAGGCGGTTCCGCTGACAGTCGCGGCACCAGTCAATTCGAGAGGCAGTCTCTTTGGAAGCACCGGCAGTTGTGCCAGGAGCGGCTGAATCTCGCCCATGTTGCCGGTATTGATCGCAAACCGCAAATTGCCGGCGACGCCCCCGAGAGTGCCGCTCGCTTGCAGCCGGGTTGCTTTGCTCTCCGCGTTCAAGGTTGCGATCGCAAGGAACCGCCTGGAACCTGAGTAGATGGCCTCAAGGTGCGCTGACAGCGGTATCTCGCCGGGCACGTTCATTCGCGACTCAGCCGCATCCAGGTCGAACTTGGTATTGGCTTTCTCCGGCGATCCTCGCCATGTGCTCGCAACCTTGCCGCTGATCCGTCCACCGAAATTCAAAGGCTGCTGTGCGCGTTTTGGGAGGGAAGCTGAAAGCTCCTTCACGGAAAGCGAGCGCAGGATAAAACTCGCAGTGCCCTGCTCCTCCGCCTGCCTCCCGCTACTGCCTTTGCCGCCCAACGTAGCCGGTGCGAGCCAGTGCGTAATCTCCGTCTGCCCAGTTACCGACCCGCCTAGCGCCGAGGCAAACAGATGAGGCACGGTAATACTGTCTGGGTTTGCCGAAAACTCCAGTCCGCCCGTGAGGTTCCTGATGACGAGCGGGCCAGCCGTCCAAGCCACGCCTTTGAAGATGGCCTTACCCGAGGAAGTAAACGATTGCCGTGAGAATTCGCCTTTACCGGTGACTTCCAGCTCTCCTCCGCTGAACTGGCGCAGAGATGAAGCCGCCGCGGGCGCGCCGATAGGCGTCAACATCGCGGCTGCCTCAGAGGTGTCGGCAGCGACTTTGTAGAGCGCAGTCACGACCGGTTCGTTCCAGTTTGTCAGGGTTCCGCTTGCCTCCAGCAGCGAGTGACCGGCGGAGACTCGCAGCGAGTTGAGCGTAACGTGGTCCATATGGAGACTGAACTCCGCCTGTCCCTGGGCCAAGGGAAGTTGATAGCCCGCAGTCAGGAGTTTGAGCTTGCCGGCGCGAACGTGAGCGTCATACCTGTTCGCATCCCTTACGTAGGCCATTGCCAGCGAAACATCATCGGCTGAAAAATCGAGCGGTATGCGCCGCTGATTCCATAACAACCAACCGTCGCTGAGTTGCAGCTTCTCCATCGACAGGTTGAAAAGCGCCTGGACCGCGCTTTGATTTCCGCCGATTGGCAGAGGAGGCTGATTCGTGTGGCCGTCGGCATAGACCAGAATGTGAATGATGGGACGGTTGAGAGAGAGCTCCCGCAGTGCGATTTCCCGCCGCAATATCGAAAGGATTTTCAGCCGTGCACGGAGATGATCGGCATGCGCGTAGGGCTGCTCGCCCGCAGCTTCGAGTCCATGGATGGTAATGTCGTCAACGTCGAATTCAAGGTGGGACAGATGCCATTGGAAGTGTTCAATTTCGACGGTGCCGCCGGTGACCGATTGCAGCGCGAATACCAGCTTTTGCCGCATGCGCTCGCGAAAGAAGGCGCTGTTGAGATACCAGGCAGCACAAAGGGAGACGGCAAGCACGACAAGGGCGGCAATCAAGGCAATTAGAGCGGTTCCGGATTTGATGGGTCCGGAACTATCGCCGCCGGGCCCAAAGACCCTGGCTCTTATTCGGATCTCTAGCTTCGTCGGCGTATGGAGTCCGTCTCGTCGCTGTTTCATGAGCGGATCATCATCGTTCAACCACGGCGGAGAAGGACATCGCCTTTGAGTCGCCGCCCGAACCGGTGGCAGGCTGCACAATTCGCACGTTCCCCTGCTCTCGCAGACTGGCAAGCCAGGCATTAAGTTGGGCGTCGATCTTCCCCTGTAGCAGAAGCTCGGAAATCTCGGATTGCACGTTAGCCAGTGGCTCGACTGTAGCTCCCTTCCGGCTCAACTCCGGCAGCAGTTTATCTTTGTAGTATTTCTCCACTTCGTCGTGCGAGACGCTAACCGTGTGGCGCAGGCGCGCATCGACAAACTGCATCAGCTGGACCTGTTCTTCGACGCTCTTACGTAATTGCTGCTCCTGGATTCCATAAGTGGCCAGCAGCTCTTGCCATGCTGCGTCCGACTTCGCTGCGGGAAACGCCGCGCGGACCTGGGCCATGCGCCATTCCACCTGTTGGACCGGAGGCATGTACCCGCTGGTCATCTGCTGCCGGATCAGTGTCCGATCAATCAACCGATCCATTGCCGCCCGGAAATCCGCCAGCGGAATATCCGTGACCGTCCTGCCCTGCATGAACGCCTCGACGCGGATGGCATCCTCCACTTCGCTGGCAAGCAAGGGATCGTCGTTCACGGTTGCCACGATGCCATCGACCCGGTCGCGGGCCGCGGCAAGCGGAGCAATCGCAAAAACAAACGACAAAATCAGTGCCAGAATCTTCATCAGAATGTCTGCCCAATACTAAAGAAGAGATTAAAGTGCCGCATCTGATCGACGTTTGACGTGGTGGCGAAGTACGCCGGATTCAGATTGTAGGCAAAATCGAGGCGCAGCGGCCCGATCGGCGTGTGGTAGCGCACACCGCCTCCCACCGCTTGCGACATGTAGCTGAAATCGCACGCTGACGTCCGGCTTCTGCAGCCTTGCTGGTCACGTTGCACGAACTGCCACAGATTGCTCCACATGTGGTCAGCGGTGTCGAACACGTTTCCCATGTCGTGAAAGACGACGAAACTGAACCCTGGGCCGACAAGCGGCAAGCGCACGGGTGGAGCGCGCAGTTCCATGTTGTTGATGAACATGGCATTTCCACCGACCGGATACCCCGAAAACTGATCGCGCGGCCCGGCCTGATTCACGGCAAAGCCCCGCAAGGAATTACTGCCGCCAGCGAAAAAGTGTTCCGGCAGGGGGACGACGCTGGAGGTATTGTAAGGCGACTCGACCCCAACGCGGGTGGAGCGTGCAAAGACATATTTGTTCCCGAAACGATGATAGGTTGAGTTCTGCACGAGCACACGTCCGAAGTTTGCCTCCGAACCCAGGGCTGCTGTCGCGACGCCAAAATCCGCCGTGGTAAAGATCCCTTTTGTCGAGTTGACTGGATCGTCACGCGTATCCCTGACGAACGTGACGCTAGGCATTCCGATGCGCACCGGGACGGCATAAATGTTAAGCAAGTCCGGGCTGAAGCCCGCTGGAAAGCTGCTTGGGTCAACCTTGTCTTGGCGGTAGCTGAAAGCATAGAACAGATGGTTCCCGCGCGATACACGGTGCTCCAACTGAAACAACCCGCCCAGCCGCTCCGACGTGAACGTATTTACGTCTCGCGTATTGTCGTACAAAAACGTGGTCGTGAAATGCCACTTCGGCAGATCGAACCAGTGCGGCTGGTCGAAGCTGACCAAAACGCGCTTGATCAGGTTTCCGACCTGCGCTTTGAGGATCAGCGATTCCTCTCGCCCGCGGAATATGATGCGCGTGGCATTGAAAGATACCGTGGGACTAACCCCGGTATTCCCCTGAGGGTTGCTGCCGGGCTGAATTCCGGTTGAAAGCTCGATGCCGCCGCCGAACTGAAATGAATAGCGCCGGGCCTCCTGTATCTGATAGAGCAGGTTCTTGTGGTCGATTTGGCCGCCGGGATTCTGCACGGCCATGTTCACTTCGTTAAAGATGCCAAGGTCGTACAAGCGCGATTGCGTTTCGACCATCTTTGCCTGATTGAGCGGCTCCCCTTCACGGATGTTGAACCGGCGGTCCACCACGTTCGACCGCGTATGCAACAATCCCGAAATAACTATCTTCTCGACGTCAATTCGTTCCCCTTCGGCGATCTTATAGGCAACATCCATACGCCGGGGATCGCTCTCGCTCGGCTTCGCGGCAGCCTCGAACTGCACCCGCGGAAATCCGTTGTTGAAGTAGAAGTTGACGACCGTGTCTCGGTCGGTGGAGACGTTCATCTCTGAATACGGCTGGCCGGGCACGATGTAAAGATTGCGCTGGAGCAGCTCCGCCGGAAAGGCCTGGTTACCGGTGATGGTGAGACTCCGCACCAGCATCTGCTGCCCTTCCACGATTTTGAATTCGACGAACAATCGTTGCGGATCGCCTTCGTAGTCGTTCACGACATTCCCCGTGACCTGCACGTCAGGAAACCCGTTCGCCACGTAGAGATTCTTGATCGCCAAAATGTCGACGGCGAGGATCGCCTGACTGAAACGGCCATGCGGGAGGGTCCAACTTGCCGGCTGTAGAGATAAGCGCTCGCGTATGGTTTGGGTATCGAAGTATTTGTTGCCTTCAACCTTGATGCCGAACAGTCGATGGCTGGTGCCGCGATCCACCTGATAGACGATCTTCACGGCGCCGTCTTGCCGCTCTTCCCGCACATTCACTTTCGCGTCGAAAAACCCCTCGGTCTGGAGGAAATCCCGCAGATTGCGGCGTCCCTCGTTGAGCAGATCCTCGTCGATTGCTCTCTCCTGGAATATCGGGATAAATCTCCTCAACTGGCTCCGGGTGATCTTCGTGCCCTCGGCCGTGATGTCGACCTCGGGCCCACGCCGCACCTCGATGGTGTAATCGACGGTGTTGTTTGCCGCGACGTACGAATGCGTGATTCCGACCTGGGCGGTCAATCGCCTGCCTTTTTGGAATCGCTTGCGCAGTCGCTGGAGAGCACGCTGAATCTGGCCCTTTCGAACCTTGTCGCCGGGATGGATGTCGGCGATGTATTCGATGTCGTCGAGAGCAACATCGGGATCGCCCGTGAGAGTCACCCGGCCAATGTGCGTTATGTTTCCCGCCACAACTTGAAACTTCACGTTCATTTGTTGTAACGCGGGATCCGGGAACTCCTGATAAGTCATCTGGACCTGATAGTAGCCGCTATCTTCCAGCAGTCGGTGCATGCGCTCCAGGGTTTGCGAGATTCGTTGCGGCGAGTAATGCGTCCCGAGTTCCAGCGTGGACGAACTAATCATTTCATTCAGGCGCGGCCCGTCCTTGGGCAAACCATCGACTGAAAGTGATCCGCAGAAGTATCTCGGTGTTGTTTCGAAGATAAGATTGATCTGCGCTCTGCCGGCGGGCTCCCAGATGACATCTATGGTTTCGAACAGTCGCGTCTCATAAAGCCGCCGAATGCTCCGGCGAATGGCATCGCGGTCTACTGCTGTCCCAGGCTTCTGCTCGATCAGAGCGGCGACGTAGGACGCCGTTCCCATGGCCGTACCGTGCAACTCGACCCGGGCCGCAACTCCCGCCGGCAGCGTTTGCATTGCCGCGCGCGAAGTCAGCGATTGATTAGCGTGTGATGCAGGCGGCTGCTGCTCCTGAGCAGCGGCTGTGGCAAGGCAGGCAGCAGACAGAAGCACCACGAGCCTGATGATCGATGAGGTTCCGGCCAGCAAACAGACGCCCTTTCCACCCGGCCTATCTTCCCACACTGAAGTCGTGTTCATGAGCAGTGATGCTGCTCTCCGCCCCAACCCGCGCAACCACGGCGCGCGTCGGGCACCCCGGCAGGAGAAGCTTTCATGCCCGGTGCCAGACATCTGTTCCTCAGGACCCTGACTATGAGTGTCAACTCACTTATAATAAATGTTTTCCGGCTAAAATCATGAACTCACAACCGAAATTCGAAGATCGTTATTCGCGGCAGATTCTGTTTCGCGGAATCGGCGCTGAAGGCCAGAAGAAGTTGGGCCAGGGACGTGCTGTCATTGTCGGTTGCGGCGCAACCGGATCGGCTCTCAGTTCCCTGCTGGCGCGCGCCGGGGTCGGCTATCTGCGGATCATCGACCGCGACTACATAGAGCCCAGCAACTTACAGCGTCAGGTGTTGTTCGATGAGGCCGACGCAGCGGAATCTCTGCCCAAGGCTGTGGCTGCCGCCCGCAAGATCAGCAGCTTCAACTCCGAAATCGAGGTTGACGCCCGTGTCGACGACCTGATCCCGGCCAACGCCGAGGAGCTGCTGAACGGTGCGGACATCATCCTGGACGGCACCGACAACTTCGAAACCCGTTATCTGATCAATGATTTCGCGGTGAAATTCAAGCGGCCTTGGATCTATACGGCAGCGGTTGGCAGCTACGGACTCACCATGAACGTGCTGCCGCATGAAACAGCATGCCTAGCCTGCATCTTTCCGGATTCGCCGCGAGGTGTGGTGGAGACCTGCGACACATCGGGCATTCTGAATTCCGCGGTGAACGCTCTGGCGTCAATCACAGTCACGGAGACATTGAAGTTCCTGGTTGGAGCCCGCGACAAGATGCGGCGCAGCATGCTCTCGCTGGACGTGTGGAGCAACGATCATATCGAGATCCTCGCCGATCATCCGCGCGCCGGCTGCCGCGCCTGTGGCGAGGCGGATTTTATCCACCTCTCCGGCGAAGCCCGTCCGCACATCACAATGTGTGGCCGCAATTCCGTGCAAATCCACGAACGCCATCGTCCCATCGACTTCGACGAGATGGAGCAACGGTTGCTGCCGCACGGTACGGTTCGTCATAACGAGTTCGTGCTGAAGTTCTGGCGCGACCCCTACGAACTGACGCTCTTCCCCGACGGCCGGGCCATCATTAAGGGCACGACGGACACGGGAGTCGCGCGCAGCCTCTACGCCCGGTTCGTCGGATCGTAAATGCAAAGAGCCACGATGGTACTCCGAACCGCTTCCGGCATGGCCTGACGAACGCGGCCAATCAAGCGACTATCCCCACCCGCCGTAGTACCTTCGAGGCGTTGCCGAAGACACAATCAGGATAGAATTAAGGCTAACGTTCCATTGGCTCCATTGATCGATGGTTTTAGGATTGGTGGGCAATCTAATGGCATTGAACGAGCTGGTATCTCCGTCCGCGGATTGAGCTGTCGGTACAGCCAGCGATACTTCTCACTGCTCCGCGGAAGGTATACTCCGCGAAGGAGCCTGACGTAGCAGCCCGCGATGATCAATAGAGGTATACCGAATATGGAATTGCTCTAGGCGGATCCACGATGTTCGGGCGCGAAGAAAAAGTTCCCCAAATTCGGCTCACTGGAATCCAGTACGTAATCCTGGCGATCTTCCTCCTGCTCGCTTTCGGGCTGTGGCGCTTGCAGATCGTTCACCAGGAGAGGTATGACGCAGTGGCGCAGATGAACCGCATACGCGAAGTGCCCATCCTCGCACCGCGCGGCAAGATTCTCGATCGTGAAGGCCGCATCATCGTCGACAACTATCCGTCGTTTTCCGCGTTGCTGCTGCGCGATCAAAAGCAGACGGATCTCGACGCCGATCTCGATGGCATCGCCGCCGGCTTGCATCTTGATCCGGCGGAGTTGCGCCTGCGCCTGAAGCGGATGGCCGCATTGCCCGGCTTTAATCCCATTTTTCTGAAATTCGACGTTACGCCTGACGAATTGGCATTTATCGAGTCGCACCGCAACGAGTATCCTGAGCTCGACACCATCACCGTCCATCGCCGCCTCTACCCGAAGAACGGCTTCGCTGCCCACCTCATAGGCTACGTCGGAGAAGTCAGCGACGAGATGTTGAACCAGCCTCAGTTCCAGTTCAATAGCGTGGGAGACATCGTCGGGCAGTCGGGAGTCGAAAAGTACTACAACGACATTCTCATGGGGCAGAACGGTTCGCGGCGGGTGCTGGTCAACAGTCGCGGCAAAGAAGTGGGCGAACTCAGCGACAAGCAAGCCGTTCCCGGCAAACAACTCAAGCTAACCATCGATATAGACCTCCAGATCGCCGCGGAAGAAGCGTTAGCGGGCAAGAACGGCGCAATCGTGGCGATGGATCCCCGCAGCGGAGAAGTGCTAGCGATGGTGAGCCGTCCGGCGTTCGATCCCAATGCCTTCGCCGTCCGCATCTCGCGCAAAGAATGGAACGACCTGCTGACGGACCCTGCCAAGCCTCTGCTGAACAAAGCCATCCAGGCGCAACTCGCACCGGGTTCCGTCTTCAAAGTCATCATGTCCGTTGCTGGCTGGCAGGAAGGAATCTCGCAGACCTTACACATTAACTGCGGCGGCGGTGGCACGTTTTATGGACGTTTCTTCAAGTGTTGGGTGAAGGGTGGACACGGCTCGGTGACGCTTCCGAAAGCCATTTATCAGTCCTGTGACACGTATTTCTACACCCTTGCGGAACGGCTCGGGATTGGGCGCATCGCTAAGTACGCAACCATGTTCGGACTCGGTCAGAAGACCGGCATCGATCTGCCTCAGGAAGTCAGCGGCGTGATGCCCAGCGAAGAGTGGAAGATCAGAAACTATAAGCAGAAGTGGTTTGCAGGCGAAACCATTTCGGTCGGCATTGGCCAGGGCGCGGTCGCGACCACCCCCGTGCAACTGATGCGCGCCGTCGGCGCCATCACCTCGGATGGATCGTTGCGCCGGCCACACGTGGCCTTCCCCGACCAGTTGCCTCCGCAATACCTGCAAATGGTGAACTACACCGAAGAGACGCGGATCCCCATCGACAGCGTAGGCTGGACCACCATCACCGACGGTTTGGCCGATGTGGTAAACCCTATCGGCACGGCGCCAAGCGCACATCTGAACGGCATCGACTTTGCCGGCAAAACCGGATCGGCGCAAACGATTTCCAATATGATGAAGGCCAAGGTGACCAACAAAGCGGCTTTCAAGGATAACGGCTGGTTTGTGGGCGTCACTCCGCGTCGGAATCCCGAGGTTGTGGTTGCCGTGCTTGTCGAAGGCGGCGAACATGGGTACCTCGCGGCACGTATGGCCGCTCAGGTCGTCAAGGCTTACGTGGAAAAGAAGCGCGCCCAGCAGGTGAACGTGGCCGGCGCCACTGCAAACGAACCGAAGCCCGAATCGAAACCTGAATCGAAGCCTGGCATTACTCCCGAGGCCACTGGAGCTGAGACGGCCAAGCCCGGGCCAACCAAGCCTGCTCCGGTGACAACCGCCAAGCCGAAACCGGCTGAGATGACAGGCATGTGGGGCGGCACAGCGGATGATTTGAGCGGCGCACGCTTCCGCATCTCCGAGGGGACAAAATTCCACTCGGCGGTTGCAGCGCCCGGCATGGAGGCTTTTGCGGAGGACGCAAAGCGACCGTGGGACTATGTTCCCGGCATCTTTGCTATGATCGAACCTCCCGCAAGGAGCGCGTCCCATCGATGAGCCGCCATATCCGCTTCCGCGATTTCGATTGGGTGCTGCTGCTGATCGTGCTCATCATCTGCTCGCTCGGCGTGCTCGAAATTTACAGTGCGACCCTGCACACAAAATTTCAAGGAATGCACGTCAGGCAAATGTACTGGATCGCCGCCGGACTGATCCTGATGCTCATCCTGAGCATGGTGAACTACCAGCTACTGCTTGAAAACGTGCCGTGGATGTATGGTGCTGCCATTGTGTCGCTGGTGGCCGTTCTTGTCTTCGGCCGCAAGTATCTGGGCGCGCGCCGCTGGATATTGATGCCCGGAGGATCGCATTTTCAGCCCTCGGAGTGGGTCAAGCTCATCCTGATCCTTGCCATAGCCAAGTATTTTGCGGACTATAATGAACGTGAGTTGCCGTTTCGCGAACTGGTGAAGGCGGGATTGATCGTAAGCGTTCCGATGCTGCTGGTGCTCAAGCAGCCAGACCTGGGCACGGCGCTTACCTATGTCCCGGTAGCCATCATGGGATTGTTTCTGGGCGGGATGCGGGCCAAGCATGCCCTTATTTTGCTGCTGATTGCCGGCATTCTGATGCCTGCCGTGTGGCATTACGGGCTAAAGCCCTATCAGAAGACCCGCCTGACGAGTTTTATCGCGCCCGAGGAAGACGCCAGAGGCGCGGGCTACCAGGTAATGCAGTCGATGGTTGCGGTCGGCTCCGGCGGACTTTGGGGAAAGGGCGCTACCAAAGGCACGCAAACCCAGGGTCAGTTCCTGCCGGTGCCGCACACGGACTTTATCTTTGCCGCCTGGGCGGAGGAGCATGGATTCGTCGGCGCAACTTTCCTCTTACTGTTATACTTTATGTTGTTGATGCGTTTGATCAGCAACGCTCAAACGGCGCCTGATCGTGCTGGAACGTTCATCGTGATGGGCGTTGTAGCGGTTCTTACTTTTCATGTGCTGGTTAATGTAGGAATGGTGGTCGGCTTTATGCCTGTGACCGGCATTCCGTTGCCGTTGATGAGCTATGGTGGCTCGTCTGTGCTATTTACATTCTTGGCGCTCGGAATCGTGATGAACGTCCGTATGCGCCGTTTCGTAAATTAGCATTCTTGCCAATGGCAAGACGGCCTGAGAGTTTCGGCGGCGGTGCTCAGGACCTGAGCCCGGCCCCGACTAACACATAGGTCAAGATTCTTACCGCTCTTCGCAAGAAGAGCACTCGCCGGCCAGAGGAAAAGGGCCGACAGGATTGAAGGAGCGTTGCCCGGGGCGGGTAACGGCCCCCTTGTTTGGCATTGGCCTTTCGCCTTTGCCAGTGAGAGTGTGGCCACAAACCCTGAAGGTGCGACGCAGTGTTTCGGTGCAGAAGATTGATGCAGTTTCGGCTGACATGAATACTTGCTCATTTTATCGGGATCTCTGGCTGGCATCGCCGGCGGAAGCGGATGTTCCGACGAATTGGGGAGCGAGCGTGTTGGCCGCCACACAGTTTTCCCGTGTGGTCCCCGGCCCTTCTCCATCACCACGCAGTAGCACTTAGGCGTGGCGGAGCGGTCCACCGAACTTCAAGACTGACCTGCCTCTTCCACTTCCGGTGACGCTCGCAAACTCATCGCGGGCCGTGACCACCCGGGCAAATGCTTGCCTGGACCTCGAGTCCGTGCCAGTTCCGCGAGCCCGGAGCAACCATGAACAAGGAATTGTACGTTTCTTCAACCCCTCACGAAACCAAGGTAGCGCTGGTCGAGGACGATCAACTCGCCGAAGTTTACTTCGAACGGGAAAATGAATACACCCTCGCCGGCTCGATTTACAAAGGACGCGTCACTCGCGTGCTTCCCGGCATGCAATCGGCTTTTGTCGATGTCGGCCTGGAACGCGACGCTTTTCTTTATGTCTCCGACTTCCTGGATTTCGCCGGGGAGGATGACGAGGAAGAGTTTGGCGAAGTACCGGTCCGGCCGCAATTCGCCGAGGTGAGGCAGTCACCCGCCGAGAGCTCGCCTGCTGCGCAGGAACCGGAGGAACCCGAGGAAGAAGAGTTCGTCGATGAGGCCGATGGGCCTGCCGAGGCGACTGAAGCCGATTCCGCGGACGCGGAGCCTCAGGATGCCGAAGGAGCCCACCGCTGGAAGGGCCGCCGCAGGCGCCGTGGCCGCCGCGGAG
Source organism: uncultured Acidobacteriota bacterium (assembly GCA_963832365.1). Classification (GTDB taxonomy): domain Bacteria; phylum Acidobacteriota; class Terriglobia; order Terriglobales; family Acidobacteriaceae; genus CAWBRT01. The sequence continues at coordinate 150,825 of CAWHUL010000002.1, read as the reverse complement.
GCCGTGAGCGCGCGCCTGAAGCCCAGCCGGCAATCGCGCAGGGGGAGGCTGCTCCTGCCGAGCCGCGACAAGCTGCCGCGCCCGAAGAAGTCGAGCCGGAGATTCCTGCGGCCGTTCAGGAAGAACAGTCCATGCCGGAGGCTAAGGCCGTCGACAAGGATCCGGTGAACTTCCAGGGCATGCCGTCCGATTACGCGCCGATGCTGCTGCCAGGTGAATCCATCGCCCGCTACAGCCGAGGCGCAGACGCTGGGCCTCGAGAAGAGAGCGAGCGACCGCCGGAGCCGCGCCAGGAGTTCCAATCGCGCCGAGACGAGTTCCGCGGAGGTCGCGGAGGTCGCGACCGTGGTCGTGGTCGTGGTGACCGTGGAGACCGTGGTCGGGACCGTGAACGTGAGCCGCGCGACCGTGAACCGCGGGAAGAGTATTCCCTGCCGGAAAATTACACGCCGATTGTGCTTCCCGGAGAGTCGATCTCCAAGTACCGTAAGCCGGAATCCGGCTCCGCGACGCACGCCGAGGTGGCTCCGCTCGAGGCTAGGCTTTACGACAGCGACAGCGCCGTCGCCGCCGCACCGGCCATCACCTCCGAGCCGGAAGCGGACAAGCCGCCGGAGCCCGCGACGATGGCGGAAACCGCCACACCTGACATTGCCCCTGCAGCCACGTCTGCTTCTTACGAAGCTGCGCTGGGCGGCGACGCTGACGCTAGTGTCACTGAGACAGATCTGCTGCCTTATCGCCAGCCCGCTGCCCCGATATCCACAGCCCCAGTAATAGAGCCTTCCCACGATGCTGAACCCGAAGCCACCCGTAGTGCTTCCAGTGAATCCTTCCGTGACGATGCGGCTCTGGCCGTAGCGCCAAGAGTGGAGCCCAGTCCAGAGAAGCAATCGGAGCTTCGCTCCCCCGTTGACGAGCCACTCGCAACTCCGGCTAGAAATGGGGAGTCTTTGCCCACGCCCTTGCCGCATCAGGAAATTCGAGCGGCCGAGCATCAAGGCTCCGCGCACGACGAACGCGCCGCAACTCCCCAGGCCGGCAATTATTCACCCGAAGGTGGTCCAGTGGTACACGAAGAACTCGACGAGGAAGAGACCGATATGCCTTCCTACGCCGAACAATTCAACACTGATGGCCATCAGGAGATAGTGGAACAGGTGTTCGACCGCTTGGGCGCCAACGGCGACTTGCTCGGCCAGACCGTTCGCGAAACCAGTGAGGAGCATGTGCTGGACGAATCGGAGTACGATTTCGATCCGGAAGACGCTGATGAGTTTGAAGAATCGGAAGTCACGGCCGAGCCTGAATTCGCCGGCGAGGAGGAAGGCGAGGATTCCGCTCCTCGGGAATTGAGCGACAGCGGCCGAGCCGAGCTGCGCGCACCAGGTGCAACTGCGGGCTATCAGCAGCGTACCCAGCACGCGTATCCCGATCGCGGTGGGCGCGACCGTCGTGGACGCCGTGGTGGACGGCCCCCCATGCGCACGGGACGCCGGGAAGCTCCGCGCCAGATGCCGCTGATCAGCGACCTGCTCAAGGAAGGACAAGAGGTTCTGATTCAGATTGCCAAGGAGCCTATCGGCAAGAAGGGCGCACGCATCACCAGCCACATCGCGCTGCCGGGCCGCTTCCTGGTCTACATGCCGACGGTGAACCACGTAGGCGTGTCGCGCAAGATCAGCTCTGACGACGAGCGCCAGCGTTTGAAGCGCATTGTGACCAGCGAGCGCGAAAACGGCCACGGCGGATTCATTGTCCGTACCGCTGCCGCCGGAATCAAGGAAGACGAGTTGCGCGCCGACATCCGCTTCCTCAAGCACCTGTGGAACGAGATTCGCAGCCGCGCCGACAGCAGCAAATCTCCGGCGCTGATTTATCACGATCTGAACCTGGTCGAGCGCATTCTGCGCGATCAGGTCACGCAGGACTTTTCGCAGATTTGGGTCGACAGCGAGCAGGAATACGAACGGGTCGTGCGCTTTGCCTCGCGCTTCCAACCGAACCTGGTGCGGCGCATTAAGCTTTACACCAAGCCCACTCCGCTGTTCGAGCAGTTCGGCATCAACGAGGAAATCGACAAGTCCTTGAAGTCGAAGGTCTGGCTCAAGAGTGGCGGCTATATCGTCATCAACCAGACGGAAGCGCTCGTCGCGATCGACATCAATACCGGCAAGTATGTCGGCAAAACGGCTCGCCTGGAAGACACGATCGTCAAGACAAACGTCGATGCCATCAAGGAAATCGTGCGGCAGATTCGGCTACGCGATCTTGGCGGCATCATCGTCATCGACTTCATCGACATGGATGAGCGCAAGAACCGGCAGAAAGTCATGACGGCGCTGGAAGAGGCGCTCAAGTCCGACCGCGCCCCCTCCAAGGTTCTGCAGTTCAATGATTTTGGACTAGTGGCGATCACGCGCAAGCGGGTCAAGCAGTCGCTGGAGCGTACGCTGGGTTCGCCCTGCCCATACTGCGCCGCCACGGGATTCGTCAAATCGGTCACCACGGTGTGCAACGAGATCTACACGGAACTGCGCAAGGTTCGTTCGCACATCCAGGCCGCCGATATCACCCTCAGGGTCAACCCCGAGGTGGCTAAAGAACTCAAGGCAAACAACGGCAAGTGGCTGACCGAGATGGAAGAACTTGTCCGCCATCCGATTCTGATCAAGAGCGACCCCCCGCTTCACCAGGAGCAGTTCGACATTCAGTTCTGATCCTGCGTCAAAACCGAAGACTTAAGAGGCCAGGCATCGCGCTTGGCCTCTTGCTTTCCTGCACGGATCATCCTGCAGATTCCCTCATCGTGGCGGTTCTGGTTGACACTCCCGCATGATAGGGGCTATAACTGCGCCATCTGGCAAAGGGAAGCGCGGTGAGATGCCGCCACTGCCCCGCAACTGTGAGCGCTGAGGTGCGAATAATTTAGCCACTGGAGTAGCTGTTCTCTGGGAAGGTGGTTCGCACCGCCGACGCGCAAGTCAGGAGACCGGCCAGATACGTGTCCATGGCCAGTTCGGCTTCGATGGGAGAGCCGACGAGCATCTCCGGCGACCTAGACAAAGGTCTAGGGAAGCCGCCGTTACCAGATCCCGCCTGACCGAGTTTGCGGAGACGTTGTGTTCGGAAGGTTCCAACCGGGCGTTGCGACGCGTTGCCGAGGAATCGTCGCGCTGAAGAAGGCCTGCGTGTGCACGGCGCTCCTGCTTGTGTTGTCGCTGTCCGCGCCGGCGGCCCGCCTGTTGATCGATGACGTGGGCCGTAGCGTCACCGTCCCGGACAAGGTTCGCCGCGTCATCTGCCTCACGCCGAGCATTACGGACACCGTGTACGCTATCGGAGGCGGCGAAGACATTGCCGGCATCACCGATTACACGCACTATCCCCCGCAAGCAGCGCGTCAGAAGCCAAGCGTCGGCGATCTTTTGCATCCGTCGCTGGAGAAAATTGCCTCTTTGCGTCCCGACCTGGCAATCGCTGTTGCAACCCTGAATAGCTCCGAGACCGTGCAGGGAATTGAGCGGATTGGGATTCCGGTTTTTCTGGTGGCGGATCGAGGGCTGTCGGGTCTGTATCACTCGATTTCCAGCATCGGCCTCGCGATGGGGCGTGCGCCTCAGGCGGCCTCACTCATCGGGCAACTGCGGGCGCGCGAGCGCCGTGTGCGCTCCATGGCGGCACAAGCCGGACGCGGACCCTCGGTTTTCCTGGTTCTTTCACTCGATCCCTGTATCACGGCGGGCCGTGGAGCGTTCATTACCGAATTGATTTCCGTGGCCGGAGCGCGTCCGATCACTCATGATCTTGCCCAGGATTGGTTGCGGGTCAGCCTGGAAGCCATGATTTCCCGAAAGCCGGATTACGTGCTGGTGTTGAAAGACTCGCCGTTTGGACTCAATGAAATGCAGCAACGGCCCGGATGGAATGCTCTCGACGCAGTTCGTCTGGGGCACGTGATTCGTATCGATGATCGCCTGCAATTTCCCAGTCCAGTGGCGTTCGACGCACTGGAGGACTTTGCTCGTCAAATCCATGCGCTTCCAGCAGCTTCACCGCCGCCAACTCGAAAGCACTTGTAAGCCGATGCGACGTCGCCCGAAAACATCTTCGACTCTTGTCACGCTGGCAGTCCTGCTCTTTGTAGCGGGAGTCGTTTCGGCGGGCCTGGGAGCGGTCCGCGTGCCTTTCGCCTCGGTGCTTCGTGCTTTGCTGCATCCGGCGGACGCCGGGGATGCAGGCATAATTTTGTTTACCTTGCGTCTTCCAAGAGTAATTGCGGCGGGGCTGGTAGGCGCTGGATTGTCGGCGACCGGAGTCCTGTTCCAGGGCTTGTTCCGTAACCCTCTGGCTGACCCTTTCGTACTGGGCGCCTCGGGCGGCGCCGCACTGGGCGGGGCAATCGCCGTCTTTCTGGTGCCGACCATGTCGATTGCCGGAATCAGCGCCACGGCGTTGCTGGCGTTCGCGGGTTCGCTGTTGACGATGGCCGTGGTATGGAGTCTGGCGCGGGCCGGCGGCAATTTCGCGGTCGAAAACATGCTGCTTGCAGGCTTCGCGATCGGTACCATGCTGAACGCCGCCACGTCGGCCCTTGAACTCGGGAAGGAATCGTCGAATCCGGGAATGCGCATGCTCACCGCATGGCTGCACGGAGAGATTGGCGTTCCGTCCTGGACGCAGGTTTTGATTATCACAGTGGTTGAACTGATAGCGCTGGTGCTGGCGATTCCGCTGGCGCGGCAATTGAACACGCTCGCGCTGGGCGAAGAATATGCCGAACAGCTCGGAGTGCGCGTCGGCCAGATTCGAATCCTGATCGTGGTCATCGGTTCGATTCTGACCGCGCTGTCCGTCTCGCTGGGCGGCCTCATCGGTTTTGTCGGCCTGCTCGTGCCGCATGTCCTGAGAATCATTCTCGGGCCTGATAATTTTCGGCTTTTGCCGGCGGCCGCTTTGAGCGGCGCAATGTTTCTGATCGTGGCCGATACGATTGCCCGCACGGCATTTGCGCCCACCGAGATTCCAGTGGGCTTGCTGACGGCTTTCATCGGCGGTCCAGCGTTTCTCTATCTTTTGAATCAGAAGAAAAGGAGTTCTTCCTCCTAGTGCCCGCCGTGATCGAGTTCCGCAACGTAGGTTTCGCGCACGGAAAGCGCGCCATCTTCGACGACCTGAACTTTCACATCGAAGAGCGGGAGATGACCGCGCTGGTGGGTCCAAACGGCGTCGGAAAAACCACACTGCTGAAGGTCGTCGCCGGGTTGCTCCGTCCCACATCAGGCACGGCCCTTCTGCAGGGGCGTCCGCTGGAGTCGTGGAGCCGCCGCGAACTGTCGTGCTATGCGGCGCTCGTCCCTCAGCACCTTGATGTGCCCTTCGAGTTTCGCGTGGAAGAAATCGTTGCCCAAGGGCGTGTGCCGCATCTCCGGCGCTTCGCCGGTCCCTCTGCCCGCGATCTCGAAATCGTCGAGAGCGCCATGGAAGCGGTCGATATCCTGGGCATGCGCGAGCGCGCCTATTCCGATCTATCGGGCGGCGAGCGTCAAAGGGTAAAGATCGCCATCGGATTGGCCCAGCAGCCCAAGGTCATGATGCTCGACGAGCCTACGCAACACCTCGATCTCGGACGTCAAATCGAACTGATGGGATTGCTGCGGACGCTGAACGAGCGCGGCATCACCATCGTGGCCGCGATGCATGATCTCGCTCTCGTTCGCGAAAATTTTTCGTCGGTAATTCTGCTCACGCCCGAGGCTGCATCCATCGCCGGTCCCACGGCCGAGGTGCTGCGGCCCGACCTGATCGAGCGTGCCTTTCTGGTGGACCGTTCCAGCATTGGCCGCCACCTGTCGGCCGAATCATTGACCTAAGCGACTTGACCACCCGACCGTGCCTCATCCCGTGTTGTGCAGTCCCGCGGCAATGCCATTCATGGTTGCCGCCAGCACATTTTTCAATGCTTCGCTGTCTTCGCCCGCCCGTTTGCGCCGCAGCAGTTCCACCTGGATAAGGCTCATGGGATCAACATAGGGGTTGCGGAGGCGGATCGACCGCGAAAGCACCGGGTTGTGCTCCAGCAATTCTTTTTGATCCGTTAGCCGCAGGATGATGCGCCGGGTGCGATGAAACTCCTCGGCCAGCATGTTGAACACGCGCTCGCGAACGCCTTCATCGGAGACCAGCGAAGCATACATTTGCGCGATCGAAAGGTCCGCTTTCGCCATCGCGAGTTCCACGTTTCGGATGAGGTCGGAAAACATCGGGAACTCCGCTATGATCTGCCGCAGCATGTTTTCCTGCTCAGCGCCGCCCGCGGCAAAACATTCGAGCGAGTATCCAACGCCGAACCACGCAGGCAGTGCGTGGCGGCTTTGCATCCATCCAAACACCCACGGAATTGCCCGCAGATCATCCAGCTTTCGACCCGGGCTCCGCCGCGCGGGGCGCGAGCCGATGCGCGCGTACTCCAGTTCATTGACCGGAGTAGCTTCTTCGAAATAGCGGAGAACTTCCGGGTTCTCGGCAATATTCTGCCGGTAATAGGAAAACGCGTCGCGCGAGATCTGCTCCATCGCGTCTTCCCATCGAGCCTCGCCGTCCGCTGCGGGGCCATTCGGCCGCACCAGCGCCTCAAGCGATGCGGCGATCATGAGTTCAAGGTTCCACTCGGCCAGAACCGTATCGGAGTATTTCCAGTTCAGCACCTCGCCTTGCTCGGTAACGCGAATTCGTCCGGAAAAATCACCAACCGGTTGCGCGAGAATCGCCCTGTGCGTTGGCCCTCCCCCGCGGCCCACGGTGCCGCCGCGCCCATGGAAGATGCGCAACTTGACTCCGCATTCCCTTGCAACCCGATGCAGATCGCGATGCGCTTTGTAAAGCTCCCAGGTGCTCGTGATCATGCCTCCGTCTTTGTTGGAGTCGGAGTAGCCCAGCATCACCTCCTGCCAGCCGCCCCAGGACTTCAGCAGCGGTTTGTATTCCTCCGAGGTCCAAACCGAATGCATGATCCGGGCCGATCGCCGCAGCGAGTCGATGGACTCGAACAGCGGCACGGGAAGCAACCCGGGATCGCCTCTCTGAACCGGCGACGCGCACTCCGGAGAGAGCTGCCAGCCGTATGACCGCAAGGATGTCTTCCTCGGTCTCCGCGCCGCTGACAATGTACTCAAGAATCGCGCCTGGCTCGCGAGCGGATTTCTCCTCGGCGATGGTGCGGAATGTCTCCAGCAGCTCCGTACTCGCCGCAGAAAGCCCTTTGGCCAGTCCCGGCTCGTTGATCTGCGTCGCCAGCACCGATGCAATCTCACGCAGCGCGCTGCCATGCACGCGCGCGTGTTGCCTGATGTCGAGCGTGTGCAGCCGGAAACCAAACGTGCGCACTTTGCAGAGCAGAGGATCGACCAGCCGAAGGGCCAGCCGCGCCGCATGGTTTTGCCATAGGCTCTCGCGCACCAGCAACAGGTCCCTCCTGAATTCGCTGGCCCAGCGATATCCCTTGGGGTGCGAACGATCTTCCTGCGTGTAACGGAGCCTGGCGCCGACAATCAGCAGAAATCGCCGGTACCATTCAGCAACCGAGATCCGCTGCAATTCATCTCGAGGCTCCGCGATGGAAACCTCGTACTCCCGCAATTTGTCTCGTAACTCAGTCGAGGCCGCCACCTGGTACGACGATATCGTGACGCGCCGCGCCAGCAATCGGACCTCCTCGACGTAATGCGCCAGCACAATGTCATGAGCGATGGCGAGCGCCTGCCGTGTGCATGCGGGCGAAACCGATGGATTGCCGTCGCGGTCGCCACCAATCCAGGAACCGAAACGAAGCATGATCGGAAGCTCGGCCGGTTGCAGGCTGATGCCATAGACCTTAAGAAACGACTCGGCAAACTCGCTGTAGAGTTTAGGCACGGTTTCGAACAGAGCAATCGGAAAGTAACTCAGCCCGGCGCGAATCTCGTCCGTCACTGTTGGCTGTTTGAGGCGGATTTCATCGGTTAGCCACAGCCCCGTGATCTCGGCAAGAATCGTCGACTCGCAATCCTCGGCCGCCGCGATGGAAAGCGGCAAATGGTCCAGTCGTTCCAGTTGCGCGCCGATCCGGGCCCGCTTCAGCAGCACGGTTTGACGCGCGATCTCCGTCGGATGCGCCGTAAAAACCGGGGTGACTTCTATTTGGGCAAGTGCTTCAAGCGCCTGCTCCGCCATGACTCCGGCTTGGCGCAAACGAAGGAGCGTTCCATGGAACGATCCGGCCAAGGGAGGATCATCGGCGAGAAGTTTAGCCGCTCTGCGCCGCCGCTTGCGATGATTGGTTTCCGCGAGGTTGGCGAGTTCGAAGTAGTTGGCGAAGGCTTTCGTGACCCTGTATGCGGTCTCCACGTCCAGGCACGCCACCACGCCTTTTGCTTCACGAAGCAGGGTCTCGTCGTCCGTCTCCGGCGCGGACAACGATTGGTCGCGGTGCTGAATCAGCAGGCGCCGCAACCGCTCGACCGTGTCGAACAACTGCTGTCCGAACTGTTCGACGAGCACGCGGCCCAGCAGAATTCCGAGCGAGCGCACATCGCGGCGCAACGGCAGCTCTTTGCGCGAATCCGAAGTGGACGCAGTGAGTTCCAGCAGGAACTCCACCTGACTTTCAGCACTCCAAAGCGGTTTAATGGGGTCCATGGTAATAGAACGGCCTATTCATAAGAATACAAGAACGGTCGCTCGCCCTTCGGCGTCTTTCGCGCGGCGGCGCAGCTCCGGCTCTAATAAGTGGCGCGTCCCCCGGAGATATCGAACACTGCGCCCGTACAGAACGAACATTCTTCACTGGCCAGCCAGCCAACGAGAGCGGCGATCTCGTCCGTAGTGCCAAAACGCCCCATCGGTATTCGCGAGAGCATGAACTCAATATGCTGCTCCGTCATTTGCTCAAAGATCGGGGTGCGGACCGCGGCGGGCGTAACGCAGTTGACGGTGATGCCCGACTTTGCCAGTTCCTTGCCCAGCGATTTCGTCAGGGCGATGATGCCGGCTTTCGATGCGCTGTACGCCGGAGCATTAGCATTGCCTTCTTTTCCGGCAATGGAAGACATGTTCACGATTCGCCCATAGCCCCGGCTCATCATGTGCGGAACCAGCGCCCGACTGCAAAGAAAAGTTCCGTTCAGATTGACCTCGATGACACGCTTCCAGGCTTCGATCGGATAGACCCAGGTAGTTGTATTTGGCCCTGTGATACCGGCATTCGCGACCAGAATGTCGACTCTCCCGAGCGCACCAATGGCCTCCTGTGCCGCGCGTTCGACATCGCCCGCATCGGAGACATCCACGGTCGCGGTAACCACTGCGGTCCCGAAGCGTTGCTTGAGAGCCTGAAGCCGGTCGCCATCCGCGTCCCAAACGGCGATGCGAGCGCCTTCCGCCAGCAGCCGCTCGGAAATTGCAAGCCCGATGCCGGAGGCGCCACCGGTTACAACCGCACAGCGCTCCACAAAACGTTTCATTGGAATCATCTGATGAAGCTCCCTTAGCCGGTAGTCCGGCCAAACCGCCGCTGTTGTCCGTGGCGTTCGCCTGACTCGATTACAATATGTAAATTGCTGTTCTAACATATGCAACCGGAAAACGCGGCGTGATGTGCGGCATACGCTGGCAACGCCACGTCTTCGCGGGAGTAGTTCCCTACGTTCTTTCGAGGTGGAGACGCAAAATGCCCAAAGTTCAGATACAGTACACGGATCTGTTTGCCCTGACTATGCAGCGAATGCGGGAAGATGGCTTGCTCCTGGTTACGGTAGGAGCAGACGGCACGCCCAATGTGATGACCATTGGCTGGGGAATGATCGGCAGCGTCTGGGCGCGCCCTGTATTCACCGTCCTGGTGAGGCCCTCCCGGCACAGTTACAGCCGTCTGGAGCAGATCAGCGACTTCACGGTCAATGTGCCTCCCAGCGAGCTTTCGGCAGCCACGGCACAATGCGGAAAGATATCCGGACGAGACCACGACAAGTTCAAAGAGTCCCACCTGACGATCATCCCAAGCCGTGAGGTGAAATCGCCGATTATCCAGCAGTGCGTTGTGCATTACGAATGCCGGATTCTGCATCGGAACGATTTGGTTCCGGAGGCGCTGGCGCAATCCGTGCGAGAGCAGTTCTACCCGCATGGAGATTTCCATCGGTTCTACTCCGGCGAGATCGTCGCCGCTTATGCCGACGACAATGCCGAAAGCCGCTTGCTGACCGCAAGAACTCCGACTTCCCTGCCCTAGTGTGTGTCTAAGCGCCGTGCTCTGCCCGGTTCATTCCGGGCAGGCATGGCGCCGCTGGCTGCTGATGGCGACCCAATTTGCCGAGCCACAGGCGAAGCCAAGGTGAAGCTCACTGCCAGTCGTCTCTGGTTGCTCGTGTACAATCCTGTATTCGAGTTATGGCACGGCATAAGCGTGGCCAGCGGCTCCCAGCCATGTTAGAAAACATTAACCTGAAGAAGAAAAAGCTGTCACGGGAAGAATACAAGAGCACTCTACCGGGCCTGCAGCGGCGTCTCTACGATCTGGAGAAGGCATGTTGGGATCAGGGTGTCTCTACCGTGGTGATCATCGAAGGCTGGGACGCCTCCGGCAAAGGCACCACGATCAGCACGCTGACTCAGCGGTTGGATCCTCGTGGATTCAAGCTTTACCCCATCACCGCTCCGCGCACTTACGAGCAGCAGCGGCCCTGGCTATGGCGCTTCTGGCTGAAAGTTCCGAACCGGGGCGAGATGGTCCTCTTCGATCACAGTTGGTACTCCCGCGTGCTTGAGGAGCGCGTCGAGCGCGCAATTCCGGAAAAGGCGGTGCGGGAGGCTCTTCGCGACATCGTCGAGTTTGAGCGCATGCTCTCCGACGACGGCACCGCCATTCTGAAGCTTTTTCTTCACATCAGCAAGAAAGAGCAGAGCAGGCGATTCCGCATGATCGAAGCAAATCCGCTGGAAGCTTGGCGGGTGACGCGGGCTGACTGGGCGCGCCACAAGAAATATGAGAAGTACCTGGTGGCGATCGAGGAGATGCTGGAGCTGACGGAATCGGAATATGCGCCATGGACCATCGTCGAGGCCACCTCCAAATGGCACGCGCGGAAGAAGGTATTTGAAACCATCATTACCGCCATGGAAAAGCGTTTGGGGGCGAGCGCACCGCCGCGCACCCAAGCGGCTGGCATGCCACGCGACGCCGATCTGCGTGCGGCCATGGAGTCCCTGGGCCGAGGAAAACTCTGATGCTGGAAAGAATGGACCTGACCCGCAAACTCGATCGTGCGGCCTACGTGCGCGAGCTGGCGCGACGGCAAATTCAACTCCGCGAACTGGGATACCAAATATACCTGCAACAGCGTCCCGTAATCGTCCTCTTCGAGGGCTGGGACGCGGCCGGCAAAGGCGGTGTCATCAAGCGGGTTACTGAAAAGCTGGACCCGCGCGGCTATGTCGTCTATCCGATCAGCGCTCCGCAAGGGGAGGACAAAACCCGGCACTACCTTTATCGATTCTGGAGGCGACTGCCGGAGCACGGGCAGATGGCGATCTTTGACCGGTCGTGGTACGGCCGGGTGCTGGTGGAGCGCGTGGAAGGATTCGCCACCGAGGCGGAATGGAAACGAGCCTTCAAGGAAATCAATTCTTTCGAGCGGCAATTACGTGATTTCGGAACAGTCCTGGCAAAGTTCTGGATCCACATCTCCCGCGAGGAGCAGCTTCGGCGCTTCGAGGAGCGCAAAGCCGTCGGCTACAAAGCATGGAAGCTTACGGATGAGGACTGGAGAAACCGCGACAAGTGGGGCGCGTACGAGGAGGCAGTCGAGGAGATGTTGGTTAAGACCAGTACGACTGGGGCACCATGGTGTCTGGTGGAAGGTAACGACAAGTATTGGGCAAGGACAAAGGTGCTGGCGAAACTGGTGGAGCTATTATCGGCCGGGCTCGGATATCAGCCGGCAGATCCTCTGCGAGGCGCAGGGCGTAAGAAGGCTTCCAGGATCACGACCGGGAGTTGAGAAGGCACGGCTTCACAGTCCGCTGAAAGACTTTTCTCCGAGGTGTCATCCTGAACGTAGCGAAGGGTATGCTGTTTGCGCGTGCTGAAAATAGAGCTAGTCTTTCGGTCGCGCAGTAAGAAGTAGAGATCACTCCGTATGAGCGGCTTAATATTCCGGATCGCGCAACACGGCTACATCATTCTCGCCTCGATCATCTTTGCGGGATCGCTGGGGGTGCCGGTACCAGCCGCGCTGACATTGGTTGGAAGCGGAGCGGCGGCGGCATCAGGAGCCCTGAAAACTCCGGCGGCGTTTCTCGTTGCGCTTGCGGCAATGCTTGTGGGAGATTCCCTGCTCTTCGTTCTGGGCGGCTACATGGGTTGGGGACTCTTGGGACTCATGTGCAAAGTCTCCCGTAATCCGGAAACCTGCATCCTGCGATCCGCCGAGTCGTTCTACAAGCGAGGCCGAGCCACTCTGCTGATTGCCAAGTTCATACCCGGCGTCAGTGCCATGATTCCACCGCTGGCCGGGAGCATGAAGATGCCCTTTGCCCAGTTCGTCGCGCTCGATCTCATTGGCGCCAGCTTATGGATCTTGGCATACGGCGGCATTGGGTTTCTCTTCCATGATTTTCTTGTCGCTCTCACCCATGGCTTTCAGGTCGCCGGACACGTGGCCGGAATCGTTATGGCCATTGCCATCGGCGCGTTCGCAGTCTATCGAGTGCAGCTCTACGGCAAGAACCGCATTTACCGGATCGTGCCACGCGTTCAGGTGGACGAGCTGGCAAACAGGCTCCATTCTGAAGGATCGGACAAGATTCTTCTGGTCGACGTTCGCAGTCATGGGTACTACGACCCCGGCGCCGCGCGTATCCAGGGGTCCATTCGCATTGAACCCAACAACCTCGATGAGGAGATCAAGCGCCTCTCCCATGACAAGGATATCTACCTGTACTGCACCTGACTGCGCGAAGCGACCAGCGCCCGGGTGGCGCATCTACTGCGGGAAAAAGCATTCAATGCATTTGTGATCAACGGCGGCCTCGCGGCTTGGCGCAAAGCTGGACTCCCCGTTGAAGACGTACCGCACGAAGACCTCGTGCACCTGCCGGATTTTAGCCGTCCGCGGGAACTTATGAAATAAGCGCGCCCTACCCACCCGCGTAGTCGTAGTCGCCGCCACATCATTTGGACGAACTCAACGTCGTCGACTCGCTCAAATCGAGCGGCTGAGACAGCCGGAAACTGAGCACGGATTCCGCCGGCAATGTGATATTGGCATCGCCGGTAAATGCCGAACCCGCGGTTCCTGCAGCGCCGCCGGCAAGCAAGCCGACCACTGCACCCTTGCCGCCACCGGCCAAGCCGCCCACAGTGCCTCCCAGCGCCGCTCCACCGCCGCCCATTACGGCCGTGCGCTTGCCTTTTCCTTTTGAAGTCTGCGCAATTTCATTCGAGCTCACTTTATAGCTCTGCCCTCTTATCGTGATCGCGGTCAACTTGAGCCCCATTTGCGCAGCTCCTTTGATCTTCCCGGCTGCCTTCACCTGTGTCACTTTGCCGGTTACTTTGGCGCCTCGTGGAATCAGCGTCTCGCCTTGCACGACAACCGGATTGGCGACCGTGGCGGTGAAAGTTTCGCCCGCTTTCGCAGTCTTCGAGCTGACTGCGCTGTCGAGTTGCACAGCCAGAGGCGTGCCGGTCGGCACCGCTGCGGTTACGCGCTTCTCTGCTTGGTCTTCCGGCTTGCTTGCAGCAGATTGCGTTGCCGGAGCAGCTGTCTGAACCGGAGGCGCAGAAGGCTGTGCCGGCTGCGCAGGTGTGGAACTCGCTTGTTGCCCAGGAGACGCCGCCGTCGCCGGGGGCTGCGACGCCGTAGACTGCGACGCCTGGCCGGAGTCAGTCTGCTTCTTGCTGCACGCCACTCCACCAAGCAAGCTCACGAGAACGAACAACCATAGCAATGTCTTTCCGCGCATCATTCACCTCGAACTACTTAGAGCGGTAGGTGTATTCCCGAACCATCAACGATGGGCGTGCCTCTTACGGGCTGCGGTGGTCTGGATGCTTTAACCCCGTAAGGCCTCAACTGGATGATTCGAGTATCTTGGAGCGGGTTGCCGCCGGGCGGGTACATTCCTGAAATTGCAGAGTTCTACTACTTAGACCTGGACCGAATTCGCGAGCTCTCCGTCGCTGCGCATCAACCGTTCGGTCAGCTCCGCCAGATCGCGGCAGACATACTGTGGCTGCCTGGGGGCCGCACGAAGGTCCTCAGGCTTTGTCTCTCCGCTGAGAACCAGAACCGTGCAGATGCGGGCGTTGAATCCGGTAGCCATATCGGTGTACAAGCGGTCGCCGACAATCGCTAGTTGCTCTGCGTTGTAAGCCTTTTTTCGCAGGATCATGTCGATGATTTCACGATGCGGCTTGCCAATCACCTTGGGTTCTACGCCCGTCGAGGCCGTAATTAACGCTGCCATCGCGCCGCAATCCGGAATGTACCCGGACTCGGTCGGGCAATTCAGATCCGGATGAGTGGCGATGAATGGGACGCCCTTGCGTATCCAGTCGCAAGCGGTCACCAGTTTGCCGTACGTCAGCGTTTTGTCGAAGCCCAGCACCACAAAATCCGGGGCATCGCCGGTCAGCGTAAATCCTTGCCTTTGGAATTCCTCTTCCAACTCGGAAGTACCCAGCAGAAAGATTCGCGCGCCTCGCTTGAGGGTATTGATATAGAAGGCGGTCGCCTCTCCGGAGGTCAGTATGTTAGCGGCGTCGCAGTCGATTCCCAGCTTCGTCAATTTGCTCGCGTAGTATTCGGCATGACGCGAAGAGTTATTGGTCACAAACAAAAAGTCGCGCTGAGTCTCACGAAGGTACTCTATGAATTCGAGAGCCCCCGGCAATAAGCGGCTCCCGAGATACACAGTTCCATCCATATCGAGAACAAAGCATCGAATTTTGCCGATCGTTTCAGCCGGCATTCACTTCCCTTCGCTGGTTATGGTGTGGCCATGCGGCACCGCTTCCTGGGATCAATACTTGGGTCTTGTTCGGGCCTTAGCCAAAAACGCCCCCCATCCTGGATGATCCAGCAAGCCGGTTGATGATCAAAAGACAGATCGCGCCAAGAATGATCAAAATCAGTCCCAGCGCTGCCGCTTCATTCACTGACCCGCCTATATAAAAATTGAAGATCCCCACAGTCATCATTTCGTGGCCGGGGACGACCAGCAGAAGCGTAGCAGAAGCCTCTTGCAACGCCAGGATGAAGGAATACAGAGCGCCAGTGAGCACTCCCTTCCAGATGAGGGGAAGGGTCACGTCCTTGAAGGTTCTAATTTTGGCTGCCCCAACACTTTCGGCTGCCTCCTCGAAAGAACGATGGACGATCAGCAAAGAGGAAAACGTCCCCCGCACCGTGTAAGGCAGGCGTCGCACGCCAAGCACGATGGGAATGACGATCCACATCCCGATGAGGGGAATCCCCATGAACGGCAGCGGATCGCGAAAGGCGCGCATGTAAGCGATGCCAATCCCCGTCCCGGGCAGGGCCAGGATCAGCGTCGTCAATGAATCGAGGACTTCTCTGCCCGGAAGTTTGGTTCGCGCCATGACCCATGCCGCCGGAACTCCCACGGCGATGCAGATCGCTACGGAAATACCTGAATAGAGAAGGCTGTTGAGGATGAACTTGGGCGTCTCAACCGAGACTCGCTCGAAATACTGAAGCGTGTACTTCACCGGAAATGGCGTCAACGCCCAGCCCTTCCCAAACGAATCAAGGGCGATCCCGAAATAGGGAATAAAGGCGAAGATCAAAACGCCGACCAGAAAGCCAACCACGCCAAGTTGCGACCAAATCGATAGCTTCTTCCTCTCTATTTGCGAATAGGAGAGCGAACTATAGTCCTTGATGGCCACATACTTTTTGGCAATGATGAGAAACAAAATTGCCAGAATGACCATGATGGCCGAGATCACGATCCCCATCTTGAAAAGCCTGCGGTCGACAAACTGGACAATATTCAGATAGGCCTGCGAGGCGAGCAGGTCATCCACGCCGACCACCAGCGGCGTTGCGAAGTCAGCAAAGGTCCAGATAAAGACCAGCAGCGCGCCGGTGACATAGCCCGGCGTGGTCAAGGGGAAAGTAATATCCAGAAACTTGCGCAACCCTCGCGACCCAACGCTCTCGGCCGCCTCATCCAGTGAGGGCGATATCTTCGACATCGCGTCCACGATACTCAACGTCATCAGCGGGAACAGGTGAAGGGTCTCGACCAGCAGCACTCCATGAATTCCATACATGAAGTTGATAGGCTGCTCAAAGCCAAAATAGTCCTGCAGGATGATATTGACCGTCCCTGCGCGACCCAGGATAAAGGTGAAGCCCATGACGCCAACCAAGGGCGGCATAATCATCGGAATGATAGTGAGATAGGAAAAGAGCTTCCTGCAGGGAAAATCGTAACGAAGCAAGAGAAACGCGATGGCAATGCCCAGCACCGAGGTAGTGATCACACAAGCAACGCCAAGCACCATGGAGTTGAAGAATGATCTCAAATAGAAAGCATCGGTAAAGAACTGATGATAGTTCCCCAGGGTAAGGATTCCGTCATCGGTGGTGACACTGTCGTAAAACAGACGAATCAACGGGTAGATCAAAAAAATGATGAAGAAGCACCAGAGGCCCGCGTAACCAAGAAGTTCTCCAACATGCACGTCGGACCAGATTCGTGATTTCGTCGCCACTGCTGCTGTCTCGGTCTTCACGTTCCGGCTCCTAGCCCTTCAACACAGGAATCCCAAGCGTTACTCGAATGGGGAAACAAACTCTCACCTTTTGGTTGATCGGGAGCGGTTCCTGATTCCTAGGGTTCTGCACGTCAACTCTAAAGATGGTTTCCCGGTCAAGTGCGATGTCGTAGCGTATAGCGTTACCGATATACGAGGCAAAGCTTACGGTCCCGCAAATTACGTTCATGCCGTCTTGCGCCTCATCGGGCCGTTCGATGAAAGCGACCTCGGGACGAACGGAAATCTTGCACTCATCTCCCTGCCGTAGCTGTTTGACGGGCAGACATTGAATCGAGCCAAAACGGGTTTCGACTACCATCAACCGATTCGCCTCATCGACCTGCTTTACCACGCCTGCGATCAGGTTATTGATACCGATAAAATCGGCCACGAATGGATTCTCCGGCCGTTCGTAGAGGTCCCTGGGCGCTCCGATCTGTTGAATCTTCCCGCCCTTGATGACTGCGATACGATCGGAAATGGTGAGGGCCTCTTCCTGGTCGTGGGTCACATAGATCGAGGTGATCGCCAATTCCTTCTGGAGCTTCCTGATCTCGGCGCGGACCTGCAGGCGTATTTTTGCGTCAAGATTGGAAAGAGGCTCATCGAGAAGCAGTACATCAGGATTGAGAACCAAGGCACGCGCCAGTGCAACGCGCTGCTGCTGGCCGCCGGAGAGCTGACCGGGATAGCGCTTTTCCAGTCCCGTCAGGTTGACCATGGACAGCACTCTGTTTACCCTGTCGGGTATCTCCGTCCTGGGAATCTTCTTGATTTTCAGACCATAGGCTACATTGTCAAAAATTGTCATGTGCGGCCAGAGAGCATAGTTCTGGAAGACCATGCCGATGTTTCGCTGGTAAGTGGGAATGGCCGATACTTCTTTGTCGCCGAAGTACACTTCTCCTTCGTCGGGCTTGTGAAAGCCGCCAATGAGCCGCAGGATCGTCGTTTTTCCGCAACCTGACGGCCCTAGAAGGGTAAACAACTCACCGTCCTGTATTTCCAGGGACACGTGACTTACCGCTTCCAGGGCGCCAAATCTCTTTACGACATCCTTCAAGTGGATGTGCATGAAGTTATCTCTTAACGAGGTCCTTATGTTTCTCCGCGATTTCCTTGCGGAAGTAGGCATTTACTTGTTCGTTTCGCGGCCCGGCAACCGAGTCGCTGTAAACATTGCCCACCGGGATATCGAAGAAGGATCGAATCCCACCCGTGAAAGCCACAGCCTTTTCCTGATTGGAACCGGCAGGGCCCTGAACCTTGTACTTGGCGGTAATCGGATAGACTCCCATCGCAGAGACAAGTCTCTGACCTTCTTCGCTTAACAGGAATTCGATGAAGGCATGGGCCGCCTTCGGGTGAGGCGCACCTTTCAAAACAGCCATCGGCTCCGGCGTCACATAGGCATTCTTCGGATAGACAAACCCAAGGTCATAACCATTCAGCACCTCGGCAAAGGCCATATAGCTCGGCACCGCAAAGCCGACGGCGAACTCTCCTTTGGCTACCACGTTCGGCACGTCGCGCGAGCGGGCGGCAAAGATTTTCGTGTTCGCCGCAAGCTTCGTCAGCCAGTCCCATCCTTTGTCCCAGCCATCGGTTTGCAAAATAACTTCATAGGAAGCATGGCTGCTGCTGGATCTATCGGGAGTACACTGTGCGATCTGCCCTTTTAGCTTCGGATTGAGCAGGTCGTCCCAGTCTTTGATCTGCACGCCGAGACGCTTGAGAAGTTTTGGCTGATAAATGATCCCATAGGGTTCCAGCATCGTCCCAACCCAAAACTTCTTTGGGTCCTTGAGTGGCAGTCCCACCGGCTTACCGATCGTGGCAGGAATTTCGCGCCACATCTTTTCAGGAAGCTGTAGCTTGTCCAGCAGCCCTTGTTGGGCCAGCTTGTCAAAAAGTATCCCCTCACCGCCCCAGAAAACATCTGCCTGTGGTCTCCCCTTCCACTCCACGATCTGGCCGTAGGCAACCGGCGTGCCTTGCGGCATGGCACTGGTTGTCACATCGACATTCCATTTTTTCTTTGCGTAGGCGGCGAACGCCTTCAGCATCGGATCATGAACGTCCTTGGATACAGGGGTGATGAGATAGAACTGATTCTCGATGGCTTGAGAAAATGCCGCACCCGGCATGGTGAAAACAACACCAACGATCAGAGCCGCAATTAATGCAAACCGTCTCATACCGCGTCCCTCCTGATAAAAGTTGTTGGCTCTACTACAGGAGGCAAATCCCGCCTCCCACAATCGTTCATAGCATATCGCGCAGATCGGAAAACGCGTCAAAAAAACTTGGCGACCTTGTCGCGCGGCGCACCACAACCTGTCGGTCTTCACACAAGCCAGTAGTCAGGATTGCCGACGGAAACCGAATTCACGCCCTGGTCTATCAAATCCTGAATCTGACGAAGCGATTGCACTAACCCTCCGGCAATGATCGGCAGTTTAGAGTGTTCACGATTTAGCTCGCGCACCAGATACGGAGCCACGATCGCAGGCAGCACCTCAATGGCGTCGAGACGGGTTTGCTCAATGGAACGTAAGGAACTTTGCAGCGCGGCCGAATCCAGGAGAAATGTGCGCTGTATGGCGAAAAGCCCCAGGCCGCGCGCGGCGCGAAGCGGAACCTGGTGCGTGGATATGATCCCCCGTATGCCGCGATGCGACATGAATTCAATGGCCGCCGCGTCGCGCGCAAACCCGGAGACAAGGTCCAGATTTACAATGGGCACTTTGCCGCAGGCACTCACCTGCCCAGCCATTTCGCCAATGTTCTCAGGCGTTCCACACAGCAAGTAAACAATCTTGCTCGATGCCGCCGTCGCCTTCGACAAGAGTTCCGGGGCGCGCACCGCCGGGATAATGCGACTCTGTTCCAGAAGGGATTCGAGTGTATTCGCCACTTCACCTGTCCTGGCGGAATGCGTACCGGGAGGGGCCTTTAGCGTGCGGGTCCGCAACGCTCCAGCATCTTCAATCCGGTAGCTTGGTGTTTCGCGTTCGATCATACGCCGCCCGGCGGAAACGCAACAGGTATCTCCCTGGGCAACAGAGCGTGATAGCGGCTATTTTGAATTTTTCATAAGGAGGGTGCCCTGAGGTTTGGCCAGAAAACCAAAGAAGCTTTTGCATCTTGTCCTTGCGCCACTGCCGGTTCGAGGTTAAACTGATTTTCATATCGCGGCAGAGACTAGAGAAGCCGCCCAAGAGAAGCCTCCTGCATGATTAACCATGCAAGCCGCCTCTTTTGGGCGGCTTTTGCTTTGTCCCGATTACGAGGCTTTACCACATTTTGCGACGAAAAAGGGGACCCGATGAAGAGCCGCTCCGAGACAATGGCGAATATCAAGAGCACGACATTTGATCTCTGCGTGATCGGTGGCGGGGCGACCGGAGCGGGGTGCGCGCTCGACGCGCAACTTCGCGGCCTGCGAACGGTTTTGCTGGACGCCGCCGACTTCGTCTCGGCAACCTCCAGTGCTTCCACCAAACTCGTGCATGGCGGCGTCAGATACCTGCAACAGTCGGTTGCGGAATGCGATTTCGGTCAATATCGCGTCGTCAAGCGGGCCCTGCGCGAACGTAAGCTGATGTTGGACAATGCTCCGTTTCTCGCTCGTCCGCTGGAACTCCTTGTGCCATGCTTCAGCCGCTGCGACGCGTTTTATTTCAAAACCGGACTGAAGCTCTATGACTGGATTTCCGGTCGAGGCATGCTTTCCCCCAGCCGTTTCCTCTCGGTCCGCGAATCCACGGTGCGCCTGCCGATGCTGAACACTTCGGGCCTGGTGGGAACGGTCGCGTATACGGACGGGCAATTCGACGACGCCCGGTACGGTATTGCGCTGCTCAAAACCTTCGTTGAAAACGGAGGCACCGCGCTCAACTATGCGCGCGTCGCCGATTTTGCCAAAACTAAGGACGGCAAGCTATCGGAAGCACACGTCGAAGACCAACTGTTTCCGGAGCGCTTCACCGTGAGCGCCAAAGCCTTCGTCAATGCCACGGGTCCCTTCTCGGACCGCGTCCGGACACTTGCGAACCCCGGCATTCATCCACGGCTTCGGCTGAGCAAAGGGATACACATTCTGCTTCCCTTGGAGGCCGCCTTCCGGCTTGATGCGATGCTCATTCCCAAAACAGATGACGGGCGCGTGATCTTTGCCATCCCGTGGATGGGCAGGCTTCTGGTTGGAACCACCGACGACGAAGCGACATTGGATGATGATCTATCGGTGAAACAAGAAGAAGTGGAGTACTTGCTCAGGCATCTGAATCGATATTGGAAGCGGCCTTTTAGCATAGATCAGGTTGTGAGCGGTATCGCGGGACTAAGACCGTTGGTGAGTCCGGGAGATGCGCGCACTACCAAGAAACTGATTCGGGATCATGAGGTGGAACTGAATCAAGAGAGCGGACTCATCAGTGTTCTCGGCGGCAAATGGACTACGTACCGGGCGATGGCCGAGGATGCGGTGAACGTGGTTCAGCAGTATTTGAAGGGAACCGTTTTGTCCTGTCAGACGCAGCATTTTCGGCTAACGGGCGCGGAGGGCTACGGGCCGACCTTTTGGCATACCTTGGTTCCGAAATTTCACATCTCCCCCGACACCGCTCAACACCTCACCGAAAAATTTGGCACCCATGCGGTCGAAATTCTCGAACTCGCGTGCACCGATAAGCAACTGGCAGCGCCCATCGTGGCGGGCTCTCCAAGCATCCAGGCGGAGATCGTCTACAGCATTCGCTACGAGATGGCGGCCTCCATTGAAGATGTCCTGGCCCGGCGCCTTGGGTTGCAATGGTTTAGTTGGAATTCGGCAATTGCCGCAGCGCCGCTGGTGGGCTCCTACCTTGCTCAGGAGTACGGCTGGTCGTCCACGCAGGCCCAGCAGGCAGTTCGGGAGTATGCGCTCAAACTCACGCGCATCATGCGCACGGCGGGCCTGAAGCCCGAGCATGCGTTGGTTGGCTAACAATGTTCGTCGCGCTCGACTCCGCCCCCTCGATCGTCTGCGGAGTCGAGCCACCTTTTGTTTCTGCCGCCGGAATAGCACCCTCTCGCGCCCGACCTCAAGCAACAGTGATCCGATCTATCTCCGCCAATTCCTCCGCGCTCAGCTCCCACCCTGCGGCTTTGGCATTCTTCTCGATCTGTTCCGGCTTGGTGGCTCCGGCGATGACGCTTGCCACTGCGGGTCTCGCGACCAGCCAGCTAAACGCCAGCTCCAGTAAAGTGTGGCCGCGTTTCGTCGCGAACTGCTCCAGGCGTGCTGCCTTCTCCAGGTTAGCGGCCGTGTGGTACTTGTCTGCCAAAGCCTGTTTGTTCGCCAGTCGCGAGCCGCTTGGAGCAGGCTGGCCCATCCTGTACTTTCCCGTAAGCAGCCCGCTCGCCAGCGGAAAATACGGAAGCTCGCCCATCCCATGCCGCTCAATCGCCGGCAGCAGCTCGCGCTCAATGCCGCGCGCCACCAGGCTGTATTCATCCTGGCTGGAAACAAGACTGCTGAGCTTCTTTTCCGCGACGGTCTTCTGAGCCTCATCCAGTTGCGCCGCCGAGAAGTTCGAGCACCCGATGTAGCGGACCTTCCCTTGTTTCACCAGGTCGTCCAAGGCGCGCAAGGTTTCTTCGATCGGGGTCTTGGGATCGGGGTAATGAATCTGGTAGAGATCGAGCCAATCGGTCCTGAGCCGCCGCAGACTTTCCTCCACCTCGGCCAGAATATACTTGCGTGAAACGCCGCTCTTCTGGCCCTCCGGGTTCTGCTTCGCTCCCACCTTGGTCGCCAGCACGATCTTCTTCCGCCGTTCGCCCAGCACTTCGCCCATGATCTCTTCCGAGGTGCCGTAACTATCCGACGTGTCGAAAAAATTGATACCCACTTCGAGCGCCTTATCGATGACCTTGCGCGATGCTTCGACATCCATGTTCGCGACGAATCCAAAGTTGTTGCATCCCAGCCCAACCACCGAAACTTGCAGCTCCGATTTCCCCAACTTTCTGTGCTTCACTTTTCAAGTCCCTCTCTTTACTCATATCTTGATGCTGCCGCGTATCAACTCGACAGCGACCTGTAGTTCACGACGTTAGCCCGATCCACGGCGCCACCCGTAAGCACTGCGACGATGTTTTCAGCGGCGGCAATGCCCATGCGCTCCACGGCCGCGCCGGTCTGCCCCGCGATATGCGGAGTGATGATCAGGTTCGGAGCCGATAGCAACAGACTGCCCGGCGCGGGAGGCTCTTCGGTTAGGGTGTCAAGAGCAGCACCCGCCAACCGTCCGCTGGTCAGCGCTTCCGCCAGAGCCGCCTCGTCGACCAGGGCTCCACGCGCGGTGTTGATAAACAACGCTCCCGGCTTCATCATGGCGAATGCCCGGCGATTCATCATTCCGCGCGTCTCGGCCGTGAGCGGGCAATGCAGGCTAATAATGTCCGAGGAGCCGAGAAGCGCATCCAAGCTTCCCGCTCTTTCCGCGAGCGCCGGGGTGATCGACTCCGGCGAGCGTGTCAAGACCACCACGCGCATTCCAAAACATTGAGCCAGCTCCGCCACCCTCCGACCGATTCGGCCAAAGCCGATCAGCCCGAGCGTGCGGCCTCGAAGCTCCCTGCCGTGATAGCTCCCGCGATCCCAATGTCCCGATCTGACGCGAGCGCTCAGTGGCTCCAACTCGCGCCCCAACGCCAATATGCACCCAAGGGTAAGTTCCGCCACTGCGGGGGCATTGGCGTCGCCTGCAACCATCACCAGCACCTTTCGCGCGGTTGCCGCAGCAATATCTACCGAATCGACGCCGACTCCATGCTTGGCAATCACACGTAACTCAGGCGCGGCCGCCAAAACCGCCTCGCTGAGCGGGGGATTTCCGCGCATCAGGATCGCCTGCACCGGTTGCTTTGCAAGCTCTTCGATGAGTCGTTGCTCGCTCACCTTTCCCGGCATCATCGTCAGGCTTGCGCCGATGGAAGCAAGCTTATCGACGGCGCTGCGAACCAGCTCCGCACCTGTCACCAGCACCCGCAATGGATGTTTCGCCATGTCTCATCTTCCCAATTACTTGCCGGTTGCTGCTTCGGCCCGCAGATCGGCTCCCTTGGTCTCCAGCAGCAGATAAGCGGCGACGAGCGCCACGGCATACGCCGAGAGGGCGCACACTCCCATCGCTCGCTGAAGCGGCCAGGTTGCCGCCAGCACACCGACCATTGCCGGAACCACGGCCCCGAAACCGCGTCCTCCACTCAGCGAGAATCCCTGCCCGCTGGCGCGAATGCGAGTGGGAAACAGTTCGGAGAATGAGGGCAGCATGCCCGAGGCAAGACCTCCCTGGAATGCGCCGAGAAAGAACCCGAGCACCATCGTCGTCGTGGCGGTGATGGGCGCAAACATGTAGATCGCCACGTTGGTAGCCTGGCAGCAAAGGAAAATCATGAAGCTCCTGCGCCGGCCAATCCAATCGCTCAGGAAGCCATAGGCAAACGGCCCGACGAAAGAGCCGAGAATATTGAGCGCCAGGTAGCCTGCCGTGGAGGATACGCGCAGATGCAAGACAGTTCGAAGATATGTGGGCAGCCAGGTAATCATCACGTAGGCGCCGCCCAGAATGCCGGTGGAAAGCAATGTTGCCGTGATCGTGTTCTTCAGATGCGGAGGCACGAAGATATCCCAGAAATTACTCTCCGCCGTCTTTGCCTTCTGCTTGTGCGATTCAACATAGAGAGTGGATTCGGGCACGAAACGCCGGATAAATATCACGAACACGGCTGGAAGCAGCCCAATACCGAAGAACACCCGCCATGCCATCGCCTGCGAAAAGTATCCAAAAATGATCGGCATCATTGCCGTCGACAGCGCGTAGCCAATCGCGTACCCGCTCTGAATTGATGCCGCGACGCGTCCGCGAAGGTGCGGCGCCACGGTCTCGCTGATGAGTACGCCGCCGACCGCAGCCTCTCCGCCGTAGCCGAGTCCCTGGATACTTCGCGCCAGCAAAAGCTGCCAGAACGAATTCGTGAAGGCCGAGAGAAACGTGAAGCCCGCCACCAACAGGATGGTAACCTGCAACACGCGCACCCGCCCGAAGCGGTCCGCCGCGATCCCTGCAAGCCAGCCCCCAACCGCGGAGCCGATCAAGGCAGCCGACGCAATGATCCCGGCTTGCGGCTTGGTAATGCCCACAATGGCGATCAAAGTCGGCATCACCAAGGCGTAGATGGTCGTGTCCATCGCATCCAGGCCGAGGCCGCCGAAGCACGCCCAATAGGTCAGTCTTTCCCGGTTAGTGAGGTCGGAGTACCAACCCAGCCTCCCCTTCTTCGGTTGCTTCGCGACCGCTGCCGCGGATTGATCGTTGCCTTCTGACATGCTCCCGCCTTCCGTAAATTGGTTCGACCCAGAAAACAGCACGCGAATCGCCAAGCGTCAGCTTAGAGTTCCTCGACCGTTCTCGGAAAAATTCTTTGGTACGCTTCGGCGTGCGTGATCTTGCGCTCGGTCCGCCGCCGTGCGGTATTGCCACGCTGCTCCGCGACGTTCTTGTAATAAGGCCACATTTTAGTCTGCGATTTAATGCACAGCATCGCGCGCCACTTGAGTTCCCAGACCTCGGAGATATCGAGAAGTGTATCCGGCCGGTACTCACAAAGCTCGCTCTGGTGCGGCTCAAAGCAATACACCTGGGGCGCGGCAATGATCTCGCCGCCCTTCCGTCCCGGCGCCTGGGCTACCATGCGCGCCTCCAGCGCCAGTCGGCAAGCCGTAACGTGATCCCAGTTCGAGGGATCTACCTGGGGATGCGTCAGAATGAATCGCGGCTGCGCGTCCCGGTAGATGTCGACGAGCCTCTCGACCACGCTGGAACTTGGAGACATCAGATAGTCCTGCTGATCGAAAAAATGGATCTCGGCGCCCAGCACTTCCGCCGCCTGCTCTGCCTCAACTTTGCGGCGTGCACGCACTTCCTCTATGGTGAGATTCGGCTCCGCCGCCCACACTTCGTTCGACTCGCCGCGCTCGCCCGCACTCAGGCATACTACGACCGCCCTGTAATGGTGCTGCTTGGTATGAACCGCAATCGCTCCGCCAGCCCGCCAAATGAAGTCGGCCGCGTGCGCACTCACCACGACTAATGATTTGTTGTCTGCCAAGTTTCCCTCTCTCACTGTGTTACTTTGCGGCTGCCGCCGCCCACCTTGTTCGGCTCCGATTGGCTCGAATTGTTAATGCTCGTGCGCCCTTTTGCAAGATTAAAAAGTTGTTTCCCCCCACGCGCGAGTTGACACAACCGTCCCGGTTTCCCAAACATCTTTATAACCTGTTCATCACTCGGTTTTGAAAAGTATACCTCGGCTTTACCGCCGAGAGAGCCATCTCAGCCGCAGGTGAAAGGAGCGGGCAATGAAAGCGGAGCCAATCGGATATTCCATCACGGACCCCTTGCCGGCGCTGCCTTTACGCAGTTGGAGCGAGACCCTTGCGACCCTTCACATGTGGTTGCAAATCGTCGGCAAAGTTCAGCTGCAACTCACTCCCAAGGTGAACCACTGGTGGAACGCGACCTTGCGCGTGACCTCGCGTGGCCTCGCGACGCCCCCGATTCCGCACGGCTTGGGTTCATTCGACATTGCTTTCGATTTCCTCGATCACAAGCTCCTCATCGAACTGAGCGACGGCAACAGCAGAGCTCTGCCGTTACGGCCTCAGAGCGTCGCGGAGTTCTATCAGGAATTCATGCCAACACTGGCCTCGCTCGGAATCAATGTAAAGATATGGACGATGCCGGTCGAAATTCCCAACCCGATTCGATTCGAAACCGATCATATTCACGCCTCGTATGACGCCGATGCCGCACAGCGCTTCTGGCGCATTCTGGTCTGGGTCGATAACGTCTTCGAAGAATTCAGGTCGCGCTTCATTGGTAAAGTCAGCCCGGTGCACTTCTTCTGGGGAAGCTTCGACCATGCGGTGACCCGTTTCTCCGGCAGACCCGCGCCGGAACGTCCGGGCGCCGACCCGGTTACTCGCGAAGCTTATTCCCACGAGGTCAGCAGCGCCGGCTTCTGGCCCGGAAGCGGCGAAATTGCGGCTCCGGCATTTTATTCCTACGCTGCCCCTCAGCCCGAAGGCTTTGCCCGACAGCCCGTGCGGCCCAAGGAAGCTTTCTATCATTCTCAGCTTGGCGAATTCCTGCTGATGTACGACGATGTCCGCAACGCCCGCTCGCCCAAAGATTCCCTGCTGGAGTTTCTGCAAACCACATACGAAGCCGCCGCCATCCTCGGCAATTGGGACCGCAAAGCGCTCGAACGCTAGCTCGCCAGGAGCAGTAGATCTTCGGCGGGTGCCCCAGGGCGGGTGGCCCATTCAAGCCCGCAGTTGGCTTGAGTGGGGTAGTTTCTGCTGAGGGCGGCCCACAGTTCACAGGTAGCCACCTTTGCACAGCCGCAGGCGAAGCTAATGTGGGGTCGACACGCTGTCGCCTGCTTTCGCGCTTAGATGTGCAATCGTAACGTCACCAATGTTCACTTTTGCGGAGCCGCGGGGCTGCTGCGTGCTGAACCGATTGCTTCGCTCTTCCGCACACGGTATTGTTCTATGTACCGCCAAGAAATTTGAAAGGAAGATGATGGCCGTTACTTATCTGAAAAAGGCTGGGAAAACCTCGGAGACGGAAAGCGGGTCTGCGCGTCAAGTTGTTTCCAAGATGCTGGCGGAAATCGAGTCGCATGGCGAGGAGGCCGTGCGCCGTTATGCGCTCGAACTCGACCACTGGTCGGGCCCCATTGTCGTCACCCCGGAAGAGATCGCTAACTGTATTGCGGCCGTGCCTGCCAGTGTGCGCGCCGACATCACTTTCGCGGTCGACAACGTGCGGCGGTTCGCCGAAGCGCAACGCCGCTCGATTCAAGACTTTTCCCTGGAGGTAGTACCCGGTCTGCGGGCCGGTCAAAAGCTGGTTCCCTGCAATGTTGCAGGCTGCTATGTCCCAACCGGACGCTACGCTCATATCGCTTCGGCATATATGTCGGTCGCAACCGCGAAAGCGGCGGGCGTTGGGACGGTTGTCGCCTGTTCCACGCCTTATCAGGGTCAGGGCGTGCATCCGTACGTGCTCTATGCGATGAAGGTCGCGGGCGCGGACGTGATCATGACCCTCGGTGGGGTTCAGGCAATCGCCGCCATGGCATATGGACTGTTCACCGGCAAACCAGCCGATATCATCGTCGGCCCGGGCAACAAGTTCGTCGCCGAGGCCAAGCGAATGTTGTTCGGCAAGGTTGGCATCGATGTCTTTGCCGGACCTTCCGAAGTTGCGGTCATCGCGGACGAGTCGGCTGACCCGGCAATCGTTGCCTCCGACCTTGTCGGCCAAGCCGAACACGGACATGAAAGCCCTGCATGGTTGTTCACCTCTTCCCGCTCGCTGGCCGAAGCCGTAATCCGGCTGGTTCCAAAGTTGACTGCCGAACTGCCGCCCACGGCGCGCGACGCTGCCGCTGCCGCTTGGCGCGACTATGGTGAAGTGGTGCTTTGCGAAACGCGTGAGGAACTGGTGCGGATATCAGACCAGCATGCCAGCGAGCACCTTGAAGTGCATTGCACCGATCTCGATTGGTGGCTCGACAAGCTTTCAAACTACGGTTCGCTGTTCCTGGGCGAGGAGACAACCGTCGCCTACGGTGACAAGGCATCTGGACCGAACCACATTCTTCCCACAAAATTTGCCGCGCGGTATTCCGCCGGGCTGTCGGTTCACAAGTTTCTCAAACCGCTGACGTGGCAAAGAATGGACCGCAATGCCAGCCGCGCCATCGGGGAGCCTTCCGCGCGCATCTCGCGACTCGAAGGGATGGAGGCGCATGCCCGCACCTGCGACGATCGCTTGCGCAAGTACTTCCCGGACCTGAAACCTGACATGGGAAAGGTGGTGAAGGTTTAATGGGACGATTCGATGAGTTGTTCTCGCTATCCGGACGCACGGCGCTGGTGACCGGCGGCAATTCAGGCATTGGGCTTGCTTTAGCGACAGCGTTGGGCATGCAAGGAGCGGACCTGATTCTGGTCGCCCGCCGAAAGGATGAACTCGCGGCTGCCGTCCGCTCTCTTGGCTCGCAGGGAATCTATGCGACCGCCTGTCCGGCGGACCTGTCCACTCCCGCCGGACTCGACAGCGTCGCCGATACCGTCAAGCAACACGGATTGAAAGTGGACATCGTAGTCAGTTCCGCCGGAGTCAACCTGCGTCAGCCCTTCGCCGAAGTCTCCATGGATGGATTCGATCTGCACATGGCGATTCATCTGCGTGCGCCTTTTCGGCTCACCCAGCTCTTTGCCCCGGCAATGGCTGAACGTCGCTGGGGACGAATCATCAACATTGCATCGCTCCAGTCCAGTCGCGCGTTTACCAACTGCGCGCCTTATGGAGCGGCCAAGGGCGGGGTGGTTCAGCTTACGCGCGCAATCGCCCAGGAGTGGTCGCCGAAGGGCATCACCTGCAACGCGATTGCCCCCGGCTTTTTTCACACGCCTCTGACCGCCGCGGTATTTGCCGATCCGGTGCGCGTAGCCCACAATGCCGCTCAGACCGCGGTCGGCCGTAATGGAGAACTCAGCGATCTCTACGGAGCGGTCATTTTCCTGGCATCCGAAGCGTCATCCTACGTCACCGGGCAAACACTGTATGTGGATGGCGGATTCACCGCGAAATAGCAGGTCCCTTTGGGTGTCATCCTGAGCGAAGCGAAGGATCCCATTACGGCATGGAGCTGAATTGCAGCCGAATGACTTAGTAATCCGCCCAGAGCGGCGCAGGGTAGGACAGGTTCATCGCTTCGCTGCGCTCAGCATGACCATAAAGTTATGCCACAACCTTTTGGGACGCTGTCTTAGAACTTGAGCCAAGGAGCTGCTTCAATGAAGGCACTGATTTATACGGGTCCAACCACGCTCGAATACCGCGAGGAACCCGATCCTATTCCCGCCGCTGGTGAAGTGCTCGTCCACGTCGAGGCTGTCGGCATTTGTGGATCTGACATGCACGCCTATCACGGCCGCGACGAGCGTCGGCCCGCGCCCGTTGGTGCTTGGCCATGAGGCCGCCGGACGTATCGAAAGCGGACCACGCGCCGGTCAGCGAGTGACGATCAATCCACTTGTCACCTGCGGCACGTGTTTATTTTGCCTCGATGGAAGATCGCATCTCTGCCGCTCCCGGCAAATGACCTCGATGCCGCCCCGCTCAGGAGCCTTTGCCGAATTGGTACGAATCCCGGCGATCAACCTCGTCGAACTGCCGGACGGCCTGCCGATGCAGCAGGCGGCGCTGGCCGAACCGATGGCGGCGGGGTGGCACGCGGTTCGTAATGCGTCCCGCGCCCTCAACCGACCGCTTGCCACCGCATGCTGCGTGGTCTTGGGAGGAGGCGCGGTTGGACTTGCCTCCGCTTTGGCGCTGCGCCATTTCGGTGCCAAGGAGATTCATATCGCGGAGTCCAACGAATTGCGCAGAAAGGCTCTCGCATCATTCCGGCCCTTCGCTCCGGGAGACGCGGCCGAACCGCCCGATTGGACCGTCGACTTGGTGATCGATGCGGTTGGCTCCAACCCCACGCGGGCAGCGGCAAGCCGCATGATCAAGTCTGGTGGGGTCATCGTTCACATTGGGTTGCAGTCCAGCGGCGACGGTCTTGACATACGCAAGATCACGCTGCAGGAAGTCACCTTCATCGGTTCCTACTGCTACACCCACCTCGATTTCATCGAAACCGTTGGTGCAATGGCCGCTGGCCATCTCGGGAACCTTGACTGGATCGAAGAACGTCCTCTCAGCGAAGGTCGTCAGGCGTTCCGCGAACTCGACGAAGGAAAAGTGGCGGCAGCAAAGATCATCCTGCGGCCTTAGCGCACGACCATAAACTGAAGTTCGACGCTGGCTGCCGGCTGTTATTGGCGATACGGCGATTTCTCGAAAATTTCGCGTAAGTAGCGTGACTTAGGGTGCCCCAGGTTCCGCGCCGTGCAGTTCGGCGCTAACCTGAGGAAGTTCTCTCTGCCGTGAAAAGCCGGCGAAACTACCCCACGTTAGCCAACAGCAGGCGAACGTGGGGCACCCGGCTACGATGCCCTCGCGCCCTTTGCGAGTTCTTGGCCTTCTGGTTGAGACAATTCCAACGGCAGGAAAATAGAAAAACACGTCCCACTCCGGCCGGAGCGCGTACTGCTATGCAAGCGAATCTCGCCGTGGTGCTTTCGCACGATCCCTTCGCTGACCCATAGTCCCAGTCCCGTCCCCTCTTCGCCTTTTGTCGTGAAGAGCGGCTGGAACAACTTGGAGCGAACTTCTGACGAAATGCCATACCCATTGTCCGCAATGACGATACGTACTCCGGGAACCCCAATATTCCACTGCACAGACGGGAAAATGTGGATACTCAACTTACCTCGCTCGGCCGTCGCTTCAATTGCATTCGTGACGAGGTTCAACAACACCTGCCTCAACTCACCGGGGAAACCCGTAACAGAGACATTCGCTTCAATACGTTTGCTGACCCGCAACTGCTTCCTCTCTATCTTGCGAGCGTTCAGGCTCAGAACGCTGTCCAGCACATCTGAAAGGTTCACACGCACAGGCGAACCCGTATCGCGGTAAAACGACAACGTATTTGCGACGATATGTCGTATGCGTTCAAGCTCTCTGTCTACAAGGTGCAGGCTGTCGCGCCCGTTCCGGTCAAGCTTGTGATTCTGCGAGAGCAAATAGATGAGGTCAGTGATGGCCGAGAGAGGGTTGTTGATTTCGTGCGCTAAGGTTCCAGACATTCGTCCAACGGCAACAAGTTTTTCGCTTGTCCGCAGAGATTCTTCAGCTTGTTTCATGGTAGTGATGTCTTCAATGGTTATAACCGCCATCACCACCTTGCCACTGCTATCACGCACCGGAGTGGCGTTCACACTCAGTATTACCTCTCGACCACTGTCGATCCGGCGCACACGCTGCTGCGCTTGCACCACCGTCTCCCCGCGAAGGGCGCGAGAGACAGGCCACTCCGCCTCCTGAAGCAACCTCCCACTGAGATCGTAGCGTTCGAGCAGGGGTGAGATGACATCTGGAGGCAATCCAACATCAAAGTCATGGATGCGGAAGTATGCGGGGTTCGTTAATAACCGATTCCCATCGGCACCAATGACGTACATCCCTTCCGACATGCTGTCGATGTTGGCGCGGAATTGCGCCAAGGTCTTCTCTGCTAGCTCCTTGGCCGCCATCAACTCTTCTTCCACCCTCTTGCTCCCCGTGACGTCCCGATTTGTCTCTAGTACTGCTATCTCTTTCGCGGATTCAGCCTTCAGGGTCCAATGGGTAGCGACGATAATCTTGCTGCCGTCCTTTGCTGTGTGGGTGACGTTACCATTCCACCTGCCTGAGTTCTGGAACTCTGCTCGTACTTCTTCTAGCGGTTTTGGGAAGACGGTTTGCAAAAGCGTATGAATGTATTTCCCGAGCGCCTCATGCTTGTTCCAGCCGTACAGTCGCTCTGCGCCTTGGTTCCAGTAGACGATTCGATCCTCGGCGTCCCGAACGATAACGGGATCGAAGGACATCTCCAGTAGCTCTGACTGAACGGCTATCAGCGAGTGAAGATGTTTGCGGGCAAGGGCTGCAAACCAGCAAATGATCGCGAAGGATATCGCAAAGAAAAGGGTCCGCAGCAGATTCGCAAAGTCGTTACTGAAAGAGTTATAGGGTGCGAGGAAGAAGAAGTTTGCGCTGACCGACGCCAACAGAGTGGCCAGCAGACCGGGCTTGAGTCCGCCAATCCATACGGCAATAACTACTGCGGGAAAGAAAAACAGAAAGGGCGTTGTATAACTGTAGGGACGCAGATAGAGGGCGAGTAGAGTTGCCAGTCCGACCGCGCCAACAGCAACCCCGTATCGGAGGAGGCGTGACCTGAGACTGGGACCGGCGAATCCGGGATACGGGGAATACCCGAGGGGCCGAAAAGACATGCCACCTCACAAAACGAACTGGAATTCTGAAACCCTAGACCTGCGTTTTGGGCTGGCAGAGCGGTTCTTGGTCACTTCCTGCACACAACCCCACATGATCGTTATTCTAAGTGGAACACCTGATTCTAAGTGGAACACCTGCTCGCAGACTGTGACGACCGTCACAATTCTTTACGAAATTGTAACAATCGCCTTCTCACCTGTCTACCCAAAAGGAACTGCCGGGTGCCCATTCTTTCGTCATCTCTGGGGTGCTCACCACCACTTAATCATTTCCGTAACTTCTTCCCTGATTTTCACAAACTCCGGGCTGGCAAAGTTGCGTGGCCGTGGCAGATCGACTTTGATTTCGGCTTTGATGGTAGTGGGCTTCGGGGTGAGCACCAGGATACGTTCCGCTACATAGACGGCTTCTTCGATGTTGTGGGTTACGAAGATTACCGTACGCTTCAGTTCCCGCCAGATGCGGATGATTTCGTCTTCCAGATAGTAGCGCAGCTTAACGTCGAGTTGGCAGTAGGGCTCATCCATCAGCATCAGGTCGGGGTTGATGGCGAAAGCCCGCGCGATCACCACCCGCTGATCCATGCTGGCCGACAGTTGCCTGGGATAGTATTTGCGAAATTCCTTCAGTCCAACCAGGTCCAGCATCTCGTTGGTTCGCCCTTCCACTTCGTCTGCTGGCTATCTTCTTTACCTCCAGGCCGAAGCGGATGTTGTCTTCCACGGTCCGCCAAGGCATGGAAGATGGCTCCTGAAACACGAACGACAAGTTGTGCTTTCGCGGGTCGGCCGGTTCGCCGTCGATGTAGATGTCACCGGAAGACGACGGCATGAGCTTGCTCAACACGTTGAGAAAAGTCGTCTTGCCGCAGCCGGTGGGGCCGACGATGCAGAGGAACTCGCCCTCGTAAACGTGGAAGGAGATGTCGTCAAGCACCAGCAGATCGTCGAACTGCTTTGTCAGGTTGCGTACCTCTACCTTAATCTTGCGTTTCTCGACAGTCATCTCGGTCCTTCTGCTTTACAGAGCAAGGTCGCTGTTGTCGGCAATTTCTTTTCGCAATGCCAGGAATTTGGGATCGGTGTAGCGGCGTGGCCACGGCAGATCGATCACGTATTCTGCCTTGACGCTGGCGGGGCAGCGAGTGAGCAGCACAATGCGGTTCCCCAGGTAAACCGCTTCCTCAATGTTGTTGGTTACGAAGATCACCGTTCGTTTCGCCTGCCCCCAAATTCGCAGTACCTCGTCCTCCATCTGGTACCGGGTCTGGGCATCGAGGTGTCCGAAGGGTTCGTCCATGAGCAACACGTCGGGACCATTGCAGTAGGCGCGGGCTATGCCGACACGCTGCTTCATGCCACCCGAGAGCTGGTGCGGATAGGACTTCTCGAATCCCTCGAGCCCAACAAGTTTGATGTACTCGGCGGCTTTTTCCTCGCGTTCCTTCTGACCCTTGCCCCTGAGCTTGGGGCCCATGGCGACGTTCTCCATCACGGTAGACCACGGAAACAGGGCCATGCGCTGAAAGACCATGCCTCGCTTCGGGTCGGGGCCAACGACTTCTTCGCCATCCAGGTAGACGCTGCCGGAATCCGCCCGATCCAAGCCGCACACAATATTCAGGAAAGTGGTCTTCCCGCATTGTCCCGGGCCGAGAATCACCAGAAACTCGTTTTCGACCACCGCGAGATTGATGTCCCGCAATACTTCTTTGACCGCGCCACCCACGCCTGCAAAAGACTTGCAGACGTTATGGGCTGTGATCTTGGGCTGCGGTTCCAGGCTCGCGCCGTTGTTGCGCGTGTCCGGGTTATTTACATCGATATCTCGCGCTTCCACGGGCAGATCCTTTTTTCGGCGTATCTAAGTAGCATGGCGATGCCGGCCCCAATGGCGCCGATCAGTAACATCCCGGTGATGATCATTGCCGGATTGCTCATATCCATGCCGAGCAGGATGAGGTAGCCGATCCCCTCCTGTGCTCCAACCATTTCCGCCGCCAGCACGCACATCCAACTCAGACTCAGGCCGTTTTGCAGGCCGGCAAAGATAGCAGGCATAGCGGAAGGTATTGCCACCTCCGTAAAGAGCTGACGACGATTCCCTCCCAGCATTCGCGCGGCGTCCAGCAGCATGGGTTCAGTGAAGCGGATACCCGTGTAGGCGTTCATCACCGCCGGTACGAAGGCCCCGATGAAGCAGATAAAAATCTTCGGAGTCTCGTCAATCCCAAACCAGAGGATCGCCAGCGGAATCCACGCGATCGGAGGGATGGGCCTGAAGATTTCGAAAATCGGTTTGACCACCGCCTCGAATCTCTTGTTCCAGCCCATCAACAGCCCTAACGGTATTCCGATGAGCGTGGCGACCGCGAAGGCCGACAGCACGCGCACCAAGCTCGCCCAGATGTGGCCATAAAGCGAGGTGCGGCCGATCGGCTCGAACAACATCAGCCAGAATTGCCCCGCCACGGCCGCAGGCGATGGCAGCGCTTTGCCAAAGTGCCCCATGCCCACCACCGTTTGCCACAGCACCACCATGACAATCATCGAGGCGATGGGTATAACGTGGAGTTTCGGTCGAATGCGGGAGGAGGTAAATTCAGCCACTTAGAGCCTCCTCCAGGGCGCCAGTTTGCGCTCGCACTTTTCCAACAGGAATCCCATGGCCGCGCCGGTGCAGCCGATCGTCAACATTCCGACGATGATCACGTCCGGACGAGCCAGCGTGCGTCCCATCTGGATCATGTAGCCCAAGCCCTCGCTGCCCGCCAATAGTTCGGCTGCAACCAGCGTCATCCAGGCCGAACTCAGCGACAGCCGCAGTCCGGTGAACACCATCGGCAGCGCCGAGGGTACGCCAACCTTGAGAAAGGTCTCCCAATTCGTTGCTCCGAAAGTGCGCGAGACGCTGATGAGCACCGGCTCCGTGAGCTTGATGCCGGCATAAGAATTGATGACGCTCGGCACAAACGCCGAGAGCCAGATGATGTACGCCTTCGCCGGCAGTCCGATTCCCAACCAGAGAATCGCCAAGGGTATCCAGGCAATCGGAGGAATTGGGCGGATCATCTCGAAAAGCGGTTTAACGATTTCGTCAACCTTCCGAAACCAGCCCATGATCAGGCCCAGCGGCACACCGACACACACCGCGGAGATATAACCGATCAAACATAATTTGAGACTGGTTCTGAAGTTGGCGCCGAGTGTCGCGCCATCGGGAGCCCGACTTGTCAGTTTGGAGATGAACGTCGTCAGCACTTGCTCCGGCGAAGCGAGCAGCGCCTGAGAGATGATTTCGAAGCGGACGATCGCATACCAGAAGACGAGAAAGACCGTGACGCTCAGAAGCGAGAGCCACCACATCGAACCTGAAGTTAGTGGCCTGACTGCGATGGGCCCTTTGCCTTCACTGCCCTTGCCTGCGGAAGCCGTAGCTTGACGCTGCTCCCCGGGAGCTGGTGCCGTTACAGCACCAGCCCCCGAATCGGGAGACGATTGAGGTCGAGTCGTCATAACATCTTCAGGATTTTGTCATTCATGAAGTTGCCCTTCATGAACTTTTCTTTTTCGGCCGCGGTAATGCGCCCTTGTTGCACAAAGAAGTCGGCCAGATCCGACATCCATTTCTCAACCTGGCTGTTAGCTCCGTCCTTCTTGGCAAACAGCGCCAACTGCTCCTTCGTGTCGAAGATCGGCCGCAGAGAAAATTCCTGCGCCAGAGCTGCGTCACTCAGGGTCAGTCCGTGCTCTTTGTAATAAGCGCCTAAAATTTTGGCGGAATCGCCGGGGTTGGACTTCATCTCGCCGATGCCTCTCATATACAGCTTGAGCCACTTGGCGACCTTTTCCGGATTCTCATCAAACGCCTTCTTGCTGGCAATGACGACACCTGGCACGACGGCCCCGGCTCGCTTGCCCGAGGACATCTTTTTCCAGCCCTTGCTCTCGCCGATGTAGTCGAAGGGAGCCCAGAGCTGAACAATATCGCCCTGTCCGGCTTCGAAAGCAGCCATGGCCTGCGACTGTTCCATGTGGACCAACTTGACGTCCTGTTCGCTCAGACCCAGGGCTTTCAAGGTGGCGATCACCGCATAGTGCCCCGTGGAGGCGGTCGTCAGCAGGATGGTCTTGCCTTTGACGCTTGCCGCCGAACCATACATATCGGGATATTTCGCGTTGCCGCCCTTTGTCTTTAGGATTGGGCTGTCCGGGCGCACCCACAAATCGTTGGTCTCGGACTCGTCGTTGGAGATGGCGATGATGTACGCGCCGTACCGGATCGCGGCCAGCATGCCGGGGACAGCGCCTTCGGCCCCGACCTCCCATTTATTGGAAGCCAGCGCTTCATTCTGCGGCGGGCCGGAAGCGTAGAACTGATAATCGATCTTAAATCCGTCCGCCTTGTCCCACCCTTTTGTCATTGCCATATACGTTGGCAGGGCGTGGACACAGGGCTGATGACTAACGGAGATGATGACGTCCTTAGCGGGAGCGGGCGCAGACTGGCAACCCGTGCCGGCGATCAGAACGGTACCGATGAATAACACGATTAAGCACCAAACTGCCTTGTCTCTCGTTTTCATAAATCACCCTTCTGCAATTTGATTGCAATATACCAAGCGCTCTCGATTTTAGCTGTAACTATTTCGAACCCCATCTTCTCGAACTTCGTGTAAGCGCCGTTAGCGAAGCGAAATATCTGCTGTTCATACGAGTGCTCCAGGTCCGGTGCCGCGCGGTTCGGCGCTGCCCTGAGTCAATTCCCGCAGTTTGGCGCTGACCCGCCTTGTAGAGCTAATGTGGGGGTTATGGCCCAGCCTTGAGCCGAAGATTGGTCTCACGAGCCCAAATATCGGCTTGCCAAACTCCGTTTCCCCGCGAAAATCCTCGAATATCAAGGCTTTTATTCAAAGTGCAGCTTGGCAATCCGTTTGCATGTAACAGACATGCAGCTCACAAAACAAGTTTTGAGATTGGGACACCCGTGACATTTGCCGGGCCGCGACGAGAAGAGCGCAAGGGAGACTGAATGGTTCGTAAGGTGAGAGCTGACCTGCTGATCGTGGGGATGGGAGCAGCGGCGCAACTGTGCGCGCTCTATGCCCACGAAGTCAATCCGGAATTGAAGATTCTCATCGTGACCAAAGCCGTCAAGGGCAAAGGCGGATGCAGTCGCATGGTTCAGGGCGGCTTCAACGTCGTGCTCAACCAGGGGGACTCTCACGAGAAGCACCTGATGGATACCCTCAAGGGCGGCCAGTACATCAACGACCAGGAGTTGGCGAAGACACTGGTCGAGCAGGCCACGCCCACCATCAAGGAGATGGAAACCAAGTTCGGCTGCTTCTTCGACCGCAACCCGGACGGATCGGTCCACCAGAAGCCTTTTGCCGGCCAGTCCTTTGATCGCACCGTACATAAGGGCGACCTGACGGGCATCGAGATTCTCAGCCGCCTCACCGAGCAGGTGATGAAGCGGCAGATCCCCGTGATGGAGGAGTGCCGCGCGGTCGAGTTGCTCCTGGATGAATCCGGCAAGATGGTCACCGGAGCGCTTCTGTTTGATATGCGGCGTGGTGAATTCATTGTGGCTGAGGCTGCCGCCACCATGGTTGCCACCGGCGGCGGCCCCACGCACTACCGGTTTCACGCTCCCGGCCCGGAAAAGTCGGTCGACGGCATAGCCATGCTCTACCGTGCCGGCGCCATCATGAAGGACATGGAGATGCTCCAGTTCCACCCCACCGGCCTCATTGTCGCGGGCAGCGTGGTGGCTGGTTCACTTCTTGAAGAAGGACTGCGCGG
Source organism: uncultured Acidobacteriota bacterium (assembly GCA_963832365.1). Lineage (GTDB taxonomy): Bacteria > Acidobacteriota > Terriglobia > Terriglobales > Acidobacteriaceae > CAWBRT01. The sequence continues at coordinate 112,165 of CAWHUL010000002.1, read as the reverse complement.
CTCCGGCGCATATCTCTACAACGGCTTAGGCGAGCGATTCATGCTGAAGTACGCGCCCGAAGTCGGCGAGCGCGCCACCCGCGACGTGGTTAGCCGCTCCTCATACCTTGAAATGATCAACGGACGCGCCTGCCCCGAAGGCGGAGTGCAAATGGACGCCTCGCACCTCGGCGCCGCTTTCGTTCTGAAAAACTTTCCGGGGATGGCCGAGCGCTGCCGTCAGTTCAATTACGATCTGCCTGGCGGCCGGGTTCCGGTCGCGCCCACGGCCCATTTCTTTATGGGTGGGGCGGTCATCGACACCGACTGCAGGGCCAGCCTGGAAAAGCTCTTCGTTGCCGGCGAAGATTCCGGAGGGGTCCACGGCGCCAATCGGCTTGGCGGAAACGGCATCTGCGATTCGTCCGTCTACGGGCGTCTGTGCGGCAAGTCTGTCGGCAAATACCTGTCGAACGGAAACCGCACCATCAAGGAAACCAGGCGCGGCATGGTTGAAGAGACGATCGAACTCCTCACCCGCCCGCTGAAGCGCTCCACCGGCCCCAGCCCCTTCGATGTGCGCAAAGAAATCCAGGAACTCAACTGGAACAAGGTCGGCGTGGCCCGGGAAGGGCCGGTGCTCACCGAGGGAATCAACGAAATCGAGTCCCTGGCCGAAGAGGTCGCCGCGCTGAAGGTGACCGGTTCTCCTTTCTTCAACATGATGTACAACACCGCCCTCGACCTCCGCAGCATGATCGACGCCTCGCGGATGATTGCTGCCGCGGCGCTGGTGCGCGAAGAAACCCGTGGCGCGCACTTTCGGCAGGATTTTCCCAAACAACGCGACGACTACGGACTCTTTAATACCTTCCTGCATCGCGGCGACGACGGGAAGCCTGTCATTGAAAAGAAACCCGTGGTTTTCAAATACAAATCGCTTGAAGACTGCCAAAAATACAGGAAATCATGACGACTTTAACCAGTAGCAAAGAATGCTGTTGTAAGGAAGAAACTGTGGACAATACGGCCATCGACTACCGCAAACCAATGCAGTGGGGCGAACTCGACCCGCATCGCAGAGAAAACGCCAAGATTGGCATGTGGGCCTGGTTGTGGCAGCGGATTTCCGCTCTCGCCATTGTGGTTCTGCTTGCTCTCCACATCACTTTGACGTACAAGCTGTTCGTCCAGTTCCTGCTCCTGCTGGTTGTCGCCTTCCATGCCGCTCTTGGCCTCCGCGTGATTCTGCTCGACTTCAATCTCGTGGACGTCAAGTATCAGCGCGCTTTGGTTTGGGGGCTGATGACTTTGGGCGTGGTGGTGGTGGCGACGATCTGGTTCTCGATCCACTAGCGACGAAATCGCAGCGGACTCCCGGCAACGGCTGTTTGCCGGTCAGTCTGTTGGGATGATTGGGGTAGAGAGGAAAGCATGGCGCAGTCAAGCACGAGGGAAGTGAAGATTTTTCGATACGACCCAGCCGCTGCCGATCAGGGTCACTTCGACAGCTATAAGCTGGATATCCCGGATGAGTCGACGACGACGATCCTCGACGTTTTGCTGCGGGTGCAGCGCGAGCAGGATCCCAGTGTGGCCTTCCGCTACGCCTGCAGGGTCAACATGTGCGGCTCCTGCGGCATGGTCATCAACGGCAAGGACGCCTTGGCCTGCAAGACCAATGTCTCGAATTTCGCCGCCGGCGAGGAAATCACTCTCCGGCCGCTGAATCACTTTCCGGTGATTCGCGACCTCGTGGTCGACATGGAACCGTTCTTCCAGAAATACGCGGAGACCCTGCCCTTCTACGAGCCCAAGGAAGACTATCAGGAGCCGGTGATGATCCGGCCCGACTCGCAAGAGCGCAAAGATATTGGACTGGCGACCGAGTGCATTGCCTGCGGATGCTGCGTCTCCAGTTGCACCATGTGCCACTACCATGATGGCTACGCCGGCCCCGCGGCCTTGAACCGCGCATTTACCCTGCTGGCCGACAGCCGCGATGGATTGTTTCAGCCCAGGCTCGAACGCGCGCTGGAGTCCTGCTACAACTGCCGCACCGAATTCAATTGCACAGAGGTTTGCCCCAAGAACATCAGCGGAACGCGGGCCATCAAGTACATCCAGCGACTGGCGCTCAAGCACCTTGTGAATGAGCCCGAGCCGGCAACGATAACCGTGCCGGAAGCGCCGCCGTTACTGGCCGCGCCCGTCGATCGCCGCACCTTTCTCACACAGATGGGAGTAGGTGTTCTGGGCGTCGGATCGGCGCTCGTTCTGGGCGCTGTTGCCACCGGCACGACGATTGGTCCAACCCTGACGAAGACGCCCAAACAGTGGGTTCCCGTGAGCGCACTCGAAAACATCAAGCCCGGAAATGTCACTACAGTACTGATGAAGTACGAGACCAAGAGCAAACTGTACACACAGCAGGTCTCCGCGCCCGTCATGGTATCGCACATCGGAAACGAAATCGTTTGCTTTAAGTCTGCTTGTACGCATCTGGGATGCGTCGTCAAGTGGGAACCGCTCTCCGGCCGATTCCACTGCGCTTGTCACGGCGGCAACTTTGACCGCGACGGCACTGTGATCGCCGGTCCGCCGCCCCGACCGCTGGACCGCTACGCCTTCAAGGTGGATTCGGGCCACCTGTTCGTGGAGGTGGGCTAATGTCGCGCCAGAGCTTCCTTGAACGCATCGGCTGGACTGAAAACCTGCGCCCCTTCCTTTACAAAAAACTGCCCGCCGGCACCGGATGGGCAGCCACTCTGGGAAGTTTGTGCGCGCTCTTGTTCGGCGTCCTCGCGGTCACCGGAATCTTTCTCGCTATGTACTACAGTCCCTCGCCGGACAAGGCGTATCAGTCTATCGACTACATCATGAAAGATGTGCCGATGGGCTCGCTACTGCGCGGCATCCATCACTGGGGCGCGGGCGCGATGGTTCTGCTGGTATTCATTCACCTGCTGGCCAATTTTTTCTCGGGCACCTTTAAAGCGCCGCGAGAGGCCACCTGGATCGTTGGCGTCTTGTTGTTTCTGGTGACTCTGGGACTGGGGTTCACCGGCTATCTTTTGCCCTGGGACATGAAGGCTTACTGGGCCACCACCGTCAGCGCCAACATCCCCAGAGATGTTCCGCTCGTCGGCGATTTCATTGCCCGCGTGCTGCGCGGCGGTGAAACCATTTCGGGTCTCACCCTGACGCGTTTCTACGCCATCCACATGCTGTTGCTGCCGGCGCTGCTGGCGGTCTTCACCGTAATCCACATCTATCTGGTGCGCGTCCATGGCCTGGCCGAGCCGGCCGAGGCTAAAATCGACGCCGCTCCGGCAACGGAAGAACCGGTATACCGATTCTTTCCCGAGCACGCATTCCGCAGCGCTCTGGCGTTTGCCGTGATCTTCCTGGTAATCGTGGGGCTGGCAATTTTCGGCACCATCCCGAGGGAAGAAATCGCCGGCACCTTCAGCGAGTCGTATCTGCCCAGGCCGGAGTGGTATTTCATGTGGCTCTTCCAGATGCTGACTTACTTCTCCGGAGCATGGGAAACCGTCGGCAGCCTGGCCATTCCAACCGTGGGGATTGCGCTTTTGCTCGCTGTTCCCTTCCTTGGCAAGGGTCGGCTCAGCCGCGCGGCGGATCGCCCATTAGCCGTCGGCGTGGGCGTAAGCTGCATCGTCGCCATCATCTATCTCACCCTTACCGGCTTTGAAGGCGCACGGCCCTATGGCCAGATCGTTCCCGTGCCTGCTCGCCAACTCACGGTCAGCGAACAACGCGGCCTCTATCTATTCGCCGACCGGGACTGCGCCTATTGTCACCAGATCAGCGGACAGGGCGGCCATCGCACCGGCCCGGATCTGGCGAACACCGTCGCCCGGCACAGAAGCAAGGATTACCTGACCAAGTACATCAAGAATCCTCAAGAGGTCAGCAGAACCTCGATCATGCCGAAGTACAACTTCTCAGACGCCGATCTCCAGTCGCTTGCAGATTTCGTGCTGGCGCTGGATTTCAGCCGGCACCAGCAGAAGATTCTGCGACGGCCGGAGATTTTGCAAGTGGTCCCTGACAAGCCCGCTGTTAGCTTGTTGGGGCCGAAGAGTGATCCAACCCAGGCAAGCGTGATACCTGCCGGGACTTTGGACGACGGAAGGAGACAGTGACAATCATGCAAGAAGCAGTGAAAATCGCCACCGCATTCGATTACGGAATCGTGGAAGAGGCGGCCAAACAGACTTACATACGCGCCCTTTGCGATCTGCCGCCGGATGTCCGCGAAGCGTTGAAGAAAGCCTACGCCCGCGAGAAGAATCCCGGCGCGCGCTCCGCATTCGATGCCATCTTCAAGACCATCGAGATCGCCGACCGGGAAAAGACTCTCATCTGTCAGGACACCGGCCTGCCCATCTATAAGCTCAAGATCGGCTCCAAATTTCCCTGGAACGGCTACGAGATCAAGAAGCGGCTTACCAAGGGCGCCGAACGCGCCACCCTGGAGTTTCCGTTTCGCGGCAGCTCCACTCACCCGCTCACCCGCGTGAACCCGCAGACCTCAGTCGGCCCCGGACTGCCGGTAATCTATTTCGACTTCACGGACGAAACTGACACACTCGACATCCTGATGGCGCCCAAGGGTTCGGGCTCTGAAAACATGAGCAAGATGCAGATGTACTACCCGTCGCACGGCGTCAAGGCGTTGAAGAAATTCGTGGTTGACGCGGTCATCGAAAGCGGCGGCAATCCCTGTCCTCCCGGCATCATCGGCGTGGGCATCGGCGGCACCGCCGATCTGGTCGCGAAGCTCGCCAAGGACGCCATCCTGCGTCCGGTCGGCCAGCGCAACCCCGACCCTGAACTTGCCAAGATGGAAGCCGAACTCGAAGAGGCCATCAATGCCACCGGGCGCGGCCCCATGGGATTAGGCGGAGATGTCTCTACTCTAGCGGTACATATCGAGATGGCTTACACGCATATCACCCAGAATCCTGTTGCCGTCAACACCCAGTGCTGGCCAGCGCGGCGCTCGCGGGCAATCATTCATCCCGACGGCCGTGTCGAGTACGGCTACTAAGAGGAGATCACCATGGCGGAATATCATCTGAAATCTCCGTTTACGGAAGCCGACATCCGGCAACTGCGGTGCGGAGACATCGTTTACTTCGACGGGCTGCTGTTCGGAATTCGCGACCTCACTCAAATCTATATGTTCGACCAGAACCACGAGCCTCCCGTAAGTTTGGCCGGCGCACCCTGCATCCACACTGCGCCGAGTCTTCGCAAGGTGGGCGACAAGTGGGAAAAAATCTGCGTCGGCACCACCACCAGCACGCGCATGGACCGCTTTACCCCGCCCCTGATTGAGAAGTACGGAGTGCGCGCCATCATTGGCAAAGGCGGCTTGTACCAGGGCAGTCTTGACGCCATGAAGAAGTTCGGCGCCGTCTACTTGGCGATCACCGGCGGCTCGGCGGCGCTTGAAACCAAGAGCATCGAGGAAGTCGAAGCGGTGTATTGGGAGCACCTTCACCCCGAGGCGCTGTATCAATTCCGGGTGAAGAATTTCGGCCCGCTTACCGTGGCCATGGACAGCCACGGGCGTCACCTCTATGAAGAGGTTAAGGCCGAAGCGGTCAAGCGGCTCCCGGAGATATACAAGCGGCTCGGTTGCTGAAGGACGCGCTACGGAAGGTGTGAACAACCCGTAGGCGGCTAAATATTGTTTCCATTCCCGGCGGCTCAGCGAGAGTCTCTGCCGCCGGCAGGTTTTCCCGATTACATTGCTTCACATTCGCTGTGGAGGTAGATATGGCAAAGGGCTGGTCGCGCTTCAATATTCCGCTCCCTATCCGAGTAGTCGGATTGCTCATCGTTGGCCTCGGCCTTGGGTTGGCATTTCCGAAGAACGCAATCGTTAAGGGCCTCTACATCAGTGGTACCTACTTTCCAAAAACCATCGTCACTTTCGCCGCGTTTTTCATTTTTTTCCTCTTGGCCTCGGCCGTGTCCAAGTTGATCCTGTTCCATAAGGAGAGGGCCGGCAAGATGTTCGGCCTGATTCTGACCATATATGTCGTGATGGGAGCGATCTCGCTGGTCTACGCGACTGCTTGGATTTCGGTGCTGTCGGACATACCGTTCGCCCTGCCTGGGCAGAAGGTGCCCGGCGTAGGCGCTTGGGCGGCGCAAGTTGGACACACCTTTGCCCACGTCCTTTCCCAACAGCCATTGCTGCAGTCCCTGGTTGGCGCCATGCTGATTGGATGGATGTCCGCCAAAGTCACCGCTATGCGCCCCATCGCGTATGGTTTCATCACTGCGGGCGACTGGATACTGACTTTCTTTAAGAAACTGCTGTGGTACTACCCGATCATGATCGGCTGCCTGGCGATAGGCATCCCGATGAAGTTTGGCGCAAAAGGCATCGCCCTGTATGGCAAAGGCGTGCTGTGGGTGATGATTGTTACCCTCGTCTGGGTAGCGCTTATGATGCTCACCTGCAAAATCTTCACCAAGCGAACCTGGAAGCAGATTCTTTCCTACTACGGCGCGGTGTGGCCCACCGGTTTCGGCACCGGCGGTTCTTATGACACGCTGGCGATCAACATCATCTCGGCCGAGCAGGATCTTGGCCTCGACACGGATGTCGCTGAGGTCTCGATTGTCTTCGGCACGGTTCTCAATAAGAACTGCAGCACCATGTCGGTCTTGATCGTGACCATCATCTGCGCCAAGCTGCTGAATATCCCACTTTCCCTGTCGGAGATCATCATGCTGATTCCGCCGGTGATGATTCTGGGATTGGAATCGCCCGGCATCCCCGGTGGCGCTGGTTTCTTCATGTCGCCGATCATCGCCGTCATGTTGAATGTCCCCGATCATGCCGTGTGGATCACGACCTTCGTCGCCTGCTTCAGCGGGCTGGTCCCGATGTTCAGCACCGCCGGCAACACGACGGACGATGGCGTGGTGGGCGCTTTGTTGCAGGACTGCTTCCCGCGTCTCATTGGCAAGACCACCAAAGACGGCGCTGCCGTGGTGGCCGCACACGCGGGATAACCGGATTCGCGGAAGTCAATACTCCGCGTAGAAGTGTCCTAAAGGGTAGTACAAGCTGTGGAATGACTCTCAAGGAGAGCCGAATATGCGTAGGATTTTAGGAATAATCGTGGCCTTGGTTGGCTCCTGGATGCTTGTGTCGCCACAGGCAATGTTGGGATTGAAGGAGCTCAGGTGGATGTACAAGTACGCTTTTTCAGGCGAGGTCCTGATCGGCATACCGATCATTGCCCTCGGCTTCTATCTGATCGGCTTCAGTGCTCCAAAGGTGGGCAAGCCCAGTCACTGAAACCCTTGTCGGGTGCCCCACGTCCCGTCCCGCTGTTCGGGCCGGGTGGCCCATTCAAGCCCTCAGTTGGCAAGAGTTGGGTAGTTTCCGGCTGGAGGCCCGCGCTGTGGAAAGGTTCTGGATGTCGTTAGCTCCGAAACTAACTGAAGCAGGCGCTTCCCGCGTGAAGCCGGCGGAGAACTTTTACCCTGGGCCTCCGCCCATTCCCATGGAGTCTGCCGGTAGCTGCGAACTGAGCCCCTCCGGAGACGTGGAGGCCGGCTCCTGGCAGAGCTTTACCTTGACCTACACTGCCGGCCCGTACGGCATGGACGATACCGCCAGTCTAAAACTCGTCTTCCGTTTCGCTTCCGATCAAACCACTCCTCAGACTGCCGATCCCAAAGCACCCGGCTATCTCACCGCCGAAGCCTCCAACGGTGCGACGCTGAGTTGCCGATTCGACTACAAGCAGAACGTCCGCCCCTGGGACCGCACCGTGCATATCAAAGTGGTGAACGGATGCATGGCCGAGGGCGAAACCATCACTATCAGGTTGGGCGACACTCGCTCCGGCTCTCCCGGAATGCGGGTGCAGACGTTCGCCGACCCGGCATATGAGTTCAGGGTGTTAGCCGACCCCATTGCCTGTTATCACTTTGCACGCCTGCCGGAAGAACCAACCATTGCTATAGTGGCTGGCCCCCGCGCGAGGGCGCAGGCCGTTCTGCCGGCCTTCAGGCAAACCGGCGATCTCTTCCGCCTATGTCTCAAGACCGAAGATAAGTGGGGAAACCCCAGCGGAAAACGTGTAGCACGCTTTGTTCTGTCGGCTAATCTTCCTCTCACCGGCCTGCCCGCCGAAATCGTGCTCCCCGACGGCGAAGCGACTGCGGTGATTGAAGGCTTGTCGTGCAGCACGCCCGGCGATCTGCTGATCACCATGTCGACTCCGGACGGCGCAATCGCCACGGTCTCGAATGCGCTTCGTCTGACCTCTGAAGCCCTCGCGCTCCGTCCTTACTGGGCCGACATGCACGGCCAAAGCGCCGAGACGATTGGCACCGGCACCGCCTTCGATTATTTTTCCTTCGCGCGCGACAAGGCATTCCTGGACGTGAGTGGACACCAAGGCAATGATTTCCAGATCACGCCGGAGTTCTGGCGCGAGCTGGGCCAACTCAGCTCACGCTTCAATGTTCCGGGAAAGTTCGTAACCATGCCCGGATATGAGTGGTCCGGCAACACCTCGCTCGGCGGCGACCGCAATGTTTATTTCATGCGCGAAGACCGCCCCATCCGGCGCTCGTCCCATGCGCTCGTGCCCGATCACTCCGATCTTGCGACGGATTGCCGCACCGCGACCGAATTATTTTCCGCGCTCGCCAGAGATGGTGAAGATGCCCTGGTCGTCGCCCATTGCGGTGGGCGCTACGCAAACCTCGCCGCCGCGCACGACGCTGCGCTTGAGACATCCATTGAAATCCACTCCAGTTGGGGCACCTTCGAGTGGCTGCTGCACGATGCCTTTGACCTTGGTCTCAGGGTCGGCGTTGTCGCCGGAAGCGATGACCATAAAGCGCGCCCTGGCGCATCTTGGCCCGGCGCTTCCATGTTCGGCGCCTTGGGAGGGCTGACCGGTCTGCTCATGCCCAAGCTGACCAGGGAAGCCGTATTCGCTTGCCTTCGCGATCGACGTCACTATGCCACCACGGGCCATCGCCTTCCGTTGCAGGTCAAAGCTCATTTCGAGGGATCTGCGGTGCGCTTCTTCGAAGACCCTGCTCGCGGACCTTGTAGAAATGTTTTCGCGGAAAGCGCTATGATGGGGGATATCGTTCATTTTCCGGAAGCGGAATTCCTGCTGCACGTTGAGGCAGCCTGCGCATCTGCCATCGAGTCGCTGGATATTTTCAACGGCAAGCGGCTGATTAAAACTTGGCGTCCCTATGGACCGGCGGAATTGGGACGCCGTATCCGCGTCATCTGGTGCGGAGCCGAGTATCGCGGCCGTTTCCGCATGAGCACCTGGGATGGCGTCGCCAAACTGGACGGCAATACTTTTACATCTGCCGCTCCCATTAACTTTTTCAACCCCGACAGGCAGCTTCGAATGGTGAGCCCTCGGGAGTTGTCATGGCAATCGGTAACAACCGGCAATTTTGCGGGGTTCGAGGCAGTGCTGGAGGATTCTGAAGCTGGCAGCTTGAGAGTGGAGACCGCTTCGGGACAACTGGAACTGCCGGTAAATCAAATCGGGTTGGAAAGCACCTTTGTCGATCTTGGCGGGTTGGATAAGCGCATCATGGCCTACCGCCTTCCCGACCGCAACGAGTGCCGCAGCGTCAACTTAGAGCAAATGGTTTCGATAGAGCCTGGCGTCGACAATCCGATCTACATTCGGCTTACGACCGAAGATGGCCACCGTAGCTGGTCGAGCCCGATCTATCTGGTTCCCGATCCCCAGTGGCAGACAGCCTAGTGGGGAAAGGTTCTTTGAGAACCAGTGTGGTTTTTGTAAGAGCTGTTTCATAACTCGGTTTTGAAGGGGTGCGGCTTCAGCCGCGCCGTCTCCTGACCGCATATTCTCCGGCTTTAGCCGCTGAGGGACCGATCTTTAATTCAGTCCGATATGAGTTATGAAGCAGTCGTAGTTACCGTCACTGCCCCGCCCGGGGTCGGGTTGTTCGGGAGGGCGGCCATGGCCGAAAACGGCGGTGGCTGAACCGGACAGATGTAAATTCATCTTGCGAAAGAAGGTTTCTATGACTGGTCAATCCGCGGCGCAGCACGCCGGCTCTACAAAGCCGGGGCAGAAGGCGCCAGACTTCCTGGTACATGAAGACGGCGATTCGGTTGGAGTCATCGTCATTGAAGGGCTCAAGGCCGGAACAGAAATGACCGGCTGGATCATGGCTCAGGACCGCACCGTCACCATGAAGGTTCTGAACGACATTCCCATTGGACACAAAGTCGCGCTCACGGATCTGAAGGCGGGCGACAGCGTGATCAAGTACGGCGTCAACATTGGCAAGGTAGTTGCCCCCATTAAGAAGGGCGAGCACGTGCACGTGCACAATCTCAAGACGAGGAGGTGGTAACCATGCAGAAAACATTTTCGGGATATCGTCGCGAGAACGGACGCGTGGGCATACGCAATCATGTCATCATCCTGCCATTGGATGATCTTTCCAACGCCGCCTGCGAGTCGGTAGCCAACAACATCAAGGGCACGATGGCAATTCCGCATCCTTACGGCCGGCTGCAGTTCGGCTTTGACCTGGATCTGCATTTTGCCACGCTGATCGGCACCGGCAGCAACCCCAACGTCGCCGCCGTGGTGGTCATCGGGATCGAACCGATCTGGACCGCACGTGTAGTCGACGGCATCGCCAAGACCGGCAAGCCCGTAACCGGATTCTCCATTGAAAAGAATGGCGATCTGAACACCATCTGCGCCGCTTCGCGCAAGGCCAAAGAGTACGTGCAGTGGGCCACCGAGTTGCAGCGCGAAGAGTGCCCAATCAAAGACCTATGGGTTTCCTGCAAGTGCGGCGAGAGCGACACCACCTCCGGGCTGGCCTCGAATCCGACCGTTGGCGACGCCTTCGACAAGCTGGAAGCTGTCGGCTGCACGCTGGCCTTCGGCGAGACGACGGAAATCACCGGCGGCGAAAATCTTGTCGCCGACCGTTGCGCCACTCCCGAAGTACGCAAGAAGTTCCAGTTCTTCTTTGACCGTTACGCCAAGCTCATCGAAGACCACAAGGTCGACGACCTCTGCGATTCGCAGCCGACCAAGGGCAACATCGAGGGCGGCCTGACGACCATCGAAGAGAAGGCGCTGGGCAACATCCAGAAGATCGGCAAGAAGTGCAAGGTGATCGGCGCGATCGACAAGCACGAGGCCCCCACCGGACCCGGCTTGTGGTTCCTCGACTCCTCATCGGCCGCCGCCGAGATGGTGACCCTGTTGGCCGCCGCCGGTTTCGTGGCTCACTTCTTCCCCACGGGCCAGGGCAACATCATCGGCAACCCGATTCTGCCGGTGATCAAGTTGTCGGCCAATCCCCGCACGGTGCGAACCATGAACGAGCACGTCGATGTGGACGTCTCGGGCATTCTGCGCCGCGAAATCAACCTCGATCAGGCCGGCGACAAACTGCTGGACTGCATGTTCCACACCGCCAAAGGCCGTCTCACCTCGTCCGAAGCGCTTGGACATCGCGAGTTCGTCCTCACCCGCATCTACGAAAGCGCATAACTACCGAACGACCCCGCGTTAAGCGGGTGTTCGTCGATAGAGTAACTGGTGTTTTCGTCGATCGAGTAAGTGGTGTTTTGAAAAGTGGGTGCCCCATTCAAGCGAAGCTTGGGTGGGGTATTTTTTCATGAGTCGAAACAAAGCCCGCTGGGTGCCCCCGATTAACCCGCCCGGGTGCCCCATCCTTTCGCCCGCAGTTGGCGAAGGGTGGGGCAGTTCTTTGCTGAGCGCTAGCGAAATCGTGGGTGCCCCAGGTTCGCCCGCTTTTGGCTAACTTGGGGTATTTGTTCTCCCGTCGTGCGCGGGCGTTTCTTCGACACCCCCCGGAATGTCATCCTGAGCGAAGCGAAGGATCTGCTGTTTCTCGTACCTCAAAATAAAAAGCAGATTCTTCGCTCCCCTTCGGGCGCTCAGAATGACTCTTCTAAACATTGATTACACGACCGTTCCGGACACTGCCCTACCGGTAGTCCTGCGGATTCAGCCCGTGCTTGTAGAGTTTGTACTGCAAGGTTGACTTAGGAACATTCAACACTGCGGCGGCCCCTTTTCGCCCGCCCACAACACCCCGGCTCATCGTGAGCACCTTGATCAGATGATTGCGTTCCATGTCGGCGAGGGCCGTGGGATTGTGCGCGACCTCGACTTGGCCTATATCGAGCAGTGGTTCGATGTCGTGCCTGGTTACCTGCTTGCCGCTGTAAACAATTACCAGCCGGCTCATCACGTTGCGCAGCTCCCGGACATTTCCCGGCCAGGAGTGTTGCTTGAGCGCCGTAATAGCCTCGGCGGTGATCACCGGCGGCACCCGATGCGTAGACCGCGCTTCCGCTTCGATCAGCCGATGTACCAGCGGTTCGATCTCCTCCGACCGCTCGCGCAGCGGAGGGATATGGAACGAAATTGCGTTAAGGCGATAAAGCAGATCGGAACGGAAATTCTTTTCGCTGATGGCCTTCTTCAGGTCGCTGTTGGTAGCCGCGATCACTCTGAAATCCGCCTCGATGGGGTGGCTATCGCCGACTCGCTCGAAGCGTCGATCCTGCAACACGTGCAACAGTTTGGCCTGTAATTGCGGCGGCAACTCCGCGATCTCATCCAGAAAGACCGTGCCGCCGGCCGCCATTTCGAAGCGTCCCACACGCTTGGCGTCCGCTCCGGTGAACGCCCCTTTGTTGTGGCCGAACAACTCGCTTTCAAAAAGCGTAGCCGCCAGCGACGGGCAGTTGACCTTCACGAATAACGCATTGCGCCGGGAGCTCAGGTGATGAATGTAGCGCGCAATATAGTCCTTCCCGGTGCCGGTTTCCCCCGTCAGCAGCACGCTTGCGTCGCTGTCGGCGACCACTTCGATCTCGCGCATGATCTTGCGCATTGCCGGGCTGCAGTAGAAAAAGTCCGCCGGCCGATAGCGAGTGTCTGCATGTTTCAGCAGGTAATCCTTTTGCTGCTGCAGACTGGCATTCACTTCCACCAGTTTGGTGTGCGCCATCATGTTATCGACCGCCACCGCCACTTGGCCGGAAAGCTCGACCAAAAATTCTTTGAGCTCCTCCAGGTTTTCAGGCGCTTCCCTGAAGGAGAAGTGCAACGAGCCGAGCACATTGTTGCGCACGATCAACGGGAATGCCATGGTTGCGCCCAGACCGGCGGCCTTCATCAACCTGATCGTGTGCCAGTGCGAGTACGCCGACATATCCGGGATGATCACCGGTTGGCGGGAGGTAATAACCGCGCGCGCGACTGGCCCCTCTTCGAGCGAGCGCGGACTGTCATCCATGCTCTTGACGGAAACACCTTCGGCGCTGGCAAACCACCGCAGCAGTTTCGACGCGGAGTCGTAAATGTTGATGCTGAAGCGGTCGTAGGCCACGATCTTGCGGATTTCCCTGGCTAGGGCGTGGAAAAGCTCTTCGCGGGTGGTCTGGTTGATGATCGCATTGTTGACGTCGAGCAGCAGCTTGTAGCGAATCCCTGAGTCCCAGAGCGTTCGTGCGGAGCGCGGCAAAAGCTCCGCGGTTGCGGCACCGGAATGGCCGTCAAACTGGCCCAAGCAAAGCCTCCATCTCAGAGCGTCTGTGGGTTTTTTATCGCGAAGTCAGCGTTTTGGCAAGCCCAATATTGGGCTTGTCTGCCGCTTTCCCAATATTGGGCCTGATCTTACCAGATTCATGGAAGATATACCCCACGAAAGAGCCGGATGGCTGCAAAATTGCTACGATCTCCCAGCCCTACGGAATCTGAACAATCTGCCGATCGTGTGAACCTCCGGAACTTTCAGGCCTTGTTCCCGAGGGTCCACCCACCATGCGCGCACCGGTCCGTTCCATGTGACCAACTTACCAGTGAGCAACTCCAGCTTTTTGCGAGTCATCCTAGAGCTCTGAGGTAAATGACCCGATGAAGAAGATCCGTATTCTCACTCTTGGCTCTATCCTGGTTCTCAGCTTCGCCACGACTGTCCTGGCACAGCAGACCGAAGAATCCAAGACTGACTCCGATCAGGCCGCCGCCGCACAGACCGAAGAAAAGGCAGCCCCGACGGAGCAGCAAAACGCCATGGAATCCGAGCAACAGGCCACCCCCGCTCCTCAAGACACCACTGCCGACGCGGAGTAATCCCTGCACGCTTTCTGTCTTGGAAATTCTTGATCGCCCGCTCGTGGCTGCTCACCTCCGCTTCCGGCTGAAGTGAGCAGCCTGCTAGTGGCGCCCCTGTGCGGGCGCTGACTTCTCGTCCGGCCTGGCTGTCGCTGGCGACGAGGGCTGCTCCACGAGGTTCGCGGCGGGAAGATATTGCACAATCAGCGAAACCCTGCGATTCGACGAGTCGAACGGTTGGTCGGGTTTACGCAGTCTCTGGTCGGCAAAGCCTCGCACCTGTGAGACCTGATCAAACGTAAGATTTTTTTCCTGCATCAGGCGGCGCGCCGAATTAGCGCGGTCAGCGGAGAGCTCCCAATTCCCGTACGCCACTCCGGCGGCGAAGGGCTTTGAATCGGTGTGGCCTTCGATGGAGATTTTGTTCGGCAGCTTGCCCAATTCCTGAGCGAGCATTTCCAGGAGCTGCCTGCCCTTAGGCGTTGGGTGGGAGTTGCCGGTCTCAAAGAACGTGCCCACATCGGACTCCAGCAACTCTATGCGGAGTCCTTCGGCGGTGACTGTCATTTCAATCTGGTTCTTCAGTTTCTCGAGTTCGGCGGCGCGCCGGATCGCGTTTTGCAACTGCTCTTTCAGCTTGGCCATATCCTGCTTGGCGAGGGTGAAATTTTCGCCCGCGCCGCTCAGGTTCGTCCCGATCTTACTAGCGCTTCCCTTGGGATCGCGAAAGTACCCGCCCACGGCGTCCTGAACCTGCTTGCTGGAACTCACCAGCCACAGCACGATAAACAGTGCCATCATGGCGGTGACGAAATCGGCGTAAGCCACCTTCCACGCGCCACCGTGATGGCCGCTGTGAGCCGCCTTGCGCTTGATGATGATTGGCTGCACGCCCATTTATTCTCCGGAAGTCGCTGCGGCGGCGACGACCTGCGAAGTCCCGCGGCACGCCTCTTCTGCCTGCACAAACGTAGGCCGCAAATGACCGGGGATTGCGCGCCGTCCGATTTCCACGGCCAGGATGGGAGCATTGCCCTTGATGAAGGCGATCATCACAACTCGCAGCACGTGACAGTAAGCCCGCTCGTCCTCGGCCAGCTTCGCCATTCCCGTCGCCACCGGCCCCACGAAGCCGTAGCAAAGCAGCACGCCAAGAAAGGTTCCGACCAGCGCCGCGGCGACCTTGTGTCCAATTTCCTCCGGTGGGCCGCCGAGCGCGCCCATGGTAATCACCACACCGAGCACGGCGGCAACGATGCCCAGTCCCGGTAACGCGTCGGCCATGGTGGAAAGCGCGGCAACCGGCTCCGTGGCGTCGTGATGCATGATATCCATGTCCACCTCCATCATCTGGTCGAGGTCAAATGGATCGATGCCGCCGGAGATAGCCATGCGCATGGTGTCGCACACAAAGTTGCGCAAGTGGTGACTCTTCATGAAGGCTGGGTATTGCGAGAATATTTTGCTCTGCTCCGGATCTTCTATATCCGACTCGACTGCGGGTAGCCCCTCCCGGCGCGCCTTGTTCAGCATTTCGAACATCATCTTCAGGGTGTCCAGATAGCGCTGCTTGGTGAATTTCGACCCGGTGAATACGCCCACCAGACCGCCCGCAATATTTTTCAGGATGTGCATTGGGTTGGCGATCAGCACGGTTCCAATCGACGCTCCGCCAATAATCAGCAGCTCCGCCGGTTGCATGAGAACCGCGAGATGCCCGTGCTCCATCAGGTAGCCCCCGACAACAGCACCGAGCACCACGAGAATTCCGATGATCGCAAACATTAAGCGACAACTCCTCCCCTGCGCGAATGGCTTCACTCTCGCGTAGTCACGGGTCGAACCAAAACAGCCACAGAAATATCCACACCACCGACACGAGTAGCGGTGGCGAACTACTCGCTACAAGTAAATATCGGCTGTGCACGCCATCATCTTGAACGATCTCAGGTGGTCCACATTTGCCGCAGTTAGCTAATGTGGGATGAAATTGCCGTCTGGTGGCTCATTCAAATCGGGTGCCCCACGTTCCGCCCCGCTGTTGGGCTAACGTGGGGTAGTTTGTTCGGTGGGGCTAGTGGCCCAGGGGTGGTCTGCGGGTGCCCCATTCAAGCGAAGCTTGGGTGCGGCTTTCGTCTCCGCTTTTCGTCTCCGCTTTTCGTCTCCGCTTTTCGCCTCCGCTTTTCGTCTTCCCGCCCGATGATCAGGGGCACCCGGCAATCCAAGCGATCGGTACATGTACCGGTTTCCGCGATGCCTGCGCCCTTTGTCATGTACCGCTATCTTGCAATAAGCCTGACTATGTATTTGCCCGGTACTTGGCAGATATCGCGAACGCCGCCATGTCAGGTGAAAGATAGCCATGCAACCTACACCGATGCGCACCATCATGCTTTGTGTCGAGGACGACGACGACCTACTCTCTGTGCTGCAAACAGTTTTGATGACGAACGGCTATGCGGTTCTCGCAACCAATGACGGATTCAGAGCGACGAGCCAAATATCCAAACGTCGGCTGGACGCGGTTGTTCTCTGTTCAATGGCCGACAGTGTAGTTGCACAGGAGATGAAGCGCGTTCGTCCACAGACTCCGATCATAATGTTCTCAGGATCGCTGGATGTTCCTTCAAGCACGTTGATGTATGTGGATGCGATCGTTACGGAGGGTGAGGGTCCGCGTCCTCTCCTTGCCACCCTTAAACAACTACTTCAAACAGGATCGCAGGCAATTCGCCAACACACTAGACACCGCGTGCAGTTTCCAATCGGCGTAACGGTGGACCGCTCTGACGGATTGGCGGTTATGCCCGGCGTCTGTACGTCTTTGGGGGCAGGCGGTATCGGCGGCAGAGTCGACGGGAACCTGGTTCCTGGCGAGTGCGTGCAACTTCGGATCAACGATTCGCGACTGGAGTCACGACTGGAGCCGCGTGCTCAGGTGCGTTATCGCAAGACTGGCACCTACGGCTTCGCGTTCCTCGATATAACTCCTGCCCAGCAGGTTGAACTGCAACGCCTTTGCAGCTTATCCACGCCGGCATGAGCATTGCTCACCACAAGGCACGTCTGCGGGGACCCCATTCAAGCGAAGCTTGGGTGGGGCTTTTGTTTCGTCCTCACGGCAACGCGCATGAACCGGAGACCGTCGCGAACACCACGAGAAAACAACCCCGCCCTAGAGCAGGGATCGGTGGAGACGCACCAACTGTGGCGACGTTCGAGGGAAATCCCATGTTTGCGCAGGACCCGCCAAATCTGATCGTCGGAGATGTCCTTCAGGGCCGCTGCCAGCATGGCCCCATTCCAGCGGGCAAAGCCCGACGGCGGCAGCCGATCCAGTTGCGCCAGGATGCGCCGCTCGCTGTTCTGGTCATAGATGGCCGGCTTGCCCGAACGCGGTGCATCCTGCAGTCCCTGCAAGCGGTGGCGCAGAAATCGGCCGCGCCACTTGCTCGCGGTGGCCGGACGCGTCTTCATCGTAGCCGCGATTTGCTCGTTGCTGGCTCCTGCCGCCGCCTGCAAGATCATCCCGGCGCGAAACACATCCCGCGCCGTGCTCGTGGCTCGCCGCACTACCAACTCCAAATTAGCCTGCTCTTCCGGCTTGAGTGTAATCGTGCGAGCTTTCATGTTCAGCACTATACACCGTTCGCTCATTTATGCAACTAGATACTAGCTCCGCTTGAACGGGGCACCCGGCAGCACTTTACGCTCAACCGGGACGGATTTCCAGGGTTGGGAACGTGATTGTTGATAACAGGCATTCTCACTTACATGCGCATTACGTAGAGCCATAACAGCTTGCACTGTCATCCTGAGCGGAGTTCGGCAGTTCCGAACGAAGTCGAAGGACCCCTATCGTACTGGATATTCTGGCGGCGGTGTACACGTAGAAGCGCCTGTTGGTTAAGACCATAGGGGTCCCTCGACTTCGCTTCGGGATGACAGCAGCAAATTGTCGTAGCCTACCCCTACTCCCCTACGCCGTTTCCTGGGCCGCGAGTCCCAGCTTCTCCATCACCTGTTTGCGCATGAGATACTTTTGCGCCTTGCCGGTAACGGTCATCGGAAAATCTTCGACGAACATGACGTAGCGCGGAACTTTGTAGTGGGCGATTCTTTCCTTGCAGTAGCTCTTAATGGTCTCTTCGTCGACTGTCGCCCCGGCGCGCTTCTTGATCCATGCGCAGAGCACTTCGCCGTATTTCGGATCGGGGACGCCGAAGACCTGCACCGACTCGACCGCGGAATGCGAGTACAGGAATTCCTCGATCTCGCGCGGGTAGATGTTTTCTCCGCCGCGAATCACCATGTCCTTGATTCGCCCCACGATATTGCAGAAGCCTTCTTCATCGATCACGCCCATGTCGCCCGTGTGCATCCAGCCCGCCTGGTCGACGACCTCGGAGGTGAGCTGCGGATCGCCCCAGTAGCCGAGCATGACGCAGTAGCCGCGCGTAAGGATTTCGCCCGCGGTCCCGCGCGGCACCACCCGGCCGTCCCTGTCGATGAGCTTCACCTCGATGTGCGGTTGCACGCGTCCCACGGTGCTGACGCGGCGTTCCATGGGATCGTCGGTCGCGCTCTGGAAGCTGACCGGGCTGGTCTCGGTCATGCCGTAGGCGATGGTGACCTCGCGCAGGTTCATCTGCTCGACACACCGCCGCATCACCTCGATGGGACACGGCGCGCCCGCCATGATTCCGGTGCGCAGCGATTTCAGGTCGAAGCGTTTGAACTCCGCGTGCTCGAGCTCGGCGATGAACATCGCCGGAACCCCCTGGATCGCCGTGCAGCGCTCCGCCTCCACGCATTCGAGCACGGCCAGCGGATCGAACCACTCGCTGGGAAAGACCATGGTCGCCCCATGAATGACGCAGTTCAAGTTTGACATCGTCAACCCGAAGCAGTGGTACAGCGGAACTGGAATGCAGAGCCGGTCCTGCTCGGTCATGCGCATCGCTTCGCCGACAAAAAAGCCGTTGTTCAGCAGGTTGTGATGCGTTAGCGTGGCGCCCTTGGGAGAGCCCGTCGTTCCGCTGGTGAACTGGATATTGATGGGATCGTCGAACTGCAACGACTCCGCCAGCTCTTCCATGCGGATGCGCTCCGTCGCTCCGCCGAGCGTACACACCTCGTCGAACGGAATCATGCCTGTCGAGCGCTCGTTCCCGATCAGGATGACGTAGCGTAGGTCCGGCAGTCCGACCGAGAGCAGCGAACCGATTTCATCCCGTTCCAGCTCCGGCGCCAGTTCATACATCATTTTGACGTAATCGGTCGAACGGAAGCGCGAGGTCATTACCAGCGCCTTGCACCCCACCTTCTTCAGCGCGTAGGAGAGCTCGTAGGAGCGGTAAGCGGGATTGATGCACACCAGGATGAGTCCAATCTTCGCGCTGGCAAACTGCAATAGCACCCACTCGGTGTTATTCGGCGACCAGATCCCTATGCGGTCTCCCCGCTGAAGTCCCAGCTTGAGCAGCCCTATGGCGAGGGCGTCGACCCGTTGTTTCAACTCGGCGTAAGTGTAGCGAACGTTCTGCTGGCGCACGACCAGCGCCTCGCGCTCGCTCCACTTTTCGGCGCTTCGATCAAAGCAGCTGCCAATGGTTTCGCCAATCAGCGGATGGCTGCTGGCCCCACTCACATAGCTGAGAGTCTTCATGTTCACCTCTTGGATTTCAGGGTGCCGTCACAACTATTTTGTTGGATGCGGGTGCGGGTGCCCCACGTCCCGTCCCGCTTTCGGACTGACGTGGGAAGTTGCCGGGTGCCCCATTCTAGCCTCTTGCCAGGGTGAGGCTTTTTCAACGTTGGCTCAGACCTGCACTGGTGGCAACGAAACTAACTCATTGCGCAGCCCGGCATTTCTATTGAGGAGGCGATTTCTCAACAACTACGGTGTGATCTTCAGAAATCGACAGAAGCACTACGAATCCTGCCTGCCCGGCAGGATTTCGCGAAGCGCCCAGTCGATCCGTTCTACCGATTCGTGCAGCATATTCTTCAGCTTCTCATCTTGTTGCTTCTCGACGGAGTATGAGACGACCTGCAGAGCGTTGCGGACATGGTGGTTCATTTCGGCAACAATTCCAAGCTGTTCTCGGAGGTATCGGTTCCGTCGTCGTTCATAGAGGAACACCAGTAGCCCGGCTCCTATTCCGATAATAAGGTCGTCGGTGAAAGCTGAAATCAGTGTTCCGGGAAAGTAATAACGAGTGACGATTGCAACGACAACTCCCAGCAGGAACGTTGTGCCCCCAACAAAAAAAGCCATCAGAGCTGGGTTGAGAGGTTTACGAGGGCCCTGGGACACTCTTTCCGAAGCAATAGCAGGGTGAATGTGACGGGACATCGCCGTGCTCCTTCGCGAGATCTCTACACCAGATGCTTATCGCGGATACTCCTAAGTTGCAGGATCAGGATACCTCGGTTTCCGTTTGACCGGAGTGGATCGTGACTGACGATAACAGGCCTTCTAACTTGTTTGCCCCAAAACGGGAGCTATTGCTTCGGCAAACTGGCCGGGGGGCCATTCTAGCCTCTTTGTCAGAGTGGAGCTTTTCGATTTTCACGACAGTTATGCGAAAGCAAGTTAGCGACCTTTCCCGCACAACTGAGCCCCGATTTTGGAAGCGATTTTCCAAAGTTCCGCAACAGTGCAAAGGTTTGCACATTCCAGCATGTAAGTCGTTTAATATCAATAAATTGTAATGGAATACAAACTGCGGATAGATAGCACGAAAGATCAATGTACCTTCGACCATTGAAAGAGTGCTATGAAGAGAACGTTGGTATTGCTCGCTGTTGTACTCATATTTGTTGCTCTGCCGTCTTTTGCTGATACCGTCACCTTCAGCCTGAATAACAGTACTGTGACCGGCGGCACCTGTAGCGGGTCGAATTGCGGCCCTTTTGGCAGCATTGCCATAGCGCAGAACGGGGCCAACTCGGTGACAGTGACCGAGACGTTAAACTCAAGCAAAGTGCAGGGCTTCGTGATCACCGGTGCTGGAAATGCCTTGGACTTTAACATCTCGGGCAGTCCAACAATCACCATTTCTGGCCTGACCTCCGGGTTCACCTACGCGGGGAAGGGATCTTATTCGGCCGACGGCGCTGGCACCTTCACGTACGCGATTAACTGCAATAGTGGAACTCCTGGTTGCGGCAGCGGTGGGAGTAACCCGGACTACGTTACTTTGAGTTTCACTGTCACCGCCACCGGGATTACCCCGGCGAGTTTCGAGTCAAAGAATGGCAACAATTTCTATATAGCCTCTGATGTTATGTTGACCTCCGGCAGCACCGGGATGGTGGAAGCGACAGGGTACAACACAAGTCCTGTGCCCGAACCCGCCAGTCTTGCCATGGTCGGCACGGGCCTTGTCGGGCTCGCCGGAGCCGTTCGCAGGAAGCTGAAATCTGTTATCGGCTGATTTCAAGCAGAACGCGGTGGCTTGCAGCGTGGGCAGATGCAAGCCATCTGTCGGCTTGAGTAAGCCAGTTGTGACAGGCAATAATGCGCCGGGTGGCCCATTCAAGCCGCTGTTGCCGCTGTTGGCTTGAGTGGGGCAGTTCTCCCGCTCACTTTGTCCACACATTCAAACGTTCTTTTCGAACAAGGAAACAGGCGGCTGGCACACCCAACGCGATATTCGTCGTGTTGGGCTTTTCTGCCTCAAGACACGCAACGAGCATACGCCACGTAGTCAACTTCCCCACCCTGCCCGAAAAGCGCAAAAAGCAGCGTAGGATGGGACTCCCGCTGGATTTCACCTGTCTGCCCCGATACGGGAACTGCTGCTCGCAAACTGCAACGGCGGCCCGTCCAGCCTCTATTGCTGGAGCGGGGCCCTTTCGTGTGCTCTTTGAATTGCTGTCGAGCGAGACGGGCATACCATCTTTATCGTTTTGTAATCAAAAATAGAAACCGCTCAAGGAGGTTCCCGTGAAGCAAATTCCCATTAAAAAGAGCATTGAACGTGTCCCTGGCGGCATGATGATAGTTCCTCTGCTGGCGGGTTCGCTGGTTGTTACTTTCTTTCCCGGCACACCGAAATTTTTCGGCTCCTTTACGGGAGCCATTTTTTCGGGAGCCTTGACCATTCTCGCCGTCTTCTACGTATGCATGGGCGCCAGCATCGATTTCAAGGCGACTCCTTACATCATCAAGAAAGGTGGCGCGCTGTTCGCAAGCAAAGTCGCCGTGGCCATGATCCTCGGCACTGTGCTAGGTCACTTCCTGGGTGAGAGACAGGTTGCCTCCGGCTTTTTCGCAGGCCTGTCTGCGCTTGCCGTGGTCGCCGCTATGAACGATACGAATGGCGGCCTCTACATGGCCCTGATGGGCGAATACGGCAGACCCGGCGATGTCGGCGCCTACACCATCATGTCGCTGGAGTCCGGGCCCTTTCTCACCATGGTCACCCTGGGAGTCGCCGGTTTGTCGGCATTTCCCTGGCAGACGCTTGTCGGCAGTATTCTGCCGCTGGCAGTTGGCATGATCCTTGGCAATCTCGATCACGATTTGCGCGAGTTTCTCAGCCGCGCCATCGCCGTCATGATTCCCTTCTTCGCCTTCGCGCTCGGCGCCGGGCTCGACCTGCACAAAGTTTGGCAGGCCGGATTGCTCGGCATCCTGATGGGAGTGGGGGTGGTCATCGTAACCGGCATCGCATTGTTTTTCGCCGACCGCCTGACCGGCGGCACGGGAGTTGCCGGAGTCGCTGCCGCGTCCACGGCGGGCAATGCCGCGGCTGTTCCGGCCATTGTGGCGGCCTCCAATCCCGCTTATGCCGGCGCAGCTACGAGTGCCACAATTCTTGTGGCCGCATGCGTGGTGGTTACTGCTATCCTCGTACCGTTATTAACTGCATGGACCGCGCGCACGTTTGGCAGGCCGACCATCGAAACGCTTGAATCCGCGCCTCATCCTGCAAAACCTATCGAAAAGGTACGGAGGACTGGATGACGTCGCCTTGGCTCATTATTGCCGATGACTTGACCGGTGCTGCCGATTGCGCCATCGCTTTCGCAAAGTGTGGTCTTGAGTCTGTTGTCGCCTGGGAAAAACACACTGACGCAGGCGCCGTACAGGTGCTCTCGGTTGATGCCGCCACGCGCCGCTTGCCTCCCGCGCAGGCAGCCAAGTTACAGGTCGATGTGCTCGCCGCTCATTACCGGCCGGGGTTGCGCCTCTATAAGAAGATTGATTCGACCGTCAGAGGCCAGCCGGCTGCTGAATTGGCTGCCCTCTTGGCCTACGCGCCCGCCCGTTCCGAAGATCGTTCGCGGATCGCCATCGTAGCCCCCGCTTTCCCCGGCACCGGACGCGTCACCGTCGAGGGCAGCATCGTCGTGCAGGGAGTTCCGCTGGAGCAGACTCCTTTGTGGGCGCGTGAGCACACCTACGCCAGCGCCAACCTGGTGGAGATCCTGGGCAGCGCCGGCCTGAGCGCTGAAGTTCTGCCGCTTGATAACTCGGACCACAATCCGGAGAAAGTTCTTGCTCGCTTGATGAGCGCCCGCTCGCGCGGTGTGGCGGCGGTTGTCTGTGACGCCAAAACCGAAGCGCACCTGGCAGCGTTGGCGACGGGCTCCCTCCCCATGGCCGACGACGTCATCTGGGTCGGCTCGGCGGGATTGGCGGCCGCGCTGGCCACGGTGGAGACCGGCTCCGCGAAGCCCGCGAAGATGCCGCCTCTTTTGCCCGGGCAAAAGAACGTGCTGGTCGTTGTCGGCACTCTCGCCGAGGCCTCGCGCTTGCAGGCCAAGACTCTCGTCGAGTCGGGCCTCGTGCGTCATCTGCTCATTTCTCCAGACGCGCTTTTTGACGGCCCGTCCTCACCTCTCTGGCAGCAGAAGTCCAAAGAACTTGCCCGGCTTTTCGCCGCTCATCAGGATGTCCTGTTGGAGTTGGAGCAGGCGGCCGACCCCGATCTCTCGCGTGGCGATGTGCTCTCCGAGAGGCTGGCCGCATTCGTCGAAAGCGCCGGCAATGCCTTCGCCGGGTTGGTTGCCACCGGCGGCGACACGGTCAACGCGCTGCTGACGAAGTTGGGAGTCCATGGCATACGGCTGCTCGATGAAGTCGAGCCGGGCGTAGCCCTGGGGATCACCATCGGCGCCGTATCGATACCGCTGGTCACCAAAGCCGGAGCATTCGGCGATGCTCAGAGTCTGCGCCGCTGCCTGGAGAGGCTGCGCCGGTAGAGCAGCGCGTGGCAATAAACGCTCCGTGATTGACGTCCTGCTAGGATCAACTTATGTCACGTCCAATTATTGCGATCACCATGGGCGATCCCGCCGGGGTCGGACCCGAAATCATCATGAAGAGCCTCGCCCATGCGGATCTGTTTGACCGCTGCCGCCCGCTGGTCATTGGCGACCTCGGACGCCTGCGTCAAGCCGGCGAGATCACCGGCGTCAACCTCGCGTTCAATGCTGTCGCGAAGCCCGCCGACGGCAAGTACAAACCGGGCGCGGTGGACGTGATCGACATCGCCGTGGTTCCGCCCGATCTTGCGTTCGGAAAACTGTCGCGTGACGGCGGAGAAGCCGCCTACCGTTTTATCGAATGCGCCGCCCGGCTGGCCCTTGCCAAAGAGGCGGACGCCATCTGCACCGCCCCGCTCAACAAGGAAGCCCTGCACATGGCAGGACACATCTTCCCCGGACACACCGAGATGCTCGCCTATCTCACCGGCACCAAGGAAGTCAGCATGCTGCTGGTAGCGCCTAAACTCCGGGTCATCCATGTCACCAC
Source organism: uncultured Acidobacteriota bacterium (assembly GCA_963832365.1). Classification (GTDB taxonomy): domain Bacteria; phylum Acidobacteriota; class Terriglobia; order Terriglobales; family Acidobacteriaceae; genus CAWBRT01. Next base: position 87,220 of record CAWHUL010000002.1, on the reverse strand, counting down.
GCACATCGGTCTGATCGATGCCATAGCCGCCATCAACCCCGGCCTGGTCGAGCGTACCATCGAGCGGGCACAGGAAACCTTGGTCAAGGCCGGCATCAAGACGCCGCGCATAGGCGTCTGTGCCATCAACCCGCACGCCGGCGAGCACGGTCTCTTCGGACACGGTGAAGAGGAAGAGAAGATCGAACCGGCAATTCGCCAATGCATCGAGCGCGGATGGAAGGTGGAAGGCCCTTTGCCGGCCGATACGCTCTTCTTCCGCGCATCGCGCGGAGACTTCGATTGCGTCGTCGCCATGTACCACGACCAGGGTCACGGACCGATCAAGGTGATGGGCATCGAGGCCGGCGTAAACATCACGGTCGGACTGCCCGTCGTGCGCACATCCGTCGATCACGGCACCGCTTTCGACATAGCGGGCACCGGCAAAGCCGACGAACGCAGCATGTTGGAGGCTCTGCGCCAGGCCATCGACCTGGCCCCAAAAGGCCGCCCCGACCTGGCCATCAAGAAATAAACTGGTGGCCCACATTTGCCCGCAGTTGGCTAATGTGGGATCGGAGGCGCGGGCGGGTGCCCCATCCTAGCCGCTGTTGCTAGGGTGGGGTAGTTTCTTTCTTCTCTTACAAATGAATCCACCCCGTCATAATCAGCGCAAGCGAACTGATGGCGACGACCGCCCAGAGCACCAGACCCTGCACCAGCGGCTTGACGCCCACCTGGCGAAGCGTCTCCCTGGAGAGCCCTGTCCCGATCAGATAGAGAGTCACCGTCAGGCCGATCTTTCCAAGCTTGCTCAGAACAGGATAAGCCGGCCGAAACACTGGCAGGTACGAATTTGCCACCGCAGCCAGACAGAACAAGAGAATGAACCACGGCCACCGTACGCGCGCCTTGCTCTTGCGGGCGAATGCCGTGCCGAACGAGACCGGCACGATCCACAGCGCCCGTGCCAGTTTCACCGTAGTGCCCACCGCCAGCGCCACGGCTCCGTACTTGGCGGTAGCGCCCACCACTGAACTGGTGTCGTGAATGGCCAGAGCCGACCATAGTCCAAACTGGGTCTGGGTCAGATGGAACATCCACCCGAGTGACGGAAACACAAACAGCGCGACCGAATTCAGCGCGAACACCGTGCCCAGCGAGACGGCCATCTGTTCTTCACTGGCTTCCGCAATCGGGGCCACTGCGGCAATGGCGCTGCCTCCGCAAATCGCCGTCCCAGAAGTAATCAGCAGCGACGCGACGGGATGGATGCCCATGACCCGGCCAAGGCCGAGACCAAGCAGCATGGCCGCGCTAATGCCGATTGCGGTGTATACGAACCCCGAACGCCCAACCCGAATCACTTCACTCAGGTCCATGCCGAACCCGAGAGCGACGACCGACGCCTGTAGCAGAAACTGCGACAGCCGCTTGATCCCGGCGGGATAGGGTTGCACGCACGTGAAGCCGAACAGCAGTCCGGCTGCAAGCGCAAAAGGCGGCGAAACGAAGCCGCTCGCCGCAAAGACGAGTCCAATGAAAAATGTATTCTTCCCCACAGTTGGAGCTAGTCTGACGCATCCCGGCCTTCTTGTCCAAGCAGTAATGTTGATCGATAAGTAATCCTGATTGCCAATCAGGAATCCCTTACGCTGCGTCTAAAAAACTCCGCCACGAGCGGTAAGTCCGACGATAAATGACAAAATACGTCCACCCCCATTGACCAATTTTGTCATGGTAACTAGAACTTCTGGAGCAATCACTGATCTTCCATGAGGTATTTCTTTTTAGATTCAACTATTTACAGAGATTCCAATCCAAGCACTAAAGGGCTACTGTCCTTTGGTCACTTAACTGCCAACTAATTCACAGAAATTCTAGGTTAAGTGGCTGCAAGGATGCCGATTATGAGACATAGACAAAAAGGTTTCTCGCTAATTGAACTGTTGATCGTTGTGGCAATCATCTTAGTCATCGCCGCTATCGCCATTCCGAACTTACTCCGCTCTCGTATTGCCGCTAACGAGGCGTCCGCCGTGGGTTCGCTGCGCACGATCAACACCGCCGAGATCACGTACGTCACGACCTATCCATCGATTGGTTATTCGCCAGACCTGGCTTCTTTGGCGGGTTCCTCTTGCACTAGCCCGACATCGGCCGGAGCCTGTCTGATCGACGCCACGCTCGCAGCCGCAACCTCTGCTGCCAGCTCCGGCAAGAGCGGCTACTATTTCACGTACACTGCGGACACAAACGTGGGCTACACGCTGACCGGACTACCCCATCACGTCGGTTCAACGGGAAACAAATACTTCTACACCGATGGCACCGCCATGATTCACTTTAACAACGGGTCCGCCGCCACTGCCACCAGCCCAACCATCCAGTAAAGGGTTTTATGGTGGCCCACATTTGCTCCAGTTGCCGGGTGCCCCACGTTCCGCCCCGCTGTTGGGCTAACGTGGGGTAGTTGCTTTCGCGGGTGCCCCATTCAAGCGAAGCTTGGGTGGGGCTTTTGCTGTCGGGTGGGGTAGTTCGCTTTCTTTTTGGACTGGTGTCCCATATTTGCTGCAGTTGCTAATGTGGGTGGCTAGCGCGGAAACCACGCCAAAAAATAAACCCCAACCTCGCGCCGAATCGCGCGACACCAGGTTGGGGTGTCCTTGTGAGAACTCCCGTTCATCGATATTGCCAGTTCCTAGCGCAGGCCGAAGAGGCGTACCTCGGGCCGACGTGAATGCGGATCGACCCGGCTGTACCACAGGTCCAGGCTCTCTACGAAGCGCTTTCCTCCGGCAAGTTTGATTGCGTGAGTCTGGTCGCCTTCACGAATGACTTGGCGTATATGCAGTGTCTCTTCAGTTCCGTTCCCGTAGCGCACAACTACCCGCTCGAAACGGACCGGGGCGGCCTTCACCCGAATCTGCAGCGCGCGATAGGCCCCGCTGGCCTTCCCGACATGAATCCTATCGTGGTCCACCTGCCCATCTACGTGCGACTCGCCGAGAGGCACCCAATCCTCCGCATGCAGCGCAGGGGCGAGAGAACAAACCAGGAATAGCGCAACCATCGATAGAAGAACTTGCTTTCTTAACATGCACTCCTCCATGCTTTCAGTCCTTAAAATCAGACCTGCCGGAAATCTAACATCATCGCCGGGGCCTTTCAATACGCTAAAACCCTGTCGAGAGTAGCGAAGTTCCTGTGGATATTCTGGTCGATGGGACTTGGAGGGTGGCACGCTGGTGCCTCACATCTGCGGACGGGTGGCCCATTCAAGCCCGCTGTTGGCTTGAGTGGGGCAGTTGTTTTGGCGCGGTCTAACCGAACATTCACGCAATCAAATTAGTACTGTCATTCTGAGCGAAGCGAAGAATCCATAACGGCATGGAGCTAACGTGCTGCCATAGGATTTCATCCAAGAACCGTCAGCGTCGTGGAGCGGGAAGCTATCCTGGGATGCTTCGCTTCGCTCAGCATGACAGCGGCTCAGGCCTGGAAAGTGGCCGTGCCGTGTGGGACTCGTTCCCGCACAAATCATTCAATACCGCACAAGCTCCCGCATGCCCTGAAGGATGTCGTTCATCTGCGGCAGAATCGCATCTTCCATGATCGGCTGATAGGCCACGAAGCTATCTTTCGCGGCCACGCGCCGCACCGGTGCATCGAGCTGGTCAAACAATTCATCCCCGATTCGCGCGGCGATCTCCGCTCCATAGCCCCAACTCAGCATGTCCTCGTGGACCACCAGCGCGCGGCTGGTTTTGCTCACAGAGGTTGCAATGGCGTCCCAATCATACGGGCTCAAGGTGCGCAGATCGATCACTTCGGCCTTCGCTCCCTCGTCGCGTTCGAGTGCCTGCGCGGCCTGCAAAGCGCGCGGCAGAGTCGCTCCGTAAGTCACCACCGTCAAGTCAGAGCCTTCTCTCACCACCTTCGCCTTGCCGAACGGAACCATGTAGTCCGGGCCGGGATACACGGCGCGCCCGTAGGCTTCACGGTACAGGCGCTTGTGTTCCAGGAACAGCACAGGGTCATCGCAACGCATTGCCGTGCGCAGCAGTCCGGCGGCATCCAGCGCATTCGAGGGAAACACCACGCGAATGCCGGGAGTATGGGTAAAGATGCTCTCGCCGCTCTGCGAGTGATAGATCGAGCCGCCGGTCAGGTACCCGCCGATTGCCACCCGCACCACCGCCGGACACGAGAATGCGCCGTTGGACCGCCAGCGAATCAGCGGCATCTCGTTCCTCAACTGCTGCATTGCCGGCCAGATGTAGTCGAAGAACTGGATCTCGACCACCGGCTTCAACCCGCGTGTCGCCATGCCTATGGCGCGCCCCACGATGCTGGCCTCCGCCAGCGGAGTGTTGAAGACGCGCTCCGGGCCGTACGCGCATTGCAAGCCCGAGGTGAGTTTGAAAACTCCTCCTTTGCCCTTGACCAACTTTTCTTCCAGGTAGCGGCAGCGCGAGCAGTCGGCGATGTCTTCGCCAAAGACGATGATGCGCGGATCGCGTGCCATCTCGTCGCGCATACAAGTATTGATGAGGTCCGCCATGGTCTTTTCCGTGCCGCTGCGCAAATTTGTTTCGGCTGCGGGCTCATAGTTCGGCTTCGTCTCGAAGGCGGAGGAAGTCGGATCGAGCACGGCGGAGTACACGTGCTGCTTGTAGCTGTCGGCGGCGGGAATGGCGGCGCTCAACGCCTGATCGGCGGCTTGCTGCACCTCCTCATCGATGCTCTTTTCCAGATCGCCAATCGATTGCTCGTCGAGAATGCCTTCACGAATCAGAAAAAGCTGGAAGCGCGTGATCGGATCGCGTTCCGCGTGGGTGCGGCGCTCGCCCTCGGGCCGGTACAACTTCTCATCGTCCGACAGCGAATGCGAGTATGGACGTATGACGTGCCCGTGTACCATCGCCGGCCCGTTGCCTGCGCGAATGTGTTCGACTGCACGCCTCACCGCCGCGTAGCTCGCCAGCGGGTCGCATCCGTCGCATTCTTCGAAGTGAAAATTGGGAAAGTTCGCCACCAACCGGCTGATGCTGCCGCCTGCGGTCTGCACCTCGACGGGTACCGAAATGGCGTACTCGTTGTCCTCGATCATGAACAGCATGGGCAGCCGAAGATTAGAGGCGGCGTTCATCGCCTCCCAGAATTCGCCCTCCGAAGTTGTGCCCTCGCCGCCGGAGACGTACACCACCTCGTCGGAGTGGTGCACCACTTCCTTGAACTCGCGGTAGTCTCCCGTGGCTTTCTCCGCCGCCTTCGGATTGCGGTTGAAGTACCTGCCGGCATCGGCGCAGCCCACAGCCTGCAGGAATTGTGTTCCCGTGGGAGATGATCCGGTCACGATGTTCAACCTTGCGCTGCCCCAGTGCGAAGGCATCTGCCGCCCGCCCGAGCTAGGGTCGTCCGCCGCGCCGACCGCGCCCAAGAGCTGTTCGAGCGCCGTCATTCCCAGAGCGAGGCACAGCGCGCGGTCGCGATAATAGGGATAAAACCAGTCATGACCCGGCTTCAGCGCCAATCCGGCCGCCACCAGCAACGCTTCGTGGCCGGCTCCTGAAATCTGAAAAAAAACCTTTTGCTGACGCTTGAGCACGATTTCACGATCGTCGATGCGCCGCGAGAGATACATCAGCCGGTAGATATCGATCAGTTGGTTGGTCGTTAAACCTTCGTAGGCCGATGAGGTTCTCAATTCAGCCTTGATCGTTGCCATTCGGTTCCCTCAACCTCTACCGCTTTTGATGCACCGGCATCTCACACCAGCGACGAATCTGTCGGTCATTGAGGAGGTTCGCCGGGCGACCCGGCGTGATGACCTTTTCGTTTCGCCGATCGTCGGGGAAGCTCCGACCCGGAGGCCACCTTGCCCGTTATCGGACGTATCTCGTTATCGGACATAGCAACCCGCGTTGTTCGGTGCAAATAAGCAAAAATAAGCGCAATTCCGAGCCGCAGCGCTCACCTGACCCCAGCATCCCGGTTATGGGCCAAAGCGCCCCTCGTCATATACTTAGATGGATGATCCGCAAGAACAAAGCGATTCCCACAGAAAACATCAAACTGCTGGTTTTTGACCTGGACGGCACCCTGGTTGACAGCCAAGTGGACCTGGCAAACGCCGTGAACGCCATGTTGCGCAAGCTCCAGAGGCCGGAGCTTCCCGTCAGCCTTATCGCCAGCTACATCGGAGATGGCGCGAATATGCTGGTCCGCCGCGCCCTGGGCGATCCGGCGGATGAGAACTTCGTCCGCGAAGCCTTCGATGTTTTCATCAAGCACTATCGCGAACACACCCTCGACAATACCTATGCCTACGAGGGCATGATCGACGCCCTGCGCGCCATCCGCCGATACACCAACGGCAACGTAGCCATGGCCGTGCTCACCAACAAACCGGTGAATCCTTCGCAGCGCATCGTCAAAGGCCTGGGCATGGAGGATTTGTTCGTCCGCGTTTACGGCGGCAACAGCTTTGAGACCAAGAAACCGGACCCGCTCGGGGCATTGACCTTGCTGCGTGAGACCTCGACGGAACCCGGCGCGGCGGTAATGATTGGCGATTCGCAAAACGATGTGCTCACGGCCCGAAACTCCGGCATGTGGTCAGTCGGCGTGACCTATGGATTCTCCCCCGATACGCTGAAGTCCCCTGCCCCAGATGTGCTCATCGACTCCCCCCACGAACTGGTCGAGGCGCTGGGCTACGGCTCGCGCCGCAAATCGCTGGAAATCCCTTCCGGGCAAGGCTTTGCCGGTTGACTTGTGCTCACAAATTGGGCTGCGCCCGGCAAGGCGTCACATATCGGTGTGATTTGACTCACACCGGTTCGTGCGCGCTCCAAAGGAAAATAGTTATTACACTAAGGCAGGTTTCTTTCGTTCATTCGACCGAGGATTGATAAGGCTTCTATGTATCGAATCGTGCAAGCAAAATTACTGGGCCGCAACATTAAGCAGTTTGAGATCGAAGCGCCCCGGATCGCCCGCAAGCAGCGTCCAGGGCAGTTCGTCATCGTGCGTCTGCACGAAAATGGCGAGCGAATTCCTCTCACCATCGAGGGCTCCGACCTCGATAAAGGCACCATCACCCTGGTTGTCCAGTCGATTGGTAAAACCACGCACCTGATGAACTCGCTGGAAGCAGGCGATGCCATTCTGGACGTCGTTGGGCCATTGGGAAAGCCAACCGAGATCGAGAACTTCGGCACCGTCGTGGTCGTCGGGGGCAGCGTCGGCACCGCGATCGCGCTGCCAGCCGCACGGGCCTTGAAGCAAGCCGGCAATCACGTGATCGGCATTACCGGTTCGCGCACCAAAGAACTGCTTATCCTCGAAGACGAACTGCGGGCGGCCAGCAACGAAACTTACGTCATGACCGATGATGGCAGCTCTGGCGAGCAGGGTCTGGTGACCAAAAAGCTCCAGGAACTGATCGACAGCGGACGCGAGATTAATTATGTCCTCGCCATCGGCCCGGTTCCCATGATGCGTGCCGTCGCGCAGGTCACCGGTCCGAAGGGCATCAAGACGGTCGTCAGCCTGAACTCGATTATGGTGGACGGCACCGGCATGTGCGGCGGCTGCCGCGTGCTGATTGGCAACCGCAGCGAGTTCGCCTGTGTCGACGGTCCCGAGTTCGACGCCCAGAAAGTGAACTTCGAAGTCCTTATGCAGCGCAACAATATGTACCGTGAGAACGAACAAAAATCGCTGAACGAATTCCTGGCCAACCCGCAAGCCGAATTGCAGCGGGTTCGCGAATCCTGCAAACTGCGTGAACTGGAAGAGAAGACGCGCGCGGAGGCGACCCATGTCTAAACGTATTCCCGCTCGCGACCGCATGAAGATTCTGCGTACGCAAATGCCCGAACAGGACGCAGCACAGCGCGGCCACAATTTTCTGGAAGTGAACCTCGGCCTGCCCGAGGGGTGCGCCAAGCAGGAATCCATGCGCTGCATCGAGTGCAAGGAACCGACCTGCGTTTCAACCTGTCCGGTTGGCGTCAAGGTCAAGGAATTCCTGGACCTCATTCTTGACGGAGACTACATTGGCGCCGCCGCCAAAATCCGCGAGGACAACGCGCTGCCGGCCATCACCGGCCGCGTCTGCCCGCAGGAAGACCAGTGCGAAGGCGGCTGTCTGCTCGGCCAGAAAGGTGGCAAGTCGCCGCTCGCCATCGGCTACCTCGAACGCTTTGTCGCCGACTTCGAGCAGGCCAGCGGCAAATTCGGAATGCCCCCCATTGCCCCGCCGACCGGCAAGAAAGTCGCCATCGTCGGCAGCGGTCCCGCGGGCCTGAGCTGCGCCGGAGACCTCATTCAGAAAGGCCATAAAGTCCGCGTCTTTGAGGCGCTGCACGAACTTGGCGGCGTGCTCGTCTATGGCATCCCCGAGTTCCGCCTGCCGAAGACCATCGTCCGGCAGGAGGTCGATAACCTGCGCCGCATGGGCGTCGAGTTCGAGACCAACGTCGTCGTCGGCAAGACCGTCACCATCGACGAGCTGATGAACGGCGAAAACTACGATGCCGTCTTCGTCTGCACCGGCGCCGGACTGCCGCAGTTCCTGAACATTCCCGGCGAGCACCTGAATGGCGTGTACTCGGCCAACGAGTTCCTGACCCGCGTAAATCTGATGCGGGCCTACAAATTTCCGGAATACGATGAGCCGGTTTACGACTGCCGCGACAAGGATGTGGTGGTCTTCGGCGGCGGCAACACCGCCATGGACGCCGTCCGCACCTCGTTGCGCCTGGGCGCGCGCACGGCCTCGATTTTCTATCGCCGCACAGAGGTCGAGATGCCAGCCCGCAAGGAAGAGGTCCATCACGCCAAGGACGAAGGCATCAACTTCCAGTTCCTGGTGAACCCCGTGGAACTCATCGGCGACGACAAGGGCTGGCTGCAAGCCGTGAAGTGTATCCGCATGGAACTCGGCGAGCCTGATGCTTCCGGACGCCGTCGCCCAATCCCGATACCGGGGTCGGAGTTCGTCACGCCTGTCTCGCTGGCCATCATCGCCGTGGGAACGACCGCGAACCCGCTGATCCAGTCGACGACACCGGATCTCAAGACCAACAAGTGGCGCTACATCGTCACCGACCCTGTAACCACGCGCACCTCCAAGCTAGGGGTCTTCGCCGGCGGCGACATCGTTACCGGCGGCGCTACCGTTATTCTGGCCATGGGCGCGGGACGCCAAGCAGCTAAATCGATCCACGACTACTTGACCAGCGGAGTGTGGGAGCCGAAGGCGGAAGAGGCTAGCAAGGCGTAAGAGAATCGCGGGGTATCAAGGTTCAAGGCGGGGATTTTCAGATTTAAGCGGGTGCCCCACTCTACGCTTTTGCGTAGGGTGGGGTAGTTCTTCTGACGCTCCGGCACAATCTTTTGCCCTATCCCCGAACTCCCGGAAGGACCAGCCGATTGCCAACCAAAGCCAATCTCAACGGGTTCACTCCCCCGGAACTGCATTCCCTGCTCCGGCTAAAGACTCCCGCCGGAATTCAGGCCTTCCTTGACCGAATGCCCTACCATTTGGCCGATACCGCCTGGTCGCCGCGCCGTTCATTGCGCGAAAATACGGCTCATTGTCTGGAGGGTGCGGTGCTGGCCGCCGCGGCTCTGCGGGTGAATGGCTATCCGCCGCTGGTGCTCGATCTGGAGGCGGTGCGCGATACCGATCACGTTATCGCCGTATTCCGTGAGCACGGCCTTTGGGGAGCCGTTGCCAAGTCCAACTTTGCCGGCCTGCGTTTTCGAGCGCCCATCTACCGGAGCCTGCGCGAACTGGCGCTCAGCTACTTCGAGAGCTATTACAACCTGCGCGGCGAACGCACCCTGCGAGGCTACTCGCGCCCGGTCAATCTCTCCCGCTTCGACCACCTTGACTGGATGACCTCTGAAAAATCAGTCTGGGAAATCGCCGAACACCTCGTCACGGTAAGTCACATCCCCTTGTTCCCCACGCGTCTGGCCAAGAACCTGCCGCGCCTCGACCGCCGCTCCTTCGACGCGGGGTTGACGGGATACGTCAAGCACTGAGGGCCCGCACCGATCAAATTATTCCCTGCACCGCCAGCCCGTGCAGCGGGAATTCCCTGCGCCGAAAGCCCGCATAGCGGGCGTAAGACGGTAGCCCCAGGCGCAAGCCTGGGGTGGCATGAAATTGTACGATCCTAGCCCGCGTAGCGGGCGTAAGAATCATCCCCAAATATATCGTTCGTCGAACTCCGCTCCGTGTTTTCGCAATAGGCCGAGGAATTCGTCTTGGAATGAAATCTTAAGATGATGCTGTGCCTGCCCTTGTATATAACGGATGACGCTCGCCCGGTTCGACTCGCTCACGCTGAATGCACCGTATCCCCCTTGCCATCCGAAGGACCGTCGCTCCGGCCACTTCTCCTTCACCCAGCGGGATGAGTTCGTCTTGATTACCCGCAGGCAATCTGCGACGGCAAGATCGGCGGGCAGCCTTGTCAACAGGTGAACGTGATCCGTGGTGCCACCGATGGCGACAGGCGTCACACGGAGTTCACGCAGAATTCCGCCGATATAGGCGTGCACATCATCCCGAATTAGATCAACAATCAGGGGTGCGCGTTCGCGGGTAGAGAAGGTGACATGCGTGAGCAGGCTGGTAAAGGTGTGCGCCATTCTTACGCCCCTCCGGGGCTGTCGCTTCAACCCTAACCTTACCCCAGGCTCACGCCTGGGGCTACCATCTTCTGCCCGCTACGCGGGCTCCCACTGCGACCAGCTATAATCAAGAGTTACCCAACCGCCGGTATCCGATTCTGTGTGCCTTCACGGCGGGCGGGGCCGGAGACTTATGCAGTTCAAGCTGGAATCAAAGTATCAGCCGCAAGGCGATCAGATCACTGCGCTTGCGCAGCTCTCGCGCGGGCTGTTCGAAGGTGAAAAGCATCAGGTATTGCTGGGCGTTACCGGCTCGGGCAAGACCTTCACCATGGCCAAGATCATCGAGGAGGTCAACCGTCCGGCGCTCATTCTGGCGCATAACAAAACCCTGGCCGCACAGCTTTATCACGAATTCAAGAGCTTCTTTCCGCACAACGCTGTCGAGTATTTCGTCTCCTACTACGACTACTACCAGCCCGAGGCTTACATTCCTGCCGGCGATGTTTACATCGAGAAGGAGGCGACCGTCAACGACGAGCTCGACAAGTTGCGGCTTTCGGCCACCAAGTCGCTGTTCGAGCGCCGCGACTGCATCATTGTCGCCTCCGTGAGTTGCATCTATGGCTTGGGTTCGCCGGAAGCCTACTACGGAATGCTGCTCTTCCTGGAGAAGGGCCAGAAGATCCGTCGTCAGGACATCACCAGCAAGCTGGTCGAGATTCTCTACGAGCGCACCGACACCGAATTCAAGCGCGGTACCTTCCGGGTGCGCGGCGACGTGATCGAGGTTTTTCCCACCTACGACGACAACGCCTACCGCATAGAGCTGTGGGGAGACGAAATCGAATCGCTCTCTCAAATCGATCCGCTCTTCGGGACCATCAAGCAAAAGTATGCCCGTCTTCCCATTTATCCCAAGACGCACTACGTGATGAAGCCGGAGTCAAAGACGATGGCGGTCGAATCCATTCTTCAGGAGCTTGGCTGGTGGGAGAGCGAACTGGAAAAGCAGGGCCGCATCGTCGAGGCGCAGCGCGTTCACCAACGTACGCGATTCGACCTGGAAATGATTAAGGAGATGGGCTACTGCCATGGCATCGAGAACTACTCGCGGCACTTTACCGGCAGACTGCCCGGCGAGCCGCCACCCACACTGCTCGACTACGTTCCGCGCGACTTCCTGGTTTTCATCGACGAGTCTCACCAGACCATCCCGCAACTGCACGGCATGTGGCACGGTGACCGCTCGCGCAAACAGACGTTGATCGAGTACGGATTCCGCCTGCCGAGCGCGCTGGACAACCGCCCGCTGACCTTTGAAGAGTTCGAGAATCGCGTGAACCAAGCGATTTATGTTTCTGCAACACCAGGGCCTTACGAGCTGACCAAATCTGCCGGCGTGGTTGTCGAGCAGATCATCCGCCCCACCGGCCTAGTCGATCCCGAGGTCGAGGTTCGCCCCGTGAAGGGGCAGATCGACGACCTTCTGCACGAGATTCGCGACCGGGTAAGCAAAGGCCAGCGGGTGCTGGTGACGACATTGACCAAGCGCATGTCCGAGGATCTCGCCGAATACTACAGCGAGGTCGGCGTGCGCTGCCGCTACCTGCACTCGGAGATTGAAACCCTGGAGCGCATCAAGATCATTCGCGATCTGCGCAAGGGCGAGTTCGACGTACTGATTGGGATTAACCTGTTGCGCGAAGGTCTTGACTTGCCCGAGGTTTCGCTGGTTGCGATCCTCGATGCCGACAAGGAGGGCTTTCTGCGTTCGGCCGGCTCGCTGATTCAGACCATTGGACGCTGCGCGCGCAACGTCGAGGGCCGGGCCGTCCTCTACGCCGACCGCATGACCGATTCCATGCGCAAAGCCATCGGCGAGACCGAGCGCCGCCGGACAATTCAACGGGCCTACAACGAAGAGAACGGCATTACGCCTCAAAGCATCGTGCGCCCGGTTGACATGGCTCTGGCCCAGATCATCGAAGCCGATTACGCCGACATATCTCTGCCCGCCGAAGGCGTGCCCGAATTCAAGTCGAAAGACGAACTGGACGCATATGTCGCGAAGTTGGAAGGCGATATGCGCGAGGCCGCCAAACGCTTCGAGTTCGAACTGGCCGCCAAGCTGCGCGACCAGATCCGCGAACTGAAGACCAAGAATTTATTTTTGCGTGAGTAGTGCGCGAAAGGATTAGCGGTTCAGCCCTCCCGCAGAAACGGCGCAGCCTAGCGGTCTACGCTACTTTTCCGATCAATCTTGGGGATTGGATTTCGGTGGGTTCCTGTGGGCCGGAACGGCGTTTGACGGGTCGCGGGGCGTTCAAGAACCGGACTACCGTCTGCATCTCCAGTGCTGTCCGCTCGACGATTTCGCTGATGGTGAAATGGGCGTCGAAGAGTTCACGGACCTTCTGCTGAGCATCGCTCATAGGACCCATAGTGCGTGCTCCTGCTCTCCCGGACCCGCTGTCGATTCTCGTGATCCGGGCGCTGCTTGAATTCCAGCAACTCACATTTCGATGCAGCCGGCCCTACCTTCGTTGTATTTCGCGTGGGGGGAGGAATATGCGTTGCCCATTTGGCACTAGAGCGGCTCCCCAGCAGGTATATCCAAACGTCAGACTGTCATGGCGAGCGAAGTCGCCATGACATGCTGCGGGGAATCCATATACACCAATGGGGCAACCGCACTCACCCGCGGTGCCGCCTGGCTTCTTTGTCAGTGGGGGATGCTTTTCGCGCTGAAGTAAGCGTCTCGCGGTGGGGGAGCCGCGATGAGGAAGGGTTCTCTACTCCGAGTCTTGCAGTGTCTTGACGTGTTCTTCCAGCGCGTGACAGTATTCGCGTTCGGCACGCAGTTCCGCTTCGAGCTTCTTGACCTGGCTTTGCAGCCGCATGATTTCAATCCGCAGTTTGGCGGCATCGAGTTGGGGCAATGGCGGACGCGGCACGCGCGGCTTGGGAGCAGCCCCGGCCTCGATGGCCGAGGAAACTTCATCCGTGGCTATCGCCGACGCGGTCAATGGCCCGCGTGATGCGCGCGGAATGACAGCGAGCGAGGGCCTTGCCAGCGGGCGAGCCAACGCCGGTGTCTGGAAAATTGTACTCAGAGCAGCCACGGCGGTCTGCGCCGCTATCGGGTCGGCCGGGGAATATTCCGGCCGCGCGGACGGCTTGCCGTGGAGCAGATGGCGCACGCGCCCGATCAGGTCTTGCGGCTGGAAGGGCTTGCGGATCAGTTCGTCCGCCTTGACGGCAAACGCTTTCTCGGCGACCGACCGGTTGACGACTCCGGACATGAGAATGACCGGCGTCTGGCCCATCTTGGGATGCTGCTTGATGTACTGGCAGACCTCGTAACCATCCTTTTCCGGCATGATCACGTCGGAGATGACGACGTCAGGCGCGGTTTCGTCCATCATGCCGATGGCGCTATGGGCGTCATGGCAGGCGATGACGTTGATGTTTTCGCGGCGGAAGGCAATCTTGATCACCTCACGCATGGTCGCACTGTCATCAATAAAATAGACTACCGGACTGGCACTCATAAGAGAATGCCTCCTTCTTCTTGCTGCTGCTCGCGATCTTCGTCGATTTCGCGCAGCGCCTCCAACATCAACTCGGTCACCGAACGCAGAATCGTGCGCGTGGAAGCCGTGTTGCCGGGAACAAACTTATAAACACCCTGATCGACTCCGTTACAGGCCTTGACGATATGGACGACGGCCTGGTCGCCGACGCACTCGCCGGCTTCGGCGTGTATGACGTCGCCGCCGAGCAGGAAAATAATTCCGTCAACATCACCGGCATTGACGTAGAGCACCCCTGACTGCCGCGAGTGCCCCAGCATCTGAATAATCCCCGGCAGATCGAGATGGGAAAGATTGCCCTCGAGTGCGGTTTCCGAGGTGTGGAGCATCTGCGTCGGCTGAAAACCTTCTTCGCGGCTGCGCAGGAAGGCGCGCACGTGCGCGGCAACGCTCTCCGGACCCACGCGGCGGTCCACGTAGTCGTCGCAACCGGCGCGGAACGCCACCATCAGCGCCTGGCGATCACCTTCGCCCATGGCAAGGATGGGAATATGCGCCGAGGTTTTGTCGGCGTGCACCAGCTTCGGCAGGTCGTAAGCGCCGATTCCGCGGAGACTCGTGGAACAGAGAATCAACACGGGCGGTGACCATTCCAACATCGTCAGGGCATACGCCGCCTGGGTGGCATGGATCACCTCGAAATACTCGTTCCTGAGCGCTTCCACCAAGCGCTTGGCGAAGAACACATTGCTGTCGATGACCAGGATTCTGCCAGCCGACTGCGCGACGCCTTGGGCTGGAGCGCTCATTCCGCACTCCCCGCCGCAATCAATTTGTCCAGATCCAGCAACTCGTAACTCCTGCCGTCCCATATCAGTTCGCCAACCACGCCCGGCACCGGGTGCTTCGCGGGAAGCACGTCGGCGGAAACCAGGTCGCATTCCCCGCTCACCGCAATGGCCGCCAATTCGGTCGCCTCCGCCGTATGACGGACCGCGATCAGGTGATAATGCGCCGGAGCAAACTCCGGCAGTTTCAGCAGTCCGGCGAGATCGTACAGCGGAATCACCTTGCCTCGCCGCAGAATGACACCCAGGATTTCGCGCGAAGTGTGCGGAAAGCTAAACACCTCATTGGGCAAAGTCAGCTCCGCGACACACGCCGCCGGCACCGCGCAATGCAACGCTCCGGCGGGAAAGACAACGAATTTTTCTTCGCTCGTCATATTCCTGAGTTCGCCTTTGCCGCCGCAGCCGATTCCGGCGGCAGCGCAGGAGCGCCTTCGGCGAAGATCGCCGCATTCACTACCGGCATAATTTGCTGCCGCACCAATCCCAGCCCGCGATACCAGGAGCGCTCCTGGCCACGGAACCCTCGTGGCAGCTCCACGATTTCGCGAAGCTCCGCCATGCCTTCAATCCGCCCGATGGCAACGGCGACACGCCGAACCTTCAGCACCAGCAACTGCTCCAGTTTGGCGGACTGTACTCCGAAGATCCGATCCGCCGCGATCACCGGAAGCTGCCTGCCATTGCCACGGGCCGCCACTGCCGTCGGCAGGTCTCCCTGATGCAGATCGCGAACCTCCTCGACCTCCGCCGATGCGATGACGAATCGATGGCTTCCAAGCCGGAAGATCACAACCGGTTCGCCCCGCCTGGAGTGCGGTGAATTGACGCGGCGGCTCATACTCCAGCCTCCACCATGCCGAACAGCAACGAGACTCGCTGCTCGATAGCGTTACAGATGGCCTCGATCGGCTGCACCTCATCGACCGCGCCGCTTCGAATGGCCTCCGACGGCATGCCGAAAATAACGCTGGTCAACTCATCCTGCGCGATCACATGTCCACCGGCGGCTTTGAGCGCCTGAACGCCCTTGGTACCGTCGTTGCCCATGCCGGTCAGCACCACGGCAATGCCCATCGATCCCGCATAGTCGGCAACCGACTCCAACGTAAGATCGGCGCTGGGGCGATGTCCGTTGACTCGCGGACCATCATCAAGATGCAACCGCCCTGATGGTGAAACCCGCAAGTGATGGGCGCCCGGACAGACGTAAACGGTTCCGACGCGCATGAGTTCACCCGCCTCCGCTTCCTTGACGCGCATGGCGCAGGTTTCCGCCAGTTGCTGGCTGAATTGCGAGGTGAAGCTCGCCGGCATGTGCTGAATCAGCAATACCGCGCCGGGAAATTTCTCCGGCAGTTGCGGAAGGAAACTCATCAACGCAGCCGGACCGCCGGTGGAGGCCGCCAGCACCACCACCGGGAATTTTTGTGCCATCGCTTGCGACGGCGTTCCTCGCAACCCATTGCCCGGTACAGGGGCGGGCGCTGATGCTGTCTCTGCGTGAACCTCACGCGGAACAGAGATTTCAGAGAGCGCTGAGGATGTAGCCGTCATCGGCGGACGACGCCCGGCAGTACGCACGACGCGAACCTTGGCTGCAACTTTGACCTTGCGAAGCAGCTCATCGCGAACGCTCTCCATGTCGAGATCTATCCCGTTGGCGGGTTTCGCCACAAAATCAATAGCGCCGAGTTCCAGGGCCCGCAATGCCGGACCCGCCCGGTCGTGCGCCTCGGAGCTGACGATTACGATAGGTCGCGGCTTGGTCGCCATGATCTGCTCGGTCACTTCCAATCCGCTTTTCCTGGGCATATTGATGTCCATGGTGATCACGTCGGGGTTCAGGGCTTCACTGAGCAGCAGCGTCTCCACGCCATCGCGAGCTTCGCCCACGACCTCGATCTCCGGATCGCTGCTGAGCAACACCCTCAGCACTCGCCGCATGAACGACGAGTCCTCGGCAATCAACACACGGATTTTCGAGCCCACGTCCATATCCGCTACTTGCCTGCCAACAGCTTGGATAAAACCACTTGCCCGGAGCTGCCGATCAGCGCGCCGACCTGCATCACCAACTGGTCTTCCTGCACCGGCTTAACCATAAAAGCTTTGGCTCCCTCGCGCACGGCGCGGTCGCGGTGCTTGCTGCCCGCCCGCGAGGTGACCACCATGACGGGAATATTTCGCGTCTCCGGATTTTGCCGGAGGTGAAGCATCAACTCGTATCCGTTAGTCCGCGGCATCTCCAGGTCGGTCACCACCAGGTCGATCCCACCTTGCGAAACGATTTCCAATGCCTCCAGCCCGTCGGCGGCGAGCCGCACTCGATAGCCGGCTTTTTCCAGCATGCGGCCAACGAACTTGCGAACGCTGATGGAGTCGTCAACCAGCAGGACCAGCTTCTCCTTTTCGATCCGCTCGATGGCCTCGTCTGGAATTTCGCCCTCGGCAACCGCAATCGATCCAGGCAGGAAAATTCGCGCGGCGTTAGCCGCTGTCATCAGCGGACGGCGCTCGATGGCCTCGCCAACCACCAGGCGATTGAGATCGACCAGAAGAATTAGACTGCCGTCGGGCGCGATCGTCGCCCCGGGGAACAGTTTCACGTTCCGCAAATACTCGCCAAGATTCTTGATGACGATTTCGTCTTTTCCAATGACTTCCTCGACGACGATGCCAACCTGCTTGCCGGCAACGTTGATCACCACGATCCGATACCAGCCGCTGATCGGTTGCACCGGGTCGAGACCAAGCTGCGCGTCGAGATGCACCAATTCGGTCAGCGAGTCGCGGACCTTGGCCAGGCGTTTGCCGCCCACTTCCTCAATGTCGCTGGCACGTACGCGGCGAATTTCCTCGACGAACGCCAGCGGGAACGCAAAGGTGTGCTTGCCGACACGCACGAACAGCGCCTGCGAGATGATCAACGTGAGCGGCACCTTGAGCGTGAAGCGCGTGCCGATTCCCTTCCGCGTCTCGATCTCGATCTCGCCGTTCAGCGCGTCCAGGTTGGTGCGGACCACGTCGAGACCGACTCCGCGTCCGGACAGCTCCGTTTTTCGCGGAGCGGTCGAGAAGCCCGGAAGGAACATGAGGTCGAGCAGTTCCTTCGGAGAGAACGCGTTCGCCTGTTCGGGGTTCACCAATTCGAGTTCGGCGGCGGCCGTGCGAATCCTCTCGTAATCGATGCCGCGGCCGTCGTCCTCCACCTCGATAAAAATGTGATTGCCGCGGTGATAGGCGCGAACAGCGATATTGCCGCAGTCGGATTTGCCGGCATTGTAACGCTCATCGGCGCGCTCGATGCCATGCGCCACGGCATTTCGCACCAGGTGCAACAGAGGATCGGAAATCTGTTGGATGATGTTATTGTCCAACTCGGTCTCGGCGCCCGCCAGTACCAGTTCCACACGCTTGCCGGCTGCCTTGGAGGCGTCACGCACGGCCCGCGAAAGGCGCGTGTAGAGGTTGCCGATCGCCACCATGCGCGATTGCGTGATCTCATCCTGCAAACGGTGCGCCAGCTTGGTGAACTCATCGATGTCGCCATCGACGCGGCGCACGAAGCCATCGAGTTGCGTGAGCACCTCGGTGATGTCAGCGGAAATTTCCGTGAGCGAACGAGACAGGATGCCGAAGTCATCGTAACGATCCATCTCCAGCTCGGAGAAGTCGGCGAGCGCGGCATCGAAGGAGTGCGAATAGCTCGAGTAACCTCCGCGGAACGGATACGGAATCAGGCTGCCCGATTTCTCGTCCGGCAACGGCGAGCGGCGCGGCAAGCTGTGTCCGGGAGCGGACAGCGGCCCCAAGGTTACGCGGCTGAATTCGTATTTCTCCTGGAATTCGCCAACCTTGTCGGTCATGCGCGCCTTGGAAAAATTCAGCACGTCGGCCAGTCGCTCAAGCTCTTTCAGCCGGCCCAGCATACGGGTCCGATTCGTCACCAGCTCGCCAACCGCGTTCATCATGCGGTCCAGCCGCTCCAGTGCGATGCGGACCGACTTGGACTGCGGCACTCCGGCGGGCTCGCGCCTGCCGGCGGCCAGGGCTTCGATTTCCTGGCGCTCGTTGCGTGGAACCTCCGTCTCAACCTCCGCGACGGGCTCAGACGCGGTTTCAATCGCAGGTTCTAGCCCTTCAGCGGCCAATGCCTTCTGCGCAACCTCTTCGGCCTCCTGCTCCAGTATCTCGGCTTCCACGTCTTCAAGCTGATCGATACGCTGGAAGTAGGCCAGGGCTGCATCCTGGAAGCTTTGCTCATCGCTCCACTGCCGATAAAGCTGCTTCTTCAGGATGTCAACCGATTCGAGACAGAGATCGACGATGCTTGGGCTCGGCTTCAGCTCGCCGTCGCGGAGACGCGCGATGAGGTCCTCAGCGCGATGAGCGATCGTAGACAGGCGGTGAAACCCTACCTGCGCGGCGGAGCCTTTGATGGTGTGCATCGCCCGGAACAGCTTGTTGATGTCTTCCGGATTCGGGTTCGCCTCCAGCGACAACAGCGACTCGGTGATCGATTGCAGATGCTCTTCCACCTCCGGGACAAAAAATTCGAGCACTTCCGCCGAAACGTTGTCGTCGGCGGGCAGGTCTAAAAGCGACGGGGTGAAGGCCTGGGCAGCCTGTGTCTCCAGGTCGAGCTCATTATCCTGATGTTTGTTCGCCTGTTCTATCTCGTCTTGCGTCGCTTCGAACACCGCAACCGGTTCGAGTTGAAGAATCTCTTCGACTGCGGCAACCGGCTCGATCTCGTCGACCGGCTCGCTGGCCGGCGCGTCGGCGACAGCATCCGCAGCCTGATTTTCCATGACGGTCGCGGATGATAGCGTAGCTTCCGCCGCTGGCTTCTCGGCGGGTGGCGCTGCATCGGTTTCCGCCGGACTCTGCTGCACAGGCGGCACCGGCTCTGGAACGCAAACCGTTGCTGCCGGAGGCGGGGAGCGACGCTCAGCCGGCGATTGCGGCCGCGTCATGACAGCCTGACTTTCGGGCTCTTCCACGGCCTGTTGGAAAGCGAAAGGATAGCGCTGCTTGAAAGCCTTGACGTCGTCCTCGGCTTCGACCCCATTGGCGCTGATCATGAGCAGGTCGGATTCGAGAACCGCAATCGCCTCGTAGATGAACTCAACCAGCGGCGAACAGGCGTCGGGGCCTATCGTCGAATTCATCGCGTACTGAAAAATGTGAGCGAGTTTTCCGGTGACCTCGGAAAAGAACTTGTAGCCATACGTCCCGGCCGTTCCGCCCAGGCCGTGCGCGGCTATGTGGAGGCGCTCGATGTCCTCGGGCAGCGGATAGGGGTCCAGCAGCACACCGGAGTATTCGCGCAGGAACTGCAAGTGCTCGGATGCTTCCTGGAGGAAGAGCTCGACGAATTCCTGACCGGGACCGCTCATAGGCTTCCCTCCGCGGTTGTCCTTGCCAGCGGCGGCACGTTCATCGGCTTCTGTAGCAGACGTGCACCGCCCTCCACGCTCTGTTTGAACCGCAACTGCAAACCCGCAACGGACTCGGCGTGCCCGAGGAAGAGATAGCCCCCCGGTTCCAGATAGTCATAGAAGCGCTGGATTATGCCGGCTCGCCGCGACTCGCTGAAGTAGATCAAGACGTTCATGCAGAAGATACAGTCGAAGCGTCCGACATAGACAGGCTCCGTCAGATTCATGGGGACAAAGCTGACCATATTGCGAATCTTCGGCTTGACCGTGTACTCCTGCGCTCCCTCGACAAAGTACATCTCCTGCTGGCGGGGCGAAAGATTACCAATGGCACGTCGCGCATAAGTGGCCCGTTCGGCTTGGCGCAGGGCGGTACGGCTGATATCGGTCGCCAAAATACTGATATTTCCGGCGTCGGAAAATTCCAAGGTGTCGCTGATGCTGATCGCCAGACTGTAGGGCTCTTCCCCGGTGGAGCAACCGGCGCTCCACAGCCGCAGCATGCGCGGATTTTCCCAGAACTTTCTCATGTGCAGTTCGGGAAGCACCTTGCGCTGGAAGATCTCGAATGTCTCAGGGTAGCGGAAAAATTGCGTCTCCTGCGTGAGCATGCGCTCCAGCAGGGAGTCGTATTCGATCCCCGGCGGGCTCACCAGGCGCAGCAGCTCCGCGCCCGAGCCAACTCGGCGAGCTTGCATGTGCTCGCGCACGCGGTTAAGGAAAAATGTGCTGCGCGATTCGTCGAACACAATGCCGGTGCGCTGCTCGATGAGCAGGCGAAGCTCCGACAGTTCGTGATCGGAGATCGCCGGATCAACCTCACTCTGGGACAACGCATGCTCCCGAGTGTTGAACCCGTACAACGCGGCCTTGCCTTCGCTGAGACTCACGCCTTATTTCCTCGTGCTTGCTGCCATCGACGCTTCCCGGTTGTCCGAACCGGCGTTTACCTTGAACTGCGACAGCGCCTCGTTCAACTGCTCGGAGAGCTTCACCATCTGCTCCACCGTGTGCGCCGACTGACGCGATCCCTGCGATGTTTGGCGCGTGATGCCGGAGATAATCTGCATGGCGTTGGCAACACCTTCCGTGCCGCGCACCTGCTGCTTGGAAGCAAGCGAAATTTCCTGTACCAGCTCCGCCGACTGACGCACGACCGTGGAAATCGCATCCAGTGCCTTGCCTGCCTGATCGGCCAGTTTGGCGCCGACTTCCACCTCGCGCGTGCCGTCTTCCATGACGACGACGGCCTCGTTGGTCTCGGCCTGAATCGCCTTGATCAGAGCGGCAATATCCTTGGTGGCGGTTCGCGAGTGCTCGGCGAGTTTACGCACCTCGTCGGCAACCACGGCAAAACCGCGCCCAGCCTCGCCGGCGCGGGCGGCCTCGATAGCGGCATTCAGAGCCAACAGGTTCGTCTGCTCGGTAATGTCGTTAATCACGTTGACGATCTCGCTGATTTCCAGCGAGCGGTCGCCCAGCGACTTGATCTTTTTGGCGCTGGCTTGCACGGAAGCGCGAATACGCTGCATGCCCTCGAGCGTGTCGCGCACGGAACGGTTGCCCTGTTCGGCGGCGTCAAGCGCGCGCCGCGCGGCCTCGGCGCTGGCTTCGGCATTGTTGGAAACCTGCTTCATCGAAACCGTAAGCTCTTCCACCGCCGATGAGGTGTTGGTGATTTCCTGGTCCTGCTGAGTGGCGCCGTTGGCCATCTCTTCGCTGGACAACAGGATCTGGCTGGCGCTGCTGCTGACGTCGCCGGCAGCCTTGCGCACCCGCTCGAGCACCTTCGCAAAGTTGTCGAGCATGTAGTTGACCGAGTCGACGATATTGCCGAGCGCATCGTTGGTCACCTTGCCGCGCAGGGTCAGGTCGCCCTTCGCCACCTGGCTCACGATGGTCAGAAACTCCGTGACGCTGCGTTGCAGATTTTCCTGGGCCTGCTGGTTGGAGACGGCGCGCGAGGCGTTTTCGGCCGCGACATTCAGGTTCTTGGCGATCACGCCGAAATCATCTTCACGGATCACTTCGAATCGCTGCTTGTAGTCGCCTCCGGCAATCTTCTCGGAAAACGTGGCGAGCGCACGAACCGGCGCGGCAATCTTGTTGCTGACCGTAAACCAGACCGCCATGACCACCGCCAGCGCAATCCCAAGTCCGGCTAACAGCCGTATGTCGGCATCGGCGTGAAGCGATCCCAGGTCCAGCAGGGACTTGCCGCCGGAGAGGGCTCCGGCCGAAAAGCCCAGCGTCAGGGCAGCAATTGTGCCGGCCAGCATCAGCAGCACCAGCACTCCAATGGTCGAATTAAGACGACCCTTCATAAACCCTCCAAGATCCGCCTCGCGGCGGACATCCGCCAAAACTCACCACAAACCGGTTTAGATCACCGGAACCGGAAAATTCTCGGTCAACTTCTTCAAATCCACCGCTAACGCCAACCGTCCCTCGTCGCGCAGCATGCCGCAGCAGTAAGGGACATCGCGCGGGGCCTCTTCAAGCAGCAAAGGCTCGCTTGTAGTTACCGCGCCGAACACTTCGTCGGCCGCAACTCCGAGGCGCAGGTCGGTGCTGCCATCCTGCCCGCGCAGGCATGCAACCACCACAAACTTCGGCGAAAGATCCGGCCGCCGCGATTCCGTCAGGCCGATATCGATCACCGGAATAATCAGACCACGCAGGTTGAATATCCCCATCAGAAACGGCGGAGCCAGCGGAACACCCGTCACATTGGGCCACTCGACAACCTCTTCCACGTCAAGCACGCCGAAGCAGAAGCGTTCCCGCCCGGCGCGAAACACGCAGTATTGCTTCCGCGGCAACAGATCGGCATCTTCTTCGGTCCGGAAAGCCTCGACCACCGGCGCCGGCTCTGCCCCCGAATTCTGGTTCTCTGAGTTCATTGACCTGGTGTCGCTCCCGTGGCTGTGGACTGCGGTTTTCCGAGTACCCTTTCGACTTCTTCGATCAGTTGCTCCCGCGTAAACGGTTTGACGACGTATCCCTGCGCGCCCTGCTCGCGTCCCCAGAACTGGTCGCTCGGGGTTCCCTTCGAGGTGACCAGCACGATGGGCATCGGCGCATAATCAGGATTCGCTTTCAGCTCCCGACAGGCCTGAAAACCGTTTCGTCCGGGCATAACTACGTCGAGCAGGAGCAGGCTCGGACGTTCGATGTCGAGCATCTGCTCGATCAAGGCCGGGTCCGCCAGCGAGACAGCCCAGTATCCGGCTTGCTCCAGATACGACTGCATCAACCGGCTTTCTGCTTGCGAATCATCGACGATCAGGATCTTGTTGGGTACTGGCACGATTCATTAACCTCTGTCATCCCACAAACTACGCCGCGCTGGAACCGTAAACTCGGGTTCCAAACCGGCTGGCCTATTTCAATCCGCTTGCACCAACAGCCCGGGGAGCTTTCTCCGCCTCGGGCAAAATGCGCTCAGCGGCCTGCATCTCGGCCTCGAGCGACCAAAAACGCTGCATGATTTCATGCAGGCGTAAAGCTGTGTTGCGAATCGTCTGCAATTGATCGCACGCTTCGCCGGAGAAGGACTCCGTGTTCAGCATCAGCAATTCGGCATTCCCCAGCACTGAAGTCAGGGCATTGTTGATGTTGTGACGCATTTCGACAACGTATTTGCCCAACGTAACGTGCCCCTGATTCGCGGTCAACATCTGTTCGGCCCGGTGCGCCCTCAACACGGTGTGGCGGCGGCGCATGCACTCGCCGGCGAGCAGAATCACATTGTCCGCCCAGAATTCGTCCTGCCGCAGAAGCATTAGCTGCGGGAACGATTCGCGAACCTGCTTGTACTCGCTGGCGGCGATAACGCAAATCAGCGGGCGCAACGACGGGTCCAGCACCTTAAGCAACTGCGGAAGCCGCTCCGCCGGGACACCTCCGACCACCACCAGATCACACTCGGGCAGCGGATCGAAGGCCGCGTCCGCGGCAGCCGGGCTCCCCGACGGTGGAAGCACCACGAATTCCGGAACCACGCGCTCTGACTTCCAGCTAGCCATCAGAGACCGCGCAAACTCCGGCTCGCGCGAAACAATAACAATCGTGAGCTCACTTGCAGCCGCGAGATTCACGCGGCTTCGCCCAGAGTCCATAACCCTCGCCGTTTCCGTAGACATCATCCCAGTCTCTTATGTGCAAGAGACTAGCCAAAACATTCAGATAAGTACACCCTTATAATTCAAGTACATAGCATCTAGCATTGGAAAACGGAGGCGGCTCCGTCTCAAGAATGAGACAAACCGTCTCAAGCGGACGTCCCGTCGCGAACAAATCCGCAGCGGGGACAAGGGACTCAGGCACCAGCCTTGGCGACCGCCCCTTGGGAACCGCCTGCGGTCACTGCGCCGCGTGGACCGGTTTCGATGCTGTATCGCTTGATCTTACGGTAAAGAGTAGCCCGCGAAATGCCAAGCATT
Source organism: uncultured Acidobacteriota bacterium (assembly GCA_963832365.1). GTDB lineage: Bacteria > Acidobacteriota > Terriglobia > Terriglobales > Acidobacteriaceae > CAWBRT01. The sequence continues at coordinate 62,309 of CAWHUL010000002.1, read as the reverse complement.
TTTCCAGCAAGCGCCTTGTCGCCGTCGACCTGATCGAGCACGCGCTGAATGGTGGCATGCTCCAGCTCGTCCAGATCGGTAGTTGGCGGCGCAGGCAGACGGATTGCGGAGGACTTCCTGACCAAACTCTGAAGATTTGCCGGGAGATCGCCGACGTCGATGGTCTCCATATCACCGAGCGCGACGGCGCGCTCAATGCAATTCTGTAATTCCCGTACGTTACCCGGCCAGTCATAGGCCATCAGAGCTTCCATCGCCATATTGCTGATCGTGATCCGCGCAGACGCCGAATAATGATCCAGGAAGTGCTGCGCCAACATAGGGATATCGGACTTTCTCTCACGTAATGTTGGAAGGTTCAAGGTGACTACGTTCAGGCGGAAATAGAGATCCTTGCGGAAGCTTCCGTTCTGGTAGGCTGCCTCCAAGTCGCGGTTGGTGGCGGCGATCACCCGAACGGCCACCTTCACGCTTTGATTGCTGCCGACCGGACGAACCTCTTTTTCCTGAAGCACGCGCAACAGCTTCGCTTGCATCTCCGGCGGAAGTTCACCGACCTCATCCAGCAGGATCGTGCCGCCCTGGGCTGACTGAAACAGACCCTCCTTCGACTTGTGGGCCCCGGTAAACGCACCTCGCTCATGGCCGAAGAGCTCGCTCTCGATCAGTGTCGGCACCAGGGAACCGCAATCGACGGCGACGAATGGACGCTTGGCAACCGGTCCGCGGAAATGGATCGCCCGAGCCACCAGTTCCTTGCCCGTTCCGCTCTCGCCGGTGATAAGCACGGGCGTGCGCGTATCCTTCAGACGGGCCACCATGCGCAGTACATCTTGAATTTTCTGGTGTGTGCCGATAATGCCGTGCGCCTCGGTCTCAGCCAGAAAGCGCTCACGCAGGAACTCGTTTTCAACTACCAAGCCAACTTTTTCCGCCATGCGCTGCAAGGTCATCTTCAACTCTTCGACGCGAAAGGGCTTGGTGATGTAGTCGTAGGCTCCGAGCTTCATGGCCTGAACCGCTGTCTCAATCGAGCCATAGCCGGTCATGATGCTGACTTCGGCTCGCGGCAGTATCCTTTTGACTTCGGCCAGAAACTCCAGCCCGGACATCTGGGCCATGCGGAGATCGACGAGCACGATATCGGGAGCTTCGTTTTCCAGTTTTACGAGCGCAGTCTCGGCGCTGTCGGCCTCGCTGAAATCAAAACCCAGACCGCTGGCAATGGTCGTACAAAGCTTGCGAATGCTCTGCTGGTCATCGACAACCAGGAAACGAATCTTGTATTCACCGCTCATTGGGCTGCCCCAATCACCTTCCGCACCATGTCCATCAACTCCTGTACCCGGAAAGGCTTCTCGATAAACGGCACCCCGGTCGATTGCAGCGCCTGAACGGTTTGCTGGTTTACCGTATCGCCGGTGATAAATATGACCCGCTTCGCCAGATCGGGCCGGAACTGACTGATCCAGTGATAGATATCCTGGCCGCTGACTCCGCCGGGCGTGCGCATGTCGGAGATCACCCCGGCGAACTCTTCGGAAGCGAGCCGTTCCAGGCCGAGCACTCCGGAGCTGGCCCCAACCACCGGATACCCGCCGCGCTCAAGGGCCGCCCGAACGAACGCGAGCACCGAGGCCTCGTCTTCGATCACCAGTACCGGGTTATTCACCATGGCGTTCATGAGTTGCCGTTCCCTGCCCCTGGTGCCTGCCCTTTCGGGTCTATCGGAATTCGGACGGTGAAGGCGGCGCCTTTGCCGTTGCTGCGATTGCCGGCGACGATTTCGCCTCCATGTTCACGAATAATTCCGTAACAGATGCTCAAGCCAAGCCCGGTTCCCTTGCCTACTCCCTTGGTCGTATAGAACGGATCGAAAATGCGCTGCGGCTCACGAATTCCAGCGCCATTGTCAATAAAGCTAATCTCGGCGGCGCCGTCGCGAACCGCCGTCTCAATTTCGATCAAGCCGGGGTCGCCAGTCTCACGGATAGCATCGTAGGAGTTGTTCAACACGTTCAGGAAGACCTGCTGCAATTGCTGCGGGTCGGCAACGATCTCAGGGAATGGCTCCTGCAGAGTTTCCCTTACCTCAATCCCACCGTGTGCAAAATCGTAGGCGCGAAGCAGCAAGGTTCGCCGGATCAGGTCGTTGATCTGCACGGCCTCGCGCTGAGGCGGCATCTGGCGCGCAAAACTCAGCAGGTTCTGAATGATCTGCTTGGTTCTTTGGGCTTCGTCAATGATGATCTGGAGTTCGCCGCGCGCGTCTGTGGGCATATCCGGCTGCTGCGCCAGCAGGTCGGCGAAGCCCAGGATGGCCGTGAGAGGATTGTTGACCTCGTGCGCCACGCCGGAAACCAATTGGCCGACCGCAACCATCTTTTCCGTCTGCATCAACTTCGATTGCAGCAGCAGCTCATCGGTCACATCGCTCATGACCACCACGATCGAGTTCACGTGGCCCTGATTGTCACGCATGGGGCTCAGGTTGGCCGAGAAATGCGCCGTCCGATCTCCGCCCACCACCAGCGTCAGCTCCAGGTTATTGACCTGCAAGCCAAGCAAAGTTCGCAAAATTGCCTGGTCGAATTTCTCCTGATGCTCGGGGTCCACCAGCTCCCGTATATGGCAGCCAACCAACTGCCCGGCTTGGAAGCGACCCACTTCGTAAGCACGCTGGTTGGCGTAACTGACGAGCCCGGCGGTGTCGACCACGAGGATCAGGCTCTGGGTGTTCTCCAGTATCTTGGCGTTGAAGTCGCGCTGGCGCTGCAACTCCGACTGGAACGACTTCAGCTCCGTAATATCCAGCATTAGACCGCGGTACTGAATGACCTTGCCGTCGGCGTCGCGCACCACAACAACATTTTGGAGGGTGTAAACCAGAGAACCGTCTTTCCGGCGCAGCGTCTCCTCGCGGTTTCGCAGGGTGCCGGCGTTCTGTACGGCTCCCCGGAATTCAAGGTAGCGCTCAGGCGAAATGCAAAGCTGGGTCGAGATGTCGATGACCAACAGCTCTTCGCGGGTTTGATAGCCAAGCATGCGTACCAGGGCGTCATTGACTTCGACGAAACGGCCCTCGGGGGTGGAAAAGAACAAGCCCTCCTGAATGCTGTCGAAGAGCTCACGGTAGCGCCTTTCGGCCTCGCGCCGATCGGTGATGTCCTTGAGGACATGAATGGTCTGTGTGCCCTCGTCGAGCGTCGCATTGATGTGCGAAGTTGAGACCAGGTAGGTGCGATCCAGAACCACGTGCAGCCGTTCGCCGTGCCCTTCACCGCCACAGAAAGGGCAGAACCCCGGATGCTGGCGCTGCTCCACCGAGATTAGCGAGCGCATGTTCAGCCCAATCAGCTCGGCCGCGGGCACGCCGATGAACTCGGCCATGCTGCGATTGACCCGCAAAACGTGTCCAGCGTTGTCATGCACGACGATAAAGTCGCTGATAGCGTCGAATATCTCGACCCACTGAGCGTTCGATTGGGCCATCCGGCCGAAAAGACGGGAATTGTGCAAGGCAACCGCGGCATATTTTGCGATCGACTGCAACAGCTCGTGATCTCCCCTGACGAGTTCGCGGCCACGGTTGGCGACCAGCAGCAGGCCAATCAGCTCGTCGTCGGCTCCCTCGAGTCGAACCGCCGTCAGATCCCTCCAGTCCAGGCTCGTGGCGAGCGCCTGTCCGACGAAATCGCTTGCAGCTCCATGGCAAACAACTCCCCGATTGACATGGGCAAGCTCGGTGAGTGCAAGATTCAGGCGTCTCAAGGTGCCATTGCCCTGCGGAACGGCACAATGATGCAGGTAAACAGTCTCCAGGCTTTGCCCGCGTGCCAGCGCCAGGGCAGCAGCGCTGCCGCCAAGCACCTCGCTGGCGCGGCGCGTTACCGATTGAGCCAATTCGGGCAGACGTATGCAGGAGCTGACCTCCATCGCCAGGGCCATCAGTGCGTCCATCCCGCAGTCATCTCTTTCCGCGCTCAGGGGAGCCTGGGGGAGATCGGCTGAACCTGCCTTTAGATCCATGCACAATCCTTTGTGGCTGAACTGCTCCAACGTAAGCTGTAATCTCAATTTGAGTCAAGCTAATTAGCCTCTTACGTACCTCTTACGTACCCTGCGGGTTCTTTCAAGACTCATTCGTCTCAAGGTGATACCAATCTAAGGGCTCTGACAAGGATTATGTGAGGCGAATCGGCAACAATCTTCTGCCCAGAGAGCCGACTGTGGGGCATCGGCCGTCGGAAACAGGGCATTAAACGGTGCTTAGATTACCAACGTGCTACGCCGGGTCAGCTTGGCAGTCGGGATGCATTGATTCCTGCCAGAGCCTCCCGGACCGGCGTAGCTGAGACTTTGCCGAGCGAATTGCGGAAGGCGTTGAGCATTGCAGTTTGCGGGAACTGAGCACTCAAAGACGTTGCCGCGGTACAGGGTGTCTTGGAGAACGGAATATGAGCGTTACGATTCGCAAAAAGCTGCTGATCAACTTCGGTTTGATCCTGGCAATCATGGTGTTGACGTTTGTCTTTGGAGCCTTGGCCCTGATGCACGAGCGAGGGGGCAGGATTGCAGCGCACGATGCCATGGTGCTGTCGCAGTCGGCGCGCAACTCACGATTCGAAATCATGCAGAGCCGGTTTGCTCTCAGCAACTACATGCTGACCGGTGATGCGCGTGAAATCGAAAAGCTGCGCACGGCGCAGGGCAGAGTCGCGGACATTCTGCGAGCGAGCCACGAGGGGACGGTGCTGTCCGAATCCGCTCGGTCATCGATGGCCAAGCTGGAGCAGATTGAGCGGGATTGGAACGACAAGGTCGTCAATAAGATGTTGGAGCAGCGGCGGCTTGTCGATTCCGGCGGCTTGAGCCGGGAACAACTCGATGCCGCTTACCGGCAGACAGACCCGCAGTCGTGGATTAAGAGCTCGGCGGATATCGTCGACAAGTTAAGAACGGAGAATGAGCAGCAATTGCTGGAGCGCGGGAAGAATGACGCGGCAACGGCTTTTGGCACATCCGTGATCGCTTTTCTGGGTGCTCCGCTGGCGCTCGCACTGGGCCTATTCATTGCGTACAAGACTTCCAAATCGATCAGTGAACCCTTGGGCGAACTCAGCCAGGTGGCCCGCAAGATTAGTGAAACGGGCGATTTGAAGCAGTCGATTGAGCTGAAATCATCCACGGACGAGATTGGCCAGCTCGGTCAGGCGTACCGCGACCTGGTCGAGTACCTGAAGGAAATGGCGACCGTTTCCGAATCGATTGCCGGCGGCAACTTGTCGGTGGCGATACAGCCCCGATCCGACCAGGACACGCTGGCGCTTGCCTTTGCCAAGATGACGCAGGGTCTGCGCTCCATGGTGAGTTCGGTGCGCGATGCCGCGGCGCAGGTGGCGGCCGGTTCCAACCAGGTGGCCGATGCCTCCGAGGAATCCGCCAAGATCAGCGTGCAGTCCGCGTCGGCCATCGACGAGGTCAGCAGCACGATGCACGAGATGAGCGTCAACGTGCAGAACATGGTCAAGAACACGCAGATGCAGGCCTCTGACGTCGACGACACTTCGGCGTCGATCGACCAGATGGTAGCCAGCATCCAGCGCGTGGCTGATACGGCCAAGGTCCTGCTGGACATCTCCAACCGCTCGCGCGAAGAGGTGCAGAGCGGATTCACAACCATGCAGAAAGCGACCGACGGCCTCACCCGCATCAACGATTCGATCAGCTCCTCGTCGGAAATCATCGATACCCTGGGGCAACGAGCCGACGACATTGGGAAAATCATCGAGGTCATCGATGACATCTCCGAACAGACCAACCTGCTGGCGCTAAACGCCGCCATTGAAGCAGCGCGAGCGGGCGAACACGGCCTGGGCTTCGCGGTGGTGGCCGACGAGGTCCGCAAGCTGGCCGAGAAGTCGGCCGAATCGACCAAGGAAATTTCCGAACTGATCGCCCGCATTCAGAAAGAAGCGAGAAAAGCGGTCGACAACATGAACAAGAGCACGACGATCGTGAATGAAGGAATCAGCCTGGGTGACGATCTGAGCATGGCGCTACGCAGAATCTCCAATGTGGTAACTGAGGTTTACAAGTTCGCCCAGGAGATCGGCGCGGCAACCAACGAGCAGTCGCACGGCTCGACCCAGATTGCCAAGGCAACGACGCGGCTGAATGAAATTACGCATGAAATCTCCTCCGCCGTGGAAGAACAGGCGGGAGGAGCGCAGGCAGTGGTTCGTGCGATGGAGCGCATGCGCGAACTGGTGCAGCACTCGACATCCGGGTCCACGGAGCTGGCCGCCTCGGCGGAGCAGATGTCGAAGATGGCGCGCTCGATGCTCGAGTCGATGGACCGCTTCGTGATCGACTTTGAGGTACACACGGCAAAGAGTTTGGAGCGTGCGCGCGGCGGCAAGAAACTGGCGGCGGCAGGCGCCTGATGAGGTCACCCATGGGCAAGGATATTCAATTGGTCGGATTCCGGATTGGCCGTGAGACCTTCGGCGTACCGATTGGCTTCGTGCGAGAGATCGTCCGCATGATGGAAATCACGGCTGTTCCCGACGCTCCCGACTACGTCGAAGGCGTCATCAATCTGCGCGGGCGAATCATTCCAGTAATCGACCTGCGCAAGCGCTTCCGCGAAGCTGGGATCGCAGCTCACAAGAGAAACCGCATCCTGGTAGCCGAACTGGAGGGCCGCCTCGTCGGTCTGATCGTCGATGCCGCAAACGAGGTGCTCAAGATTGCCCCCGGAGAAATCGAGCCCCCGCCGGAAATGTTGCGGGAAAACGATTTGAGCTACGTGACAGGACTGGGAAAGCGTGCCGGCAAGCTCATTATCCTGGTGGACGTGGAAAAGATATTGAGCCGCGGCGAACTGGGCCGCTTGAGCGAGCTCACCGACTGGCAGCCAACGGGCGCTGCTTAGCGAAAGGATTGCCGTGGAAACGGCACTGTTATGGGAAATGTTTCAGGCCAAATCGAGCTGACGGAACCGGAACTAAAGTTACTGCAAAGCCTGATTTACCAGGAATGCGGCATGTTTTTCGACGAACGCCGCGCGCACTTCCTGCATGACAGGCTGCAACGGCGTTTGCGCGCCTGCGGCATGGACACGTTTTACAACTACTACCGTTTGCTGACCAGCCGCGACGGAAAGTCGGAGTTCACCGCGCTGCTGGAGAATCTCACGGTCAACGAAACCAGCTTCTTTCGCAACCGGCCGCAACTGGAGCTGTTTCAGAAAGTCGTCCTGGAACGAGCTTTGCAACACAAGCAGGCGCGGCGAGACTGGACCTTGCGCCTGTGGAGCGCCGGGTGCTCCACAGGCCAGGAGCCGTACACGCTGGCGATGATCATTTGCGATGCGCTGGCTTACTACTATTTGCGCAATCCGCTGCCGTTTGAAATGCCTGCCACCAAGCCATTGATCCCGCCGCCGTGGCGGGTCGAGATCCTGGCCTCCGACATCAGCTACTCGGTGCTTCACACGGCGCAGGAGGCTGTCTACTCCGAGCACCAGATGGAAGGGGTCGACTACAGCTACCGCCTCCGTTATTTCGACAAGTGCGGCGACCGGTATTCCATAAAGAGCGCGGTGAAGGAGCTTGTGCAATTCGATTTTCACAATTTGAAGACCGAGTTCTTGCCCCAGCGCAATGACATCATCTTCTGCCGCAACGTGATGATCTACTTCGATGAGGCGGAACAGAAGCGGCTAATCGAGAAATTCCGGCGCTGCTTGAACCCGGAGGGATACCTGTTCGTCGGACATGCCGAAAGCCTGTTCGGACTGACCGATCAGTTTCAGATGATCCACGAAAACAACGGTACGGCCTACAAGCGGATGGAGGGAACAGCGTGAGTTTCTTCTCCGAAGAGCGGGCAAACGAATTGCGAGCCATCTTCTTTGAAAGCGCGCAGGAGTTGCTGCAAGCGCTGAACGAGGAAGGTCTCCGCCTGGAAAAGGCGCCTGCCGATGCGGATATCGTGCGCGACATCAGGCGCACGGTTCACACCTTGAAAGGCGATTCGGCGGCATGCGGTTATCGCGAACTGAGCGAGGTCGCGCATGCCATGGAAGATGTGTTGACCCCCGAGATCGCGGGACAGTCCGGCGCAGCGCTCGCCGAGCTAGTGCTGAGCGCAGCCGATGTATTCGAGGCTTTCCTCTCGGCCTACATGAGCGGTGCGCAGCCGCCTTCGGGCGACGCCCTTCGCGCCATGATGCAGCGCGTCATCCAGGCTGGCAACCCGGGCGGCCCCACGCTTCCCGTGCCGCTGTTTGAGTGGAACGAGTACGAGCGTCTGGTGATCGCCAAGACCACTGAGCCGGCTTGCGGCGTAATGAACGTCGGCCTCGTCATCGACCCGAATTGCGCGATGCCGGGAGCGGCCGTGCAAGTGATTTGGCGAGTACTGCGGGAATCGGGCACCGTGCTGGTCGCACGCCCGGAGATCGGCTGCGCGGAGTCGACTGCCATGGTGGAGGCGGTGCTGGCGACGGAGCAATCAGCCGAGTACCTGCGGCGGAAGTGCAAAGTGCCGGGTATCGTAAGCGCGGTGTACGCGGAGCCCTACCGCCCTGCGGCATTGAAAACGGTCAAAAGCGCCGTAACGGCCGCGGTCGACCAGAGCGACGCCAACTTCTCTTCCGCAGTCCTGGAAGGCGTCGAGCCTGAGGCGGAGCAAACGGCACCGGATGCCAAGCCGGAGCAGCCGAAGACGGAGCGATCTCTGCCCGCGACCGAAAACCTGCTCCGCATTGACGCCGGACGCATCGATACCGTGCTCGACCTGGTGGGAGAACTCGTCATCGCCAGATCCACGCTGCAACAGGTTCTCGTGGATTACACGAAAAAGTTTGGCAAGGACCCGGTCCGCGCACGGTTTGCCGACGCGCTGGCCAAGCAATCGCAGGTGATGTACAAGCTGCAACGCTCGGTAATGAAGATTCGCATGGTGCCGGTCGAGCAACTGTTCCGGCGTTTTCCGCGGTTGGTTCGCGACTTAGCCAAGTCCGGGAACAAGGATGTGCAATTGATTTTGCAGGGCGAGAACACGGACCTGGACAAGAGCATCCTGGACGCACTCGCCGAACCGCTGACGCATCTGGTGCGAAACGCGGTCGACCACGGCATTGAAGATCCGGAAACCCGGCGGCAGGCAGGCAAGCCCGCGCAAGGAACCATCCGGCTGGACGCCTATCACCAGGGGAACCAGATTGTCATCGAAGTATCCGACGACGGCGCCGGCATCGATCAAGCCGGAGTGGTGGCGAAAGCAGTGCAAAGGGGCGTCATCAGTCCGGAGCAGGCGGCGCAACTGACCGAACTGGATGCGGTGAACCTGATCTTCGAACCCAACCTCAGCACTGCCGCGCAAGTCACCGAGATTTCCGGACGCGGTGTCGGCATGGACATCGTGAACGCGGTCATCAACAGGCTGAAGGGCTCAATCTCCATCCGCACCGAACGCGGTGTCGGAACCACATTCAAGTTGCGGCTGCCGCTGACGCTGGCGATTATCAAGGCCTTGCTGTTTCACACCGCGAACCGGCTCTATGCGGTGCCGCTGGGAACCGTGCTGGAGATTACTCGCGCTTTTGCCGGCGACTTCCACATGGTCGAAGGACGCGAGGTGCTGCGCATCCGCGAAGAGGCGATCCCGCTGATCCGGATCGGCAACCTCTTAGGCCAGCACGCGTGCGAACCCATGGCGGTTGACATAACACCGGCCAAGGCGCGCGGCAGGTGTTTTGTAGTTGTGGTGACGGTGGCGGAACGCAAGTTCGGGCTGGTGGTCGAAAAGCTGGTTGGTGAAGAAGAGTTGGTCATCAAGGCTTTGGAAGATCATTTGGTTGCGACGGACCTGGTCGGCGGCGCTTCGGTGCTTGGCGACGGACAAGTCGTTCTGATTCTGAATCTGGCAGCGGTAGTCGACCGCCTGCGGCGGAAACATATTTCAGGGAGAGCGCAGGCGATAAATGCGTAGACAACGATGATCAAGGTTCTGGTGGTGGATGATTCGGCACTGATGCGAAAGCTGATTCCGCAAATCCTGGAGAGGGACAACATGATCCAGGTTGTGGGTACGGCGATGGACGGGCAATTCGCCCTGAAGAAGATCGGGGATCTTCGTCCTGACGTGGTCACGCTGGATCTGGAAATGCCGAGGATGGACGGGATGGAGACGCTGCGCGAGATCATGAAGCACTACGGTCTGCCGGTGATTATCGTGAGCGCACATACCAAGGCCGGAGCGTCAGCGACGTTCCGGGCGCTGAGTATCGGCGCGTTCGACTTCGTCGCCAAGCCACGGGATGTCCTTTCGGCGCAGTTGGAGGGGATTGCCCAGGAGCTGAGCACCAAAATTCGAGTGGCCGCCGCAAGCCGGAAGGTCAGACCGGTGCCGGCGGCCGAGGCCGCGCCGCCGATGCGGAAAATGAAGCTGGAGCACCGGATCGCGGAACAGGCGGTCGCGATTGGGCTCTCAACCGGAGGACCCAATGCGCTACGCTATTTGCTGTCGCAGTTACCCCCGGAGTTTCCGGCAACGGTGCTGGTGGTACAGCACATGCCTGAAGGATTCACCGAGACGCTGGCGCGAAGGCTCGACGAAGGCTGCGCACTCGACGTTAAGGAAGCACAGTCCGGCGACCTGCTGCTCTCGGGCAGGGTCTTGATCTGTCCGGGCAACAGGCACATCAAGATCCGCCGCATGCCGCTTGGCAACATCGCTGTGCTGACCGATGATGCCGTGGTAAAAGGGCATAGACCTTCGGTAGACGTTCTGTTCCGTTCGCTGGCCCAAGAGTTCGGAGCTGACGGCGTGGCGGTGCTGATGACCGGAATGGGCGAAGATGGAGCCGAAGGCATGGGAGAAGTTAAGGCGCGCGGAGGAACGACGATCGCCCAGAACGAGGAAAGCTGCGTGGTGTATGGCATGCCACGCGCTGCCATCGAACGCGGCTACGCGTCGAGGATTTTGCCGCTTGAGTCCATTCCGGGAGTGCTGCTAGCGCAGTACGCTATGGAATGAGGCGGCACGCTTGAAATGAACGGTTGAGTTTTGCGGGCATTCCCGCAACGAGATGCGAGGTATCTATGGAACAGTTCCCTGCTCTGCTGAGAATGAGTGACCACAAACCGGTACGCTATCTTGTCGTCGACGATTCGGTGTTCGCGCGGAAGAATATTTCGCGGCTCATCGAGCTGTACGGCGGCTGCGTGGCGGGCGAAGCAGGCGACGGGTGCACTGCGATTGCCGAATACGACCGCACCATCCCGGATATCGTGCTGATGGACATCACGATGCCGCAGATGGAAGGCATCGAGGCGGCGGAACGGATCGTGCGCCAGCATCCGGACGCGCGCGTGATCATGGTGTCCTCCGTGGGTTACCAGGAGAACATCGTCGCGGCGTTGCAAAAAGGCGCGCGCCACTTCGTGCAGAAGCCAGTGAAACCGGAGCTGCTGTATGAAGTGATCAAGTACGTAATGGGCGACGACGGAACCATCGGAAATAGAGTCCCGGCCGAAGCCGCCGGAGGTATGGCATAAATGAGAATGGAGCTCATCCAACCTTTCATCAACTCCGCTGACGCCGTGCTGGCCCAGGCGCTGAACTGCACCACCCACATCGGCGACCTCAGCATGGAGGAGCATCCGTACGAACGCAAAGGGCTGGCCGCGCTGGTAGCCATTACCGGCGAAATCGAAGGGCGCGTGATCGTCGACGTCGAGCCGGAAACCGCGCTTCGCGTGGCTAAGCAGCTTGCCGGCGCGGAACTGACCGCCTCCGACGACCTGGTACGCGAAACCGTGTGCGAATTGGCAAATCTGGTGATCGGCAACGCCGTGACTACGCTGAACGATCGCGGATTTCAGTTCAGGGTGCATCCGCCGGAGTTCCATTCCTCGCACGAGGGGCTAAAGGGCTCCGAGGACACCGAGGCAATCGTCCTCCGCTTCGAAACCGACGCCGGCCAAGTCAACGTGAACATCGCCATGCAATATCGCAGCCGCCGCAAGGAGGACGCATCGCGGCGGTGAACGAAATTTTTCGGAGGAGCGGACGGGAACATTCCCGTCCGTTTTTTGCAAGTTCTAAAACGGTGTTAGGGTTGGCGTATCCCAAGAAGAACAAAAGGTTCCAGTGTGTCACCCTGAGAAGCGTCCGTTAGGGCGGGACGTGAGGGTCGATGTATTTTCATTTGCGGTAGCGCGCGGTGAAATGCATAGATCGTCACGCCATCACCCCAACGAGCCGAGCCTCGTTGGGGACCCCGATCGGTTCGCGAAACGAACCTCCTCACGATGACACTCGTGGCGAAAGACACAGTATCTCCGGGGAACTCCGAGGCGCTACCCTATACGCGAGGCACGATCTGAACGGGCCGCTGCAACAGAACTCCGGAACAGCTCTCGGTAGCATCGCAACTCATATCCTGCGGAGGTGCGACGTTGAGGACGCTGCCGCTCGGATTTGTCACGAACGCATTATTACTCGTGAATACGACGAAAATGCCGTTAGCGAGATCATTGCTGACGGTCACCGCCATGAACGCCTTGGTTCCGTCTTTGGAAACTGTCACCGACTGAATCCTCGCGCTTACATCAGTTGTCGGCGTGAGAGTGGTCACGTTGAAGCTGTTGCCGTTGATGACGCTGGCGAAATTAGAGCCGGTATTGGCCACGTAGACCGAGCTTCCATCCGGAGTAACGGAAAGAGCGACAGGATTGACGCCTACCGCAATGGGTGACTGCGGCAATGCGGCAAGCGTGCTCGCATTCAGGACAGAAACCGTGCCCACGGGGTTCGTGTTGGAAACGTAGAGCCTGTTCGAATTGTCTGCAACGATGACGCTGGGATTAGACAAAGAAGCGCCCGCAATCGAAAGCGTCGTGACCGATTCGCCGACCGCGTCGATCACGGAAATATCGTGGGTACCCTGATTCAACACATAAACCGTGTTGCCGCTCAAGCTGGTGGTGGCCCAGACAGGAGTCGTGCCCACCACGAGTGGCACGGCTGAAACCGTCGCGGCGGCAATGTTCAGCACGCTCACGCTGTTGTCCGTCGCGTCGAGGATGAACGCCTTGGTATCGTTCTGTGCGACCAGGATGAAGCCGGGGTCTGTGCCGGCGCAAATCGTGTTAGTCAGCGTAGCCGTAGTGGGATCGACGATGCCGATAGCTCCCTTGCCACCCGGACAAGTCAGGGTCGCCGAGGGTGGCACCTGCTCCTTCATGCTCACCAGGATCTTGCCCGTAGTGGCAGTCGCCGTGATAAAGGTAGGAACGAGATCCTGCGGCAACGAAGCCTTCCTGTTCGTAAACTCAAGCGTGTCGATGACCGTCACAGCATGGCCCTGCGTATCGGCGGTCGCAATAAATGAGTTGTTGCCGGCAAAGGTGATCAGTCTGCTCGTGAGAGGAGCCTGCGGAGGCACCGTCGCCAGCAGATCGTTCGCTCCAACCGGGAAATTACCCACATTGGAGTCGCCGTTTACGTTGAAGACACTCAAGGACCCGGTGGCAGCTGAAACACTCGCCGTGTTCGGATTCACATTAAAAACCGCGACTGTATCGGCCAGTTGCGGATTGCCAGCGGGCAGCGGAAGAATGCTGGCGATGGGCCGATAGGTGCCGCCGCATCCGGACAAAAACAACCATGAGCATGCAATCGTCGCAACCACGGCTCTGCGCAGGAGATCCATTCGCACTCCACCCGAAACTCTCATGTTGAACTGACGTGAGACGGGAAAGAGCTATTGTACCGGAAGCGGAGCGGCTGCCCAATGGGTTCTCTGCCCTAGGCTGCGGATTTCCGGCGGTTGCGGGCACGCGGACGGGCATGGGACTGGCCGGCACGCTGCAGCGACTCGACCCGGGCGGGCGGTTTCTTCTCCTCCATCTGCGCCAGGCTCTGTTTGAGCGCCGCCATCAGGTCAACCACGGGAGCCGGCTTGGGTGTCTCGATCGCCGTGACTTGCCGTCCCTCGAGCCGGGATTTGATGAGCGCTTTCAGATTGTCCTGGAAAGTGTCGTGGAAGCGCGTCGGCTCAAACTTATCGGCCAAGGCCTCGATGAGTTGATTGGCAATCTTCAGCTCGGCCTCACGTATCTCGACACCCTCGGTCTCGAAACTTTCCATGGCGCGCACCTCGTCCTGGTAATACATCGTGTGCAGCATCAGGCCGTCGCGGTAGGGACGCAAACAGACAGTATATTCGCGGTTGTGCATGGTCAGCTTGGCGATGGCGTAATAGCTATTCGCGGCCATGGCGCGCGACAACAGCGCATAAGGACGCCTTCCGCCTTCCTCCGGCGTCATGTAGTAAGAGGACTCAAAGTAAAGCGGGTCGATTTCCGACGCCTTTACGAATTGAATGATCTCCATCGCCTTGGCGGTTTTGGGTTCGATCTTCTTGATCTCCTCGGGCTCGATGACGACGTAATCGCCTTTGCGGTACTCGTATCCTTTCACGATATCTTTTCGGTCGAGCACCTGGTTGTCGGCGGAGCAGATCAGTTGCTGCTTCACGCGGCTCAGGTCCTCGCGATGAAGCATATGAAAGGAGATGCTCTCGCCGCGGGCGCCCGAAAAAAGACGCACCGGCATGGAAATCAATCCGAAAGTTAGATAACCGGACCACACGGAAGCAGGCATGAAATTAGACTCCTGAATGGCGACATAGGAAGAACGGGTCAGACCCTCCGCGGCGACCCAACCGCTGGACCTTCACGCGGCATCCGCTCGCTCGGCATCCGCTCGCTCGCGCGCCACATGGGATTCGAAGCGTTCCAGGCTTTGAGTCCAGCCCGCTTCCATCCCAGCAAGATACGGAATGGCCTGAGGGGTTGTCTTGAGAACGCTCGCCTGCAACGTGAGCGTTGCCTTGCGGCCTTGCTCGGCGAACGTCACAGTGTTCAGAACCTCAAAGAGGGGATTTCCTTCGGGGTCCAGCGCCGCGCTTGTAAAGACGAGTCGCTCGGGCTCGACGACCTCCTGAAACACTCCCGTCATCGGATAGACAGTCCCGTCAGGTCCGCGCATGTGAATCAGAATGGCGCCGCCGGTTCGCGCGTCCAGCTCGCAGACAGGGTTGGTAAACCCATGCGGACCCCACCACTGTGCCACGTGCGTCGGATTGGTCCACACCCTGAAGGCGAGACTGCGCGGCGCATCGAAGTCGCGCGTAATGACGAGTTCCCGCGCCACGGCGCTCGTAGCGGCATCATTTCTCGGATTGCTTTCGGCCATGCTCCGTCTCCTTGTGGCTCGCCCTGGACTGGCTGGTTCTGATAGGATGCGCTGCAAAGGAAGCTGTTGCCTAGGCGAAGGCAAGCTGGCGCTTCAATCCGACGTACCGAACCACATTTGGTTGGGACAGGGCCAGCACGGGAGGCGATCTCGCCGGAAACGCTCTGCACGATGGCTTTGATGGGAACTGCAATCCTACCTGGCGAGGTAGTAATGCCATTTTGGCTTCTGCTGAGACACGCGCCGTTGCTGCCTGCTCTGGGTTTTACCAGCGCATTCGCCTTGGCTGCGTGGGGCTTGCGCGCAGTGTCTCTCGGCGGCGCTTTGACCGGGCTGCTGCTGACAGTCCTTGTCAGCCTTGCGGTGGGTCCGCCGGGCTTTCTGGCAATTCTGGTTTTGTTCCTTCTGACGTTTCTGGCGACGCGCTTCGGCTATGCGCAAAAGCAACGCAGAGGGACTGCGGAGCGGAAACACGGGCGCACCGCCCTCCAGGTACTGGCTAACCTGGGACCGGCCACAATGACCGTCGTCCCTCTGCTGCTCTGGCGTCCGCTGTCTCACGTGCTGCTGACCGGGTTCGTCGCCGCCATCGCCGAAGCCGCGGCGGATACGGTTTCCAGCGAACTTGGGCAGGTCCTCTCGCCACGTGAAGCTTACATGGTAACGAACCTGGAGCGTGTCGAGTGCGGCAGGGACGGGGCAATCAGTTTTGCCGGATGCATGGCGGCATTGATTGTCAGCGGAACGGTTTGCGCGGTCTGCCAATCGGTTGACCTGCTGCTGCCTCGCTGGTTCTGGCTGGCAACCTTCTCGGGATTCGCCGGCATGCTGCTGGACAGCGTTCTGGGCGCGACCATCGAGCGCCCCGGGCGCTTGGGCAATAACTCTGTGAATTTTATCAGCGGCGTTTTTTCGGCTTTTGTCGCCATTCTGATCGCATTTCTATCCCGCTGATTTATCCCGCTGAAGAACGGCATGCGCTTCCCTTTTGTTCTGAATATGGAACGATTTCAGCTTTTCTGATCTCGCAGTGGCACGCGCCAGTAGCCTGACGCTGCAACACGGAAAGAGCGGTGGCTGAAGTAGTCACCGTCCTGTGACTGGAATTCGACCCAATCGGGCGCGGTTCAGACCGCGCCATTTTTTCGTCCAGCCCCGGCGGCCAACCTCGAACCAAAGATTTGGCTATTTGTGTTAGGTTGAGAATTCGCGAGCAAGCGAATACTCCAGCGTGTCACCCTGAGGCGCGTCCGTAAGGACGTGACGTGAGGGTCCATGTATTTGCATTTTCCGGGCCTCTGGTGGCGCACGCGAGAGAATGCATAGATCGTCACGTCGGTTCGCCCGGCGAACCTCCTCACGATGACACCCGCAGTGAAGGCGGCGCAGCGAACGGAGCCAATTGTGTTCAAAGCGATTATCGATCTTACGCATACGGTTTCGGCGGACGCTCCGAGTTGGGAAGGCACGCCAATCGCGCTCACGGCCGAGGTGGTGGCCAGCCATGACCGCGAAGGCTTTTACGTGCGCAGAATCTCGCTCGATGAACACACTTCGACGCACATGGACGCTCCCGCGCACATGGCAAGAGCAGGCTGCACGGTAGATCAGATTCCGGTCGAACGCCTTGTTGGTCCGCTGGTGGTGCTCGACATCAGCCAACAAGCCCAAGATGATGCCGATTACCGATTGCGCAACGAAGACATCGGAACCTGGGAAGAGCAACATGGCATGATTCCGCCGGGAGCCGTCGTGGTGGCATATACAGGATGGGCGGCGCGTTGGCAGACGCCTGAGGCCTATCGCAATGCCGACGCGCAAGGAGTTCTGCACTTCCCGGGCTACTCACTGGACTCGGCGAGATTGCTGGTGGATTCGCGGAGCGCCGTCGGACTCGGAATCGACACACTGAGCGTGGACTTCGGCCCCTCACAAGACTATGAGGTGCATCGGTTCTGCGCTTCCCGCGGCGTCTACCACCTGGAGAACGTGGCGAATCCCGGGCAGGTTCCGCAAGCGGGAGCAACAGCCGTCGTGTTGCCGATGAAGTTGGAGAATGGCTCGGGCGCGCCGGTGCGGATCGTAGCGCTAGTGCCGCAGACTGGTTTCGCAGGAGCACACTCAGTTTGAAACCGTGCTGGCCTGGATTATTTATGAGTACGGCAAAACATGGGTGGAGCAGGGCTTCAGCCCTGCATTTACGGCCCACCTGGATTGGCGGCTTTAGCCGCTGAGGTACATTCTGTCGGCGACAGCGGAATCGCCTCAGGGGCTAAAGCCCGCATGGTTGCTGGCTTTTCTACAGGCCTGAAGGCCTGCTCCACCCGATTCGTGAATAATGCGCGCTGGTAGCGTGCCTCGCAATCGTCGCGGACCTCGCGTCACTTCTGTTCGGCGGCGTCTTCTGCCTTTACGAACTCCCATTTGCCGCGGCCGCACAGATTTTGACAGGCCGGAAGTTGCTCCCCGGCCTTGAACTGCACAGGGGTCTTGCAGACACTGCACCAATAAATGCCCGACTGGGGCGCTTCGGTTCCAGGTGAAAAAGCCATTCGTCGACTCCCAAGATATGTTTTCTGGTCTGATAGTAAATGCCCGCGACGTTTCCGCCAAACTGGAGAGCGGGCAATACGATGGGAATACTCGAAAGCGGGCTCAGGCGGGACGCACTCTCTGTGTCAAATAGCTGAACGCCTCGCGCATGACGCGTCTCACACTGAACCACAGGCCGCGGGAGACATACGGACGCGGCGAAGCATAGGTCGTAATTCCCTGCCGCTCCATCAGCTTCTTGATTCGGTAGAGATGATAGGGGTCGCTGACCACGACGCAGGTGCGCATCTTGTTGGCACGCATGATGACGGCAACGCGCTCAGCGGATTCGGCGGTGTTCTCCCCCTGCGTTTCAGCAATCAGGTGCCGCTCGCCGATGCCGCGAGTCGCAAGATAATCGCGGCCGACACCGCCCTCGCTGAACTGCGGATCTCGTCCCGCCCCGCCGGTGATGATCAGATAGGGAGCCAACCCACGGCTGTAGAGCGTGATTGCGTGGTCGAGTCTGGCCCGGAAAACCGGAGAGGGGCGGCCCGAGTATTCCGCCGCCCCGAAGACGATAATGGCATCGGCTGGGCGAGCCTCGTCACGGCGGGACTGCCAGACGACTTCGAAACAGATGAGCAAAAAATAACCGGCGGCGACGCCCAGAACGACCCAAACGACCAACAGCCTCCATCGGACGGAAGCGCCTTTCGGCTTGTGCGAACGCAATGGCGGTGCCGTCCGGAAACTGCCCTCGGCGCTCATTGGTCTCCGAGGATCTCCTCGATCTTCTGGGCCGGGATGGCTCCCTCGCGCATGAGCTTCCAGCGCCGCCCGGAGTCGAACAAGCCGACGATCGTCGACAGCGTCGATAAAGGCGATGGACCGCCGTCGACAATGATCGGAAGCGCCCCTTCAAATTGCAGTCTCACGGCTTCGGCGTTGGTGCATTCCGGCGCGCCATGCAAATTGGCGGAGGTCGCAGTGACGGGAACGCCGGCGGCACGAATGACGGCAATCGCAATCTCCGATGCGGGAACGCGAATCGCAATGTTGCCGGTATTGGCCGTAACCTTCAGCGGCAGCGTCGCAGACGCCGGAACCACCACCGTCAGAGGTCCGGGCCAGAATTTTTCGGCCAGGAGATAGAACTCATCCGGGAGAGGTTTCGCGAGGTACTCGGCTTGCTCCACGCTCTCGATCAACAGCGAAAGCGGCTTGTGACGGTTGCGAGATTTGATCTCGTAAATGCGGTCAACTGCGCGGAGGTTGAACGGATCGGCGGCCAATCCGTAAAACGTGTCGGTGGGCATGCCTAAAACCTGCCCCTGCCGTAAATGCTCCGCCGCATAAGTAACCAGCGACGGCTCGGGTTCGTGAGCGTTGATTTTTAGAATTTCGGGATGCACCCGTGCTCTTCCTTTGCGTGCGATGAACTATCAAGCTGCCGAAAAACTCGAAATCGCGTCCGTAAAGCAAACCCCTTGCGGGCCGAAAGCCACGACAATCATCATAAAGCACTTATGCGGTGCGGCGGAACCCCATCCCCCGCCAATCCGGACCTGTACAGCGCCCTGCCCGGGCGAGCGAACAGTAGCATAATGCACATTCAGCCGCAAGAAACCGGCACCTGCCAGCCCCGGCGTATGATGTGAAGGCGACATTAACAGGAGCCAGATTCGCGCAGCCCTTTACCCATGAACGGCTTAAATGACCGCCTGAGACAGGTTAGCAGCAAAGAGAACGTCCTCGTCAAGGAGCTTCGGCACAGCTTTAGCCAGGCTGCACTCACCGAGGACGGTTATTGCGCCATCGAAGGCGTGCGTCTGCTGGAGGAAGCCCTGCGCAGCGGACTGCGCGTTAAGGCTGTTTTCTTCAGCCAATCGGCCCGGGAGCGCGCCAACCGACTGCTGCCGCAGATCAGTACTCATGCCGACGTTCTGCTACTGCCGGACGCGGTTTTCCGTAGCGCCGTCGCCACCGAAACTCCGCAGGGAGTGGCCGCCCTGGTGAAGCTGAAACCCTTTGCCTTTGCCGATCTGCTGGGGAACAATCCGCTCATCCTGGGGGCTGCCGGTGTGCAGGATCCGGGGAATCTCGGCACTATCATCCGTTCCGCCGAGGCGATGGGCGCATCCGGGGTTTTGACCATGGAGGGAACGGTCAACGCCATTAACCCGAAGGTCATCCGCGCTTCGGCCGGTTCCCTGTTCCGTTTGCCGTTGGTGAAAATGGAGTCGGCGGAGGCGATTCGGAACCTTCGTGAGCAGGGGGCGAAAATTGTGGCTACGTCTTCCCATAAGGGCATTCCACTGGACGAAGCCGACCTGACGGAGGCTTGTGCCATCTTCGTCGGCAGCGAAGGCGCGGGCATCTCTAAAGAGCTGATCGCCGAAGCCGACGAGGTAATCGCCATTCCACATTCGGAGCGCGTGGAGTCGCTGAACGCAGGCATTGCGGCCTCCATCATCTTGTACGAAGCAGCCCGGCAGCGCCGGACAGCCGAACGGACTCAGGACGAATGAGCCTTTTTCGAGCCACTCCGAACCCGAACGAGCCGGTCGACCGGACGCGGCCGCTGGCCGACCGCATGCGGCCACGCGATCTCGATGAGTTCGCCGGCCAGGAACATATCCTGGGGCCCGGCAAGCCACTGCGCGTGCAGATAGAGCGCGACGACACCGGCTCGATTCTTTTTTGGGGCCCGCCAGGCGTGGGCAAGACTACGCTGGCGCAGATCATCGCTCACCGTACCCAGGCGGAGTTCGTCGAGTTTTCGGCCGTGCTGACGGGGATCAAGGAAATCAAGCTGGTCATGTCCGATGCCGAAAAAGCGCGCAACTTCGGCACGCGGACGATCGTCTTCATCGACGAGATTCATCGCTTCAACAAGGCCCAACAGGACGCCTTTTTGCCGCACGTGGAAAAGGGAAACATCCGGCTGATTGGGGCGACCACCGAGAACCCCTCATTCGAAATCATCTCTGCGCTGCTCTCCCGCTGCCGTGTCTATGTTCTGAACCCGCTCACCGAAGAGCAGCTTATGGCGCTGATGCAGCGCGCGCTGGAAGACGTGGAACGCGGACTTGGAATTCTCCGGCTAACGGTGGAACCGGCCGGACTGGAGCGCATCGCCGCTTATTCCAGCGGTGATGCCCGCAGCGCTTACAACGCGCTGGATGTTGCCGCAACTCTTGCGGTGGAAGCTGCTGGCGGCGCCAGCGGCGGCGTGATCACCGCCGCCATCGTCGAGAGTGCGTTGCAGAAGCGCGTGCTGCGGTACGACAAGGCCGGCGAAGAGCACTACAACCTCATCTCTGCCCTGCACAAGTCTGTACGAAACAGCGACCCGGATGCCGCCCTGTATTGGCTCGGTCGCATGCTGGAGGCCGGGGAAGATCCACTCTTCGTCGTCCGGCGATTGGTGCGAATGGCGGTGGAGGACATCGGACTGGCCGATCCGCACGCACTGCAACTCGCGGTGGCGGCCCGCGATGCCGTGGACTTCATCGGCATGCCCGAAGGAAACCTGGCGCTGGCCGAGGCAGCCGTCTACCTGGCGCTGGCGCCGAAGTCGAACGCGCTGTACACCGCCTACCTGAACGTGCAGCGCGATGTCGCCGAGACAGCCGCCGAATCCGTGCCGCTGCACCTGCGCAACGCTCCCACCAGCCTGATGAAGAACCTTGGCTATGGCGACGGATATCAGTACGCGCACAATCTGAACGACAAGGTCGCCGACATGCAGTGTCTGCCGGACAATCTGAAGAACCGCGTCTACTATCATCCGACCAGCGAAGGCGTCGAAAAGCGAATTCAGGAGCGCATGCAGATGCTGCGAGAGAGACGCGAGGCGGCGCGGCGCAAACGGCAGGAGTGAAAGTGGCGATGTGGGATTCTAACTCACCCGCATCTGCCAAAATCAGCAGATGTGGGGCACCCGGCGTTCTCACCACTTACGCGCGCATTTTTTGGAGCCATAACAGCTTGCAGTGTCATCCTGAGCGGAGTTCGGCAGTGCCGAACGGAGTCGAAGGACCCCTATCGTCATACCACCCTCACGTCGAAGCGCCTGTTGGTTACGGCCATAGGGGTCCCTCGACTTCGCTTCGCTCCGCTCGGGATGACAGCAGCAAATGATACTTGGCTATCCCGGTCGATAACAGGCGTTAGCACCACTTTCGCAGGAACCGCCCTAGCGCCTCCGCGCCCTGTGCTCTCTTAAAATGCAGCGGTCCATCACGACGAAAATCCCTGCCTGCCGCGCTTTTTCCGCAGCCTCTTCGTGGATTACGCCTTCCTGCAACCAGAGCGCCGGCAGCTTCAACCGGATCACCTCGTCGACAATCTCGGGCACGAAAACCGAGCGGCGGAAGACGTTGACAAGGTCGATCTTGCCGGGGACATCGCTCAAGGCGGGGTAGGATTTTTCGCCCAGCGCACTTGCGATCCTGGGGTTGACGGGGATGATGCGGTATCCCTGGCGCTGCATGTACTCAGAGACGTCGTAGCTGATCCTCATTGGGCTATCGCTGAGCCCGACGACTGCTATGGTTTTGGCCTGCTTCAATAGTTCGGTGATGAAATCATTTTCGTTCGGCATTGCGTCCTCTGAGGCGAACCCCGCCGTCATCGGTTATGAGTTTTGCTTTTTTCCAAAAACGACTTGGTCGCGATGCGGCGCACCATGTCGGGAACGCTGCGGTTCTTGATCAGGTTTTTCAAATCAGTCAGCAGCATGCTCTTGATGAGCGGCAGAGCGACTTCGAGCGGAGTGCGTGGATTGGCCACGAGGCCTTTGACCACACCATAAATCTTCATGAACCGGCGCCGTTGGGCGATGCCGCGCAGCACGACCTCCTGCACGTTCTTCATGTTGGCAAATGTCTCCATCTCTTGTTCACTCACCTTAGGAGACTCCAGCACGGCTACCGCCACCACGCGAACACCGTCGCGAATCAGGATCATGCGCTCCTCGCGGGACCCACGCATCGCTAGTTGCACGCGGTCGGTCACCGTGAGAGAGGCAATCCTTTGCAGGGTGGAGAGCTGGCTGCGCTGCTCCGGCTTGATCAGCTGCTTTTCGATGGCGGCTTCCACCGGGGTGCTCTTGACCAAGGGAAGCAGTTCTGCAAGTTCGTCCTTCTCGTCGGAAGAAACCACCGTCAACTCGAAAGGCAGGTGCTGCTGGGCGGCGATTTCTTCGCCGTGCTCCTGCTGGTAGCGCGCGAGCGCCTCAGCCTCTTCGTCCCAGTTCTTCTCAATCTCGCGAAGGGCTTCCTCGATCTCGTGTCGGAAGCGCAACGAATCGCGATTCGCGCTCAGCGAGGCCAGAAACGCCCGATTACGCCGTTCGAGGGCGGCAAAGATGATCACTGGAACCAACTCGGAATCGGCCCTCTCGGCAAACTGTATAACCACCGATTCGGCGATCGCCGGGTTCCGCAGCAGGGCGGTAATGACCGGCTTCCGATCCGTGCCTGAGCGGAAGAAGAACTCGGCCACCCCGGCGGGAATGTCCGCTCCGCCGCAAACGGCCGCCAATTCCTGCTCGTCCCAGGACTGCAATGAGTTCCGGGCCTGTGCGCCCAGTTCGGGATGCGATGCGAGATGAACCAGGATTTCCAGGCGCTCCATCGGCGGAACATTCAGCTTGCCGCAGGCGGCATTGCGCATGACCGTGGGGGGCGCGGACGAACGTAGAATGAGGTCGAGAAGGCGCGGCATGTCAATGCGAACCCGCCACCTCGTTCAAGACGCGCACAGTGGCGGCAAATTCGTCGTACAGCGAAGCATACGGCTCCCTGGGAAACTTCTCAAGCAGTTCCCGATAGTACCAAAGGGTACCCTCCCGGCGGCCTTCGAAGCGGCTCCAAACCGGTTCTCCATCCTGGCGCAGGTCGCGCACGATGGAGCGGCAGTTGTGAATCTTGTCGCCGAAGGAAACCAGCAGGGCCTCCGCCGACTTGTGCGGAAGCGCTGCGAGGTATTGCTCCTTGCGGAAGCGCCAGGGCGGCTTGGGCTCGCCATCGGCATCGCTGCACTCGTGAACGATACGAGCAACTTTTTCACCGAACTCGCGCCGAATCCGGTCCAGTGTCGGTTGTCCGCCCTGATCTTCGACCGCATCATGCAGCAGCGCCGCGATAGCGGTCTCCTCGTCCCCGCCGCTTTCCAGCACGATGGCGGTCACCGCCAGCAGATGCGCGATGTAAGGCACATCCGACTTCTTGCGCGGCTGGCGGCGATGCAGATCGTGCGCCAGTTGAAGTGCCTGGTCGAACTTCGCCGAAAGCGGATTCTTCAGTTCGTCTTTCGCCATTCTTCCTCAGCTCCAACCACCCGGCGAATGCCGTCTTTCCCAGCGGAACAACCGCATCCGCAAGTTTGTCCGCGCAACGCCGAGACGCCCTCGCGGGCGATGATCATGGATATCAGCAGCGCCGAAACCGGATCGGCCCACCACCAGCCAAATAGCGCATTCAATGCCAGTCCGGCGAGCGTGACGCCAGCCAGATAGGCGCAAAAATCACTCTGCCGCGAGTCGGCCCGCAACGCCCCGCTAGCCAACTCCTCGGCCGTTCTGCGCTTGGCGCGGGCGAGCAGAGGCATCACCACAACCGCTGCCGTCGCCATGATAATTCCAACCACGCTCCGCTCGGGCTCGACATGCCGGAAAAGCATCAGGATCGAATCAACGGCAATATAGATCGCCAACAGCAGGAAGAGCGAGCCTACGACACGCAAAGCTATGGCCTCGGCGCGCTCGCGCTGCCGCTCGGTGGCTTCATTGGCCCTGCGAAGACGCCAGAGCAGGGCAACGGCCGAGCCATTCTCGATCACGGAGTCCATGCCGAAACCGATCAGCGCGATGCTGCCGGAGAGCAGTCCGGCAGCGAGCGAAACCACGGCTTCAAGTGAATTCCACCCCAGCGTGACGTATTCCAGGCGGCGCGCCCTGCGCAATGCCGCGGCGCGCGTCGAGGCCAACTGCGGCATTTACACCTTCTGTTCGGCGCGCCTCATCAGCAGGTAGGCGCGAATGAATCCCTCGATATCACCATCGAGAACACGGTCGACATCGCCGACCTCGAACTTCGTGCGATGATCCTTCACCATGCGATAGGGCTGCAAAACGTAAGACCGAATCTGTGAGCCGAAGTCGATATCGAGCTTGGAGTCTTCGATCTGTCTTGAGGTCGCACGCTTCTTTTCCAGCTCGAATTCGTACAGCTTCGAGCGCAGAATTTTGAAGCCCCGTTCGCGGTTCTTGTGCTGCGAACGCTCGTTCTGGCAGCTCACAACGATGCCGGTCGGAATGTGGACGATGCGCACGGCTGAGTCGGTGGTGTTGACGTGCTGGCCGCCGGCGCCGCCTGAGCGGTAGGTGTCAACGCGCACGTCTTCCGGCTTGACCACGATTTCAATGTTCTCGTCGATTTCCGGCGAGACAAAAACGCTGGCGAAGGAGGTGTGACGCCGCTTTGCCTGATCGAATGGCGAGATGCGCACCAGTCGATGCACTCCGATCTCGCCGCTCAGCAGACCGTATGCAAACTCCCCGCCGACGCTGAAGGTTGCGGACTTGATGCCAGCCTCTTCACCCGGTTGATGATCGTTCAGCACGGTCTCGAAGCGGTGACGCTCGCACCAGCGCAGGTACATGCGCATCAGCATCTCGGCCCAGTCCTGCGATTCGGTGCCGCCGGCGCCGGGATGGATGGTCACGATGGCGTTATTGCGATCGGTTTCGCCGGAAAGCAGCGTTTCGGTTTCCAGGCGCTCGACGGTCACGTTCAGCGAATCCAGCTCGCGCTTGAGATCTTCGTCCACGCTCTCGCCTTCGCGGGCGAGATCGAAGTAGGCGGAGATGTCCTCGGTGCGTCGCGCAAGATCCTTGTCGGTTGCAAGCGCGTCTTCCAGGCGTTTGCGCTCACGCATTGCCTTCTGAGATTTTTCAGAATCGGACCAGAATTTCGGATCTGCAACCAGCTTTTCTATTTCGGCGAGCTGCGCTTGCAATTTGGGCGGGTCAAAGATACTCCCGAAGCTCGTGAACCTTCCCCTTCAGGGCAGCGTATCGCTGTTCGAGTTCGTCAAGCATGCTGTGTATGGCTCCTAGGTCGACTTAAACTGGCTGAGGTTGCGTCATGTGAGCGCCCGGGCGCCTGCGAATCAGCAACCCTACCACGCAAATTATCGCACACAGGCACGGGAACCAATCGCCGTATCGGGTGTAGAAAGTTGTATCGGAGCGTAGAGAATATGGGGCCAGCAGCGTGGTCCGCACGCCCCTGGGTGCTTGCGCCACCACGCGGCCAAACGGATCGATGGAAGCGGTGATTCCCGTGTTCGTAGCGCGCAGCAGCCAACGATCGTTCTCGATAGCACGCATGCGCGCCATGTTCAGGTGCTGCTCGGGGGCTCCCGAGCTGCCGAACCAGCCGTCATTGGAGATGTTGACGAAGACCTGAGCGCCATGATCGGCAAACAGGCGCACCTCGCCCGGAAATACCGACTCGTAACAGATGAACACGCCCAGTTTCTCCTGGCCGGCGTCGAGTGGCCAGCGCTCGACGCCGCGGGCAAACGTGCCCACCTGATGAGTAAGCGATTGCGCGAAGCTCAACAGCCGCTGCAAAGGTATGTACTCGCCAAACGGCACCAGATGCACCTTGTCGTAGCGGGCCGCGATTTGTCCCTGCGGGTTGACGAGAGCGGCGGAGTTATACAACAGGCTCTCGCCGTCCGCAGCCGCATGCAATCCGAGAGCACCGGCCACAACAGACTTATTCGTACGCTGGGCAATCGCCGATATCGTCGAAATGAATCGGTCATCGTTGATGAAAAACGGGGCCGGCGATTCCGGCCAGACAATCAGGCTTGCCTTCGCGGAGCCCGGCGGATCTTTGCTTATATCACTGAGCGACTGGAGCAGTTTGTTGTACTCCGCCGCCTGCCAATCTTCGTGGATTGGAACATTCTGCTGCACCAGAAGCGCATACCTGTCGGCTGGAAGGCGGTCGAGTTCGATGTACTGGGTGAGTTGCAGGAAAACGGCGGTCACCAGAGTGGCAGCCAGCAAAAACCGCCTCCGCGCAGGGCGCACCAGGAAAGCAGCTGCGAAAGCGGCGTTCACCAGCGCGATTTCAAACGACAGCCCATAGACCCCGGTCAGGGTGGCAATCCGCGAAAGCGCGGGATTGGCGACCTGCGTGGTACCTAGCAAATCCCATGGAAAACCGACCAGATAAGTTCTAAGCAGCTCGACCGCGACCCACAGGAAAGGCGCCAATAATAGGGCTCGGCGGCTATAACCCGCGCGAGAGCGGGCGGCCCAGGCAACCAGCGCGGCGAAGACCGCCTGGTGCAGACCGATATACAGGGAGAACAGCAGCAGCAATACGGCGGAGACGGTGCCGCTCAGGCCTCCGTAATCGTGCATTACCGAAAACACCCAATAACAGCTACCGAGGTAAACGACGGTTCCGCACACCCAACCCAAAGTGAATGCCTGGCCGACAGACGCGGGCGCAAGAAAAGAGGGTGTTTCGTCGGCGAGCAACTCCGCCGCGTCGGCTTCGCGTGCCCGTAAGACGGCGTAGATCAGCGGAGCGAGGCAGACCCAGCTCAGGTAATAAAGTCCGGGCTTCGGGAAGACGAGAACCTGCAAAATCGCGGAACTCAACACCAGCAACCACGCGCTCTTGTGTAGCCGTGTCAACTGCCTCAGACTGGAAACCAGCCGCCGCCCACGCGGTATGCGCGCCTCTCCTCGATGGGTCAGTGTGGTGTTCACTGTTTATCTCTTTTGCGGCGGAACCTGTGAAACTGATGATTCCCGACCTTGCGGCAACTCAGCCATTCCCAGCGCACAGCCTCTTCTTTTGAGAGTCCTCCGCCGGCAAAAGCGGTAGGCCGAATCGGCAAGGGAGTCTCGGAAACTTCCGATTGCGGCATGTACGATCCCACCTCGATCGGCGACACCGTCAAGAACTTTTCGTCGATCAGGTCCAGATCGAGCAGGTTCGAGTACATGGTGGGCCCGCCTTCACAAAGCAAATAACGGATGCCGAAGTGGTGCCGGAGTACCAACATAGCTGCTTCCAAATCGACCCACTGACCTTCTCCGCAGACTATCACGCCGACGTGGGGCCGCTGCCGCAGTTGCGGAGCAAGCTTTTCGCCGACGTCGCGCGTGGTGAGCAAGAAGGGGTCGACATGCTTGCCGTCGAAAGCGGCATAGCGGTCAAGTTGTAGGTCGCTTGAACCGGTGAGAAAGATATTCCGTTCCGGGCCGGATCGCAATTTCTTCCGCAATTTGCGGATCGCCGGATCGACGATGCGGAACACCGGCCCTCGCGGCCCCGGCCGGCCAAGCTCGGTTTCGACGCGGAGAGTGCCCATTCCAATCAATATGGCATCGGCATTCGCGCGCAGCAGATCCATCAGCCAGCGATCTTCGGGTGATTGCGAAATATCCGAGCCCGAGGCCTCGGCGCCCAGCAGCGAAACGATCCCATCCAAAGTCTGCACAAAATTGGTGAAGATCCATGGACGATCCGGCGGAGCCGCTGGAAACCCGAGTTCGCCATAGGCGGCATAAACCGGGTCTGGAAGCTCGGAACGCTCGCCATGATCGAAAAGGACTTGGAAATCACGCATCGGATTCTCCCGCTACAAAGATCGCCGATGGAGCCATTGACTAAAACAGTTTCAGAATAAGTCTATCCGGCGACGACTGCGAAGTGTCATCCTGAGCGAAGCGAAGGATCTGCTTTTGCTCTTGCGACAGAAAGCAGATCCTTCGGCTCCGCGTCGCTCCGCCTCAGGATGACACCTCAAGAGAGCGCACGTCGACCTTAAGCCTCCCACAAGTCCCCTTGTTTTTTCAAATGTGTGCCTGAACGCGAGGCCAGGTCAGCGGAAGGATTGAACGTTAATGGTCAGCGCCCAGCGCGAAGGCGACGATTGTGTTGCCGCCCTTTCCGGTGGCGCCTTCCAGACGCTTGAGGAGTTTGGTCTCCAACTGATCTGTATCGGCGTGGAGTTCGCAGGCGGCAATCTGCTCCGGCGTTGCGCTCTGAAAACACAACTCGCAAACGCCAAGACCGCCTTCGGAGCGCACTGGAGGCCCGAAAACTCGGCATGTCATGGGACGCGCCGCGTACAGGTCGCACATGCCTGTCTCCGGATCCAGCACCGGACAGGGCTCATCGTTGGCAAACGCTTCGAACTCCGCCGTATCCTCGGCGACCACACCCGTAGAAACATCCCCGGGAAAATCCGCCCGGAGGCGGCGAACGGAAGCCTGGGCGCGTTCGCGAACCCGTTGCGCGCGCTCGGGATCACGCTGTTCGAGTTCGGCCAGACCCTCCTGCAAGCGAAGAGCGTCGAGTTGGCTGATCGCAAAGACACCGACACAGCACTGTGTGCAGCCCGGACGGCAGGCCAACCACGATCCGCTCCTGCGGACAGAGTCGGCAAGTGCGGCGTCGACGATCTGCACCAGCTTGCGATCCCCGCTCTGAATTGACTTTGGACTGCACATGCCGGATCCCATTGACCTCACCGGCGACGCAAATTCAGTTCGCCCGTTTCAGCAAGCGACTCCAGCAACTCCCGAAAAGTGGCGCATTACTCTTGTAACTTGCGCAACCGAAGCCCACTGGCGCAGAGTGTTTTTAGTAGTCAGGCTCGAATTTCTCCTGAATTTGCTCAAACTAACTCGCAATGTCTTCGGGCTTAACTCACCAACCAGAACCCCAGCTTTCGAGCTGGGGTTTGCCATGTCTTGCCGAAGTTTTGGACTTGCGTCAGCCCTGAGGACGAGAATGGTACGCCCGGTAGGATTCGAACCTACGACCTTTCGCTCCGGAGGCGAACGCTCTATCCAGCTGAGCTACGGGCGCGCTTGGAATTAGTTTATAACATACGCCTTGGGGTTGCGAGGCTGGAGCCGGCCTGGGCGGCACTCTGTGCGAAGTCGCAGGCGTGAATACAACAGGCGTCGAGCCGGACTGATCTAATGTTTGACAGCCGTGCTTGATCCGGCAAAATCTGGCATAGTGTAGTCTCTGTCGTGGAGGAAGAGATGCAAAACTGGAAGAAGGCGCTGGTCTTCGGAGCCATTGGGGCGGGAACCCTGCTGGCGATAAGAGGCCGTCGGCCCCTGGGTATTGCCTTCATAGCTGGGGGGACCGCGATATTGGCCTCCGAATACCCCGAGAGATTCGAAGCCATTTGGGAGAATGCGCCCGATTACGTGAACCGTGCTACGCAGATTTTTTCGGTGCTCTCGAAGTTAAGCGAACGCTTTGCCGAAGAAGTGGAACGGCGGGGGGTAGCAGCTTGGACGGACGAGCCTGGCCGCTATTCGACGCGATGATCGGAGTTTGAGCGGCCGCTGCGAAATCGCCTTCCCAGTAGTGCAGGGCGGCTGAGGCGTTCCCTGAGTCCGATGCGTGGACATTCGGAATGTTCGGATGAGGCCGAAGTCCCCCGGTGGGAGCCATGATTGCCAGACGAAAAGGCGCGGCGCCATTGAGAAACTTGACCAGAATGCGGTGATCGCCGCGCGATAGTGTCAAGTTGCTCCGTAGATTTGTCGGCTGCTGAGCATGACGGTCGTCACGGGTGAGCACTTTCTCGCCGTCGATGAAGACCGCAAGCGTCCCCTCGGACTCCAGAAAGAGTCGCCAGTCTCCCGCGGAACGAACATAGACCTGTGACGAGGCGTAGAAGACGCCGCGGCGTACGAGATGAGCCGGCAGCTTCATCTGCCCATCGGCAAACTGAAAAAACTCAACCTTGCGCGTGCCATAGGCGGATCTTCTGATCTGGTCAAGCTCCGGCGCCCATTGCCGGTCGAAATCGATAGATGGATGGAGTCCGAAGGGACCTACGACTCGCCAGTCGGTCAGCAGCCCTGACTCACGCGCTGACATGAGTTCGTTGAGCTCGGGGGCGCTGTCTCGGGCCAACGCGGGCAGACAGAGACATAGCATCAAGGACACGGCAAGCGCACAGTTCCGTTTGCAGCTATATCTCACGATTGATTCGCCCCTCTAAAATGCTTCAGCGACGGGTACGCGGAACACAGATCAGGTTTGATCTTTGTGTCCCGCTGCCCATCTGAGTTGCTTTCCTCTCTCGCATCTTTTCCCCCAGGAATTTTTTGTTCATGCGAGCGAGTTTGCAAACTCAATCTATCTGGTTGATTGAGTTTGCCTGCATAGCCTCCCGGCTGAAATGGGAGTGAAAACCTATTTGCGGGGGGTAGATCACCCTAGACGAGTCGATAAAAGTACCGCCCTTTCGGCGGCGCGTGTTCCCTTCACGGTCTGGCGACAGGAGACTCTGGCCCTGCACTCTTCTCCTCTTCGGCACGAATGGCGCCGCGCTCGTCGGTAAAAAAAGAGCGGTGCTTCGGGCCGGGCTGCGGTTTGGCATCCATCCACAACGAAAACCCTTCGCGAGTACCTTTGAAACGCACTTTATAGTCACCGCGGTCGGCGGCGATCATACGCTTGGTGAACGAAACCTGGCCAACCAGCGATGGCAGGCTGGATGCGTATTCACCATGCTTCTTCTTGTAGGCTCCTTCCGCGCGGCTCACAACCCTGGCATAGCCAAGCGCGGCAGCCTCAGACGCGGAGCGCGCCGGATCGCCGGCAAACTTTGGCTGGTAGGTTTCATCTTGCGCAAACAGCAAAACGCTCAGCAGCAAGGCCGTTATGACAGAGCACGCCTTTCGTCGCAAATTCATTGGAGCTCCTTATCAATCCAACGCTTCGATACGAGTATTATGACCTTGAGTACACTGGCCTAAAGGGCCAATACTAACGTATCCTGCGCTTTGAAACTGCACCAAAAGTAGGTATGCTAGGGCAGCGACTCAGGACGGACTATGAAACCTTCACCTTCCAAAAAGCCTCCTATCCGCATCGCGGTTGTTGAAAGCGATCCACTACGGTTCATCGGCTTCCGGGCGTTACTCGATGCCGAGTCTGATCTGGAACTTCATGCCGTGACAGCCGCCGAGATTGCCACCCGCAGCGAAATCGACCTGATCCTTCTCGGCAGCCGGGGCTCGCAAAACCTGTTCGACACCATGGCAGGACTGAAAGCCGCGCGGCCCGATCTGCGAATCCTGGTGACGGGAATGAACGCCGACGACGAGACGATTCTGAAAGCGCTAGCGGCTGGAGCCAAAGGCTACGTCGACGAGTCCGCGACGCCGGCCGAATTCACGCAAGCTATACGGATCGTACACCAAGGCTCAGTGTGGGCTCCGCGCCGCGTGTTGTCGATGTTTATCGAGCGCGTGACCACCTCGCCCGGAAGAATTTTTCCCGCCGGCCGCGTCGTCTTCACCGATCGCGAAAAGGAAGTTTTGGAGTTGCTGGTCGTGGGACGTTCCAACAAAGAAATTGGGGCCGTTCTCGGTATCGAAGAACGCACCGTCAAGGCGCATGTAGCGAAGCTAATGCGCAAGGTGGGCGTACAGAACCGCATCGCGCTCTCCGTACACGCCATTACGCATTCGCTAGTCACGTCGGGGAGGTAACCACCGCACTCCACAAACACCGGGGGTTACTCCAGGACAAGACCCATGCGCCGAACTCTTCCTGACCGCCCGTAACTTTTCGAAAGACGCGTTTCGAGCGATACTCGCAGCACCTTACCACAGAACCTGGGAACAGGGTTGGAACTAGGACGCGAGTCCCGTACCAACCCTGTTATTCTTTTGTCTTCTTTTGCGAATCCACAGGTAACCAGTCAGGCACCACCGGCCTTTCGCGAGCGCCTGCAGGCATCGAAAGCGTAAGATGACGTTTGTCACTAGTGATGGAGCGAAACCATGAGAAGAATTCTTGCCGCCTTAATGACGGTGGTTTTTGTCGGCGGTCTTGCACTTGCCGACGAACGCAGCGATGACCTTGGCCGCATCCAGAGCGCTGCAACGGTGCTCGACGAGATTATGGCCGCGCCGGACAAAGGGGCCCCGGAAGATATCCTGAGCTCCGCCAAGTGCGTTGCCGTCGTGCCCTCGATGCTGAAGGGCGCGTTCTTCGTCGGCGTCAACCGCGGCAAGGGCATTGCGAGTTGCCGGACCGCAAACGGCTGGAGCGCCCCGGCTTTCTTCGTAATCGAGGGCGGCAGCCTCGGCTTCCAATGGGGCGGCCAGGCCATCGATTTGATTATGCTGGTGATGAACGAGAACGGAATGAGACACCTGCTAACGAGCAAGTTTAAGCTTGGCGCGGACGCTTCCGTGGCCGCCGGTCCCGTCGGACGCCAGGCTGAAGGCATGACGGATGTGACCATGAGAGCGGAAGTGCTGACCTACTCCCGGGCTCGCGGCGTCTTCGCGGGCATCAGCCTGAACGGCGCGTCCATACGACAGCACAATAATGACACTCGCGCCTTCTATGGGCGGATGGTTCCTTTCCGCACCCTGCTGGCCGGCAATATGAATCCGCCGCCCAAGGAAGCGGCCCCGTGGCTCGCAGCGTTGAGGAAATATGCGCCGATCGTGTCCGCGTCAACTGCAAGACCGGTCCCCCGCGCAAAGAAGGGGCCTGCGGAGGCCGAAAACAACGGGAACGCTGAGTAAGACTCCCGAGCGCGCAACATCATCTCGGTGCCGTCCTGAAGCAGCTCTTCAGGGCGGCATTTTCATGTCGAAGAAAGAGCTTTCGGCCCCTACCACGAGGCGCGCAGCGACTCCGGAGAGGCCCCTGCATTTCGCAGTGCCCGCAGACTGAGGGCATCATGACGTTTTGCCAACCGCACCCCATGAGCATCGGCGACCAGCGGACAATGGAAGTAATCGGGAGAAACAAGCCCCAGGGCGCGGGCAATTAGGATCTGTCGTGCCGTGGAGCGCAACAGATCCAGACCGCGCACCACTTCGCTGATCCGCATCGCGTCATCATCGACGACAACTGCCAACTGATAAGCCGGCACATCATCATGGCGCCAGACAACAAAGTCTCCAAAATCGCGTCCCGCAACGAATTCCTGTGCGCCCCGGCAGAGATCGTGGAAACGAATCGCCTCGTCGTCGGGAACGCGAAAGCGCCAATTCACTCCGGCGGGCACTTCGGCATTGGTAGAGCGCGCACGGCAAGTCCCGGGATAGAATTGCTCGTCGTCGCTCTCATGTGGCGCCTGGGCGGTGTGCAGGAGATCCTTGCGCGAGCACACACAGGGATAAATAGCGCCCAGCTCCCGCAGTTTTCTCCATGCATCCACATAGAAAGCACGCCGCTCACTTTGCGAATAGGGCGCATACGGGCCGCCCACGTCGGGACCCTCCTGCCACTCAACACCAAGCCAGCGGAGATCTTCGATCATCGCCGCCCGATACTCGCTTCGCGAACGATAAGGATCGAGGTCTTCGTTGCGCAGCACCAGTGTGCCGCCGCGCTGCACCGCCCTCCGATACGCGGTCCAGAACGTGCATGCGTGGCCGATGTGCAAGAGTCCGGTCGGCGACGGCGCAAGACGCCCACGGTATTGGTTCGATACCGGCAAACCCGCATTGTAACGTGTGCGGAACTCGATCTCGGTCTCACGGTGCGCGCGTTCGCATAAGCGAATGCCGATGAACAAGTCAGTGCAGCGTCGAGCTGCGCTCAAGCGCACCGCTCGGCACCCCTAAACTGCGGGCGAGCATGTTCGACTCAACGCCATTCGGAGCGTTGAAATCTGCCTCGCGGCGTCCGTCATTTGACGCGCGCAACCTTGAGTGGCTCGTTTGCCAATTACGGCTGGGCTGCTATAATCTCGTCAGTCATCAGCACCGAAACATGTGCGGTCCGACTTGCGTTGCGCGTATGTGAAATGCAGATGGCCAGGTAGCTCAGCTGGTAGAGCGCAGCCCTGAAAAGGCTGGCGTCGGCGGTTCAACTCCGTCCCTGGCCACCATTCTTCTCAAGCACATACCTTCCGAATGGTCGGTTCGCAAGCCGGAAATCACCCGCTCAAAATCACCCGCCTTCAAATCACTCGCTCTCAATTTACTGACCCCGTGCCAGATTTGTTGTGGCGCAAAATCGCCGCCAGCATCTGACCCTGCGCCGCCAACTTGGTCGCGTCCTTGCTATGTGCGTACAACTGCAGCGTTGTGTGTACATCACTTTGCCGAAGCAGGTCCTGGACGGTCTTGGGATCGACGTTGGCGTCCACTAAAAAGCCGCCAGCGAGTGCCGCAGATTGTGAAAGCCGAAGCGGCGCGAGTCGTTTTCCACTAGCACGCCATCCTCTTTGACGACGGACAGCACTCCAGCCTTGGCTGCGGCCGGACGGAGATGGTCTTCCACCAGCATGTTCGGCACCCTGGGCTGTTTGCCATTCAGCTTCTCACTTGGAAACACCCAGTCTTCAGGGCCGGAGAACAACGTCTGCTGTTGCCAATCGCGGAGGAAGGTCGCCAACACTGAATGTAGTGGAACCGGCTTCTTTGACGCTTTGCTCTTAGGGTTACCCACCTTCCCGCGGGTCCAGGCACGGCGGACATAGATTTTCTGCCTGCCGTAATCCACGTCCTGCCACTTCAACCCTAGCCCTTCAGAAATCCGCAGACCAGTGGCGGCAATCAGCAGCGTCAGTGTCCGCTCCGGTTGCTGCATAAACTGCAAAATTCTGAAGGTCTCCTCAGTCGTGATAGTGAACGCCTCGTAGTCGCTGGTCGAGGACTGACGGACGAAGTTGAGCGGGTTGGCCTCCTGCGTCCGGGGAATCAGCCCGTGCCGTTGCCCATGCTTGTACACCAGGTACATCTGGCGACGGTATTTATCAAGCGTCGGATTTTCTAGCTCTTCCTCTTCTTGCAGGGCATCGAGCCAACGCTCGATCTCCAGCGGCTGAAGACGGAGCGCCGCCTGGGCTCCCCAGCGTGGAATTAGCCGCGTATTCACAATGCGACAATAGTCCTCGATGGTTGTGTGTGCCTTGTTCTGCTGCTTGCGGGTGGGATTAAGGACCTCATTGGCAAGGTAATGCTCCGCCAAATCGCGAAAAGTCACCTTGCCCTTGAAATCCGGTTCGTTGATGTTCAGGTTCTGCCGTTCCACCTCGTCCCAAACCGTTGCTTCGGTTGGGAAGTCACGCAATAGGCCGATAGCCTTTGTGTGTTCTACCCTTGCGCCGTCGCCTGACCGGGTTACGTAGTACCGCAGCACCCAAGTTTCTCCTTGTTTTCGGCTCTCCACGCGGAGCCATCCCCTTTGGAACCGTGACATGCTATTGCTCCTGTCTCGGTCCCGAAGGTCTGCCTGCCGATATTGTAGTCTGGCGGAACCCCGACTTGGCAACGGGAGTGGAAATTATCGAATTCGCTGCCTCGCTCAAGCGGAAGCGCCATGTCGGGTAGAGGCGTAGCTTCCACACCCAGCCATCGTTGTGCTGCTCTCGCCGTAAACGGCCCCGTTGAAAACGCAATGCCATCTGCACAGTCCTTCCGCTTTAGGCACCCCTAGGAAACCGCCCGGACTGCATGGGCGCGTTTCTTCGCTTCAGGCTGCCTCGCTGCGACAGCCTCTGCCAATTCGGACAGCCGGAAGCGCCACGTCTTCCGCTTGCCGCGCCCAATCGGATGCGCGGGGATTTCGCCTGTCCGAGCCAAGTCCAAAACCCTTCGGCGCTTGATGCAGAGGAACTCTGCCGTCGCGCCAGCATCGACAAATAATTCAATCTCGCTCATATGTGTTCCTAGCCTCCAACGTACCCGGGAATGTCGAGCACGTCCGAGACTGGGGCAATCGCCGCCTGTAAATTGTGTCTGCCTCAAACCGCTGGCAGACAACCAACGCGAGCGAATTGGAAATCTGTCTGCCTAACATACGGCGATGTACGCTAAACTCCGACACCATGGAATCCGACACCATGGAATATGAAACGTCACCCTTGGCTCCAGAGGAGCTAGGGGAGTGGATTCGCGGCGGATTCGGGGTACTTGCCGCACTGAACCAGCAGCAAACCCCAACGACTTTACCAGCTGCAAAGCGGCCCCCTGTGATGCGGCGCTGGGGACTGCAAGTTGCGCGCATTATTGTGTATGGAATAAGCGCTGAGGTGGATCTGCCGGGCTTGCGCCAAGAACTTTCCTTACTGATGGAGCAGGGTTGCCCATGTCTGGACGTCGTGGAATTGACCATTTGGAGTACGTATGGAGGTCCCGCGAGTGCGGATGACGTGCTGCGCCCGATTGGCCTAAGGACAACCGACCTCCACGAGGTGAGAGCATCCTCTCTATGGGTGGCGGAAATAGTACGCATACTGCGCATGCATTCTCTACTATTTCCAGGCCCCCTACCGGAAGATGTCAGTGCGGAACAGTTCCGCCAAGTTGAGGTATTGCCCGAGGTGCTTCCAGTGCTGGTAGAATTGTTCGACCGACATCCTCTTCTGAATTCGTCTTCTGAGCAATGGGCCCTGTTTAAAATCTCGCACCCGCACTTCTATTTCTTCTGCTACAAAGTTTCGGATTGGGATACCCGACAATGAGCGGGTTGCTGCTGATCATGCGCCATGTACGAGAATCGGTGCGGCCTGATGCGAGGTATATCCACCCAATCCATCCTGTTACCCGCAAGCTAACTCCCACTATCAGCGACTCGGCGGAGGAAGGTGGCGGTGTAGAATATCGCGATCCCTTCAGCGCAGAGGCACTTCAAAGGCGGCTGCACAGGTATTTTTTTGAAAAAGACCCGGTCACGGGTAAGTTGAAAGAGATCGTAACGGTGGAGAAGCTGAAAGCCACCATTAAGGCGTACTTGTCCGGCGATTTCGCGGAGCAGCGAGCAAGCGGTATAACTCTTCACAGCCTTTTCCGCCGCTAAGCCACGGCTTAAGACCTGCGTATAATCTGTCGCAGCCAACACCGCTCCAAATTGTTCTCAAGGTTTTGCCGCGTTTCGCAAGATACCGCCGAGTAACCGCAGACCTCATGATTACCCCAGCCGTCGCCTAAAACGGCTAGCCCAGACGAGCACATGGAGGCCTAGTGAAAGTTTGCGGCCCGGGTAGGGATGTACGGGGAGGCAACAGCATGAGGTCAGAGGTTGACACCCTTTCACTCGTGGGGCAACTGCATTGGGCTGAAGTACGGGCTCCGCACACGCCGGATCGTCGTTCTTCACCAGGTTCACCCGGCTGCTCACTTCATACCGCCGCATCAGGTCGGGGTCGAACGGCTTCAACAGGTCGCAGATAGCGTCCGTCTTCTGGAATCCGGGGTCGAGCCACAGATCGTAAGCGTCGTCGGGCAGGATGACCGGCATGCGGTCGTGGACGTCGGCACAGAAGCGCGTTCGGCGTCGTGGTGATGATGGAGCAGGTCTCGATGACCTTGCCTTCCGGGTTGCGTCCACGAATCCCAAATCCCAGCGAAGGCGAAGATCGAGTCGTCGGCCATGGTGAAACAGAACGGCGTCTTCGTCTTGCCGTTCTTCGCCCACTCGTAAAATCCGTCTGCCGGAATCAGGCAGCGCCGTTTTCCGAAGGGCATCACGGAACGCTGGGTTTGGTGGCGACCGTCTCCGCCCTGAGCATTGATCATCTTGAAGCCGATGCTGCGCGTCCTTCGCCCAGAACGGAATCAAGCCCCAGCGCATTCGTGACCCAAAACGTTTCGGTTCCTCAGGATCCTGCCGGATGACCGGGACGTTCTGAGTCGGCGCGATGTTGTAGCGCGGCTACCCAGTCGTCATCGGGTTCGACGTCGAAGTGTCTCGGATGAGGCTTTGGCGGCGGGTGAGGCGGTAGCGGCCACACATGGCAACAGATTGTACTCCGATCTTATTCGCCTTTTGTTCGCCTTTACAATTACAATCATACGCCGTGCGTCTCCTGCCAGCAATCGCGGAAGGTTCGGCTCCCACCGTGGAGTGGCTCTTCCTTGACCTGAACTCCTACTTCGCCTCGGTCGAGCAACAGGAGCGCCCGGAACTGAGGGGCCGTCCCATCGGCATCGTCCCTCTCATCACGGAGCACACCTGCTGTATCGCCGCCTCCTACGAAGCCAAGGCATACGGCGTGAAGACGGGCATCAACGTGGAAGAGGCTAAGCAGCTATGCCCTCACCTTCAACTCGTCGAGGCCCGGCCCAAACTCTACGTCGAGTATCACCACCGCATCGTCGAGGCCGTCAACTCCTGTATCCCGGTCACCAATGTAATGTCGGTGGACGAGATGGCGTGCAGGTTGATGGGGCGGGAACGTGCCCTGCCCAACGCCACGACCATCGCTGTCGATATCAAACAGGCTCTCCGCACCGTGGGCAACCGCTGCGCTGTTCGGTCGGGCTGGCTCCCAACCGCTACCTGTCGAAGATCGCCTCCGACCTGTGCAAACCGGATGGGCTGACGGCTTTCCTGCCCCGCGATCTGCCGCAGGCTCTCTATTGCCTGAAGCTGTCGGACTTGGTGGGCGTCGGCCACGCCATGGAGAAGCGAATTCACAACAGCGGGATCACGACGGTCGAGCAGCTATGTCAGCTTTCGCCGGGACAGATGCGGGCGATATGGAACAGCGTCCTTGGAGAGCGACTCTGGCACTGGCTGCGCGGAGCCGACTTCCACGACCCGGAGTTCAAACGGAAGAGCCTCGGCAAGCAGCACGTTCTTGCCGCCCAAGTACCGGACGCGGGAACAGGCATTTTGCGTGGCTCTCAAGCTGTTGCACATCTCAGCCGCGAACCTGCGAAAGTTGAAGATGTGGGCTGGCGGCATTGGGGCGGTCGTGGAGTTTCTGAAGAAGCGTCCAGCGAGATTCGGCGGCGAAGGTGAGGATGTCCCCGCGTGGAAGGCTCACATGCGAATTCCCGAGTGCCGGGACACCGTGATCCTCCAGCGGCACCTGACGAAGTTGTGGGATTCTTGCCCGGCGCAGGAGCCATTGCAGGTCGGCGTCTGGCTTTTCAATCTCGTGCCGGATGAACTGCACACGCTCTCATTGTTCGAGGACGACGAAAAGCGACACAGGATCAGCACGGTCGTCGATGAATTGAACCAGCGGTACGGGCAGAACGCCGTGTACTTCGGCGGGATTCACTCGGTGCTCGACTCCGCCCCAACGCGAATCTCGTTCACATCCATTCCTGACGTGGATGACTTCTGATTCCGTGCAATCAATTGCAATTACTCCTTAGACCAGATGCGGCAGTCGAATAGCCTGCTGCTGGGCGCTGGCAACACAGGACAGCGAGCGACCCCCAGGGCCATGTGGGTTCTATGTTGAAAGCCGCTGATTGATATCTATCGGAAGCATATCGAGACCACACACAGCGCAGGCTCGAGGATCGTACGGCGGGGATCGCAGAGTTGACTGAATTGCTGAAGCAGGGCCGGCTTGCCCACACTATTGCCTAGCGCTTCCCGCTGGGGAGGCCGAAGCCCACGACGTCGTTGAGCGGGGCTGTTATCGGCAATGTGGTGCTCGACATCGCCTGAGCTGGCGGCCCCGACGGGGTGGCACTGTGCCACGCGAGCGGAAAGAGTTACGACCTGGCTTTACCTGCTTCCCCCGCCTGATTTGTTCTGCATCACGTCCGGCATAGTTATTTTGCCATTGTGGGGCCGATGCTGCCCGTGTAGATTACTGCTCTGTTTTCTTTGGAGAGGCCGCGTACCGCATGTCTCAGAGAAAGTTGATCTATGCCCCGGAGCTAAACTCGAAGACCTTCCTGTTCTTTTATGAAAAGGGGCCATCGGGTCGCTCCTACAGCATCCGCGACTACTCGCAACCTCCGAAAGAGTCGGTTCGGTATGCCAAAGAGCTCCCCTATAACTCATTGGAGATCCTTCGCCTCTCCCAGCGCCAAGGGTGTTATTGCTTCGACGCCGACGTCCACGACACCACGGATTTCGAGTACTGGCACCAGGTGATCACGTCGATGAACCAGCGTTATTTGGAAGCCACGGCCAGCTCCGGCGCGGTGCAACCCGTTGCCCTTCCCCTGGAGGACAGCGTGATCAAACCCAAATTTCCTATTGTCAATCTCGATCGCTTGGTGCGATCCCAGAAGGCCTGTAAACGGGAAGACATGCAGCGTATTTGCAGTTCCCCAAACAGTGAGGATTATGTCACCTGGAACATGTTCAACTTGCTGCCGCAGGCTGTCGGGGATCGCTGGTGGCGCGTGCTGTTGGAGCTGGCCGCAACGCCAAACCCGGCGGCATCACAGGGTCTAGATTCTACGGTGCCGCCGGAACTTGAGTTTTGGCAGGTAGTGCCATCACCGACTCGATACGAAGCGACCAGCCGCGACCGGATGAGACGTTCTGGCATTGCTGAATGGAGTCTGCGTGCCGCATCGCCCGCCCCAGTGGAGGGTGCATCAGAAATCGACCTCGTTCTGAGCGACGAACAACAATTGATCTTCATCGAAGCGAAACTTGGCTCAGACATAAGCAGCCGAACCACGTACGACCCGCAACGCAACCAGACAATAAGGAACATTGATTGCCTCCTCGAACGGTGTGGTAAACGCGTGCCGGCATTCTGGATGGTTGCGCGGGACATCGGTCCTGCGCGATCCTATGTAACGGTGATGCAAGCCTATCAAGCTCATCCCGAATTGGCTGTCTGCGCACTTCCGCACCAGCCGCCAGAACGCGTCATGGATGTCATTGCTCGGATGACGATTTTGCTATGGACGGACTTGTTGTCCATCATTGAGCAGGGTATCGGAAACGATTACAACCTGCGCGCAGTCATAACTGAACTGCGACGTCGGATAATTGTGTGATTACGTTCCTGAAGGTATGGTCGAGCTGTGGATATGGACGGCATGGCCCAGTTGATCATGGAGATAAGTGTATGGGGCCGCGTGCCGGGCT
Organism: uncultured Acidobacteriota bacterium; assembly: GCA_963832365.1. Lineage (GTDB taxonomy): Bacteria > Acidobacteriota > Terriglobia > Terriglobales > Acidobacteriaceae > CAWBRT01. The sequence continues at coordinate 20,646 of CAWHUL010000002.1, read as the reverse complement.
GGGATTGTTCATTGAAGGGGGCCAGAATAGGGACAATTGAGGCGTTGCTATGACCTTTGAATGCATTGACCAAAAGCAAGGCGGCCACTTGCGAGCTGCAATGACCGACGATGATCGAGGCTTTCAAGCCGACTTTTTGCCGGAGGTGAGGCTCCATTGGCGGAGCTGCCCGGCATGCCGTGCTGAGTTTCCAGATGCCTTGGAAAAGCTTAACCTCATAAAGCTTGCCTTGGAGCGGGATATCAAAGCAGGCTTTGCAAGATGGAGGAACGAATTCCTTGGCCATAAGCATCTATTGCTTGCGGCAGGACACAACGGCACTACCAATCCCTACGCTGAAATCCTCGGTCGCCTCGCGGCCTACGGCGAGGAAATCCAGAACGAACTCGTGTTCATTCACGAGACACACGTAGTTGAATTGTCGTTCGGCGAAGATGACGACCGGGAATCGGACGTTAACCAAGCGTGGGAGCGATCGTCCTATTTCATTCGCTCGCTCCTTCCCGAACTCCGGCAGTTCACGTTTCTGGCGTTGCTCTGTGTTCAGTTGGTCAGGTCAATCTACTGGTCGAGCGAAAGGCAGGCAATGGGGGGAGGAATAAAGATTAACGAGGACGGGACTTTCGACATGGCATCGATTGTATCGCTCCATCTGGAGGGAGCTGATGAGCGACACCGTCAGTTATTCAGCGCGGCAATCGCGGACAGCGGTATTCATCTGCAGCTTCTGTATAAAAGCATGGAACGCGCAGCTAGCGACTGGTCAAACGAGTATATACACCGGTATCCCGAGGCTGAGAGCCTTATTCCAATGTCGGAGAGCCCAATCCCGGAACACGTTTATCGAGAACACGTTGCTTTGCGCGCTGTGATCCTGGAAATGCGCCAGGATTTCGACAACTTCCAGGACTCGGTTAAAGCCGGCCAGATGGAAATCATTCGGCTGCACCAGCAGAATCGTCGGGCGGCGGACTTCGAAGCCTACATATCCGATAAGATTGGACTGCAACTGTACTCGTGTCTGCATGAAGCGACCCGACAAGCATTGCAGGTGGCTGAGTATCTGTACCACATAAACCAAGAACCCGGTTGCTTCGCAGAGCCCGTCCTGAAAATGGCCTATGCATACGAGAACGAATTGCTCATTCGTGTGTTCTGGCCATTCTTAGACGAACTACAGGCGAGCGGGACAAAACTATACGACGTGCAGGGCCGGTCGCAAATGCCTTTGATACGAGAAGGCAAAGTTGTGCAGGGGCTTACGCTTGGAAACATAAGCTGGTACCTGCGATTTGATGAGCGGCTCAGAGGTAAGGTGCTGGCGTTAGGGCTCGACATAAATGCCATATCAAGAGATGCTGCAAACGTAGTCAAGCTTCGCAATAGAGCGGCGCACGAGCCAGCGTGTGACAGAGCGGTCGCGGATGACTTGCGCGGGAGCATTCTTCGTCCGGACGGTATCTTCAGCCGCGTGCACCCTATTGTGAAGTATGCTGTTACGTTGGAATAGTTCGTCGAGAGTCCCTGCCTGCCGGGCGTCTGCTTGGCAGAGTTCATCGTCAGGACGCGCAGCAAGGATCTGCGACATTGCGGTAATTTCTACGCGTGCGGAGCGTTGCTGTCATTAGGGTCCTAGCCGCTTCAACTTTGGTGGAAGCGGCGGCCACCGACGGGCTGCGTTCCGTGCGGCTTCGGTTCTTGGTCTAGACAATTGTGTTTTGCTCCGAGGGCTCCTGGCCTCTCACCGCGTAGCGGCATGAGGTATAAGCCTTCTGACTCCCTGTTCCCCGGCAACAGTCTGCATTCACCGGTCAATTTCTCGCAGGACCATCACGGAGTCTGAGATTCGTGGTCATTAGCTTGGGCGACAGGCGGATGGTCTCACCGCGCAGCCGGATGGCCGCCACTGCAAACAGGAGAATCCGTGCAATTGATTGCACCTGGTTGCCAACCGCACAATTTGTCAACGGGGAAAGGTGCAGTATGGCGGACACCCATGTCTCCGCAACCGCAAACTGATCCCGAGCTACTCCGTTTCAAACCCGCTGTTACTCGTGAATTTCAGCGTGCGAGTGTTCTCCGTGACGGTCCGAACCACGCTTTCTGGGACCCCTGCGGGTATCTCTGCTTCAATTTCCAACGTGATTCGCACCGATGAGCCAACGAGCCCGACAAGGTGTGTAACAACTTCGTCTGCCACCTCGCTGGCGTCTCTGCCGACTCGAGTTGAATCAAGCGTCACAGTGCCGTGGTAACGCTTTAGCCTCGGCAGTTGCGACGGTTTTGCATCTCCTGGCGAAACGGGCCGCCGATCTCCGAGCTTCGGCGTTCTCCCGTCTGTCGGCTCTGGGGAAACAGACGGCGGAACTTCTGCATCTATCTGTCGCCGCGCTGCTTCAGGCCTAACGAGTACTCCCGCATCGTTCTCAGCGATGGCAACATTTTGGTTAAAGCGCAGGCCGCGATAGCGCCTCTCTGCCTCGTCATAAGCCTCAGCGTAAGCGAATGTATCTTTTTCCCACGTCAACAGCGCTGGCCCGGCTGATGCAGTATTCAACAGGACTGCGCTGCCCTGGAGGCGCGGAAGGTACACATAGCGCCCGAAGTCTTCGATGAGCTGCCGAATCGCAACATGATCTCCCCGCCACAGCGGAATGCGATCGAGGTACAAGCGCAGCAGTGACGCGGCAAATTTGGTCAGCATCAGCTCATCATTAGCCAGCTTCTTGCTGACACGTTCCGCGAGTCCGCCGTGTCCAGAGAGCCGAATTGCCTGCCACTCCACAACCTCGTGCGGACTCTTCTGCGTGGGCAGGAGCAGCCATTGATAAGTCTCGGGGAGCCGCGCCGCAACTGTCGAGTCGGCTGCCGTCCTCTGCGTTTCAGCTTGCGCCACCTGGTGCGGTGACAGGTTGAGCGTCGCTTTTTCTTTGAGAATGGATTCCCACGCAAGCAGCTTCCGGACCGCCTCGTCCAAGTCTTGCAGTCTCGTCTTATCGGCCGCAAGAAAAACAATCGTGTTTCGATACAGCCTGGGCGTTGTGCCACGGCTCTCATGAATGGCCTTGGCTGCCGCCTCGGCAGCGTTCCCCGCCTCCTTGCTGTAAGCGGAATCAATACCGAGTACGACCAGCTTCGCATCGAGATCATCTGGCACGTCTGCGCTGGTGGCGGGCATTGGGTGGACTCGTTTGAAATCGCCCATTCGATTTAGATCCGCACGCAGCCGCTTGTCCACTTCATGAATCACTGCATCTGGATCTCGCGTGTACTGCTCTGCTCGGTCCTCTGCAAGTTTTGTCACCGTCGGCTGAGTCGAATACCAGAATCGCGCGCCGTCCTGGTATAGGAAGGTAGCCGTCGCAGCCAGCCGACGAAGGGCATCACCAAAGACCGCGGGGGATTCGCCCGGCATTACGCAGCCGAGCTTCACGCGGCGATCCTCTATACCTCGGTGCGCCGCGGCAGCTGATTGGCGCTGATCCCAGGTAAATCGTTCGCGCCACCCGCCGAGTCGCGTGCAGCTTCCCAAGGTTCGGCACATCCCCATCGATCTTGAGGGGCAGTGAGCTAGGCCCGTCAACATCCTTTTCAATGATCGGCACCCAGTTGTCTGAAAGGTACCGCGTCAGCTCGAACTGCACACGCGAATCATCGATAGGAATCGTAGAAGGCATGATGAGTGGATTGCGATCACCTTTTTCCCAGAGGCAATGAATCACCACCGCCATTAGCCGTAATACTCCTCGCGTTCGCTGAAACTTCACCAGCGTCGACCAATCTGTATAAAGTCGGTCGAATATCTCGGGATGGATTGGAAAGGCCGCCTGGATTCGCTTTTCGTAGTCTCCGTCGCGCGCATTCAGGAGGAAACTCCGCGGCCTGCGCCCGGTAGAGATCTGCGAAAGCCCGGGCGGTTACATCTCGCTGCTTGAATTGGTCCGGTCCCGCGAGGGGTTCAAACAACCGCCGGCGAACGATTTCGAAGCCTTCCTCAGCAGTCGCAGGTCTCCACGACGACTCAACTCGGCCCACAACGTTCCGAAGCCGGTCGAGGGCTTCGCGACCACGATCACCGCCGACCTCTACGTCATCAGCTTGAGTGTGTGGCGAGCCAGATGTGTCAGATGCCGGCAGAGATATCACAAGCAGACAGTTCTTCGCTAGCTTCGCCGACTCCGTCAGTGCCTGAGCAAAGGTGAATTGTGTCTCGAAGCTTCCAGCTGGCAAATCGCTCTGATCGTGGAGCTGCCGAGCGTAGGCGACCCACTCGTCGATCAGCACAAGGCACGGCCCATACTCGTTAAAGAGCTCGCGCAGAACGTCGCCGGGGCTTGTGGCTTTTTCGTCGTCCGCGCGATCCGCTCAAACGCCTTCTTGCCGCCGAGCTGCCACGCCAGTTCTCCCCACAAGGTTCGAATCACAGTGCCATCTGGCTTCGTTACGGGGTTCCCCGGCGAGATCCTGTTTCCAACCAACACTACGCGAGTCGCTTTCGGCAGCGGTTGCCATGCCCGCCTCGGCCAATACTGCGTCGATTCCAGGCAGGTCTCTGGGCGGAGCGCCCGAGAAAAGGTGATAGAGCGCGAGCATCGAGTGCGTCTTGCCGCCACCGAAGTTCGTCTGCAGCTGAACGACCGGGTCGCCACCCTTGCCTGAGATGCGCTGCACAGCGCCGATCAACATACGCTTGTAGGCTCTCGGTGAGGTATGTACGGCGGAAGAACTCGGTCGGGCTTCCGGTATTCGTCGCTGCCTTCGCCGATGTGGACTTGCCATAGATCGGCGGCGAACTCCGCCTGCTGGAATCGGCCGCTTGCCACGTCCATGTGCGGTGTTACGACCTCGCGCCACGGCTTTACCGTTCCGGTAGCAGCGCTTTCGATGAGCGACCCGCCGGCTTTGCGCTTTTCGCCGCGTACCTGCTCATCGAAGCGTGAGTCGCCGCAGCTCCATCTTCATCTTGTCCACTTCGTCAGCCTGAGGAGCGGAAATGGCGGTCAGAAGTCGGTTGATCGAGTCAAGCGCCCGGTCGGCGTCATCGCCTGAAAACGGCTCCTGATGTGCCCACTTGTTCCGACAATCGCGCAGTTCCTGAATAAGAGAGCGCTCGGCGCGACCCAGCGTTTTCTTGAACACGCCGTTCCACTGATTCCACATCACCGAGAGCAGCGAGGCCGCGTCCCACTGCACCTGGCCCTTGTCCGGAAACAAATGTGCCTGCGTTTCCGCCACCGACTGCCGCACCTGGTCGAGCCAGAGTTGCTGGTGTTGTGACTTCATTTCCCGCTCAACAAACGGTTGCAGGCCTTCCTTTAGAAGGTCCAGCGCCTTACCTACTCGTTCGTGATTCGTGATTGCCATTGATTATTCCTGTTAGAAGAATTCGGTTTGTTCGGCCAAAGCCGGCGCGGTCTCTCGCGCCAGCCGGATGATCTCCGGCCAGCTCTGAACCAGTGCGTTGTAGGAGAGCGCTTCTTGTGCCCGCTTCTTGCGCTCGCAGATCGTGTAAAGGCGATAGGACAGCTCGCGCGCTGCCTCCGCCTTGCTGCCCAGCTTGCCCACCAGCTCGGCCGCGGCGCCTTCGCCGCCGGCTTCCAGCGCGCGGATCAGTTGGTGAACCACCTCCCACGCGGTCAACCGCTTGTCGTGCGCAGGATCCCAGTCGGCGGCAAGTTCGTCCGGCTTTAGTAGGCGGACCTTGCCGCGGCCGGACTGAAGGATGTGCGCCTCTTTCATGCCATCAATACTGGTGTTCTTGGCGCGGGAGAGAACATCGGCCATTCCGAACTCGCCATCCACAAAGCCCCACTGCTCGAACCACGCTACAGCAAATCGCGTATCGGCATCGAAGTCGCCTTCCTGCGCAGCCAGCACCTCGTCGAGGGTTTCGTTAATCAACGCCAGCGCCTCACGCACCGAGAGCGGCTGTCCAATTGCGTCGAGAACTCTGGAGTAACGAGTGTAGACTGCCATGCCGGGACCAATTGCGGCTTGCGCCAAATCCACCGGCGCGATGTTGCTGCGTTGAAGATGTGCGAGCGCAGCGGGCAATTCGGCTTTCAGCGCGGAGATAAACTCACGCCGAGTTGCTGTTGTTGCTTCGATCGCACGCGGGCGGCAGACTATAACGATGCTGGATGCGAGGGCATTGGAGTCATTCTCACGCATTCGCCCCGGTTTTTCCGTGTGTGTCGGCCATGTTCCACTGGTTGCGAATCCAGCGCGAATCACCGCGTCCAAGAATGTCTCCCAACCAGTGCTGGCTGTGTCGTTTGCCTCATCTTCCTCGGACTGCTTAAACGCATTTTTGCAATCAATTGCAAATTTCGGCTCTCTCAGTTCGTACCTGCCCAGTAACAAACCACTGCCGGATGTCTTGTTTACTGGCGGCCATCCTACCCCCTAATGAGTCAGTGCGCTCCGCCCGCTCCTCCATCGATCACCTCACGTCCTTGCTCGCCCCGTGCTAGTCACGCTCCCGCGCAATGCGCAGGCTCGGGAATCTGATAGAATCACCGCCCTTACTTTGGCTGGTGAACGCCTTGTACTGCAGGTCGCCGGGATGGAGTGCTCCAAAGACGCCGCGCAATGTACTTACCGCGATGGCCGGCTGCATCGGCAGTGTTCCTGAGCACGGCGGTTCTGCAAAGCGGTCGATTAGATGCGCTGGTAGTGCTTGCTGCGCAGACGCGGATCATCTGGCAAGTGGCGCACATTTATTACCAAAGGCCGTCTCTCCGAGATTTTACACAGCTATATGCAAATGTGGCGTCGACGGCTTTTGTCGCTGCTGGCGTTGAGGATGTGGATGTCGATGTTTTAGTCGGTACAGTGTTCGGCTCGACCATCGCCGCGATTCCGGGCATGCATTTTCTTGCTAGTTCTATCCTGTCCGGCTCAGCTAATGCGTTTCTCACCCTTCGTGTCGGCATGATTACGAAGGAATACTGTCGATGCATGGTAAGGGTCGAAAGAAGTGGTTTACGTCGAGCCGCAACGCTTAAGGCCGCAAAACTACTCGGTTCGGTCGTTCGGGAAGGAACTGTCAGGTTGTCGAAGGCTGCTGTAAGTGCTTCGGCAGCGAAATTGAGCGAAATCTTCAATCGGATGACGCGAGGTCGTGCAAAAGTGGAGGCCGAACAGGAATAGCGCCTCACTGAGGCTGAAAGCCCAGCGGGTGGTTTTCAAGGTTCCAGTCTGTACCCTCAAAATGTGCCCCCCAGCGCCTTTTTTGTGAAGAGCAGTACAATTCGAGCAACTTAGGGTTAAAGCAAGAGACGGAGAAATAATAGGAGAAAAGCTCTTTGCACTGATGGCTTAATAAAAGCGAAAAGGGTGTTCGGCAAGTAGCCGTAAATTCTGCGTTTCGAAGTCCAAAGAGAGATTTCAGCTAGATTTTCAAAAGGAGAGAATGCATGCCGATGAAATTGGCTATCACCGTAGGGGCTTTGTTTTTGCTTCTCGGAATCACTGCTCCTGCCTATGCACAGCACGAACAACAGGGTAAGGAGCAGGGGCAGCAACACCAGCAGGGGGGACAGCAACACCAGCAGGCAAAACCCGCACCGCAACAACATCAGCCGCCAGCTAACAAACCTGCGCCACGACCGCAACAAAGCTAGGGTGGCACCTATCATGGCGGCGTCCGGCGACCGAGCCCCACCTATGGCGGCGTTCACCCGAGCGGCGTCCCACAACATCAACAGCAGGTGCGCAGCGGCTTCGTCCAGTCTCGCGCCAAATCGTGGAATAGCGATCACCGCACGTGGGCGCAGCGCGGCGGCTATAACGGCTATCGAATTCCTGAAGACCGCTTCAGGCTGTACTTCGGGGGCAACCACTTCTTCCACATCAGCCGCCTTCCGATGGTTTTCGTGGGCGGGTATCCGCGCTTCCAGTACGATGGCTATTGGATGACGTTCGTTGATCCGTGGCCGGAGTTCGTGGGCTCCGACGTGGTACGAAACCGACGACGTATATGTTGATTACACCGGCGATGGGTACTACATGTATGACCGCCTGTACCCCGGCATCGGGATCGCAGTCAGTATCGCGTTCTAACACGAACAAGCTGGAGGGGCGGGATTTAACCCCGCCTCCTCGGTTCGCAAACTTAGCAGACACTTTTGGAGATGCAAATGTTGAAAGGCTTCCGGCAGTTCATTTTCCGAGGCAATGTTCTCGACCTCGCTGTCGCTGTTGTCGTTGGCGCTGCGTTTGGGGCGGTAGTGGCTGCTTTCGTCAAAGACCTGTTGACGCCGCTCATCGCTGCAATATTCGGCAAGCCGGATTTCTCTGGATTGTTTGTGGAACTAAACGGCAGCAAATTCATGTACGGCGACTTTATCAACGCATTAGTCTCGTTCCTGATGGTCGCCGCCGCCGTGTACTTTTTCGTGATTGTGCCAATGAACGCTTACATAGCTCATAAAAAACGGGGTGAAGTGCCGCCAGACCCCACGACAAAGCAATGTCCGGAGTGCCTCAGCGAGATTCCGGTCGAAGCACGCAGATGCGCATTTTGCACGGCGAGTATAGAACCGAGAGCAACTGACGCCACTTAAGGGCTGCTAACTGTTGAGCAATCCAACGGTATGGGAGCCAACACGTTGCATCTCCCGTTCCCGAAGAATACAATTCTGCGGTGCTGGGGTGCGCTTCATCGCACAGAAGTCGCCAAAAGCCGCTCTGCCAGCCAAACGGCGGACGCAGGGTGTCAGAATTCCTCAACTTGCTTTGTGAGGCGGCATGTCCATTCGTCCCCTCGGGCATTCTCCATACCCCACGGTCACTGGTCACAGTGCCGGATCACGCCTGCTCCGATATGGGGTCGCTGTCATCGCGGTTGGACTGGCAACCCTGCTCGGTTTCTACCTGCGTCCATTCAGTTACACAACGCCGTTTCTGTTTTTCTATCCCGCTGTCATTGTTGCCGTATGGATTGGCGGTTTCAAGCCCGGTCTGCTCGCTACTGCATTGGCTTCGGTCAGTGCAGACTTCTTCTTTCTTGCACCCTACAATGAGATCAGCACCGACATTTCCAATCTTCTGCGCACCTTTTTCTTTGGGCTGACCTTTGCGTCCATTTGCTGGTTCGCAGACCTTGCCCGTAAACATCTCCACTCGCTGATTGCCATTCAGTCCGAGTTACTTGAGATGTCCTTCGAGCCCGTGATTGTTCGGGACTCCGAGGATCGGATCATTTATTGGAACCAAGGCGCAGAGCGGCTGTACGGCTGGAGCAAGGATGAGGCGCTCGGCCAACTCTCGAATGCGCTTCTGCAAACGGTTTTTCCCAAGCCTTTGGACGAGGTGCTAGTGGACTTTCAGAAATCGGGCAGGTGGAGCGGTGAAGTTATCCAGACAAAAAGGGATGGCAACGAGATCGTTGTCGCTACTCAATGGACGCTGAAGGTCGAATCTGCGAAACAGGTCGCAGTATTGGAGGCAAATCGGGACATTACCGAGCACAAGGTGGAGGCGGAGGCGTTGCGAAAAAGTGAGCAGCGGTTTCGCTCCTTGTTTGAAAACATGCTGGACGGGTTTGCGTACTGCAAGATTATTTTGGACGATCATGGTCGTCCGGTAGATTTTGTCTATCTCGAAGTCAATGGTGCCTTCGAAATGCTGACAGATTTGAAGAACGTTGTCGGCAAGAAAGTCACGGAGGTCATTCCGGGGATCAAAGAGTCCCAGCCAGAGTTACTTGAGAGGTATGGCCGAGTCGCGTTGACAGGCGAGCCGGAAAGGTTTGAGATCGAACTCAAAGCCCTCGGAAAATGGTTTTCTATTTCAGCGTACAGTCCGGCAAGAGAATACTTTGTAGCTGTTTTCGATAACATCAGCGAACGCAAACGGGCTGAACAGGAGTTGATCGCGGCCAAGGAATTGGCGGAGAAGACCTTGGCTCAGTTCCGCGCCAACATCGACAGCATGTCTGAGGGAATGTACATCGTTGGTGCCGATGGGAAGCGGTTGCTGACTAATCCCGCGTACTTCCGCATCCATGACTTTGATCCCGGGTGTTCGCCAGATTCGATCCCTACACTGCTCGAACACTACGACCTGAACGACAAGCTCATTCCTCCCAACGATTGGTCGGTCGCCCGCGCACTTCGCGGGGAGACAGTCGTGCAACGCCAGCAGCGTGCGCGTCGGATCGACACTGGAAGAGAGGTAATTGTCCGGGTCAACGCCACTCCTGTGCGCGACGGCAGTGGCAACGTGACAATGGCGGTCGTAACTGTTGAGGACATCACGGCCATGAAGCAAGCCGAAGAATCGCTTCGGACGAGCGAGAAGCTGGCTGCTGTTGGGCGGATGTCCGGAACCTTGGCTCACGAAATCAATAATCCCCTCGACGCCCTCAACAACCTTGTGTATCTACTGTCGCAGGACTCAAAGTTGGACGAACATGGGCGAGAGTGCGTGCAGCTTCTCCAGAAAGAGCTTGAACGCATGCAGCACATTGTCGCAAATACGCTGTCGTTCTACCGCGATGCAAGTTCGCCTGTGCAAGTGAACCTTTCGCAAGTGCTGGGCAGCGTGCTGACTTTGGATGCTCGCAAGATCGACGGGAAGCGGTTGCAGGTTATCAAACGCATTGACGCGACCCTCCCTGTCATGGGTTTTCCCGGTGAGTTGAGGCAGGTCTTCTTGAATCTTGTCTCGAATGCAATTGAAGCAACACCGGATGGAGGCAAGCTGAGAATCCACATCTTTCCATCAAGGCGGTGGCAGAAAGAAGAAGTTCGGGGAGTTCGTGTGGTCATCGCTGATAACGGTCACGGTATTTCATCTGAACAGCGCTCCAAGCTGTTTCAGCCGTTCTTCACGACGAAAGGCGAACAAGGAACGGGATTGGGACTCTGGGTGAGCCAAGGAATCGTGCGAAAGCACCAAGGCGAGATTCGCTTGCGCAGCACCACACGCTTTGGCCGCAGCGGTACCTGTTTCTCTGTTTTCCTGCCGATGGAATTGCCTGAAAGAAAACGGCAAGAAACAACCGAAGCGAAACTGGCGTCCTGAATCGCTCTCAAAACGGCGAAGGTTGGCAAAGGTTTCGCTGCAATAAGTCCGAGATTTGGAATGTTGTGCCGCTCTCAAAAAATGTGGAGGCACTCCAAGGGCTCACAGCCCGACCACATCCTTGTCGCCCAACAAGGGGAGCTGAAAATTGCGCCCTCCTCCGGATGAATCAGATTCGGTCGATGTCGGGTGGGTATTCCGGTGAAGGTGAACGCTGATTCCGGAGGGAAGCCGAACGGCATTCCGGAACGAAGGTGAACAGCAGTCGGAGCGAAGCGACGCTGGCATGGTGATTGTGGAGTAAGTGTTCGGAATCGTCAAGAGCGATGATCCGGAGCGAAGCGAAGGAAGCTTTTCAAGCGGGGATTTGGGGTGCAGGGGAAAGGGGCAGCAGCCCCTTTGCCCCTGCTTCATTAATGTCGAAGAAGCGATTCATTCTTGCTTCTCATTCGGTGGTAGGTCGCGTTTTTTGCGCATGGATTCTCCGCGCATTTCGATGCGATGGGCGTTGTGAACCAGACGGTCCAGGATGCCATCGGCGATGGTGGGATCGCCGATTTGCTCGTGCCAGCGGGAGACCGGAAGTTGAGATGTGAGGATGGTGGAACGGGTTTGGTAACGATCCTCGCAGATCTCCCAGATTTCGCGACGCTCGGTATCATTCAGCGGTGCCATGGCCCAGTCATCAATGACCAGAACGTCGATGCGACTCAGCCGTGCCAGCAGGTTGCGCAAGCTTCCATCCGCTCGGGCCAGGGCTAGATCACGCAGCAAGGCTGCCGCCCGCAGATAGAGAGCCGAGTGGCCGTCGCGACAGGCTTTCTGCGCCAGCGCCAAAGCGATGAAGCTCTTGCCCACGCCGGTCGGCCCCAACACGAAAACGTTCTCGTGATTGCGAACCCAGACTGAGTCTTTTGTCAGAGCACGCATCACCGACTTGTCCAGTCCACGTACAGCACGATAGTCGATGTCTTCCACGCAGGCCGGCCCCCGCAGCTTGGCCGCTTTCAGTCTTCGCACCAGCGCCTGATTCTCGCGCCAGTTCCATTGTTGATCGACCAGCAGAGAGAGCCGCTCCAGGAAACTCAGCTCGTTAACAGCTCGATCTTGCTCTTGCGTCTTCAGGGCGTCGAACATGCCCTGCAACCGCATAGCCAGCAGTTTCTCCATCATCGGTTGGTTTAGCATGACACACGCCCTCCTTTGTCGAAGTACTCGGCACCGCGGACATTGTCATGCGTCAAGGGCGGAGGGCTGGATGGCGGCGGAGACAAGGGAAGGGCGTCGAGCGAGTTCTTTAAGATCGATTTTACGCTCTGATACCGGCACGCCCCTGCGAGTAGTGCCCGTTCTGCAGCGGCTTCCACCCGCTGCGCAGAGTACTGCTGCGCCAAGCGAATGATGCCGAGACAAGAACGATAGCCCATCTCCGGGTGGGGCTTTTCGTTGAGGATTCTCTCGAACAACTGCGCCGTGTTCGGACCGATGCTGCGTGCCCAGTTCACCATGCGCGAAGGCGGCCATTCCAGATGGGCCTGATGACTTCTGGGGCGGTGCTCCTTTTGGGTGATGCTTTTACCACGCTCGCGACTGCGTATGTGGGAGGCAATCCGATTGCCCTTGTGAAAGATCTCTACGGTGGTCGGGGTGGAGCGAACCTCCACTATTTGCTGCACCAAGGTGTACGGCGCACTGTAGAAGTTGCCGTCAAAGGCGACGTGATAGTCAATGTTGACGGTGGCATGTAACCACTCGCTCATGTCGAAGCGCTCGACCGGCAATGGTGCCAGAGCTGCCTTCTCTAAGCTGTGAAACAGACTGGCCCGCGATCCGTCCCGCTTGCGGAAAGGGCGCTCGTTCAGTCGCACCAGCAGCTCGCGAATTCCCTGGTTGAGTTCCGGCAGGCTAAAGAACTTCCGGTTTCGCAGCGCCGCTACGATCCAGCGTTCAACGACTTGTACTCCACTTTCGACCTTAGCCTTGTCCCGCGGCTTGTACGGCCGGGCCGGCACCACTCCCATCCCATAGTGCACCGCGAACTCCTGGTAGGTGGGATTCAGATCAGGGTCGTAGCGGCAAGCTCGGGTGACGGCCGTCTTGGTGTTGTCTGGTACCGTCAGGGTCGGCACTCCGCCGAAGAACTCCAGCGCGTGGATATGCGCCTGAATCCAGGCTTCCAGTTGCTGGTCACGAGTCGCCTCTACGTAGGTGTAGGAACTGGCTCCCAGCACGGAAACAAACAACGAAGCCGGCCACGCCTGCCCGGTGGTGGCGTCATACACCGAGATCGTCGCCCCGGCCCAGTCGACGAACATCTTTTCGCCGGCTTTGTGTTCCTGGCGCAGCACCACATCCAAGTGCCGCCGCCAGTGCTGATAGCGTTCGCAAAACCAACTGTAGCGATACCCCTCGGGATTCGCCTGCCGATATTCTTCCCACACCAACTGCAGCGTCAGATGGCGGTGTTGCTGGAGCTGTTGATGAATGGCATTCCAGTCCGGTTGGGTCGCTGCCGCACCACTGGTGCCGGCACCGATTGGTTCCCAAACAGCTTGGCTTCCAGGTCTTCTTCGCCCAAGCCTTCCGGCAATGGCCAACCGATCCCAGCCGCCGTCGCCCGTTCCAGATACTCGTGGACCGTGCCCACGCCGACCCCACAACAACGTGCGATCTGGCGCTGCCCGAGACCCAACTCAAAGCGTAACCGCAGGACTTCCTTCGTTTTCCGCATGGACAATCTCCTGGCCGGCACCCTGATCTCCTTATCGATGGAGTTTTTAATGCCGGGTTATTGTCCAGCGTCACTGCTGCTCCTGCTGTTCGTCTGTGGAAAACATTCCGCTCCAAGCCGAACGCCATTCCGGCAGGTGACAAAAACTGTTCGCCTTCCCACCGGAATCGGTGTTCACCTTCAGACCGGAATACTGTTCGGATTCACAACGGAATGGTGTTCGGCTTCAGACCGGAATCGCGTTCATCTTCGACCGGATTCCCCAGTCGGGAGAGGAATAGCCGAAAAGGCTATCCAAAACACCGTGCCTTTGTCTTTGCGGCTACGCACTTTGATAACTCCATTGTGCTTGCGAACAATTTCTTGGGTAACCCACAGCCCAAGACCCGTGCCAACGGTTTTTTTTGTCGTAAAGAATGGCTCGAATACGCGCTTAAGGTGCTCCGTTCGAATGCCGCAGCCGTTATCCGCCATTGCGAGTCGAAGTCTATCTGATAATCTTGACACTCGGATTTGTATCACCCCGCCATCTGAAAGGGCATCTATCCCATTCGCCAACAGGTTTGAAATAATTTGCCGCAACTCACCAGAGTTAACAAGAAGGCGTCCCTCACAATTCTCACAGTTCTCCGGGCACCAGCGCCCTCTGCGGGAGCTAGGGGCACAATAGCAACGGCGTTGAACCGTAATATTGCGATTTTTTAACTTTCCCGCATATACGTCCAGAACCTCGTCTATCAATTTAGGAAGTGCAATCGGCTGAATGCGGCTGTTGCTTTCTCGATAAAACCCCAGCGTTTGTTGGGTTATGTGAGCGGCATGGCGAAGCTCCTGCTCCGCCAGCTTTAACATTTCGCTGGCTTGAGTGGGATCGGTGCTTGCGATGTAGACGGCATTCATCGCTGCGGACAATGGATTGTTAACTTCATGAGCAATCGTTGCTGCCAGCCGCCCGGTTACCGCCAGTTTCTCGCTGCGGAGCAGCGCCTCCTCTGCGAGTTTGTGCTCGGTGATGTCCTCGGAAAAGAGAAGAATTCCTCCGACCTCACCCGCAGCGTTGCGCCACGGCCGTATTTCCCACCGTATCCACTGTACCGAGCCGTTGGCCCGCTGGAAGCAGTCGCATGCTGAACTTGTTACCTCACCAGCCAATCCACGGCGGTGGGATTCCTTCCACTCCTCCCCAATTTCCGGAAAGATGTCATAATGCGATACCCCACGCAAATTCCGGTCACCAAGTTGGTAGTCACTGAGCCAGCGACGACTCGCACAAACATAGCGCATTTCGCGGTCAAAAACTGCCAATGCCGCAGGGGACTCCTCAATGAACTGCCACAAGCGTTCCTCGCTGTGCCGCAATGCCTCCTCCGCCAGCTTGCGGACGGTAACATCGCTCGCCGCACCGAACCATTCGGTAATTTCACCGTTCGTATTCAGCAGTGGAACCGCACGTGAAAACGTCCAGCCCAAGCTGCTGTCTGCACGTATGACCCGGTGCTCTAGTTCGAAGGTACTTTTGGGTTCTGATGGCTTCGTTGATGACAGCCAGCACATGTGATTGGTCATCGGGGTGGATCCCGCCTCTGTCACCGCCTCCGAATGCATCCGCCGAAACTCGGCAATCGACTTGTAGTCCGGCTCCAGACTGCTCAGCAGCCACATCACTTCCACGTTGCGCCGGCACTCGGCTTCCAGCCGCCGCGACGAACGTATCTGCTGCAAATATCCATACAGATACAGCTTCAGCAGATCGCGCGGGTCGTAACCAGGACGCCCGGTTTCGGCTGGCTCGGCCCGAACGAAGCCCAGCGCCGACATCTCCAGTTTGCCGACGAACGCCTCGATCACACGGCACATATGATCGGCAGGAATCAGATCGTCCAGAGTCGTCGGAAACAACGTGTGCTGATCCCGCCTCTCACCCTGAATGAAGCCCATGGAAAATGCCCCCGCTCTCGCAAGGGCATCTTCCCATTAACTTACTTCAGAGTCACTCAGTTTCGTAACAGCCTGTTTACCGGGGGGACATATCAGGAGAGGCTTCACCCTGTTAGACGTGTCGTGGGTGGAATCGTTAGCAGAACCCTGCATGGGACTCGGGGTGGCGATCCGGATTTTCGGGGTTGGGATGGGGGCGTGTGCTGCCGTTGCCAGACTCACAGTTTCGCAACAAAATAGCCGTCCAGAGTTTCTGCATTGACTTGAGAGCAGGCAGTGCTTTAATCTTTGCCCAACTTGTGGGTGTGGGGAATTACCTGCACAGGATATAACTTCAGGGGGAGAGGCTTGCCTATTCATTGGCTTGAGAGCGTCGATGCGGCATTGAGCGACGGGGCCGCAAAGAATCGTCCCGTATTGCTCGATTTCAGTGCCCCTCATACCTGAGGTTGTTGTGATCGGCTGGAAGCCGAATCATACGCAAACAACGAAATTGCGATGTTCATCAATAATCAGTTTGTCCCGGTCTCCGTCAGCACGAAGAAAGGTGCTGCTGCATTCCATCGATTCGAAGTGCTGTGGACGCCTACTGTTCTGCTGCTTGACTCAAGCGGAAAAGAACGGCACCGCATCGAAGGATACCTGCCGAGAGCCGAGTTCGCGGCTCAGCTTGAATTAGGTCTGGCAAGGATTGCCTTCATGTGCAAAAAGTGGGACGAGGCGGAACGCAGATACAGAAATATCGTGCAGCAGTATGGCAGCAGCCCGACCGCTGCCGAGGCGATCTACTGGTCGGGCGTGGCGACCTACAAACGAACAATCGATCACACTGTACTGGCGCTAATCAGTAAGGAATTGGAGCAGCACTTTCCGGACAGCCTTTGGGCACGAAAAGCATCCATTTGGGCAGCTAGACGTTTGGAGCATGCATCGTGACGGATACAAGTGCTAGGGCGGGAGTGCCGGGGACTTTCCCGAGGACTGGTGTACGTTCCGTGAAAACCAAACAATAGAATGACCGGGGAGCAGTGTCGCTCGCCCGGTCACGCCGCCGTTGCCTTCACCCAGACATGGGGAAGAATGTTTGATAGCAATACGGCGACTCGCGACCGCAACCTTAGCTCCGCTCTCGTGCTCAAGTCAAACAATTTCGCGGTGGTACTCACGATTTAAGTCCTTCAATTCGACCTCTCGATTATTAAAGCTATTCCTATTTGGATTGCCCGAAGGTAAGCAGCACTTACACGAACATTCCGTTTACTTGAGCAGCGGATGTAGACTGAGCGAGCTATTTGCGGCGTATTTCTCTCTAAGGTCATGCAATTCTTGACATTCTCCCCACAGTTGTATAAAAAGCACAGCCAATAATCACCGTGGGGGTGAGAGCCATGCTTTGGAGTTTGTCTCTGATATTCGCGCTTGCGTGGCTGGAAGGATTGGTGAACGGATACACGTTCGACGGTTCTATTCACGTCCTGCCCGTGTTGGCGATAACCGCGCTGGCATTCGAGTTTATTTCCAGACGCCACTCAGCCAGTTAACGCTCAGGCAATTGAAATCGCTAAGCGTGAAGTTGAGTAGCATACGTGTCGCTGTAAAAGGAAGAGCCATGGGTAAGAATCAAGATATTCGCCAAGTCGGATTGGGGCCAGCGATTGCCTGTTTGTTCGCGGCTGCTCTGGTAGTCTGTCTCTTAATGGGAGTGTGGAATCTGCGCTAGTTTCAGTGGGGTGGGCGGCTGTCCACGAAAGGTGTTTTGCGTATGGAAGCTGTTCGAGTGCTGTTTGTGGATGACGAACCGGGCATTCGCATCACGATGCCGCAGATTTTACGGCGACACGGACTCAGCGTTAGGGCGGTCGGTACGGTAAGTCACGCACTGGCCGAAATCAAGTCTTCGCAGTTTGACGTTCTACTTTCGGACTTAAACATCGGTCAGCCCGGCGATGGATTCACGGTCGTGAACGCCATGCACTGTGCCCAACCGAATTGTGTGACCCTTATATTGACCGGATTTCCTGACGTTGATACTGCTCTGGAAGCAATCCGAAGCCAAGTAGATGGTTACCTGACCAAACCCGCCCAGATTCCAACTCTGATGAGCCTTATTCAAGAGAAATTACAGCAGCGCAATTTGGGCACCGCGACACGTTTAGCCTGAAGCATTCGCATTGGACTCCGGGGCTTGGCAACGGCTCCTTTCTAATACATCCGAAATCTTCTTTAGCCAAATAGGGGGAGCTTCCCCTTTCCCAATGAACAAATCGGCGTGTTCCATGCCCTCAGGCCGTTCCACCATCCCTGACATAATGACAATCGGGATTGTAGGCTTTAATCGCTTCATTTCGGCAGCCAGTTCTGTTCCAGTTTTGCCTTGCAGTAGCTGGTCGCTTATGACGATGTCAATGTCTGATGTGGCGAACAGTTTCATTGCGAGGTCAACGTGGCTGGCACTTAGCACGGAATATCCAGCCACTTCCAAAATCTTCTTCCGAACGTTCAGCGCCTTTTCATTGTCATCGATGCAGAGTATCGTGGCTGCTGAATTTACCGACATCATCGAACCCCTTTCTGGGAGCCCGTTTTCAGCCCGTTCGAATCGGTTTGAAGGTTTCAGTAGGGTAGGGGTTGTATTCGGCGCTCGTTTCCTGCAGGAGCCCGAAGGTAACTGCATGTTTTCCCTTTCGCAGGAAAACGATTCGACAACTCAGAATCGATTCTGCTGGGCGTGGCTTGTTGGCGCAGTCCTGCTCATCCTGTGGCTGCTCGGGTTCGGGTTAAATGTAGCCGAGAGTCTGACCAATAATTTGCTGGTGCTGGCCATCGTCATTCTTCTAATTGATCTGGTAAGAGGTCATGCGACTGCTTGATGCTGTCCCTTTATGGTGGCTGCCGCCTTTGTTCCACAACACAGAATCCAAAGTACCTCGCACCCACAACAACGTCAGCGTCTTCGTGCCCAATCGCAGGCAGGGAGTAAGTCTCCCCATCAACCCCGACTGAAACCCCCGCCACCGTGGTACTTCCAGTCGGGCAATGAGCGGCAGGTTGGTCGAAATCGTGCTAGTCTTGAATTGCGTTCGAATGTCCCTTTTTCCCGACCCGCCTTAGGCATCGGCGATATTTTTAACCCTGCCTCACTCGTCCGAGAAACACTGACAATTAAATAGCTCAATCGTCGAGCCGACCGTGAAAAACATTTACGTTGGGAATCTTGATCCCCGCTGTACGGAAGCGGAACTGCGGACACAATTCGAGGTATACGGGAAGGTCGATAAAGCTGAGATCATGCGAGATCGAGACAGTGGACAGCCACGTGGCTTCGCCTTCGTTGAAATGACCGTTGACTCGGAAGGTGAAAAAGCGATTGCTGGACTGAACGGAAGCCTCATGGAGGGAAGCCCCCTTACAGTGAATGAGGCGCGTCCAAAGCGCGATCGTGCCCCATCCGGTGGAGGTCGTGGTCGAAGCGGTGGCAGGGACCGTTACTGATGACGGTCATCCGGTCATCGTGAATTTGGCGATTGTGGCCCATCCAGCAGCTTTCGGCAAGGAAGGTGTTAATTATGCGTGCAGAGATCGTTTTTGAGGCGTTACGTACGACAAATCGCTTTGCGTTCTGCCACCTAGTATTCAAAGCCGTACGGAAACTCCACAAACCCAGCACTCGGGTTCAAGACACAGCGAATAATGCGATTCGGTTGCTTGCTGGTGCGGAGCAACAAAAAGTTGCACCAGAGAATGCAAACGACGCGGCGGCAATCGAAGTTGGGCTGGAACAGGCGTCTTAAGCGCCAACCCTGTCAGCAGAGGCACTTGCTGGAGCCGTGAACTGTTAGTCAAGCGCCGGACATCCAAGCGGCGAGCCGACGTATAGCGACTGCGTGGATTGTATTTTGGGAGTCGGGGTCATGAAAAACGTATTCGTTGGCAACTTGGATTCCGCTGTAACCGAAGATCAAGTCCGTACGCTCTTTGAATCGCATGGGGCCGTTGAGACGGTCACGATAGTTAAGGATCGCGACACAGGACGCTCACGCGGCTTTGCCTTTGTCGAAATGACGAGCGACAGTGAAGCAGATACCGCGATAAACGGATTAAATGGAGAGCTCATGTGGGAGCGGCAGCTAACAATAAACGAAGCAAGGCCCAAGCTCGATCAGGTTTGAGCGTCGAAGGAGCGAACGTTCTGCGGAGCGACAACACCGCCAGCACCGCTACTGATTATGTAAAAGCACAAGCCAGCACACAACCGTACCACGACGGTGACATACCATGAAAAAAAGGCATGATCTGGTCAAATGTGTTACGACAGAACCAGTCGAAGGAAGGTTGAGAGCGTTCTGCCCAGAGTGCCTCTCGGCAATGGACGACAGAACTTCCCCCCAAGGAACAAAGGAATATTTCTGTGACGGCAGAAGCATTAGTTGTTCAACACTCGTGCGTGCCGCGTGACCGCACGACGTTTGCAATCTTCGCCCCACATATTACGGCGTACGCCGTTTGTGTTTTGAATTCGTTTCCTTGGTGTTTTTGCAATAACGCGCCGTTTATTTTCGCGATGCCATCCACCCGATGAGCGTGCCGACGATAACCCCCGCCCCGAACGTTGCCACCATAGTTTCTACCGGATGACGTTTCACACGTTGCGTTGTCTCGTCCATCATTTCCTCAGCCAAATCGCCGCTCCGCTTAACGGCAAGTTTGATGGCACCGACGCCCTCGTCGATCGCCTCTGCCATCGCAGACGTGGCACGGGTAAGTTTGCGGATCGATTCCGCCACCTGCGCGTCAGCTTTTTCCACAATTTCTGCCATGAGACATTTACCTCTTCACGAATTTGCAATCGCTCCACTCCGGCGAGTCCTCGACGTTCAGTGTTCCGCAGTAAGAGAATCGACCTTGGCTGCCATGATGAAGTCGTTCCGGTGGAGTCCCCGAATCTT
>CAWHUL010000001.1:0-35209 GCA_963832365.1 uncultured Acidobacteriota bacterium | reverse complement strand
CGGTCGCATAAATGCCACGCACCGCCTCAGGAACATTGCGTCTGGGCAATGGCTTGCCGAATGGCACAAAGGAATTAACAAGCTGCTGTCCGGTAGAGTCCGCCAGAATGATATCGCTGCCTGGATAATCACGCAGCACCAACTGAGCCTGGCGGTGGAATGAGGACAGATCGCCCGTGGCGAGAGAAGGAGAGGTGGCCAGAGTTGTCACGCAGGCTTGCATGTTGGCGAACTCCCGGTCGATCACCAGCGAGAGCGCTCGCGCAGTTTCCACCACGCTGCTCTCCACCGCACGGCGCTTATGCTGGTATGAGTAATAGACCAGGAATCCCGCGATAAGGCAGACCGGCAGAACGCAGGCCAGGACCAGACAGGCAAGTCGGAAGCGGATCGTTCGCTGGCGTCGTCTGCCGGACCGCGACTGTTGCTCGGGCCGCTTCAGCGAGCCGCCATCTGCCAAGCCGTGCTCGGACTCGTCGCCGATGTGCTTGCACACAGTATCGTCGATACCTGCCATATAAGGCACCAAAGACTCTGCGGGACGGCGGCAGTCGCGTGCCAACGCGTTCTGGGCTCAGCCCCGCTAGAGAAAAGGAATGACAGAGTGTAAGTGAATGCCTGCGTGGCAGCTGTGATAAGCGTCACTGGCGTCCAGATATATCCTACATGAGAGATTGCCTAAAGATCGCGCATCGATCTACGACACTAAGGACGGACCCCAAGCATTCCGAGCGGATCACGAGCAATCCTGAAGTTATGCGCTTGAAGATTCGTTGACTGTCTCAATTTCTGGATTGCCGACAATCCGACCAGAAACACACGTCTGGCTCCCAGAACGCGGTGCTAACACTTCGGGGAAACACCTTCAACATGTCAGAGAACTCACAACTTGGACTGACGCGATGCGACTTCAATGGGTTGCACTCGGGAGTTGTCTTACGGCTGTTAAACGACTCCGGCGTGTACGAAATGAGATTTCTAGAGAAGAACCTTGAACTCGCTTTGCCGGGCGCCGGCACGGGCACTATTGTTCGCGGCACCACGGCCAAGAAGGTGCCATCCTGCAACCGGCGTATTGCATCGTAAGCGCGTGGTGAGTACGTTTCCCAGCAAACAGCAGGCAGGATTTCGCTTCACCGCGAGCTTGGAGACAAACCTGCAGGCTGACGATGTGGTAATAGCGCCAAGAGGCACGACGGTTTATGGCCGGCTTGCTAACGCTCAATCGGCGGGCAGGATGTCGGGCGGCGCCGGCCTGACTCTGGAGCTGACCGACATCGTCATCAATGGTACCGCCTATCCTCTTCTGACGAGTACCTATGAAGTGCGCTCAGAAGGCCAGGGCTCAAAAACAGCGAGGAGAGTTGTCGGTGGCACAGGGCTGGGTGCGCTCATTGGCGGAGTCGCGGGAGGTGGAACGGGTGCGGCAATCGGCGCAGTGTCGGGCGCTGCCCTCGGGACCACGGTCTCGGCCGCCACACCTGGAAAGCAGGTATCGGTGCCGAGTGAATCGCTGCTTGAGTTCCGCCTCGAACAGCCAGTCAGCCTTCCGGTGGAGCGTTAGAGCGAACTCGACTCAGGACTAGACGTGGCGTTGCCCGTTGCGACAGAGGTAAAAAGATGCAATTTTCGATAACAAAGTGCATTGTGCTGCTTCTTCTACTGAATGTGTGTGCGATCACTTCTTGGGCGCAATCCCCGGCGCCCGCGCCCCCTGGGTTACCGGCGCCGTCTGAGCAGGAGGTTCAGGGCGCCTTTCCCAAGAAGAGGCCCTATTCTCCCTATGCGGACCGTAACTTTCCAGAGCGCGTCTTCTGGGGCGACACCCATCTGCACACGTCTTTTTCCATGGATGCCGGAGCTTTCGGCTGCCGACTCGGGCCGCGCGAAGCTTATCGTTTCGCCAAGGGCCAAGAGGTCACCGCTTCCAGCGGCCAGCGCGTTCGACTTGCCCGCCCGCTCGACTTCATGGTGATCACGGATCATTCTGATGGTTTCGGTTTCTTTCCTATGCTCATGAGCGGCGATCCGGCAGTTCTTAGCGACTCCCAGGGCCGCCGCTGGTACGACATGATCCAGAGCGGGCAAGGACCTGCTGCTGCCGTTGACATCATTAGCAGCTTCGGGAAAGGCGCCATCTCCAAAGCCATTCTTCCGGTCCCCGGCACAACCGCATTTCAGGGGGCATGGGAAGAGATCATAAAAGCGGCTGAGGAGGCAAATGATCCGGGGCGATTCACCGCATTCATTGGTTTCGAGTGGACCTCGAACACCGGAGGCAACAACCTTCACCGCAACATTATTTTCCGCGATGGCGCAGCCAAGGCCAGCCAGGTTGAACCTTATATTACACAGAAACCCTACGGCAGCGACAACCCCAGAGACCTCTGGAAATGGATGAGTGGGTACGAGCAGAAAACTGGCGGCCATGTGCTAGCTATCGCACATAACGGCAATCTCAGTAACGGGCGGATGTTTCCCCTCATCGAGTCGTTCACGGGCAAGCCGATCGACCGGGAGTACGCCGAAACCCGCGCGTTTCGTGAACGCATTTATGAGGCCACCCAAATCAAGGGGGATGGCGAGACGCACCCATTTCTCTCTCCCAACGACGAGTTCGCGAACTATGAGCGTTGGGACAAGGGAAATCTTGATCTTACGGAAAAGAAGAAGCCCGAGATGCTGGAATTCGAGTATGCGCGTTCGGCTTTGCGCAATGGGCTGAAGCTGGAACAGGAACTCGGCGTAAACCCCTACAAGTTTGGCATGATCGGGTCGACCGATGCCCATACGTCCCTAGCCGCCATCGATGAAGATAACTTCTGGGGCAAGGTGTCCGCTTTTGAGCCCAGTCAGGAACGCGCCACCAAGGCTTTTGTAAAGACGCCTGTTGGCACCATCATGGGATGGGAGCAAACAGCTTCTGGATATGCGGGCGTTTGGGCCACCAGCAACACGCGCGAGGCTCTGTTCGATGCCATGCAGCGCAAAGAAGTGTATGCAACCACCGGTCCGCGCATGATTGTACGGTTCTTTGGGGGGTGGAATTTCGAGCTAAAAGATGGTAACACCCGCAATCCCGCCATTGTCGGTTACGGAAAGGGCGTTCCTATGGGCGGGGATCTGAGTCAGGCGCCTTCAGGGAAGAGTCCGACCTTCCTGGTCGCGGCACTCAAAGATCCCATAGGCGCTAACCTTGATCGCATCCAGATCATCAAGGGATGGCTCGACGGCACAGGGCAGACCCATGAGAAAGTTTACGACGTAGTCTGGTCCGGTGATCGCAAACCGGATGCTAAAGGCAAGCTCCCGTCTGTGGGCGATACCGTTGATGTGCCGAACGCAACTTACACCAACACGATCGGAGCGTCGGAGCTGATTAAGGTCTGGAAAGATCCCGAATTCGACGCCTCGCAGCCCGCGTTCTACTACGTGCGTGTGTTGGAAATTCCAACGCCACGGTGGACGGCCTACGATGCCAAGTATTTCGGCATCAAGATGCCCCCGGAGGTTCCGATGAAACTCCAGGAGCGCGCTTACACGTCGCCCATCTGGTACACGCCAGCTAAGTAAGGAGGTGAAGACGATGAAGTTGCTGCGCGAGCCTTTACTTCATTTCCTTCTACTGGGAGCCATAATCTTTGCGATCTACGGCCTCGTCTCTAAACATACCGCCAGCAAGCCCGGTGAAATTGTCGTTACTCAAGGGAAAGTAGAAAATCTGGTGACGGGTTTCACCAGGACATGGCAGCGTCCCCCGTCGCAAGAAGAATTACAAGGGCTGATTCGCGACTATGTCCGCGAAGAGGTGGCTTATCGCGAGGCGCTTGCGATGGGCCTGGATAGGGACGACACCATCATTCGCCGGCGGCTGCGCCAGAAATGGGAGTTTCTCAGCGACAATCTTGCCACTCAGGCGGAACCAACAGACGCGGATCTGCAGACGTTTTTGCAGTCGCATCCGGATACTTTCAAGACCGAGACAACGTTCACATTTCGACATGTATATCTGAATCCGCAAGCGCATGGCGCCAATCTTCCGCGTGACGCGGCCCGCCTTCTCACGCAGCTCGGACACGCTGCCGACACGGCTGATCTCAATGCGCTCGGCGACCCCTTCATCCTGGAACATCAATTTGAAAAGGTCCCTGTAACCGAAATAAAGAAGATGTTCGGCGAGCAATTCGCCTCCGGGCTGGGCGCGATGAAGACCGGGCAGTGGCAAGGCCCCGTGCAGTCCGGTTACGGCGAACACCTGGTGTTTGTCAACGCGCGCACCGACGGGCATCTACCCGCACTGGCAGAGATACGCACTGAAGTGCAGCGTGAGTTGGCAAATGCGAAGCGGTTTGAATCGGAAGAGAAGTTGTACCAGGCCCTCCTTAAGCGCTATACCATCAGGATCGAGCCACCAGAAGAAAAGAAAGCGGCACAGGCCCACTGATGAAACGCTCATTCTTCTGCGTGTTGTTTCTCGCAAGTTGTACGTGGACCGCATTTGCCCACGAGATCCGGCCTGCGTACCTGCAAGTGCGACAAACTGGTTTCGACACTTACGATCTCTTTTGGAAAGTTCCGGCAGTGGGTGACAATCTGCGGCTTAGTCTCAATGTTGAACTGCCACAGATTTGCTCGAATATGACGCAGCCGCGTGGGTCCTTCTCAGGCGGTGCGTTCAGTGAAAACTGGAGCGTCCGTTGTGAAGGTGGATTGCCCGGAAGCACGGTCCGCATAGACGGGCTGACCGCGACCCTCACTGATGTATTGGTGCGCATCGAGCGCCTCGATGGTTCGACACAGGTCACCCGGCTATCATCCTCTATGCCGTCATTTGAAGTTGAGGCGGCGCCGCGCAGGCTTGAAGTCGCACGAACGTATCTTGCGTTAGGGTTCGAGCACATCCTGACGGGTGTAGACCATCTGTTGTTCGTATCAGGTTTGTTGCTGCTGGTGAGCGGCTTCAAACGGCTGGTGCAGACCGTCAGCGCGTTCACCCTTTCACATACCGTCACTCTAACCCTCGCCACGCTGGGCTTTGTTCACGTGCCGCCTGCTCCGGTGGAAGCCGTGATCGCACTCAGCATCCTGTTCGTTGCTTACGAGGTTATCCGAAGTCGCGAGAACCCGCAGGGACTGGCGCAGCGAAAGCCGTGGCTCGTGGCATTCACATTTGGTCTTCTGCATGGACTTGGTTTTGCCGGTGGACTCAGCGCGGCTGGCTTGCCATCCGGGCACATCCCCCTCGCTTTGGGTTTCTTCAGTGCTGGAGTCGAGATCGGCCATTTCTCGTTTGTCGCAACGGCATTGTTGTTAGCGGCAGCGATCCGTCGTTGGACGATTAGACTGCCAGCATGGTCCTGGCGCGTTCCGCCCTATGCAATCGGCACGACGGCGGCTTACTGGCTGATCGCGCGTCTGGCTGCATTTTGAAAGCCGCTGCCGACCACAAAACATATGCAGAGCTTGCAGCCGGCTGATCCGAAGCCAGTAGAACCGAGGCAGCATCGCTCGTCTGCGATCAAGACACAGTTTAACCCAGCCCTGGGAACCCTATACGGCTTTAGAAGCGCAAAAGTCTCCCCCAAGCTATCGGACGGTCATTCAGAAAGAGACATCAAGCCCGACGATTGCCCCTTGCGTGGTTAGACTGAACCCATCTCGGCTCACCTTTGTGTGGATATTCAGTCGCTGTCCTAACGCATAGCCAGCGCGTGCATTCAGGTGCTTTGTAATGGTCAGCCCGAGGGTGTCAAACGTGGACAGGTAATTTCCGTAGCCGAAGAAGTACATGCCGAAGAAATTGCCGGTTACGAAAAGGCGGCTGGAGTTTGGAAGCAAGTAGAAGCGGACGTCAGGGCCTGCTACGGGAATCGGAGCCAGCAGCGATGATGTGGCGGAGCTTGCTGCGTGCCGCACACCATCGCTGGTGACTTGTGCCGCTGCATTGAGACTCCCCTTCATGTCGAACATATTCACCTGTACCGCCAGTCCAAGGTGCCCTCGCTTTCGTCGGATAACGTCGTATTGGTAGCCAGGGCTATAACCATTGGTCCGCAAGCTAGCGGTCGTTGTCGACCCAACATCGAAAGTCTCACCGCGAAAGAAGATCGTGCGGCAGACCGGCGACGCGCAAATCGAGGACATGAGGAATGTCGGCGTGCAGTTCCTGTCCGGATTCGGCCAGCCAGACGGCATGAAGATGCGCTTCGACCAACTCTCGGTTCGCAAGCTCCAGCGCTGGTGGCCTTACGATGCCTTTTACCATCGCCTGCGGCTGAGAGAAATAATGTTGATCGTGCGGGCTCTGGGCTGCGCAGTACGAGATCACCAGGGCAGCTTGTCCCGAGCGGCCGGCACGTCCTGAGCGCTGAGCATAGTTGGCTGGGGTCGGAGGGATGTTCCTCAAGTACACGGCGTTGAGCGCCGAAATATCGACGCCAAGTTCCATCGTTGGCGAGCAAAACAATGCGGGCAGAAAGACAGCCGGCTCGCCGCCCTGGCGCAGCGCGTCCTTCTCTGCGACAAGTCTCTCCTGGTCGTCTTCGGTCCAGCGGAATCGCCACTCGCGCCACTCCCGACGTTCCTGGTCGACCTGAGCGGTATGTTCACGTCCTTCGAGGCCAAACAGACCTTCGCCGCCACGGGCAAGCGCATCCGCGAGAGATTCATAGAGGCTGATGAAATAAGGATTGGCCAGGCGCCCATCAGAGCGGCCATCGCCGGGCACAAGGCGAACCGCGTTGGCGGCAAGGCGCCAACCCTCCACATCGAAGCTTGTCGGAACGGAGCGGACGAGTTGATACGCCGCTGCAGCCGCGAGCAGAGCGTTGAGGACCTCGACGTAGGTTGCGGCTGATAGTCGTCTACCCCAGATCTCGATGCGGTTCATCTGCCTTGCCAGTCCGCTGCGGGGGCCAGCGCGAATGATCAGAGGCTCGCCGCGAACTCCGGCTTGAGCTTTCTTCGGGGCTTCAATCATCAAGGCGGCTGCGGTGCGTGGGTTCTCCTGCTGAGCAATTGACCAAGGCTCGCGTAAGGTCTGGCGCGCCGCGTTCGCAATGATCTCAACTGTCACTGGATCCAGCGCGTCGGAAGTGACCGCCAAGCCATGGCGAAGAGCATCGAGAAGGATGACTAGTGCTTGCTTGCGCTTTTCCGGCTCCGCATTACGGAGTTCCGGGGGAGCGTCGGCGAAGGCCTCGTTATCAGCCGCCAGATCATCCAGTGAGACGTAGCGTGCCTGAACCAAGCCGAGGTCTTCCAAGCTAGGATTGGTGTAACGCCAGCCCCGTCGTTGGTCTACCCAGGCCCGATGGGCGAGCACGCGCGATAGGGCACGCTCGGCATCAAGCTGCCCGACACCCTTGGCTTCGAAGTCGAGCATCCACTCCTGCCGCCGGCCCTTATTTGCCGCCGTGAATCCAAGTGCTGCCTGGATACGCCGGCCGAATTCATCGTCCGCCAAACCATCCGAACCGGCGGCGCGGATCGCGGCAAGGGTGGCCGCGCGGAATAAAGAAACAAAGAGGAAGTCGTTGAAGTGGCCGGCCTGCAGGGCAGCATCTTGGCGGTTGTCGGTGAAACCGAGGAGTTTACGCTTGTCCAGCCGGACATGATTATCTTCCGCGTTCATCCAGCGCAATGCGCTCGACACCAGCAGGGTTGTCGCAGAGCTGCGACCTTCCGCGGAAAGGCCGGCCAGTTTATTGATCTCGCGAGCCTGTCCTGGCGGTTGATGTCCGCAAGCAGGACAGAAGCGGAACTTGCCCGGAAGAAACCATGCCTTTCGTCCGACGTCTCCGACTGCACCGGAGGCCTCAACGCTGACGGAACGAGGTGCGAACTTGCGACGCTCGCTACGCAAGCGAACACCTCCGCCCGGTGTGGGTTCGACCCACTCTTCCGGGTAGTCCTCCGGGGCGCCAGTGAAGCCATATTCCTTATCGTTGCCGGGCTCGGGCATTAAGTACCCGGCCTCTTCATCCGAGTCAGTATCCTCAAGTGGCGTTTCGTCAATCGATCGCGGAATTGCGCGGCGGACTCCCTCATCGTCAACGAGGACAACAGTGTGGTGTTCCTGGCCACAGTTGCGGCAAAAGTACGTGGGATAGAGCCGCGCCTCGCCGTCGGTGGGGTCGAAGCGCTGTCCGTCGAGGGTTACGCGGCGAAGCCCCGACCCTCCTAGCGTGGCGTAGACTTGTCCAGCGCCGCCGAAGAATCGATGCAACTTGAAAGCGAGGAAGGCACGATCGCCGGAACCGCCGCGCTCTTTCGCTGACTGACTCATGAGCGTCAACATGGACTGCAGTTGGCGGCGGCAGCGTCCCACCTCGCGTCCGGTCCTCTCGGCGAGACGGTCTGCAGCTTCAGCAATCGTCACTGGCGGCCGGCGAGTGAGACGTTGGCCATCCAGCAAACCAATTTCAAGCTCTATCCAGACCGCTAGCGGGTGTGACCGGAGCGCATTGTCATCAAGATTCGTAGGAATTTCGGCGTCAACAGCGGCCGTCAATGATGTTCCCATCGTGCTCGCGCTAAAAGCCGGATCGGTAGCGCGTTCGAGACTCTCGTCGATGACCCCGTCCGGCGAGATTGGGGTGCCGAACAACCGTGAAGCCACGACCGCTACGGCAATGGCGCGAGACTCCTCGCCTCCCTCGCTTGCCATGGTGGCGGAGGTGCCGATGCAGATCGGGGCCTTGTCGCGGCAAAGTCGGTCACGCACGCGCCGGACCAGCATTGCCACGTCAGCACCCTGGCGTCCTCGGTAGGTGTGCAGTTCGTCCAGGACAAGGAAATCCAAACCCTCGGCATTGGAGATGACGGTGCGGTCGCGCTCGTTCTGCCGGGTCATCAGCAGTTCGAGCATCATGAAGTTCGTTAGCAGAATGTCGGGTTTGGACTCGCTTACGAGCTTGCGCTCGTCCTCATCCTCTTGGCCGGTGTATCGGGCGAAGGTGGGACGCAGGTGGCTGGCCAGTCCCGATTGCTCAATGAACTTTTCCAGCTCTTTCATCTGGCTGTTGGCCAGCGCGTTCATCGGATAAATGACGATTGCCCGAGTACGTGGAGATTCACCTGCGGGCCGTGCGCGTATGGCTGCATCAATGATCGGGACAAAAAAGCACAGAGATTTGCCAGAACCTGTTCCCGTCGTGACGACAAAGCTCTGACGAGCCGTCGCCTTTGCCACCGCTTGCGCCTGATGCCGGTAAAGCCTGATCGGCTGATCGTCGATGCGAAAAACTCGGGCCGTATCCGGATGGAGAGATTCCTCCGCCACAAGATCCTGGACGCTAGCAGCCCGTTCGAAGTGTGGGTTGATACTGACCAGAGGCTCCGGCCAGAAACGACAGCTCGCGTAGAGGGCGTCAACCTGCAAACGGATGTCCTCGGCGCGGATCTTGGTAAACGAGCGTGCAAACCGCTCGTAGTCCTTTACGAGCGCCCCGTCCAGATCAAAAACATCCATGCTGTCTCCTCTGGCCGGCACGAGTGCGGGCAAGCCAGCAACAGGCGGAGTGGCGCGCCAGTTTCGAAACCGGCACGGCCTCAGAGATACTGCGTCCAGAGTTTCTCGCTCATTCTAGTTGAAATCGCTTGCAATGGCTCCAACGATTTCTCCCAATGCTTTTTCTTCGGTGGAAAGCCCTTGCGACCGGCAATCAAAGGCGGCCGAAGTAAGCGTCGGCTTGTGGTCCGGAAAACCAGCCATTTGGAATCCGCAACGGCTGCGGACCGGCCGACCCTCAGCGGCTGTCTGCGAATGGTTTGCCTCGCAACTGCATTCTTGGGCCAATTGGTTCGGCGGTGCCTGCGAGCCCGTCTGGGAACTCCAGCATCTTCAGCATTCCCTGTGGGCCTACAACGTGATGCTCGGTGGCCGGGTACGCCAAGAGGCTCTCGACATCGCCTTAAACGAGTTGACGGTCCGGCCAATGTGGCGCTAGGCCAGCCACAAAGGCTGCTAGCAGCTTTGACACATCAGAAGAATAGTCGTGGCGCTTGCAAGGCTCAGGCCGCAGCCAAGTCGTACCGCGTCCGAAACCGTTGCCAAGACCTTGGGCGATCGGACGAACGGCTCACCCCGTAGCCGGATTGCCGCCACAATTCTAGCGGCGATCAACAAAGCGCCGTTCTCCCGCTGCTTGTCCATAACGGAACAAAGCATAGGCGATGAACAGTTGCCGGTTATGATCGATATGATCAATGATGTGTCCCAACACCTCAGGCTGGGTAGTCTGAAAGCATGCCGCCGCTAGCGTCAGTGCGCTTGACACGGCGTACCTCGCCCCACCTTTGCTACGATACGCAGCTGGTGTGAGAGGCGAAGTTGGTGGGACCGGGTCGTGCTCGACTTGACAACCGCTGCACCAAGTTTGGACCAAGTTGGCGGTGAGTGTTGCAACTCTTGAAACTATGGATTATGTATTGTCTGTAACTTACAGATTCCATTATCCGCTGGAAGTTCCGATCCCGACCAGGTCCACCAAATAACTCATTTTATATCAACAAGATATAGGCGACTTTACTGCGTGTACGAATTACGTACGAATATCGCTCTTGGTTGTGCTCCGACCAGATACACACACACCTGTTGATAACCGCCTCTGGACGGATTCTGTGGGTGTGGTTTGATGAAGGTGTGGTTCTTTGAAAGCTGGGCGACGGGCAGCACCATCTTAAAGAGATGTATAAAGAGCAACCCACATCGATGTTAGGGGTTGACGATAAAAAGCCGCGTTCACATCGAACGGCCCAGCTTTCAGTGAATCACAAATCATCCAACTCTCGTTTATAAAAATATCCCCTGTCGACCCAACTAGAGGGTATCTGCCACATTTTCGTTTCGTGGTTTGCGAAGCGCACAACCGTTCCACAATTCTCCACCGGGCACGTCACCTCGACAACGTGCTCTTCTGGATGTCTGCAACGCGAATGATGTAGAACGATCCAAGCTGGACAGCGCGTACATCTTGCAGATTGAGCGTATACAACTGGCTCGTTTATCATGCGCGGCATAGTACAGCAATGGGCAGACAAAAACCAGCTCTGGACATTATTGCTGGTTGGGCGTAGATTTCCTCCCAACAATTTCAGGTTGAGGAACACGCCATGGCTATGTTCGTAATTGGGCTTATCGCAATACTGTTTTTTATCGAAGCAGGCTTGGGTAAGCGGATAATGATTGGCAAGAGGGGTGTATGGCTTGAAGACAAAAACAAACCGAAGGATAAGTCTTAATAGGATATAAAGAACCGTGTACGAACGGCGTACGGCTTCCTGGCATTTCTGCGTTTCTGCCTCTTTGAGCGTCCTTTATTTTCTTCGAATTTTGCTCCCTCGTATTGTTAAGACGCTGCTTGATTGTATTAACAAGATCATCATAAAACTCATTGCATCGGCTTGCGTCCGCAAGATCAAGCAGGGCTGGCTTGCCAAAATGACTGACTTTCGTGTCTTGACCGCGATGTGATTTTGATTGAACCGGCGGCGGCTTTGCCCGACAATCCACTGTGAGGAAGCTCATGAATCTCTTTGATTTGAGTGGTAAGAAAGCAATTGTCACGGGCGCCGCCAGAGGACTGGGTCGCGGCATGGCGGAAGGTCTGCACGCCGCCGGAGCCGAGATTGTCATCATCGATGTCGCCGACGAAACTAATTCGGTCGCATGTGAACTTGGCGCGCACGGTGCCCGCGTGCAAGCCGTGCTAGCGGATCTGCGCAAGCGGGAAGAATTGACGGCAGCCTTCGAGCAGGCGGTCGGGAAGTTCGACGGGGCTCTGGATATCCTCGTGAATTGCGCTGGCATCCAGCGGCGAAACCCTTGCCTGGACTTCACGATCGAGGACTGGGACGATGTTGTCGAAGTCAACCTAACGGCCGTCTTTCAGCTCTGCCAGTTGGCGGGCCGCATCATGGCCCGGCAAGGCAAGGGGAAGATCATTAACGTGGCGTCGGCATTGAGCTTCTTCGGCGGCTACACCGTTCCCGCCTATGCCGCCAGCAAGGGCGGGGTCGCGCAAGTCACCAAGGCGCTTTCCAATGAATGGGCCGGCCTGGGCATCAACGTGAATGCCATTGCGCCCGGTTACATGGATACGCTGATGAATGTCGCGCTGATCAATGACCCGGTGCGGAACAGCAAGATACTGGCGCGCATTCCGGCGGGCCGCTGGGGCAAGCCGGAGGATCTCAAGGGAGTGGCTGTCTTTCTTGCCTCCGAGGCTTCGAACTATCTTTCTGGAGCGGTGATTCCGGTCGATGGCGGCTATCTCGGCTGCTGAAGGGGTTTTTCAGCCGGCGTTCCCAAGGAGGTGAGGCCGATGAAAGTTGTTCGCTACTGGGGGAAAGAACAGATTCGCTGCGAGGACATCCCTACGCCCGTGATCGGGGCCGAAGACGCTTTGATCGAAGTCGCTTTTGCCGGGATCTGCGGCAGCGATATATTCATCTACTCCGGGGCGCACCCGCGCGCCACGCCTCCTCTGGTGATCGGACACGAGCTGTCGGGCCGACTCGCCGAGTTGCCGCCCGGTTACACCGGCGAGTTCTCGGTTGGCGACACGGTGACCGTCAACCCTCTCATCTCCTGCAATCGTTGTATTCCTTGCCTGACTGGGCAGAGCCACGTATGCCGGCAGCTGCGGCTGACCGGCATCGACACCGATGGCGGATTCGCGGAGTTCACGAAAGTTCCTCTCGGTCAGCTCGTCAAATTGCCGGCCGGCATGAGCCTGGAACACGGGGCGATTGTCGAGCCGGTGGCGGTTGCCGTGCATGCCATCCGGCGCTCTGCCTTCAAAATCGGAGATACCGTGCTGGTGATCGGCGGAGGACCGATCGGCGTGTTGGTCGCCTTGACCGCCAGGTGCGCGGGCGCTCGCCGAGTCATTGTCATCGAGCCCAACGACTTCCGGCGCAACCTGATCTGCGAACTAGGCTTCGAGGCTAAGCGTGAAGTCGAGCATGAGATGCTCATGCGCGTCACCAACGGTGACGGCTTCGACATCGTCTACGAAGTGGCCGGAGTGCAGGCAGCGATGGATGCCGCCATTAAGCACTGCAAGATCCGCGGCCAGGTGGTCAACGTAAGCGTCTTCAAGAAGCCACCTACGGTGGACTTGCTGCGGCTCAACTTTGCGGAACTGGAGATGATCGGGATTCGCGTTTATGCCCGGGAAGACTACTTCGCCGCGGTCAATCTGATCGCCACGTACCCGGAGTTCGCAAAGGTGATCACTCATCGCTTCCAACTGCAGGATACGCAGAAGGGGATCGATCTGATGAGGGCGGGCGGCGACAGCTTGAAGGTGCTGATCTGCCCTCACTAGAGGAGGCGCTTTTCTTTGGAGATGCTCGCCCGGCAGTCTGAAGTTTGTTCCGGCCGCCGAACGCACTTCTTGCCCTCGGAGCCTATCCGCCCAAATACGCCGCTTTGACCTTTGCATCAGCGCCCAATGCTTCAGCTGTATCGCTCAATACGATATGACCGCTTTCAATCACATAGCCCCGATCGGCGATGCCTAAAGCCATATAAGCATTCTGCTCTACCAGCAACATGGTAATCCCGAGTTTGTTGATGGTCTTCAAAACGTCAAAGACTTGTTCCACCAGAACCGGTGATAAGCCCAAGGAAGGTTCATCCAGAAGCAGGACGCGCGGCCTGCCCATGAGCGCCCTGCCTATCGCCAACATTTGTTGTTCCCCGCCGCTCAGACTCCAGGCAAGCTGATTTGTTCTTTCTTTCAGGCGCGGGAAAAGCTCATAGATCTTATCCAGATCCGCGTCCAGCTTGTCTGCCTTCTTGCGCCAGACCGTCGCACCAATTTCCAGATTCTCGAAAACGGTAAGTCCAGGAAAGGTGCGCCGCCCTTCAGGGACATGACAAATCCCCATGGCTACGATCTCCTCGGGGGCAAGCCCTCGGGAAATATTCTGTCCCTGAAACTCAATGTTTCCGTGTTGTGGCCTTTCGAGCCCGGAAATTGACCGCAGCACCGTCGTTTTGCCGGCCCCGTTGGCACCAATTAGCGTAACGATTTCTCCCTGATTGACTTCAAGGCTGACGTGCTTCAGGGCTTGTACCTTGCCGTAGAAGACATCGATCTCTGACACTTTAAGCATAGGCGCGCCGCTTTCCTAAATAGGCTTCAATGACCCCTTCATCGACCTGGATCTCAGCAGGAGTACCTTCGGCGACTTTCTTGCCAAAATTCAAAACCGTGATCCGATCTGATAAATTCATCACAAACCGCATGTTGTGCTCGATCAGCAGGATAGTAATGCCCTGTTCCACCAAACCGCGCACCAATTTGATCAGTTCGGCCGTTTCGGTAGCATTGAGTCCTGCTGCAGGCTCATCCAGAAGTAACATTTTCGGCTTCTGCGCCAACGCGCGGGCAATCTCCACAACCTTCTGTTGCCCGTAGGACAAATTACTGGCCGTAACATGTGCCTTGTCTTGCAATCCGACCGGCCTTAAAAGTTCCAAACATGCTTCCTCTGCTTGTTTGTTCATTTTGCGAAAGTGCGGAGTATGGAAAAGCGTGCCGATAACACTTTCGTTGATTCGACTGTACATGCCGATTTGCACATTTTCCAGAACCGTAAGTGCTTTGAACAAGCGCACATTTTGAAACGTGCGGCCCAGCCCAAGACGGGAAATCGAGGACGAAACTTTTCCCTGGATCGGCACTCCGTCGAAGCGCAGGGTTCCTTCAGTCGGTTTGTAAAATCCGCTAGTCACGTTTAGGACTGTCGTTTTGCCCGCGCCATTCGGCCCGATCAGGGCGTGAATCGACCCTGGCATGACAGCCAAGTCCAATTTATCCACGGCCCGGAGCCCGCCAAAGACCACGCTGAGGCCGTCAATCGCCAGTAGAGCGTCCATTTAATACACTCCGCCCTTATTCTTCGCCGAGAATTTAGTAGCCCACCAACCGGCGATCTTGCCGTCCGGGGCAAACAATCTGACAATTCCTTGCGGCATGAACAGCATAGCCAAACAAATCCCGATGCCGAACAACGCCATGTAATACTCTTGCAGGAATCGCAACAATTCCGGAATAAATGTCAGCAGCACTGCGCCCACGATCGGGCCCGACACCGTGCCTGCCCCGCCGACGAGGACCATGGTAAAGAAAATAATAGATTGATCGAACGAAAATGTATCCGGGCTGATATAGGAAGACATGTGAGCGTAAAGGCCGCCGGCAAAACCGGCAAACAACGCCGAAAGCGCGAAGGAGAATACCTTGGTAAAGGTCAGGTTTATGCCAGAGGTGCTGGCGGCGATTTCATCTTCGCGCACCGCTTTGAATGAGCGGCCCAAGTTAGAGTGTTCGATAGTCCAAGACAGCAGGGCCGCGAGACAGGCAAACACTAGCGTGAAGTAGTAGTACTGAGTCGGATTGGAAATCACCAAGGGTCCAAGGGATATCCCGGGTATACCTCCGATGCCTTGAGCTCCATGAGTAAACGCGGTCCAATTCTGCAGAATCATTTGCACAATGATCCCAAATCCGATCGTGCACATCGCCAGGTAATGTCCGGAAAGCTTCAGCGCCGGTATTCCCAGCATGATACCAACCACCGCCGCCACCAGGGCTGATAAAGGCAACGTTACCCAGAAGCCCATATGAGCATCTACAGCCAGAAGGGCGGAGGTATAGGCACCGATGCCGAAAAATCCGGCCTGCGCAAAAGAGATATAGCCTGTATATCCGTAGATGAAATTGAGTCCGATGGCTACGATGATATAGATGAGAGCTAGATTTGCCAGACCCATATAGTAATTGTTGGGCACTAGCAATGGGATGGCCAAGACCAGGACCACCAAAATAATCTTGGGCAACAAACGCAATACCGTTCTGTTCACAAGCCCTCCCGACCCTTACCTACCACGCCAAAGCCAGGCCCGATGGCCCCAGGGAAAGTCATCACACCTTGGTAGAAATCTTCTCCCCGAAAAGTCCACGCGGAATAATTACCAGAATCAGAATTAGAAAGACAAATGCAAATACATCCTTGTACAAAGAGGAGATATAAGTAGCGCAGAAAATCTCCAAGACCCCTAGAAACAGACCGCCGACAATGGCGCCAGGCACGGATCCAAAACCGCCGATGATGCTGGCGGAAAAAGCCTTTAACCCCAGATGACCTCCCATATCAGCGGACACAAAGAAAATTGGCGCCAGAAGCACCCCGGCCGCGGCGGCCAACGCGGAGCTATAAATAAAGGTCAAGGTGATCATCCGCGAGACCTTCACGCCCATCAAGGAGGCTGCTTCTTGATCTTGAGCGGTGGCCTGCATTTTCCGTCCTAGTGTCGTCCTGCTGAAGAAGAAGTACTGGAATATCACCAGACAGGTTGTTACGGCAAGGATTAACAGATTCTGTGGATTCACGAATACGGATCCAACCTGGACGGTCCTGTCCCCAAACGGTCCGGCGAAAAAGATTGGCTGGGGACCCCAAATAATCCGGGCAACGTTCTTCAGAAATAAACTAACCCCAATGGTGCTGACTACAACCGTAATGAAGGGTTTCTTTCGTAGCGGATAGTACGCCGCCTTTTGAAACACGTAGCCGTAAACGGCCAAAGCCGCAATGGATAGAATATAAGCGGCTAGAAGCGGCACATGCATAGTCAGGGTTAACCATGCGGCCACGTAGGCGCCCAGCATTACGTTCTCGCCCTGAGCGAAATTCACAACATTGACGGCATTCGCAATAACAACAAATCCCAAGGCTACGAGGGAATAAATTGCCCCCATCGCCAAACCATTCAACAACAGCTGTATCATTGCCGGCGTCCCCCTTGGGATGTAATTGTCGAACCTAGGCAGTCATAAGGCATTATGGATGCTGAGCATCCATAATGCCCAATATAACCCGCGCTGATACGGTCCATCAGATGCGCAGATACTGAAGAGTACTACTCGTTACTCGACGGTTACAGTCTGGATAACTTCCATAGGACCAGACTTCTTGAGTTGCACGATGGCCACCGAATGAGGACCGTTTCCATCCTTAAAGGTGAATTTATTCGCGATTCCGACATAGTCTCTGATTGTAAGCATGGCCTTGCGAACGGCCTCCGCATCGGTAGAACCGGCCTTTTCAATAGCCATCTTTAACAGGTAAACGCCGTCGTAGTCAGCCGAAGCGTGGAAATCAGGATCGGCCTTGAACAGCTCACGATACTTCTTACACCACGCTATGGCCCTGGGGTCTGGATTCTGCATTGGAATACCATCCACAACCGCATAGCTGCCATCCGCGGAATCTCCCGCCAACTGGAGGGTAGCCGGCATCGAGTAGCCCGGCGAACCAATGATGAACAAGTTCATGCCTAATTGTTTATTTTGACGCTGCAGCGTGGCCGACTGGGATGGATGTCCCCAGTCGATAATCACTTCCGCGCCCTTTTTTCTGAGATTGGTCAACTGGCCGGACAAGTCTTTATCACTACTGTTATAGGATTCGATATGGACAACGGTGCCGCCGACCGCCTTTATCCCTTCGATGATGTTGTCACGGCCGCCGGTCCCAAATTCATCGCTATCGTGAATGACGCCGATTTTGGTTTTCTTGAGGGTCTGGACGGCGAATTTGGCCGCTGCCTTTGCCGCGATCCCATCATCCGGACGCAGGCGGAAGAACCAGGGATTATTGTCCAGTAGTTTGGCGTTAGTTCCTTCCACAAAGAAGGGTATTTTTGCTTTGTTGACAATCGCTGCTACAGCAAAATTCTGCGTACTCAGGTCCGGGCCCATGATGGCAACTACTTTGTCTGCATCGATGAGTTTATTTACGGCGTTAACCGCGGCCGGATTGGTATTGGCGGAATCCTCTCTCACCAGTTCAATCTGCCGGCCCGAAATGCCGCCCGAAGCGTTGATCTCGTCCACGGCCATCTTTACGCCATTGACAAGATATTGGCCAACAACCGTGTATTCCGTAGTTAGGGCGGTGGCTTGGCCAAGACGAATGGGGCCTTTGTTTGGCGTCGAGGCGGATGGCCCACACCCGACAAGCAACACCAGGAGTGACAGCATTACTGACAAAGAAATGAGGCAAGATTTCTCGCTCTTCAAACCAGTCCTCCTCCGATATTGTTCTGAGACGTGTTTTGTAAAGATGCATTAGGACACGGAAACAATCAAGCTAAAAAATGAGTCCCCGTTTTTTCAGAGCTTCGCAGGTTCTGCGCAGAGACATTGCCGGTGACCGCCCGATGCACGACCGAAAAAGCTCCGCCAGTTCGCCCAGTGTCGCCTGGGGGTGACGAAACCGCTGCCGATTCGCGAACTGACATCGACGCGACACATCCTTTCCGCAAGGGTTGACCGCCGGCGCGGAGTCAAGCTTTGGCCGCGGCGAGCTTTTGACCTCCAAATGGTTCTGGAAATGGGTCTACTCCAGCATATATAGTCTTAATTCCGAAGTCTGAGATTATAATTCGCACTTAAACCAGCAGGGGGCTCGCCAGTGACAATGTCGACAACTCCGGAACATGCCACGACCACGATGCGTCAGCGCGTAACATATCCCAGTCTGGGCGGTAAATCAGTGCTCATCACAGGCGGCGCGAGCGGCCTCGGCCTCGCGTTCGCCGAAGCTTTTGCCGCGAATGGAGCCCACCTGACTCTGCTCGACATAAATTCCGAAGGGCTGGCGCGGGTGAGCGAAGACCTGAAGACCGCGAACCCCAGCATTGGAATCGGAACCGCTTGTGGCTCGACCACCGACGAAGCTGCGGTAGAAGCCGCTTTCGCTCAGGCCGTGAGTCGCTTTGGAAGAATCGACGTCCTGCTGAACAACGCCGGCATCGGCATGGTTAGGCCAACACTCGAACTGTCGGCAGCCGAGTGGCGGAACATAGTGGACATAAATCTGACGGGGGTCTTTCTGTGCGCCAAGGCGGCAGGAAAGCACATGACGCAACAGGGCTGCGGTGTCATCCTTAACATGGCGTCCATGTTCGGCGTTTCCGCTGGGCCGCAAAGAGCCGGTTACTGCTCCACCAAGGCAGCGGTCGTGGCATTGACCAAAGTGCTTGCCGTCGAGTGGGCCCAGTTTGGCGTCAGAGTCAACGCGCTTGCACCCGGCTTCACCGGAACGGCCCTGGTACATGAATTAGCTCGCGCGGGCAAGATCGACCTTGAACGATTGAAGAATGGCACGCCCATGGGACGGCTCGGCGAGCCGAGCGAAATCGCGGAATTGGCGTTGTTCCTGGCTTCCGATAATGCCGCGTTCATCACGGGTCAAGCGTTCGTGGCGGATGGTGGTTGGACCGCAAATGGCTATTTAAGATGAGTGAAATTCATTAAAGTGTGATGGTATCGGCGGATTTTCCGAGGCGGGCAGCCCGCAGAGTTTGCAAGTGCGGCTCTGACGACATGGAACCAGAACATCCTGAATACGGAGATTGCGAATAGTATGCGCACAAAAACAGCCAGAGAGACTGAATGTTTGCCGCTATCACCGGCATCTGCGTGGGTAGAATTACGGGTGAACGACCAGGACTGGGAAGAAGCAGATCCAGCTCTCCTCGATACGCTCCTCTGCCACCTGCATCTAATCCGCGGATTTGAAGAGTGCGTACTGGAACTGGCAGCCGAGGGCCTGGTTCATGGCCCTGTTCATTCCAGCATTGGCCAGGAAGGTGCCGCCGCAGGCTCCATTGTCGGATTGACGGCGGCCGACCAGATTAACGGTTCGCACCGCGGCCACCACCAGTTTCTTTCCAAAGCATTGGGTTATGTTGCGCCGAATGGACTCGACCCGCGCGTTCCTATCGGGGCTGAACTCCAGCATCTGCTGCAGCGCACGCTTGCCGAGATCCTCGGGTTAGCTCAGGGCTTTTGCAAAGG
Source organism: uncultured Acidobacteriota bacterium (assembly GCA_963832365.1). Lineage (GTDB taxonomy): Bacteria > Acidobacteriota > Terriglobia > Terriglobales > Acidobacteriaceae > CAWBRT01. Next base: position 15,326 of record CAWHUL010000001.1, on the reverse strand, counting down.
ACGCGGCGGCTCCATGCACCTGCGATGGACCGAAGCTGGAGCGCTAGGCACGGACGCCATTGTGGGCGGCGGTGTGCCGCTTGCGGCGGGCGCTGCCTGGGCACACAAGCATGCCGGCACCGATGTTGTGGCGGTCACCTATTTCGGCGACGGCGCGGCCAACATCGGTTCCGTGCTGGAAACCATGAACCTCGCGTCGGTCTGGAAATTGCCGCTTTGTTTTTTTATTGAGAACAATCGCTACGCGGTATCGACGCCTGTCGAAGAGTCCACGGCCGAAACGCGTCTTTCTGCTCGGGGTCTGGCTTTCGGAATTCGCAGTTGGAAGGTCGATGGCATGAACCCGCTGGCGGTCTATCTGGCGATGCAGCAGGCGTTGTCTCATATGCGGGCGGGCAACGGGCCAACCATCGTGGAAGCTGATTGTTATCGCTTCTTCCACCAGAGCGGGCCTCTGCCGGGCAGCGCCTTCGGTTATCGGTCGAAAGAAGAAGAGAAGCAGTGGAAGGCGCGGGATCCTCTCGATTTGCTGGCGGCCAGAATGCAAGACCGCGGGCTCATTGACGCCACTCAGGTTCAGGCGCTGCGCGGGCGGGTGAAGGAGGCCATGCAGCACGCGGTAGCCGAACTCACCGACTACGATACATCCACCAACCCCCCGAAACGGCGCCTCCGTCCAGAGTTGTGGCCGAGTCCCGATTTTTGTGACGTTGGAATCCGCAGCGATTTGGCTGAACTGAAGGATGCACGCACCGAAGAAGAGTCTACTTTCGCGGGCAAGCTTGCCAAGCGGAGGTTCATTGACGTCGTTGCCGAGACGATGGGACGGCGCATGGAAACCGATGCCGCTATCGTGGTTCTCGGTGAGGACGTCCACTGGGTGCGGGGCGGGACCAATGGCGCAACCCGCGGACTTCGGGAGCGTTTTCCGAGCCGCGTCCTGGGAACTCCGATCAGCGAGAACGCGTTTTCGGGATTGGCCGGCGGGATGGCCGCGGACGGCAGATTCAAGCCCGTTGTCGAGTTTATGTATCCGGACTTCATGTGGGTGGCTGCCGACCAGGTTTTCAACCAGATCGGCCGGCTTCGCCACATGTACGGCGGCGACATTGCAGTCCCACTAGTGCTGCGCACCAAGGTCGCAATGGGAACCGGCTATGGATCGCAGCATTCGATGGATCCGGTGGGCATTTTCGCAACCTCGCCGGGCTGGCGTATCGTTGCGCCATCCACGCCCTTCGACTATGTGGGACTGATGAATACGGCGATTGCCTGCCAGGATCCGGTCCTCGTGGTCGAACACGTCGATTTATATCTGTCTTCGGGTATGGCGCCTGTTGACGATCTCGATTATCAAATCCCCGTGGGGAAGGCCGCGGTTCGCCGCGCGGGCAGCCAGGTAACAGTGTTGACCTATCTCTCGATGGTGTCCCATGCGCTTGAGGCTGTCGAGCAGACGGGAATCGATGCGGAGGTGATCGACCTGCGCTGGCTTGATAAGGCGAGCCTCGATTGGGACACCGTGGGCGCGAGTATTCGCAAGACGAACATTGTGTTGATCGTCGAACAGGGCGCGAAGGGCACGTCCTATGGTGGTTGGCTTGGAGACGAAATTCAGCGCCGCTTCTTCGACTCGCTCGATCAACCGGTTCAGCGAGTTACCGGCGGCGAGGTGGCACCGAGCATTTCGAAAGTACTGGAACGGGCCGCGTGCGCCCGCACGGAGGAAGTTGCCGAAGCCTTGCGCCAGGTGATGCGCGACAAGGGGGCCCTTTAGTAGGACGGCAGTGCTTACGCCTTCGGCCCCGGGTCAACCACCACGTAGGTTGGGCGACCTTGGCGCGCCCAGTCCACCAGGTTCTGTGCCGACTTTCGCCGCAACTCTATTTCCGACTCATCGGAGTAGAAAGCCGTATGAGGCGTGAGGATGACCCGCGGGTGCTGGAGCAGCGGAGACTCCGCCGGCGGCGGTTCAACCGGCAAAACGTCAAGCGCCGCGCCGTCCAGTCGACCGGCATTCAAGGCATCCACAAGATCGTCAATATTGACGACGGCGCCCCGCGAAGTATTGACCAGATAGCTCTCCGGTTTCATCAGCTTGAACAGGCCGGCATTCACTATGCCGCGAGTTTCCTCGGTTAAAGGCACGTGCAGAGAGATCGCATCGCTTTGACTGAAAAGCTGTTCCAGGGATACTCGCTCCACATAGGCCGGAAAATCGCCATCGATGATGTAAGGGTCGCAAGCGATTACGCGCTGGAAGCAGTTGCGCGCAAGGTACGCCATGCGCTTGCCAATGCGGCCCAGACCGAGTATCCCCAAAGTCAAGTTGCCGACGCGCCGTAATTTTCCGGCCGAGGTATGGCCCCATGTGCCTTGCCGTATGTCGCGGTCATACCACGGGAGATGACGCAGCAACGAGAGCGTCATCGCCAGAGCGTGCGTGGCCACTTCTCCGATTCCGTAATCGGGCGAGTTTGCCACCCAGACGCCGTGACGCTGGGCGGCGGCGGAATCGATCGTGTCGGTTCCGGCGCCGTAGCGGCTGCAAATCCGAATCTCCGGCCGGGCCGTGAAAACCTTAGCGCCGACCTCGGGATTGCACCAGCAATCCAAAGCAGCCCTCCGAGGCGGCGATTACATCCTCCTCGGTCCGGCACTTCCCGACCAGGCATTCGATCCCGGCGTCATGAAGCAGGCTCTGCTCAAGCTGCGTGTCTGGACCATCGTAGTCAGTGATGAGTATCTTCATGTCGGATAAGAACCCCGCCTTGTTGAGATCTTCGACAAGCGGACAACACAGCCCCAGTTTGCCGCACGCGACAGCCATCTTCAACCGCCCGCTAAACGTTCGACTGCCTCTTCCCCGCAACGTCTGGGAACCAGTTGCCCACATTATGCGGATGCTTGGCGACCGCAACCATGCCCGTCGCTTCGGCTTCCGTGCTAGAGCACGGCGACGTGCGCATCCGGAGCGGGTTCGACCGCCAATGGATTGCGCAATGGCTTTCCGAAGCCGCTGGCCTCGATCTCGAAGACTTCGCCGGGCTCGACCCGCACTCCATCCGAGAAGCTCAAGGTTGCGGTTCCGAAGAAATGGACGTGCACATCCCCGGGACGGCGGAACATCATGTACTTGAAGTGATGGTGTTCCAGATTGGCGATCCAGTGTGACATGTTCGCCTCTCCACTCAGGAACGGCTTCTCCCAACGGACCCGGCCGTCGCGCGTCACTACCCGCGAAACGCCTTCAACGTGCGCCGGCAGTTCTCCCAGCAGTACCGCCGGGCCGACGCGAGCACTGCCGCAGCTTCGAGTGCGCCAGCCAGAGATAGTTCTGCCGCTCAAGAACGTGATCGGAGAACTCATTGCCGAGGGCGAAGCCGAGCCGGTAGGGCTTACCCTCCGGACCTATGACGTAGAGCGCGGCAATCTCGGGCTCCTCGCCGCCGTCGAGGGAGAAATCAGGCATCGTCAGCGGCTCGCCGCAGCCGCGCAGAATCGAGCCGTCTCCTTTGTAGAACCACTCCGGCTGCACGCCGGGCCGATCACCCTCGGGCTTGCCGCCCTCCAGCCCCATTCGAAACATCTTCATGCTGTCGGTTAGTGTCTCGACGGCGCCGCTCAGCTTCTTGTGCATCGAGTCGCGCGCATCGGCGCTGCCAAGATGCGTGAGTCCCGTACCGGTAACGAAACAATGGGCCGGATCGGGGTGATCGAGCGGCGGCAACAGACGCTGCTTGGCGGCCAACCGGTCGCAGTCGAACTGTGGTTGTTCCAAGCGCTCGATTGCCATCTCCAGCAGTTTTCGTTTTGATGCGATCGCTTCCTGCGCGAGCGCGTAAGTCGAAACCACATCACGCAGCGGCCGCACCGAACCGTCTGCCTCAGAGAACCTACCCGACGGGAATTCTTATCGTCCTTGAATTGCACCAGCAGCATGTTTGGGTCATCCGATCAGCGAAGTTATTTTCAATCGATCCTGCCCCCGCCGTCTTCCAGCAAAACTTCCGCAGCAGAGATCACTTGGAGCCGAGCGGGTTTATTAGGCAAGAATCCTGGCTAATTGTCAACGCCAATTTTGGTGGTCTGCTGACGCCATTGGCAGGGTCAGTCAAACATCGCCTTCGCGAAACTGGCATCATTCCTCAGAGAGGAATCGCTAGTAGTTGTACGACGGTCGCGCATGGAAGGCTACTCACCTGTAGACAATTTTGTAGATGCGGAATCCTCCAGGTTTCTCCGAACCCAGTCGCACCAAGGTACGACTCCAGTCGCTGCCTACTTGCCCGCAGTGGCGGCCATTGACTTCACGGCCTTCTCCTCCAGAGTTCCCTCTTGCCTGTCGACATCTTCCAGTTCCACGCCCTGAGTCTCTCGCAATAGGACCAAGGCCGTCATAGCCACCGCGCAGTAGACCATGTATACGGCCGGCAGGTAATACCACTTACCTAGATTAGTTCCTATCAACGCGGCCAGCATGGAGGGCGCCACCAGTACCCCACCGAGAACTGAAGAGAAACTGTAGGCGATTCCTCCGCCGGAGTATCGGTACTTGGTGGGGAAGCTTTCGGTGGTCAGCACGGGGAGAATCCCATGCATTAGCCCGAGTCCGAACAACGAGATCAGGAACTGAAACACCATCACGAGCGGTATATTCTTTCCCAAGATCGCGCCGACGTACGGGAAGGAGAGGAGGGTGGTGATTGGCTATGGCTACGTAGGCCATGCTCTTCCTCTTCTTGGCCCACTCCGTCAAAGGACTGGACATCAGGATGCCCGCCACATCCGCCACCCTGCCCAGTGTGATGGCGAGAGCGGTGATAGTCAACGGCAGGCCGGCAATGCGCATGAAGGCTATTATGTAAGTCCCGCTCACGTAGCTATCCATGTGTTGGAATGCTGTGATCAGGGCCAGGAGAAATATCGGCCGAGAGTGCCGCTTGAAGACGGCGAAGCTCGGCATCTTGGCTCGCTTTGCCTGGTTCAGCTTATCAAAAAGCGGACTCTCGGCAAGCTTGTACCTTGCCAGGAGGGCCGGGATTACCACCAGCGCAGACAGCATCATGCTGATCCGCCATCCGGTTCCTGGCGGAACGATTTGCTGAATGCGAGCATTGCGCAGCTCGCTAACATTGACGCCAGCGGCATGCCGATGTTGGTCAGCCCGATCCAGAAGGTACGGTACTTTCGCTTGGCGCTGAACTCCGCCATCAGCGAACTGGCGCCACCGAGCTCTCCTCCGACTCCAATGCCTTGCACCATTCTGAGCACGACCACGAGTATGGGTGCGCAATCCGGATCTTTACGTAGCCGGGCACTAGGGCCACCGCAACCGTGGCAATTCCAGTCAAAAGGATGTTGGTCACAAAGGAGAATTTTGCCTATCTTGTCACCAAAGTGTCCGAATATGAACGCACCCAAAATCCTCGCGGGGAACCCGGCACCGAACGCCAAGTAGGAGAGCACCAGCGCCTGGCCGAGGGGCAGATTCGGGAAGAACAGCTCGGGGAAGACAACGGCGGCGGCGTAGCCGTACAAGAAGAAGTCGTAGAACTCGACCATAACACCGGCGGTGGTCGAGAAGGTGACAAGCACGAGGGTCTTGAACTCGGCTGCAGAATCACTAGCTGGCACAGAGGCCTTACCAGATTCGGCCATATAATACCCGCCTCCTCATTATTAGGGTGGGACTCGAAGTCGGGGTTGCGATACCACCTTTTTGACCTGGGACGGCTTGGCCCTTGTGCTTCAGCCTTTAGCACACCTACTGGGATTCGGAATAACCCGTATGCATAGAAGAAAGCCGCGAAGACAATCCCCATTGGGGTCTTCGTGAGGTGGAATTCCTTAAGGATTTGCGGAGCAGCTACCGAAATCAGATACGAAACCAGATAAAGAAAACAAAGCCAGATGAGAACAACGTACCGAAACTTGCCGGCCCTATGCGACTTATCCAAGAGAGTTTCCATCGATCGCCCTCAAGATGCCTAGATCGCACAACGCTAATTCGACGCAGTCCTTTTGCCGAAACAGCCCCCGATTCGCCCCCGAGTATCTACATGAATTGGCCCGTACCGCTCCTATCATAATCCGAAGCACTGTCTTTGCTGCTCCACGTACTGCTGCGGCCCCTTTTCACCCTTTTCGCTTTCGCGTTGATAGATTTTGGCCGCTTCGATGAATTGCTCAATGACCGCCGGCTTGTGCGCATGCTTCAGGGTGGCTATATAGAGGTTGCGCAACAACGACACCCCTTCGATGCGGACAGAAACCACCTTACCCATTTCGATAGCATCCTGCGCCGAATAGCGCGGGACTATGGTGATCCCCAGCCCGGCGTTTACACTGGATAGCAGCGACATGGTGCTCGACACCTCTCCACAACTGCCGGACTGCGGAGGAACGTTCGCCTTCTGCGGGGCAAGCGGCCTGCACAAACATGCGTATGCCGCTGGCTCTCTTATGCCAGATGAAATTCTGCTCTTCCAGTTCGGCCGGTTGCACGCTTTGCCGGCCGGTCCAGGGATGATTGGGTGGCACAATCAATACCAGGTCGTCTTCGATCCACTCCGCCAGGTCCAGCCGATCGTCTCCCAAGGGTAACCGACGAAACCGACATCATAGGTGTGGTCGAGGACTCCCTTGACGATTGAGGCCGTCTCCGTGGGCTCGACCACCAGCTGCCATGCCCTGCCGCTGGATTCGCTGGAAGCAGGCGACTACGTGAGGAAGAATGTGATCGGTCATGATCGGTCCGGCGCCGACACGAATATGGACTTTGCCACGTTGCAGCTCTTCAAAAAGCTCGGGCTTCCACTTTGTCGCAAGAGGCAAGCAGCTCTCTTGCCTTGCGAAGCACAATTTCTCCTTCGGCAGTAAGCTCCGCGCCCTTTCCCTTTCGCGCCAGGAGCTTGGCTCCGATGGCCTCCTCCAGACTTTGGATTTGCAAACTGATGGTCGGCTGGCGTAGACCGAGCTTTTCCGCCGCTGCCGACAGGGTCCCCTCTTCGACTACGGTGATGAATGTTCTAAGCAAATTCAGATTTAACATGATCGACACTTCAATCCCATCGATGCGCACTGACCTCATGGCGCGCCACGATCAAGCGGCTGGCTGGCGCTTCCGGGCAGGCAGTGACGTGCACTCCCCGGCAGTGGGACTCCCACCAACCCTTGTTGAGACGGTGGTTGCCCGTTTGCCGAGGCAGAGTATTCAGGCGCTTACGGCAGCCAGCGAATACCCCAGTTCAAAGGCTTTCTTGTTTTCCTCCTGCATCTTCGGTATTCGTTCCAGCATGACCTTCAGGATGTTTTCCTTGCCCAAGGTCTTCTCCATCAAATGAGTCAGGGAACCGAGGGCAATGACGTTGGCATAAACCTCCCTGCCCAGCTCTTTCAGGGCAATGTCGCGGGCAGGGACTGGCATCTGGCGGCAAGCAAGCGCGTTATCAACTTCAACATAGTGGGGGTCGTAGATAATCAGACCCTGGCTTACCAGATGCTTGAACTGGTTGTAAGCGGCCTTCGAGAGGGCCACCATGAAGTCCGGATCTCGCACACAGGGCTATCCACCGGTTCGTTGGAGATGACCACCTGCGCGCGCACGTATCCGCCGCGAGTTTCCGTTCCGTGGCTGACGAGCATGGTGGTAACAGGCCTTCGCTTACCGAGGCGTTAGCAAGGATCTGTCCCAGCCTGACAACGCCCTGGCCGCCGAAGCCGCTGACAGCACTTCCAGCCTGTAGCTCATTACAGTGACCTCCTCTGAATGTTCCTGGTGAACTCGAACAGCCGGTCGGCGAATTCCTGGCGGGTATTGCTCGCGTCCAGGTATATGCCAGTACGGAATGAAATTTCTCCCTGGGGCACCTGGTCGTGCAGACCATAGGTGTGCTCCTTGATCCAGGTTTGCATCGCCTTCGGGTTCCGAGTGCCCAGGGCGCGGTCGGAGAAGTTGGTGACGCACGGAAAATGACGTGAATCAGCGACAACCCTTTGTTCTGGAGGGCCTTCTTAGCGCTCTCCACTATGTCCGGTCCCTGCTGGCTTGTGTGCCTGGCGAGGAAGGTGGGGCGCCGGCGTCCTTGAGAAGGTTCAGGACGTCTATGCCCTCCTGCATGAAGTTGTACTCGTAACCGCCATAAGGAGAGCTATCGGTTTTCACGCCGAGCGGAGTGGTCCAGCCGTACTGGCCGCCGGTGGACATGTATCCGAGGTTGTCGCACACCACTACCATCATGTTGGCATTGCGGCGGGCGCAGTGCAGCAAGTTGAGAAGGCCGATGCCGAAGGCGTCGCCATCTCCGACCGTCAGTACGAGCTTCTTGTCCGGCTTCAGCGCGATCCGCAAGCCGGACGCGATGGCGTAAACGCGGCCGTGGGTGCCGGCGAAGTTGTCGCCCTTCCAGGTCGCGAACGTCTGGCGTCCGGCGCAGCCGCTACCGCTCCCCCACACTATATCTCCGGTTTCCAGTCCCAGCTCGTCAATGGCCTTGACGATCGCCTTCTGCACCTGTCCCAATCCGCAACCGCTGCGCAAGCGTTACTGGGAATCTTTCGTGGTCTCAGGTATTTCTGTGCCAAGTAGTCCATCGCTACCATACCTCCCATTCCCACTGGTTAGTCTTCAGCGGCTTGCCAGCTATCATCTGCTTGGCACAGTCCATCAGCTTCGTCAACCCTTGGCAACTCACCGCACTTGCCGAAGAAGCCGACCCGGCTTCCGGTTGGAAACCGCAGCGCTGTACTTCGCGCACGAGCTGTCCGTCGTAGTTCAATTCGATTGACAGGTAATTGCTCTTGAGCTTGAAGAGCTCGTCGCAAAACGGCCACAGCGAAATCAGCCGAATGCAACCGACCTTCAGACCGCGTTTGCGTGCCTGCTTGGCGGCGCTGAGCATGACTCGCGAGGGCGCGCCATAGGCGACGAACACCACCTCCGGATCGTCATCCATGAACAGCGCTTCGTAGCGCCGGATCACGTCCTTGTTGTTCCGAACCTTGTAAATCAGCCTGTAAGCGTGCTTGTGCTGCGACTCCATAACCTCTGTGTCGTAGCCTTCTTCGGTGGAGTCCAATCCGAGCAGCAGCCGCCGGTGTTGTATCCCAGCACGACCGGCGGTATATCGAGCGCATCAGTGGGCGGATAAAAAACCGGCCCGTAAATTTCCCGGTCCTTGAAGCGGAGCCCCATCTTCTCCATTTCTTCTTCTTTGGTTGGGATCTCCAGCGTCTCCCATCCATCGGTCACCATCTGATCGGCCAGGATTGTAACCGGCATGCGGAAGCGCTCCGAGAGGTAGAAGGCCTCGACGGTTAGTGCGAATACCTCCTGCACGCTGTTGGGTGCAAGCACAATGGCCTCATGTTTCCGCCGTGAGTGGGATAGCGTGAGTTGTAAAACTCTCCCTGGCCCGGTGCACCGGTGATGCCCGAAACCGGACCGACTCGCTGCGCATTGACCACCACCATGGGAATCTCCGAACCCATCGCCCAGCCATACGGATCGCCGTAGAGCACGTAGCCCGGTCCAGAAGTTGCGGTCATGGCTTTCAGTCTGCTGAGGGAGCTCTGATGGCAAGGTGCATGCCTGCCATCTCGTCCTCAGCCTGTATGTAGTAGCCACCGACCTGGGGCAGTACGCGCGACATGTTCTCCGCGATTTGAGTGGCCGGCGTGATAGGATAGCCGGCGAACACCTTGCAACCAGCCAGAATGGCGCCTTCAGTAATGGCACGGTTCCCAGTATCGAAGTAACGTTTCATTGGCATGCACCTACTTTCTGCACACTGATGGCGAAGTCGGGACAGGCATAGAAACACCGCAGACAGCCGACGCAGCGATCACCGCCAACGGCCTCCATCGGTTGGTAGCCCCGGTTGTTGAAGTCTTGGACTGCTGGAAGATTCCCAGGCCGCACGCATCCTGCAGCAGCCGCAGGCCTTGCAGGCAGCCAAATCGACCTCGACCGAGTGCGTGACTTGATCGCATCCCAGGCAGCGACGGGCTTCGCGCCGGCGGGAATTCTGACAGCGGCTTCTCACCAGACTGAAGCTGTTCAGCCGCGATCCGAATTCAACCGTATCGACATAGGTGCGCGTTTGCCCTGCTGGCGTGGGTTGCTGGCGCGCGGGGAATCCACCACCGGCTCTTCGGCGATGACTCCCTTTCCGCCCAGATACTTGTCCACCGCGGCGGCAGCCTGGCGTCCCTGGGCAATCGCCTGGATGATGGACGCGGGGCCGGTCACCACATCGCCGGCGGCGAAAATTCCCGTGCGGCTGGTGGCAAAGTTGGCATCGACCTTGACGGCTCCGTTTTCCGCGGCAGCCAGTGTGAGCTCTTGGCGGCACTGCTGAGTTGTCCTACGGCGGTGATGACTGTGTCGCAGGGCAAACTGAATTCGCTTCCCGCGATGGCAGTAGGAGCCGGCCGGCCGGAGGCATCCTTGCGTCCCAGTTTCATACGCACGCAGGTGATCTTGCCTTTGCTGACGTTGACCGGCGCAGTCAGGAATTCGATACTTACGCCTTCCTCAATAGCGTCTGTCACCTCTTCCAGCGCGGCCGGCATCTCGGCACGGCTGCGGCGATAGAGGATCGTTATCTCCTTTGCACCCAGACGGCGGGCTGTTCTGGCAGAGTCGATTGCGGTGTCGCCGCCGCCGATAACCACCACTTTTGCACCCAGTCGCGGCGGGTTTCCGCTGTTCACTTGTTGCAGAAATTTCAGACCATCCAGCGCATTCGCATCTCCGTCAACCTTCATCTTGACGGAGAGCCACGTACCGGTGGCTAGTAATACGGCGTCGTATTCAGAGAGAAGATTTTCCGGAGCACTTACTTTAGTGTTCGTCCTGATCTCTACGCCGAGGCCGCGAACGACATCGATCTCGCCATCAATCACCGCATTCGGCAAGCGGTAGCCGGGAATGGCATATCGCAGCATGCCTCCGGCTTCGGGTAAGGCCTCGAGCACGGTCACCTTGTGCCCCAAGCCGGCCAAGTAATACGCCGCTGTCAGTCCGCCGGGCCCGGCCCCTACGACGGCTACTTTCTTTCCGGTGGTATCGGCCGGCGGCTGCTTTTTCAGGGTAGCGGCTACGCCGTATTCCGCAGCGGCGCGCTTCAGTATGCGGATCGCCACCGGCTCGTCAAACTGGGCCCGCGCGCACTTGCCTTCGCACGGGTGGACACAGGCGTATCCGCAGACAGCCGGAAACGGAACCCTCTGCCGGACAACAGCCAGAGCATCGTCAAAGCGCCCTTCCCTGATGTATCTGACATAAAGTGGAACGTTTACGCCGGCAGGACAGGCTTCCCGGCAAGGAGCTACATTCGGTTGCTTGATCTCTTTGCTGTCCACGTAATGCACACCTCTCTTTTCACTGGTGTGAAATCTGTTATGGCGAAGGCCGAATTACTCGCCTCCGGCTTTGGCGGCTGCGGCCTTCTTCGGGGCCTCGCCCGAGTCGGCAAAATAGACCGGCGAAACATTGGCACGCAGAATCCGCAATTCTTGTTCGGTTGGCGGAGGCGTAACGGGCACGCTCTCGGGAACGATCAACGCAAAGCCGGTCGCCTCGCATATCTGCTGTACGGTCACTCTGGGATGCAGCGAAAGCAGCTTCATTCTCTTTGAGTCGGCGTCGAATCCCAGCACGCCCAAGTCGGTGATGACCTTGTCCGGCCCGCCGCCAGTCAGGCCGGCTTCGCGCCGCGAGTCGCCACCACTCAAAAAGCCCGGACTGGTGATGTAGTCGACTCGCTCCACGAAGCGGCGCTTTTCCTGTTGCATGATGATCAGCACCCGCTTGGCGCAGGAGGCGATTACATTAGCTCCGCCGCTGCCGGGGAAACGTTTCTTGATCTTCCCGGCCTGGCCCAGTTGTGTGGCATTGAGATTCCCGTACATATCGATTTGCGCACCGCCGAGGAAGCCTACATCCGCAATTCCACGATGGACGACCATCCCCAGTCCTTCCAGCGTGTCGGTTACAAATGCCGGCTTGGCCGCACCCGTCAGGCGGGGATCGGCGACCGAGAGCGCCGAGTGCACCGGCTTTACGTCTCCAATACCGGTTTCGACTATGTAGTTGCAATCCGGCGCGTGCGAAAGCTTGGCGACCGTGGTGGCGGCCATGGGCAAGCCGGTTCCGGCGACAATGACCTCGCCGTTCTTCAGCTCGCGTGCCGCCGCAATGATCATCAGCTCCTTCAAGTTGTACTCGCCCGGAGCCTTCGCACTGGCCTTTTTACCTCCGCCGATCAGTTCGGCAATGTAGCCGGAGTATCCGAGGGCCGGATCGATTGCCAGACGGCGATAGGTCTTCGGCGTTCCGGCAATCTCCAGGAACTCTTCAAACTCCGTGACACCGTAAACGAAGCGCTCCAGGTAGGCCTTAAAAGTAGCCGGAGTGCTGGTCGCTGCCTGATAGTCCTTCAGACCCTGGTAATCGTAGTCATAGCAACCGGGAACCGCCGTCGGATATGCCCCCCACGGACAGTGCACGACAGCGTCGACCCTGAAACCGGGAATGATTGTCTTCTGGGGCTCGTTCCGTATCGCTGCATTACTGATCAGCTGTTCGGCGACCAGGATTATCTTGCCGGCGGCTTTGGCTATGTATTCATCACAAAATGCCGTGCCATCGATCTGGCAGTTGCCCTGCTCATCCACGCGGGGAACATGAATGACAGCCACATCGGGGCGGCAGGGCGGCAGCATGACGACCTTCTCCCCATCGAAGGGACTGGTTCCGACCACGCACTTCTTCCCCGCACCAACTTGATGAGTGAGAATGTCGGAACCCAGCATCGACTTGGTGGGAATGAACGGCAGACCCAAAGCGCCCGCCAAGTAGCGCAACGTCATGGCGCCATGCTCGTAGTCTTCCGACTTCAGGAGACCTTGCTCGACGGCACGACAAAAATTCTTGGGCAGGCCCAGTCTTTCCATGTTGAGGCAGCCCGATTCCACCTCTCGAACCAGGCCGGCGCCGATCAGAATGTCCACGGAATAAGAAGGGTTGACGCTGGATATCTTTAGATTGCCGATATTCTGTCGAATGATCTCGTGGGATACCGCCATGGCGTTGCGGCATAGAGAAAAGCCTCCAAAGCCTATATGGCAGCCCGGCTGAATGAATCCCTGACACCGCTTGGCGAAGGGAAATTATTTTGCTTGCCAAAATACCCCTTTCACAAAGGCGCAAATATTAATGAATGTGAGTTGCGGCTTATCATTAATTTATTTTATTAATCAATGTCAAGAAAAATTATCTATAAACCCGTGTCTATAGATCGATGATTGTTGCAAACTTAATCAGAAGCTTAGAGCTCGGAGTGCGGGAATCCAAAATGCTTTAGCTGACAAACAGGTATTGGTTAGCACTCAGGAGAGGCTGGAGTTCGCATGTGTAGATGATTTGGTAGTTCAGCAGACTTCAACAAAGAGATTCAAAACGAAGCAACAAGAATTAACAAAACTTCCTTAAATTTCAATAACTTGCGAAATCTTGTTCGGGACCAGAGGTCGGACGTTCAAATCCTCTCTCCGCGACTATTGAGTTTCTCTGAAGATTTCTGTGTTGGGCAAGGCGACTACTTGCAGCAACGGCTAACCGAACTAGCAACAGTTACCGTCAGCTTGGGGGAGGGCCGGATTCCCCACGCGACCGAATGGCTGCCGAGATGCCGGCAGCTCAGCAGCGCTCGCCTCGCAGAGGCGGATGCTGACTCGTTCTGCGACGTTGATGACTCGGGCGCCGACCTAAGCCATCAGGCCGCGGTCTTCGTAGATGTAGCCTTTCCGCGTTTGTCTCGGCTCGATTGTTGCGGCCTGCGGGAGCAGTCGGGGAAAGTGCCCAACCTGTGACAAGAGCAAAGAGGAACACGAATACGCTATGCAGACGAGAGACATGGCCTTCACCCCCAAACGGTTGCGATGCTGGTTTCGTCCAGCTTTTCAAAGATGGTGTTGCAGAGAGCCACGATGGTCGGAATCCGCCACCCCAACAGAACCGATGCCGAGCATTGTCTCGCGATCCGAACGAATGTCAAGCATGGAACCTGCCCGTAAACGCCGAGCCTAGCGGTCCAATCGAGAACGTTGTAGGCGGAAAATGCGCATTGGGCTCTTCCTGTTATGTTGGGCTGCGAACTGACCGAGTTCCTGATACGCTGAAAAGGAAAAATCTGACCACGTGTTCGCCAATAGCACCAGGACGGAAATGCCTATTGCTGTGACAACCGCGGAAAGGACTGATGATGACCAATGCAGCTATGACCAGCAGAAGAATTGAGGAAGTTCCTTTCGCGGGTATTCGGAAAGCACTCGATAAGGCGAATGCGATGGAGGCTAAGGGAGTGAGGGTGATCCATTTTCACATTGGGCGCCCTGAATTTCGATACCCCAGTGCATATCAAGGAAGCTGCAAAGAATGCGCTGGACCAAGGCATCGTTCACTATGCGCCGAATGTCGGAATGCCGGCTTTGCGCGAGGCGCTGGCTGACGCAGTCGCAAAGCAGAAGGGTGTCCGTTATGATCCCGAACAAGAAATCATAGCCACCGCCGGAGGCCAGGAAGCTCTGTATCTGAGTTTTATGAGCATCCTCGACCCAGGCGATGAGGTCCTGATCCGGACCCCGCGTTTGAGAGCTTCGGCGTGGTGCAGTGCATCTGACGGGCGGAGTTCCGGTCGCTATTAATCTGGTCCCTGCAGAAAATTTCATGTTCAATCTCGAAGCGGCCGAGAAATCGATCACTCCAAGGACCAGAGCGATGATCGTCAATTCGCCGCACAATCCCACTTAGCAGCGTTCTCACCCGGGAGCAACTGGGGAAGATCGCACAGTTTGCGACGAGACACAATCTGATCCTCATCTCCGATGAAGCCTATGACCACATCGTTTTGAGGCACCGCGTCCACTATTCTCCGGCGAGCTTTCCTGGAATGCGGGAGAGGACCATTATCTGTGGTTCCTTGTCGAAAACCTATGCCATGACAGGATGGCGGGTCGGGTACATCGCAGCCCCTAGATCAGTAGTTGGCGCAGCCGTCAGAGCGCAGCAGAACGTAATGCTTTCGATTCCTGCTCCTTCGCACAAATGGGAGCGATTGCCGCGCTCTCAGGGAGTCAGGCTCCTACAGGCGAGATGATGGAAGAGTTCGGCCGTCGGCGCATGCTTGTCTTGGAACAAATGAAGCTGGTACCAGGCCTGAAACTCGGAGAACAATCCTTGCGGCGCCTTCTACATTTTTCCGAAGATAACGGTGCCCGGCATAACTTCTGCGCAATTGGCTGACTATTTGCTCGAAAAG